>NZ_JAUASV010000009.1 GCF_030345695.1 Galbitalea sp. SE-J8 | reverse complement strand
GCGCCGGCCCGCGCTCGGCCGGCGGCGCCGGCCAGCGCTCGACCGACGGCGCGGCGCGGGGCGGTGCCGGGTGAGCACGCCGTTCTCCGCGCTCATGAGCGTGTACGCGAAGGACCGTGCGGACTTCTTCCGCGAGGCGTTCCGTTCGGTGACGGTCGGGCAGCGGCTGCGCCCGGACGAGGTCGTGCTCGTGCAGGACGGCCCGGTGCCCGACGACCTCGCGGCGGCGATCGAGCAGGAGGTCGCGGCATCCGTCGTCCCGGTCGTGCTCGTGCCGCTCGAACGCAACCAGGGACTCGCGCATGCGCTCACCGCCGGGCTGGAACGCTGCGCGCACGACGTCGTGGCGCGCATGGACGCCGACGACATCGCGATGCCGGAGCGCTTCGCGAAGCAGCTCCCGCTCATCGACGAGGGCTTCGAGCTGGTCGGCACGGGCATGTTCGAGTTCGGCGACGGGGGCGTGCTCGGCACCCGCACGCCCCCGGTCGGCGAGGACGTCATCCGCTCGTACGCGACGTTCCACGACCCGTTCAACCATCCGACCGTGGTGTACCGGCGCAGCGCCGTCGAGCGCGCGGGCGCGTACCAGCCGCTCGCCCTCATGGAGGACTACTGGCTGTTCGTGCGCATGATCAAGGACGGCGCCCGGGTCGCGAACGTGCCCGACCCGCTGCTGAAGTACCGCGTCGACTCGGGCGCGTACCAGCGGCGCGGGGGAGCGGCGCTGTTCCGCAGCGAGCTCGCCCTGCAGAAGCGGATGCGGCGGGCCGGCTACACGACGCGCGCGCAGTACCTGCGCAACGTCGTCGTGCGCGGCGGGTACCGGTTCGTGCCGGTCGGCATCCGCCGGATCGCGTACCGGCTGATCATCGCGCCCGGGAGGCGCTGAGCCGGCGCCCGCGATGAGGCGTCCCGAGGTCGATGCGACGTGGGCAGCCCGTCGTGCCGGGCCGGCCGGGGTCAGCCCGAGGGCGTGCTCGTCGCGTCGCCGGAGCCCTCGGTCGGGTCGATCGCATCCGAGCACACGGCGCCCGTCGCGGGCGTGCTGCCCACGGCGTCGCTCAGCGTGTCGAGCGACGTGTAGGTGGACGCCCGGTCCTGGTCCACGACGACCTGCACCGCGGGGTCCCGGCCGAACGTCGTGTAGCGGTACACGGGCGCCGCGGAGTCGTCCAGCAGCCAGTAGATGCCGTTGAGCTCGTAGCACGGCAGCGTCGAGGGCGCGGGCACCTCGACGCCGCACCGCAGGGTCACGGCGGCGGGGTCGCCCCATGCCGCGGTGGCCTGGGCGGTCGTGTCCCGCTCGGCGAGGTCGCCGATCGCGGTGTCGCGCACGGCGACGGAGACGGCCGCGCACGCGGGGTTCTTCGCGTCCGGCGCGGCGTCGAGCGCGACGGGTGCGCTGCATCCGGCGAGGGCGGATGCGACGAGCAGCGCCGCAGCGACGGCGGCGAGGGGGCGGAGCACGCGCTCCACGGTACCGGGGCCCGAGCCGGGCGAGCTGACGGCGAAAAGCGGAGATTGAGATGATCTGTGAAAGAGTTATAGTGAATCACCGCATCTTCACAAGGATGCACACGGGCGGCCGTGCCCGGATGGACGACTGATTGAGCACGACGGAGTGTGCATGTTCCACCAGATCCTTGACCCCCTGACCAATCTCTGGCTGTCCGGCCTCGTGGCGCTCGTTCCGGTGATCGTGCTGCTCGTGTTGCTGGCGGGTCTCCGCTGGAAGGCGCAGTGGGCGTCCCTGGTGACGCTCGCTGTGGGACTCGGGCTCGCGGTGCTCGTGTGGCGCATGCCCGTCGTCCAGGCCGTGAGCGCTTCACTCGACGGCACGGCGCAGGGAGTCCTGAACAACCTCTGGCTCGTCTTCAACGCGATCTGGATCCACAGCATGACCGTGAAGTCCGGTCACTTCGAAATCCTTCGGCGCACGTTCGCCGGGCTGTCCAACGACCTTCGAATCGCGGCCATCATCATCGCTTTCGGCTTCGGCACCCTCCTGGAGGCACTGGCCGGAAGCGGTGCCCCCGTCGCGATCTGCGCGGGCATGCTCATCTCGCTCGGGTTGAATCCGATGAAGGCGATCGTCGCGTCACTCGTCGCCAACACGGCCCCGGTCGCGTTCGGCGGGCTGGGCAATCCGGTGACCATGCTGGGCCGGACCGTTCAGCTGACCGACGGAACCGGCATTTCGGCCGAGACGTTCGGGGCGATGATCGGGCGGCAGACCCCGTTTCTCGCGGTCCTGATCCCGTTCGTCCTCCTCCTCATCGTCGATGGCCGGCGCGGAGTGAAAGAAGTCTGGCCGGCAGCGCTCGTCGGCGGAGTCGTGTTCGGGGCGGCTCAATATCTGCTGTCGAACCACTTCTCGTACCAGCTCACCGACATCTTCTCGGCGCTCATCGCGACGTTCGCGGTCGTCATCGCGGCGCGCGCCATGCGCGCTCGCTCGACCATGGCGATCACCGAGGCCGTCTCCACGGTGGGTCCACGGGCCGACGATCGGGGGATCACCGGTCTCGATCGACTCGTGGCGTTCGGTCCCTACCTGATCGTGATCGCCGTGTTCTCGTGCGCCCAGATTCCCGGGATCAAGGACTGGCTCGCCACTCTGCAGGTCACGTTTCCCTGGCCGGCGCTCTCCGTGGAGTCCGCGACGGGCACGCCGGTCAACACGAGTTTCGTGCTCAACTGGGGGAGCGCGACGGGTTCGCTGCTCTTCGTCGCGGCGGTTCTCACGATGGTGCTGCTTCGAGTGAGCGTCCCGAGTGCGCTGGCGGCCTACTGGGGGGTGCTCACCCAGTTCGGCTGGGCGATCGTCACGATCCTGGCCGTGTTCTCGCTGTCCTACCTCATGAACTTCTCGGGCATGATCATCACGCTCGGCAGTGCGCTCGCCCAGACCGGCGTCTTCTACGCGCTGCTGGCGCCCGTCGTCGGCTGGGTCGGGGTGTTCATCACCGGCACGGACACCGGAGCGAACGCTCTGTTCGGCCAACTGCAGGCCACGGCCGCGCAACAGGTCGGGGCGTCACCGGTGCTGTTCGGGGCCGCCAACACGACCGGCGGCGCGATGGCGAAGATGGTGTCTCCCCAGAACCTGGCCGTCGGCGCCGCCGCGGTCGGTCTCGTGGGACGCGAGGGCGAGCTGCTGCGACGGGTCATCGGGTGGAGCCTGCTGTTCCTGGCCCTGACCTGCATCCTGGTGTTCCTGCAGTCCACGCCGATCCTCGGTTGGATGGTGAACGGGCTATGAGGACATCGGATGCTCGGGCGCGAACCGCGGACGGCGAGCGCGACCGTCGGATCTACGCCTTGCGCTACGGGACGCGATCCGCCGAGCGCAGCGAGATCTATCTGAACTACCGGCTCTACGGCGAAGCGGACCGCGTCGACGTCATGGACTACTTCGTCTGGGTCGTTCGGGACGCGGGCGGCGTCACTCTCATCGACACCGGGTACAACATCCGGTCCGGTGGCCGCCGGGGTCGCACGATGCTCATCGAGCCTCCCGCGGCGCTCGCGGCGATCGGGATCGGTCCGACCGAGGTCGATCGGATCGTCGTCACGCACGGTCACTACGACCACACGGGGAACGTCGAGGCGTTTCCGAACGCACAGGTCATCATGGCGAGGGCGGAGTTCGACTTCTGGACGGGTCCCTACGCGAACCGGATCCAGTTCGCCGACTATCGAGAGGCGGAAGACATCGCGCATCTGAGTCAGCTTGCCGGCACCCCGCGACTCGTGCTGCTCGACGACACGACGACCATAGCGCCGGGTGTTCGGGCTCGGATCGTGGGAGGGCACACGCCGGGTCAGCTGCTCGTGGAGGTGGATGACGCGGCGGGGACCGTCGTGATCGCGTCGGACGTGATCCACTACTACGAGGAGGTGGAGCGGGACATGCCGTTCGCGGTGGTCTCCGATGTGCCTGGCATGTACCACGGGTACGAGATGATCCGCTCGCTCGCGGCCAATGCCGGCACGCGTGTCGTGGCCGGGCACGATCCGGAGGTCATGAGGCGCTTCCCGCCTATCGCTGGGCATCCCGGCCTGGGCGTGATGCTGTCCGTCGTCTGACGCGTCCCGAGAGCGTCCGGCGGTCGGTCGGCTCTAGGGTGAACGGCAGGAAGGTGGACCATGCCCGACACCGAAGACGCGCCGCTGATCCCGGAGCAACGACGCGAGCTGATCGTCAAGTACCTGCGTCGCGAGCAGGTGCTCAGCTATCACCAGCTCACGTCACTGCTCGGCGTGAGTCACATGACCATCAGGCGGGATATCACCGCGCTCGAGGCGGAGGGCCGGGCGATTCCGACACCCGGCGGTGCGAAGATCGCCTCGCGTCTGGTCGCGGAGCCGTCGCGCACCGAGAAATCGACCATCGACATCCGGGAGAAGGATGCGATGGCGCGGACCGCTGCGGGATTGGTCACCGAGGGCATGACCATCTTCCTCGACGCCGGCACCACGATGCAGGCGATGAGGCCGCACCTCGCCGACCTCGCCGACCTGACCGTGGTGTCGAACGACCTGGCCGTCTTGAGCGCGTTCCTGGACCATCCCGCCGCCGAGCTGATCGCGGTCGGCGGACGAATCGAGAAGGACAACCAGTCCGCGGTCGGACGGTTGGCGGCGCTGACCCTTCGAGAGCTGTCCGTGGACATCGCGTTCATCTCGTCGAGCTCGTGGGACATCGATCACGGCGTCACGACTCCCACCGAATCGAAGGTCGAGCTCAAGAAGACCGCTCTCGCGTCGTCCAACGAGGCGGTGCTCGTCGCGGGCTCGTCCAAGTTCGGCTCGTTCGCTCGGTACCGGATCTTCGGCATAGCCGAACTCGGCACGATTGTGACCGACTCGGGACTGAGCGCGGCGGCGGCCGACCGCATCCGTGAGCGAGGGCCCGTGGTGCAGCTCGCCGAGGTCGCCCGAACCGCGACGACCTAGCGTGACGCTCTGATTCAACGATCAGATTTGGGAAGTAGTGTGAAGAGCTGATACGCTCATCCCACATCTTCACAACCCTGCGCACGATGGAGTGGCGGCGTCGCTCGCTCCGCGTTCGCACGTGCGAAAGGCACCGCATTGAGCTATGAAATTGCCATCCTTCGCGGCGACGGGATCGGACCGGAGATCACCGACGAGGCCGTCAAGGTCCTCGACGAGGTCCGTCGGATCGTGCCGGGACTGGATCTGAATCTCACCGACCACGAGGCCGGCGTCGGTCTCTACTCGCGCACGGGAGACGCGCTTCCGGACGCGACCTTCCAGTCCGTGGGCGCCGCCGACGCGATCCTCCTCGGCGCGATGGGCCTGCCCGAGGTGCGCATGCCCGACGGCACGGAGGTGCAGGGACGCATCATCATCCGCCTTCGCAAGGGTCTGGACCTGTACGCGGGAGTGCGTCCGATCAAGCTGTACCCCGGAATCAGGCCGGTGGTCGACCGGGGCGAGGCCGTCGACCTCGTGATCGTGCGGGAGAGCACCGAGGGACTGTTCGCCTCGTTCGAGGGCGGCACCGAGATCACCGACCAGGTCGTCGGCGACACGATGCTGATCAGCCGGAGCGGGACGGAGCGGGTGTCGCGCTACGCGTTCGAACTCGCGGGCCAGCGCCAGGGCCGGCCCAGCGACGGCAGATCGCTCGTGACCTGCGTCGACAAGGCCAACATCTTCCGCTCACTCGCCTTCTTCCGCCGGGTGTTCACCGAGGTCGCCGAACGCGAATTCCCGCAGATCGGCTATGGGTACGCACTCATCGACGCGCTCTCGCTGGCCATCGTGCAGCGACCGGCGGACTACGACGTGCTCGTCATGGAGAACATGTTCGGCGACATCCTGTCGGACCTCGCCGCTGCGCTGAACGGGGGCCTCGGCATGGCACCCTCCGGCGACATCGGGGACGACCACGCGATGTTCCAGCCCTCGCACGGGTCGGCACCGGACATCGCTGGCAAGGGCGTCGCCAACCCGCTCGCGACGATCCTCTCGGCCAAGATGATGCTCGAGTGGCTCGGTGCCCGGCACGACGACGAGGCCGCGCGCGACGGCGCCCGCCGCATCGACGCCGCTGTGGCGGCCGTGACCGCCGCGGGCGAGGTGACCCGGGACATCGGCGGAACGTCGTCGACGCAGAGCGTCGGCGATGCGGTCGTCGCCGCTCTGCCGCGGGACGCCGGGAACCCGGACGGTCGCTGACATGTCGCTCGCCGCCGAAGGTGTCGGACCCATCGCGCCCGACTGGGTGCTGTTCACCGCCGCGGGCGTGGGCATCGCGCTCATCATCGCCCTGATCACCGCAGCGAAGGTCCACCCGTTCATCGCCCTCATCGTGGGCTCCGCCGCTGTCGGCCTGATCGCGGGACTGGGACCCGAGGGATCGCTCGACGCGTTCGGGGAGTCGTTCGGCGGAACGTTCGCCGACGTCGGGATCCTGATCGCCCTCGGCGCGATGCTCGGCAAGCTGCTCGCCGAGAGCGGCGGCGCCGAGAGAATCGTCGACACGGTCATCGGCAAGGTGTCGCTCGCGGTCGTCCCGTGGGCCATGGCCGGTGTGTCGTTCCTCCTGGGGCTGCCGCTGTTCTTCGAAGTGGGCGTCGTGCTCATCGTGCCGATCGCGCTCCTCGCGGCGAAGAAGCGCGGCGTGTCACCGATCCTCTTCGCGCTGCCCTCGCTGGCGGCACTGTCACTGTTGAACGGATTCATGGTGCCGCATCCTGGTCCGCTCGCCGCGGTGTCGGGGCTCGACGCCAGCCTCGGGCTGGCGCTCGTGCTGGGCATCGTCGTCGCGATTCCGACCATCGTCATCGGCGGCCCGGTGTTCGCGAGGTTCATCGCGCCCCGCGTGATCGCGCACCCGCCGGAATCCCTGGTGCCCGAGAGCAGCGCGGAAGCGAGCGGTCGCAAACCGTCGCTCGGCCTGACGATCGCGACGATGCTCCTTCCGGTGGTTCTCATGCTGATCCATGCGGTGGCTGAGATCGTGAGCCCTGAGAGTGCGTTCGCGGACGCGACCTCGGTGATCGGCGAGCCGGTCGTGGCGCTGCTGCTCGGGGTGCTCGTCGCGATGTTCACCCTCGGCCTCGGCAGTGGGATGTCCCTGGCGTCCATCGGCGCGAGCATGGGACGCGGGCTTCCCGCGGTCGCCAGCGTGATCGTGATCGTTGCCGCGGGCGGCGGCTTCAAGGGGGTTCTCGTCGCCTCGGGCGTCGGCACCGCGGTCGGGAACCTCGCCGATGCCATCGGCATCCCGATTCTCCTGCTCGGCTGGCTGATCACGGCGATCGTGCGGATGGCGGTCGGGTCGGGCACGGTAGCCATCGTCACGGCTGTCGGTCTGCTCGCGCCGCTGGCCGCGCAGCAGACGACCGCCGAGGCGACGCTCCTCGTGCTCGCGATCGGTGCCGGCTCGCGGTTCGGATCGCACGTCAACGACGCCGGCTTCTGGCTGGTCAAGGAGTACCTCGGCACCGACATCAAGGACACCTTCAAAGCGTGGACGGTGATGGACTGCCTCATCTCCGTCGTCGCCCTCGGCGGTGTCCTCGTGCTCGACCTGTTCATCTAGATGGCGGTGGCGGCCGGATGAGGTCCGGCCGCCACCGGCGCAACGTCCGAAAGAGAGCTAGACGTGATCCACCTTGGCGTGATCGCCGATGACTTCACCGGGGCGACCGACGTGGCCACCGCCCTTCGCGAGCGCGGCCTGCGCGTGATCGTCGCCCTGGGCGCTGATGCCGTCCCCCCGCCCGCGGAGGCCGAGGATCTCGAGCTCGATGCAGTGGTCGTCGCCGTGAAGACGCGAACCATCGCGGCCGATCGCGCCGTCGAGATGTCCCTCGAAGCCCTGCGGCACCTCACCCCGCTCGGCCCGCGGCAGATCTACGTGAAGTACTGCTCGACCTTCGACTCGACGAAGGACGGGAACATCGGGCCGGTGCTGGACGCGGTGCTGACCGAACTCGGCGCGAGCCGCACCATCGTCGCGCCCGCATTCCCCGCGAACGGGCGGACCGTGTACCGGGGGCACCTCTTCGTGGGTGACGAACTGCTCGCCGAGTCGCCGATGCGCGACCACCCCCTGACTCCCATGACGGAGTCGCGGGTCGCGGCCATCCTCCGACCCCAGACCCGTCACTCGGTCGGCGAGGTGTCCATCGGCGAGGTCTCGCGCGGCGCGGACGCGCTGCGCGCGGCGCTCGAGGCCGCGGACTCGACCTACATCGTCGTCGACACCACGACGGAGGCCGACCTCGCGACCGTGTCCGCCGCGGTCGCCGACTGGCCCGTGATCTCGGGCAGCGCGGGGCTGGCGTACGGCGTGTCCGGGCCGCACGATCCATCGTCCGCGGAGTTCCCGGTTCCCGCCGGGCGGCGCCTCGTGCTGTGCGGGAGCGCGTCCGCCACGACACGGGCCCAGATCTCATCGGCGCGCGACGCCGGCGCCACGATGATCAAGCTCGACATCGACCGTCTCCTCGCCGATCCGCTCGACGTCGTGCGAAGCGTCACCGGCCTGCTGGCCGACCTTCCCCCCGACTCCCTTCCGGTTGTCCACTCGGTCGGCCGACCCGACGACGTTCGCGACAACGCCGGCGGGAGGGGCCCCGCCGAGCACATCGAACGCGTCGTCGCGGCGATCGCCTCGACGGCGGTCGAGTCCCTCGGATTCCGACAGGTCATCGTCGCCGGGGGAGAGACGTCCGGCGCGGTTGCGACCGCCCTGGGCTGCCGGCGTCTGCTGATCGGTCCCCAGATCGCGCCAGGGGTGTGCTGGTCCGTATCCGCCACCTCGGAGCACACCGACGTGCTGCTGGCGCTGAAGTCGGGCAACTTCGGAGGGGACGACATGTTCACGACCGCGTGGGAGGCGCTCGCGTGAACGAGCACCCGGCGCCCATCGACGAGCTGATCGTCGCTGGAGCGCAGATCACCGCGACGGGGGTCAACACCGGGTCGAGCGGGAACATCTCGGTCCGTGACGGCGATCGCATCCACATCACGGCCAGTGGATCGAGCCTGGGGACGCTGACGCCGGCCGATGTCGCCGTCCTGGACGTCGACGGAGCGCACCTGCGCGGTCCGCGGCCCTCGAAGGAGTGGGCGCTGCACCGTGCCTTCTACCGAAGAAACCCGGCTCACCGAGCTGTCGTCCACCTGCATTCGCCGAACGCGGTCGCCGTCTCTTGCCTCGAACCGTGGAGCGAATACAGCGCGATACCGCCGCTCACGCCCTATTTCGTGATGCGCGTGGGGCAGACGCCCCTGATTCCCTTTCGCGTACCCGGCTCGGCGGAGCTCGCCGACCTCGTGGCGGAGCTGCGCTTTCCGTTCCGGGCAGCGTTGCTGGCCAACCACGGCCAGATCGTGAGCGGCGCGACGATGTCGGCGGCGATCGACGGTGCGATCGAAGTGGAGGAGGCGTCGCGGACCGTGCTGCTCACGGAGGGCCGTTCCCCCCGTGTCATCCCCGCGCCCGAGGTGAGTGAGCTCGCGGCGACGTGGGACTCGCCGTGGAGCGCCCGCCGGTGAGCCCGCGACCGCCGGCGGGCTCGCCGATAGCCTGGGCGGGTGACGGATGCGCGCGACACCCTCGGCGCGGCCGGGGAGAACGCGGCGCTCGCCCGCATCTTCCCGCGGCTGCCGCCGGCGGCATCCGCTCTCGTCGGTCCCGGTGACGACGCTGCCGTGATCGCGGCGCCCGACGGCCGGTTCGTCGTCACGACCGATCTCATGGTGCACGGGCCCGACTTCCGCCTGGCCTGGTCGACGCCCTACGACCTGGGCTGGAAGGCTGCGGCGAGCAACCTCTCCGACGTCGCGGCGATGGGCGCCGTGCCGAGCGCGCTCGTGGTCGCCCTCGCGGCTCCGGAGTCGACGCCCGTGGCCTTCCTCGAGGGACTCGCCGACGGCCTGCGCGAGGGCTGCGCCGCGCTCGCCCCGGGCTGCGGCGTGGTCGGCGGCGACCTGTCGGTGTCGGCGACGCTCACGATCGCGGTGACGGCGTTCGGCGACCTGGAGGGCCGGCCCCCGGTGCTGCGCGGCGGCGCGCGGACGGGCGACGTCGTCGCGCTCGCGGGAGCGGCGGGCGAGGCGCTCGCGGCCCTGCGCGCCCTCTTCACCGGGGCGACGGATGCCGCGGGCGACGCCGTCGCGCCGAGCGACGACCTCCGCGCGCGCGCCCTCCCGCAGCTGCGCCCGTCGCCGCCGATCGCGGCCGGCCGCGCGGCGGCGCGGGCCGGAGCGACCGCGATGCTCGACGTGAGCGACGGCCTCGCGAAGGACGCCGCCCGCATCGCCCGCGCGAGCGGGGTGGCGCTCGACCTCGACCCGGCGGAGCTCGGTCCCGACCCGGCGACCGCCCTCGCCGGCGGTGAGGACCACGCGCTGCTCGCGACGTTCCCCGCGGGGTCGGAGCTGCCGCATCCGTTCCGCGCGATCGGGCGGGTCGTGGCGGGCGCGGGCGTGCTCGTGGGCGGCGTCGCGCACGACGACGCCGGCTGGGACCCCTACGCGGGCTGGTCGGGCCGCGCCGGCTGAGCCACCCGGGTCGCGTACCACAGCGTCGTGTCGCCGTACGCCCGCGACCGCTCGGGCTCGAGGTGGTCGGGCCAGCCCGGCTCGCCGTCCCTCGTGCGCCGCTCCACCACGACGAGCGCGTCATCCGCGAGACGCGGCGCGAGCAGGCCGAGGGCGGCCGTGAGCTCGGCCGCGCCGAGGTCGTAGGGCGGATCCACGAGAGCGAGGTCCCACGTCGCCGCCGCCGTGGCGAGGTAGGCGCCGACCGCCTGCGCCGCGACCTCGACGCGCGGCGGCGCGTCCCGCGGCGCGTTGCGCAGCACGGCGGCGGCGTTGCGCCGGCAGTCCGCGGCGGCGGCGCTCGCCCGCTCGACGAGCACGACGGATGCCGCCCCGCGCGATGCCGCCTCGAGGCCGAGCGCGCCCGAGCCGGCGTACAGGTCGACGACGCGCGCGCCGCGCAGGACGTCCCGGGCCTCGAGCGCGCTGAACAGCGCCTCCCGCACCCGGTCGCTCGTCGGGCGGGTGCCCGACGACGGCACGCGGAGGGCGAGGGAGCCCGCGAAGCCCGCGATGATGCGCGTCACGGGCCCGCGACGAACCGGTCGAACTCGACGAGCCAGCGCGCGCGGGCCGCGCGCTCGGGAGCGAAATCCACGGGGACGCCGGGGTCGGCGATGAACTCCTCGAGGGTCGGCTTCTGGCGGAAGATCTCGGCCTTCTGGGCGAAGTAGGGGTCCGCGACCACCAGGTAGGCCGGCACGCCCAGCCGGTTGAGGATCATCGCCGTGTGGTACGACGACGACATCGCGAGGTCGAGGCGGCGCAGTGCGTCGACGACGTCCCGGGGGGCGCCGGAACCGGGTTGCCACCGCAGCGAGGCGACGGCCAGGTCGACCGTCTCCAGCCGCACCGCGCCGATCCGCTCGCCGAAGGCCTGCCACGACCCCAGCGTGTCGCGCACCTCCGGCCGGGCATCGTCGTAGGAGTGCACGAGGGTGATGCCGAGTTCCGGGTCGCCGGCGCGGAGCCGGGCGACCGCATCCAGCGTGAGCTGCGCGGTTCGCGACTCGCCCACGTAGTCGGAGGTGTTGAGGTGGACGCCGATGCGCCGTCCGGACCCGCTCGACCCCGACGGCTCGTCGACGGCGACCCACTCGTCGAACACCTCGCTGAGATCGTCGAACGACATGCGCGCGCGGTCGCCGACCACGGCGGATGCGATGCGCAGCGAGCGCTCGTCGCGGGCGCCGAGGAGGACGGGCGCCCAGCGCTCGCAGAACGGCGTCAGGTCGGGCACGACCTCCTCGTCGAGCTGCATTCCGGAGATCACGAGTCGCGTGACGCCGACGGTCTCGAAGTACGCGTCGAAGATGCGCAGGGATGACGCGCCCCAGCGCGCGTTGAGGTAGCCGCCCCCCACCATGTGGGCGACCGCGTCGTTCGGCGACGGCTCGACGGGAACGAGCTCGGCGGGCGCCTCCTCCTCCACGTCCCGCGCGAAGACGATGTGCTCGCAGCCGTAGATGCGGCGCAGCTCGTCCGGCGTGCGCCACGTCGTGAGGGCGCCGATCGTGAACAGCAGCACGGGCTCGCGGTCCGATCGCGCCCGCCAGCGGGCGATCATGGCCTTCAGCTGGAGCACGTCGCCGAAGTTCGAGTATCCGAACCCCCCGTTCGCCAGGTGCACGACCCGGGCCCCGGGGTCCCGGAGCAGCTCGGCGGTGGCGGACGACGCGAAGAACTCCACGACGTCCGCCGTGTCGTCGGCGTCCTCCCCGGACTCGGCCTCGTCGGCCGGGACGGCATCCGGCTCGTCGACGTAGCCCGGCGTCTCGCGCACGCTCGCGCCGAACCGCTCCCAGGTGAACTCCTCGAGCATGAGGGCGCGCGCCGCCTCGACGCGTGCGATCGCCGCGTCGGGGTGGTCCCGCAGATCGGCGATCGCGTCGACGTACTCGTCGACGGCGTCGAACGCTCCGACCGGGTAGCCCGTGCCGGGCGTGAGCACCTCGGCGATCCCGCCGACGGTCGGCGCGATGACGGGCAGACCCGCCGACATCGCCTCGAGCATGATGTTGGGGATGCCCTCCCACTCCGACGTCATGAGCAGGGCGGAGAAGCTCGCGAGCGGGAGCGCCGAGAAGCCCCGCGTGTACGGTCCGTGGAGCACGGCGCCCGCCGCGCGGAGCCGGTCGAGCAGTGCGGATGCGGTGTCGTCGTCGACGACCGCGGCGCCGTACACGTGCACCTCGACGTCGAGGTTCCGCTGCGCGGCGGATTCGATCACGCCGGCGAGCACGTCGAGCCGCTTCTGCCGGTCGAAGCGCCCCGCCCAGAGCAGTCGCACCGGTTCGTTCGCGACGGGGCTCGCGGCCTCGACGGCGCGCTCGTCCACGGGCTGGTGGTGCACGAGGAACTTGCTGCGCGGGAAGCGGTAGAGCTCCCAGAACTGGTCGGCCACGGCGGCATGATCGACGAGCACCGCCTCGACGTCGTCGAGGAAGTCGGCCGAGCGTCCGACGAGCCAGGAGAGCACCTCGTCGTCCGGACCACGGTCGATCACGAACGTCGAGGCGAAGATGCGCGAGTCGCGCGCCACGGCGCGGTGGTACGACTCGACGACGTCGAATCCGGTTCCCGAGTTGAACACGTGGATCATGCGCGGCGAGAGCTGCACGATCGCCGTCCCCACCAGGCGGACGAGAGCGTCGCGCGCGACCCCCGCCTCGGCGGCGAGGTTCCCGAGCTCGACGACCGTGACGCCCTCCGGCAGCCGGCCGGTGTCGCTCGTCACGCCCGGCTCGAGCAGCAGCACGGCGATCCGCTGCGCCGGGTCGGCGCGGTGGAGCACCGAGATGTAGCGCTCGAGCACGAGGTCGCCGCCGCCGAGGCGGATCCAGGGGGCGACGTAGACCGCGTCGACGCCGTCGGGCAGAGCCCGGACGAGGGCCCAGAACACGCTGCTCGCGGGGTGGGTTCGACGCTGCCAGTCATCGCCCCACCAGCCGTAGCCGGCGATGTTGCGAGCCGACGGCGCGACGACGAGCGGGTCGATGGTGTGGGCGGCGCGCCACGCGCGCGCCAGCCACTCGGGGACCCGGCGGCCGCGCTCCGTCATCCGCTCGAGCGCGCTGCGACGGCTCGGACGACCCTCCACGCGGCCCGAGCGCAGGTAGTGCACGACGAGCTCGCGGTCGTCGAGCGCTGCGAGATCGTGGTTGAGCGCCCGGTAGTCGGCCAGGTCGAATCGGCCCGGCGCGAGGGCGTCGAGCTGCTCGGGCGTGAGCAGGCACGGGCGGCGCTCGTCGCGGCCGTGACGCAGGTAGTGCGCGATCGCCTCCTGCCGGTTGAAGCCGCGAAGGTCGGGGTTGAGCAGCCGGTAGTGGTCGGGGTCGAACAGGTCGGCCGAGAGGGCGTTGCGCTCCGTCCCGCTCAGCGCCGGAATGCGGTCCGAGGCGCCCGCGCGGCGCAGGCGGCGGCGCAGGTCGGCATCCGGGACGTCGCGCAGGTCGGGTCGTCGCAGCCGCACGTCGGCGAGCGGCGGGATGCGCGACGTCGAGGTCACCAGTCGCGCAGCGGCGCGCACCGCCTGGCCGAGCGAGGCCGGCGCGGTGTCGACGCGGCCGCGCACGGCGGTGAGGGCAGCCGTCGTGGCGCGCCCGCCCTTCGCGATGCTGCGCGCCAGACGACGCAGGTCGGCGTCGGTCGTCTCCGACCACCACTCGCGGCCCGGCTCCTCGTCGATCCGGGGCTCGGGACGGGCCGCGGCGATCGCGGCGACCTCCGGCGACGTGAAGAAGTCGGACCATGGCAGCAGGCTGCCGCCGCGATCGTGCTGGCTCATGAGCGAGCCCGAGCGCTTCACGCGGTAGAACAGGGCGGTCTCGGGCGCGAGCACGTGCTCGTAGCCGCGCTGGAGAGTGTTGGCGTTCCAGTGCCAGTCCTCCGGGCCGATCCCGAGCGCCGGGCCCGACGCGGCGTAGGGCACCGCCTCGAACACCGTGCGCGGCGCGACGCAGAACGCGTCCCAGAAGTTGTACTCGTAGAGCAGCTCGACACGGAACGCGTCGCTGGTCGAGGCGACGAGCGTCCAGATCGTCTGGCGGCCCTCGAAGGTCACGATGTACGACGGGTGCACGACGACGTCGTGGTCGTGGGCGCGGACCGTGGCCAGAGCCGCGACCAGCCAGTTCTCGTCGACGATGTTGTCGCAGTCGATGACGCCGACGCACGCGCCGACCGACGCGGCGATCCCGTCGTTGCGCGACAGGCCCAGGTCCCCGTTGTCGACCTCGATGAGCCGAACGCCGTCGGCGCGCTCGAGCACGCCGCCGGGACCGATCGCCTCGCGGATGACGGCGCGGGTGGCGTCGTCCGGACGGTCCAGCACGGCGACGACCTCGACCGAGAGGCCGTCGCGCTGCGCACGCCGGACGGCGAGTCCCACCGATCGGAGCGTGGGGTGGGCGAGGGCGCCCTCGCGGTGCGCGTTGAGCACGAGGGAGAGATCGACGCTGCTCGACGGCACCACGCTCGTCCTCTCCGCGGTCCACGCTGACGGTTCCGACTGGTCTGAGGGGGCTGATCGGTCCGACACGGCCATCCCACCATCCTGTCGCATCGCCCGCGCGCCCCGCGATCCGAGTGGCCCGCCGCGGCGGGCAGTGCTGCCCGTGTCCCGGGCTCGGGCTAGCCTCGGACCATGCCCGACGCTCTCGACGCGAAGCTCGGCGCGGCGATCGGCGGGCGCACGGCATCCGCTTTCGAGCGCGCGTTCGGGCACCGCACGGTCGGCGACCTGCTCGCGCACTATCCGCGGCGCTACGCCAAGCGCGGCGAGCTGACGGCGCTCGCCGAGCTGCCGCTCGACGAGAACGTCACGATCGTCGCCGAGGTGCTCCAGGTCGTCACGCGGCAGATGCGCCAGCGCAAGGGCTCCATCCTCGAGGCGAGGATCACCGACGGCACGGGCACCCTCACCCTGACCTTCTTCAACCAGCCCTGGCGCGAGAAGGATCTCAGGCCCGGCGTGCGCGGCATCTTCGCGGGCAAGGTCGGTGAGTACAAGGGGTACCGGCAGCTCGCGCACCCCGAGTACAAGCTGTTCGACGAGCTCGACCTGCCGCAGACGCCGGAGGAGACCAAGCGCTGGGCCGAGCAGCCCGTGCCGATCTATCCCGCGACGAGCACGATCGCGTCGTGGCAGGTGCAGGAGGCGATGGCGCTCGCGCTCGACTCCGTGCCGCAGCTCGACGACCCGGTGCCGGATGCGGTGCGCACCGAGCTCGGACTGCTGCCGTTCCGGGAGGCGCTCGAGCGCGTGCACCGGCCCCAGCACGACAACGTCTGGTGGGCCGGGCGCGACGCGCTGAAGTTCCAGGAGGCGTTCGTGCTGCAGAGCGCGCTGCTCGAGCGGCGCGCCCGGACGCTCGAGCGGCCCGCGGCGCCGCGCTCGGCCGGGCCCCTGCTCGCGGGCTTCGACGCCGCGCTGCCGTTCGCGCTCACCGGGGATCAGGCGCGCGTCGGCGAGGAGATCTCCGCCGACCTGGCGAACGAGCACCCGATGAACCGGCTCGTGCAGGGCGAGGTCGGCTCGGGCAAGACGCTCGTCGCGCTGCGCGCGATGCTCGCGGTCGCGCAGTCGGGCGGCCAGTCGGCGCTGCTCGCGCCGACCGAGGTGCTCGCCGCCCAGCACCTGCGCTCGATCGTCCGCACGCTCGGGCCCGATCTCGCGGCGCGGCTGCGGCCGACCCTCATCACCGGGCAGCTGGCCGCGGCCGACCGGCGCCGGGCGACCCTCGCCGCGGTCTCGGGCAGCGCGCAGATCGTCGTCGGCACGCACGCGCTGCTCGGCGACGCCGTCGAGTTCTTCGACCTCGGACTCGTCGTGGTCGACGAGCAGCACCGGTTCGGCGTCGAGCAGCGCGAGGCGCTGCGGGCGAAGGGCGCGCTCGCGCCGCACGTGCTCGTGCTCACCGCCACGCCCATCCCGCGCACGGTCGCGATGACCGTGTTCGGCGACCTCGAGGTGTCGACGATCGCCGAGCTGCCCGCCGGCCGCTCGCCGATCGAGAGCTTCGTCGTGCCGCTCGCCGACAAGCCCGGCTGGGAGGCGCGCATCTGGCGGCGCACCGCGGAGGAGCTCGCGCAGGGCCGGCAGGCGTTCGTGGTCTGCCCGGCGATCGACCCGAGGGCCCGGGAGGAGGGCGCGGAGGAGAGCGCGGAGGAGGTCGCGGCGCAGGGCGAGGCCGAGGCCGCGGATGCCGCGGCGGCGCGTCCGGCGAACGTCACCGAGACCCTCGAGCGGCTGCGGGCGATGGAGCTGTTCGCGGGCCGGCGGATCGAGCCGCTGCACGGCCGGATGAGCGCCGACGAGAAGGACGCCACGATGCGCGCGTTCGCGGCCGGCGACATCGACGTGCTCGTCGCGACGACGGTCATCGAGGTCGGCGTCGACGTGCCGAACGCCTCGACGATGGTCGTGCTCGACGCCGACCGGTTCGGCGTCTCGCAACTGCACCAGCTGCGCGGCCGGGTCGGCCGGGGGAGCGTGCCCGGCCTCGCGCTGCTCGTGACGAGCGCGCCCGCCGACGCGCTCGCGCGCGAGCGGGTGGACGCGGTCGCGGCGACCCTCGACGGCTTCGAGCTCGCGCAGAAGGACCTCGAGCTGCGCCGAGAGGGCGACGTGCTCGGCCTGTCGCAGTCCGGCGGACGCTCGAGCCTGCGCCTGCTGCGCGTCGCGTCCGACGGCGACGTCATCGCGCTCGCGCGCGAGCACGCGGCGCACGTGCTCGGCGACGACCCGGCGCTGGCCCGGCATCCGTCGTTGCGCGCCGCGCTCGACCGCCGCCTCGACGAGGAGTCCGCCGCGTTCCTCGCGAAGGGCTGACCCGTCCGGGGGTATTCGCTAGGCTCGCGCCATGACCAGGATCGCCGTCGTCCCGGGGTCGTTCGACCCCGTCACGCTGGGTCACCTCGACGTCATCGAGCGCGCGGCCGGCATCTTCGACCAGGTGCACGTGCTCGTCGTGCACAACCCCGCGAAGACGGCGCTGTTCCCGACGCCGAAGCGGGTGCAGCTCATCGAGCAGTCCATCGCCGACGCGGGCATCGCGGGCGACATCGTCGTGACGAGCTGGAGCGTCGGGCTGCTCGTGGACTACGTGACGGATGTCGGCGCATCCGTCATCGTCAAGGGCATCCGCTCCCAGATCGACGTGGCCTACGAGACCCCGATGGCGATCGTGAACCGCAACCTGGGCGGCGTGGAGACGATCTTCCTGCTGCCCGACCCCGCGCACGCGCACGTCTCGAGCTCGCTCGTGCGGCAGGTCGCGGCGCTCGGCGGGGATGTGGCGCCGTACGTGCCGCGCGCCGTCGCGGACTACCTGCGTCCGTCCTGACCCGCGCGCGATCCGCGGCACGGCATGGGGCCGCGGCGCGGCTCGGAGCAATCCTCTGTGCTCGGACGGTAGGATGAGGGCGTTCATCGCCCGAGCCGCTTCCGCGGCGCCGCAGAGAATTGCCGCATGATCTCCACTGACGTCGTTGTGGTCGGTGGAGGTTTCTACGGGCTGCGCATCGCGCTCCACCTGCGCGAGGAGTTCGGCGCGCCGCACGTGACGATCCTCGAGCGCGAGACGGCGCTCATGGCGCGGGCGTCCCTGGTCAATCAGGCCCGCGTGCACAACGGCTACCACTACCCGCGCAGCATCCTGACCGCGTTCCGATCGCGCGTGAACTTCCCCCGGTTCCTCGCGGAGTACCGTGATGCCGTGGTCGATGACTTCGAGCACTATTACGCGATCGCGTCTCGGCTGTCGAAGGTCACCGCGAAGCAGTTCGAGCTGTTCTGCGCGAGGATCGGCGCGGAGCACGAGCAGGCGTCCGAGCGCGTGACCGATCTCTTCCGTCCCGACATGATCGACGGCGTCTACGCGGTGCGCGAGTACGGCTTCGACGCGAGCCGGCTGCGCGAGCTCCTCGTGCAGCGGCTGGATGACGTCGGCGGCGTGGACGTCGTGACGGGCGTCGAGGCGACGCGGGTCTCGGCCGACGAGGGCGGCATCCGGGTGGACACCACGGCGGACACGTATCGCGCGCGACGCGTCGTCAACGCGACCTACGCCGGGATCAACCGGGTCAACGCCCTATCGGGGCTCCCGCTGTTCGACCTGCAGCACGAGACGACCGAGATGGCGCTCGTCCGGATGCCCGAGCCGCTGCGCTCGACCGCCTTCACGGTCATGGACGGCCCGTTCTTCAGCATCATGCCCTACCCGACGCGCGGGCTGCACACGCTCTCGCACGTCCGCTACACGCCCCACCGCCGGTGGCGCGAGCTGGCGAGCGACGGCGCCGAGGGGGTCCGCGCGAGCGACACCCGCCCGCCCGCGCCCGAGACCAGCACGTTCACCCGCATGCGCGCGGATGTGGCCAGGTTCCTGCCCGTGCTGTCCGAGCTGCAGCGCGCGGACTCCGTCTTCGAGGTGAAGACGGTGCCGGTCCGGAGCGACGAGAACGACAGCCGCCCGATCCTGTACCGCTCCGACCTCGGCCTGGACGGCTACTCGTGCGTGCTGGGCGGCAAATTGGACAACATCTACGACGTCTTCAGAGAGTTGGACCGTGACTATTCCTGATCGAGCGACCATCCCGGATCGACCCATCGAGCCCGATCGGGCCGCCGGGGTCGTCGCGCGCGACACGTTCGTCGCCGTCGTGAGCATCGTCGACGACAGCACGACCGACGTGGTCGGGTCCCTGCGCGCCGTGCAGCGGATGCTCGCGGCCCGCTACACCGACTACGAGATCATCCTCGTCGATCGCGGGCTCTCGGCCGCTCCGCTGCGCGAGCTGCGCGACACGCTCCACACCGTGCCGTGCGTGCGCGTCATCCGGATGCCCGCTCGCACCGATTTCGACGCCGCGGTGTTCGCCGGTCTCGAGGCGGCGATCGCCGACTTCGTGTGCGTCATCGACTTCGCGACCGACGAGCTCGCCGAGATCCCGCGGTTCGTCGACATCGCATCCGACGGGAGCACGGATGTCGTGCAGGGCATCAGCACGGTGCCGTTCGGCGGCTCCCTGCTGTCGCGGGTCGGGCGCCGCCTGTTCTACTGGTACAACCGCCGGTTCCTCGACGTGGACATCCCGACCTCGGCGACGTACCTCACGGCGCTGACCCGCCGCGCCGTCAACGCCCTGACGAGCAGCCGGCGCAGCCAGCGCTACCTGCGTCACCTCGTGCGGCACATCGGGCTGCACACCGAGAACGCGAGCTACACGCCCCACGTGCAGGGCCGACGCGCCCGCAACCTGCGCACGGGCGTCACCGACGCGGTGCGCATGATCAGCAGCTATTCGACGCACCCGCTGCGGATCGTCACGGTCGTGGGCTTCTTCGCCGGCTGCCTCAACCTGCTCTACGCGCTCTACGTCGTCGTCATCCGCCTCGTGCAGGGCGACGTCGAGGCGGGGTGGACGAGCACGTCGCTCCAGATGTCGGTGATGTTCTTCTTCATCTTCGTTATCCTCGCCGTGATGACCGAATACACCGGAAGAATCCTCAGTGAGAGCCGGCGCGAGCCGGACTACTTCATCCTGGAAGAGCTCGAGAGCGACGTCATCATCGCGGACGTGGAGCGGCGGAATGTCAGCAATGGCTAGCGCGTCGCAGCGCCAGGTGCCGGCCTACCGCGTCGACGAGATCCGTCCCCGGGCCAGCGACCTGTGCGTCGTCGTGTTCGTGATCAACGAGGGCGAGCGCGTGCGGTCGCAGCTGCGCCGGATGCGGGACGCTGGGCTCGGGCTCGACGTGATCGTGGCCGACGGCGGCAGCACCGACGGCTCGCTCGACCGGGACTTCCTCGGCGAGGCGGACGTGCGCGCGCTGCTCACCAAGACCGGCCCGGGCAAGCTGAGCGCGCAGATGCGGATGGCGTTCGACTACGCCCTCGACCAGGGCTACTCGGGCGTGATCGTCATCGACGGCAACGGCAAGGACGGCATCGAGGCGATCCCCGACTTCGCCCGGCTGCTGCACGAGGGGTACGACCACATCCAGGGCTCGCGCTACATCCCGGGCGGACGGGGCATCAACACCCCGTTCCTGCGGCACTGGGGGCTCCTGCTGCTGCACGCCCCCCTGATCAGCATCGCGTCGCGCACCCGGCAGACCGACACGACGAACGGCTTCCGCGGCTACAGCGCGCGACTGCTCGGCGACCCGGAGGTCGACGTCTTCCGCGACGTGTTCCAGACGTACGAGCTGCACTACCACCTCGCGATCGAGGCGGGCCGTTCCGACCGGTTCCGCACGACCGAGACGCCGGTGACCCGCGCGTATCCGAAGAAGGGGAAGACCCCGACCAAGATCAGCCCGATCAAGGGCAACGCGGCCGTCCTGTCCATCCTGTTCGCCGCCGCGCGCGGCGCGTACCGATCGCCGAAGGCGGCCCGCCGATGACCCGAGCCCTCGTGGGACACACCGGATTCGTCGGCGGGAACCTGCTGGCGCAGGCCGACTTCGACGCCACATTCAACTCGTCGAACGCGGCGGACATCGCCGGGGAGAGCTTCGACACGGTCGTGTTCTCCGCCGCGAAGGCGGAGAAGTGGCGGATCAACCAGGACCCCGAGTCGGACGCCGTCCACATCCGTGAGCTGGAGCGCATCCTCGGCTCGTTCCGCGCGAAGCGCCTCGTGCTCATCTCCACGGTCGACGTGTACGGCTCGCCCGTCGGCGTGGACGAGGACACCCCGGTGCCCGAGCCGGGACTGCACCCGTACGGTCTGCACCGCTGGCAGCTGGAGAACGCCGCGCGCGACCGGTTCGACGACGTGCTCGTCGTGCGCCTGCCGGGGCTGTTCGGCCCGGGCATCAAGAAGAACGTCGTCTTCGACCTGCTCCACGACAACAACGTCGAGCGCATCCACCACGCCGGGCGGTTCCAGTACTACGATCTCCGAGAGCTCTGGCGGCACATCGGCGAGGCGGCGGATGCGGGACTCGACCTCGTGAACCTCGCCACCGAGCCGGTGACGACCGGCGAGATCGCTCGCGAGGTGTTCGGCATCGACTTCCGCGACGAGCCGGCCGGCGTCGTCCCGGGGCTGTACGACATGCGCACCAGGCACGCCGGAGTGTTCGGCGGCCGCGACGGCTACCTGTACGGGCGGGATGCGGTGATCGCGAGACTCGCGGACTTCGTCGCGCGGGAGCGATCGTGAGACTCGCCGTCTCGAACATCGCGTGGCCGCGCGAGGAGGAGCCCGCGATCGCCGACCGCATGGCCGCGCTCGGCGTGGACCGCGTCGAGATCGCGCCGACCAAGTCGTTCGACGATCCGCTCGACGTGACCGAGGCGGAGCTCGACGCGTACCGCCGGTTCTGGGGCGACCGGGGGATCGCGATCGCCGCGTTCCAGTCGATGCTCTTCGGGCGCCCGGACCTCACCCTGTTCGACGACGCGGACACCCGGGCGCGGACGACCGCCCACATGGCGCGGTTCATCGAGCTGGCCGGGAGGCTCGGGGTCGGGCGGCTGGTGTTCGGCTCGCCGAAGAACCGCATCGTCCCGCCCGGGATGTCCCCGGCGGTGGCCCGGGACATCGCCGTGGACGTGTTCACGGCGTGGGGCGAGCTCGCGGTCGCCGCGGGAACGGTGCTGTGCATCGAGCCCAACCCGACGGCATACGACTGCAACTTCGTCGTCGATGCGCGCGCGGGCATCGACCTCGTCGCCGCGGTCGATCATCCGGGCTTCGGTCTGCACCTCGACGCCGCGGGGATGACGCTCGCGGGCGACGACCCGTACGGCTCGGTGGTCGATGCCGCCGGGTGGCTCCGGCACTTCCACGCGAGCGCACCGATGCTCGGCCCGGTCGTGCGCGGCGAGGTCGATCATGCCGCGGCATCCCGCGCCCTGAGCGAGATCGGCTACGACGGCATCGTCTCGATCGAGATGCGACCGGGAGACGACAACGCCGCCCGGGTCGCGGAGGCCGTGGCCGTCGTGCGCGACGCCTACCCGGTGTGAGCCGGACCCTCCGGATTCAGGCGTTCGCCGGCCCCGTGCCGTACATGGCGCGGCGGGCGAAGAAGTTCCACACGTAGACGACCCCGGTCGCGATGACCTTCGACGCGATGTAGACGAGTCCCACGAGGTCGGTGAACACCCACATGAGCACCTCGACGAGGCCGAGGCCGACCAGGCCGATGCCGGCGAAGATCAGGAAGCGCAGCCAGGGCGACCGGATGCGCGGGGAGTGGAACACGTAGCGCTCGCTGAGCAGGTACGTCACGATGAGCCCGGCGACGAACCCCACGGCCGCGCCGATGAGGTAGTCCACGTGCAGTCCCGACGTGAGGAGCACGAGCAGGCCGAAGTCGACCACGAGGCCGATGAGGGCGACGCCGAAATAGGAGACCAGCTGGCGGACGAAGCCGCGCAGGCGCGATCCTCTGGGCTCGATCGGGCTGCTCTCGACGGGGCCGCGTGCGGCGTCGGCTGGGTCGGTCACGAGCCTCCACGCTACACGGAGCGGCGCCCGCGCCCGTCAGCGCGTGAGCAGCGCATCGCAGCGCACTGCGCCGAAGTAGGCCGCGAGGTCGCGGCCGTCCGGGTACGCCGAGCGGTCCAGCCCGAGGCAGTACCCCGCGGGCTGCTGGGTGCCCAGCTCCGCCTGCGCCGGGTCGAAGCCGAAGTAGTCCGCGAGTCCGCCGAGCACCCAGCCGATCTGCTGGTCAGCCGGCAGGTAGTTGATCTCCGACGCCTCCGTCGACGCGAGCAGCAGGGGGGCGGGCTCCACGCGCACGGGCTCGGTGTGCGCCGCGACCTGCGCTCGCAGTGCCGCCGACCGGGCGTCGACGAGGCCGGCGCGCTCCGCGGTCGCCTGCACGACGCTCGACAGCGGCACCACGAGGAGGACCGCGGATGCGGCGACGACGAGACCGACGACGGCCGCCGCTCGCCGCGCGACCACGCTCGCGCCCCGCGGACGTGCCACGAGGAGCGGGATCCGGGCCGCGAGCGCCGTGAGCGCGCCCGCCGCGACGAGGGCGATGCCGATGTCGAACAGCAGGTAGGAGAGCGTCATCGCGCGGTACGGGCTGGACTGCACCGTGATGTACAGCGTCACGCACGTCAGCACGGACGGCACGATCGCGAGCCCCAGGCCCGCGACGACCGCCCTGACCGGATGCGCTCGCAGCGCATCCCGGGCGAACGCGTGCAGAGCGACCACGATGACGAGCACCGGCAGGATGCGCCAGCTGCCGAGGGTGGTCAGCTGGATGCGCAGCGCGTCCCCGGCGCCGGCCAGCACGGCGTTCACGCTGTTCTCGGGGAAGATCTGATCCTGGATCGAGAGCCGCGACTGCGTCCCCGGCATGAGGTAGACCGCGATCAGCCCCGCCGCTCCCAGAACGCCCACGGTCAGGCTCGCGACGACGTCGACGGCGCGGCGCGTCACGAGCCCGATGAGGAACATGACCCCCGCGCCGGCGAGCACGATGATCCCCGTGGACTCGGCGAAGCCCTGGGTCACGATCGTGAGCACCCCGAGCACGATCAGCGGCACGACGCGGACCCGCGTGCGCGCCGTCGCCCAGAGATAGGCCGCGACCAGCCAGGCGGTCGCGGCCATCGAGGCGAGGAAGATCGCGACCGCGTTGAACCAGACCAGTCCGTCGTAGACGCTGGGCACGGCGGCGAGCGCCGTGCTGAACACGATCGCGAGCGCGGCGCCCTGCTTGAGCCGCGCGGGCAGCGCGACCGCGTCGACGCGCGCGAGCACCTGCGCCGCGCAGAGCGCCAGCCCGACGACGAGGGCGCCGAGCAGCAGCGCCGGCAGCACCTGGGCCGCGTGCGCGCCGAACACCCGCAACGACACGGCCATGAGCGCGCCGTTCGAATACCGGCCGGTCACGCCCGTGAGGAACCAGGTGATGAAACCGGCGACGCCGCGGTCATCGCTCGCGGCGAGCCAGGTGTAGTCGTCGCCGATCGGGCGGGCGAGCAGCTGGGTGACGACGATCGCGCTGAGCGGCACGACCGCGGCGACGACGAGCACGATCGAGACCCACCGCCCGAGCACGAGGCCCTGTCGATGCGCGTCGCGCGCACGCCGGTCGCCGCTCATCGGTGCACCAGCTCGTCGATCGCCCGGCCGAGGTACGGCGCGAGGCTCGCGGAGAAGAACCGGCTGAGGTGGTTCTGATCGGCGAACACCGGGATGCCGCCCACGACCGAGTGGCACCGTCTCGACCCGCAGATGAACTCGTTCGGGTCGAACGACGCGATGTCCGGGTCGTGGGCGGCGGCGGCCGCCACGAGCATCGGGTCGGGCGTGAGCGCGATCGAGGTCTTCTGCGTGCACGGGTCGTCGGCGCCCTCCGTCGCGATGCACGTCGGAATGTCGCCGAGCTGCATGTGGGGCACGTCCCCGATCACGAACACCTTCTTCCCGGCGGCCGTCCACTCCCGCCACGCCGCCGCGTAGGCGTCCGAGGTGTCGTAGGAGATCAGGCCGCCCGCGTCGTCGAACCGGGCGTACTCGCGGGCGATGCTCGACGTGACCACGACGTCGATGTCGCTGCGCGAGGCGATCTCGGGCACGATCGCGTCGTTCCAGGCGCGGCAGCTCGCGCCGAGGGTCCAGTCCCAGGCGGCGGCGACGTCGTCGCTCAGCAGCGTCGGACAGGACGACTTGACGTACATCACGACGTGCCAGCGATTGGCCATCGCCAGCCGGTCGAGGGCGGCGACGTAGTGACCCGCGTGCGAGTCGCCGGTGAGGGCGATGGTGAGCGACGCATCCGCCGCGTCCACGCCGAAGTCGCACGTGAGCACCGTGGACACGGTCGGCTCCTGCTGGCAGGTGCTGCCGTTCTGCACGGGATTGCCCTGGTTCACGGCCGTCAGCAGCGGGGCATCCGGGTAGCGGAGCGTGTAGCGATCGGCGCAGTCCGCGCCCGGGGCGCGGGCGGCGGCGGCGAAGCACGGCGGTGCATCGTCGACGGCGGCGGCGAGCTGCGTCTCGACGTCCGCGAGGCGCACGTCCACGGATCGGTATCCCGTCGCGCACGCCGAGACGACGAGCGCCATGCCCACGACCATCGCGACGTAGGTGCGCCAGGAGCGTCCGCGCACGAGCACCGACCAGCGCCGGGCCGGATCCTCGACGAACCGCTTCTGCAGCGCGGCGACGACGATCGCGCCGGCGAGGATTCCGAGCTTCCAGCGCCAGCCGAGCGGGTGGTGCAGCACGTGGGGGAGCGCGATGATCGGCAGCCAGTGCCACAGGTACAGGCTGTACGAGATGTCGCCGAGGAACTGCACGGGGCGAAGCGACGCGAGCCGGGTCGGAGCGAGGGCGCCACGCGGCGAGCCGCCGAGGATCACGAGCGCGGTCGCGACCACCGGGAGCGCGGCGGCGGCCCCCGGGAACGGGGTCTGCTCGGTGATGAGCACGAGGCTCGCGGCGAGGCCGAGCCAGCCCGCCCAGGAGATGACCGCGGCGGGGATGCGGGGGAGCCGTGCCTTCGCGGCCAGGGCGGCCAGCAGCGCGCCGGCGCCGAACTCCCACGCGCGGGTGAGCGTCGAGAAGTACGCCGCGGACGGGGTCGTCCCGGTCAGCCGGACGGAGTAGGCGAACGAGGCGACGACGACGATCGCGATGACGATCGCGGTTCCCACCACGAGGCCGCGGGGTCGCCGTCGCGCCGAGACGACGGCGCCGATCAGGAGCAGGAACGGCCAGACGAGGTAGAACTGCTCCTCGACCGAGAGGGACCAGTAGTGCGTGACGGGCGACGGCGACTGCGCCGAGGTGAAGTAGTCCGTGGCGGTGGCGATCAGCTGCCAGTTCTGCAGGTAGAGCGCGCTCGCGCCGATCTGCGGGAACACGGCCTGCCACTCGGTGACCGGGATGACGACCGCCGTCGTCAGCGCCGAGACGAGGAGCACGAGGAGCGCCGCCGGGAGCAGGCGGCGCGCCCGGCGCGCCCAGAACGCCCCCAGCCGGATCCGTCCGGTGCGCGCGATCTCGCCGAGGAGGTGATTCGAGATGAGGAATCCCGAGATGACGAAGAAGACGTCGACGCCCACGAATCCGCCCCCGAGCCGCTCCGGCCAGAGGTGGTTGAGCACGACGGCGACGACGGCGAACGCGCGGAGAGCCTGGATCTCGGGCCGGAAGGGCGAGCGCGGCACCGCCGGGGAATCGAGCGAGCCGCTCGGTCGATTCGGGTCGCTCATACTGCCTTTCCGAGGGGGCGCTGGACCGGCTCGGACGGGGCGGAACCCGGTTCACGGCGGCGCTCAGTAGTATATGAGCGGCCTCCGGGCCGTACGTCCACGGCGAATCCGCGCCCGTTCAGCCCGGGCACGTCACGTGGTCGAACTGGGCCTGGGCGTGGCAGTAGTTGACCGTCAGGAACGACTGCAGCGCGCCGGACGGCGCGAGCTCGCGATACGACGCGTCGGCGATCGACAGTCGCGCGCCCGGGATCACCCCGCTCGCGCCGGCCACTCCGACCGGGGCGGTCTGGTGCGGCATGAGGACCACCGGGAAGCTCGCCCGCTTCTCGTAGTTCGGCAACGAGACGGGGTAGGTCAGGCCGGTGCCGGTGAACGCGATCGTGTAGCGCGGGACGCGCGCGAGGGCGGGGACCGGCGTGCTCGCGGTGTAGTCGACGGTGAGGAAGTAGACCTTCACCTGGTCCGTGTCGTTCGGAGGCAGGGCGAACGAGTCGGCGCCGTCGGCCGTCGGAGCGACCGGCAGCTCGGTCGAGTCGGCCGACACCGAGTCGGGCTGAGGGTCGCGCTGCCAGATGATGTGCGAGCCGTCGTCGGCGATCGGCTGGTAGTCGCGGAAGACCTCCTCGTAGAACCGCGGCCACTTCGACCAGAGCCACTCCTCGTACCAGAAGTACGCCGGGCTGACCGTGACGACGTAGTCGGGGGCGTCGTCGATGAACGCCTGCTCGTAGGCCGCGCGGCGATCGGCGCCGACCGCGTGGATGATGTAGTCCTCGCCGCCGGGCGGGGCGCCGAGCAGCCCGCGGCTGCTCTCGTAGAGGCTCGTGTACGTGGACCAGATGCTCGATCCGGGCGGCACGACGGCGTTCAGCGTGTCGATGGCGTAGCGCCAGCCGGTGCCGCTGATCTCGTAGTCCGTCTCCCCCGGGGCCGCGACCGCGGCCTGGAACGAGTGCACGATCTTGATCGCGTCGACGCGTTCCGCCCGCGGCGGGACGGACACGGCGACGAGCGCGATGGCCGCGAGGGCGGCGGCCGGCACGAGCACCCGCCGCTCGATCGTCCTCGTTCGCGGGCGACGCGCCGGCTCGGCGTCGCGCGGGGCGGACGCGCCCGCGCGGGGCGTGGGCGCCGGGCGGTGCCCGGTGAGGACGGCGGTGACCAGGACCGCGATCGCCACGCCGGCGACGCGGCCGAGCGGGGCCATCTGATCGTCGAGGTTGATGTACCCGACCATGCTGCCGAGCACGGCGCACCCGTACAGGAACAGCATGCCGATGCCGAACGCGATGGCCGCGCTGACGCGACGGAGCACGAGCGCCAGCGCCAGCAGGGCCAGCCCGAGCAGCCCCGCCGTCCAGTAGGCCGGGACGATGCCCCAGGTGAACGTGGGCCCGCCGCGCAGCGACCACCACAGCGCGTCCCAGGTGAGGGAGATGTTGGGTGCGGCGCCGAACACCCAGCCCTGGTCCTGCGGCACGTCGATGAGCGCGTACGACAGCGCCGCGGGAGCGTGGCCGAGGGTGAGGATGCTCGACACGGCGAACACCGACGCGGCGATGGCCGCGGCGTCGACGCCCGTCGCGAGCAGCGAGCGGAGCAGCCGCCGGGTGCGCCAGAGCTCCGTGACGAGCCGGAACACGATCACGGCACCCGCCGTGGCCACGCCCTGCTCGGTGCCCGTGGACACGGCGAGCCCGACGCCCGCCCACACGAGGACGCGCGAGGCGTCCCAGCGTCCGATGGGCAGCTCGCGCCCGCGGCGCGGGCGCCAGATGAACGCCGCGGCGACGAGCAGCGGCATGGTCGTGCGCACCCCGAGGAGGGAGTTGCTCGGGTCGACCATCCGGTCGAGGATGAGCGCGGCCGCGGTCGCGAGCGCGGTGCCGATGACGGCCCGCCGCCAGCCGCGGAACACGCTCAGCATGAGCGTGAGCGTCGCGACCAGGAACAGGACGGGGCTCGTGAGCCATCGCGACATCTCGGACGCGAAGATGTTCTCGCCGAAGAGCGCGAAGAGCGGGAAGTGGATCTCGAGCACGCCGACGCCGTGGAAGAACGGGAAGTCCGCTCCGGGGATCTCGCCCGCCGCCATCCGGCGCAGGGGGTTGTACAGCTGCAGCGGGCCGTCCGCGGCGTAGCCCGAGAAGTCGACCGAGTTGCCGACCGCGAGGATCACCGCCTCGACGAGCACCGCGACCAGATAGAGCGCGCCCGCGATCGCGCTGACGGTGAGCAGGATGCGGGACCGCGTGCCGAACAGCGTGCCGAACAGCGTGCCCGTGCGTGCCTCACGGCGCGGTCGGCTGGTCTTCTCGGCGCTGCTCATCGGGTGCGAATTCCTCGTGGACGGGACCGCTCTGCGCCGCCGGGCTCGTGGTGGCGGTGCGCGGGCGGACGCGAAGACCGCTCGACCACGCTAAACCACGCGCGAGTGGCCGCCGCTCATCCGCGCCGTCCCGTCCCCGGGCCGGCGCCCGATACAGTATGAGTCGGCCTCGCCGCGTCGACGCCGACGGACCTGGGAGCTAGACCAACAGACATGAACACCACACCGAAGCGCGCGCTCATCACCGGCATCACCGGCCAGGACGGCAGCTATCTCGCGGAGCTGCTGCTCGCCAAGGGCTACGAGGTGCACGGTCTCATCCGCCGGTCGTCGAGCTTCAACACGATGCGCATCGATCACCTCTACCGCGACTCGCACGACCCCGAGCTCAAGCTGCACCTGCACTTCGGCGAGCTCACCGACAGCTCCCGGCTCGTGACCCTGCTCGCGGAGATCCAGCCCGACGAGGTCTACAACCTGGCGGCGCAGTCGCACGTGCGGGTGAGCTTCGACGAGCCCGAGTACACCGGCGACACGACCGGGCTCGGCACGGTGCGCCTGCTCGAGGCGATCCGCTCGGCGAACGTCGCCTGCCGGTTCTACCAGGCCAGCAGCTCGGAGATGTTCGGCGCGAGCCCGCCGCCGCAGAACGAGGACACCCCGTTCTACCCGCGGTCGCCGTACGGGGTCGCGAAGGTGTACTCGTACTGGATCACCAAGAACTACCGCGAGGCCTACGGCATGTTCGCGAGCAACGGCATCCTGTTCAACCACGAGAGCCCGCGCCGCGGCGGCACCTTCGTCACGCGCAAGATCACGCGCGCCGTGGCGCGGATCGCGGCGGGCGAGCAGGACGCGCTGTACATGGGCAATCTCGACGCCGTGCGCGACTGGGGCTACGCCCCCGAGTACGTCGAGGGGATGTGGCGGATGCTGCAGGCCGACGAGCCGACCGATTTCGTGCTCGCCACCAACACCGCGTACACCGTCAAGGACTTCCTGCGCTTCTCGTTCGAGCACGCCGGCCTGGACTGGGAGAAGTACGTGCGCTTCGACGAGCGCTACCTGCGGCCGACCGAGGTCGACTCGCTCATCGGCGATCCCGCGAAGGCGCACGACGTGCTGGGCTGGAGGCCCGGCGTGCTCACGCCGCAGCTCGCCCGGATCATGGTCGACGCGGACGTGGAGGCGCTCAAGGTGGAGCACGGCCACTTCGTCGACCAGGTCGTCAGCGCCGACTGACGTGCGCGTCCTCCTCACGGGTGCCGGCGGCATGCTCGGCACGGCGATCGCCGGCTCCTGGGCGGAGCGTGCCGGCGGGCACGAGCTCGTGCCGGTGACCCGCGACCGCGTCGACCTCCGCGACCCCGCGGCGGTGCGCGCCCTGCTCGAGGCCGAGCGGCCCGACGTCGTGATCCACGCGGCCGCGCGCGTCGGCGGTATCGCCGACAAGCTCGACCATCCCGCGAGCTACCTGCTCGACAACGTCGCCATCGACTCGGCCGTCATCGGCGGATCGATCGCGACGGGGGTGCCGCGCCTGCTCTACGTGAGCAGCGCCGCCGGCTATCCCGAGGACGCCGCCCAGCCGATCGGCGAGGACGCCCTGCTCACCGGGCCGCTCGAGCCCGCCAACGAGCCGTACGGGCTCGCGAAGCTCCTCGGCGCGCGGCTGACCGCGTTCGCGTCCCGCGAGCACGGACTCGCCTATCGCACCGTCGTCCCGTCGAACCTCTACGGGCCCGGCGAGTCCTACGGCGAGCGCAGCGCGCACCTCATCGCCTCGGCGCTGCGCAAGGTGCACGCCGCGCATGTGGCGGGCGCGGCATCCGTCGAGGTCTGGGGCGACGGCACCGCGCGCCGCGAGTTCACCTTCTCCCGTGATCTCGCGGACTGGCTGGTCGCGAGCCTCGGCGACCTCGACGACTGGCCCGCGAGCCTCAACGTCGGCGCCGGCGACGACCGGACGGTGCGCGAGTACTACGAGATCGCGAGCGCGATCGTCGGGTACACGGGGGGGCTCGCCTTCGACCCGGGCAAGCCCGCCGGCGTGCCGCGCCGGCTGCTGGACTCGAGCGCCGCGCGCGCACTCGGCTGGCACCCGCGCACGTCGATCGAGGCGGGCATGCGGGTCACCTACGCGAGATACCTGGACACGATCACGGAGGCATCATGACGGCAATCGAGGACGGGCTGCCCCTGGCGACCTCGACGTGGGACGAGGCGGAGTACGCGGCGCTGCAGGAGGTCATCGCGTCCGGGCGCTTCACCATGGGCCCCCGGGTCAAGCGCTTCGAGGAGGAGTTCGCCGCCGCCTTCGGCGCCCGGTACGGCGTCATGGTCAACTCGGGGTCGAGCGCGAACCTCATCGCGGTCGCGGCCGCCGTGCTCGATCCCGCGATCGACCTGAACCCCGGCGACGAGGTCATCGTGCCGGCCGTCTCCTGGGCGACGACGTACTACCCGCTGCAGCAGTACGGGCTGGTCCTCACGTTCGTCGACGTCGACGTCGACACGCTCAACCTCGACCTCGACCTCGTCGAGGCGGCCATCGGGCCGCGCACCAAGGGCGTGTTCGCCGTCAATCTGCTCGGCAACCCGATCGACTACGCGCGGCTCGGCCGGCTCGTCGACGAGCACGGACTCGTGCTGCTCGAGGACAACTGCGAGTCCCTCGGCGCGCGGTTCGAGGGCCGGTACACGGGCACCTTCGGGCTCGCGGGCACGTTCAGCGCGTTCTTCTCGCACCACATCTCGACGATGGAGGGCGGCGTCATCCTCACCGATGACGAGCGCACCGCGCAGTATCTGACCTCGTTGCGCGCTCACGGCTGGACGCGCGAGCTGCCGACCCGGAACGCCGTGCACGACAAGTCGGAGGAACCGTTCGACGACCTGTTCCGGTTCGTGCTGCCCGGCTACAACGTGCGCCCGCTGGAGATGTCGGGCGCCCTCGGCATCGAGCAGCTCAAGAAGGTGCCGTCGATCGTCGCCGGACGCCGGGAGAACGCCGCCTACTTCGTGGAGCGGTTCGGCGACCACGACGCGGTGCGCATCCAGCGCGAGACGGGCGAGAGCAGCTGGTTCGGCTTCTCGTTCGTGCTCGAGGGGGCGCTCGCCGGGCGTCGCCGCGAGCTCGTGCGCGCGCTCACCGAGGCGGGCATCGAGAGCCGCCCGATCGTCGCGGGCAACTTCACGAAGAACCCCGTGATGGACCGCCTCGACGCGATCGTGCCCGACGCGCTGCCCGCGGCCGACCGGATCGACCGGGACGGGCTCTTCGTGGGCAACCACCACTTCCCGGTGCCCGGCGCGATCGACCGGCTCTACGAGGTCGTCGGCTCCGTCGTCTGAGCGGGCCCCGGCCCCGGCCTCGACCGCGGGTCAGGCGTCCGGGGCGGAGGTGATCGCGGGCTCGCGCCGGATGACGCGGACGACGCGCTGCCGCCAGAACGCGACGCCGCGGCCCGGGCCGACGTTGTGCAGCCTCATCGCCCACCGCTCGAGACCGTGCCAGCTGATCACGGCGCAGCCGAACGCGCCGAGCAGGCAGAGCAGCGCGTACGGCCAGTAGCCGAGCTGGTGGACGCCGAGCGCGGCGAGGCACTGCTGCACGGGCCAGCCCCACAGGTAGAGGCCGTAGGAGTAGTCGTTCTTCCGGCCGACCGCGCGCAGCGGACGCGGGAGCCGCGCCGCCAGGTACAGCACGACGTAGGCGAACGGGAAGAACCCGTACGTCGTGAACCCGCCCGTGACGAGGCTCGCGAAGGCCACGAGAGCCGCGACGACGCCGATGCGGTCGTCGAAGGGGATGCGGTCGGCCCACGCCGCGGCGCACGCGCCCGCGAAGAACACGAGCGCGAAGGTGAGCCGCGAGGGGTCGCCGAACAGCGGCACGATGACGCCGGCCGCGCCCGGTGCGGTCTGATCGGCGATCTTGAGGATGAGCAGTCCGAGCGTGACGGCGGGCACGACGACGCGTGACCAGCGCAGGGCCCCCGCGAGCACGAGCGCGCCGATCATCAGGTAGCAGAACCACTCGTGGGTGAGCGTCCAGAGCGCGCCGTTGATGACGCTGCCGTGGCCGGTGACGCCGAACGGCGTCTGGGCGAACACGTCGTACACGCCCCACTGCTGGATGGTGAGGGTCCAGTTGTTCAGGAGGTAGGCGACCGGGCCGCCCTCCTTCGTGCTGAAGTAGTTGCTCAGGTGGTGGTGGCCCTGCAGCCGCCACGCGATCGGGCCGAGCACGAAGGCGCCGATCGTGAGCACGAGGAGGAACGCGGGGAAGATCCGCAGCACGCGTCGCCACAGGAACTGGACGATGTCCGCCCGGATGCCGCTCTTCGTGATCAGGTAGCCGCTGATCGCGAAGAACCCGTAGACCGCGAGACCGCCGAGCGAGGTCTGCCCCTGGAACTCCTGGTTGAAGAGCGTGTATCCCCAGCCGCCGAGGGTCCAGGAGTGGTCGAAGATGACCGCCGCAGCGAGGGCCAGCCGGATGATGCCCAGCGCGTTGTCGTGACCGTTGAGGGCCTGGCTGAGGCTCGCGCGCACTGCCGCTCCGTTCTCGCCGCCCGGTGCGGAGACCGTCGACCAGTATAGTTATGAGTCGCCTTCAGCCCGTCGGCGCCGACGGGCGCCGGCCCCCGAGACCCGTGGAGTCCACCCGCATCATGGCGCGCATTCTCGTCAACCTCCTCTCGTACACCGGCACGAAGGGGGGCATGGAGACCTACACGCGCGAGCTCTACCGCGAGGTCGGCGCACGCGACACGGGGCACGAGTTCGTCGGCTTCGCCAGCACGGAGTTCATGACGCGGGACCACGGCTGGTTCCCCGGCGAGGTGCACGACTCCGGGATCAGCGGGGAGAACCGCTGGGCGTGGGCGTTCGGCGAGATGTTCGCCGTGACGCGGGGCGCGAAGCGCCACGGCGCCGATCTCGTGCACTCGCCGCTGACCCTCGGGCCGTGGCGTACGCCGATCCCGGCGGTGTACACGATGCACGACATGCTCTACTTCCGTGCCCCGGACCTCATGGCCGTGCCGTTCTACACGAAGCCCGTGCAGTGGCTCGAGAAGCGGATGGCGCCGAACGCCGCCCTCATCCTCACGGACAGCGTGGCCTCGAAGGAGGACATCGAGCTGTTCCTCGGACAGCCCGCCGACCGCATCCGCGTCGTCCCGCTCGCCGGCACGCCGCCGTTCAGCGCGCCCGCGGAGCCGCCGGCGCGCGAGCCCGGCCTGCTGCTCGCGGTCGGAAACCGGCTGCCCCACAAGAACTTCGAGGGAATCGTGCGCGCGCTCGCGCTCATCCCCGAGTCGAGCCGTCCGCGCCTCATCGTCACCGGCAGCCGGGGCGACGATCCGATCCGTCCCGTGGTCGACGAGCTCGAGCTGAACGACTGGGTCGAGCTCAAGAGCTGGGTCGACGACGACGAGCTCGAATGGCTCTACCTGCACGCGACCGCGCTCATCGACGCGTGCTTCGTCAACGGATTCTGCCTGCCGGCGCTCGAGGCGATGCTCGTGGGGCTGCCCGTGCTGATGTCCGACATCCCGGTGTACCACGAGGTGGGCGGCGACGCGGTCGGCTACTTCGACCCGACGGACCACCGCTCGATGGCCGCGACCATGACGCGCGCCGTGAGCGACCCGGCCTGGGTGGCCGAGCTCTCCCGCCGCGGCCGCGAGCAGGCCGCGCGGTTCAGCTGGGCGAAGGTCGCCGACGAGACGCTGCAGGCCTTCGACGACGCCCTCGTGCTCGGACCGCGGCGCGGGCGTCGCCGCTGAGGCCGCGTCAGCCGAGGCCGTGCGCCGTGAGGATGCGGACGCCGTTGCGATCGCCGGCGCGCAGCGCTCGTGGCACGAGCATGAGCGCGTGCAGGCGCGAGCTCGCGTGCCGCGCGGCCGCACGGCTCGCGCGTCGCCAGCCGAGGGCGCGGAACCGCGAGCGCTCGCGGTCGAAGAGCTCGCGCTCCTGACGGAAGCGCGACCCGTCGACGGCGGCCGAGCTCGAGAGGCTCGCCGCGTGGCGCCGGTACTGGAACACGGTGCGGTCGTCGAGCACGAACTCGTCGCCCCCCGCGATGATGTCGAGGAGCATGCCAAGGTCCTGCACGATCGTCAGGTCCGGGTCGAAGCCGTAGCGGCGCAGCAGGTCGACGCGCCACACCAGGGACGGGAAATAGGTCCAGTTGCCGCGCAGCAGGCTCGTCGCGATGCCCTCGCCGCGGTAGGAGCGGGTGCCGTGACCGCGCGGCATGAGCAGGCGCTTCATCCGGTCGGCGGGCGGCAGGTAGACGACGCCGTCCTCGTCGATGACCTGCGCCCCGGGCTGGATGACGCCCGCGTCCGGGTGATCGGCGATGAGCCGGTCGACGGTCTCGAGGTAGTCGGGGAGCATGACGTCGTCGCAGCCCATGATGACGGCGCGGTCGGCGGACATCAGCGAGACGCACTTGAGGTAGTTGCGGCTCGTGCCGAGGTTCTCGCTGTTGCGGAGGTAGGTGATGCGGTCGTCTCCGAGCCCCTGCACCCAGCGTCCCGGCTCGAGGTCGGGGTAGACGTCGTCGACGACCGTCAGCCGCCAGTCGGTGCGGGTCTGAGCGCGCACGCTCTCGACGGCCTCGCGGAAGTGGTCGAACCTGCCCCAGAACGGGAGCATGATGTCGATCGTCATCGGGTGTCGCGGTCCTGCCTCGTCAGACCGGCGGCGGCGATCGCCGATCCGTCCCAGCCTACTACGATGGCTCCCCGTGGATGAGGGCGGCTCGACCTCGGGACGGGGTGTGCGCTGGGGCGGCGCTGCCTCGGGCATCCTCGTCGCGACCGTCGTGTCCGGCGGCGCGGGCTATCTCGTCACGGCGCTCGCCGCGCGCGTGCTCAGCGTCGCCGAGTACGCCCAGTTCGCGGTGTTCTGGTCCGTGCTCTACGCGGTCGTCGGCGGACTCGGCGGCGTGCAGCAGGAGGTGACGCGGGCGAGCGCGGTGCGCGCCGCCACGCCCCGGACGCGGCCGATCGCGCCGTTCGCGATCGCGATGGCGCTCCTGGTCGGCGCGGTCGTCGGGCTCGGGATGCTCATCGGCGCGCCGGCGCTCTTCGGCGAGCGCGCCGGGGCGTTCGCCGTCCCCGTCGTGGTCGGCGCGACGGCGTACGTGCTCGTGGCCACGGTGAGCGGGGCGCTCTACGGCGCGCAGCGCTGGCGGCTCATCGCGGTGCTGATCGCCGCGGACGGTCTCGCGCGCCTCGCGGTCGTCGTCGTGCTGCTCCTCCTCGGCGCGCCGGCCGCGACGTGGGCGTGGGCGGTCGTCGTGCCGTTCCCGCTCGTGCTCGTCGCCGTCGCCCGCCCGGTGCGGCGGGCGCTCGCCGGCCGTGTGTTCCTCGACGCGCCGTACCCGGCCATCGCGCGCGGCGCCGGCGCGGCCGTGTGCGGCGCGGCGGCGACGGGCCTGCTCGTGAGCGGACTGCCGTTCCTGGTGCGCGCGAGCTCGCCGGAGCTTGCTCCCGCCGCGCTCGCGCCGCTCCTGCTCGCGCTCACGCTCGTGCGCGCTCCGCTCGTGGTGCCGTTCCTCGCGGTGCACAGTCTGCTCATCACCCGGTTCCGGGGCGTCACGCGCGGGCTCGCCCGCACGGTCGCGGGGGCGTGCGCCGTCGTCATCGCGCTGTGCGCCGTGCTCGGCCTGCTCGCGTCGCTCGTCGGTCCCTGGCTGCTCACGACCGTGTTCGGGCCGACGTTCCGGCTGGACGCGCCGCTGCTGTTCGCGCTCGTCGCGACGGCCGGGCTCGTCGGCGCGCTCGTCGTGACCGGTTCGGTCGTGCTCGCGCGGGCGCAGCACCTTGGATACGCGCTCGGCTGGGTCGTCGCGGCGATCACGACGGTCGCCGTGCTGCTCACGCCGATCGCGCTCGACGCGCGCCTCGCGCTCGCGCTCGCCGCCGGGCCCGTCGCGGGCCTCCTCGTGCACGTCGGCTCCCTCGCGGTCGGCGCTCGGCGTCGGACGCTATCGTCGGATCGGTCCGAGTCCGAGAAGGGGAACGAGCGATGATCGGTGCACCGCTGTACGACGAGGACTTCGACCCCGGCGAGTACCGCCTGCGGTACGCCGACCTCAACGGCTGGTCGGATGCGGGGCTCGCGCTGCACTGGATCGACTCGGGCCGGGCGGAGGGCCGGGTCGGTCGCCTGTCGGACGAGGAGCGCGCGGCGCTCGTGCCCTCGCGCTTCATCGCCTCGGAGTACCGCGCGCGCTATCCGGAGCTGCCCGTCGCCGACGACGCGCAGGCCGTCGAGCACTTCCTCGCGTACGGCCGCGCCGAGGGCCGGCGCGGCCGGCTGCAGGCGACGCAGCTCGACTATCCGACGACGCATCGCCGCGGGGACCGGCCCTCCGTGCTCCTGGTCGTCCACGAGGCGACGCGCACGGGCGTGCCCATCCTCACCTGGAACGTCGCGCGCTCGCTGTCCGCGACGCACGACGTCGTCGTGCTGCTCATGAGCCGGGGCGTGCTCGTCGACGCGTTCCGGGAGCTGGCCGCCGACGTCGTCGTGCTCGCCGACGGCATGCCCGACCTGCCGGGCGAGGTGCGCGCGGCGGTCGAGCGCATCCGGCGGGTGTACGAGCCCGCGGTGGCGATCGGGATGTCGGCGGTCGTGTTCGCCGTCGCGGAGGCGATCCTCGACGCCGGGATCCCGCTCGTGCAGTGCTTCCACGAGGCGCCGCCGCCGCCGCACTCGCCGCGCGCCGTCATCGACGCGGTCGGGCGGGTCGCGCGTGAGGCGGACGCCATCGTGTTCTCGGCGGAGCTCGTCCGCTCGCGGTACGTCGAGGCCTACGGGGAGGACATCCTCGCGCGCGCCGCGCTGCTGCGCCAGGGCGCCACCGAGCGTCCCGGCGGCGAGCCGCTGGCGGCGACGGCGCCGGAGGTGCCCGACGGTCCGATCGTGCTCGGGGTCGGGTCGGTCACCGCGCGCAAGGGACCGGAGTTCTTCGTGCAGGCCGCCGCCTACGCGCGGACGCGCGGCATCGCCGCGGACGCCCGCTTCGTGTGGCTCGGCGCGCGCGACCCGGGGACCCCGGTCGAGTTCGAGCTCGCGCTGCGGGACCAGATCGCCGCGAGCGGGCTCGCGGGCGCCGTCGAGCTCGCCGGCGAGGTGCCGGACGTCGACGCGTACTACCGCGCCGCATCCGCCGTGCTGCTGACCTCGCGCTTCGACCCGCTGCCGAACGCCGCGCTCGACGCCTTCGCCGCCGACGTGCCCGTGGTGTGCTTCGCCGGCGCGAGCGGGGTCGCCGAGATCCTCGCGGCCGACCCGGACACCCGCGGCCTCGTGGTTCCGTACCTCGACACCGACGCCGCCGCGCGACTGCTCGTCGAGCTCCTCGACGACCCGGACGCCGCGCGCGCGGCGGGCCGGGCCGGGCACCGGGTGCTCGAGCGCGACTGCCTCGCCGTCGACGACTACGCGGCCGCGCTCCTGGCCCTGGAGGCCGATGCGCGCGTCGGCCTCCCGCGGATGTGAGGGATTCGTTCACCGTGCATTACGCTCGGTTCCGTCCGCTCTCGATGCCGGACCGATGAACACCCGAATGCGAAGTACCGTTATGACCGTGGCGACGACGAGCGATGGGGAGACCGGCGTGATCGATATCGATCCGTCGCTCGCCGGGCTCGTCTCCCGGCTCGCGCAGCTCGAGCGGGACGCGGTGCACGAGCGACTGCGCCACCGGGACCACGTCATCGGGCTGCAGGCCGAGCTCGTGACCGCTCAGAACGAGCGCGCCGCGGCCGAGCAGCGGTCGTCCCAGCTCGCGGCCGAGGTGCGCCGGCTCCGCGGAGCGGTCAAGGACGCCCGGCGGGCCGCATCCGCCGCCCGCGCCGAGCTGCGCGCGCTGCGCTCGAGCCGCACGTGGCGCGTCGGCCGTCTCGTGCTCGCCCCGCTCCGCCTGGGGCGACGGTGACGGCCGAAGGACGGTCCCCGCTCTTCTCCGTCATCACGCCGGTCTACGACCCGCCGCTCGATGTGTTCCGTGAGACCGCCACGTCGCTCATCGAGCAGTCGTTCACGGACTGGGAGTGGGTGCTCGTCGACGACGCGTCGCCGGTGGGCACCGTGCGGGAGGAGCTCGTCGCCCTCGCCGCCCGCGATCCCCGGATCCGCGTGCGCACGCGGTCGAGCAACGGCGGCATCGTCGCGGCGTCGAACGACGCGCTCGACGAGGCGACCGGCGAGTTCGCGGTGCTGCTCGACCACGACGACGAGCTGACCCCGGGAGCGCTCGAGGCCGTCGCCGCGGCGCTCGCGGCCGATCCGGCCATCGACTACCTGTACAGCGACGAGGCCGTCGTGGAGGACGGCATCGTCCGCGGCGAGTTCCGCAAGCCCGACTGGTCGCCCGAGCGGCTGCGCCACCAGATGTACACGTCGCACCTCTCCGTGCTGCGCCTCGACCTCGTGCGCGAGGTCGGCGGGTTCCACCCGGACGCGGTGGGAGCCCAGGACCACGACCTCGTGCTCCGGGTCACCGAGCGCGCCCGCGCCATCCGTCACCTCCCCGAGGTGCTCTACCACTGGCGGGTCGTCCCGGGATCGACGGCCGACGGACGGGACGCCGACGCGAAGCCGTACGCCTGGGATGCGGGTGCCCGCGCCGTGACCGCGTCGCTGGAACGGGTCGGGATCGACGCCGTCGTCGCCAAGGGCCCGTCGCGCGGCTACTACCGGCTGCTGCGCCCGAGTCCGCACGGTGCGAGCGTGAGCGTGATCATCCCGACCATGGGCTCGCGGGGCCTCGTGCGCGGCGACCCGCGCTATTTCGTCGTCGAGATGGTGCGCTCGCTCGTCGAGCGCTCGAGCGGACTCGACGTGGAGTACGTCGTCGTGTACGACCCGCCCACGCCGCCGCGTGTGCTCGACGAGCTGCGCGCGATCGCCGGCGCAGCGCTCACCCTCGTGCCGTTCACCGAGCGGTTCAACTTCAGCGAGAAGTGCAACGCCGGGTTCGTGGCGTCCCGCGGCGACTACGTCGTCTTCCTCAACGACGACATGGAGGCGATCTCGGACGACCCGCTCGGCCAGCTCGTCGCCCCGCTCGCGGAGGAGTCGGTCGGGATGACCGGCGCGCGGCTGCTGTTCGAGAGCACGCGGCACCAGCACGCGGGGATCGTCTACGGCAGCGGCACGATCTACCCCGCCTACTACCGCACGGCGATGGACCACCCCGGCGCCTTCGGCGACCTGTGGGTCAATCGCGAGGTGTCGGCGCTCACCGGCGCGTGCATGGCGCTCCGTCGCGCGACGTTCGAGGAGGCCGGCGGATTCAGTGAGGCTTTCCCGTTGAACTACAATGACATCGACCTGTGCATGAAGGTCCGCTCGCAGGGGCGACGTCTCGTGTGGCTGCAGAACGTCATCCTGTTCCACTTCGAGTCGATCTCGCGCGAGACGGCGGTGTCGCCCGACGAGATCCGTCTCGTCCAATCGCGCTGGGGGTCGATGCGCCCGCGCGACGTGTACGGGCTCACCCCGTAGCAGCCACCGTCTCCCGCCCCCGGAAATCTCGAAGGGTCCACCTCGCCATGCCCGACTCACTCGGCACCGTTCTCGTCACCGGCGGTGCGGGCTTCATCGGCTCGACCCTGTCGCACGCGCTCGCGCCGCGCAGCGAGCGCTGGGTCGTCGTCGACTCGCTGCTCCCGCAGGTGCACGGGACGGGCGGCGAGCGGCCCGCCGCGCTGCACCCCGCCGCCGAGCTCGTCGTGGCGGACGTCACCGATCGGACGGCGCTCGACGCCGTCGTCGCGGATGTGCGCCCCGAGGTGATCGTGCACCTCGCCGCCGAGACGGGCACCGCCCAGTCGCTCGACGAGAGCAGCCGGCACGCGCTCGTCAACGTCGTCGGCACGACCCAGCTGCTCGACGCGCTCACCGCGGCGGATCACGTGCCCGACCTGTTCGTGCTCGCGAGCAGCCGCGCGGTGTACGGCGAGGGCGTCTGGCGCCACGCCGACGGACGAGAGTTCCAGCCCGGGCTGCGCACCCACGCGCAGCTGGAGCGCGGCGAGTGGGACCACCCCGGCAGCGTCCACCTCGCGAACTCGGCGACGACGACGCCCGCCGCACCGATCAACGTCTACGGCGCGACGAAGCTCGCCCAGGAGCACCTGCTCGGCGCGTGGGCCGGGTCGCGCGACTCGCACGTCTCGGTGCTCCGCCTGCAGAACGTCTACGGGCCGGGACAGTCGCTCACGAACCCGTACACCGGCATCGTGTCGCTGTTCTCCCAGCTCGCCCGGGCCGGCCGCAGCATCCCGGTGTACGAGGACGGGGCGATCACGCGCGACTTCGTCTACATCGACGACGTCGTGTCCGCCCTCGCCGAGGTCGTCTCCGAGCGCGTGCGCCTGCCTCGCCCGGTCGACATCGGCACCGGCGTGCGGACCACCATCCTGGACGTGGCGCGCGCGATCGCCGAGTACCACGGCGCGCCCGCGCCGCGGATCACGGGGGCGTTCCGCGACGGTGACGTGCGGCACGCGGCGTGCGACATCACGGCGACCGAGGAGCTCCTGACCTGGCGTCCGCGGTGGGACCTGCCCAGCGGCGTCGCGGCACTGCAGACCTGGATCGCCGACGAGCTCGACGCCGGGGCGGAGGGACTCGAATGACCGACCTCGGAACGATCCCGCAGCGCGCGGCGAGCGACGGCGAGCCGCTCGAGCTCTCGATCGTGATGCCCTGTCTCAACGAGGCCGAGACGCTCGCGGTCTGCATCGAGAAGGCGCAGTCCTACCTCGCGACGTCGGGGATCGCGGGCGAGGTCATCGTCGCCGACAACGGGAGCACGGACGGATCGCAGGCGATCGCCGAGTCGCTCGGCGCGCGCGTCGTGCCCGTCGCGCGCAAGGGCTATGGAAGCGCGCTCCTCGGCGGCATCGCCGCCGCCCGCGGCCGATTCGTCATCATGGGCGACGCGGACGACAGCTACGACTTCCTGCACCTCGACCCGTTCGTCGAGGCGCTGCGCAGCGGCTCGACCCTCGTCATGGGCAACCGCTTCCGGGGCGGGATCGAGCCCGGCGCCATGCCGTTCCTGCACAAATACCTCGGCAACCCCGTGCTGTCGTGGATCGGTCGGCTGTTCTTCCGCATCCCGGTGCGCGACTTCCACTGCGGGCTGCGCGGCTTCGATCGCCAGGCGGCGCTCGACCTCGGGCTCGTCACGACGGGCATGGAGTTCGCGAGCGAGATGGTCGTGCGGTTCTCGCTCGCGGGACAGCCGATGACCGAGGTGCCCACCCGGCTCGCCAAGGACGGCCGCAGTCGCCCCCCGCACCTGCGCACGTGGACCGACGGATGGCGCCACCTCCGCTTCCTGCTCATGTTCAGCCCGACCTGGCTGTTCCTGCTGCCCGGGTTCGTCGCCGCCGTCATCGGCCTGCTCGGCACCCTGCTCATCGCGGTCGGACCGCTCGAGCTCGGCGCGGTCACGCTCGACGTGTCGAGCCTGGTCTACTTCTCCGGGCTCACGGTCGTCGGCTACCAGGCGGGCCTGTTCGCGTTCCTCTCGAAGCTCTACGCGGCGCACGAGGGGTTCCTGCCACCGAGCCGGCGGTTCAGCCCGTGGCTCGCGCGGTTCACCGTCGAGCGCGGGGTGCTCGTCGGCCTCGCCCTGTTCGTGATCGGCGTGGGGATCGGCATCGCCCAGGTCGCCGACTGGGCGCGGCACGACTTCGGCGCGCTCGACGCGAGCGAGACGATCCGTCTCGCGGTGCCGGCGGCGCTCGCCCTCATGATGGGCGTCCAGACGATCATGGCGAGCATGTACGCCGGCCTGTTCTCGATCGCCATCCGCGCGAGCGACGCCGAGGCCGACGAATGACGCCGACGGCGGCTCGACTCGACGACCCGGTGCAGCCGGACGTGTCGGTGCGGCGCTTCCTGCTCACCGCCCTGCTGGCGTTCGTCTGCGTGCTGCTGCCCGTGCTCGCGTTCGCGGTGACGACGCCGCTGTTCGCGCAGCCCGACGAGCCGCAGCACTACGTCAAGAGCTACGCGGTGGTCACCGGCCAGGCGGATGCGACATCCGTCACGATCCCGCGCTGGCTCGCGGACGCCTCGGCCCAGACCTGCTTCGCGTTCGACGGCAACCTCACGGCGTCGTGCCAGCGGCTGCCGAAGCGGATCGACGAGAGCGCGGTCGAGACGACGAGCATGTACGCGGGCTACGACCCGGTGTACTACGCGATCGTCGGCTGGCCGCTCGTTCTGCTCAAGGGCATCCCCGCGCTGTACGCCGTGCGCATCGCGAGCGCCGTCGTGTCCGCCGCGCTGCTCGCGCTCGCGTTCAGCGTCACGCGGCACGCGACGCGCTCCGTGTGGGCCACGATCGGCTTCGTGGTCACCCTGGCGCCGCAGACGCTCTTCCTGCTCGGGGGCGTGAACCCGAACAACGCGGAGATCGCGGCGGCGGCGCTGCTCTGGACGGCGCTCGCGGCCACGTTCGCCTCGGCGCGCGACGGCCGGCCCGGCGGCCGCGCGCTGTACCTCGTCCTCGCGACCGCGGCGCTCGCCATCCTGCTGCCGCTGCGCATCTTCTCGCCGCTGTGGGGACTGCTCATCGTCGTCGCGTCGTTGCTCGCGGCCCGCTGGGGCTGGTCGGACCTGGTGCGCTTCTTCCGCGGCCTGCGCCCGCTCGTGTGCGTGGCCGTCATCGCGGCGTCGGCGGGGTACGCGGTGTGGTGGATCGTGAGCCACCCGGGCGCGACCGGCGCGACCGTGCCGATCACCTGGGACGGGAGCGTCTACCAGACGCTGCGCGGCATCCTGCTCGACTTCCCCGCGTCCGCGCTCCTGCAGAGCTTCGGATCCCTCGGCTGGCTCGACACGCCGATCACCTGGGCGCCGTTCGTGTTCGTCGCGCTGTGGGTCGTGCTCGGGGCGCTCGTGGTGCGGGAGGTCCGCTCGGCGCGCCGCCGCTGGACGATCGTGGCGGTCGGCGTGCTGAGCGTCGTCCTGCCGTCCGCGTTCGAGGGGATCTTCTGGGGCGGCGTCGGCTGGCAGGGGCGCTACACGCTGCCGTTCCTGATCGGCGTGCCGCTCCTGGCCGGATTCGCGCTCGACGCCGACCGGGTGTCCGCGGGCCGGCGCGGCCGGCGCGGCCTGATCTGGATGCCGGCAGCCGTCGTCGCCACCGCGGTGCTCGCGCTCGTCGTCAACTACCACCGCTACGCCGCCGGGTACGACGCGCCCTGGGGCTCCGCGGCGGACGTGTGGCACGGGCCGCTGCCGTTCGCGGTGTGCGCGCTCGGTGCGCTCGTCGGGCTCGTCGGCCTCTCGGCGCTCGCGCTCGGGCGACCGGCCCCGATCGGCGGCCCGATCCCGCCGCACGCCGAGCACGTCCCGGGCGGCGGCCGGTAACCTGGCGGACAGCGCGGGAGAGGGGCGGATCGATGGCACCGCGGGTCCTGGATCTGGCGCGGGGGAGCGTCCGGGTCGAGCCCGGATCGCATCCGCTGCCGGTCGGCGCCGATCGCGTCGCCGTCGTGACGCACTACGCGCCCACCGGCCGGCTGTCGCGCTCCGTGGTCGCGCTGTGCGATGAGCTCCTGGCGGCCGGATACCGCGTCGTGCTCAGCTCCGCGTGCGACGACCCGGGCGACCTGGACTGGGGCGACCACGGGCTCCCGGCCGGCGTCGCGATCGTGCGCAAGCCGAACGTCGGCTACGACTTCGGGAGCGTCGCGGTCGCACTCGACGTGTTCCCCGAGATCGCGGCGGCGGACAGCGTGCTCGTGGTCAACGACAGCAACATCGGGCCGTTCGGCTCGCTCGCGCCGCTCATCGCCGACTTCGAGGGATCGACGACGGATGCCTGGGGCGCGACGTCGAGCACGCAGCACGGCTACCACCTGCAGAGCTTCTTCCTCGGCTTCCGGGGCGCTGTGCTCGCCTCCGACGAGATGCGCGCGTTCTGGAGCGGCATCGAGCACCTCGACGACAAGCGCGAGATCATCGGCCGGTACGAGGTCGGGCTGTCGCGCGTGCTGCAGGACGCCGGCCGCGTGCTCGGCTCGGCGTTCTCGGCGGCACGCTTCGGCGCGGCGTCGACGGCGAACCTCTCCCTCGAGTACTGGCTCGAGATGCTCCTCGCGGACTACCCGTTCGTGAAACGCGAGCTCGTGCGCCGCCCGGGCGTCGTCCCGACGGCCGCGCAGGTGCCCGCGGTCGTGCGGCGCCTGTACGCTCAGGACGTGCGGGAGTGGATGTGACCTCCGCCGAGGTCGCTCGGCTGCGGGCGGAGTTGCTCGCGGCGGGGGTCGAGCTGTCCCGCGATCGCGCCGAGCTCGACCGGGTGCGCACCGAGCTCCGGATCGCCCAGGACGAGTCCCGCCGTCTGAACGAGCAGCTGGCCGCCGTGCGCGAACGGGATGCCGCGCGCCCCCGGGCCGCGCTCTTCGCCCGCCGCCGCCGGGCGGACGGGCGCGAGGGTCGAGGGTGAGCGGGCCGCTCCTCGTCGTCCACGGCGTGCCGCCCGAGCTCGCGGGCGGCTACGGCGACGTCGCGCGCGCCGCCGGTGCCGAGCTCGCCATCACCGGCCCCGACGATCGTGACCGCGGCGGCTGGCTCGCGCTCGCGGCGCTCGCGCGGGACGCCGGTCTCGTGGACCGGCCGCTCGTCGTCCGGCACGTCCACGACGGCCCGGCCGCCGTCGAACGGCTCCGCTCCTTCCTCGGCGGGGGAGCGGAGTCCCTGGCCGCGCGGGTGCTCGGCGACCTCGACCTCGCGGGCGTGTACGCGGCCCGGCGCGGCCCGGCGCCCGGTCGAGCGGAGCGCGCCGCGGCGCGGGAGCTGCTGCGCCGCAGCGGCGCCTGGCAGCGCATCGAGGAGACCGGGGCGGCGTTCGGCACGTGCGCCGTGCGCGGGCCCATCCTCGCCGCGATCGCCCTGCTGCGGCTCGGCCCCGAGGACACGGATGCCCTGGCCGGCGGTGCGATCGAGCTCGCGTTCGCGGCCCTCATCGCGCAGTCCGGGCTCGGCCTCCTCGACATCGGAGCCGTCGAGGAGCGCCCGTCCGCCGTGCCCGTCCGTGACCGGGCGCGCACCTGGTGGGTGCTGCATCCGGGTCCGATCGGGGACGATCGGCTCGCCGTCGACGAGCTCGCGGTGGGCGCCTTCGTCGTGCCGTGCACGTGGGGCGACGACGGGTTCGACGTCGACGCGGCGCGGCGCGCGCGCGAGGTCGGCGCGCCGGTCGTGCCCTGGCTCCGGCTCGAGCCGGCGGTGGCGCAGCGCAGCGCCCTCGACGGGCTCGACGCGACGACGCGGGCGCGGATCGCCGCGGACGTGGGCGCGTGGCGCGACAGCGTCGCGCCGGGCGCCGGGGGCCGGCGCGCGCTCGTCGTCGACGACACCCTCGCGCTGCTCGGGGGCGCGGAGCTCGTGACGGCGCTGCGGACGGCGCTGGAGTCCGCGTGGATCGCCGTGACCGAATCGCCGCTCACCGTCCGGGCCGACGAGATCGTCGCCGTCGCGGGGGCCGACGCCGTGCTCGACGTGCCGCCCACGGCGTGGGACCGGCGGCACCGGGTCTACCGGGGCGACGACGTGCCCGACGACCGCTCGATCCGCGTCGTCGACCTGTCCGCGCTCGGCGACGTCGACCCGGCCGCCGCGCGTGCCCAGGCCGGCGATCCCGTCGTGCCCGGGGTGCTGCTCGGCTGGCACGACGACCGGGAGCGCGCACGGCACTGGAACCCGCTGCGCGTGCGCGCGATGGCGGAGCGCTCGGTGCGGGCCGTCGCCGCGCGGGAGGACGACGAGCGCACGGTCGTGGTCTCGTCGTGGAACGGCGCCGACGGGTCCGGGCTGCGCTCCAGCCCGCACGAGCCGCTGCTGCGCGGCCTGCTGCGCGACGCGCTCGGGCGCTGGGCGGAGGACGCCGTCCCGGCGGCGGACGGCGGCCGAGATGCGCGCTGACCTGAGCGTCTGGGCCCCCGACGGCCTCCCGGAGATCGAGCCGGGGTTCGACCTCGGCGAGGTGATCGGCGACGCCCTCGCCGCCGAGCACGGCGAGCACCGCCTCGAGAACGGCGATATCGTCGTCGTCACGAGCAAGGTCGTGAGCAAGGCCGAGGGCCGCGTCGTCCGCGCCGCCGACCGGGAGCAGGCCATCACCGACGAGACCGTGCGCGTGGTCGCGACCCGGGGCGCGACGCGCATCGTCGAGAACCGGCTCGGCATCGTCGCGGCGGCGGCGGGCGTCGACGCCTCCAACACGCCCGAGGGCACCGTGCTGCTGCTGCCCGTCGATCCGGACGCGAGCGCCGCGGCGCTGCGGGCCGCGCTCGAGGCGCGGTTCGGCATCCGTCTCGGCGTCATCGTCACGGACACGCTCGGCCGGGCCTGGCGCGAGGGGCAGACGGATGCCGCGATCGGCGCGAGCGGCGTGCGCGTGCTCGACGACCTGCGCGGCACGACGGATGCCGCCGGCCGCACGCTGGACGTGACCGCGCCCGCGGTCGGCGACGAGATCGCCGCGGCCGCGGACCTCGTGAAGGGCAAGAGCGCGCAGCGGCCGGTCGCCGTGGTGCGGGGCCTCGCCCGGCTGCTCGACGCCGCGGCGCCCGGCGCGCGCAGCCTGCCGCGCACGGGCCCGACGGACATGTTCCGGCTCGGCACCGACGAGGCGCTCGCCGAGGGTGTCGAGCAGGGCCGTGCCGCGGGGTGGGCGGAGGGCTACGCCGCGGGACTCGAGGCGGGGCGGGCGTCGCGTGGCTGACGAGCGCGACGCGCCGGGCGGGGCTGCGCCGGGCCGGGCCGGGCCCGGCGAGCGACCCGCACCCGAGCCGCGCCCCGTCGACCGCGCCACCGCGCGCCGCCGGATCGAGGCGGATGCCGTGGCCCGGTTCAAGGCGCGGCCCGCGGACACCGGCATCCGCCGCACCGGACGCGCGCTCGAGGCGCACGAGCCCGCGCCGACGACGGAGTGGATCGTCGTGGTGCCGGTCAAGGGCACGACGGGCGCCAAGTCGCGGTTCGGCGGCGATCCCGCGCGGCGGGAGGCGCTCGCCGCGGCCGTCGCGCTCGACACGCTCGACGCCGTGAGCCGCACGGAGGGCGTCGTCGCGGTGCTCGTCGTGACGAGCCCGGAGGGTGCGGCGGCGCTCGACGACTCCGACGCGCTCGTGCTCGTCGAGGACGAGCCCGCGGGGCTCGGTGCCGCCGTCGAGCTCGGCGTCGAGACGGCGGCCGCGATGGGCGCGCCCGGGCGCGGCATCGCCGTGCTGCTCGGCGACCTGCCCGCGCTGCGGCCCGGGGAGCTCGCGGCGGCCCTCGCGGCGGCCCGCGAGCACGATCGCGCGTTCGTGCCGGACGCGTCCGGGACCGGCACGAGCCTCATCACCGCGGCCGACGGTGTCGCGCACGCGGCGGCGTTCGGGGCGGGCTCCGCCGCGGCGCACGCGGCGGCCGGGTACTCCCCGCTCGAGGTCGATCCCGGGTCGGGGCTGCGTCGCGACGTCGACGACCGCGCCGCGCTCGACGCGATCGCCGGCCGGGTCGGGCCGCGCACCGCCGATTGGCTCGACACGGGTGATTCCGAGGGAAAATCGAGCAACCCCCTGGCAGACTCGAACGCGTGACGGACACCACGACCACTCTCTCCGCCGAGGAGTTCTACCGACTCAGCGGCCTCGTGCTCAACGCCATGCAGCGCGTCATCGACGGCAAGCCCGAGGCGGTCGCGATGGCGCTCACCGTGCTGCTCGCCGAGGGACACCTGCTCATCGAGGACGTGCCGGGCGTCGGCAAGACCCAGCTCGCCCGCGCGCTCGCCAAGAGCCTGGACTGCTCGGTCAGCCGCATCCAGTTCACGCCCGACCTGCTGCCCGCCGACATCACCGGCGTGAGCATCTACGACCAGACCACGCGCGAGTTCGAGTTCAAGCCGGGCCCGATCTTCGCGAACGTCGTCGTCGGCGACGAGATCAACCGCGCGAGCCCGAAGACGCAGTCCGCCCTGCTCGAGTGCATGGAGGAGCACCAGGTCACCGTCGACGGCGCGACCTACCGGCTCGCGAGCCCGTTCACCGTGATCGCGACGCAGAACCCGATCGAGATGGAGGGCACCTACACGCTGCCCGAGGCCCAGCGCGACCGGTTCATGGCGCGCATCTCGATGGGATATCCGGATGCCGCGTCCGAGGTGGCGATGCTGCGCGACCGCGAGCAGCGCAGCCCGCTCGACGACATCGAGCCGGTCGTCGGCGTCGACGGACTGCAGGCGATGATCGCGTACGTGCACGGCGTGTTCGTGAGCCCCGCGGTCGAGCAGTACGCCGTCGACCTCGTGCAGGCGACCCGTCGCGACCCCGACCTGCGGCTCGGCGCGAGCCCGCGCGCGACGCTGCAGCTCGCCCGAGCGGCGCGCGCCCGCGCGGCGCTCGACGGCCGCGACTTCGTGCTGCCCGACGACGTCGACGCGCTCGCCGTGCCCGTGCTCGCCCACCGGCTCATCGCCACCGGCCGGGTGGCCTCGGGCGGCGCGAGCTCGCGCGCGAGCGTGCCCGACGTGCTCGCCCGCATCGTCGCCGCGACGCCCGTGCCCCTCGGCGCCGGGCGCTGACGATCGCCGTGGCCGCACGCCGCCGCTCGCACCGGCTCGTGCTCACCGCCCGCGGGCGGGTGTTCGCGGCATCCGTCGTCGTGCTCGTCGTGCTCGCCTACGCGGCGGGCAACCCGGTGTTCCAGCTCGCGGCGGCCCTCGGCGCGGCCCTGCTCGCCGCCGGGCTGATCGCCGTGCGGCTGCGCCGGCCGCGGCTCGCCGTGGCCCGCACCCTCGTGCCGCCGCTCGCGGCCGCCGGCGCGCCCGTGCGGGTCACGATCGCCGCGCGCAACCGCTCCCCGCGCGGCTCGGGGGCGGCGCTGTGGCGCGACCGGCTGTCGTTCCCGCCCGGCGCGACCGCCGACGCTCCGCTCGCTCCGCTCGCGAGCGGCGGAGTGCGCGCCGGCGCGCGCACCGACGCGACGACCCTCGGCTACACGACCCGTCCGCCGCGCCGCGGCGTCGTCGAGATCGGACCGCTCGAGGTCGAGCTCGAGGACCCGTTCGGTCTCGTGCGGCACACCGTCGTCGCGGGCGCGGCGCAGTCCGTCGTCGTGACGCCGCAGCTCGTCGACCTCGTGGACGCGGGCCTCGGCGAGTCGTCGAGCGAGGGAGAGGCGCGCCTCGTGCAGCGCGCCGTGCTCGCCGGCGGCGACGACCTCATGACGCGCGAGTACCGCCGCGGCGACGCCATGCGGCGCGTGCACTGGCGCGTCTCGGCGCGCCAGGGCGAGCTCATGGTGCGGCAGGAGGAGCAGCGCTCCAAGCCCGAGGTGCGGCTCGCGGTCGACACGCGCCGGGACGGCTACGCGGATGCCGCGCCCGGCACGCTCGCCGCGGGCGAGGCCGAGAGCGAGACGTTCGAGTGGGTCGTGCGGATGGTGGCGTCGATCGGCGTGCACCTGCGCCAGACCGGCTACGCCGTCTCGGTGCTCGAGTCCGCGGACCGGCAGATCGAGCCGCTCGGCGCCGCGGGCGCGGCCGACGAGCCGTTCCTCACGAGCCTCGCCACCATCCGTCTCGGCGAGGCCCGGCGGCCGGATCGCGCCCCGGAAGCGGGCGGCGCGGTGTTCGCGGTCGTCGCTGACCCGGCGCCCGAGACGCTCGACTGGCTGCTCGCGCTGCGCCGGCCGCGCGAGCGGGCCGTCGTGTTCCTGCCGGAGCGCTCGACGACGGCGCGCGACGCCCTGCTCGGCGCGGGCTTCACGGTCGTGCTGTTCCGCCCCGACGACGACCTCGCCGCGGTGTGGGCCGCGGTCGCGCTCGCGGGGGACGCCGCGTGAACGCGCTCGTGCGCCGCGGCCTCCTGCTCGGGGCGATGCTCGTCGTCGCGGGCTCGTTCCACGGTCTGCTGCAGGGCATCGGCTGGCTGTTCGTCGTGGGCGCCGCGCTGCTTCTCGTCGCGAGCGTCGGCGCGGTCGTGGGCGCGCTCGTGCGCCGCGCCGGCTGGGCGGTGGCGGCCCAGATCGCCGCGCTCGTGCTCGTGGTCACGCTGTTCTTCGCGTCCGGTCCGGCCCTGTTCGGCATCATCCCGACGTTCGGCAGCGTCGACGCGCTCGTCGTGCTCGGGCAGCACGGCGTGGAGTCGATCCGCGCCCAGGGCACGCCGGCGGAGGCGACGCCCGGCATCGTCTTCCTGCTGGCGGCGGGGCTCGGCGCCGTCGCGATCGTCGTCGACCTGATCGGCGTGGCGCTCGCCGTGCCGGCGCTCACGGGCATCCCGCTGCTCGTCGTCGCGGCGGTGCCGAGCCTCATCCAGCCTTCGCTCGACGACCCGGTGCTGTTCGCCCTGCTCGCGGCGGCCTACCTCGCCGTGCTCGTGACGCGCCGCGGGCGGCGGACGCGCGCCGTCGCGGTCGCGGTCGGCGCGTCCGCCGTGGTGGCCGCGCTCGTGCTCGCGCTCGTGCTGCCGCCGGTCGCACCGGACACTCCGCCGATTGGCGCGCAGACCGGCCTCAGCGCGAACCCGATCGTCGACCTCGGCGCCGACCTGCGGCGCCCGGATCCGACGACCGCGTTCACGTACACGACGGACGCGGACCGGCCGCTCTACTTCACCCTCACCGTGCTCGACGACCTGGACGGGCAGCAGTGGGCGATCGACGACGGCGCCGACCTGGACGGCGACCTGAGCCGGATCGGGCCCGTGCCCGGCCGCCCGGCCGACGCGGCGGTCTCGAGCGTGCGCACCTCGGTGCGGATGGGCGCCATCCGGGACATCTGGGCGCCCTCGCCGTGGGCGCCGTGGTCGGTGCAGGGACTCACCGGCACCTGGGGCTTCGACCCGGACACGCTCGGCGTGCGGGGGACCGGCTCGAGCATCAGCGGGCAGAAGTACGTCGTCAAGAGCGACATCGCGCGGCCCACGCGCGAGTCGCTCGAGGCCGCCCCCGCGGCGGGCTCCGGGTTCGACGAGCAGCTCGCGCTGCCCGACGGGCTGCCCGCCGTCGTCGCCGACACGGCGCGCGAGGTCACGGCGGACGCCGACACCCGCTTCGACAAGGCGCTCGCGCTGCAGTCCTGGTTCCGCGGCGGAACGTTCCGCTACTCGATCGACGCGCCGAGCTCCGGGGGCTACGACGGGTCGCAGGCGAACTACGTCGCCGCGTTCCTCGCGCAGAAGGCCGGTTACTGCGTGCACTTCGCGTCCGCGATGGCGATCATGGCGCGCACCCTGGGCATCCCGGCCCGCATCGCCGTGGGGTTCCTGCCGGGCACGGTGTCCGGCACGAGCGGCGGCACGGACACCTACACCGTGAGCACGGACGACATGCACGCCTGGCCCGAGCTGTACTTCGCGGGCGTGGGCTGGGTGCGCTTCGAGCCGACGCCCGGTCGCGGCGTGCTGCCGAGCTTCCCGATCGCGTCGACGCCCGGTTCGACGAGCGCGCCGACGAGCACGCCGACCTCCTCGTCGACCGCGTCGCCACGGCCGACCGCGAGCCGCCCCACGGACGGCACGCCCGAGGAGCGCGCGAACGCGGATGCCGCCGCGGCGGCGCTGCGCACGCTCGGCCGGGTGCTCGCGGTGCTCGGCATCGTGCTCGCCGCGATCCTCGTGCTGCTCGTGCCGTGGGGCGTCCGCCGCGTGCGCCGCGGCCGGCGCCTGGCGCACCCCGACGATCCGCTCGGCGCGTGGCGCGAGCTCGGCGACTCGGCGTTCGACCTCGGCGTGGACCGCGTCGCGGGGGAGACGCCGCGCGCGTTCGGCGAGCGCATCGCCCCGTCGCTCGACGCGGCGGCCGTCGAGGCGCTCGTGCGCGTGCGGGGCGCCGTCGAGCGCGCCGCCTACGCCGAGTCGGGCGCCGCGGTCGAGCCCGCCGACGTGCGCGGCGTCATCGCCGGGCTCCGGGCGTCGGCCACGCGCGCCCGGCGGCTGCGGGCGTCGTTCGCCCCGCGCTCCCTCGTGCGCGACCGCCCGGCCGAGTGACCGGCTCGCCGGCCCGACCCGCTCGCCCGGCCCGGGTTCAGGCGCGCGTCGCCGCCGCGAGGGCGTCGGCGATCGGGTCGAGCTCGCCGGAGATCGCGCCGACCGTGACGCGCACGTGCGGTCCGTCGTCGCCGAGCTGGAAGGGGGCGCCGGGGGCGACCCGGATGCCCGTGGCCGCGAGCTGCACGGCGGCGCTGCGCTCGTCGGCGACGGGCAGCCACAGGTTGATGCCGTCGGCCGTCGGCATCCGCACCCCCCGGACTGCGAGCGCCGCGCTCATCGTGCGCTGCCGGGCGGCGTAGGTCTCCCGGGCGAGCGCGACCTCGGCGACGGGCTGGGGCTCGGTCATGAGCTCGTAGACGATCACCTGGATCATCCGCGAGGTCCAGCCGGGACCGAGCAGGCGGCGGGCGACGACGCGGTCGACGAGCGGGCGGGGGCCGCCGAGCGCGCCGACGCGGAGGTCGGGGCCGTGCGATTTGCTCAGGCTGCGCACGTGCAGCGTGCGCTCGGGCAGCACCGTCGCGAACGTGACCGCGGGCGCGACGCTGATCTCGGCGGAGTGGTCGTCCTCGATGACGATCGCGTCGGCCGCGCTGCGGGAGCGCGCGAGCATCCCGGCGAGCTCGGCGAGGCGCGCCGGCGTGGTCGAGACGCCCGTCGGGTTCTGGGCGCGCGGCTGCAGCAGCAGGAACGACGGCGCCTGCGCGAGCGCCGCGGCGAACGCGTCGACGCGCGGGCCATGCTCGTCGAGCGGCACGCGGATCGGCTCCAGGCCGTAGCTGTCCATGAGGTCGATGAACGGCGGGAACGTCGGGCTCTCGACGACGACCCGGTCCCCGTAGCGCGCGAGCGCGGCGAGCACGCGATCGATCGCGTCGAGCGCGCCGTTCGTCACGGTGATCGACTCGACGGCTGACGGCCAGGTCTCGCGCAGCAGGTCGTGCAGCTCCGGGATGTCGGGCTTGGCCTGGTAGCTGACCACCTCGGCCCGGCGCGAGGCGCGGGCGAACGCGGCCGCCAGGTCTGGCAGCAGCGCCGGGTCGGGCGAGCCGCGGGACAGGTCGAGCGCGCCCTCGAGGGCGCCCTCGAGTCCGCGGTACCGGCGTGGCAGCCACTCGCGCGGCACGGAGCGCACGAAGCTGCCGCTGCGGCCGCGGCTCACGATGAGGCCCGCGGAGGCGAGCGTGCGCCAGGCGTGGCTCACCGTCGCGGGGCTCACGCCGAGCGCGGACGCGAGCTCCCGCACGGTCGGCAGCCGATCGCCCGGCGCGAGCTCGCCGGACGTGATGAGCCGCGAGATGGCGCCGGCGATGCCGTGCGGGGTCGGCTCCTGGATCGCCGAACGGATGTCGCGCATCCGCTTCTCCTCTCCCGGGCTGCGGGTTTAACGTTCGCGTCACAGTAGGTAACGTCAGAGAAATGTTTAGCGCGAACAATAACAAAACCGGAACGAGGAAGGGGCCAAGGCCATGACGGTCGTGCGCGCGGCGATAACCCAGACCACCTGGACGGGCGACAAGGAGTCGATGCTCGACAAGCACGAGGGCTTCGCGCGGGATGCGGCGGCACAGGGCGCCCAGCTCGTCGCGTTCCAGGAGCTGTTCTACGGCCCCTACTTCGGCATCACGCAGGAGAAGAAGTACTACCGCTACGCGGAGCCGGCCGACGGGCCGATCGTGCAGCGCTTCGCCGCCCTCGCCAAGGAGCTCGGCGTGGTGAGCGTGCTGCCGATCTACGAGGAGGACCACACCGGCGTGTACTACAACACGGCCGTCGTCGTCGACGCCGACGGCACCATCCTCGGCAAGTACCGCAAGCACCACATCCCGCACGTCGACCGGTTCTGGGAGAAGTTCTACTTCCGTCCGGGCAACCTCGGCTACCCGGTGTTCGAGACCGCGGTCGGCCGGGTCGGCACCTACATCTGCTACGACCGGCACTTCCCCGAGGGCTGGCGCGAGCTCGGCCTGAACGACGCGCACATCGTCGTCAACCCGAACGCCACGAAGCCCGGGCTGTCGAACCGGCTCTGGGAGATCGAGGGGCCCGCCGCGGCGGTCGCCAACGGCTACTTCGTGCTGCAGCCGAACCGCGTCGGCCTCGAGGACAACGAGTACGGCGACCTCGCCGTCGACTTCTACGGCACGAGCCAGATCATCGACCCGCGCGGCAACTTCGTCGGCGAGCGCGGCTCGGGCACCGCGGAGGAGCTGCTCGTGCGCGACCTCGACCTCGACCTCGTGCAGCAGATGCGCGACGACTGGCAGTTCTACCGCGACCGCCGGCCGGAGACCTACGGCGACATCGTCGCACCCTGACACCCCGCTGGCCGAGGAGCGCGCGAGCGAAGCGAGCGTCGCGTCTCGAGACCACCACACCCGCTCGAAAGGACAGACGGATGGCGACAACCCTCATCAGCAACGGCACGGTCGTCAACGCGACCGGCACCGCGCAGGCCGACGTGCTCATCGACGGCGAGACGATCGCCGCCGTGCTCGCGCCGGGCTCGACGCTGCTCGGACACGATCTGGCCGCATCCGTCGACCGCGTGGTCGACGCGACGGGCAAGTACGTCATCCCGGGCGGCATCGACGCGCACACGCACATGGAGATGCCGTTCGGCGGCACGTTCGCCTCGGACACGTTCGAGACCGGCACGCGCGCCGCGGCCTGGGGCGGCACCACGTCGATCGTCGACTTCGTCGTGCAGTACCCCGAGCAGAACATCCTCGACCAGTACCAGCTGTGGCAGGAGAAGGCCGCCGGCCAGTGCGCGATCGACTACGGCTTCCACCAGATCCTGTCCGACGTGCAGGACTCGTCGCTCACCGCGATGGACGAGCTCATCGAGGAGGGCGTGACGAGCTTCAAGCTGTTCATGGCCTACAAGGGCGTGTTCCTGTCGGACGACGGACAGATCTTCCGCGCCTTCCAGAAGGGCGCCGAGAACGGCGCGATGATGATGATGCACGCCGAGAACGGCGCCATCATCGACGAGATCGTGAAGCAGTCGATCGCCGCGGGCAAGACCAGCCCGTACTTCCACGGCACCTCCCGCCCCTGGCAGGCCGAGGAGGAGGCCACTCACCGCGCGATCATGATCGCCGACCTCACGGGAACGCCGCTCTACATCGTGCACGTCAGCGCGAAGCAGGCGGTCGAGCAGATCGCCGCCGCCCGCGACCGCGGCCTCAACGTGTTCGCCGAGACCTGCCCGCAGTACCTGTACCTGTCGCTCGAGGACCAGCTCGGCGCGACGAGCGAGGAGTGGGGCGACTTCGAGGGCGCGAAGTGGGTGTGCTCGACGCCGCTGCGCTCGAAGCACGAGGGCCACCAGCACTACATGTGGCAGAGCCTGCGCACGAACGACGTGCAGATGGTCTCGACCGACCACTGCCCGTTCTGCATGAAGGGCCAGAAGGACATGGGCCTCGGCGACTTCTCGAAGATCCCTAACGGCATCGGCAGCGTCGAGAACCGGATGGACCTGATGTACCAGGGCGTCGTCACCGGCCAGATCACCCTGCCGCGCTGGGTGGAGATCACCTCGACGACTCCCGCTCGCATGTTCGGCATGTACGGGAGGAAGGGCGTCATCCAGCCCGGCGCCGACGGCGACATCGTCGTCTACGACCCGAACGGGCACACGTCGATCGGTCTGCCGTTCGACGCGAGCGGCGAAGCGACCGGCAGGGCGGCGCACCACATGAACATGGACTACTCCGCGTGGGAGGGCTACGAGATCGACGGGCACGTCGACACGGTCATCTCGCGCGGCACGGTCGTCGTCGACGAGACCGGCTACGTCGGCACGAAGGGCCACGGCCAGTACATCAGGCGGGGACTCACCCAGTACCTCTCCTGACCGCGTCTCGAGACCACCACCCGACGACACAGAAAGCAGCACCATGGACTTCGGAGCCGTCCTCCAGACCAACCCGCCGGCGTCGCGCACGGTGCACCTCGCCACGCTCGCCGAGCAGTACGGCTTCAGCCACGTCTGGACCTTCGACTCGCACCTGCTGTGGCAGGAGCCGTACGTCATCTACTCGGCGATCCTCGCGGCGACCCGGCGCGTGACCGTGGGCCCGTTCGTCACCAACCCGGCGACGCGCGACTGGACGGTGACGGCATCCGTCTTCGCGACCCTCAACGAGATGTACGGCAACCGCACGATCTGCGGCATCGGCCGCGGCGACTCGGCGGTGCGCGTCACGAACGGCAAGCCGACGACCCTGAAGGAGCTGCGCGAGGCGATCCACGTCATCCGGGAGCTCGCGAACTCGCGCAGCGTCGACTACCACGGCGCGACGCTGCGGTTCCCGTGGTCGCACGGCTCCGAGCTCGACGTCTGGGTGGCGGCCTACGGCCCCCTCGCGCTCAAGCTCACGGGCGAGGTCGGCGACGGCTTCATCCTGCAGCTCGCCGACCTCGACATCGCGAAGTGGATGATCGAGACGGTGCGCACGGCCGCGTCGAACGCCGGCCGCGACCCGTACGCGGTCACGTTCTGCGTCGCCGCTCCGATGTACATCACCGACGGCACGGATGCGGGCCTCGCCCACGCCCGCGAGCAGTCGCGCTGGTTCGGCGGCATGGTCGGCAACCACGTGGCGGACATCGTGTCGAAGTACGGCACGGGCGGCGCGGTGCCGCAGGCGCTCACCGACTACATCGCCGGGCGCACCGGCTACGACTACAACTCGCACGGCCGGGCCGAGAACGACCACGTCGACTTCGTGCCCGACGCGATCGTCGACCGGTTCTGCGTGCTCGGCACGGCCGACGAGCACATCGCGAAGCTCGAGGCGCTGCGCGAGCTCGGCGTGGACCAGTTCGCGGGCTACCTGCAGCACGACAACAAGGAGGAGACGCTGCGCCAGTACGGCGAGCACGTCATCCCCGCCCTGTCCGACCACGTGACGGCGAAGTCGTGACCGCGCGCCGCATCGTCCTCGGCGTCGCGGGAGTCATCCTGCTCGCCGTGGCCTGGGAGCTCTACAAGGCCCTGGCGCCGGCGGACGGCCTCGTCATCGGCGGCCTCACCGTGCTGCCGCGCACGAGCGATGCGGCGATGCCCCACCTCTGGACGATGCTCGGCCGCGCGCTCGAGCCGGTCTCGGGCGCCGCGGGGTCCCCGCTGCTCGTCGTCGCGACGCTGCAGGCCGCCGCGTTCTCGCTCGGCGTCGCGGGTGTCGGCCTGCTCGTCGGGGTCGTGGTCGGCGTCGGCCTCGCGATGCTCATGCAGCGCTTCCGCACCGCGGAGTCGGCCCTGCTGCCGTGGATCGTGCTCAGCCAGACCGTGCCGCTCATCGCCATCGCGCCGCTCGTCAAGCGCTGGGGGGCGACGCTGCACACCGAGTCGTTCCGCTGGGAGGACTGGATGAGCGTCGCCGTCATCGCGAGCTATCTCGCGTTCTTCCCGGTCGCGATCGGCGCGCTGCGCGGATTCGAGGCCCCGGACGCCGCCCACCGCGACCTGTTCCGCTCCTACGGCGTCGGCTGGTGGCGCTCGTTCGTGCGGCTCCGGCTGCCGGCGAGCGTGCCGTACCTCGTGCCGGCGCTGCGCCTCGCCGCCGCGAACGCCGTCGTCGGCACGGTCGTCGCGGAGGTCTCGATCGGCCTCAACGGCGGCATCGGACGCATGATCATCGTCTTCGGCCAGTCCGGCTCCGCGGATCCCGCGAAGCAGTGGTCGCCCATCGCCGGCGCCGTGCTCATCGGGCTCGTCGCGGCCGGCGTCATCGTGCTGCTCGGCACAGTGCTGCGCCGCTACCGCCGCGCGGAGGTGACGGCGTGAGCGCCGCCGTCACCGTCACGGGCGTGAACAAGACGTTCGCCTCGAAGAAGCAGACCACGATCGCACTCGAGGCGGTCGACCTCGAGGTCGCGGCCGGCGAGTTCGTCTCGCTCATCGGACCGAGCGGATGCGGCAAGTCGACGCTGCTGCGCCTCATCGCCGATCTCGACGCGCCGACCTCGGGCACCGTGCAGGTGTTCGGCAAGAGCGCGAAGCAGGCGCGCCTCGACCAGGACTACGGCATCGCGTTCCAGCAGGCGGGACTGCTGCCGTGGCGGACCGTGCGCGAGAACATCGAGCTGCCGTTGCAGCTGCACCGCGTCGCGGCATCCGCTCGGCGCGCCCGCGGCGACGAGCTGCTCGCGCTCATCGGCCTCGGCGAGTTCGGCGATCGCTACCCGGACCAGCTCTCCGGCGGCATGCAGCAGCGCGTCGCGATCGCCCGCGCGCTCGCGGAGAGCCCGAAGCTGCTGCTCATGGACGAGCCGTTCGGCGCGCTCGACGAGATGACGCGGGAGCGGATGCAGACCGAGCTCGCGCGCATCTGCGCCGACACCGGCGCCGCGGTCGTCTTCGTCACCCACTCGATCCCCGAGGCGGTGTTCCTCTCCGACCGGGTCGTCGTCATGTCGCCGCGGCCCGGCCGCATCCGCGAGATCGTGCCGATCACGCTCGGCGGCGCCCAGGAGCGCACCGAGGGGCTGCGCGAGGACGCCGCGTTCTTCGCGGGGGTCTCGGCGGTGCGCGAGGCGCTGCACGGCGGCACGCCCACGGCGCTGGGGGTCGACAACCGATGAGCCAGGCGCTCGGACAGGCCCAGGGCGCGCTCGCCGGCAGCGCCGCCCGCGGGCGCGTGCGCACCGTCGTCGCGCCGCTCGTGCTCGGCGTCGCGATCGTGCTGCTCTGGCAGGCCGCGACGGTCGTGCTCGCGATCAAGCCGTTCGTGCTGCCGGCACCGTTCGCGATCGGCGCGCGGTTCGCCGACCGCATCGAGTTCATCGTCCCGGCGGCGCTCGCGACCGGGTGGAACGCTCTGCTCGGCCTCGTCGTCGGAGCGGTCGTCGGCATCCTGATCGCGGCCCTCGCGGCGGCCGTGCGGCCCATCGAGCAGCTCGGCGCGCCGATCGCGACGGCGCTGTCCGTCATCCCGATCGTGTCGCTCGCGCCCGTGTTCTACACGATGTTCGACTCGAGCACCGACACCACGCGCGTCATCGTCGCCGCCATCGCGGTGTTCGTGCCGGTCTACTTCAACACGCTGCGCGGGCTGCTCACGTCGCTGCCCGTGCACCGCGACCTCATGCGCGCGTACGCCGCGACCGGATGGCAGACCACGCGCACCGTGACGCTGCCGGGCGCCCTCCCGTTCCTGTTCACGGGCCTGCGCATCGCCTCCTCGCTCGCGGTGATCTCCTCGCTCGTCGCGGAGTACTTCGGCGGACCCGTCACCGGACTCGGCAAGGCCGTGACGAGCGCGGTCTCGTCGAGCGACTATCCGCTGGCCTGGGCCTTCGTCATCGGCGCCATCGTCACGGGACTCGCGTTCTACCTCGTGACCTACGCGATCGAGCTCATAGTCCTCCGACATCGCCGTCGGTAGGCGCTCACCGTCCGCTCCCGGGCCCCGGCCCGCGGCGCGACGAGCACCACCCGCACCACCAACCAGCGCACATCAACAGGAGGAAGCACTGATGAGACACAGCATCCGCATCGCCGCGAGCGTGGGGGCGGTGGGCATCGCCACCGCGCTCGCGCTCACCGGCTGCTCGGGGTCGACCCCCGGCTCGTCGCCCAGCGCGGGCGGCGACGGCGAGCTCACCCCGGTCACCCTGCAGCTGCAGTGGGTGGCCCAGGCGCAGTTCGCCGGCTACTACGCGGCCCGTGACCTCGGCTACTACCAGGACGAGGGACTCGACGTCACGATCAACGAGGCCGGCACGGACACGGTGCCGATCGACGAGCTCGCCGCCGGCAACGCCGACTATGCGATCTCGTGGGTGCCGAAGGTGCTCGGGTCGATCGAGCAGGGCACGAACGTGACGGATGTCGCGCAGATCTACGAGCGCAGCGGCACGACGCAGATCTCGTTCAAGGACAAGGACATCACGACCGCCGCGGACCTCAAGGGCAAGAAGGTCGGCAGCTGGGGCTACGGCAACCAGTGGGAGCTGTTCGCCGGCATGCAGAAGGCGGGCATCGACACCGACAAGGACATCTCGCTCGTGCAGCAGGCGTTCGACATGAACGGCTTCCTGGCCGGTGACATCGACGCGGCCCAGGCGATGACGTACAACGAGTACGCGCAGGTGCTCGAGTCGATCAACCCCGCGACGGGCAAGCTCTACACGCCCGACGACCTCAACGTCATCGACTGGAACGACGAGGGCACCGCGATGCTCCAGGACGCGATCTGGGCGGATGCCGACAAGCTCGCGAACGACAGCGCCTACGCCGACCAGACGGTCAAGTTCATCAAGGCCTCGATCAAGGGCTGGCTGTACGCCCGGGACCACCCGCAGGAGACCGCGGACCTCGTCGTCAAGGACGGCTCGCAGCTCGGCGCGAGCCACCAGCTCTGGCAGACCAACGAGGTCAACAAGCTGATCTGGCCCTCGACCTCGGGCATCGGCATGATCAACCAGGACGAGTGGGACCAGACCGTCGACATCGCGAAGAACACGAAGGACAACACCGGTTCCACGATCATCACCGCCGACCCGCCGTCGACGGCGTTCTCGAACGAGTACGTCACGAAGGCGCTCGACGAGCTGAAGAGCGAGGGGGAGGACGTGCTCGGCACCGACTTCACGCCGCTCACGGTCACCCTCAAGGAGGGCGGCAAGTAGCCGTACCCCCGAGCCGCGCCAGCGGCACCGAGAGCGGGGCCGGCCACGGCCGGCCCCGCTCCGCACCCACCCCGCCCGCCCCACCCGCACCACCCGCACCCCCCCCGCACCACCCGAATCCCGCTCACCCGAGCGTGTTACTCGAAACCGGCCGGACATCCGCCCGGTTTCGAGTAACACGCTCGGGTGAGGCGGTTCGCACGACGAAGGACGACCCATGCCCCACGACCTCGACCCCGCCGACGGCGCCCGCGCGCTCGAGCTCGACCGCGCCCACGTCTTCCACTCCTGGAGCGCGCAGGGCGCCCTCCACCCGTTCGTGGTCGCCGGCGCCCTCGCGTCGACCGTGTGGGACTTCGACGGCACCGAGTACCTCGACTTCTCCAGCCAGCTCGTCAACGTCAACATCGGGCACCAGCATCCGAAGGTCGTCGCCGCGATCAAGGAGCAGGCCGACCTGCTCGCCACGGTCGCGCCGGCCCACGCGAACCTCACGCGCGGCGAAGCGGCCGCGCGCATCCTCGCGAAGGCCGGACCGACCTTCGGCAAGGTGTTCTTCACCAACGCCGGCGCGGATGCGAACGAGAACGCGATCCGGATGGCGCGCCTCGTCACGGGGCGCGACAAGGTGCTCTCCGCCTACCGCTCGTACCACGGCAACACGGGTGCCGCGATCGTCGCGACGGGGGACTGGCGTCGCGTGCCCAACGAGTTCGCGCGCGGCCACGCGCACTTCTTCGGGGCGTTCCCGTACCGCAGCGAGTTCTGGAGCGAGTCCGCGGCCCAGGAGACCGAGCGCGCCCTGCAGCACCTCGAGCGCGTCATCGTCTCGGAGGGCGCGTCCGGCATCGCGGCGATCATCGTCGAGACGGTGCCCGGCACGGCGGGCGTGATCGTGCCCCCGCCGGGCTACCTCGCGGGTCTGCGCGCGCTCGCCGACCGGTACGGCATCGTGCTCATCTTCGACGAGGTGATGGCCGGCTTCGGCCGCACCGGCGAGTGGTTCGCCTGGCAGGGCATCGACGGGGGAGTGACCCCCGACCTGACGACCTTCGCGAAGGGCGTCAACTCCGGTTACGTTCCGATCGGCGGCGTCGTGATCTCCGAGTCGATCGCGAACGCCTTCGACGACGTCGTCTTCCCCGGCGGGCTGACGTACTCCGGGCACCCGCTCGCCGCCGCATCCGTCGTCGCGACGATCGAGGCGATGGAGACGGATGGCGTGGTCGCCCACGCGAAGCAGATCGGCGCCGAGCACATCGGCCCCGGTCTCGCCGCCCTCGCCGAGAAGCACGAGCTCATCGGCGACGTGCGCGGCATGGGCGTGTTCTGGGCGCTCGACCTCGTCGCCGACCGGACGACGCGCGAGCCGCTCGCGACCTCGGTGGTGCTGCGGATGAAGAAGGAGCTGCTCGACCGCGGCCTGCTCGCGTTCACCCAGGACAACCGCATCCACGTCGTGCCGCCGTGCGTCGTGACGCCCGACGAGGTCGCCCGCGCGCTCGCGCTCTACGACGAGGTGCTCGCCCTGCACGCGTAGCTCCCGTGCCGTTGGTCGAGGAGCGCGCGACGGAGTCGCTCGGGCGTTCGTTGGTCGAGGAGCGCGCGACGGAGGTGCTCGGGCGTTCGTTGGTCGAGGAGCGCGCGACGGAGTCGCTCGCGTCTCGAGACCACTTCGGTGTGTTTGGTGGGTGGGGTGGTTTCGAGAGGCGTCCTCGCTGCGCTCGGGCGCTCCTCAACCAGCGGGTGGTGTGGTGCTCGGGCGTTCGTTGGTCGAGGAGCGCGCGACGGAGTCGCTCGCGTCTCGAGACCACTGGGTGTGCTCGGTGGGGTGGTTTCGAGACGCGTCCTCGCTGCGCTCGGGCGCTCCTCGACCAGCGGGCGCTCCTCGACCAGCGGGCGCTCCTCAACCAGCGGGGGAGCGACCGGCGAACGTCGGCGCCTCAGTCGACGCCGATGTCCTCGTTCCAGAGCTCCGGGCTGCGCTCGATGAACCCGGTCATGACGGCGATGAGCTCGGGGTCCTGCAGCACGACGACCTCGACCCCGTTCTCGCGCAGCCAGTCCTCGCCGCCGTAGAACGTGGTGTTCTCGCCGATCACGACCCGACCGATGCCGAACTGGCGCACGAGCCCGGAGCAGTACCAGCACGGCGACAGCGTCGTGACCATCGTCGTGCCGCGGTACGAGCGCTGGCGTCCCGCGGCGAAGAACGCGCTGGTCTCACCGTGCAGTGCGGGGTTGCCGCCCTGCACGCGCTGGTTGCGGCCGCTGCCGAGCAGGCGTCCATCGGCGTCGAACAGGGCGGCGCCGATCGGGATGCCGCCCTCCGCGAGTCCCGCGAGCGCCTCCGCCCGGGCGACCTCGAGCATCGCCGCGTCGTCGGCGTAGACCGGCGCGGGATCGACGCTCACGCCTCGGCGTCCGCGGCGTCGATGCCGATGATCGTGTCGGGCTCCTCCTCGATCGGACCGCCGACCGCCGGCTTGATGAGGGTGAACAGGATCGCGTAGAGCGCCCCGGCCAGCACGAACCCGACCAGCGGCGTGAGGTCGCCGAGCGGCGACGCGACCCCGCCCGTCGCCTGCACGACGAGGCCGAGGTAGAACACCTGGTTGGAGAACAGCGCGATCGAGACGACGCCCGCGACGATCAGCGAGACGATGCCGGCGGCGTTGCGGTACTTGGCGCCGTCGGGCAGCAGCGCCGCGATCGCGGTGCCGCGGCGCAGGAACCGGTCGACGAGCACGATGGCGAGCCACGGCGCGATCCAGTAGGCGATCACGAGCAGGAAGTTCTCGTACGTCTCGTGGAAGTTCGCGTCGATGACGGCGACGAGCGCGATGACGAAGCCGATCACGCCGAACCCGATCGCGATGATCGCGCGCCGCAGCGAGAACGGGATCCGGATGCCGGCGGCCAGGAACGACATCGACCCCGAGTAGATGTTGACCGCGTTCGCGGCGATCGCGCCCACCGCGATCGCGACGAGGGTGGCATCCGCGATGACGGTCGGCATCTCGTGCACGAACGATCCGGTCGGGTCGGAGCCGACGCCGTCCGCTCCGACCGCGACGGCGACCGCGGCCCCCGCGGCCATGAGCACGGTGCACGACACGAAGTTGCCGAGGCCCGCCGCCCAGCCGATCGCGGCCCTGCTCGTCGCCTTGGGCAGGTAGCGGCTGTAGTCGGAGGCGTACGGGTTCCAGCCGGCCGCGTAGCCGAAGGCCGCGGCGACCGTGAGCGTGAAGCCCGCGAAGCTGAAGCCGCCGGCGCTCGCGGCCGGGGTCGTGACGTCGACGTTGACGAACACGGTGATCGTCGCGACGAGGAAGACGATGCCGAGCACGATCGCGGCGTAGCGCTCGAAGACCTGCACGAGGTCGTGGCCGACGAACGCGAGCCCGACCTCGAGCACGACGATGATGACGAGCGCGAGCGCCGCGGGCATCCCGGTGAGCGTCGACAGCGCGAGCGCGCCGCTCACCGAGTTGACGGCGAACCAGCCGAGCCCGGCCATGATCGTGTTGATCGCCGAGGGCAGGATGTTGCCCCGCAGCCCGAACGCGGTGCGGCTCAGCACGAGCTGCGCGATGCCCTCGCGCGGCCCCCACGTCGACAGCACGCCCTGGGAGATGCCGCCGAGCGCGTTGCCGATCGCGACGGCGAGGATCGCCTGCCAGAAGCCGAGCCCGAAGAACGCGACCGCGATCATGCCGACGAAGACGGTGGCGAACTCGAGGTTCGGGCTCGTCCAGCTCGCGAACAGCGTCCACGGATGCCCGTGCCGCTTCTCCGGCGGGATCGACTCGATGCCGCCGGGCTCGACGGCGAGAACACGGGGAGCGGATGCCACGGTTGTCGTCATGAACCTCACCCTAGGGAGGCGCGACGGTGCCGACGGGCGCGGAGCCGCATCCGTAACACGGAGTTCACACCGGGGCGGACGCGGTGCGCTACGGGTGATTGCGCGGGTTGCGCGAGGCCAGGATCTCGCGAAGTGTCGGCAGCACGCGCTGGTCCTTCGGGCGGTTCGCGGCCTGCTTCGAGCGGATGATGTCGGCGAGCGACGCGACCCGCACCTCGATGCCGTGCAGGGTGACTGAGTCGGCGTCCTGCGCGAGGTCGGGATAGCCCTCGGTGCCGTCAGGGACGAACGAGATGTCGAGATCGCCGTGTTCGGTGGTGAGATTCCACACGCCCGCGTCCGCGAGCGATGCGCCCGTGTGACTGAACGGCAGGCTCTCGTCGAGGGTGCGGATGCGGGCGTCGAGATCGCGGAGCGCGTCGGACAGGCGATCCAGATTGGCTCGCGAGCGCTCCGGGGTGACATCGACATCGTGGGTCAGGAACGGTGCGCCCTGGAGCGCCGATGCGTACCCGCCGATGATGACGAAGTCGACGTCGCGCTCGCGCAGGGCGCGGAGGATCGGCACCGGATCGAACTCGGCCACTATGCGACCGAGTTCCGATAGTCGTCGCGCAGATCGTCGAGGGTACGGGTCCAGGCGAGCAGCTGATCGTGACGCTGTTCGGGGGAGAGCGGCAGCCACGATGTCTTCGCCTGCTGCCAGTCGGAGTCGTCGCGTTCGACGAGCATGAGGTCGAGGTCCATGCCCATCAGACGCAGCAGGCGCAGCACGTCGTCGAACGCGGGGGAGGTGCGGCCCGACTCGAGCCGGGCGATCGACGACTGCGTCGTGCCCGCGGCATCCGCGAGGCGCTGCTGGGTCCAGCCGACGCGCTTGCGCGCCTCGCGCACGAGGTCGTTGCCGATGCCCTTCACGGGATCATCATAGCGCGCGTGCTATGCAAGCGGTGCGCGTGGTCGGCGCGTAGAATCGTGCGCCGTGTCCGCATCCGTGAGCCCCTACGTCGTGAACGTCCGCGACCTCATGCGTCGTCCGGGCGACCACCGGGAGTGGTCGCGCGACATCGCCCAGCCGGAGGGCTTCGGCAACGCCGTCATCGGCGTGCGCGAGGGTGCGACCGTGCACCTCGACGTGCGCCTGGAGTCGCTGCACGAGGGGATCCTCGCCTCCGTCGACGCCGAGACGGTGGCCGAGGGCGAGTGCGTGCGCTGCCTCGACCCCGTCACGCTTCCGGTCGAGGTCGAAATCCAGGAGCTCTTCGCCTACACTGAGGACGAAGCCTTCGACTACACGGTGGCCGACGAGTCCGTCGACCTCGAACCGATGGTCAGGGATGCGGTGGCGATGTCACTGCCGTTCCAGCCGGTCTGCCGGCCGGACTGCCCCGGACTCGACCCCGAGACCGGTGAGCGGCTGGCCGATCACCCGGATCGGGCGCCTCGTGAGGTGCTGGACCCGCGGTGGGCCGCGCTCGAGGGCTTCCGCTCTGCCGAAGAGCCGCGTTCTTAGCGAGAAACAGACCACCGGCGAGGGGCACGTGCCCCGAGCCGCGAGAGAAGAGAGACGACCATGGCTGTCCCGAAGCGCAAGATGTCGCGTGCGAGCACGCGTGCCCGCCGCGCCCAGTGGAAGGCTGACGCCCCCACCCTGGTGAAGACCGTCGAGAACGGCAAGACCGTCTACTCGCTGCCGCACCGCGCGCGCGTCGTCGAGGACTCGGCCGGCACGCCGCTGTTCCTCGAGTACAAGGGCCGCAAGGTCGCCGACGTCTGATCCGCTCGGCGGATCCCGCCCCCACGGCCCCCGGGCCGTGGGGGTTCGTCGTGCTTAACCCGTTCGTGCTTGACTCGCTCTGACCATGACCGATTTCCCCGCGCTCGCCGACGTGCTCGGCGTGCGCATCGGCGACGATCTCATGCAGCTCGCGCTCACCCACCGCTCGTTCTCCTACGAGAACGGCGGTGTGGCGCACAACGAGCGCCTCGAGTTCCTCGGCGACTCGATCCTCGGCCAGGCGGTCACCGTGATGCTCTACACGGAGTTCCCGTTCCTCGACGAGGGTGAGCTCGCCAAGCGGCGCGCGGCCCTCGTCTCGACGGTGGCGCTGTCGGAGGTCGCCCGGCGCATCGGCATCGGGCGGCACCTCCGGCTCGGACGCGGCGAGGAGCTCACCGGCGGCCGGGACAAGTCGTCCATCCTCGCGGACAGCATCGAGGCGGTCATCGGGGCGACGTACCTGTCGCGCGGCGCCGACGAGGCGACCGCGCTCGTGCTGCGCCTCATCCGTCCGCTCGCCGAGGACCCGGCGCGGTTCGGCGCCGCGATGGACCCCAAGACGAGCCTGCAGGAGCTCGCCGCGGCGCGCGGGCTGGGGTCGCCGTTCTACGAGGTGAGCGACACCGGACCCGACCACCTCAAGCGCTTCCACGCGACCGTGCGGCTCGGCGGCGATCCCGTCGCGACGGGCGAGGGATCGAGCAAGAAGCAGGCCGAGATGGCCGCCGCGCTCACCGCCTGGACCGAGCTGCACGAGCGGGGCTGACGGATGCCGCTCCCGCCGCGGCACGGGACGTTCCGTGCCTGAGCTGCCCGAGGTCGAGGTCGTGCGCGCGGGCCTCGCCCCCGCCGTCGACGGCGCCGAGATCGTGGCCGTGCGGGTGCTCGACGAGCGCTCGCTGCGGCGTCACGGGGGACCGGCGGAGGACTTCGTCGACCGCCTCGTCGGCCGGGTGCTCGGCGCGCCGGAGCGCCGCGGCAAGTTCATCTGGATCCCGCTCGACCCTCCTTCGTTCCCTGGGCTTGTCCGTTCGTTCCCCGGGCTTGTCGAGGGGCCCGCCGAGACCGCCAGCGCGCTCGCGATCCACCTCGGCATGAGCGGCCAGGTGCTGCTGCGCGAGCGCGACGTCGACGACGTGCGCACCCGCATCCGTCTCGACATCGTGCATCCGACGCACGGCGAGCTGCGGGTCAACTTCGTCGACCAGCGCATCTTCGGCTCGATGGCGATCGTGCCGCTCGTGCCCGCGGCCGACCACCCGGAGCAGCGCATCCCGACGCACGTGACGCACATCGCCCGCGACCCGCTCGATCCGCTGTTCGACACGGATGCGGTGGTCGCCCGCATCCGCCGCAGGCGCTCCGGCATCAAGCGCGTGCTGCTCGACCAGACCACGGTCTCGGGCGTCGGCAACATCTACGCCGACGAGGCGCTGTGGCGCGCGCGGCTGCACTACGACCAGCCGGCGGACTCGCTCACGCGCGCGACCGCGATGCGGCTGCTCGACGACGTGCGCGCGGTGCTCGACCAGGCGCTCGCGGAGGGCGGCACGAGCTTCGACGCGCAGTACGTCAACGTGAACGGCGCGAGCGGCTACTTCGCGCGATCGCTCAATGTGTACGGACAGCAGGGCGAGCCGTGCCCGCGCTGCGGCACGCCCATCGTGCGCGAGCGGTTCATGAACCGCGGCTCGCACGTCTGCCCGCGCTGCCAGCGCCCCCGCGCCGCGGCCTGAGCCGCCGCGCGCGGGCGAGGCGCTCGGTGAGGGGACGCATTCCGTCGTAATGCACCCCGTCATTCCGACAGGTTGCGTCCCCTCAGCGATGCGCGGGTGGGTGTGAGCGACGCGCGGGCGCGGGCGGGGTGTGAGCGGCGCGCGGGCGAGGTGCTGGTGGCTCGCGGCGTGTGCTCAGAGCTCGCGCCGCCAGCCGCCCTCGTACCCGATCGGCACGAAGCCGACCTTCTCGTTCACATCGAGCATGAACCGGTTCTCCTCCGCGTTGTAGGTGATGACCGACGGATGCCCCGGCGCGATCTCTCGCAGGAACGCCAGGTTCGCGCGCTTGAGCCTCATGCCCAGGCCGTGGCCGCGGTGCGCCGGGTCGACGATCGTCTCGCCCTGCCACGCGGGGCGCTCGAGGGCGCGCGGCACGAGCATCGCGCTGAACCCCGCCGCCGCACCGGTCGCTCGGTGCACCGCGAGCACCGTGGGGCGCTGGGCATCGCTCGCGGCGAGGTTCGCCGCGTCGACCTCGGCGACGCGGTCGGGGTCCCACGCGGTGAACCCCGCGTCGAGCTCGCCGGCCGGCGCATCCCGCTGGATGGCCATGAGCAGCGCCGCCTTGCCCGCGCGGTGCTCGGGCGGCGTCGCCCCGACCCAGTGCACGATGTCGTAGCCGTCGTCGGCCGGCGCGTCGCCGAGCGCGTCGCCGAGCGCGTCCACGGGCAACGGCAGCCGGCTGATGCGCTCGATCTGGCCGAGGGCGAACCCGTGCCGCACGGCGAAGCGCACGGAGGGATGGTCGGCGTCGATCGACCCGAAGCCCGTCGGCGACTCGAGCGCGCGTGCGTACCGCCCGTCGGCGGCGGGGCCGGGGGCGGGCGCTGACGTCCAGGTCTGCACGGCGGTGCGGCCGGCATCCGTCGCGAGCGCGATCCCGTGCTCCGCGAGCGCGGAGCCGAGCCCGCGCCGGCGGAACTCGGGCCGCACCGCCGGCCACATGGTCTCGGTCGCCGGCGAGTCGGCCTCCCAGGAACGCTCGAGCGCGGCCGCGAAGCGCCCGTCGACGCGGATCGCGTACAGCTCCCGCGGCTCCCAGTCGCGATGGAACCACGCCAGGTTCGGTGCCGGGTCGAGGGCGGTGTCGCGCGTGCCGAGGTCGGCGGCCTCGGCCGCGTTCAGGACCTCGATGGCGTCCAGGTAGTCGGCGGCGTCCGCATCCGTCACGGACGCCGGGATCCTGACGCGCTCGATCACGTGGTGCGGGGTCATCGTCGGCCTTCCCGCCGCCCGGGCCTCACCGGGCAGCCGACCAGGCTACGGCCTGCGCGGCGCTGAGCGGAACCCCCGACGCGCGATCCGGCACGCGGGACGCCGCGCGGGGCTCCGGTACGCTCGAAGACCACAGCGCGGCGGGCACGGAAGGGGCGGCGTGTACCTCAAGAGCCTCACGCTCAAGGGCTTCAAGTCCTTCGCGCAGCCCACCACCTTCGCGTTCGAGCCCGGCGTCACGTGCGTCGTCGGCCCGAACGGGTCGGGCAAGTCGAACGTCGTCGACGCGCTCGCCTGGGTGATGGGCGAGCAGGGCGCGAAGACCCTCCGCGGCGGCAAGATGGAGGACGTCATCTTCGCGGGCACCTCCACCCGCGGCCCGCTCGGCCGCGCCGAGGTGACGCTCACCATCGACAACACGGATGGCGCGCTGCCGATCGAGTACACCGAGGTCACGATCTCGCGCACGCTGTTCCGCAACGGCGGCAGCGAGTACGCCATCAACGGCGAGGGCTGCCGTCTGCTCGACGTGCAGGAGCTGCTCTCCGACTCCGGTCTCGGCCGGGAGATGCACGTCATCGTCGGCCAGGGGCAGCTCGACCAGGTGCTGCGCGCCACCCCCGAGGAGCGCCGCGGCTTCATCGAGGAGGCCGCCGGCATCCTCAAGCACCGTCGCCGCAAGGAGAAGACGGTGCGCAAGCTCGAGGCGATGCAGGCGAACCTGACGCGCCTGTCCGACCTCGCCGGCGAGATCCGCCGCCAGCTCAAGCCGCTCGGGCACCAGGCCGAGATCGCCCGCGAGGCGGCGTCGATCCAGGCGATCGTGCGCGACGCGCGGGCCCGGCTGCTCGCGGATGAGGTGGTCGGGCTGCGTGAGCAGATCACGTCGTCGAGTCGCAGCGAGAACGAGCGCAAGACCGAGCGACTCGTGCTGCAGGAGCAGCTCGACCAGACCCGGCTGCGGCAGCACCGCCTCGAGCAGGCGCAGCTCGGCGACGCCGTCGACGGCGCCCGGCGCACGAGCCACGGACTCGAGCAGGTGCAGGAGCGCCTGCGCGGCCTCTACTCGCTCGCGAACCAGCGTCTCGCGCTGCTCAGCCAGCAGGCCGAGGGACCGTCGGCCGTCTCCACGGTCACCGAGCAGTCCGTGCACGACGCCTGGGCCGAGGCCGTCGCGCTCGAGGCCGAGATCGCCGCCGCCGAGGCCGCCGCGGGCCGCGCCGCCGCGCAGACCGCGACCTCGCGCGCGGCCCTCGACTCGCTCGATGAGGAGATCGCGGCGCAGAGCGCCCTCGTCTCGCGGCACGACCTCGAGCTCGCCGGCCACACGAGCCGGGTCGATGTCGCCCAGTCCAAGCTGGCCGCCGCCCGCGGGGAGCTGCTGCGCCAGGAGAACGCCCTCGAGCAGGCCCGCGAGCGACGGGATGCCGCGGCCGCCGCGTTCGCCGAGGTGGACGCCGCGACGGTCATCGCCGAGGGCGACGCGTCGCTCGACGAGGCGTACCGCGTCGCCGAGGAGGCGCTCGCCGCGGCCCGCGCGCGGGTCGAGTCCCTGCGGGAGGAGCTGCACGTCGCGGAGCGCGAGCGCGACGCCCTCGCGGCGCGCACGAGCGCGCTGTCGCTCGCCCTCGACCGCCGCAGCGGCACGGGCGCTCTCACCGGGACCGACGGCATCCGCGGCCTCGTCGCCGACCACGTGAAGCCGCGCCCGGGATTCGAGGCGGCCGTCGCCGCCGTGCTCGGCACCGCGGCCGAGGCGCTGCTCGCCGACACGCGTGAGACCGCGATCGCCGCCGTGTCCCGCGCCCGGGAGGAGTCGCTCGGCCGCGTCGAGATCGTCATCGCGGATGCCGCGCCGCGATCGGCCGGATCGGCCGACGCCGGGGTCGCCGAGGTTGCCGGGGTCGACGGGGTCGACGGGGTCGCCGGGGTCGCCGGTGTCGCCCGTGTCGACGGGGTCTCCGCGGCGGCTACGGTCCCGTCCGGCATCACCGGGGCGTCCGGCTCCAGCGGCCCAGCGCGATCCGGTGTCGCCGGCGCGACGGCCCTCGCCGAGGTCGTCGACGCGCCCGACGGGGTGCTCGCGCTGCTCGCCTCCGCGGTCGTCGTGGACGACCTCGACGCGGCGCGCGCCCTCGCGCCGGCGCTCGCCGCGGCATCCGCTCTGCCGCTCACGATCGTGACGCGCGCGGGCGACGTGCTCACGGAAGCCGTGCTGCGCGGCGGTGCGGGCGACGCGCCGAGCCGGATCGAGCTCGCGGCCGAGCGCGACGACGCCGCATCCCGGCTCGAGGCGGTCACGACGACGATCGAGCGGATGCGGGGGGAGCTCTCCGACGCGCGTGACGCGCAGAAGGCCGCGGCCACGGCATCCGAGGCGGCGCTCGCCGCGCTCCGCGAGCACGACTCGGCGGTGGCCGCGCAGAGCGAGCAGCTCGGTCGTCTGCGCAGCCAGGCGGACACGACCGCCGCGGAGGTCGACCGCCTCGAGGCCGCGCTCGTCGCGACGAGCGAGAGCGTGTCGGCGGCGCTCGCCGCCGTCGACCACGCCGTCGCCGAGCGGGACCGCTTCGCGGCGACCCCGCGCCCGATGCTCGATGCGTCCGCGCGCGACGGACTCGTCGAGGAGCTGGAGCGCGCCCGCGCGGCCGAGCTCGAGGCCCGCATCGCGCTCGAGACCGCCCGGGAGCGCGTGCGTGCCGAGCGGGCGCGCGCGGCGGCGCTCGCCGAGCAGCTCGAGGCGGAGCGCGCGGCGGCCGAGGAGCAGGCGCGGCACACCGTCATCCGCACGCGGCAGATCGCGGCGGCGAACCGCGTGCTCGCCGCGCTGCCGCCCGTGCTCGACTCGGTCGATCGATCGGTGTCGCAGGCGCGCGTCGCGCTCGCGGCCGCCGAGGCCGACCGCGCCCAGCAGAACGAGGAGCTCGCCGCCCTGCGCCGCGGCGAAGCGGACCTGCGCGAGCGCCTGGCGGCCGTGAGCGAGAGCGTTCACGGCCTCGAGATGCAGGTCTACGAGAAGAAGCTGCACCTGTCCTCCCTGCTGGAGCGCGCCGCCGAGGAGCTCGGACTCGTCGAGGACGTGCTCGTCGCCGAGTACGGTCCGCACCTCCCGGTGCCCGACGACGCGGCCCTCGTCCCGCCCGCGCCCGCGCTGGCGCCCGCGTCCGCCCCCTCCGCCGCCGCCCCCTCCGCCGACGGGTCCGCGGCGCCCCCGTACCCCACCGGGCTTCCCTCCGCCCCCTCCGCCACGGCCGCGCAGTCCGCCCCCGCCGCGCCGTCCGCCCCGGGAATCACGGAAATGCAGGAGCCGGGCCTCTCCGGCGACGATGAATCCGCATCCCCCCGCGCCATCGCGGATGACGTCCGGGCGACGGCTCCTGCATTTCCGTTGTCCGCGACGGGATCGGATGCCGTGGCCGCCCCCGGGACGAACCCCGCGCCCGCGCAGAACCCCGCGCCCGCCGGGCTTCCGCCCGCGCCGCCCGCGCAGTGCGCCCCCGCCGCCCCCTCCGCCCCGGGAATCACGGAAATGCAGGAGCGGGGCCTCTCTGGCGACGATGAATCCGCATCCCCCCGCGCCATCGCGGACGGCGTCCGGGCGACGGCTCCTGCATTTCCGTTGTCCGCGACGGGATCGGATGTCGTGGCCGCCCCCGGGACGAACCCCGCGCCCGCGCACGACCCCGCGCCCGCCGGCATCCCGTTCGTGCGTGCGGAGCAGCAACAGCGGCTCGCGCGCGCCGAGCGCAAGCTCGGGCAGCTCGGCCGCGTCAACCCGCTCGCGCTCGAGGAGTTCGCGGCGCTCGAGCAGCGCCACCGGTTCCTCACCGAGCAGCTCGCCGACCTCACGAAGACCCGCGCCGACCTGCTCACGATCATCGACGACCTCGACGGACGGATGCAGGACATCTTCCGGTCCGCGTTCGAGGACACTCGTGACGCCTTCGACCGGGTGTTCCCGATCCTGTTCCCGGGCGGCAGCGGCCGCATCGAGCTCACCGACCCGGAGAACATGCTGACGACCGGCATCGAGGTCTCCGTGCGACCCGCGGGCAAGAAGATCGAGCGGCTGTCGCTGCTCTCGGGCGGCGAGCGCAGTCTCGCGGCGGTCGCGCTGCTCGTCGCGATCTTCCAGGCGCGGCCGAGCCCGTTCTACATCATGGACGAGGTCGAGGCGGCCCTCGACGACGCCAACCTCGGCCGCCTGCTGACGATCTTCGAACAGCTGCGCGAGTCGAGCCAGCTCATCGTCATCACGCACCAGAAGCGCACGATGGAGATCGCCGACGCGCTGTACGGGGTCAGCATGCGCCAGGACGGCGTGAGCGCGGTCGTCGGTCAGCGGGTGGCGGCGCCCGCCTGAGCCGCCCCGCGCATCCGCCGGACCGGGCGATCGAGGCGCTCGGGCGCGTCGACCGTCGGCACGCGCCCGGGTAGCCTGGGCGCATGGCTGAACGGTGGTCCCTGTCGCGCGCCCTCGGCGGGATGTTCGCCAGGAAGACCATCGACGACACGACGTGGGACGACCTCGAGGACGCCCTCATCGGCGCCGACTTCGGACCCGACATCACCGAGCAGGTCGTCGAGCACCTGCGCGCCGAGGTCGAGCGGTTCCGCACCACGGACCCCGAGGACCTGAAGCGGATGCTGCGCGAGACCCTCGAGGAGCGTCTCGCGAAATACGACCCCACGCTGCGGCTCACGGCGCGCCCCGCCGTCGTGCTCGTCGTGGGCGTGAACGGGGTCGGCAAGACGACGACGATCGGCAAGTTCGCCCACTTCCTCACGACGCGCGGGCGCAGCGTCGTCGTCGGCGCGGCCGACACCTTCCGCGCGGCGGCCGTCGAGCAGCTCGCCACCTGGGCGCAGCGCGGGGGAGCGGCGATCGTGCGTCCGCAGCAGGAGCGGCAGGATCCGGCATCCGTCGCCTTCCAGACCGTCGAGCGGGCGCTCGCCGACGGCATCGACATCGCGATCGTCGACACCGCGGGACGCCTGCACACCAAGGGCGGGCTGATGGACGAGCTCGGCAAGATCAAGCGCGTGGTCGAGAAGCAGACCGAGATCGCCGAGGTGCTGCTCGTGCTCGACGCGACGACCGGTCAGAACGGCGTCGCGCAGGCGGAGGCGTTCATCGAGCACGCCGGCGTCACGGGACTCGTGATCACGAAGCTCGACGGCAGCGCGAAGGGCGGGTTCGTGCTCGCCGTGCAGGAGCGCACGGGCATCCCGATCAAGCTCATCGGCCAGGGGGAGGGCATCGGCGATCTGACCGGCTTCACGCCGCACGTGTTCGTGCAGGGCCTCGTCGGCTGACCGCCCCGCGAGTGCTCAGCCGGCGGCGGCGCGGTGCAGCTGCGCGATCTCCGCGTACTGCCGGGCGTTCTCGACGAGGCTCGCCTGCTCCTCGGGCGTGAGCGTGCGCAGCGCCTTGGCCGGCACGCCCATCACGAGCGACCCGGGCGGCACCGAGGTGTACTCGAGCACGAGCGCGTTGGCGGCGATGAGCGACCCCGAGCCGATGACGCCGCCGTTGAGCACGGTCGAGCCCATCCCGATGAGGCAGTCGTCGCCGATGGAGCAGCCGTGCAGCACGGCGCCGTGCCCCACCGAGACGCGGGCTCCGATCTCGAGCTGCAGGCCGGCATCCGTGTGCATCGTGACGTTGTCCTGGATGTTCGTGCCCGGCCCGATGCGGATCGCGTCCCGGTCCCCGCGCACCACCGCGCCGTAGAACACGCTCGCGTGCGCCTCGATCGTGACGTTGCCGATGAGCGTCGCGTTGGGTGCGACCCACGCCGTCGGATCGATGCGCGGGGTGTATCCCCCGAACGGCACGATGAGCGGCATCTGCCCAGATTAGCGGGCGGCGGAGTCGAAGATGTCGTCGATCGACCGCCGCAGCGCGGGATCGTCGTCGCGGGAGAGCGCCGCGTCCACGTCGGCCCAGTGCGCGGTGCGGCGCGGGGCGACGAGCGTCGCGGTCACGAGCGGATGCCACCGCAGCCACCACAGCGCGAGCGCGGCCGCGGAGGTGCCGAGCTCGCGGGCCAGCGCGTCGAGTCGCGCGACGCGCCCGAGCAGGTCGGGCGTGCGCGACGGGTGCGCGCCCGCGGCCACGTCGAGCCGCGACCCGGGCTCGGGCTCGCGGCCGTCGAGATATCGATCGGAGAGCAGACCGCCGGCGAGCGGCGAGTACCCCGTGTAGCCGAGCAGCTCGCTCGCGCACAGCGCCTGCACGTCGTCGTCGCGCTGCAGCAGGTTGAAGCCGTTCTGCACCCAGCCCGGTCCGCGCACGCCGAGCCGGGCGGATGCCGCGAGGATCCGCTCGAGCTCCGCGGCGCCGACGTTCGAGACGCCCCAGGCGTGCACCGGACCGTGCTCGACCTGCTCGGTCATCGCGTCGATCCACTCCTCGTCGGGGGTCGAGTCGTCGAGCGCGTGCACGAGGTAGAGCTCGAACCGGCCGAGCCGCTCGCGGCTGCGCCTCGCGCCCCGCTCGATCGCCGCGCGGCTGAGGTCGACCGCGGTCTGCCCCTCCTCGGCCAGGTTGCCGACCTTCGTCTCGATGAGCACGTCGTCGTGCCGCTCGAGCCAGCGCCCGACGACCTCCTCGCTCACACCCCCGGCGTAGGAGTTCGCGGTGTCCACGACACGGATGCCGCGGTCGAACGCCTCGTCCAGGCGCACCATGCCCTCGACCTCCGAGAGGCCGCGGCCGCGCGTCGCCGCGGGGGAGCCCACACCCCCGATGGTCCCGGCGCCGAACATGAACTCCGTGACGCGCACCCCCGTGCGCCCGAGCTCCACCTGCCGCATCCGCTCTCCCTCCGCGTTCGCGCCCGTGAGCGCCGTTTAGACTTCTTCGATCATGGCAACCTTCGGAAACCTGACCGACCGTCTCGCCGAGACCTTCACCCGACTCCGGGGCAAGGGCCGGCTGAGCCCGGCGGATGTCGACGGCACGGTGCGCGAGATCCGTCGCGCGCTGCTCGAGGCGGATGTCGCGCTCGACGTCGTCAAGGACTTCACGGCGCGCGTGCGCGAGCGCGCCCTCGGCGACGAGGTGAACAAGGCGCTCAACCCCGCGCAGCAGGTGGTGCAGATCGTCAACGACGAGCTCGTGCGCATCCTCGGCGGCGAGCAGCGACGCCTCGAGTTCGCCAAGAAGCCGCCGACGGTCATCATGCTCGCGGGCCTGCAGGGCGCCGGCAAGACGACGCTCGCGGGCAAGCTCGCGACGTGGCTCAGGAAGGACGGCCACACCCCGCTGCTCGTCGCGTCCGACCTGCAGCGCCCGAACGCGGTGACGCAGCTGCAGGTCGTCGGCGAGCAGGCCGGGGTCGCGGTCTACGCGCCCGAGCCGGGCAACGGCGTCGGCAACCCCGTGAAGGTCGCGAAGGACGGCGTGAGGGAGGCCGAGCGCCGCCAGCACGACGTCGTCATCGTCGACACGGCGGGCCGTCTCGGCGTCGACGCCGAGCTCATGAAGCAGGCCGCCGACATCCGCAGAGCGGTCGATCCCGACGAGGTGCTGTTCGTCATCGACGCGATGATCGGTCAGGATGCCGTGGCGACCGCGCAGGCGTTCCAGAAGGGCGTCGACTTCACGGGCGTCGTGCTCACGAAGCTCGACGGCGACTCGAAGGGCGGGGCCGCGCTCTCGGTCGCGTCGATCACCGGCCGGCCGATCATGTTCGCGGGCACCGGCGAGGGACTCGACGACTTCGAGCCGTTCCACCCCGACCGCATGGCGAGCCGCATCCTCGACCTGGGTGACATCCTCACGCTCATCGAGCAGGCGCAGGCGAACTTCGACGAGGCCGAGGCCGCGAAGGTCGCCGAGAAGCTCGCGACCTCCACGTTCACGCTCGAGGACTTCCTCGAGCAGATGCAGCAGCTCAAGAACATGGGCTCGATCAAGAACATGCTCGGGATGCTCCCCGGCGCGAAGGGCATGCGCGAGCAGCTCGACAACTTCGACGAGGGCGAGATCACCCGCACGGAGGCGATCATCCGGTCGATGACACCGGCGGAGCGACGGATGCCGAAGCTGCTGAACGGGTCACGTCGCCTGCGCATCGCGCGCGGCTCGGGCACGACGGTGACCGAGGTGAACGCGCTCGTGAACCGCTTCGAGCAGGCCGCGAAGATGATGAAGACCGTCGCGAAGGGCGGCGTGCCGCAGGTGCCCGGCATGGGTCCGGTGCCCGGCGCGTCGTACGCCGGCAAGGGCTCGCGCGGGTCGTCGTCGAAGAAGAAGGGCTCGCGCTCGGGCAATCCCGCGAAGCGCGCGGCGGAGAACGCGGCGCTCGCCGCGGGCGTGAAGCCGGCGGGCGCGAGTGCGGCATCCGGATCGGGATTCGGCCTGGGCAAGCAGGCGGGCGCGGGCGCCGCGGGCGGTCCGTCGCCCGAGGAGCTCGCGTCGCTGCAGAAGTTCCTCGGCCGCGGCTGACGCGTCCGTCGTCGCACTCGCCGGCCGGGCGCGCCAGCGCCGTCGCTCGTGCGGGCTGAGGAGGCGCGCCGGCGCCGTCTCGAGTCGCGGTGGTCCCGCAACGCCCGGCGCTGCGGGTGCTGGGCTTCGAGACGCTCCTTCGCCGCTCCTCGGCCGACGGCGCCGCGCCGGCCCGTGCGCTCAGCGCCCGGGCACGTTCGCGAGCGCCGCGCCCGGAGCGCGCTCGCCGACGATCTCGGCCGCGAGCCGCTCGCCGACGGACGGGCCCATCGTGAGCCCGGCCGCACCGAATCCGGCGTTGACGTAGAGCCCTCCCAGCCCGCTCAGCTCGCCGACGGTCGGCAGCTCAGCATCCGGGTACGGGCGCAGCCCCACGCGCGTCTCGATGATCGTCGCATCGGCCAGGCCAGGGGCCACGCGGAGCGCGTTCTCGAGCACCTCGCGCTGCCCGGCCGCGGTGACGCGCACGTCGAAGCCCGCGCCCGACTCGCGCGTCGCCCCGACCACGACCCGTGAGTCGTCGAACGCGAGCAGGTAGTGCCCGCCCAGGGGCAGCACGGTGGGCCACTGCCGCGTGTCCGCGGTCACGCGCAGGTGGGTGATCTGGCCACGCTGCGGCTCGACGCCGACACGTCGGCCGAGCGGCCCGAGCACGCCGTTCGTCCAGGCGCCGGCGGCGACGACCACGACGTCCGCGCTGAGAGGGCCGGCATCCGTCTCGATCCGCCACGGCCCCGGCCCGGAGACGATCCGGGCCGTCGCCGCGAGCACCTCCGCCCCTCGACGCAGCGCGCCGGCGAGCAGACCGGCCGCGAGCGCCCGGCCGTCGACGCGCGCGCCCCCGGAGACGAGCAGCGCCGCCAGGTGCGGCGCGAGCGGCGGGAACAGCTCGCGGGCGCGCCCGGCCCCGGCGCGGATCAGCTCGCCCATCGCGGGCGCGTCGGCGGCACGGGCGCTCGCGCGTGCCTCGACCTCGTCGAGGGCGGCGGCCGAGTCGGAGACGACGAGCGAGCCGGCACGCCGGTACCCGATGTCGTCGACGCCGACCTCGGCGAGGCGGCCGAGGAGCTCGCCGTAGTACGCCGCCCCGCCCGCGTACAGCCGATAGAACTCCCCGCCGGCGGACGAGGTCCAGGGCTGGATGATGCCGGCGCCCGCCGCGGTCGCGCGGCCGGGCAGCGCCGCATCCACGATCGTGACCGGCACGCCCCGCCGGGCGAGGGCGAACGCGGTGCTCGCACCCGCGACCCCGGCTCCGATCACGATCACCGTCGGCGACATCCGTTCCCCTCCTCCTCGCCAGACTACGAGCGCGCGCGGGGCGATGTCGCTCCGCGCCTAGGCTGAACGGGTGAGCAGACCGATCCGCATCGGCGTGCAGGTGCAGCCGCAGCACGCGACCTACGAGCACATCCGCGACACCGTGCGACGCCTCGAAGACCTCGGCGTCGACGTGATCTTCAACTGGGACCACTTCTTCCCGCTGAGCGGCCCCGCGGACGGCCCGCACTTCGAGGCGTGGACGATGCTCGCGGCGATCGCCGAGCAGACCAGCCGCGTCGAGTTCGGCGCGCTCGTCAACTGCAACTCGTACCGCAACGCCGACCTGCAGGCCGACATGGCGCGCACGATCGACCACATCAGCGCGAAGGGCGGCACCGGCCGGTTCATCTTCGGCACCGGCTCGGGCTGGTTCGAGCGCGACTACGACGAGTACGGCTACGAGTTCGGCACGGTCGGCGGCCGGCTCAACGCCCTGCGCGACGCGCTGCCCGTGATCGAGGAGCGCTGGGCGAGGCTCAACCCGCCGCCGACGCGGAAGATCCCCGTGCTCATCGGCGGCGGCGGGGAGCAGAAGACGCTGCGCATCGTCGCCAGGCACGCCGACATCTGGCACTCGTTCAGCGACCCCGAGACCCTCGATCGCAAGCTCGGCATCCTCGCCGCGCACGCCGCCGAGATCGGCCGCGACGTCGGCGAGATCGAGATCTCGAACGAGCAGCGCGCCGACAAGTTCGACCGCGTCGACGAGCTGCTCGAGCGCGGCGTGACCCTGTTCACGGTGGGCATCTCGGGCCCCGAGTACGACGTCGCCTCGATCGAGAAGTGGATCGCCTGGCGCGACAGCATCGCGCGCTGAATCGGCAGTCGCTGAGGGGACGCATCCTGCTGTTCTGGCACGCCCCATAACGACGGGATGCGTCCCCTCAGCGCGAACGCGATCTAGCGCGAGCGCGATCTAGCGCGAACGCGATCTAGAGTGAGAGGCATGGGACGGATGCTGCTCGCGCTGAGCGTCATCGCGCTCGTCCTCGCCCAGACCGCGCCCGACCCGGCCGCCGTCGCGGCATCCGTCGCGCTCCTCGCGGTGGCGGGCCTCGGCATCCGTGCGGTCCTGGCGACGCCGAGCGCGCGTGCGGTGACGGTCGGCGCGCGATCGCGGGCGCACGCGGAGTCCGTCGCCTGGCAGGTCGAGCCGGCGCACCCCGACACGGCGGGACGCACGCGCTCCCGCGCGCCCGGACGGCGGCGCCCGGCCGCCTGACGTCCCGACCCCCCGGTCACGACGTCGTCGTCCTCCGGATCGGAGAACGGATGCGGCCATCAGCCCGCCACCCGCTCCCACCGAAGGACTCCCGTGAACCCCATCGATGCGGCATTCGCCGCCGCCTACCGCGCCGTCGAGGCGCTCTCCGCCCTGCTCGCCCCGCTGCTCGGCGCATCCGCCGCCGCGGGGGCGATCGTGCTCATCACCCTCGTGCTGCGAGCCGCGCTCATCCCGGTCGGGGTGAGCCAGGTGCGCGCCGACATCGCCCGGAGACGCATCGCGCCGCAGCTCGCGGCCGTGCAGAAGCGCTGGGCGAAGAAGCCCGAGCGCCTCGCGACCGAGATGCGCGGGCTCTACGCGCGCGAGGGGGTGTCGCCCTTCGCCGGCGTGCTGCCCGCGCTCGCGCAGCTTCCCGTCGTGTCGCTCGTCTACGGCGTCTTCACGCACGCCCAGATCGCGGGCGGCGCGAACGCGCTCCTCGCCGCGACGGTCGTGGGCGTGCCGCTCGGCACCACGGCGTCCGCTGCGGTCGCCTCGCCGATCGGCATCGCCGTCTACGCGGCGATCGTCGTCGTGCTCGTCGTGGTCGGCATCCTGAACCGCCGTCAGGCGGTGCGGCTCGCCGCGACACCGCCCACCGGCATCGCCCGGGTCCTCGGCTGGATGCCGCTCGCGACCGCCGCGATCGCGCTCGTCGTGCCGTTCGCGGCCGCGATCTACCTCGCGGTCTCGAGCGTGTGGGGCCTTGTCGAGCGCACGATCGTGCGCCGCGCACTGACGCGTAGCGTGGCGGTATGACTACCCTCGCGATCACGAACGCCCGCATCGTCCCCGTCGTCGGAGACCCGATCGAGGGCGGCACGCTCGTCGCCGTGGACGGTCGCATCGCGCAGCTCGGCGCCGCCGCCGGCATCCGGGTGCCGGATGACGCGGAGGTCGTCGACGCCGGCGGGCGCTGGCTGCTGCCCGGCTTCATCGAGGCGCACGGGCACGTCGGCATCCACGAGGAGTCGAACGGCGCGATGGGCGACGACACCAACGAGATGACCGACCCGGACATGTCGCCGGCCCGCGCGATCGACGCGATCGACATCGAGGACGAGGGCTTCCGCGACGCGCTGTCCGGCGGCGTCACGAGCGTCGTCGTCAAGCCCGGCAGCGGCAACCCGATCGGCGGGCGCACGGTCGCGATCAAGACCTGGGGCGGCCGCACGATCGACGAGCAGCTGCTGCGCGCCGACGTGAGCGTGAAGAGCGCCCTCGGCGAGAACCCGAAGCGCGTGTGGGCGGGCAAGGGCAAGACTCCGGCGACGCGCATGGGCACGGCCGTCGTCATCCGCCAGGCCTTCGAGGACGCCCGGTTCTACGCCGCGAAGCGCGCCAAGGCGGCGATCGACGGCGAGCCGTTCCAGCGCGACCTGGGCAAGGAGACTCTCGCCGCCGTGCTCGACGGCGACCTGATCTGGGACCAGCACTGCCACCGGCACGACGACATCGCCACGGCCATCCGCCTGGCGGAGGAGTACGGCTACCGCCTCGTCGTCAACCACGGCACGGAGGGCCACAAGATCGCCGACGTGCTCGCCGAGAAGGGCATCCCGGTGATCTTCGGGCCGATGTTCACGACGCGCTCGAAGCTCGAGCTGCGCGACCGGGCGATCGGCAACCTCGCGCTGATCGCGCGCGCGGGCGTGACGGTCGCGATCACGACGGACCACCCGGTCGTGCCGATCAACTTCCTCGTGCACCAGGCGTCGCTCGCCGTGAAGGAGGGCCTCGACCCGGTCACGGCGATCGAGGCGCTCACGATCAACCCGGCGTCGATCCTCGGGCTCGCCGGCCGCGTCGGGTCGCTCGAGCCGGGCAAGGACGCCGACCTCGTGCTGTGGTCGGGCGACCCGCTCGACGTGACGGCACGAGCGGAGCGGGTGTGGATCGCCGGCGAGCCCGTCTACGCGTGGGACGCCGCCGCGGGCCGGGGCATCACCACTCCAAGGTTCGCCTGAGCGTCCTGGTCCCTGGGTGCCCTGGTCGCTGAGGGGACGCATCCTGTCGGAATCCCGGGTGCGATTCCGACAGGATGCGTCCCCTCAGCGTTGGGTAGGGTCGGCCCATGTTCGTTCGAGCGGATGGCGCGGTCGTCACGAGCGCGAGCGACCTGACCGTCGCGTCGCAGTGCGAGTTCGCGTTCGTGCGCACCCTCGACGCGAAGCTCGGCCGCATTGAGGCGCTCGCCGTGCCCGACGACCCGATGCTCGTGCGGGCGGGGGCGCTCGGCGACGTGCACGAGCGGCACCAGCTCGATGCCTACCGCGCCGAGTTCGGCCCCGGCGTCGTCGAGATCGAGCGGCCCGACGTGCGCGACGCGCAGCAGGTGACGGATGCCGTGGCCGCCACGCTCGCGGGCTTCGCGGCCGGGGCGCCGGTCGTGTTCCAGGCGACGTTCGCGAGCGAGACGGCGCCGGCCGGTGTCGGCCGAACGGGCGCGCTCTCGCCGTTCATCGGGTTCGCGGACTTCATCGTGCGGCAGCCCTCCGGCCGCTACCGCGTGCAGGACACCAAGCTCGCCCGGCGGGCGAAGGTGACCGCGCTGCTCCAGCTCGCGGCCTACCATGAGCAGCTCGAGCGGAACGGGGTGCCGGTCGACGACACCGTCGAGCTGCTGCTCGGCGACGGCACGACGAGCGCGCACTCGGTCGCCGACATCGCCCCCGTCTACCGGCGGCGCAAGGCGCGCCTCGACGCGATCGTCGCGGAGCGCCTCGCCGAGCCGACCGCGACCGCGGCGCCCTGGCTCGACCCGCGCTACGCGGCCGACGGGCACTGCGACTTCTGCGCGGCGGAGCTGGAGGCGGCGCGCGACCTGTTCCTCGTCGCGGGCATGCGCGGCACGCAGCGCGCGCACCTGCTGGGCGCCGGCATCCGCACGATCGACGAGCTGGCGGAGCTGCCGTCGAGCGCGGCCGTCGAGGGCATCACGACGACGGGCCTCGCGTCGCTGCGCCTGCAGGCGCGGGCTCAGCTCGCCCGCGCGGTCGGCGCGCCGCCGCCCGTCGAGGTGTTCTCCGCCGCCGAGCTGGGTGCGATCCCGGTGCCCGACGAGGGCGACGTGTTCTTCGACTTCGAGGGCGACCCGCTGTACGCCGAGCCGCGCCCGGGCGGCGGGGGTGCCGCCGGCGCGGGCACCGAGTGGGGCATCGACTACCTGTTCGGACTGTGCGGCCCCGACGAGGGGTTCCGAGCGTTCTGGGCGCATGACCTGCGCGAGGAGCGCCGGGCGCTGCTCGACTTCCTGGCGTTCATCCGCGAGCGGCGGCAGCGGCATCCGCGCCTGCACATCTACCACTACGCGGCCTACGAGCGCACCCACCTGCTGTCGATCGCCGCGCGGCACGGGGTCGGCGAGGCCGATGTCGACGACCTGCTGCGCGACGACGTGCTCGTCGACCTCTACCCGATCGTGCGCAAGGCGCTGCGCATCGGCACCCGGTCGTACTCGATCAAGAAGCTCGAGCCGATCTACATGGGCGACGAGCTGCGCGACGAGGAGGGCGTGACGAGCGCCGTCGCGTCGATCGAGCAGTACGTCGCGTTCCGTGCGGCGCGGGATGCGGGCGCGGATGCCGTGGCCGAGCGCCTGCTCGCCGAGATCGCGGACTACAACCGCTACGACGTCGTGTCGACGCACCGGCTGCGCGACTGGATGCTCTCGCTCGCCGCCGAGCGCGGCGTCGCGCCCGGCTCGCTCGACGACTACGACCCCGACGAGGTCGCCCGCGACGAGCCGAGCGAGACGGCGCAGGCCCTCGCCGTGCTCGCGGGCGAGCCGTTCCGGGAGCGGTCGGCGGATGAGGCGGCCTACGCCCTCGCGTCGGCCGCGATCGACTACCACCGCCGCGAGAACAAGGCGTTCTGGTGGGCGCACTACTCGCGTCTCGCCGACCCGATCGACGACTGGGCGAACACGCGCGACGTGCTGCGCGTCGAGCGCGCGGAGGTGCTCGACGACTGGCACGTGCCGCCGCGGGCGCGCCTGGCCGCGCGCCGGCTACGGCTCGCGGGGGAGTGGGCGCCCGGCAGCAGGGTGTCGAACGAGCCGTTCGCGGTCTACGACCACCCGGGACCGTTCCGGGTGCGCGGCGCGAAGCCCGGATCGCGTCCGTACCGCGGCGTGCGCGTCGTCGAGGAGCTCGCGGACGGGTCCGTGATCGTCGACGAGACCTGCCCGCCCGACGTGCAGCCGTGGCGCACCGTTCCCGTGGCGCTCACCCCGGCGTCGCCGCCGCGCGCCGACAAGCTCGTCGCCGCGATCGAGTCGTGGGGGCAGTCGCTCATCGACGCGGCGCCCGCGTTCCCGCTCGGTCCGGTCACCGACCTGCTGCGGCGCACGCCGCCGCGCACCCGCTCGGGCGCGCTCGCGCCGCTCGCCTCGCCCGACGCATCCGTCGACGCGCTCGTCGCGTCGCTGCTCGACCTCGACCGGTCGTATCTCGCGGTGCAGGGCCCGCCCGGAACGGGCAAGACCTACGTGGCCGCGCACGTCATCCGCCGGCTCGTCGCGGAGCACGGCTGGCGCGTCGGGGTCGTCGCGCAGTCGCACGCGGTCGTCGAGCACGTGCTCGAGCGCGTCGTCGCGGCCGGGCTCGACCCCGACCTCGTCGGCAAGTCGACGGCGGATGCGACGGCCCGTTTCACGGTGCTCGAGCGCGACGGGTACGCGATCTTCCAGGCGCAGCGCGCGGCCCGCGGCTACGTCGTCGGCGGCACCGCGTGGGACCTCACGAACCCGGCCCGCGTGCGCCCCGGCAGCCTCGACCTGCTCGTCATCGACGAGGCCGGTCAGTTCTCGATCGCGAACACGATCGCCGTGGCGTCCGCGGCGCGGAACCTGCTGCTGTTCGGCGACCCGCAGCAGCTGCCGCAGGTGAGCCAGGGCATCCACCCCGCGCCGGTCGACGGCTCGGCGCTCGGCTTCGTGAGCGACGAGCACCGCGTGCTGCCGCCCGAGCTCGGCTACTTCCTGGCCGAGTCCCGGCGGATGCACACGGCCGTCACCGCGCCCGTGTCGCGTCTCGCGTACGAGGGCGCCCTGCGCGCGCATCCGTGCACCGCGACGCGCTCGCTCGAGGGCGTGACGCCGGGTCTGCAGGCGGTGCCCGTGCCGCACGAGGGACGCAGCACGGAGTCGCCCGAGGAAGCGGATGCCGTGGTCGGCCTCGCCCTGGCGCTCATCGGCACCCCGTGGTCCGATCCGACGCTCGATCCGCCGCGCGTGCGCGAGCCGCTCGGGCCGGCGGACGTCATCGTCGTGACGCCGTACAACGCGCAGGTCGCCCTGCTGCGCGACGCCCTCGACGCCGTCGGGCTGACGGGGGTGCAGGTCGGCACGGTCGACAAGTTCCAGGGCCGGGAGGCGGTCGTGTCGATCACGAGCCTCGCCGCGTCGAGCGCCGCGGACGTGCCGCGCGGCATGGACTTCCTCATCAACCGCAACCGGCTCAACGTCGCGATCTCGCGGGCGCAGTGGGCGGCGTTCCTGGTCTACTCGCCGGGGCTCGCCGAGCACCTGCCGCACCGCCCGGAGCAGGTCGCGGAGCTGAGCGCGTTCCTCACCCTCGTCGACCCCGTGTGACCCCGCCCCCTCGGCTGCCCCCAGCCAGTCCGTGTGAGGACGTTTTGCGCGTGTGAGGACGGCCCGGGCCGTCCTCACACGCGCAAAACGTCCTCACACGGACTGGATGGGGGCGCGGAACTCCCGGATGAGGTGCCGGGCGACCGCGCGCAGGTCGCCGCCCGCGGCATCCGCCACCGCGAGCTGCCGCTGGTAGCTCGCGCCGGTCGCGAGCGTGGTGCGCACGCCGAGCAGCTCGGACGCGCAGCCGAGCTCGGCCGCGACCGGCAGCAGCTCGTCGACGAGCTCGTCCAGGTGCGCACGCACGGGCCGCTCCCGGCCACGGCGGTCGATGATGACGTCCGCCTCGAGGCCGTAGCGCGCGGCGCGCCACTTGTTCTCCCGGTGGTACCAGGGTGGCAGCGTCGGCAGCGCGCGGCCCGCGTCGAGGTCGCGCGAGTAGCGCTCGACGAGGGACTGCGTGAGCGCCGCGACGGCGGCGAGCTCGGGCAGCGTCGACATGCCGTCGAACGCGCGCACCTCGATCGTGCCCCAGCGCGGCGCCGGACGGATGTCCCAGCGCACCTCGGTCGCATCGTGCATGATCCCGGTGCGCACCATGTCGTCGAGGTACTCCTCGTAGGCCGGCCAGTCGGGCAGCGTCCAGGGCAGCCCCGCGGTCGGCAGCTGCTGGAACACGAGCGAGCGGTTCGAGGCGTACCCGGTGCGCTCGCCCGCCCAGAACGGGCTCGACGCGGTGAGCGCGATCAGGTGCGGGAGCGTCGCGGTCAGTGCGCCGACGAGCGGCATCACCTTGCGCGCATCCTCGACGCCGATGTGCACGTGCACGCCCCAGATCATCATGTTCCGACCCCACCACTGGGTGCGCTCGATGAGGGTGTGGTAGCGCGTCTTGTCGGTGACCGCCTGCTCGTACCACTGCGCGAACGGGTGGCTGCCGGCGCACATCAGCTCGACGCCGAGCGGATCGGTGGCCGCGCGCACGGCGGCGATCGCCGCGGCGATGTCGTCGACCGCCTCGCTCACGTCGCGGCCCACGCCGCTCGTCACCTCGACCGTGTTGGTGAGCAGCTCCGCGGTGATCGTGTGGCGCGCCTCCGGATCGACGGATGCCGCGACCCGCTCGATCACCTCGGGGCCCCGTCCGACGAGCTCCCCGGTCGCCGGATCGGCGAGCATGAGCTCCCACTCGATGCCCACGGTGCTGCGCTGCGACGGGGCGAAGTCGACGGCCATGCGGTGAGTCTGGCATCCGCGGGGGGCGACGTCGGCACGTCACGCGCCGGGCGTAACGGAGCGGACCGGGCGGAGAACGGATGCCGTCCCGCGGCGGGTTACGCGGCCCCCGGGAAATCTGGCACAATGGACGATCGGGTTCCGCCGCGGTCCGACCCTCTATCCGATCCGGCGACTCCACCCCGAGTAACCAAGACTCAGAGCTTTCGTGCCGAGTGTGCCCCCACGCTCACGGCCAGCGGTTCGCCACCAACACACACACGTCATCAGGAGAATTGTGGCTGTCAAGATTCGTCTCAAGCGCTTCGGAAAGATCCGCGCGCCCTACTACCGCATCGTCGTCGCCGACTCGCGCAGCAAGCGCGACGGTCGGGCGATCGAGGAGATCGGCAAGTACCACCCCACCGAGGAGCCGTCGTTCATCGAGGTGGACTCGGAGCGCGCCCAGTACTGGCTCGGCGTCGGCGCCCAGCCGACCCCGCAGGTCGAGGCGATCCTCAAGCTCACCGGCGACTGGGGCAGGTTCAAGGGCGACAAGAACGCGGTCAGCACGGTGAAGACCAAGGAGGCGCCGGTCGCCTTCGTCGCGGACGAGAAGAAGAAGCCCGTGCTCAAGCGCCGTCCCGAGCCTGCCGAAGGGCCGAAGGCCGAGAAGGCCGCACCCGTCGCCGAGGCGCCGGCCGCCGAGGCCGCCGACGAGGCGTGAGCACTCTCGCTCCCGCTCTCGAGCACCTCGTCCGGGGGATCGTCGATCACCCGGACGAGGTGCAGGTCGTCGAGCGCACGTCCGGGCGCGGTGACGTGCTCGAGGTTCGCGTGCACGCCGACGACCTGGGCCGCGTGATCGGTCGCGCCGGCCGAACGGCGAAGGCCCTCCGCACGCTCGTGTCCGCCCTCGCCGACGGTCGCCGCATCCGCGTCGACGTGCTCGACGACTGAGGTGGCCACCGCATCCGACGCTCCGACGCGCCTCCGCGTCGGCCGGCTCCTCAAGGCGCACGGGCTCAAGGGCGCGCTCAAGCTCGAGCTGTTCACGGATGACCCGGACCGCCGTTTCGTGCCCGGTGCCTCGTTCTCGCTGCAGGTGCCGCGCGAGTCGCCGTGGCACGGCAAGAGCCTCGAGCTGACCGAGCTGCGCTACTACAACGGCAGTCCGGTCGCGTTCTTCGAGGGCGTGGCCGACCGGACGGCGGCCGAGTCGCTCGTGCGCGCCATCCTGTGGGTCGACGTCGACGACGACGAGCCTCAGGAGGAGGACGCCTGGTTCGACCACCAGCTCGTCGGCCTCGCCGTCGTGCGCGACGGCCAGGGCGTCGGCCGGGTCGCCCGGGTCGACCACTTCCCGGCGCAGGACCTGCTCGTCGTCGCGACGGCGACCGGCGAGGTGCTCGTGCCGTTCGTCAAGGCGATCGTGCCGAGCGTCGACATCGCCGCGGGAACCGTGACCGTCACGCCGCCCGCTGGGCTGTTCGAGGAGCTGCCCGACGACGACGGCGCCGGCCCGTCCGCTCCCGCTCCGACGGACGACTGAGCCCCGCTCCGCCGCCTACGCTGAACCCCGTGCGCATCGACGTCATCAGCATCTTCCCCGGGTTCTTCGGGGTGCTCGACGTGTCGCTCGTCGGCAGGGCGCGCAGCTCGGGCCTGCTCGACGTGCGCGTGCACGACCTGCGCGAACACACCCACGACCGGCACCGCACGGTCGACGACACCCCGTACGGCGGCGGGGCGGGCATGGTGATGCGTCCCGAGCCGTGGGGGGAGGCGCTCGACGCTGTGCTGACGGATGCCGCGGTCGTCATCGTGCCGAGCCCGGCCGGCACGCGCTTCACCCAGGCGCTGGCCCGCGAGCTCGCGGCCGAATCGCACCTGGTCTTCGCCTGCGGGCGGTACGAGGGCATCGACCAGCGCGTCATCGATGACGCCTCGACGCGGGCGCGGGTGCTCGAGGTGAGCCTCGGCGACTACGTGCTCAACGGCGGCGAGGTCGCCGCGATGGCGATCATCGAGGCGGTCGGCCGGCTCGTGCCGGGCGTCATCGGCAACCCGGCGTCGCTCGACGAGGAGAGCCACGAGGACGGTCTGCTCGAGTACCCGAGCTACACGAAGCCCGCGCTCTGGCGCGGGCGCGAGGTGCCGCCCGTGCTGCTCAGCGGCAACCACGGAGCGATCGCCTCGTGGCGCCGCGAGCAGCAGCTCGAGCGCACCCGCCGCGTGCGCCCCGACCTGCTCCCGCCCGACTAGCCTCCGCTCCCTCCCGTTCGGCGGTAGATCCGCGCACCATCGGCGGAGTTGGGGTCTAACGGCGGGCGTTACAACGCCGTCCGTTTGCAGCTTCTACCGCCGAACGTGCGCGGCTTCAGGCCCGGCGAGCAGTCAGGATGAGCGGGCCGTCATCCGTGATCGCGACGGTGTGCTCGACGTGCGCCGCGCGTGAGCCGTCGCGACTGCGCAGCGTCCAGCCGTCCGCATCCGTGTAGATCTCGTCGGTGCCGAGCATGAGCCACGGCTCGATCGCGATGACGAGCCCGGCGCGCAGCGGCAGGCCGCGGCCCGGGCGGCCGTCGTTGGGCAGGTGCAGGTCGCCGTGCATCTCGTGCCCGACGCTGTGCCCGCCGAACTGCGTGTTGACGCTGAAGCCGTCCGCGTGGGCGACGCCGCCGATCGCGGCCGAGATGTCGCCGAGCCGGTTGCCGACGACCGCGGCCGTGATGCCGGCGGCGAGCGCGCGCTCGACGGTGTCGATGAGCGCGACGTCCTCGTCGCGGGGCGTGCCGACGACGAACGACAGCGCCGAGTCGGCCACCCAGCCGTCGACGGATGCCGCGAAGTCCAGCGACAGCAGGTCGCCGTCGCGCAGGCGGTAGCGGTGCGGCAGCCCGTGCAGCGCCGCGTCGTTCACCGAGGTGCAGATGACCTTGCCGAACGGGGACGCGCCGAACGACGGGTGGTAGTCGATGTAGCAGCTCTCGGCTCCGCGCTCGCGGATCATCCGGTGCGCGAGCCGGTCGAGGTCGAGCAGGTCGACGCCCACGTCGGCCGCGTCGCGGGTGGCCTCGAGAACGGATGCCACGAACGTGCCTGCCGCGCGCATCTGCTCGATCTCGGCGGGGGTCCTGAGCTCGATCACCGATTCCCTGCTTTCACTCGACTCCCGAGGCTACCCTCGGCCCATGGTGCTCCGCCGTGCCGCGTATCTCGCGCTCCTGCCGCTCGTCGTCGTGCTGCCCACCTGGCTGCTGATCGCCCGCGGCGTCGTGGCCGCGGACGGCGCGACCGACGTGCTCGCGACGATCGTCGTGAGCTTCGTGCTGTTCGTCGTGCTCGGCGTCGGCGCGGCGCTCGTGGTCGCGCGGCGCAGCTCGCGGCTCGCGCGCGCGACGTCATGGGCGGATGCCGCGGTGCTGCTCGGCGTCACGGTCGCGCTCGCCGCGGCGGGCGTCACGACCTCGCCCTTCGCCGTCGTGCCGGCCGTGCTGCTCGTGCTCGCGTGGTTCTGGCTCGCGCTCTACGAGTTCGTCGCGGAGGCGCGGGCGCGCGTGCGGGCGTTCGTCGACGGCGTCGACCCGCGGGTGCGGGACGCGATGCGGCGCCGTCCCGACGCGGACGTGTACGTCATCCGTCCGCCGTCCCCGTGATCGGCGGCCCGCGGCGGCGTGCCGTGGTCGGCGGCCCGCGGCGGCGTGCCGTGGTCCTCAGCCCGCGGTAGCGGGTGGGGTGCCGCATCTGGCACAATGGCTCCTTGTGCTCCGGCACGGCTCTGCCACAGGGGAGCCGTGTCACGCCGGGCACCCCCTTCTCGACTTACCGAACCGCGGTGGACCTGTGTGCTGCCGCAGAGAGCGAATCCGCCATGCACATCCTCGACGCCGTCGACGCAGCCAGCCTGCGCAGCGATATCCCCGAGTTCCGCGCGGGTGACACCGTCAAGGTGCACGTCAACATCATCGAAGGCACGCGCTCGCGCGTGCAGGTCTTCCAGGGCGTCGTCATCGGCCGCTCCGGCGAGGGCGTGCGCGAGACGTTCACGGTGCGCAAGGTCAGCTTCCAGGTCGGCGTCGAGCGCACCTTCCCGGTGCACTCGCCGATCATCGACCACATCGAGGTCGTCACGCGCGGCGACGTGCGCCGCGCGAAGCTCTACTACCTGCGCGAGCTCCGCGGCAAGAAGGCCAAGATCAAGGAGAAGCGCGACGCGTAGCGGACCGCTTCCGACGCGCGCCGCGCGCGACGCGTAGCGGCGCTTCCCAGGCTTTCCCGCACTCCCCGCCGCATACACTGGGCGGGGAGTGCGGCCGTTGACGGGCGCGCACGACGAGCGCGCAGAGGTTCCATGACTGACTCACCGACCACGACCGGCGACGACGGCGAGGCCTCGTCGCTCGAGGGCGATCAGCCCGAGACGCCGAAGCGCTCCCGGTCCCGCAGTTTCGCACTGTTCCTGCGGGATGTGGCCCTCATCCTGGTCGCGGCGATCGTCATCTCCTTCCTCATCAAGACCTTCCTGGTCCGCAGCTTCTACATCCCGTCTCCGTCGATGGAGAACACGCTGATGGTGAACGACCGCATCATCGTCAACGAGCTCGTGCCCGACGTGATGCCGATCGAACGCGGCGACGTCGTCGTGTTCACCGACCCGGGCGGCTGGCTCACGCCCGAGCCCGACACCCGGTCCGACGTGCAGAAGGTCGTCGAGAACGTGCTCGGCGTCGTCGGCCTCGCCGCCCCGGACAGCAACGACCACCTCATCAAGCGCGTCATCGGCCTGCCCGGCGACGAGGTGTCGTGCTGCAACACGTCCGGCTACCTGCGGGTCAACGGCGTGCCGATCCAGGAGCCCTACGTCAACGTCGACCCGGGTCAGGACGCGGCCGACTCGCACTTCGACGTCACGGTGCCCACGGGCTACCTCTGGGTCGAGGGCGACAACCGCTACCACTCGGCCGACTCGGCGTACCACTACGAGAACGGCGACTCGAACGTGTTCGTGCCGATCAAGAACGTCGTCGGCCGGGCCGTGCTCATCAGCTGGCCGGTGAGCCGCTGGGCCTGGCTCGACGACTACCCGGCCGTGTTCCGCAACGTCGAGGATTCGGACACCCAGGGCTCGAAATGACGCCCGTCGTCGATCCGACCCGTCGCGCGGAGCTCGCCCTGCACCGGGCCGGCGCGCGCTACGTCATCGGCGCGGATGAGGTGGGCCGCGGCGCGATCGCCGGTCCCGTCGCGGTCGGGGTCGCCGTCGTCGAGCACCGGATGCGGTCGGCGCCCGCGGGCCTGCGCGACTCGAAACTGCTCAGCGAGAAGCGGCGCGAGGCGCTGCATCCGCTCGTCGAGCGCTGGGCGATCCACTCGGCCGTGGGTCTCGCGACGGCGGCGGAGATCGACGAGGTCGGCATCATCCGCGCCCTCGGGCTCGCCGGCGCTCGCGCCATCGCGCGGCTCGACCCGCTCGTGCTCGCCGAGGCGGTCGTGCTGCTCGACGGCAACCACGACTACCTGTCGGCCGCCCTCGAGCCGCGGCTGCCCGTGCACACCCGCATCAAGGCCGACCAGGACTGCACGGCCGTGGCCGCGGCATCCGTTCTCGCGAAGGTGCACCGCGACCGGCTGATGATCGCCGCGCACGCCGACGCGCCGGTCTACGGCTGGTCGGCGAACAAGGGGTATGCGGCGGCGGCGCACTACGCGGCGATCGCGGAGCACGGCCCGCACGCTCTGCACCGAGCGACGTGGCTGCATCCGCGGAGCGCCGAGCAGCTGGCCTTCGACCTCGGCCTCGACGACGAGGCGGTCTGAGCCGCTCGCTCACACCGGGTCGGCGGGCGTCCGGCCCGGCAACTAGACTCGTCGGCACGATGGATGAGGACGAGTTCGAGGACTACGACCGCGAGGTCGAACTGGCTCTCTACAAGGAGTACCGCGATGTCGTCGGGCAGTTCCGGTACGTGGTCGAGACCGAGCGGCGGTTCTACCTCGCCAACGAGGTCGAGCTCGTGCGGCAGGACACCGAGCACGACTTCTACTTCGAGCTGACGATGAACGACGTGTGGGTGTGGGACGTGTACCGCGCCGACCGCTTCGTCAAGAACGTGCGCGTGCTCACCTTCAAGGACGTCAACGTCGAGGAGCTCAGCTCGAAGGAGCTCGAGCTGCCCAAGGAGCTCGCGCTCGACGAGTGAGCGGGCCGCGCGCCGGCGCGATCAGTCGCTGATCGGCACGGCCACGGGAACGGATGCCGCCGGCCGCCGCATCCGCAGGGTGGCGATCGCGAGTCCCGCGACCATGACCACGCCGCCGACGAGCTCGAGGACGGTCGGCGCCTCGCCCTTCACGAGCCACGCCGCGGCGATGCCGACGACGGGCACGAGCAGCGTGAACGGCGCGACGCTCGCCGAGGGGTACCGGCTGAGCAGCCCGTTCCAGATCGTGTAGCCGACGAGCGAGCCGAGCACGACGGTGTAGAGCGTGGAGAGGATCGGTGCGGGCGAGGCGACGAACTGCGCGAGCCCGGCGACCACGGCATCCGGTCCGTCGACCGCGAGCGACAGCGCCGCTGCCGGGACCGGCACGACGAGACCCGACCACACCACGAGGCTGAGCGCCGAGCCGCCCGCGGGGCCGGACCAGCGGCTCACGGTGTTGCCGATGCCCCAGCACAGGGCCGCGCCGAGCGCGACGACGAGCGGCAGCACGCCGAGGCCCGCACCCGAGCGCGAGACCGCGACGGTGGCGAGGCCCGCGACGCCGACCGCGATGCCGACCCAGCCGCGGGCGCTCGGGCGCTCCCGCAGCACGAGCGCGCTCGCGAGCACCGTGAAGACGACCTGCGCCTGCAGCACGAGCGAGGCGAGGCCGGGCGGCAGGCCGAGCCCCATGGCGAGGTAGAGCAGCGTGAACTGCCCGAGGCTGAGGAACGCGCCGACGAGCAGCACCTTCCACCAGCGGATGCGCGGCGGCTTCACGAGCAGCACCGCGGGGATGCAGACGAGCAGGAACCGCACCGCGACGAAGAGCAGCGGCGGCACCCGCGCGAGCCCGGCGTCGATCGCGAGGAAGTTGACGCCCCAGATGAGCACGACGAGCAGCGCGAGCAGGGTGTGGCGACGGGTCACCGCACCATCCAACGCGACGGGGGCGGTCGCGGTCGCGGGCCAATCCCCGCCGGCTGGTCGCCCCGTGGTCGCCCGATCGGCGGGGGGTTGACAGCCCCGGCCCCGCCGGCTGGTCGCCCGCTGGTCGCCCGATCGGCGCGGGGTTGACAGCCCGGTTCTACCGATATATCGTTACTGCATCGCCGACATTCGGCGATGTCATCCCAACGGAAGGGGATCCTCATGAAGGACTCACAGAACCGCGCCGCATTCGGCGCAGGCCCGTTCCGCCGACACCACGACCCGCGCGTCGCCGCCCTGCGTGAGCAGCTCGGCGGCCGCGGCCACGGCTTCGACGGACCGGCACTCGGCCGTCACCCCGGCTTCGGCGGCTTCGGTCGCGACGGCCACGGCCCGGGCTTCGGCCCCGGCGGCTTCGGGCCGGGCTTCGGCCCGGGCGGGTTCGGGCCCCGCGGCTTCGGACCCGGCCCGCACCGCAAGCGCCGCGGCGACGTGCGCCTCGCCATCCTGTCCCTGCTGAGCGACGCGGCCGCCAACGGCTACGGCCTCATCAAGGCCATCGGCGAGCGCAGCGGCGGCACCTGGACACCGAGCCCCGGCTCCGTCTATCCGACGCTGCAGCAGCTCGTCGACGAGGAGCTCGTCGAGGCGACCGGCGAGGGACGCCGCACGGAGTTCCAGCTCACGGATGCGGGGCGCGCCTACGTCGCGGAGCACGCCGACGAGCTCGCCGCGGTCTGGGCGTCGAGCCAGGAGCAGGCCGAGCGCGACGCCGGGCTCGGCGAGAGCGTCGGCAAGCTCATGGCCGCCGTCGGCCAGCTGCGCTTCGGCGCCAGCGCCGAGCAGCGCGAGCGCGCCGCCGGCGTGCTCGACGACGCCCGCAAGGCGCTCTACGCGATCCTCGCGGAGTAGCGCCGGCCGAGCCAGGAGCCACGGATGCCCGATCGCCTCGCGCGGTCGGGCATCCGTCGCGTGAGGCCCGGCGCTCCTCCCCAGGACGGATTCCGCGCGGCCGCGCACAGGCACGCCCCGTTCGGCCCGGCGCCGTCGGCGGGGCGTCGCATCCTTCTGCGCCATGGCACGCAAAGACGATCTCGGCCGACGCGGCGAAGACCTGGCCACCGCCTACCTGGAGGGCGCGGGTCTCGTCATCGTCGAGCGCAACTGGCGCTGCCCGCCGCACGGCGAGATCGACATCGTCGCGCGCGACGCGACGACGATCGTCATCGCGGAGGTCAAGACCCGGTCGAGCGTCGCGTTCGGGCATCCGTTCGAGGCGATCACGCCCGCCAAGCTCGCCCGGCTGCGACGGCTCGCCGGGCTGTGGCGCGCGGCGCATCCCGAGGTCGCCGGCGGCCTGCGCATCGACGCCGTCGCGATCATCGCCCCGCCCGGCGGCGACGCCGTCATCGAGCACCTCGCCGGGGTGGCCTGATGGCCGTCGGTCGCACCCGTTCGGTGGCCATGCTCGGGCTCGACGGCGCCCTCGTCGAGATCGAGGCGGACATCGCGGCCGGGCTGCCGCAATTCGCCCTCATCGGGCTCCCGGATGCCGCGCTCGCCCAGGCCAAGGATCGCGTGCGGGCGGCGGCGACCAACGCCGGGCTGCCGCTCAGCCACCACCGGATCACGGTCGGCCTCTCGCCCGCGTCGCTGCCGAAGCACGGCTCCGGATTCGATCTCGGGATCGCGCTCGCGGCGCTCGCGGCGGACGACGCGGTGCCCGCCGAGTCGCTCGACCGGGTCGTGCACATCGGCGAGCTCGGGCTCGACGGGCGCGTGCGCCCGGTCGCCGGAGTGCTTCCCGCGGTCGCCGCGGCCCGGCGCGCGGGCGTCGGCACCGTGATGGTGCCGGCCGCCAACGCGCACGAGGCATCGCTCGTGCCCGGCGTGCGGGTGGTCGGCGTCGCAAGCCTGCGCGAGGCGGCGATCTGGCACGGCGCACAGCTCGATCCCGAGCCGGTCGATCCCGTGCTCGGCGCACCGTCCGAGGAGCGCGGCGCGCCCGAGGGCGATCTCGCCGAGATCATCGGCAACGACGACGCCATCGACGCGATGGTCGTCGCCGCGGCCGGCGGGCACCACGTCTTCCTGCTCGGGCCGCCCGGCGCGGGCAAGACGATGCTCGCATCGCGCCTGCCCACGATCCTGCCCCCGCTCGACGGCGAGGCTGCGCTCGAGGTCGCCTCGCTGCGGTCGCTCGCGGGCCTGCCCGTCGGCGCGACCCTCGACGACCGGCCGCCGTTCGAGCAGCCGCACCACACCGCCTCGGCGGTCTCGCTCATCGGGGGAGGCAGCGGCGTCATCCGGCCGGGCGCCGCAGCGCGCGCCTCGCGCGGGGTGCTCTTCCTCGACGAGGCGCCCGAGTTCGCGGCCGTCGCGCTCGACGCGCTCCGTCAGCCGCTCGAGTCGGGCACGATCACGATCCACCGCGCGAAGGCGGTCGCGCAGTTCCCGGGCGCGTTCCAGCTCGTGCTCGCCGCGAACCCGTGCCCGTGCGGGCAGTGGGGCGCGAAGGACGCCGACTGCTCGTGCACCCCGTTCGCGCGACGGCGCTACCTCGCCCGGCTGTCCGGCCCGCTGCTCGATCGTGTCGACATCCAGCTCCACATCACCCGGGTGACCGCGGGCCAGCTCGCGCTCGCGACCGAACGCGGGGGACGCCTCGACTCGGCGACCGCGCGCGAGCGCGTCATCGCCGCGCGGGCGCGCGCCGCCGAGCGACTGCACGGCACCCCGTGGCGCATCAACTCGGAGGTGCCCGGCGTGTGGTTCCGCTCCGACAGCATCCGTCTGCCGGCGTCGGCGACGGCGCCGATCGACCGAGCGCTCGAACGCGGCGCGATCACCATGCGCGGCTACGACCGCATCCTGCGGGTGGCGTGGACGCTCGCCGACCTCGACGAGGCATCCCGCCCCGGCATCGACCACGTCGGCCGCGCCCTGTACTTCCGCCGAGCGATCTAGGAGGCACCATGACCATGTTCGGAATCGACGGCACCGAGGTGCGCTCGCTCGTCGCCGCGGTACGGCGCCCCGGCCTCGGTGATGCCGCGGTGCGCGAGGCCTTCGCCCGCGCCGCGTGGACCGGGATCGCCGAACCCGGCGACGGCGACGCGGGAGCGCTCGTCGGCGCGCTCGGTGCGACCGGCGCGCTCGAGCTGCTGCTGCGCCGCCCGTCCGCGAGCGAGCTCGCCGCAGCGGCCGATCTCACCGATGAGCGGGCGGCGGAAGCCGTGGCCCGCTGGCAGCCGCGTGTGATCGCGGCCGACGTGCTGCGCTGGCTGCGACAGGCCGCCCGCTTCAACGCGCACCTGGTGATCCCCGGCGATCCGGGCTGGCCCGAGGGCGTCGACGATCTCGGGTCGCACGCCCCGGTCGCGCTCTGGGTGCGCGGCGACCCCGACGTGCTCGCGTCGTCGGCACGGGGCCTCGCGCTCGTCGGCGCGCGTGCCTCGACCGGATACGGCGAGCACGTCACGGTCGACGCGAGCGCGGGGCTCGTCGAACGCGGCTACACGATCGTGTCGGGCGCGGCGTACGGCATCGACGGGGTCGCGCATCGCACGGCCCTCGCGACGCACGGGCGCACGGTCGCGTTCCTCGCGGGCGGCGTCGACCGGTTCTATCCGAGCGGGCACGACGACCTCCTCACCCGCATCGCGCGCGTGGGGGCGGTCGCCTCCGAGGTGCCGTGCGGCGTGCCGCCGACCAAGTGGCGCTTCCTGCAGCGCAATCGACTCATCGCGGCGGCGAGCAGCGCGACGGTCGTGCTCGAGGCGGGCTGGCGGTCGGGATCCCTCAACACCGCGGCGCACGCATCCGCTCTCGGGCGTCCGCTCGGCGCCGTGCCCGGGCCGGTGACGAGCGCGACGTCGGCGGGATGCCACCGGCTGGTCCGGGAGTTCGGGGCGACCCTCGTGACGACCGCCGCCGAGATGGCCGAGCTCGCCCCGCTCGTCGGCCCCGCGCAGCTCGACCTCTATCCGGAGCGGCCGGACGGGGCGCGGGATGCGGCCGAGCCGACCTCCGACGAGATCCGCGTGCTCGACGCGCTCGCGCCGCGCTCGTCCCGCACGCCGCACGACGTCGCGGTGCGATCGGGGCTCGCCGTCGCGCGGGCGCAGGCGATCCTCGGTCTGCTCGCCCTCGACGGGCGCGCGCGCGAGACTCCCGACGGCTGGCGCCGCGCGTGAGGTACGGCGCGCGCCTAGATATCCCAGGGGCGTGGTTTGTCAAGCGGCGAGGGCATGTCGGTGTGCCCAGGCGATGGTTTCGTCGTAGCGGGTGTGGTGGCGGAGGCAGCCGTCGAGGATCCCGACGAGCCGGTTCGAGAGTGCTCGGAGTGCGGTGTGATGTGTCGCGCCGGCGGCGCGGTGCGCGTCGTAGAACGCTCGGGCGCCTGGTGAGGTGCTGAGGGCGCAGAACGCCTGTTGGTGCAGGGCGTCGGCGAGGCGTCGGTTGCGGGCGTAGCGGGCGAGCACGACGCGGCGGGTGCCGGACGCGCGGGTGATGGGGCTGGTGCCGGCGTAGTTCCGGCGTGCTTTCGCGTCGGCGAAGCGGTCGGGGTCGTCTCCGAACTCGGCGAGCACCCTCGCGCCGAGGACTGTCCCCAGGCCGGGCTGGCTGGTGATGATCTCAGCGTCCGGGTGCCGACCAAAACACGACTCGACCTCCGCTTCCAGCGCGGCGATCTGGCCGGTCATCGCGGTCAGCACCGTCACGATCGCGGTGACCGCGGAGCCGTAGGCGGCCGCGACCGGGTCGGACAGTTCGAGCTGCTCGGACCGCAGCGGGGTGAGGACCTCTGCGGCGCGGTGCTCGAGGTTGCGTTGCCGTCCTGCCCGGCGCAGCACCGAGACCAGTCGGGCCCGGGTCAGCGCCCGACCGGCAGTCGGAGTTGGCGCGGCGGCGAGGACCGCGAGGGCGTCTCGCCCGGCGAGGTCATCGCTGAACACGGTCAACGCGGCCGGGTAGAACTCCCGCAGCATCGACCGCAGCTGGTTGGCCTGCCGCTGTCGCGACCAGATCATCGTCTGATGCGCCCTCGCCAGTGCCTTCACAGCCTCGACGAGATCACTGTCCCCGGTCGCGGGCCTGTGATGATCACGGTCGGTACGGACGATCTCCGCGAGCACGTGCGCATCTCCCGGGTCGCTTTTCGCGCCCGATGTCGAGTGCCGTAGCCGGTATTGGGCAGACTGCTGCGGGTTGATCGGATACACCGTGTACCCAGCTCCGATCAGAGCCTGCACCCACCCGCCCCGATCCGTCTCGATCCCCACCAACACCGATTCCGGGCCATCGTCCTCGTCGAGATGATCCGCGATCAGCGCATGCAACCGCGCCAGGCCAGCCACTCCTTCCGGCAGTCGATGCCGGGCCAGTACCGCACCCTGCCCGTCCTGCAGCTCGATGTCGTGATGGGCCTCCGCCTAGTCATCACCAAGGAACAACATCGTCCCGCTCCCTTCGCTCACCCTGATCAATGACGCGTCCCTGGAGGAAGCCCGCAGCGCCCTAATGGTTCAGTGCTCGAAGCACGTCATCCCAGCAGCCATCACCGCTTCCTCACCAACCAGCGGGGGCACGATCTAGACGTAGACCTCGAAGGGTCAGGCTGCGAGAGTGCTCACCCGCTGGCGGACTCGGACACCACACTGGCCCACAGGACCACGCAATGCACCCCCATTAGGCTGGCGCCGTGATGCTGCTCGGCCAGTACGGCGCGCCCACCCACACGATCGCCCACCTCAGCGATCCGCACCTGCTCGCGGGCGGGGCGCCGCTGCACGGCGCGGTCGACACCGTGGCGCACCTCGAGCGCGCGGTGACGATGCTGCGCCACCTCGATCCGCTGCCGCAGGCGCTCGTGTTCACGGGCGACCTCGCCGACCTCGGCGAGCCGGACGCCTACCGCCGCCTGCGCTCCATCGTCGAACCGGCGGCGGCCGCCATCGGCGCCGAGGTGATCTGGGTGATGGGCAACCACGACGAGCGCGAACCCTACGCGGCCGAGCTGTTCGGCGAGCAACCGACCTCGGCGCCGCAGGATCGCGTGCACGACCTCGACGGCCTGCGCATCGTCTCGCTCGACACGACGGTGCGCGGCTACCACCACGGCGCGCTCGACTCGTCGCAGCTCGACTGGCTGCGCGGCGTGCTCGCCACCCCGGCGCCGCACGGCACGGTCATAGCGGTGCACCATCCGCCGGTCCCGGTGCCGCTCATGCCGGCGATGGCGATGCTCGAGCTGTTCGACCAGGGCGCGCTCGCCGACGTCGTGCGCGGCACGGACGTGCGGGCGATCCTCGGCGGCCACCTGCACTACAGCACCCACTCGACGTTCGCGGGCATCCCGGTGAGCGTCGCGGCCGCGACCTGCTACACGATGGCCCTCGCGACGCCCGACCGGCTCATCTCCGGGGTCGATGCGAACCAGGCGATCTCGATGGTGCACGTCTACGACGACCGCATCGTGCACACCGCCGTGCCGCTCGTCGACCAGCCCGAGACGTCGAGCTTCCCGGCATCCGCTCGCTCGCGCATCGAGGCGATGACGCCCGAGGAGCGCACGGAGGCATTCAGCCGGAAGGATTCCACGTTCAATCGCGGCGCGGAGTAGCCGACGGATGCCGCCGATCCGTCACGATGGTCGGGTGGGCATCGCGGACGAGATCGACGGCTTCATCGAGCACGTCGTCGTCGAGCGCGGGCTGAGCGCGCTCACCGCGCGGGCGTACCGGTCCGACCTGGCGGCGCTCGCCGCGTTCGCCGACGAGACCGGGGTGACGGATGTCGCGCAGCTCGACCTGGAGCTGCTGCGCGGCTGGATGTGGCGCTCCTCGCAGCAGGGACTCTCCTCGGCGACCCTCGCCCGGCGCTCCTCCGCGGCGCGGGCGTTCACGCACTGGCTGTCCGGCACCGGCCGCACGCCCGCGGACGCCGGTGCGCGCCTGCGCACCCCGAAGAGGGAGCACCGCCTGCCGCGAGTCGTCACCCGCGCCCAGATCGACGGGCTGCTGGCGGGGCTCGAGGCGCGCGCCGCCGGCGGCGACGTGATGGCCGTGCGCGATCTCGCGATCGTCGAGGTGCTCTACGCCTCGGCGCTGCGCGTGAGCGAGCTCGCCGGGCTCGACCTGCCCGACGTCGACTTCGAACGGATGACGGTGCGCGTGCTCGGCAAGGGTGCGAAGGAGCGCGTGGTGCCGTTCGGGGTGCCGGCCCGCCGAGCGCTGGAGCGCTGGCTCGTCGCCCGCGACGAACTGGGCGCTTCCTCCGACGCGCTGTTCCTCAACACCCGGGCGGCACGGGTCGGCAGCCGCACGGTCTACGAGATGATCGCGGGGCTGCTCGTCGATCTGCCGAGCGCGGGCCCGTCCGGTCCGCACACGCTCCGTCACACCGCGGCGACCCACCTGCTCGACGGGGGGGCGGATCTCCGCGCCGTGCAGGAGCTCCTCGGCCACGCGAGCCTCGGCGCCACGCAGATCTACACGCACGTCTCGACGGAGCGCCTGCTCGAGAGCTACGCGCGCGCCCACCCCCGAGCCTGATCCACGGATGCGGCCCGGCGCGGATGTGGAGACCGTAGGCGCGAACGGATGCGGTTGCCTACCTTCGTCGCCATGCGCGTGGGATGGACAGCGTCAGCGGCGATCGTCTTGGCGCTCATTCTCGCGGCGTGCTCGGATGGGGCGCGCCCCCCGGTCGAGACCTCGGCGTCGCACGCTTCGACGCCTGCGGCGGTCTCGGCGGACGAGGCCCAAGCCGTCTTCGCCCAGTATCTCATCGCGAGCGACTCCGTGGCCGTCGCCGAGCGCGGCGATGCGTCGCCCGTGAAGCCGTATGTGACGCCCAGGATGCTCGTCGTCGAGCAGAGAGCCGCGACCGCGTTCAAAGAAGCGGGCGTCCACCAGGACGGAGCGACGACGTTCGACGGATTCACGGTGCAGCGGAGCGACCAATCCGAGATGGTGGCGTATCTCTGCCTGGACGGTTCAGAAACGCACCTCACTGACGCCGACGGCCACTCAGCGGTGAAGGAGGGCACTCCGGATCGGCAATCGGTCGTCGTCACGTTCGTGCGCCAGGGTACGCAACTGCGAGTGGACGGATTGAACCTGTGGTCCGGACAATCCGTGTGCTGACCGCGGCGACGGTTGTGGCGCTCGCGCTGCTCGCTCCGACCGCGGCACGTGCGGCCGGCGCTCCCGCGGATCCAAGCTGCGCGCAGGCACTCGCGCGGGCGGGGCTCTGCCCCGAGCTCGACGCTCGCTCCGACGGACGAGAAGTGGACCTGACGGGTTCCTTGAGAACGTCGCGCGATGAGTCAAGCCGTAGTGATGAGGGCTCGAGCTCGCCGGGCGGCACCACGCTCCAAGGTGGTAGCGGCTCGGCGAGTTCCTCGATGGGTTCGGCGGCTCCGGCGCTGTTGGGGAATGACTGTGTGTATTCGTGGCCGGTGGATCCGGGGTCGGATGTGTGTGGGGAGCACTCGCCCGCACTCGCCTGGGTCTGAGGACGCTTTGGGCGTTTGAGGGCGGTTCAAACCGTCCTCAAACGCCCAAAGCGTCCTCAGACGCGACCGGCGCCGCCGCGACACCGCGGATGTGGAAACCGCGTGCGCGAACGGATGCGGTTGCCTACCTTCGTCGCCATGCGAACGCGATCGTGGACGGTCCTCGTCGTAATCGCGCTTCTCAGCGGATGCGCGAGCGTCACGGCCGACCCGGAGCCGATCCCGTCGCGGCCGACGCGCATCTCGTCGTCGATATCGCTGGAACAGGCAACCGCTGCCTTCTCGGCGTACCTGGTCGCGTCGGACGCCATGGCGCGGGCAGGCGGCGAGGCCGTCGAGACGATGCGCCCGTATGTCTCCGAAGCCCTGTTCGAGCGCGAGAAGGCGGGAGCCGAGGCGCTTCGAAGCGTCGGCGTCAAGAAAGTCGGAAGCGCCAGCTTCGACCACGCGTCGCTGCAGGCTGACGGCCCCACCTCGGCGGCCATACACGTGTGCGTCGACAACACCGACAGCGATCTTGTGGACGAGAACGGCGTCTCGGCCGTAGCGAGCGGCACTCCAGAGCGGCAAGACACCCTGGTGCATCTTGTCGTCGAGGGCGGAGTTCTCGTCGTCGACGGGTTGGACCAATGGACCGGCGCGGCCATTTGCTAGGCGTCGGCGCCGCGGTTGCCACATTCGTGCTCGGCGCACTTACCGGTCCGGTGTCGGGAGCCCCAGCGCATGAGCTCTGCACCGATTTGATGCGCGAAGCGGGCCTGTGTGCTGTGAGCGCACACACCGACGCCACTGTCGTTCGAATCGATGAGTCGCTTCGCACGCACGCCGAGGAGAACCGTTCGACGCAACTCCCTGGCAAGAGTGGCGGTGGTCGAACGGCGTCGCCGATCGACTCGAGCGACGTGTCGGCGGCTCCGGCGCTGTTGGGGAATGACTGTGTGTATTCGTGGCCGGTGGATCCGGGGGCGGATGTGTGTGGGGAGCACGTGTCGGATGAGGACACGGGTGGGGTGGTGGTGACGCTGTCGGATGTGGCCCGGTTCGCGCCGGGCCGTGGGGTGGTGTTCCTGGAGCCGGAGGGGTGGGCCCTGGTGGGGTTGCCGATGAACGCGTACGGGGCCCCGGCACCGGTGACGGCATCCGGGGTGTTGTTCGGTGCCGCGGTGCAGGTGCGGTTCACGGGTCTGTCGTGGCGGTGGGACTTCGGCGACGGTGTGGTGCTCGACACGGTGACGGCGGGCGGCAGCTGGCGCACGCTCGGGCAGGACGAGTTCACCACGACCGACTCGAGCCACGTGTATGCGGGCCGGGGCACGGTGCAGGTGGTCGCGGACGTGATCTACCGTGCCGAGTACCGGTTCGCGGGCGTCCAGGCGTGGACACCGGTCGAGGGGACGTTGACGGTCCGCTCCGGGGAGTGGGACGTGCTCGTGGGCACGGCATCCACCGTGCTCGTGAACGGATCCTGCACACAGAACCCCGCCGGCCCCGGCTGCTGAACACACGCCCGCACACGCCCGCACTTACCCGCGCTTGCTCGCGCTCGACTGCGCACGCCCGCGCTCGACTGCCTGTGAGGACGCTTTGGGCGTTTGAGGACGGTTTGATCCGTCCTCAAACGCCCAAACCGTCCTCACACGCGACCCGGCCCGACGCGGCCTGGCGCAGCCGCGCGGCCCGGCGCACGCGCGGGCGCGCTCAGTCGATCGGGCGCGTCGGCAGCAGCACCGCGCGGGGGACGCCCCCGAGGTAGAGCATCGGTGACACGTACTCGCCGTCGACGCGCACGCCCAGGTGCACGCACGGGTCGGCGCAGTGGCCGCCGTCGATCGTCGCGATGACCTGGCCCGCCCGCACCGAGTCGCCGGCGACGAGGTCCGTCGTGACGGGCTCGTAGCTCGAGACGACGCCGCCGCCGTGATCGATCGAGAGCACGCCGCGGTCGACCACGACCCCCGCGAACGAGACGACGCCGTCGGCGGGCGCCAGCAGGTCGTCGCCCGCGGCGAGGTCGACCCCGCGGTGGCCCGGGCCGTACCGGGTGGCCGGCGCGATGTAGGGACGGATGACGACGTGCGGCCCGTCGACCGGCCAGCGCCAGGTCTCGCCCGCCGTCACGTCGTCGGCGGCCACCGTCGCGCCGAGCGACGCCGTCGCACCGAGCGACAGCGCTGCGCCGAGTGCGACCAGGGTCAGCAGCGCGAGCGCGTCGCGTCGCACCCGCGCGTCGCGTCGCACCCGCGCACCGCGTCGCCAGCCGACCCGAGACCTCATCGCCCCAGGCTCCGCTCCGAGCGTCTCGCTCCGGGCACGACGCCGGCACCGGTGCACAGCCGTGACCGGTGGAGGAGTGGACGGCGCGCTCCGCGGATCGGCGCGGCATCCGCTCTGCTATGCTCGACACCGCATCCCGTCCATCGGGATGACTACGCGTGCCCTGAACCGTACCGCGTCGGCCGGAATGCCGACGCAGCGGGCGCCGCATCCTCCAGTCGCACACCGCAAACGGTGTGTGCGGATGCGCGTGGGGCACCAGGTTCCGCACAGCCCGGCACTGCCACCGGGGCGAGAAGACAACTGAGGGGCGCCCCCGCGCGCCAGAAAAGAGAGAACGACCATGGCCGTCGTCACCATCCGCCAGCTGCTCGACAGCGGCGTCCACTTCGGACACCAGACCCGCCGCTGGAACCCGAAGATGAAGCGCTTCATCCTCACCGAGCGCTCGGGCTCGCACATCATCGACCTGCAGAAGTCGCTCGAGTACATCGACAAGACGTACGACTACGTCAAGGAGACGGTCGCCCACGGCGGCACGATCCTGTTCGTCGGCACCAAGAAGCAGGCGCAGGGCGCGATCGCCGAGCAGGCGCTCCGCGTCGGCCAGCCGTTCGTCAACCAGCGCTGGCTCGGCGGCCTGCTCACCAACTTCACCACGGTCTCCAAGCGTCTCGCGCGCATGAAGGAGCTCGAGGAGATCGACTTCGACGACACCACGCGTGGCTACACGAAGAAGGAGCTCCTCATCCAGAAGCGCGAGCTCACCAAGCTGCAGAAGTCGCTCGGTGGTATCCGCAACCTGGCCAAGACGCCGTCGGCGGTGTTCATCGTCGACACCAAGAAGGAGCACCTCGCGATCGACGAGGCCCACAAGCTGGGCATCCCGGTCATCGCGATCCTCGACACGAACTGCGACCCCGACGAGGTCACGTACGCGATCCCGGGCAACGACGACGCCATCCGTTCCGTGGCGCTCCTGACGCGCATCGTCGCGGATGCCGCGGCCGAGGGCCTCACGCAGCGTCACCAGGGCGGTGCCGAGGCCGACGTCGAGCCCCTCGCCGCGTGGGAGGCCGAGCTGCTCGCCGCGAGCGAGACGCCCGCGACCCCGGCCGAGCAGATCGAGGCCGGCGACGCGCTCGTCGGCGGGTCGGCTGTCGCCGACGCGGCGGTCGCCGAGGTCATCGCCGCCGAGGTCCCCGTCGAGGAGAACGACGCCGAGGCGGCCGTGATCGCCGACGCCGAGGCCGCCGCGGACGAGGCCCTCGTCGTCGAGCACGCCCCGGAGACCGAGGAGGCCGCCGAGGCCAAGATCGAGGCCGAGGCGACCGAGGCCGAGAAGAAGCCCGCCGCGAAGCGCCGCGCTGAGCCTGCCGAAGCGAAGCCGGCCGCGAAGAAGGCGCCCAAGGCCGACGCGGGCGCCACCGAGGCCGCCGAGTAAGCACCGTCTCTCCTGAGACACCCGCGGAAGCCACGCTCCCGCATCGCGGGCGGATGCCGAACCCGGCTCCGTCCGCATCCGCGGTTCCGAACCGCATCCGTGGTTTCGGGCCCGCATCCGCGGTTCCGAACCGCCCCATCCGCGGCATCGCTCGTCAGGAGCGCTGCCGCACCAGATCACGACAAGTGAGGAACAGAGATGGCTGACGTGAGTCTCGCCGACATCAAGGCCCTGCGCGAGCGCCTCGGCACCGGCATGGTCGACACGAAGAACGCCCTGGTCGAGGCCGAGGGCGACATCGAGAAGGCGGTCGAGATCCTCCGCCTCAAGGGCGCGAAGGGCAACGCGAAGCGTGCCGACCGCTCCACGAGCGAGGGCCTCGTCGGCGTCGTCGAGTCGGCGACCGCGGTGACGCTCATCGAGCTCGCCTGCGAGACCGACTTCGTCGCGAAGAACGACAGGTTCATCGCGCTCGGCCAGACCGTGCTGCAGGCGCTCGCGGACTCGGGCGCCGAGGACGTCGACGCGGCGAACGCCGTGATCGTCGAGGGCGGCAAGTCGGTCAAGGACACCATCGACGACCAGGCCGCGGTCATCGGCGAGAAGGTCGAGTTGCGTCGCGTCGCCCGCATCACGGGCGACACGTTCTCGATCTACCTGCACCGCACGAGCAAGGACCTGCCCCCGCAGGTCGGCGTCGTGCTCGCGTACTCGGGCGACGACGCGGACACCGCGCGCTCGATCGCGCAGCACATCTCGTTCGCCGACCCGCAGTACGTCTCGAAGGAGCAGGTTCCGGCCGAGTCCGTCGAGAACGAGCGTCGCATCGTCGAGGAGATCAGCCGCGGAGAGGGCAAGCCCGAGGCCGCCCTGCCGAAGATCGTCGCCGGCCGTCTCGGCGCGTACTTCAAGCAGGTCGCGCTGCTCGAGCAGGACTACGCGAAGGACACCAAGCTCTCGGTCGGCAAGGTCGCGGCCGATGCCGGCCTGACCATCACCGACTTCGTGCGCTTCAAGGTCGGCGCGTAGCAGTCCGACAACGGACGGCCCCGCTTCTCGAACAGCGAGCGGGGCCGTCCTCTTAGAACGCGGGAACGTTGCCGATGATCTCCTCGAGGAACGCGAGCTCGGAGCTGTCGTCCAGGATGTCGGCGTAAGCCCAGTAACCGTGTCCGAAAGCGAACGTGCCGTATCCGTCTCGCTGATCCTGCCAAGCTCTGTCCGCCGACGTTTTAACCGCTGTATAGCCACTGGCGACAAGAGAAGCCTGCTCGTCGTCCGCCTGGTCAGCGGCGATTCGACCATAGGCGTAAATGGTCGAGTTCTCCCCGTCGCTCATCCAGGCACACACGATTCCGCCATAACGAAGAAATGCATGGATTTGCTGATCGGGCGCGGCGAGAATCTTGTCGCGGAAAGTCCCCGAGAGAGACAGGCCGCTCTCGCGCAGAGTTGACTGCGTCGACGGATCAAGAAGGTTGTCGCAGGTCGCGTCGCTGTCGAAGCTCGGGACTGCCTCGGGCGTCGGAGTCGAATACGTCGGCCCCACGCGCGTCGGTAGAGGGTTGCCCAGATCGTCCCATGGTGCGGAGAGCGCTGCGTGAAGAAGCGTTCGATCTCCGATCGGCTCGCCCAGATCGAAGTAGCCTCCGCCGATGGCCGGCTCCTCATCACATGGTTGATCGGACTCGCCGCTCAGCGCGGCGATTGTGACGGTGGTGCTCGTCTCATACACCGCTGTGCCGACGTGTGCGATGCACCCTTCGGCCACTCGCGCATTGTCGACGAACGCGATGAAGAGCGTCGTCACGTCGGGGAAGCGTTCGATGACGGCCCACGGCACGCTCGAATATCGTGCATCGGGGGCGATCAGTTTATCCGGCAGATTCACGTTCGCGAGATGGTGGTACTCGGCGGTCATCACCCTGCCGTCGTCGGCGACTGATTCCTTGAGTAGTGAAGCTCCGGGTTCTGGGCTCGCACAACCGGAGATGAGGAAGGCGACAAGAATGGCGAGGCCAGCGGCATGGATTCGCTTAGAGGATGCAGCGTTCACTTCGGCTTCCCTCTCCTTTGTGAGTCAAGGCTCTTGATATGAGGTCCACGTGACACCGTGAGACGCAAGAAATACCCGCGGAGAGAAGAAGTTGGTGGAACTGCCCCACCCGTTCCAGTCTGGAGTCATCGAGACGTGAACGTGCGTGTAATCGGCATAGGTCCCAGAGGATCCCGCTGTGCCGACAGTCTCCCCTTCGACGATATAGCTCTCCGTCCCACACCCATAGCACGTGGTGGCCAGATGGGCTACAGCCCATTCGTTCGTGTCGTACTGGTTGTTGACTGCGACGTATCTGCCGTATCCGCCGACATCGTTCAACTCAATGTATATGGCAGCTCCGCCGGACATTGCGTACACGGGAAAAGTGCCCTGAGCGCCATCGAATCGATCCCAATCGTTTCCGGAATGGGAGCTGTTGCAGCCCTCCGAGCCCACGACCCATCCGATGTTGTCTCCACCATACGTGTTGGGGAACGGCTTGACGTAGGTGTCTGTCGAACTGTTGGCGGTCGCTGTGCAGGTGGCTGAGGCCGGGGTTGCCGCGACAACCGAGGTGACGATCAGCGTAAGGCACGCGACAATTGCAACGGTCACTCTTCGCGGAACGAGCGTCATTCGATTCGCCATTCGTTGGGGAGGACGAGCTCTCGTTGGAGGCCGATTATATGCCGGGGCGGCCCCGCGCGCCAGTAGTTGGTTCAGGTGGCACGCGTTCGATGGGCAGCGGGATGGACCTGATCTCAGCGGCATGACCGACGCGTCCCGTGCGACATCGACGCGTGCTTTCTCGCGTGGCTCGCGTCACGGGGCGACCAGTGCTCTCGGCGCCTACGTCACGCCGGTCGCGCTCCTCGAGCAGGACCACGCGAAGAACCACGGGAAGGACGACAAGCTCTCGGTCGGCAAGGTCGCGGCGCCTCCGCACCGCCGATCGAGCGGGCGCCAGCCTGACCAGCGACGTGCGCAAGCGCCAGTGTCCGCTTGACGCAGTGTCCGCTCAAAGGGGGACCCAGGGGCATCCGTTTCCGGCCGTCGCCCCGTCCCGCCCGCCGCGCGCGCATCGCGAACCGATAGCCTTGACCCGGCCCGACCACCCACAACCGAGGAGATCGATGTCGCACGCCGCCAAGAGACGGGTTCTTCTGAAGCTCTCGGGGGAGGCGTTCGGCGGTGGTCAACTGGGGGTCAACCCCGACATCGTGAGCGCGATCGCGGTCGAGATCGCCACCGTGCTCGACGACGTCGAGGTCGCGGTCGTGGTCGGCGGCGGCAACTTCTTCCGCGGCGCCGAGCTCAGCCAGCGCGGCATGGATCGGGGCCGCGCCGACTACATGGGCATGCTCGGCACGGTCATGAACGCGCTCGCGCTACAGGACTTCCTCGAGCAGGCCGGCGCCTCGACGCGCGTGCAGTCGGCGATCTCGATGCAGCAGGTCGCGGAGCCCTACGTGCCGCGCCGCGCCGAGCGGCACCTCGAGAAGGGCCGGGTCGTCATCTTCGGAGCGGGCGCGGGCCTGCCCTACTTCTCGACCGACACGGTCGCGGCGCAGCGGGCGCTGGAGATCAAGGCCGACATCGTGCTCGTCGCGAAGAACGGCGTCGACGGCGTGTACGACGCCGATCCGCGGCACAACCCCGAGGCTCGCAAGCTCGAGACCGTCACCTACCAGGAGGCGCTCGTGCAGGGCCTCAAGGTCGTCGACTCGACCGCGTTCAGCCTGTGCATGGACAACCGGATGCCGATGCTCGTCTTCGGAATGGAGCCCGCGGGAAACCTCACCCGCGCCCTGCGCGGCGAGACGATCGGCACGCTCGTCTCCGCCTGAGGGGTGCCGGCGCGCCCACTACACTCGACTGGACGCGAAGGAGTGACTGTGGCGATCAGCGACGTTCTGGCCGAGGCCAGGGAGAAGATGGACAAGGCCGTCGAGGTCGCCAGGGACGACTTCGGAACGGTGAGCGCGGGACGCGCGAACCCGGCCCTGTTCCAGCGCGTGCTCGTCGACTACTACGGCTCGCCGACCCCGCTCAACCAGCTCGCGGGCATGCAGAACCCCGAGGCGCGCGTGCTGCTCGTGACGCCCTACGACAAGAGCGCGCTCAAGGAGATCGAGAAGGCGCTCGTCGCCATGCCGAACCTCTCCGCGAACGTCGGCAACGACGGCGAGATCATCCGCGTCACGCTCCCCGAGCTCACCGAGGAGCGGCGCAAGGAGTTCGTCAAGATCGTGCGCGAGAAGGGCGAGCAGGCGAAGGTCGCGATCCGCAACATCCGTCGCAAGGCCAAGGACGACCTGGACGGTCTGAGCGAGGTCGGCGAGGACGACATCTCGCGCGCGGAGAAGGAGCTCGACGGCGCGACGAAGGGCCACGTCGACCAGATCGACGAGGCGCTCAAGCGCAAAGAAGCCGAGCTGCTCGAGGTCTGATGTCGGAGGGCTCTGGCACGCCCCCGGGGCGCAGACATCCGCCGTCGCGCGCGGAGATCGAGGCCAATCTGCACGACTTCGAGGCGCGGGCGAGAGCGACGAGCGATCGGATCAACGCCCGGAGCGGACGCAACCTCTCGCTCGCGATCATCGTGGGACTCGTGCTCGGCGCCGCCGTGGTCGCGAGCCTCATCGTCGTCAAAGAGTTCTTCATGCTCTTCGGCGCGGCGCTCGTCACCGTCACGGCCCTCGAGCTCGCGGGCGCGCTGCGGTCGGCGGGGCGCGACGTGCCGCGCATCCCGCTCGTCATCGCGAGCATCGGCATCGTCCCGCTCGCGTTCTACGGCGTGCCGGCCCTCGGGCTGACCCGGGACGAGGGGCACTGGCTCGGACTGCTCGCGGCCGTCGTGCTCGTCACCGTGTGGCGGCTCGTCGAGTCCGTCGTCCCCGGTCGCCGCGTCGCGGCCCGCGAGCTCGGAAAAGACCTGCTCGCGGGCGTGTTCGTGCTCGTCTACATCGTCTTCCTCGGCTCGTTCGCCATCGTGCTGGTCGGGAACGACGGCGGGCAGTGGTGGGTGCTCGGCTTCCTCATCGTCGTGGTCTCGGTCGACACCGGCGCCTACGCCGCGGGGCTCGCCTTCGGGCGGCACAAGATGGCGCCCATGATCAGCCCCGGCAAGACCTGGGAAGGGTTCGCGGGCTCGGTCGTCGCCGCGACGATCGCGGGCATCCTGATCGCGTGGCTCATGCTCGGCCAGCCGTGGTGGGTCGGCATCCCGCTCGGACTCGCGCTCGTCGCGAGCGCGACGAGCGGCGACCTCTCCGAGTCGCTCATCAAGCGCGACCTCGGCATCAAGGACATCAGCACGTGGCTGCCCGGCCACGGCGGCGTGCTCGACCGGCTGGATTCGACGATGCTGTCCGCTCCCGTCGCCTACGCCCTGTTCCTGCTGTTCCGATAGGGCGTTCCCGCGGTCGCCGTAGTGCATGATGGAGCGGTGAGTTCGACGTTCCCGCGCACGCGCAAGTCGGTCCCCGGCTACGACGTGGACCACGTCGAGGACTTCCTCGAGGAGGCCCGTCGCGCCTACACCGCCGATCCGTCCGCGCTGTCCGTCGTGTCGAGCTCGACCATCCGTCGCATCGCCTTCCCGATGACGAAGGGCGGGTACTCACCCGTGCACGTGGATGCGGCCCTCGAGCGCCTCGAGGACGCCTTCGCCCAGCGCGAGCGCGACCGCGCCCTCGCCGCCCCCGGCGGGCAGGACGCCTGGTTCGCGCAGGCCCGGGAGACCGCCCAGGTCGTGCTCGACCGACTCGCGCGGCCGGCCGGCGAGCGGTTCTCGCGCGAGGGCCAGTTCACCCGCGGCTACGACGTGAAGCAGGTCGACGCGTTCCTGGACCGCCTCGTCGACTACTTCCAGAGCGGCGCCCCGATGAGCGTCGAGGAGGTGCGCACGGTGGCGTTCTCCCCCGTGCGGCACGGCTACTCGGAGGCCAAGGTCGACTACCTGCTGGAGACCGTCGTGCGCGTCATGCTCGCGGTGCGCTGAGGCGGCCGAGCGACCCGGGTCGTGGCACCCGACCGGGGGCCAGCCGTTACCGATCCGTTAGGCTTCTGGCTTCGTGGGTACGCATCGGAGACACAGCGCGGCCGGGCCGGCCTATTCCGGCGCGCCCGCACGCGGCGTCGGGTACCTCATCCGCTCGTCCCGCATCCTGCCGACGCTCGCGTTCCTCGCCGCGACGGCGCTCGTCGCGGTGCCGATGATCGACCCGTCGAACGCGTTCGCGATGACCGCCGAGCAGTCGTTCGTCGACCAGTACGGCGTGCGCGACGCCCAGACGCTGCTCGTCGGGGCGGGGGACGGCACCGACGTCGACCGGCCGGACTACAAGATCACCGTGGCGCCGGCCGAGGTCGAGAAGGCCGAGGCCGAGGCGCCCGCGGTCGGCAAGCCCGACCCGGGCTCCGCGAAGGCCATCGCGCTCGACCTGGTCGAGAAGAAGGGCTGGGGCGACAAGCACTTCGCCTGCCTCGTCGCGCTGTGGAACCGCGAGTCGCACTGGAACGTCTACGCGAGCAACGGCGGAAGCGGCGCCTACGGCATCCCGCAGGCGGTGCCCGGCTCGAAGATGGGCTCCGTCGGCTCGAACTGGAGGACGAGCGCCACGACGCAGATCACCTGGGGACTCGGCTACATCGCGGGACGGTACGGCACGCCGTGCGCCGCGTGGGCGCACTCGCAGAACTCCGGATGGTACTGACGAGTCGATAAAGTCGTCGCGTGGACCTGGCCCTTTTCGCGATCGTCGCGGTGCTCACGATCGTCGCGGCCGGTGCCTTCAGCAAACGACTCGGCGTGGCGACGCCGATCATCCTCATCCTCGTCGGCATCGGGTTCAGCTACATCCCGGGAGCGCCGACCGAGTTCGACCCGGAGATCATCCTCGTCGGACTGCTGCCGCCGATCCTGTACTCGGCGGCCATCACCGTGCCGGTCGTCGACTTCCGCCGCAACCTCACGAGCATCGGCGCGCTCAGCGTGCTGCTCGTCGTCGTCTCGGCGTTCGCGAGCGGGCTGCTGCTGTACTTCCTGCTGCCCGACCTGTCGCTGCCCGCGGCGATCGCGGTCGGCGCCGTGATCAGCCCGCCGGATGCCGTGGCCGCGACGGCGGTCGGCAAGCGGCTCGGACTGCCCCCGCGCCTCACGACCATCCTCGAGGGCGAGGGGCTCGTCAACGACGCGACAGCGCTCACCATGCTCAAGGCCGCGATCGCCGCGGTGAGCGCGACGCTGTCGTTCTGGGGCGCCATCGGCGACTTCGTCTACGCCGTCGTCGTGGCCATCGTGGTCGGGCTCGTCATCGGCTTCATCAGCGTGCGCCTGCGCGAGAAGCTGCCCGACTCGGTGCTGCAGACCGCGATCTCGTTCGCCGTGCCGTTCGTGGCCTTCATCCTCGCGGAGGATCGCGGCGCGTCGGGCGTGCTCGCGGTGGTCGTCACGGGCCTGTACACGGGGCACGAGAGCGCGAAACGGTTCAGCGCGCAGTCCCGCATCACCGAGCGGATCAACTGGCGCACCGCCCAGTTCGTGCTCGAGAACGTCGTCTTCCTCATCATGGGCGTGCAGATCAGCTCGATCATCGTCGCCGTCGACCGGGAGGGCACGCTGCCTCTCGGGGTCACCGTCCTCGTCGGCGCGCTCGTCACGGCGGTGCTCATCGGCATCCGGTTCGTCTTCGTGGCGCCGCTGCTGCTGCTGCTGCGACGGCAGAACTCGCGGGCGCGCAGCCGGAACACGCGGTTCGGCGAGGCGCTGCAACGGGTGCAGAAACGCATCGAGGGGGACGAGCGGTTCACCGCGCGCTACGAGCGTGCCCGGCGCGAGCACCAGCGGCGCGTGCACGACGCCGAGGAGCTGCGGCGCGAGGGCCTCGGCTGGCGCGGTGGCATCGTCATCGGATGGAGCGGCATGCGCGGCGTGGTCACCCTGGCCGCCGCGCAGACGCTCCCCACGGATGCCGACGACTGGCCGTACCGGCCCCAGCTCGTGCTCATCGCGTTCGTGGTCGCCGTCATCACGCTCGTGCTGCAGGGCGGCACGCTGCCGCTCGTGATCCGGCTCACCGGCATCCGCGGCCCGGATCGCGCCGCCGACGAGAACCGCTTCGCGGAGCTGCTCGGGGAGCTCGCGGAGGCCGGGGCCGCGGCCGTCGACGACCCGACCCTCGAGGTCATCGACGGGCAGCCGTTCACCGACGAGGAGCGCGAGCGCGTCAAGCACGAGGCCCAGGCGATCGTGGACGCCGCGCGCGAGCGGGCGGAGGAGGGCGTCGACGAGCCCGAGGACGTCGCGTCGAGCCCGCATCGCCGCCGGCGCGTGCTCGTGCACCACATGATCGAGGCCCAGCGGGAGGCGCTGCTCGAGGCGCGCAGCGAGGGCACCTACCCGTCGCGCCTGATCGAGCGCGCGCAGGCGATGCTCGACCTGGAGCAGACCCGCATCGAGGCGGCCGACGGCCGCACCACCTGACCGCGGTCGCGCTCGTAGGCTGGAGGGCATGCCCCGCAGCAATCGCCCCCGTGGACGACGCCGCGAGGAGCCCGAGGCGCTCGACCTCGCCCGCGCGACGGCCGGGTTCAAGCGCACCGAGGTGAAGCGCGACGGCGACTGGTACGTGCAGCCGCAGCGCGCCGACTCGGCGGTCAAGGCGTACACCTGTCCCGCGTGCGGGCTCGAGATCGGCGCGGGAGTCGCGCACGTCGTCGCGTGGCGGGCGGACGGCATCCTCGGCGACGCCGACGCGCTCGCCGCCCGGCGGCACTGGCACACCCACTGCTGGAGGATCAGGCCATGACCGACGCGACCGGACCGGATGCCGCCCCCGGCGCCGTCGAGATCCCCGGCGCCGTCGAGATCCGCGGCGCCGTCGAGCTGCCCGCGCGACGCGAGGCGCTCACGCTGCGCACCGCGGACGGCCTCGACCTCGTCGCGGAGCTCGCGCTCCCGGTCGGGCGGGAGCCGGTCGCGACGATGGTGGCGCTGCATCCGCTGCCGACGCACGGCGGCTTCATGGACTCGCACATCATCCGCAAGGCCGCCGCGCGCCTGCCCGCGCTCGCCGACCTCGCCGTGCTGCGGTTCAACTTCCGCGGCGTGACCTCGCCGCACGGCACGTCGGCGGGGGAGTTCGGCGACGGCGTCGACGAGCAGCACGACCTCGCGGCCGCGCTGGACCTCGTCGCCGCGCGCGGCCTGCCGAACCCGTGGCTCGTCGGCTGGTCGTTCGGCACCGAGGTCGTGCTGAAGTACGGCCTGCGGCACCCGATCGTCGGCGCGATCCTGCTGTCGCCGCCGCTGCATCGCGCGACGGATGCCGAGGTCGCCGCGTGGGCCGGCAGCGGCAAGCGACTCGTCGCCGTCGTGCCCGAGCTCGACGACTTCCTGCGTCCCGAGGAGGCGCGGGAGCAGTTCCGGTCGGTGCCCGAGCTCGAGTTCGTCGCCGTGGCCGGCGGCAGGCACCTGTGGGTGGGGGAGGCGCAGACGTCGCGCGTGCTCACGGAGATCGTGGCGCGGCTGAACCCCGCGGCGCTGCCGCTGCCGACGACGTACTCGCGTTGAGTCCCGGGGGACCGCGCCGGCATCCGTGTTGAGGGCTCGCCCTCCCCGCCGGCACGGACCGCCGACGCTTCGCGTCGTCGGTGACCGGCGGCGTGGGCCCAGCCGGCGGCGCCGACACGGATGCCGGCGCTCGCGACGCTGGGCAGCTAGTGTCGCGTTTCTGAAGTTGGTTGACGGTTCGCTTTGGTGAGGATTTCGTCGGCGGTCTTGGCCCAGACGAAGGCGTGTTTGCGGTCGTTCCAGCCGGTGATGAATTGGCGGATCTTCGCGTTGAGGTCTTTCACGCTCGTGAACACGCCGCGACGGATGGCCTGGCGATCGATGATCCCGAACCAGACCTCGACGAGGTTCGGCCACGATCCGGAGGTCGGTGTGAAGTGGACATGGAAGCGCGGGTGCTTCTGAAGCCAGTCCTTCACCTCGGGCGTCTTGTGGGTGGCGTAGTTGTCCATCACCAGGTGCAACTCCTGCTCCG
>NZ_JAUASV010000008.1 GCF_030345695.1 Galbitalea sp. SE-J8 | reverse complement strand
GTCACCGATCCGCATCGGCAGCATCGGCGCGGTCCGATCCAACGCCTGTATCTGGCTCTTCTCGTCCACGCACAACACGATCGCGTTCTCCGGCGGCGCCAAGTACAGTCCGACGACATCGGTGACCTTGCCGACCAGCTCCGGATCGGTGGAGAACTTGAACGTCTCGGACCGCCACGGCTGGACCCCGTACTTACGCCACGCCCGCGCGACGGTCGCGTTCCCGATCTTCAGGTGACCCGCCAGCAGCCTCGACGACCAGTGCGTCACCCCGTACTTCTTCGGCGGCGGCTGAAGCGTCGCCGTGATGACCCGCTCATCATCGACACGCTTCGGCCTCCCCGAACGCGACGCATCACCCAGCCCCGCAAGTCCTGCCTCGGCATACCGGTTCCGCCACTTCCACACCGATGTCGTCGTCGTTCCGACCTCGGCCGCGATCCGCGCGTTCGCGACTCCATCCGACGCGAGAAGCACGATCCGAGCCCTCATCGACAGGCCCGCACGGATCGCCGTCGACCGCGTCCACGACGCCAACTCGTCCCTGTCACCATCACGAAGCAGCAACGCCGGAGCAGGAGAATTCGCCATGACCAATTGTCCCAAACCACCAACCATTTAGGAACTAACGACACGCGACACTAGCTCTTACGACTCGACGGTTAGGACTTAGCTGCTGTACACGAGCGACGAAGCGTTGTTCGCCATAATTCCGATGGTCGCCTTATTTGCGTACGGCCCATAGTGCGCTCCGCCATAGTTGGCGTTCTCGTACAGCGTTGTCTTGCACGTGCCCCAACTCTTGAACGAGTCGATGTCGTCGTTCCAGCCGAAGTTGGCGAGGTTCGCGAATCCCCACGTGGCCCCGTTGCAGCTCGTACCGATGCCGTAGAGGTCCAAGGACGAACCTCCGTAGTTGGGGTAGGAGTAGATCGTTCCGAGCACAAACGTGCTCTGAGGCGTGACCGCGGCGGACGCGGAAGAGTCGAGCACAAGAGTCTTCCCAGTCGTCGCTTGCACTAGAGCGGGTAGCGCCGCGCGGGACTGCGCACAGATGACCACATTCGCAGTGATGTCTGCTGCGCAGTGATCTCCGGAGCCGTAGAAGGTAGCAGGGTAGTCCGCGGCCTCGTGCGTCGGCGTCACCGAAATGTCCTCGGCGTGGGCGCTTGTCGAGCTCAAGCCGATCGCGCCGAACAATGCCACGACAGCTACGCCCGCGGCGACCAGCAATCGCAACTTCTTAGTTGCCATGTTCTTCTCCCAAGATTGGTGCCCAGCGAGGTCGCCGAGCACCAATCACGTTCCTCGCATCAGTGGCATCTGTCAAGTAGATTTTTGGACTTTGAATGGAACCCAGCGGGCGACAGGTTGCGCTGCATCGTAAGGACGTGATCCGATGGGCAAGGGCGAGCGTGGTGGCGATGTCATATCCTGCTAACTCGCGGGCCCGAGGGCGTTAATCGAACATGATCACGCAGGGTTCCTGGAACGCGCGCGCCATCGCATCCGCCGGCGGTTTCCCGGTGGGGATCGCGCCGACGCCGATCGGCCCGACCGGGTCGCGCGCGACCGTGACCACGGCGCTCGGCGACTCCGTGTGGGCCGGCACCAAGCACCCCGAGGAGGCGAAGCGACTCGTCGCGTTCCTCGCGACGCCCGAGTGTCAGGACCTCGTGGCGAAGCAGGCCCGGGTGTTCCCTGCGCTGCGCGGCTCGTCGGAGCTCGCGGCCGCCGCGTTCGCCGATCAGGGCGTCGACGTGTCGGCGTTCACCGTGCAGCAGCAGGAGGGCACGGCCGTGCCGTCGCCGGTCGTGCTGGGCTGGACCCGCCTGCAGGAGATCATGGGCCCGACGATGGACGCGTTCCTGGCCGGTGCCGATCCGGACACGTTCGAGAAGGCGAACCGGCAGGTCGACGCGATCTTCCGCTGACGCGCAGCACACCCCCCCTCGTGTGAGGACGTTCTGCGCGTGTGAGGTCGGCGCAGACCGTCCTCACACGCGCATCCCGTCCTCACGTGGGGTGTAGGCCGAGCGCCGCGACGCTAGAGGCCGACCCACTCGCTCTCGCCGTCGGTGAAGCGCTGGCGCTTCCAGATCGGCACTGTCGCCTTGATGTCGTCGACGAGCTCCTGGCAGGCAGCGAAGGCCACGGCGCGGTGGGCGGATGCCGCGGTCGCGACGAGCGCGACGTCCCCGACCGCGAGGGCGCCGACGCGGTGGACCGCGGCGACCGTCACGGCGTCGGCGCTGAAACGCTCGGCGATGCGGACGCACGCGGCGTGCACGAAGTCCGCGGCATCCGGATGCGCCTCGTACTCGAGCGCGGTCACGCCGCGTCCGCCGTCATGGTCGCGCACGACGCCGCGGAACGTGACGAGCGCGCCGTCGGCCCGCCCGAGCACGGCGCGCTCGAGGGACTCGGCGTCGATCGGCCCCTCGGTCACGGATGCCGCGACCACGGCATCCGTCGTCTCACTCATGCGCCCCGCCGCCCGCGATCTGGGCGAGCAGGTGGTCGATCAGGTCGTCGAGCACGGCCAGGCCGTCGGCGACGCCGCCCGACGAGCCGGGCAGGTTGACGACGAGCGTGTCGCCCGCCGCGCCCGCGAGCCCGCGCGAGAGCGCGGCGGTCGGCACATGCGCGACGCCGCGCGCGCGGATCGCCTCGGCGACGCCCGGCAGCTCGCGGTCGAGCAGCGGGCGGGTGGCCTCGGGGGTGGCATCCGTCGGGCTCATGCCCGTGCCGCCCGTCGTGAGGATCACCCGCGGGCGCTCGGCGACCGCGGCGCGGAGGGCGGATGCGATGTCCGCGTCCGCCACGACGCGCACCTCCGCGGTGCCGAGGCCGTGACCGTCGAGCCAGGCCGCGATGCGCGGGCCCGTCGCGTCGACGCGTGTGCCGGCGGCGGCGCCGGTGCTCGCGACGACCACGATCGCGGGGGGAGCGGTGTGGTCTCGAGACGCGTCCTCGCTTCGCTCGGGCGCTCCTCGACCGGCGGGCGGGGTGCTGCGCTCGGGCGCTCCTCGGTCGGCGGGCGGGGTGCTGCGCTCGGGCGCTCCTCGGTCGGCGGGGGGAGCGGTGTGGTCTCGAGACGCGTCCTCGCTTCGCTCGGGCGCTCCTCGACCAGCGGGCGGGGTGCTTCGCTCGGGCGCTCCTCGACCAGCGGGCGGGGTGCTTCGCTCGGGCGCTCCTCGACCGGCGGGCGGGGTGCTTCGCTCGGGCGCTCCTCGACCGGCGGGCGGGGTGCTTCGCTCGGGCGCTCCTCGACCAGCGGGCGGGGTGCTTCGCTCGGGCGCTCCTCGACCGGCGGGCGGGGTGCTGCGCTCGGGCGCTCCTCGGTCGGCGGGCGGGGTGCTCGGGCGCTCCCAGAGGCCCGACTTGCCGCCCGTCTTGCGCTCCAGGCGCACGTCGGTGAGCGTCGCGGCCGGGTCGACCGCCTTGATCATGTCGTGCAGGGTCAGTCCGGCGACCGCGACGGCGGTGAGCGCCTCCATCTCGACGCCCGTGCGCCCGGTCGTGCGCGCCGTCGCGGTGATCGTGATCGCCGCATCCGTCGCGTCGTCGGCCGCGTCGAACCCGAAGTCGACGTTCACCGAGCTCAGCGGGAGCGGGTGGCACAGCGGCACCAGCTCGCTCGTGCGCTTCGCGCCCTGGATGCCGGCGATGCGCGCGGTCGCGAGCACGTCGGCCTTCGGCAGGCCGTCGGCGCGCACGAGCGCGACGACCTCCGCGGTCGTCTCGACCCGCCCGGTGGCGACGGCCTCGCGATCCGTCACGGCCTTCGCCCCGACGTCGACCATGCGGGCGCGGCCGTCGCCGTCGAGGTGGGAGAGCGAGCTCATAGCGACCAAGTCTCCACGACGTCGCCGGCGGCGAGCTCGGTGACGTGCTCGCGCACGACGAGCAGGCAGTCGGCCGCGGCGAGGCCCGCGACGAGGTGCGACTGCGGGCCGCTCGCGAGGGCGACCCGGCCGTCGTCGAGCCACCGCCCGCGCAGGAACTGCCGCTTGCCCGCGGGCGAGGTGGCCGGCTCGGCGAGCGTGCCCGTGACGCGGGCCGGGCCCGGCGCGCCCGTCCGGGCACGCAGCAGCGGCGCGAGGAACACCTCGAACGACAGCTGCGTCGACACCGGATTGCCCGGGAAGCTCAGCACCGGCACGCCGTCGACGACCGTGACGCCCTGCGGGCCGCCCGGCTGCATCGCGATGTGGCCGAACCAGCCGCGGTCGCCGAGCACGTCGCGCACCACCTCGTGGTCGCCCATCGAGATGCCGCCCGAGGTCACGACGACGTCGGATGCGGCGACCGCGCGCTCGAGCACGGCGGCGAACGCTCCCGCGTCGTCGCTGACACGCTCCGCGAGCACGGGATCGGCACCCGCCTGCCGGACGGCGGCGACGAGCGCGGGCAGGTTCGCGTCGTGGATCTCGCCGAGCCGGGTCGGGTGCTCGGCGAGCTCCGCGCCCGTGCTGATCAGCGCGACGCGCGGGCGGCGCCGCACCCGGGCCGCGGGCACGCCGGCCGCCGCGAGCGCGGCGAGGTGGCGGCTGCCGAGTCGCCGCGGCGCGGTCAGGATGGTGCCGCCCGCCGCGAGGTCCGAGCCGCGGTCGCGGATCCAGCGGCCCGCCGGCACCGTGTCCGGCACCGTGACCGTGTCGCCGTCGACCGCGACGTCCTCGACCTGTACGACGGCATCCGCGGTCGCCGGCACGGGAGCGCCGGTCATGATCCGCACGGCCGTGCCGGGGGCGAGGTGCGGGAGCTCGTCGACGGGACGCGCCGCGATCTCGCCGACGATGCGCAGCACGCCGGGCAGATCGGCGGCGCGCACGGCGAACCCGTCGCGCTCCGAGTTGCGGAACAGCGGCAGGTCGACCGGCGAGGCCACGTCGTACGCGAGCACGCGGTCGAGGAGGCCGGCGAGCGCGACCTCCTCGTCGCCGTCGAACGCGACGAGCGAGCGGATGCGATCGGCGTGCTCGTCGACGGACGGCGCCGGTCGGTGGGCGTGGTGCGGCATCCGCTCAGTTCCTCGGCATCTCAGTACCTCGGCATCCCGGGCGCGACCTCGCGGGCCCAGGCGTCGATGCCGCCCTCGAGGTGGCGCACCCCGGTGAAGCCCTGTGCGACGAGGTAGTCGAGGGCGTTCCTGGAGCGCACGCCGTGGTGGCAGTAGAGCACGTAGCGCGCGTCCGGATCGAGCCCCGCGACCGCGTCGGGCAGCGTCGCGAGCGGCACGAGGCGGGCGCCGGCGAGGTGGGCGATGTCGTGCTCCCACGGCTCGCGCACGTCGATGAGCCGCACGTCGATGAGCCGCACGTCGGCGGCGGGCTCGGCGGCGGGCTCTGCGGCGAGCTCGGCGGCGAGCTCGGTCGGCGTGACCGACACCGGGTCGGACTCGTCGGCCGCCGTGCCGCAGAACGCGTCGTAGTCGATGAGTCGTTCGACGGGCACGCCCGCGGGGTCGCGGTCGTAGGCGACCTTCTCGAACGAGGCGGTCAGCGCGTCGTAGAGCGCGATCCGGCCGACGAGCGGCTCGCCGACGCCGGTGAGCACCTTGAGCGCCTCGGCGGCCATGAGGGCGCCGATCACCGCGACGGTCGCGGGGAAGACGCCGCCCTCCGCGCACGAGAGCACGCTCCCGGGCGGCGGGGGAGCGGGGAACAGGTCGCGGTAGTGCGGCCCGCGCGCGGCCCACGCGACGCCGACCTGGCCGCCGAACCGGGAGACGGCTCCCCAGACCAGGGGCAGGCGCAGCAGCACGGCGACGTCGTTCGCGAGGTACCGCGTCGGGAAGTTGTCGCTGCCGTCGATGACGAGGTCGGCATCCGCCGCGATGCGCAGCGCGTTCCCGGCCGTGAAGCGGGTGGGGTGCTGCGTGACGCGCACGTCCGGGTCGAGGCGCGCGACGGACTCGGCCGCCGACGCGGTCTTGAACGCGCCGAGATCGTCGACGCCGTGCAGCGTCTGCCGGTGCAGGTTGCTCAGCTCGACGACGTCGTCGTCGACCACGGCGATCTCGCCGACGCCGGCCGCGGCGAGCGCCGGGATGACGTGGCTGCCGAGGCCGCCGGCGCCGACGACGAGCACGCGCGCCGCCGCGAGGCGCCGCTGCGCTTCCGGCCCGAATTCGGGCAGGATCGTCTGTCGCGCGTAGCGGGGCGAGGTCGCGTCGGGCACGGATCGATCGTCGCATCTCACGGATGCCGCTGCCGAGCCTCGCGCCGGATGCCGCATCTGCGGTTAGATGGTGCCTTGCAATCCGCACGTGCGGACGACGGCGTCGCGCGCGTGCATCCGCTCCGTGAGATGGGATCCCCGCCGCATGTCCGCATCCCTGTCCGCCCCGTCCGCCAGGCGCCTCGCGGGCGCCGTGGGGCTGGCCTTCGCCGTGCTCGCGTCGCAGGTCCTGGCGCTCCCGGCCGCGCAGGCCGCCGATCGCACGCCGCTCATCGTGGTCGGTACGAGCGACGTCTACGACTCCAACCTCGTCCAGGACGTCATCGAACCCGAGTTCGAGGCCGCCTACCCGCAGTACGACCTGCAGTACGTCAGCAAGGGCACCGGTGCCGCGATCGAGTTCGCGCAGGCCGGCAGCGCCGACGCGCTCCTCGTTCATGCGGCATCGCTCGAGAACCAGTTCGTCGCCGAGGGATACTCGCAGGAGGGCTACGGTCGCGCGATCTTCTGGGGCGACTACGTGCTCCTCGGCCCGGCGAACGACCCGGCGGGGGTGCTGACCTCGGCCCCGCACGACATCGCGACGGCGTTCGAGAGAATCGCCGCTGCGGGCGAGGCCGGCACCGCCAACTTCGTCTCGCGCGGCGGCACGCCGGGCACGACCGTGCAGGAGCACGCGATCTGGAGCCTCACGAGCGGCCAGCGCCTGTGCACCATGAGCGACGCGAACGGCGGCGGCACGTCGCCGAGCACGACGTCCGGCGCGTGCCCGAACACGATCAGCTACCCGTCGTGGTACCACGCGACAGGACTCACGCAGGCACCGAACATCGTCAACGCCGACGTCTGCAACTACAGTGGCGGCGGCTGCTACGTGTTCACCGATCGCGGCACGTTCAACTACCTGCAGTCGCAGAACAGCATCCACACCCTCGGCATCGTCACGCGCGACAACGCGGACTCCGCGCGAGGAACCAGCACCGCGCTCGTCAATTCGTTTCACGCGTACGCGATCAGCGCGAGCACGCGATCGGTGAACACCGCGGGAGCCGTGACGTTCCTGAACTGGATCACGTCCGCGCCGGCGCAGAGCTCGATCGGGGCGTACCTCGGAGCCGGCGGCGACGCGCCGTTCATCCCGTCGGCGGCGCCGATCGTCACCGCGAGCGCCCCGCCGTCCTCCGTCGTTCGCGGCGGCGCAATCACCGTGACGGGCACGCTGAAGAACGCGACGCCCGGCACGCCGGCGCTCGCCGACAAGACCGTGACCCTCACCGGCGTGTCGCTGAGCACCCCGGATGCGGCACCCGCGGTCGTCGCTTCGACGCGAACGGATGCCACGGGTGCGTACTCGATCGCGTACTCGCCGTCGAAGGACCTCCGGTACGCGATCGCGGTGCCGTCGATCTCGCAGGTCGAGAACGCGTCGCTGTCGCCGGTGTTCGGCGACGTGCTCGCGGCGGCGACGACCAGTCTGGGCACGGTGATCGTCACGACAAAGTCGACCGCCACGATCTCCTCGGTCAAGGTGAGCAAGAAGCACTCGGGTCTCATCACGGTGACGCTCAGCCCGAAGGCCGCAGCGGGTGACGGCGTCATCGCGCTGTACGGCCGCAACAGCAAGACGACGACGTCGGGACTGCACGTGATCAAGACGGTCGCCGTGGGGGCCGGGACGAAGACCGTCAAGATCCGGTACCAGCTCGGGGCGCAGAAGCACGCGTGGAAGAGGCTGACCTGGAAGCTCCAGGTCAAGTACTCCGGCCCGCACTCGGTGGCGAGCACCTCCGCGAAGAAGACGGTGACGCTGCACTGACCCGACGCCGTGCCCTCGCGGTCGCGTTCGCCGCGGTCGCCGTCCTCGCCCCCGTCGCGGTCCCGCCCGCGTCGGGGGCGTCGACGTGCCCGGACGGCGGCGCCTGCGTCGCCGTGCACATCGTCGGGACGATGACGGGCGACGTCGTCGTGTCGTTCGCCGAGGTGCAGGCGGGCGGACTGAGCGCGTCGTACGAGCTGCGTTCGGTCGCCGGGGGGACGACGTCGAGCGACCAGTTCGCCGGCATCTCGGTGCGCTCCCTCGTTCAGGACGTCGTCGGCATCCCGGCCGGCTCGGTCTCGTTCGCCGAGGTGACCGTCGCGTCGACCGGGCCGATGACCCTGTCGAGCGCGGACCTCGGCGATCCCGCGGACGCGGGCTACCCGTTTCCGAGCGGGCTCCTCCCGGCGTTCTACGTCGCCGGGAGCGACGCGCTCGGATACGTCCGCCCGCTCCGCGACGACGATCAGCCCAATGACCTGGCGCAGACCAGCGCGAACGGCGTCGTCGACCTCACGTTGCACACGTCGGGGTCGTTGCTGGCCCCGACGCTCTCCGCGGACCGCGACTCGGTCGACGCTGGCGGCACCGTGACGTTCACGACGAGCGGTGTGACGGCATCCGGGCTCGACTACGCGTGGGACTTCGGCGATGGGGCGCCGGTCGCGGGCGACGCCGTCGCATCGCACGCCTACTCGACACCGGGGCGCTACGCCGCGCGCGTCATCGTGCGCGGTGCGGACGGCAGTCTCGGGGTGTCCGGGCGCGTGTTCGTGACCGTCGGCGAACCGGCCGTGCTGCCGAGCGCGCCGCCCTCGGTTCCCGCGGGCGGCGAATCGACGACGCCGGCGGCGCCGACGACGGGCCCGGCCGACGGGGCCGGGCAGGATGTCGGCGGGCGGACGCACGACCGGAGCACCGGCCACGCGCACGACGGCCACCGCGACGACTCGGGCACGACCGGACCGTCGGATGCGACGACGGCCCCGTCCCGGACGCCGGAGGCCACGGCCGAGCCGTCCCCGCCTCCGGCCGAGCCGTCTCCGATCCCGTCCCCGGCCGACACGCCCGGTTCGACGGCCGGATCGTCGCAGCGCGAGATATCGGGGGTGCTCATCTCCGCACCCGGCGGGCCCGAGCCGACCGCATCCGCCGACGGCGCGCTCCAGGCGACCGCGCCGGAGCAGCGTGCCGGAGGCGGGTCGCTCGGCTGGGGCGCGGTCGGGGGAGCCGTTACCGTGGCTCTGCTGGCAATCGGGGTGCTCGGCGAGAGCGGAATGCTGCGCCGACTGCGACCCCGCCGAACGGGAGCGATCCGATGAGTGACGCGATCTACCAGGCCGTGTTCGCGGCCGCCGCGGTGCTCGAGCTGCCCGTCGTCGTCGTCACGCTCGTGGCACTCGCCTGGACGATCATCGAACTCGGCGCGTTCGTCACCGAACTCGTGCGCCGTCGCGGCCGGCGGCTCGACCGCGTCGCCGCGGCGGCCGATCGCGCGCGGAACGAGCTGGATGGCGGAGATCCGGATGCCGCCCGGCGGGTCGTCGAGCCGGTCGCGCGCACCGAGTCGATGCGGTCCGCGCTCGACGCCATCGTGCAGACCGTGGGCTCGACGCCGCGCGGCACGGCCGCGGAGGCCCGGGTGGCGAAACAGCTCGCCGACTTCGACTTCGGGGCGCAACGGCGGCTCGGACGCACCCGGCTGCTCGTGCGACTCGGTCCCGCGCTGGGCCTCATGGGCACGCTCATCCCGCTCTCGCCCGCGCTCAGCGGGCTCGCGAACGGAGACATCGACGCTCTCACCGAGAATCTCCGGGTCGCGTTCAGTGTCACCGTGCTCGGCATCCTGATCGGCGTCGTCGCGTTCGCGATCTCACTCGTGCGGGAGCGCCTCTACGGTCAGGACTACTCGGATCTCGAGTATGTCGCCGCCGTGCTCACCTCCGAGGCGGTGGCGGAGTGATCCGCGTGACCCCCCGATCGCGGCGTTCGGCGGATCGCGCGGGCGACCCGCTCGACGGCCTCGTGAACCTCTTCGACGTCGGCATCGTGCTCGCCGTCGCGTTCCTCATCGCAGCGCTCTCGTCGCTCAACCTCTCGCCTGCCCTCATCGGGACGGGCGTGCGCCGATCCGACGACGTCGTCGTGCAGCCCGGCCAGAAGAGCGGCGAGGTGCCCGACGGGGACATCGGCACGGTCGTCGGGGAGGGTGACCCCGTGGGCACCGTGTACCGGCTGACCGACGGGCGGCTCGTGTACGTGACGGATCCGACCCCCGCCCCGGCGCGGACCTCGCCCGACGGCGGATGAACTACGTCGTCGACGGCCTGGTGCAGGCGTGGCAGCTCATCGTGGGGGGCGACCCGTATCTGCGCGATGTCACCGTCGTCACGCTCCAGGTGGCGGCTATCCCCACTCTGATCGCGGTCGTGATCGGCCTGCCGGCCGGTGTCGCTCTGGGCATCGGCCGCTTCCCGGGGCGCAGGGCCGGGCTCGCTCTCGCGAACGCCGGCCTCGGACTGCCGCCTGTGGTCGTTGGCCTCGTGCTCGCGCTGCTGATGTTCCCGGCGGCCCCCCTCGGCCCGCTGCGCCTGCTGTTCACGCTCCAGGGCGTCTACGTCGCGCAGACCGTGCTCGCGCTGCCGATCATCGTGGCGCTGACCGCGTCAGCGGTGCGCTCGGTGCCGACCGGACTGCTCGACCAGGCCCGCGCGTTCGGAGCGGGCCGGGCATCCGTCGCCGTGCTCGCTCTGCGCGAGGCCCGTGTCGGCGTGCTCGCCGCGCTCATCGCCGCGGTCGGCTCGGCGCTCTCGGAGGTGGGCGCCGTCGTGCTCGTCGGCGGCAACATCAACGGCCTCGACCAGACGCTCGCGAGCGCTGCACTGTCGGAGGTCGAGGCGGGCCACTTCGCCGGCGGCCTCGCGATCGGCATCGTGCTCCTCGTGCTCATCGCGATCGTGTCCGGGGCGCTCACCGCGCTCCAGTACGGCGGCGGTCGCGTCGCGCCCCGCGTGGGTGCCCGCTCGTGACGGATGCGGTGCCCGGCGAGCCGCTCGTGCGCGTGCGCGGGCTGCGGGTCACTCGCTCGCGCGACGTCGTGCTCGACGGCATCGACCTCGACCTGCGGGCCGGTGAGGTGACGGCTGTGCTCGGACCGAACGGCGCGGGCAAGAGCACCCTGGTCTCCGCGATCGCCGGCATCGTCGCACCATCCGCGGGCAGTATCGAGCGTCACGGCCGGGTCGCGACCGCGCTGCAGGACCCGGGGCTCGCGCGCCGCAGCGCCCGCGCGAATGTCGAGATCGCGCAGGCCTGGTGGGGGATCCCACGGGCTGAGCGCCGCGGACGCGCCGACCGTGCGCTCGCGGCGCTCGGGGCCGCCGAGCTCGGAGATCGCCGGGCGACCGCGCTGTCGGGCGGCGAGCAGCGCCGGGTGCACCTCGCCCGGGCGATCGCCGTCGACCCCGAGGTGCTCGTCCTCGACGAGCCGTTCGCGTCGCTCGACGCGGAGACGCGGGCGGGCCTGCTGCAGGATGCGGCATCCGTCATCCGCGGTCGCGCCGGCGCGACGCTCGTCGTCGTGCACGACCGCGCGGAGGCGTGGGCGCTCGCCGACCGGGTGGTCGTGCTGGTGGACGGCCGGGTCGTCGCACAGGGCGAGCCGCAGCGCGTGCTCGACGCGCCCCCGAGCGAGGCGGTCGCCCGCTTCCTCGGGTACGACGGCGTCATCCGGCGAGAGCGCTCCGTGCTGCTCACGCGGGCCGCGCACGTCACGCTCGAGGCCCGGGGCGCGGAGGGTTCTGGCGCTGCGGGTTCTGGCGCGGGTTCTGGGGCTGCGGGTTCTGGGGCTGGTTCTGGGGCTGCGGGTTCTGGGGACGTCGAAGGTTCTGGCTCCGGTGACCCTGACGGCTTTGAGGGCTCGATCGTGCGAGTGACCCCGATCGAGGACGGATTCCGTGTACGCGTCGTCGTGGCGGACGGCGAGTTGTCGGCCGAGGTGCGCGGCGTGCGGCCGGCCGTGGGCGATCGAGTGCGGGTCGTCGTGCGCGGCGGTGTCGAGTTCGCCAAGCGGAGGTCGTCGTGACTCGCCCCGCGTGTGACCCGCGCGCGCGTGACCCGCGCGCGTGTGACTCAGCGCGCGTGTGACCCGCCCGCGTGAGGACGTTTTGCGCGTGTGAGGACGACCCGGACCGTCCTCACGCGCGCAAAACGTCCTCACGCGCGAGGGGCAGGGGCCGGGGTCGGGGCCGGGGCAGGGGCCGGGCGGCCGACGTGGCCGAGGATCGCGACCGAGATCGTGATGACGAACGACAGCGCGATGCCCCAGCCCAGGTGCACGCGCAGCAGGGCCGCGCCGGAGAGCGCGCCGAGCCCGATGAGCACGACCGCGGCCAGGCGGCGGAACCAGGGCTGCCTGCCCCGTCCGCCGAAGTGCGAGTCGAACGCCAGCCCGACGAGCGTCGACGTGACGACGACGGTCGTGACGTCCTTGACGGCGACCTGGCGCGCGGCGCCCGCCTGCGTGCCCATCGCGAAGCCGAGCGCGCCCGTGACTCCGTAGGTCAGCCACTCGGGCCGCGGCGCCTGGACGGCGATCTCGGGCACCGCGGCGACGAGCAGCACCCCGGCGACGACGAACAGCAGCCCCGTGGTGCGCGCCGACCAGCCGACGGGCCGGTTGCGCAGCACGCGTCCCGCGATGAGCGCGCCGAGCATGAACAGGGCCAGCGCGATGATCGGACCCGCGATCGGCAGGTTCTCGGCACCCGTCAGCGCCATGCCGAGGATCACGACGTTGCCGGTCATGTTGCCCGTGAACACCCGATCGAGGCCGAGGTAGCCGAGCGAGTCGACGACGCCCGTCGAGAACGTCAGGGCGAGCATGAGGCCGGTGTGGAGGCGGTCGCGATCGGCGAGCAGGCGGGACGGCATAGGCTCAGAATCTACTAGCGAAGGGGGCGGCTCCTGGACGGGGAGGATGGGCGGATGACGGTGCTGCAGCCCGGAACGGGTGCGATCCGGTCCGAGATCTACCTGCCCGCGACGCTCGAGACCGTGCTCTGGGGACGGCTGCCGTGCGCGACGGATGCGGCGGTGCTGACGATCGAGCCGGGCACCGCGGTCACGATCGACACCCTGAGCCACGAGGGCATCCTCGAGGACCAGGGTCGCGATCCGGCGGCGTTCTTCGCGCGGTTCGGGGTGCCCGTCGACGGCGTGCTCGACGACGCGGTGGCGCTCGCCGCATCCGCTCATCCGCACGACCCGGCCGTCGACGGGCCGCACGTCGTCACCGGGCCGATCGCGGTACGCGGCGCCCGGCCCGGCGATCTGCTCGCGATGACCGTCGTCGAGCTGCTGCCGCGCGTGCCGTACGGCGTCATCTCGAATCGGCACGGGCGCGGCGCGCTGCCGGGGGAGTTCCCGCGCGGCGGGGCATCCGTCGTGAGCGTGTTCGCCGCCGTGGACGAAACGGGGGCATTCGGCACGATGCCGCGCGTGCTCGGCGGGCCGCACGACATCCGTTTTCCGCTCGCGCCGTTCCTCGGCACGATGGGCGTCGCCGTCGCGGGCGACGAGCGCCCGCACTCGGTGCCGCCGGGCGACCACGGCGGCAACATCGACATCCGCCTGCTCGTGCCCGGCACGACGCTCTACCTGCCCGTGCAGGTGCCCGGCGCGCTCGCCTACGTCGGCGATCCGCACTTCGCGCAGGGCGATGGCGAGGTCGCGCTCACGGCGATGGAGGCGAGCCTGCGCGCGACGGTGCGGTTCGACGTGGTTCCCGCCGCGGATCGCGCGTCGCTCGGCCTCTCGGCGCTCACCGGCCCGTTCGTCGCGACGCCCGAGTACGCCGTGCCGACGGGCATCGACCTCGACCTCGACGAGGCGGTGCGCAAGACGGTGCGTACCGCGATCGCGTTCCTCGGCGAGCGCTACGGCCTCGATCCGGAGCACGCGCTCGCCTACCTCTCGGCCGCGACCGACTTCGACATCTCGCAGGTCGTCGACCGCGTGAGCGGGGTGCACGCGCGCATCCGCACGGCGGACTTCGACCGGGCGCCCGGGTCGGGTGAGCTGCCCGGGTCGGGCGGGGTGCCCTGGTCGGACGAGCCGCCCCGCTCACCCGAGCGAGTTACCCGAGATCGGCCGGAATCCCGGACCGGTTCGAGTAACACGCTCGGGTCAGAGGAGGGCGCGTGAGCGGCGGCTGGCCCGAGGGGCTCGAGAGCGCGTTCCTCGCCTACGAGCGCGCGCTCATGGCGAACGACCTCGCGGCGCTCGACGATCTCTTCGTCGACGCCCCGGACACCCTGCGCGGCGACGCGGGCGGCATCCTCGTCGGGCACGACGCGATCAGCGCGTTCCGGCGCGGACGCGGCGGGGCGCCGAAGCGCGAGCTCGGCCCGGTCGACGTGCGTCCGATCGGCGCGGATGCGGCGCTCGTCATCGCCGTGACCCTGCCGCTCACCGGCGGCCGGGGCCAGCAGACGCAGCTCTGGCGCCGCGTCCCGGGGGATGCGAGTGCGGCGGCCGCGCCGAGTCCGGCGGCCGCGCCGAGCCTGGCGGCCGAGCCGAGCCCGGCGGCCGAGCCGAGCCCGGCGGCCGAGCCGAGCCCGGCGGCCGCGCCGAGCCTGACCCCCGCGCCGAGCCCGGCGCCCCCCGCGACGGATGCCGGCGCCTGGAAGGTCGCGGCGGCGCACGTGAGCCTTCCCGCGCCCGCGGTCGCGGCATCCGTCTGGCGAGTGGTCGGCGCACCGCTCGCGCCCGCCTCGGAGCCGGGGGGCCTCGACGGCGAGACCGTCGCGGTCAAGGACCTGTTCGCGGTCGCGGGGTACCCGACGGGCGGCGGCGTGCCCGCCTACCTCGCCGGGCAGGGTCCGCAGCCGGAGCACGCCGAGGCCGTCGAGGCGCTCGCCGCGCACGGCGCCGACCTGGCCGGCATCGCGCACACCGACGAGTTCGCGTACTCGATCGCGGGGCGCAACCCGCACTACGGCACCCCGCCGAACGGCGCGGTGCCCGGGGCTATCCCGGGCGGCTCGTCGAGCGGACCCGCCTCGGCCGTCGCGCTCGGCCAGGCGTCGATCGGGCTCGCGACCGACACGGGCGGGTCGATCCGCGTGCCGGCGAGCTACCAGGGACTGTGGGGGCTGCGCACGACGCACGGCGCGGTGCCGACCGGCGGCCTGCTGCCGCTCGCGCCCTCGTTCGACACCGTCGGCTGGCTCACGCGCGACGCGGACACGCTGCGGCGCGCTGCGGCGGCCTCGCTCGATGCGGGCGCGCAGCGCGCGGTCGGCGCCGAGTTCGCGGTCGCTCCCGCGCTGCTCGACGTGCTCGAGCCCGACGTGCGGGACGCGTTCGAGCGCTTCCTCGGGTCGGCGCCCACGGCGGCCGAGGTCGGCGTCGACGTCGACGTCGAGCGCTGGGTCGAGGCGTTCCGGGTCGTGCAGGCCGCAGAGGCGTGGCGCTCGCACGGAGCCTGGATCGAGGCCCACGGCGGCGTGAACGGCGGTGCGCTGGGCGGCGCGGTCGCCGGCCGCTTCGCGTTCGCGGCATCCGTCACCCCCGAGCAGGAGACGGATGCGCGGGCCGCGGCCGCCCGCGCGCGTGCGGAGATCGAGGCAGCGCTCGGCGACCGCGTGCTGCTGCTGCCGAGCGCCTCATCCGTCGCGCCGTCGACGACCGCGGACGAGGGCGACATCGAGCGCACCCGCAGCGGCACGCTGCGGCTCACGTGCATCGCCGGGCTCAGCGGGCGTCCGGGGCTGAGCGTGCCGGCACTCGGCGTGCCGCGCGCCGGCTCGCTGTTCGACGCGCCGGTCGGGCTGTGCCTGGTCGGGCCGCGGTTCAGCGACCTCGCGCTCATCGATCTCGCGCTCGCGGATCTCGCGCTCGTGGATCGCGGGGCGTCGCTGCTCGCCCGATGACGCGTGCCGTCGGCGGGTGCGCGTGCGTCCGGGCGGCACGTTGCGAGATCAGAGTTCATGCCGCTGCCGACGTCGGTTGGCGCCTCCGTGACGCTCGAGGGAACACTTGCCAAGAATCAAGTCAGGAATCGTCGCGAGGCCCAACATCCTGAGTGAGTTCGCGCAGCGCAAACTCCACTTCGGACCTCGCGGCCTCCTGCTGAGCCGCGTCATTTGCGGTGCCCGATCTGGTCGGACGGCTCGGGGATGACCGCGGTGATGCCTCGTTCGCGCAGGTCCTGCCGGACCGCCCGGGACGCGTAGGCCTTGTCGGCCCGGACACGTTCGCGGCGCGTGCGCGGTCGCCCGGGTCTTGCCCGGCGCACCGACGGTGGCCCGCCAGGATGGGGAACATGGGTGGGTCGCCGGCCACCGCGCCCGACCGGGACGACCAGAGGACGACGGCAGCCGCGCCCGGATCCGCTCCCACCGGGCATCCGTCAAACCGTCAAAACAGCACCAGTTAGTCGACTTCGTCGAGCGAACGGGCCCCGCCCTCCGGGCCGGCGCCCGTGCCTCTCGCCCGGGGCCTGTGGAGGAACGACCCCGTCCATGCCCCCCGTTTGGGAGGGTCTGAGCATTCCGTGCGCAGGGGAAGCGCGGATGTCCCACCCACCCAGGAGCACCACGTGAAATCCCTCCAGCTCGCCGCGGTCGCCGCGGTCGCATCCGCCCTCGTCCTCGGCGGCATCGCCGCGCCCGCGAGCGCCGCCACGGAACAGCCGATCGCCGGGTTCATCAACCCGGCGACCACCGCCGTCGCCGTTCCGGCACTCGGGGCGGCGACGCTGCCGTTCAGCACGAACGCGTTCGATCCGCGCTACGGCGGCGACCTCGACCTCACGATCGTCGCGAACGGGGCCACGTACGCCCGGCCCTACGCCGCCGACGTCGACACCGCCGGGAACGGCACCCTCGACATCATCAAGTCGCTCAGCTACGCGGTGTTCGACTACGGCAGCGTGCCCGCCGGCACATACACCCTCACGCTCACGAGTGCGGGCGAGCAGTACTACAACGACGACTACTCGGTGAAGACGATCGTGGGCGCGGCGCAGAGTGCGCCCGTCACGGTCACGGTCTCGAAGGTCACGACGACGATCACCGGCTGGAAGACCAAGGCCAAGTCGGCGAAGTACCGCAAGCGCATCCGGGTCAGTTCGCCGACGGTCCACGGTCTCGGACCGGACGCGAAGATCGTCATCCAGTACAGGAAGAAGGGCGCGAAGAAATGGAAGGCCGACGAGTCGTCCACGACGCCCTCCTACGCCCCGCTGACGTACAAGCTCCGAACGCAGCCCTTCAACGGCGTGCACGTCAAGGGCAAGATCAGGCCTCTCAAGCGCGGCACCTACTACTTCCGCATCCTGATCAAGCCGAGCCCGTATGTGACCGGCGCGGCTACGAAGCAGATCAAGCTCACCTGGAGGTGATGTCGCCGCCGCGTTCACTCCCCTGAAACATTCGTTCCGTAGAATGACCTTGCCGGAACAAATGACTCAGAGGATGCCGTGACCCCGTCGATCGCCGCCCTGCCCATCGACCCGCCCGCGCGCCTGCTCATGGGCCCGGGGCCGATCTCCGCCGACCCGCGCGTGCTGCGCGCGATGAGCGCCCGGCTCGTCGGCCAGTTCGATCCGTGGATGACGGATGCGATGAGCGAGACCCAGGCGCTCTACCGCGACGTCTTCCAGACCGCGAACGACGCCACGCTGCTCATCGACGGCACGAGCCGGGCCGGCATCGAGGCCGCGCTCGTGAGCCTCATCGAGCCGGGGGACCGCGTGCTCGTGCCCGTGTTCGGCCGCTTCGGGCACCTGCTGCGCGAGATCGCCGAGCGCTGCGGCGCCGACGTCCATGTCGTCGAGCGCGAGTGGGGCACGGTCTTCACCGCGAGCGAGATCGAGGCCGCGATACGCGAGACGACGCCGAAGATCCTCGCGATCGTGCACGGCGACACCTCGACGACGCTCGCACAGCCGCTCGACGAGCTCGGCGCGATCTGCGAGAGGCATGGCGTCATCCTGTACACGGATGTCACGGCGAGCCTCGGCGGCAACACCTTCCGCACCGACGCGTGGGGCGTCGACGTCGCGACCGCCGGTCTGCAGAAGTGCCTCGGCGGCCCCTCCGGGTCGAGCCCGATCACGATCTCGGACCGCGCCCGCGCCCTCATCGAGGCGCGCACGAGCATCGAGGCCGGCATCCGGGCGGACGGGGAGGAGACGCAGGAGCGCCGCATCCGCTCCAACTACTTCGACCTCGCGCAGATCCTCGAGTACTGGGGGCCGCGCCGGCTCAACCACCACACCGAGGCCACGACGATGCTCTACGGCGCGCGGGAGTGCGCGCGCCTGCTCGTCGAGGAGGGCATCGACGCGGCCGTCGCGCGGCACGCGCTGCACGGCTCCGCGATGGCCGCGGGGCTCACCGCGATGGGCCTCGAACTGTACGGCGACCGGAGCGTCAGGATGAACAACGTCGTCGGCGTCGTCGTGCCCGACGGCATCCCGGCCGACGGCGCCCGCACCGCGATGCTCGACGACTTCGCGATCGAGATCGGCACGTCGTTCGGTCCGCTGCACGGCAAGGTCTGGCGCATCGGCACGATGGGCTACAACGCGCGGAAGGATGCCGTGCTCACCACGCTCGCGGCCCTCGAGAACGTGCTCGCTCGCGGCGGGTTCGCGCTGACCGCGGGGGCGGGAGTCGCCGGCGCACTGGAGGTGTACGCCGCGTGAACCCTTCGACAGGCCCAGGGAGCTCGGCAGGCTCGGGGAGCGGGAGCGGGAGCGGGAGCGTCGGCTCGGGGAGCGGGAGTGTCGGCTCGGGGAGCGGCACGCCGGCGTTCGACGCCGACTGGATCATGGCCGCGGCCGACGAGCTCGCGACCCACTCGCGCAGCGCGACCGGCATCGACCGGCAGTACCTGACGCGCGAGCACGCCGCCGTGAACACGATCGCGGCCGGCTGGATGCGTGCGGCCGGCATGGAGACCTGGCAGGATGCCGCCGGCAACCAGTGCGGACGGCTCGAGGGCCGCGAGCCGGGCCTGCCCGCGCTCATCCTCGGCTCGCACCTCGACTCGGTGCCCGGCGCGGGGCGCTACGACGGCATCCTGGGCGTGCTCACCGCGATCGCCGCGGTCGCACGGCTGACCGCGGGCGAGCTGCCGTTCGCGGTCGAGGTCGTCGCGTTCGGCGACGAGGAGGGCACGCGCTACGGCCGCACCCTGCTCGGCTCGTTCGCGCTCGCCGGATCCTGGCAGCCGGCCTGGGCCGACGAGCTCGTCGACGCGACCGGCCTCGCGCTGCGCGCCGCGGCGACCGAGTTCGGCCTCGACCCCGACGCGATCGGCGAGGCGGCCCGCGAGCCTCACCAGGTGGTCGGCTACCTCGAGGTGCACATCGAGCAGGGTCCGATCCTCGAGCAGGAGGACCGGCGCCTCGCGGTCGTCACCTCGATCGCGGGCGCCCGCCGGATGATCTTCACGCTCACCGGCGACGCCCGGCACTGCGCGACGCCGTGGGCGCTGCGTCGCGACTCGCTCGTCGGCGCGTCCGAGGCGATCGTCGCGATCGAGCGCATCGGCAGGGAGCGCGACTCGCCCGTGACGGTCGGCCACATCCGCGTCGAACCGGATGCCGTCAACGTCATCCCGGGCGTCACCGAGTTCAGCCTCGACATCCGTGACGCCGAGGACGGGTCGCGCGACGCGACGCTCGCCGTCATCCGGGAGGAGATCGACCGGATCGCGGCCGCGCGCGGACTCGCCGTCGACGTGCGAGAGACCCACGCGGCATCCGCGACGCACTGCGCGCCGCACCTGCAGCGCGCGTTCGAGGCCGGCATCCGCGCGACCGGCGACGACGACCCGCGCTTCCTGTACAGCATCGCCGGCCACGACGCGATGGCCGTCGCGGCGCTCACGGACGTCGGGATGCTGTTCGTGCGCTGCGCGGGAGGCATCAGCCACAGCCCCGACGAGTCCGTACGCACGGATGACGTGGCCGCGGGGCTCGATGCGCTCGAGGTCGCGGTGCGCGCGCTCGCGGCCGAGCACGAGGGCGCGGGCGCGGCATCGTGACCGGGGCGACCGGGGTGCCGGGCGTCGGGGCGCCGGGGGTGCCCGGCGCTGGGGGGCCCGGGGTGCCGGGGGCCGCGGGCGCCGCGTCGGACCGCGTGGGCGCCGAGCCGGACGCGGGCGGGGACGGCGACGGCACGACCCGATCGCAGCTGAGCCTCGCGCAGCGGATCGACGCCGCATACCTCGACCTCACGCCGCAGGAGCAGCGCGCCGCCGACTTCATGCGCGTGCACCTGGCGGACCTCGCGGTGTACAACGCGACCGAGGTCGCTCGACTCTCGGGGGTGTCGAAGGCCACCGTGTCGCGGTTGTACCGCCGCCTGGGCTTCGAGAGCTCGGAGGACCTGCGCGAGCACGTGCGGTCCCTGCGCGCCGTGGGCACCCCCATCCCGAGCGAAGCGACCACGCCGCATGCGAGCCACCTGGAGCAGGAGGTCGCGAACCTGCGCGCCGCGCTCATCGGCATCGACGTCGTGGCGCCCGCGCGGACGATCGCGCGCGCCGGGCGAGTGCTCGTGATGGGGTTCCGCAACAGCTACCCGATGGCGCTGCACCTGCGGCAGCAGCTCGTGCAGGCGCGGCCCGCGGTCGAGATCCTGCCGCCGCCCGGGCAGAGCGTCGGCGAGGAGATCCCGGGACTGCAGGAGTCCGACGTCGTGTGCCTCATCGGGTTCCGTCGCCGGCCCGAGCCCTTCGGTCGGCTCGTCGCGGCGATCGCCGACAGTCCCGCGTCGCTTGTGCTGTTCACCGACCCGTCCGGGCGCAAGTACGCCCGCCTCGCCGAGCACCACATCGAGTGCCCGCTCGACACCGTCTCGGCGTTCGACTCGTACGCCGCGCCCGCGTCGATCATCGGGCTGCTCGCCTCGCACGTGCTCGCGGAGAACCTCCGCGACGGCGGACGGCGCATCGCGGCGATCAACGCCGTGTACCGGGAGATCGACGAGCTCGAAGGAGTCTGAGCGCGCGTCGGCCCGGGCCGCAGCTTTCGGGGCGTGGCGTTCGGGGTGTGCGGGGCGTGGTGTTCGGGGTGTGCGGGGCGTGGCGTTCGGGGTTGTGCGCGGCGCTGCGTTCGGGGTGTGCGGGGTGCTGGGTTCGCGGGTGCGCGGGGTGCTGCGTTCGGGGTTGTGCGCGGTGCTGGGTTCGGGGGTGCGCGGCGCTGCGTTCACGGAAATGCAGGATCGCGTGGGCTTCACCCGGGCGGGCATCCGCAGAATCACAGGGCTTCATTGCAGTGAGCAGGGCGGGGCTCCTGCATTTCCGTGGTCGGCGGGGTGTGCGGCGCTGGGTTCGGGGGTGTGTGGGGTGCTGGGTTCGGGGGTGCGCGGCGCTGCGTTCACGGAAATGCAGGATCGCGTGGGCTTCACCCGGGCGGGCATCCGCAGAATCACAGGGCTTTGTCGAAGCGAGCAGGGCGGGGCTCCTGCATTTCCGTGGTCCGCGGGGTGCGCGGCGCTGGGTTCGGGGTGTGCGGCGTGCCGCGTTCGGGGGTGTGCACAGCGCTGGGTTCGCGGGTGCGCGGCGCTGCGTTCACGGAAATGCAGGATCGCGTGGGCTTCACCCGGGCGGGCATCCGCAGAATCACAGGGCTTCGTCGAAGCGAGCAGGGCGGGGCTCCTGCATTTCCGTGGTCCGCGGGGTGTGTGATCGGCGGGGTGGGCTTCCGGTGGGATGTGTGGTCGGTGGGCGTGTGGTCGGTGGGGCGTGTGGTCGGTGGGCGTGTGGTCGGTGGGGCGTGGGGTCGGTGGGGGCTGCGGTCGGTGGGGTCCGCGTTACTCGGGACCGGCATCCGTGCGGATCAGGGGAAGCCGATCGATCATGATGCTGGCGGGCCGTCGTCGTCGCGGCCGTGCCAGAGGTCGCCGCATTCGACGCGCTCGGCGCCGTTCGCCTCGAGGTAGCGCTTCGCGCCGCGGTCGCCGCTCACCGTGTCTGCGATCGGGAGTCGGTGGTCGGCCCCGATGACGACCGGATGCCCGGGCCGCCCGCCGTAGACGGCCTGCACGAGAGCGGCCCTCGGCATCCGCTCGCGCGCCGCCGCCGCGATGGCGCGCTCGATGACGGTGTGCGGCATGTCCGGGTAGTCGACGAGGGTGACGACGGTGGCGTCGCTCGGGCCGGCGTTCTCGGCGGTGAGGTCCGTGTTCTCGGCGGTGGGGCCGGCGTTCTCGGCGGTGAGGGCATCGCTCGCGGCGAGCGGTCTCGAGCTATCGATCTGGTCGACCGAGTGGTCCCAATGCGGAGCACTCGCGGCCGCGGCGCGCAGGCCCGCGCGCAGGGACGCCGCCAGTCCCTCCGACCAGTCGTCGGCGACGACGATCCGGGCGCCGGCGGGCACGAGCGGGCGGGCCGCGTCGGCGGAGGCGCCGAGCACGACGATGACGTCGCGGCATCCGCTCTCGCGCAGCAGGGCGACCGTACGGGCGAGCACACCGGGGCGCAGCGCCTTCGGACCGCCCGCGCGCGTGCCCGCGCCGGCCGCGAGGATGAGGCCCGAGAAGCGCACGTCTAGAGTGAATCACGTGAGCCCAGACCCGATCGCGATCACCCCGGAGCGGGCGCGCGTCGCGCTCGCCGTCGAGCGCTGGGTCGCCGATGTCGAGGGGGAGTACCCCTCGCTCGACGCCGCGCTCCTCGCGGCCCGCAGCGCAGCGCCGCTGACCGAGTCCGAGATCGACGAGGCCGTCGCGCACCATCCGCGGATCGGCGAGAAGCCCACCGGTGCGGGCGCGTCCGCCCAGTTCAGCCGCCGTGAGCAGGCCTCCGCCGCGGACGCCGACGACGCGATCGTCAACGCCGCGATCGCCGCCGGCAACCGTGTCTACGAGGAGCGCTTCGGACGCGTGTTCATCATCCGAGCGGCCGGACGCAGCCGCGCCGAGATCCTCGCCGAGCTCGAACGCCGCCTCGCCCTCGACCCCGCCGACGAGCTGCCGATCGTGGGGGAGCAGCTCGTCGAGATCGCGCTGCTGCGGCTCGAGAGCTCGCTCGCCGAGGCCGTCGCGAGCGGAGCGACGGCATGAGTCACGTCACGACGCACGTGCTCGATGCCGCATCCGGTCGCCCCGCGGCGGGAGTCGCGGTCGTGCTCGTCGACGACGCCGGACGGTCGCTCGCCCAGGGCGTGACGGATGCCGACGGTCGCGTCGCGCAGTTCGGTCCCGATCGGCTCGAACCCGGCGTGTACCGCGTGGTGTTCGACACGGACGGGTACTTCGGGGACACGCCGCACTTCCACCCGTACGTGGCCATCGACTTCCGCGTGAGAGGACCGGAGCATTACCACGTGCCGCTGCTGCTCAGCCCGTTCGCGTACTCCACGTACCGCGGCTCGTAGCCAGCGAGGTGCCGATGGCTGAGGAGGCGCGCCGGCGCCGTCTCGAAGCCTGACTCGGTGCCCGTCTCGATGCCCGTCTCGATGCCTGTCTCGGGGTGGGTTCGGTGCCTGTCTCGGTGCCTGTCTCGGTGCCTGTCTCGGGGTGGCTTCGAGGGGTGGCTTCGAGGCGTGGGTTCGAGGCGCGGCTTCGAGACGTGGCGCAGCGAACGGCCCGGCACCGCGCGGCGCGGCGCGGTCGAGCGCCGATGCGCGCGGCGCGGCACGGTCGAGCGCCGACATCACGGAAATGCAGGAGCGCGGCGCGGCGCACGCGCGCCCAGCCCCGGTATCACGCGAGCGTCTCTGCGGTGAGGCTCGGGTGCTCCTGCATTTCCGTGATCCAGGGACGGGTTTCCGCGCTGGGGCCGCGCAGGGCGGCACGCCCGGAGGAGCGGTGCCGGCGTCACACCCCGCTGGTCGAGGAGCGCCCGAGCGCAGCGAGGACGCGTCTCGAAACCACACGCCCGCCGGAACGATCCGTGGTGGTCTCGAGCGCCGACATCACGGAAATGCAGGAGCGCAGCGCGGCGCGCGCGCGCCCAGCCCCGGTATCACGCGAGCGTCTCTGCGGTGATGCTCGGATGCTCCGGCATTTCCGTGATCGCGGGAGGGGGTTCCGCGGTGGGGCGCCGCTGGGCGGCGCGCCCGGAGGAGCGGTGCCGGCGTCACGCCCCGCTGGTCGAGGAGCGCCCGAGCGCAGCGAACGGCCCGGCACCGCGCGGCCCGGCACCGCGCGGCCCGGCACCGCGCGGCGCGGCGCGGCGCAGCGAACGGCCCGGCACCGCGCGGCCCGGCACGGTCGAGCGCCGATACGGCGCGGCGGGGTCGAGCGCCGATACGCGCGGCGCGGCACGGTCGAGCGCCGACACGGTCGAGCGCCGACATCACGGAAATGCAGGAGCGCAGCGCGGCGCGCGCGAGCCCAGCCCCGGTATCACGCGAGCGTCTCTGCGGTGATGCTCGGATGCTCCTGCATTTCCGTGATCGCGGGAAGGGGTTCCGCGATGGGGCTCGCTGTGCTCGCGCGCTCCTCGGCCAGCGGAGCAGCGGAGCAGCGGAGCCGCGGCGCCGCGCGTCAGGCGCGCACGCGGCCAGCCGCGAGCTCCTCGACGAGCGGCACGATGCCGGGCGCGCCCGGGAAGACGGCGATCTCGCGGGCGATGCGCTGCGCGTTCGAGCGGTAGGAGGCATCCGTCAGCACCTCGTCCACGGCGACGCGCACCCGCTCGGGCGTCGCGACCTGCGTCCTGAGGTTCACCCCGACGCCGGACCAGGCGATGCGGGCGCTCACCTCGACCTTGTCCTCGGTCTGCCCGGCGACGACGAGCGGCACACCCTGCTCGAGCGCGTAGTGCACGCCGCCGTACCCGCCGTTCGTCACCATCACGTCGACGCGCGGCAACAGCCGGTCGTAGGGCAGGAACTCGGTGATGCGCAGGTTCGCGGGCACCGGCTCGAGCGCGTCGGTGACGAGGCGGATGTCGCGGCGTCCGGTCGAGGCGACCACGATCACGTCGTCCCGGTCGGCGAGCGCCTGCACGGTCGGGATGACGAGGTCGCCGAAGCTCGCGGTCGCGACGGTGCCCTGGGTGACGTGCACGACGGTCTTGCCGTCGAGGTCGCCCCACCACTCGGGCAGACCGGCGGTCGACGGCGCGACGCTGCGGGCGGTCGCGACCGGCCCGAGGAAGCGCACGCTGCGGCTCAGTGTCGGGCGGGGGTACTCGAAGCCCGGCACGGTGAACTGCGCGATCGCGTCGGCGGTCGATGACGCGTTCATGAAGAACGTGCCGGTGCCGTCGACGCCGACCGCGCGCATCGCGGCGTCGACGTCCCGCTGCAGGGCGCCGAACACGATCCGCTGCGCGATGACGCGCAGGACCGCGTTGCGGATGCGGCCGCCGACCCCCGGCCTCGGTGCGACACCGAGCCCGGCGGGCGCGACATCCGGGTCGTCGGCGTACAGCGGGAAGATGCCGAGCGAGACGACCGGCACGCGCTCGGCGCGCGGACGCCGGGCGTACGCGGTCGCGCCGAGGAACAGGATCTCGTTCGCGACGACGTCCACGTCGTGCTCGGCGATCGCGGCGTCGAGCGCGGCGAGCTGTGCCGGCACGGGCGGCAGGAACAGGTTCCGCACGTCGAACATGAACGCCTTCGGGCCGACGAGCCCGACACGGCCGGGGTGCAGCTCGTCGATGCGCTCGTCGTCGAAGTCGGCCCCGGCGGGCAGCGGCAGGAACTCGGCGCCGGCGGCGCGCACGGTGTCGGCGAACTTCGCTCCGGTGAGGAACAGCACGCGGTGGCCGGCATCCGTCAGGGCGCGAGCGACCTGGCCGAGCGGCGCGATGTGCGCGTGCACGGGCGTGCTCGCGATGAGGATGGTGCGGGCGGTGGGCATGGGGTCTTCCTAACGATGGGAACGGATGTCGAGGGCGCGTCGCCATTGGAGCGCACGCCACAGTATTCACCCGTATGGCATACTGGTCAACATGGAATCCGGAGCGGACCGATGAGCACCGACGACAAGCGGCCCTACCGGTCGGCCCTGCGCGAGGAGCACGCGGCCGCGACGCGCGCCCGCGTGCTCGACGCCGCGGCGGAGTGCTTCACCGAGACCGGATACCAGGGCACGTCGCTCGCCGCGATCGCCCGGCGGGCCGGCGTCTCGGTCGACACCGTGCAGGCGACCGGGGCCAAACGCGACCTGCTGCTCGGCGCGTTCGAGCGCACCTTCGTGGGCGTCGAGACCCGCGACATCACGCGGGGCGACACGCACGTCGCGCGACTCATCGGCATCGAGGACCCGCGGGAGATGCTCGCCGCGATGAACGCCGAGACGGTCGCGGCCACCGGACGGGTGCGCGCGCTGTGGTGGGCGTTCCGCGGCGCGGCGGCCTCCGACGAGGGCGTGCAGGAGATCCTCCACGGCCTGCTCGAGCGCCGGCACCGCGACTTCCGGGCGTTCGTCGACGTGCTGCGCGGCAAGGGCGTCGTTATCCCCGACGGCGAGCGCGTCGCGGTCGAGGCCGAGCTCGCGCTCGCGCCCGAGACCTATGCCCACTTCGTCGACGACCACGGCTGGACCCAGGAGCGCTACCGCGACTGGGCCGTCGAGCGGGTCGCCGCGCTCGTGTTCGCGCCCGGCTCCTAGCGCAGGGTCCAGAGCGGGGCGACGCCGAGGCCCGCCGCGACGCGCGCCGTCAGGGCGGCGGCGACCGCCGCATCCGCGTCCGCGCGCACCGGGTCGCCGAGCGCCGCCGCGAGCCGCGACGTGAGCGCGGCGGTCGGTCCGAGCACGACCGTTCCGGTGCCGAGGATCGAGATCGCGTCGCGCTGGCTGGCGAGCAGCTCGTCGATGCGCGCGTGAAACGGCAGGTCGAGGGCCAGGGCGACCTCGGCGGCCGAGACCCACTCCCACTCGCTCGCCCAGTGCCGCTGCGGGAACGCGACGGAGAGCCCCCAGCGCGCGATCGCCGCTCGCGCGCCGCGCTCGTCCCCGGACTCGGCGAGGGCGGATGCCGCCGCCCACCGCAGCAGGTGCTGCGAGTCCCGCTCGGCGCGGTCCACGAGCGCGCCGACCATCGTGTCGACGCGTCCGGTGAGCCGCGCGATCTGCAGGCTCTGCGTGAGCCAGGTGATCTCGGTGCCCCACAGCGTCGTTCGGCGGAACTCCGCCGCCGCACGCTCGCCGAGGTCCGTGGCGGCGTCGAGGTCGCCGCGCACGATCGCCATCGCGGCGCGCACGGAGTGCACCTGCGCGGTCAGCTCCGGGTAGCCCAGGCGCGGCGCGATCCACCAGGCGCGCGCGATGTCCTCGTCGCAGCGCTCCACGTCGCCGTGCCGCAGCGAGAGGTAGGCGCGCTGGATGAGCGCGATCGTCTCCTCGTGCGGCGGCAGCCCCGGCACGGCGAGGGTCTGCTCCGCGGCCTCGAGGCGCTCGGGCTCGTGGCCGGGGAAGAACGACGCGACCATGCGGTTGTTGAGCGTGCGGGAGAGCAGCGCGGGATCTCCCGTGCCGCGCGCGAGCTCGACCGCCCTCGCGGAGACCTCGAGGCACTGGTCGGCATCGCCCGTGAAGAACAGCTCGACGGCGAGCGTGCCCAGCAGCCGGGCGCGCTGGGCATCGGACAGCTCGCCGGCGAGGAAGCCCCGGATCTCGCCGATCGTCTCCGGGTCGACGTCGCCGTAGTGCCGCCAGTTCCACAGCGCGACGCTGCCCAGCAGGCTGATCGTGCGGCGCACGAGCTCGTCGTCGCCGATGCGCCGGGCGAGCGCGAGCGCCTGCTTCACCGCGGTCAGCGCGCCCTCGACGTCGCCCGACGACCGGCGCTCGGACGCGAGCCGCATGGTCACCTTCCAGCGCCGGCGCCGCAGCTCCTCGCCCGGGCGCAGGCAGGCGAGGGCACGGCCGCGGTGCACGGCGGCCGCCGCGAACGCGAGTCGCGCGATCGCCGCATCCGCCGCGTCCATGCACGCGCCGAACGCCTCGTCGGAGGGTTCGCCGGCGGCCGCCTCGAACAGGTGGTCGGCGAGCCGCTCGCGGTGCGGGTCGAGGTGCTCGGCGTGCACCCGGCGGATCGCGGCCGCGAGGTCGGCGTGCAGCCGTGGCCGGTCGCCGAACGGCACGGATGCCACGATCGCGTCCCGCACGAGGTCGTGCGCGAAGAACAGCGCCGCGGCGTCCGCGCGCAGGATGCCCTCGTCGAGCGCCGGCTGCAGGGCGGCGGCCGCGTCGACCGCGGTGAGCCCGGACGCCGCCGCGATGACCGCGACGTCGACGGCGCGCGCATCCGTGGCCGCGGCGCGCAGCAGCGTCGTCGTGACGGCTGGCATCGCCGCGAGGCGCTGGCCGACGAGGTCGGTGACGGTCGCGGGCACGCCGTCGCCCGCGGCGGCGATGAGTTCGGCGAGGTAGAACGGGTTGCCGCCGGAGCGCTCCAGCAGCTCGGCCGCGTCGCGCTCGCCCGCGCCCGACTCGGCCGCGATCGCGCTCACCGCGTCGAGGCCGAGGGGCAGCAGCAGGCGGCGGTCGACGACATCCTCCCGCGCCATTCCGGCGAGCAGCGAGTCGATCGAGGCCCGCCGCGCGTGTCCGGTGCGCACGGTCACGATGACCGCGATGCGCCGTGCACGGATGTTCTGCACGAGCAGCGCGAGCGTCTCCAGCGCGCCCTCGTCGGCCCACTGCAGGTCGTCGACGACGAGCAGGAGCGGCTCGCGCCGGGTCGCCTCGAGCACGGCCGCGACGATCGCCTCGTGCAGCCGGAAGCGCCGCGTCGCGTCGTCGGCGTCGCCCGCGAGCGAGCGGATGATCGCGGCGCCCGCGCGCGGCTCGGCGTCGTGTGCGCGGGACAGGTCGGCGAGCGCGAGCTCCCACACCCAGAGCGGCGGCGTGCCCGGGCCGTCGCTCGCGCGGGCCCAGACCACGCGGATGCCGCGATCCCGCGCGAGGTCGGCCGCGTACTCGGCGACCCGCGTCTTGCCGATGCCGGGCTCGCCCTCCAGCACGACCGCGCGGCCGAGCTGGGCGATCGCAGCGCGCACGAGGGCCACCTCGCCGTCGCGGCCGATCGGCGCCGGGTGCTCGAGCGCCGGGTCGTCGAGCGCGATGAGCTCGGAGCGCAGCGCCTGCAGGTCCGGGCCCGGGTCGAGGCCGAGCTCGTGTCGCACGGCCCGACGCGCGTCGTCGAGAGCGGCGAGCGCCTCGTCCCGGCGTCGCGCGGCGGCGAGCGCGCGGGCCAGCACGAGCACGGATGCCTCGTCGAGCGGCTGCTCGTCGACGAGCTCCCGCGCCGCCTCCGCGGCCTCCACGACCCGGCCGATGCCGAGCAGGGCCGCGGCGCGCAGGGATCGCGCCCGACGGTGCATCCGGGTGAGGCGCTCGGCCTCGCGGTCGAGGAGCGGGGTGTCCGCGGCGCCCTCGAACGGGGAGCCGCGCCACAGCGCGAGCGCGGCCCGGGCGCTGCCGACCGCGGCGATCCAGCGGGCGTCCGCGGCATCCGTCTCGGCGGTCGCGACGAGCGCCTCGAAGCGGGAGGCGTCCGTGCGTGCGCCCGCGAGCAGGTAGCCGGGCGCGCGGGCGACGACCGCTGCGGCGCCCGCGCCGAGCGCCTTGCGCAGCCGGGAGACGAGCACGTAGACCGCGCCGAGGCCCGTGGCAGGCGGCTCGTGGGGCCACAGCTCGTCGAGCAGCCGGTCGGCGCTCACGACGAGTCCGTCGCCGAGGGCGAGCACGGCGAGCAGTGCGGCCACCCGGCCGGACTGCACGGGGACGCCGCCGACCTCGACCGGGCCGAGCAGGCGCACGTCGAGCGGCACGACATCGGTGTCGGCCACGCAGCCCCCTTTCACGCACCTTGCACGGATCGATCGGCCGGGCGCTCGCCCGTGAAAGGGCGGTGGAAGGCGCCCCTGGGAGAACTGTTCCGCACGAACCGTGCACCCATTGTGCAAGACCCGCACCCGTATCGAGAAAGCGAACCTCATGTCCTCCCCCGTCTTCCCCGACACCACGACCGGCGCCGTCGCCCACGACCGCCTCCGCGCGCTCGGCGTCGCGTCGCTGCTCGTCCCCGGCGACGCCGGATACCCGGCCGCGATCGCCGGCTTCAACCTGCGTGTCGCGCACCGCCCCGACCTCGTCGTCGCCGCGTCGAGCGCCGCCGACATCGCCCACGCCGTGCGGGTTGCGGGCGAGCTCGACCTGTCCGTCACGGTGCTCGGCCTCGGCCACGGCATCCAGCGCGTCGTCGACGGCGGCATCCTGATCACCACGACCGGCCTCGCGAGCGTCACGGTCGACCCGGGGCAGCGCACGGCGCGCGTCGGCGCCGGCACGCAGTGGCAGGCGGTGCTCGACGCCGCGACCCCGCACGGGCTCGCGCCGCTGTGCGGCTCGTCACCCCTCGTCGGCGTCGTCGGCTACCTGCTCGGCGGCGGCGTCGGGCCGGTCGCCCGCAGCTACGGCTTCGCGGCCGACCACGTGCGCGAGCTCGAGGTCGTGACCGGCACGGGCGACATCGTGCGCGCCGACCCCACGACCGATCCGGAGCTGTTCTGGGCGCTCCGCGGCGGCAAGCACGGACTCGGCATCGTGACCGAGGTCGTGCTCGACCTCGTGCCGCTCGCGACGGTGTTCGCGGGCGGGCTGTTCTTCCCCGCCTCGCAGGCCCGCGCCGTGCTGCAGACCTGGGCGGAGTGGTCGGCGACCGTGTCGGACTCGGTCACGACATCCGTCGCCGTGCTGCGCCTGCCGCCGCTGCCGCACCTGCCCGAGCCGCTGCGCGGACAGACCGTCGTGCACGTGCGCGTCGCCATCGTGACGGATGACGCGGACGCCGCCGAGCGCATCGTCGCCCCGCTGCGCGCCGTCGGCCCGCGCCTCATCGACGCGGTCACCGAGCTGCCCTACGCGCAGATCGCGATGGTGCACCAGGACCCGACCGAGCCCATGCCGATCGTCGAGGGCGGAGCGCTGCTCTCGGACCTCGACGCGGATGCCGTGGACGCTCTGCTCGCGGCCGCCGGCCCGCAGGCGGACGTGCCGCTCGTGATGGTCGAGCTGCGCCGGCTCGGCGGTGCGCTCGGTCGCGAGCCGCGGCATCCGAACGCCGTTCCCGGACGCGACGCCGCGTACAGCGTGTTCGTCATCGGCGCGCCGGTTCCCGAGCTGTTCCCGGTGCTGCCGGGCATCATCCGCGGCGTGCTCGCGGCGCTCACCCCGTGGCGCTCCCCGCGTTCGCTGCCGAACTTCCTCGGTTCGGCGAACGTCGCCGCCGACTACCGGGGCGCGTGGGACCCGGAGACCCGGGCTCGTCTCGACGCGGTGCGCGCGGCCGTCGACCCGCGCGGCGTGTTCGGATTCGACCCCGAGGGGGTGAACTGATGACCCACGACCTCACGACGTTCGCCTCGCCGGACGACTTCGAGTACCTCGCGCTCCTGGAGTTCGAGCGCGCCGAGGCGCGCCGCATCGCCCGTCGCGTGCAGTTCGCACGACAGCTCGCGCGGGAGAGCGTCCGGCAGCAGGTCGCGTACTCGGGCCTCGAACGCGGCCCGCTCGCGATCCGCTGAGCCGCCGCTCGCGATCCGCTGAGCCGCCGCTCGGGCTCCGCCGAGGCGCCGCTCGGGCTCATGCCCGAAGGGAGCGTCGCGTCTCGAGACCGCTGCCTCCTTCGCTGGTCGAGGAGCGCCGCGACCTTCGCGAGACCGCTGCCTCTTTCGCTGGTCGAGGAGCGCCGCGACCGAAGGGAGCGTCGCGTCTCGAGACCACGGTTCGCCGAAGGATCCGGGGGCGGACTCGCCGCGCCCCCCGACCCGCTCCGGGAGCGGCCCTCAGTAGTCGGTGCGGGCGCCGTGCGCGTTCCAGGCCTCGAACGGGGCCGCGGCATTGGCGGGCCGCACGCCCTCGATCGGCAGGTGCCAGGTCTCGCGCGGGGCGGCGAACAGGTCGTAGAACGCGCGGTCGTCGAAGCCGCCGACCGCGGCGTCGTGCCGGTCGGCGGCGTACACCACGCGGTCCAGGCGGGCCCAGAGCGACGCCGCCATGCACAGCGGGCACGGCTCGCACGACGTGTAGAGCGTGTAGCCCGCGAGCGAGAAGTCGCCGATCGCCTGGCACGCGGCGCGGATCGCCATGACCTCCGCGTGCGCGGTCGGGTCGAGGTTCGGCGTGACGCGGTTCTGGCCCTCGGCGACGAGCACGCCGTCCTTCACGATGACCGCGCCGAACGGGCCGCCGCCCTGCGCGACGTTCTCGACCGCGAGCTCGATGGCGCGGGCGAGCCAGCGCGCGTCCCGCTCGTCGGCTGAGCCGGTCGCTGCCGGGCGTGCGCCGTCCGCAGCGGATGCGGCGGCATCCGTCGTCATCACGCCGCTCCGAGCGAGGGCGTCCAGGCCGCGCCGGCATCCGGGGCGTCGTCGCGCGACACGGTCGCCTCGATGAGTCCGTACGGGCGGTCGTCGGCGTGGAACACCTCGTTGACGCTGTCGATGCCCCAGCGGCCGAGGTTGTAGTCGAAGTGGTGCTTGTTGGGCGCCTGGAACCGGATCTCGACGATCTCCGGCACCGCCTCGAGCACCGCGGTGCCCATGTGGAACAGCGTCTGCTGCAGCGCGAGCGACTGGAGCGTCGCGAACTGCTTCACGAGCTCGCGCTTGACGATCGGGTAGACCGCCTCCCAGTCCACGTCGACCGTGCCGAAGCGCCACTTCGCGATGAGCGAGGTCGCCATCACGCGGTCGTCCGTCGGCTGGAGCGTCGTGTACTCGTCGACGAGGAAGTCGTGGAACTCGCTGCCCGTGGACTTGAGCAGCACGAGGTCCTTGAGGCCCCCGATGACGTACTCGCCCGTCGCGTCGACGGTGATCGCGGCGGTGCGCACCTCCTGGCCCTTGCGCAGGAAGGTGTGATCGTGCTCGGAGCCGTCGACGATCGCGCGCTCCCAGGCGTACTCCTCGATCTCGATGCGGGCGCCCTCGACGGGCTCGACGTCGTGCACGAAGTGCCGGGCGAGCGCGAGTCCGTAGGCCTCCGGCGAGTCGATGCCGACCGTCTTCGCGTAGATGTAGGCGGTGTTCTTCTGCGTGTCGGTCGGCAGCACCATCGACTGGTCGCCCTCGAGGTAGGCGGGGTCGAACGGTCCGCGCAGCGCCGTGGTCACGTTGAGGTCGCGGATCTCGTGCCGCGGGGTGTCGCGGTAGATGCGCACGACCCGGTTCTCGCCTTTGCCGTACTGGTTGCCGCTGAGGATGATCGCCATGCCGCCATCGTCGCACCGGCGCGTGACGCGGATGTTTCAGACCACGCCCGCGGACGACGGATGCCGCCGGCGCGAGGTCTCCCGTCGCGCCGGCGGCCCGTGGCCCACGTGAGGACGATCTGCGCGCATGAGGACGGTCCGCGTCGTCCTCACGCGCGCAGATCGTCCTCACACGCGGAAATGGGGGCGGGCGGGCGGGGCTACCTCACCCGCTTCGACGCGCTCGTCCTCGACGCCGTGGCGTACCCCAGCCGTTTGCCGGTCACGGTGACCGTGAGCTTCCGGTGGCGGTCGGCCTTCGTGAGGGTGTAGCCCGCGCGGGTGGCCTTCGCGATGGCGACGCCGTTGCGGTACCAGCGGTAGCTCAGCGTCACCTTCGCGCCCCAGCTTCCGGTCTTCACCGTGAGCTTCTTGCCGACCTTCGCGGTGCCCGCGATCTTCGGCTTCGGCGTCCTGGGCAGCGCCTTGAGCAGCGTCACCGCCGGGCTCACGACGGACGCGGCGGGCAGCCCCGCGGCAGTGCCGGTCACGCGCACGGAGATCGATCGTCCGGCGTCGGCGGCCTTCAGCCGGTAGCTCGCGCCGACGGCGCCCGCGATCGGCTTCCCGCCGCGGAGCCACTGGTAGGCGAGCGTCACGGTCGCGGTGCCCCAGGAGCCGGTGCGGGCCGTGAGCGTCGAACCGACCTTCGGGGTGCCGCTGACCGCGACCGGCGACGGCGTGATCGTGACGCCCGTCGCCGCGGCGCTGCCGACCGACGACACGTTGCCCGCGGCATCCGTCGCCCGGAAGCTCACGACGGCACTGCCCGCGGGCACGGCGACGGGCCCGCTGTACGCGGTCCACGCGCCCGAGCCGACGGCGTATTCGATCGAGGCGAGACCGGAGGTGGCGTCGGTCGCGCTCACCGACACGGCGGCGGATGCGGTGTTCGCGCCGCTCACGGACGCCGTGACCTGCGGCGCGGTGCCGTCGACCCGGCCCGACCAGGACACGATCGCCGAGTCGTTGCCCGAGTCGTCGGTCGCCCGCACGTCGAGCGTGTGCTCGCCGTCGGAGAGCACGATGGGAGCGGAGGAGGCCGTCCAGGCGCCGCCGTCGAGGCGGTAGCGCACCGAGGGGGCGGGCCGGAAGTCGTCCGTCGCGCCGGGCGTGACGGTGACGCCCCGGTACCAGCCGTTCGGGCCGTCGGGCGCGGGCTTCGACGCGGTGATCGTCGCGGTCGGCGCCGTCGTGTCCACCGGGGCGTAGGCGATGAGCTGCTGGGCCGCGCCGGAGACCGTCGCCGCCGCGCCCTGGTCGTTGACGATGTGACGGATGCCGCCGTCGCCGTTGAGCAGGACCGAGCTGATCGACTGGAACCGCACCCTCCTCGAGACGGGAGCCTGCACACCGCTCTCGGCGAAGATGTCCACGCCCTCGTTGAAGAACGAGTAGACGCCGAGGCCGATGGCCCGGTGATCGGTGACCGAGTCGGCCACCCGGTACGACGCGTAGCCTGCGCGGTCGCCGTCGTTCCAGCTCGCCTGGTCGGGAACGTCGTAGGGGATCTCGCTCTGGTAGAACACGGTGCGGCCGCGTTCGCCGTTCCAGATCACCTGGTTCTTCTGGTAGTGCTCGACGAACAGCCCGAGGGCCGTGACGTCGTCGCCGTTGACCACGACGCCGGTGTCGGCGGTGTTCTGCGCCCAGCCGACGCCCGTGCCGTGGTCGGCGCGCCAGGCCCAGATGTCGTCGAGGATGACGTGGTCGCTGTTGATCTCGAAGCTCACACTCGCGCGCCCGGCGTGCGGTCCGCCGATGCGCACGAACATGTCGGTGAGCGTCGTCGGATTCGTGGCGTGCGACGCCGCGGAACCCACCTCGCCGATCTGCACGAGGTTCGGCGAGGTCACCGCTCCGGCGTCGATCGTGAGACCGGACAGCTGCACCCCCGAGACGTCGTCGACCGTGATGGCCGAGGTGCCGGCGGTCGGCACGAGGGTGGCCATGCCGAGGCCGAGCACGACCGTGTTCGGCTCGGTCACGCGGATCGGCGCGTCGAGGGAGTACACGCCCGGCGTGACGAGCAGGTTCTTGCCGATGGCGAGCGCGTGGTTGATGGTCGCCGCGGTGTCGCCCGGGTGCGCGAGGTAGAACTCGTCGATCGGGATGCTGCGGCCGTCAGCACTCCAGTCGGCACCGCGCGCGCCGGTGCGCAACGCCGGCGCGAACACCGAGTACGCGCCCGTGCCGTCGACGGTGAGGAACGGTGCCGAACGGCTCACGTCGGTGGAGCCGACCGTGGTGATCCGGCCGGTGCCGCCTGTGACGGGCTGTCCGAAGTCGGTGGCGCGAGCGCCCTCGACGCCGGAGAACACCTCGTTCCACACGCCGTTGTCCGACGAGCCGATGCTGCTGTCGCGCGTGAACCACTGCTGCTGCGAGCCGAAGGTGAGCGCGTCGTCGACCACCGAGTCGCCGAGGTAGCCGCCGCTCGAGTATCCGCCGAAGCGCGGCATGAGGGTGAGGCTGCCGGCGACGTGCACGCGGCGCAGGGGCGAGGCTTGGGAGACGGCCCAGCGCAGGGTGTTCGGGTCGGTCGTGCCCTCGGGCTCCATGATGCCGTCGGGGTCCGACTCGCTCGGATAGCAGACGCCCGCGACGCCGGTGTCCCCGGGGACCGGGCGCTGGATCGGGTTGATGGCGAGGTTGCTCATCGAGCGCCAGAAGTTGGTGAGCGCGGTGTCGGCCTCGCCGCCGCCGTCCCAGGGGCACGACGTCGCAGGCGGACGGCCCTCGGCGTGGATCGCGCCGTTGATGACGACGTCGTCGGGCGACGAGCCGAGACCGGCGATCTGCGTGTAGTAGCCGACCTGCGCGTTGATGATGCCCGTCGCGGTGGACGGATCGGCGGCGCCCGCGGCACTGCCGTAGACGCCGGGCGAGAACAGGAATGCGTGCCGGTTCATGCTGAACTCGCTCTCGTTCGAGGCGGCGGCGAGCGCGGCGTTGATGTCGTCGACCGACTGGTCGGGGGTGAAGATCACGACGTTGGGGCCGAAGTCCGGTTCCGGATCGGCGGCGAGGGCCGGGGACATCCCCGAGCCGACGAGAGCTGCGGCGACGGCCGCGGCGGATACTGCGATCGCTCGCGACCGGGCGGCCGGGCGACGTGCGTCTCGATGCACGAGTTCTCCTTCGAACATGGATCGACGACGCCTCATCGTCGAGACGCCGTGGCCGCACTGTAGCCGACTTTCTTACTGGACAGTAAGTAATTTCGAGCAGACCGCATCCGCCGGCACGGTCGTGGCCCGTGTGAGGACGATCTGCGCGCGTGAGGACGGTCCGCGTCGTCCTCACGCGCGCAGATCGTCCTCACACGGGGAAATGGGGGCGGGGCGGGGCGGGGTCAGGCCAGCGGCGACGGCCGCGGCGCGAGCACGGCCGAGACGATCGCCTCGATCGCGAACTCGCTCGCCGCGCCGAGGTCGACCGCGGTCGGGTCGAGCAGCCACTGCACCTGCAGGCCGTCCATGACCGCGAGGATGCTCGCCGAGCCGTGCGCGATGAGCGCGGTCTCGGTCACGCCGCGCTCCGCGCACACCTCGGCGAACGCGGCCGCGACGTCGGCGCGCAGCTGGCGGTAGCGGTTCTCGAAGTAGGCGCGGGCCGGGTGGCCGTCGGTGACCGATTCGCCCGAGAGCACGGCGTAGGCCTGCACGATGCCCGCGCGCTGGGCGTTCGCGAACGCGGTGCGCACGAGGTGCCGGAAGAGCTCGATGCCGCCCGGGATGTGCTGGTCGATGAGGTCCTGCACGTCGGTCTCGTCGCGGTAGGTCAGCACCTCGAGCAACAGTGCGTCCTTCGAGCCGAAGTGGTGCAGCACGCCCGCGTGGGTCATGTCGACCTGCTCGGCGATCTCGGCGAGCGGCCCGTTCTTGTAGCCCTTGCTGCCGAAGATCTCCATCGCGGCCTGCAGGATCTCGCGACGACGCGCGAGCGTCTCGGGACGCGATCGCGGCTGTCGTCTCGTGGTGCTCATGAGCGGCCATCCCTGGGTCGGCGGGTGGAGGGGCTGCAGCGGCGGGCGGGCGGGCCGTGCGGCGGGCGGAAAACGGCATGAGTCTACGCGGGCGCCGTCGCCGCCTCGACGGCTCCGGTTCGCGACGGTCGATCCGCGGCGCGCGGATCGGGTCTCCCGAATCGGACCGGACGGGCGGGTGGACCGCGGATGGCGGATGGTGGTTGATTTACTTACTGACAAGACGGTAACCTTCCCACGTCCGCTCGACGATGAGGAGCTCCGTGACCATCCAGTCCGCCCCCGCCGGCCTCGGCGCGTCGGGTCGCGAAGCCCTCGACGGCTACCGTGACCTCGCCCGCAGCCTGCCGATCGAGGACCGCGTGCGCCTGCTCACGGGTCGCACGATGTGGGAGCTGCACGCCCTGCCGCAGCTCGGGCTGCGCGCGATCGTCGTCTCCGACGGACCGGTCGGCGTGCGCGGCACCGGGGAGGATGCGGATGAGACCTCCGCGCTGTTCCCGACGCCGAGCGCGATCGCCGCGACGTGGGACCGCCGTCTCGCGATCGAGACCGGGCGGGCGTTCGCCCACGAGGCGCGGTCGCACGGCGTCGACGTCGTGCTCGCGCCGCAGCTCAACCTGCAGCGCACGCCCGTCGGCGGCCGCCACTTCGAGTGCTACTCCGAGGACCCGTTCCTCACCGGCGAGATCGGCACCGGCGTCGTCGAGGGCCTGCAGCGCTCCGGGGTCGCCGCGTGCGTCAAGCATTTCATCGCCAACGACTCCGAGACGGATCGCACGAGCTACATCTCCGAGGTCGACGCCCGCACGCTGCGCGAAGTCTACCTCGCCCCGTTCGAGCGCGCGATCGGGGTGGGGGCGTGGTCGTTCATGGCCGCCTACAACCGGGTCGACGACGGGGTCGAGACGGGCACGATGACCGCCCACCGGCACCTGCTCGTCGACCTGCTCAAGCACGAGCTCGGCTTCGACGGCGTCGTGGTCTCCGACTGGGCGGCGACCCGCCTCACCGAGGAGTCCGCGCTCGGCGGCCTCGACCTCGTGATGCCCGGCCCCCGGGGTCCGTGGGGCGACCGGCTGCTCGACGCCGTGCGCGCCGGTCGCGTGCCCGAGGGCGAGATCGACGACAAGGTGGCGCGCATTCTGCTGCTCGCGAGCCGGGTCGGCGCCCTCGGCGCCGCGCCGCTGCCGCTCGAGCCGGCCGGCGCGGCTCGCGACCTCATCCGTTCGCTCGCCGCCCGCGCGACCGTCGTGCTGCGCCGCGACGAGCGCGATCCGGTCTGGGACCGTCCGGCGCCCGCGCGCATCGCGCTCATCGGCGCGAACGCCGTGCGCCCGCACGTGCTCGGCGGGGGCAGCTCGACCGTGCACCCCGCGCATGTCGTGACGCCCGCCGAGGGGCTCGCGGCCCGCTGGCCCGACGCCGAGCTCACCGTGCACCGCGGGGGCGACACCCGCGCGCTCGCCCCGCTCCTCGACCTCGCCGGCCGCAGCACGGGTCGCCCCGCCGTGCGCGTGCGCCGGCTCGACGCCGCCGGCCGCGAGCTCGGCGTCGACGAGCTCGCCGACTGGGACGGCTGGCTGCGCGACCTGCCCGACGAGGTCGACGCCGTCGAGCTCGAGTTCGTCGCCCGCCTGCACGAGCCGGGCGACCACACCCTCGCCGTCGGCACCGTCGCGGGGCACCGGGTCGAGATCGACGGACGCGTGGTCGCCGAGGACGACGGCCGCGCCGGAGTCGAGGTCGTGCTCGACTCCTCGGTCAACAACCCCGCCGGGGTGCCTGTCGTCGTGCACGTCGACGAACCGCGCGACGTCGTCATCCGCAGCGCGCACCGCGTGACGCGGGCCGGCGGCTACGGGAACCTCGTGCGGGCCGCCGTGCGGCACGCCGTGCCCGGGCCCGGCGCCGAGCGCGAGATCGCGGATGCCGTGGCCGCCGCGCGAGCGGCCGACCTCGTCGTCGTCGTCGTCGGCACGAACGAGGAGAGCGAGAGCGAGGGCTGGGATCGCGAGACGCTCGCGCTGCCCGGCCGTCAGGACGAGCTCGTCGAGCGCGTGCTCGACGCCGTTCCGGATGCCGTGATCGTCGTCAACGCCGGCGCTCCCGTGCTGCTGCCGTGGCTCGACCGCGCACGCACCGTGCTCTGGGCGTGGTTCCCCGGCCAGGAGGCCGGGCACGCGCTCGCCGACGTGCTCGCGGGAGCGGTCGAGGCATCCGGCCGGCTGCCGTGGACGCTGCCGGCGCGCGCCGAGGACGTGCCGGTGCCCGACGCCGTGCCCGTCGACGGCCGCGTCGTCTACCGCGACGGCGTGCACGTCGGCTACCGCGCGTACGAGCGCGACGCGATCGAGCCCGCCGCGGCGTTCGGCGCCGGCCTCGGTTGGACCGACTGGCGCTACGACGCCGTGCTCGGCGTCGAGACGCACGACGGCGGCGGCCACGGCGGCGGCCACGGCGGCGGCGTCGTCGTCGAGGGCGACGTCGACGTCGACGTGCTCGTCACGAACACCGGCCAGCGCGACGGCCGCGAGGTCGTGCAGCTCTACCTCGAGGCGCCGCACCCCGTGCCGGGCGACCTCGACCGGCCCGCGCGCTGGCTCGGCGGCTTCGCCGTCGTGGACGTCGCCGCGGGCGAGTCCCGGCGCGTGACCGTCCGCGTGGCGCGCCGCCGGTTCGAGGTGTGGGACCCGCGCCTCGACGACTGGGCCCTGCCGGCCGGCTCGTACGGCATCCGACTGGGCCGATCCGTTCGCGACCTCCGACTGGGCACCGCGGTCCGGCTCGGGCTGGACGCCGTCGAGGAAGGGTGACGAGAGCACAGCACGCGGGGGACACTCGTAGCGGGGTGTCCGCATTCACATCCGAATCCACGTGCCCGGGGCAATCCGGGTGCGACCCTCAAAGGAGAGAGTTATGAGGATCCGATCCTCCCTGATCGCCGTGGGCGTCGTCGCAGCCTTCGCGCTGGCGGGCTGCAGCCCGTCCACCCCCGGTTCCGATGCGAACGGGGCCGCCGGCACGCTCACCATCGCGAAGCCCGACGGCGCCATCGCCACCGAGTCGAACAACCCCTACATCTCCGACTCGTCGGCGATGAAGCTCGGCTACATCAACGCCATCCTCGAACCGCTCGCGTTCGTCAACCTGATCAACCCGTCCGACCCGGTCAAGCCCTGGCTCGCCTCCGAGATCAGCTGGGCCGACGACTACCGGTCGGTGACCCTGACGGCCCGCGACGGCGTGACGTGGAACGACGGCGAGGACTTCAGCGCCGACGACATCGCGTTCACGTTCCAGCTGCTCAAGGACAACCCCGCGCTCGACACCGCCGCCCTCGGCATCACCGATGTCAGCGAGGACGGCTCGACGGTCACCATCTCGTTCGACAGCTCGATGTACGTGAAGCAGGACAAGGTGCTGCACAAGTACATCGTCCCCAAGCACGTCTGGGAGAAGGTCGACGACCCGACCACGTTCGAGAACAAGGAGCCGGTCGGCACCGGGCCCTACGAGCTCAGCCAGTACACCTCGGAGAGCGTCGAGCTCACCGCCCGCGACGACTACTGGGGCGGCGACGTCGCCGTGCCGACGCTGTACTACGTGTCCTACAACGACAACACCGCCCTCACCACGGCGCTCGCGAACGGCGACGCGGACTGGGCGCAGGCCGCGCTGCCGAACGTGCAGTCGGCCTACGTCGACAAGGACCCCGACCACAACGTGTACTGGGCCGCGAGCGGCCTCGGCATCGACGCGATGTTCGTCAACACGACCGAGAAGCCGTTCGACGACGTCGCGTTCCGCAAGGCGATCAACCTGGTCGTCGACCGGTCGAAGCACGCCTCGATCGCACGAGAGGGCGGCGTGCCGACCCTCGAGTCGGTCACCGGGCTGCCGAGCCCGGCGGGCGACGCGTTCATCCCGTCCTCGCTGTCCGACGACTACGCGGTCGACACGGATGCCGCGAAGGCCGTGCTCAAGGACGCCGGCTACACCTGGGACGGCGACGCGCTCGTCGACCCCGACGGCGACCCGGTGAGCTTCGAGCTCACGGTGCCGCAGGGCTGGAGCGACTACGTCACGGGCATCAGCCTGATCGCCGACTCGGCGAAGGAGCTGGGCGTGGACGCCACGGTCAACACCCCGGATGCCGACACCTGGCTCGCGGACATCGCGAACGGCGACTTCCAGGCGATCCTGCACTGGACCGACACGGGCGCGACGCCGTACGACCTGTACAGCGACATGATGGACGGCCGCTGGCTGAAGCCCGAGGGCGAGGCGGCGTCGTACAACTTCGGCCGCTTCGACAACGCCGACGCCACCGCGGCGCTCGACGCCTACGCGAACGCGTCGGACGACTCGACGCGCCAGACCGCGCTCGAGAAGGTGCAGCAGATCTTCGTCGACCAGGTGCCGACGATGCCGATCGGCACGCGCCCGTTCATCTCGGAGTACAACACCCGCAACTGGGTGGGGTGGCCGAGCGAGGACGACCCGTACATCAACGCGGATCCGACCCAGCCCACCGCGGTGCTCATCCTGACGCAGCTCACGGCCGCGAACTGAGAACCGCAGGGACCGCGCCGGGTGCTCCGGCATCCGGCGCGGTCCCGCCCTACCGATCGAAAGGCACGACGGAGTGACCACCGAACCGGGCCACGCGCCCCCGCTGCTGACCGTCAGCGACTTCAGCGTCGTCTACGACGTCGAGCCGCCCGTGGCGGCCGTGCGCGACGTCTCGTTCGAACTGCGGCGCGGCGAGATCCTCGGCCTCGCCGGGGAGTCGGGCTGCGGCAAGACCACGCTCGCCTACGGCATCCAGCGCCTGCTGCGCCCGCCAGCGGTCATCACGTCGGGCTCGGCCGTGCTGCACGACGAGGACGGCGTCGACGTCGACATCGCGCGACTCGACCCGGAGGCGCTGCGGCGCTTCCGCTGGGACCGGGTCTCGATGGTGTTCCAGGGCGCGATGAACGCGCACAACCCGGTCATGACGATCGGCCGCCAGCTCGCCGACGTGTTCACGACCCACCGCCCGCGGATGTCGCGGTCCGAGCGCACCCGCGAGTGCGCCGAGCTGCTCGACCTCGTCGGGGTCGGCCGCGAGCGCCTGCGCTCCTACCCGCACGAGCTCTCCGGCGGCATGCGCCAGCGCGTCATGATCGCCATGGCGCTCGCGCTCAAGCCGCAGCTGATGATCATGGACGAGCCCACCACGGCGCTCGACGTGCTCGTGCAGCGCGAGATCCTGCAGCAGATCTCCGAGCTGCGCAAGCGGTTCGGGTTCTCGGTCATCTTCATCACGCACGACCTGCCGCTGCTGCTCGAGATCTCCGACCGGATCGCCGTGATGCGCGAGGGGCGCATCGTCGAGCTCGACGACGCCGAGACCATCTACCGCGGCGCCAGGCACGAGTACACCCGCACCCTGCTGTCGTCGTTCCCGAGCCTCACGGGCGAGCGCGGCGGATTCGTGCGCGCCCACGAGGGCCAGGCGAGCGCGCAGGCGAGGCCCCGGCCCGCGCTCGCGGGGGGTGCCCGATGACGACCCTCGAGTTCTCCGGGGTGAGCAAGCGCTACCGCGTCCGCGGCGCCGGCGACATGCTCGCCCTCGACGACGTGAGCTTCGAGCTCTCCTCCGGCCGCACGATCGCCCTCGTCGGCCAGAGCGGCAGCGGCAAGTCGACGATCGCGAAGATCCTCACGCAGCTCGAGCGCCCGACGTCGGGGCGCATCCTGCTCGACGGCCGGCCCATCCCGCGGCGCGGCGGCGGCCTGCGCCGCTACCGGCAGCAGGTGCGGATGGTGTTCCAGGACCCGTTCGCGTCGCTGAATCCGTACCACACCATCCGTCACCATGTGGAGCGCCCGCTGCGGCTCGATCGGATCGTGCCGGCCGGCCAGGTCGACGCCGAGACCCGCCGACTGCTCGAGCGCGTGCGGCTCGACGTGGACCGCGTGATCGACCGGCGCCCGCACGAGCTCTCCGGTGGCCAGCGGCAGCGCGTCGCGATCGCCCGCGCGCTCGCGTCGCGGCCGTCGCTGCTCGTCGCCGACGAGCCGGTCTCGATGCTCGACGTCTCGATCCGCCTCGGCGTGCTCAATCTGCTCGCCGACCTGCAGCGCGAGTCGAACCTCGGCGTGCTCTACATCACGCACGACCTCGCCACGGCGCGGCACTTCAGCGACGAGATCATGGTGCTGCACCACGGCGAGGTCGTCGAGCGCGGCGTGGCGGACGAGGTCATCCTGCGGCCGCAGCATCCGTACACCCGCGCGCTGCGCGACGCGTCGCCCGACCCCGACGCGCACTTCGCGGCATCCGTCACCACCGGGAGCCGATCGTGAGATTCCTGCTGCGCCGCGGCGCCTTCTACCTGTTCACCGCGTGGGCGGCGATCACCATCAACTTCATCCTGCCCCGGATGATGAAGGGCGACCCCGTGTCGGCCTACCTCGCGAAGAACCAGGGCCGCATCAGCCCCGAGGCCGCCGACTCGATCCGCACCCTGTTCGGGCTCGACACCGGCCGGAACGTCGTGCAGCAGTATCTCGACTACTGGGTGCTGCTGTTCCGCGGCGACCTCGGCCGGTCGTTCTCGAAGGGGCTCGCGCCCGTGACCGACATCATCGCGCTCGCCCTGCCGTGGACGATCGGGCTCGTCGGCATCGCCACCGTCCTGTCGTTCTTCATCGGCACGAGCATCGGCGCCGTGATCGGCTGGCGGCGCGGCAGCCGCGCCGACTTCGTCGTGCCGTTCGCGACGTTCTTCTCGACCGTGCCGTACTTCTGGATGGGCCTCATCGCGATCGCCGTGTTCTCCACCTCGCTCGGCTGGTTCCCGGCCTCGCACGCGTTCGACAAGGGCGCGCGCCCCGGCCTCACGCTCGACTTCATCGGGCAGGTCGTGCAGCACGGCACGCTGCCCGCGATCACGATCGTCATCGCGTCCCTCGGCGGCTGGATCCTCGGCATGCGCAACATGACCGTCACCGTGCTCGACGAGGACTACATCACGGTCGCGCAGGCGAAGGGGCTGCGCCCGCGCCGCGTGCTCGTGAACTACGCCGCGCGCAACGCCGTGCTGCCGCAGCTGTCGAGCTTCGCGCTCTCGCTCGGCTTCATCGTCGGCGGCACGCTCGTCATGGAGCTCGTGTTCTCCTACCCGGGCGTCGGCAAGCTGCTGCTCGACGCGACGAGCGCGAAGGACTACCCGCTCATGCAGGGGCTGTTCCTCGTCATCACGCTCGCCGTGCTCGTCGCGAACATCATCGCCGACGTGGCGTACTCGATCCTCGACCCGCGCACGCGCCAGCTGGAGGCCTGACGATGGCATACCCCGACACCGCCCTGCAGGCCGTCGCCCCGCCGGTGCGCAGCCCCCGCCGCCGCACCGTGCTGTCGCGGGTCGCGAACGCGTTCGCGATGTTCCGCAACGGGAAGTCGATCACCGGGCTCGTCATCCTGGGCTTCTTCTGCCTCGTCGCGCTGTTCGGCGACCTCATCGCGCCCTACGGACCGCTCGACAAGGACTACACGGCGCTCAAGCAGCCGCCGTCGCTCACGCACCTGCTCGGCACGACCCACATGGGCGAGGACGTGCTCAGCCAGCTCATCTACGGCACGCGCGGGGTGCTCATCGTCGGGTTCATGGCGGGGGTCATCGCGACCGCGATCGCGATCGTCGTCGGCGTCACCGCGGGGTACGTGACCGGATGGCGCAGCGAGTCGCTCTCCGCGCTCACGAACGTGTTCCTCGTGCTGCCGGGACTGCCGCTCGTCATCATCGTGGCGTCGCAGTACGACGACCCCAACATCCTGCTCATCTCGACCGTGCTCGCGATCACGGGGTGGGCGTGGGGCGCGCGCGTGCTGCGGGCGCAGACCATGTCGCTGCGCAACCGCGACTTCGTGCAGGCGGCGCGCGCGAACGGCGAGCCGCTGCGGCGCATCATCGCCGTCGAGATGCTGCCGAACCTCATGGCCGTCATCGCGTCGAGCTTCGTCGGCACGGTGACCGCCGCCGTGCTCGGCCTCACGACGCTCGCGTTCATCGGCGTCATCCCGATCACGAACCTGAACTGGGGCACGATCCTGTTCTGGGCGCAGCAGAACGGCGCGTTCCCCGACTACTGGTGGTGGTACGTCCCGGCCGGCCTGTGCATCGCACTGCTCGGCACGGCCCTGTCGCTCATCAATTTCGGCATCGACGAGTACGTCAACCCGCGCCTGCGTTCGGCGGGGGAGCGCGCGCGGGCGATGCGCCGCGCGGGCGTCGCGGGCGTCGCGGCGTCGAGCGGTGTCACGGCGGTGCGGGCCGGGGCGGGTGCTGCCGGGGGTGCGGGTGCTGGTGCCGCGGGCAGGGCGGCGGCGACGGCCGAGGCGGCGGCGACGGCCGAGTCGGCGGCGGCGGCGGCGACGGCCGAGTCGGAGCGCTGACGCCGCCCGGGCAGCTCGGCGCGGTCAGTGCCGGGCGCGGTCAGTGCCGGGCGCGCTCGGTCTCGGCGGCGCGGGTCGGCACGAGCGGCACGGCGACGAGCGCGCACACCGCCGAGGCGACGAACGCGACCGGGTAGCCGGCGACGCCGATGAGCGCGCCGACCGCGGGTCCGACGACGGATGCCGCGACGAACTGCCCGGTGTTCTGCGCACCGAGAGCGCGGCCCGACCAGAACGGACCGGCGACCTCGGCGACCGAGGTGAACGCGAGCCCGTTGTCGGCGACCGAGATCGTCGTCGCCACGACGAACAGCGCGCACGCCGCGACGATCGCGGGCGGCCCGAGCGATCCGGCGAGGGCCGCCGCGCCCGCGAGCAGCCCCATCGCGGCGATGCCCGCGAGCGCCACCCAGCGCAGCGGGCGCACGCGCGAGCCGACCCGGTCGCTCAGCTGGCCGACGAGGATGCGCCCGATCGCCCCGACGAACTGGCTCGCGCCCACGATCAGCCCGGCGAGCGGCCCCGCGAGACCGAGCCCGACCGTCATCCAGACGAGCCCGAACGTGGACAGCGTGAACTGCGGCACGACGAGCAGCGCGCTCACCCCGTGCACGCGCCACAGGTAGCCGGAGGCGCGGTACGGGTTCGGGGTGGTCGCGGCATCCGTTCTCGGCGGTCGCGCCGGGTCGCGGATCACGACGGCGGATGCGGCCGCGAGGAGCGCGGTGAGCGCGAGCGGCAGCGCGATCGCCGCCGCGATCGAGAACCCGGCGAGCGGCGGGATCGCGAGCGCCGCGATCGTGACGCCGAGCGGCTGCGACATCTGCCGGATGCCCATCGCGAGGCCCCGGCGCCGCCTCGGGAACCAGCCCACGATGAGCCGGCCGGATGCCGCGTTCGTCGATCCGGATGCCGCGCCGCCGACGAGCAGGAACGCGCCGAGCGCCCCGTAGCCGGGGGCGAGCGCCGCGCCGAGGGCCGCGACGGCGACGAGCGCGAGGCCGCCGGCGATGACCCAGCGCTCGCCGACCCGGTCGACGAGCGCGCCCCACGCGATGAGGGTGAGCACGAGGCCGAACGTCGGCGCGGCGGCGAGCGTCCCGGCCTCGGCGAGCGAGAGCCCGCGCTCGGTGTGCAGCAGCGGGATGAGGAACGCCGGCGTGCTGACGAACACGGTGCCGGCCGCCTGTGCGGCGACCGCGACGGCGAGCATCGCCCACGCCCGTGCGGCGGGGCGGGGTGCGTCGGTCACCCCACCAAGCTATCGGGGCCCCTGTCGCTGAGGGGACGCATCCGGTCGCTCTGGGGTCCCGCATTCCGACCGGATGCGTCCCCTCAGTGGTGGGTGCAGGTGGTGGGTGGTGCGGGTGGTGGGTGCAGGTGGTGGGTGCAGGTGGTGGGTGTAGGTGGGTGGTGCAGGTGGTGGGCGGTGCAGGTGGTGGGCGTTACAGCTCCTGGGCGCGCGAGAGGAGCCCGCCGCGCGGGGTCGCGTCGGCGTCGAGCGGCTCGCCCGCGAGCCACACCCGGCGGGCGACGCCGTGCAGGTGGCGGCCGTCGAACGCGCTCACCTTGTTCTTGTGCCGCAGCTCGGCCGCGTGCACGTCGAACGCGTCGTCGGGTGCGAGGGCGACGAGGTCCGCATCCGCTCCGACCGCGATGCGGCCCTTGGCGGTGAGCCCGACGAGATCGGCGGTGCCGCGCGACATCCACTGCAGCACGCGGTCGAGCGGGAGGCCGCGGCGGCGCGCCTCGGTCCACACCGCGCTGAACCCGGTCTGCAGGCCGGCGATGCCGCCCCAGGCGCGCTGGAAGTCTCCGCCGTGCGCGAACTTGAGCTCGGCGGTCGACGGGGAGTGGTCGGTGACGACGACGTCGATGACGCCGTCGTCGAGCGCCTGCCAGAGCGCGTCACGGTTGGCGTCGTCGCGGATGGGCGGGCAGCACTTGAACTGCGTCGCGCCCGCCGGCACGTCCTCCTCGGCGATCGTGAGGTAGTGCGGGCAGGTCTCGACCGTGATCGGCAGCCCCTCCGCCTTCGCCGCCGCGAGCATCGGCACGGCGGCCGCGCTCGACAGGTGCAGGATGTGGGCGCGGGCGCCGGTGCGCCGCACCCCGTCGATGACGCGCTGGATCGCGGTCGTCTCCGCGGCATCCGGTCGGGACTCGACGAACGACCGGTAGTCGGTGCCGCCGTCGCGCACGTTCGCGTCGAGCACCCCCGGGTCCTCGGCGTGCACGATGAGCAGCGCCTCGAGGTCGGCGATCTCGTCGAGCGCGGCGTTCAGCTGGTCGGGGTCGAGGTGGCCGAACTCGTCGATGCCGGACGGCGCGAGGAAGCACTTGAAGCCGTAGACGCCGGCGTCCCACAGCTCGGCGAGGCTGCCGAGGTTCTCGGGCACCGCGCCGCCCCAGAACCCGACGTCGACGACCGCCTGGTCGGCCGCGACCTCGCGCTTGATGTGCAGCGCCTCGAGCGTGATCGTGGTGGGCACGCTGTTGAGCGGCATGTCGATGATCGTCGTGACGCCCGTCGCGGCCGCCGCGCGGGTCGCCGACAGGAAGCCCTCCCACTCGGTGCGCCCGGGCTCGTTGACGTGCACGTGCGTGTCGACGATCCCCGGGATGAGCACCTCGTCGGCGCCGAGCTCGGTCGTCGGGCCGTCGAGCGGCGTCGCGCTGACCGCGGCGATGACGCCGTCCCGGATGCCGACCCACGCCTCGGCGGGACCCTCCGGCAGGTACACGGATGCCGCATGCAGCACGGCGTCGAAGGCGCGGGCGTCGTCGCCACGGCCGCGCGGGGCGGGCTCAGTGCTCATGCGCGCCACGCTACGCCCGGCGCGTTACGCGCCCGTGTCGCGTCCGTCAGGTCGGAGAGCGCCGGCGCGCCATTCGGTAGCGCGAAGCGTTGCTCCAGCCTGGGCGCATCGCGCTCGGCGGTGGATCCGTGCTGGGCCGGAGCATGAGGGTGACGCCGTCGACGTCCATCGGCGTCCAGTCGTGCCGGTGCACGCGGAAGGCCAATCGCTGCTCGCCCTGTGCGGAGTGAACGAGGATTGCACGGCCGTCCTTGACGAGTTCCAGCACGCGGCCCCACAGCAGGTCCCGCACGCGCGCCGTGACGACGCCGACGAAGATGCCAGGGGCAATCTCGAGCAGCCAGCGGGTGAGATGACCGCGCAGTCCCGCTGGACAAGCGGTGAGCACGAAGACGACCATCTCACTCTCCTGTTCCATAGGAGCGACCGGACGCGACATGGCGACCTTGGCCATCCCACAGCTCGACGACGTTGTCGAGGAGGTTCGCCTCGGTCTCGTCGGTCGGGAGCAGGAGCGTGCGGATGTCCCGCGAGCAGCGCGAGAGCACTCCGTTGGCGACAATCGCATCCCGTACCGCGTGGCGCGTGGCCGACTCGATGTCCTCGGGTCCGGCGGCGACCGCGTCGAAAGCGATCGGGATGGTGATCTCGGCCTTGTACAGGTCGGCGATGTCGAAGACGAAGGAGCGGGCGTGCCCGGTGTGCACGAATCCGAGGCCCGGGGTGCCACCGAGGGCAACGACGACAGCGTGCACTACGCCGTACAGGCACTGATGTGCCGAGGTGAGTGCCGTGTTGATGACGTCACCGCCCGCGAAATCGTCGGGGTCGTAGGTGCGGCCCGTCCAGGGCACTCCCGTACGGCGCGACTCATTGCGATAGATCGCTCGCACCCGCGCCCCCTCGCGTCCGCGCAACTGCTGCATAGTGAGAGTGCCGACCTCTTCGTCGGCGAAACGCATGCCGTACATGGCACGCGCGACCGCGAGACGCGAGCTCTGATTCGACACGAGCCGCGCCTGAGCGTCCAGCAGTCGGCTGCGACGAGCCAGACTTCGGCCGTGCGCGTAGTAGCGAACCCCTTGCTCGCCCACCCAGACCGCCGTCGAACCACTTTCCGCGAGCAGCACGATCGCCTGGTGGGTGACCGACGTGCCCGGGCCGAGCAGGAGAGCGCCGAGCGACGCGGCCGGGATATGAACCGTGCCGCGTGCATCTGTTGCGGTGATCGCGTTCTGGTCGCGGTGGATGACCGCGTGCTCGAGGCAGATGAACGAGATCCGATCTTCCGCGCGCACGAGTTCGGGCAGCTCGGGCGGCGGCGGACCGGGGCGTTTAGCCACCTGTCCGTTCCGCGGCGGACAGCGGCGCGAGCGTCAGCAAGCCGCATCCGTACCCCTTCGCTCGGCCGATGCCTGCGACGAGCGCATGGCGCAAAGCTGCCGCATCCGTGACCACGAGCTGACCGTCGAACTGGGCGACGTCGAGCGTGACGGTCGCCTCCCCTCGCCGGAAACGCACGCGTTCGCGCCGACTGACGAGCAGGTCCGCGTTCGGGTCGCCGACCACCTCGAACCCCGACGTGCCGGCCCGATCGCGCAGCCAGGTCTCCTGCTGCGCGACGGTTACGTGACCGAGCCGCTTGACGCGGCCGTCGTCGAGCCGAGCAGTATGCACGGGATTCGCCGCGAGGCGGAACAGCCAGCGCTGACCGTCGTTGAGTCGCGCGAGCAGGGCGTCGTACTCCCGAGTCTCCCACGCGCTCGTAGTCGGCCATCCGGCCTGCTCGACGAGGTGGGTGAGATCGGGTCGTTCCGGGCTGACGATGTACAACGTGGTGCGGCGGTCCGCTCCTGCGTCGACGCGCCAGAGCACGCGCTCGTCCTCGAAGCCGCTGCCCGGCGCGAACCCCGAGAGCACGGCCGCGTGCATGGCCTGACGTGACGTGAGAAGCAGGCGCGCCTGGCGGCGGGCAGCGTTGATCGGCATCCGCGTGAGGTAGCTCATCGGCCGCTCACCGCTGCGAAGGGGTCGTGCTCGGGTGGGGTGGACCGGTTCGCGTTGACGGATGCGGGGGCGCGGAAGTCGGGATTGAGAACGCTCGTGTGCTCGCGCACGACTGTGCGCCATCCGTAGTTCCGATGCTCCTCGGCGAAGCTCAGCGGCTCGTCGGCGACGCTCTCGCCGCTCTCTCCAGCGTGCGCGTCGCGCGCGATCTCGAGGTCGACGGAGTCGGACCGGGTGTTGCGGCGGTGCCAACGAGCCGCGACCCACTCGGCGGATCGCAGCGTCTCATCGAGGCCCGCGTCGACGATCCGATGCACGATCGGGTGGGTCGGCGGGCACGAACGCCGTCCAAGGTAGAGCGGGAACTCCGGACCGCGGATGGCGTCGGCGATTCCTTCGAGCAGTGATCGGTCGCCCTCGATGCCGGCGAGAAAGCACGCATCGCCCAGGTAGAACCGGTAGGAGAGCTTGGAGTTCGCGTCACCGGGCGCGCGCGCAGTGTGGAAGTCGCGCACGAGTCGCCCCGGCTGGTCCGCGCGCACGCCGAAACGCAGTGCGACGAGATCCTCGATCGGGTCGCTGCGCCGCCGCCCCTGCGCCGCCGCGATGAGCCCGACGATCCCGCTCTTGGTGGGCTCGTGACGCGTCTGGCGGCGGGAGAACCGGCTCGCGTCGCCCCAGGACTGCAGAGGGCCCGCGAGCCGCAGCAGGAGGACGCCCACCTCAGACTCCCGCGACGTGGTCGCCGACCCGCTGCACGAGTTCGTCGAAGGTCACCTCTTCGCCGATCGCCGAGACGCCGCCCGTCGCCTCGCCGACGCGCACGACAAAGGAGGAGGTCGCTCCGGGTCCGTAGGCGCGGCTGATTTCGGCCGCGTAGTCGGCGAGACGTGCCGACGCCTCGGCGAGTCGCCCGCGCGCCGACGTCGCAGTGACGGCCTCTTCGAACGCGCCCGAGAAGTTCACCGGCTGGTCGCTGCGCACGAGCGCGACGACGACGTCGGGCAGCGTGCGGTTCGCGAAGGTGTTCTGCTTTCCGGTCGGCATGCTCGTGACGAACGCACGGATGAAGGCGCGCACGGCCTCGACGGTCGGGGCCGCGTCATCCGGGTCGAGAGTCGAGCGCAGAGCGGTCGCGTTGATGGTCGCGTAGCGGTACAACGTGGACGAATTGAACTCGACGGTGCCGATCATGGCGGCGCCCGCATCCTCGTCGTCGCCCTTGAGATCGTCGACGGCGGTGAAGTAGTCGAACTCGTTCTCGACGGCGTGCACGCTGATCGCGTGAGCCACCTGCACGGTCGCATCCACGGAGAGATCGGTCGCGTCGGCGACCATCCGCCCGAAGAGGGCAACATCGACACTGTGGGCGGTGTCGGCGGCGGCCTTGGCGGTCTTCTTGTCGATCGCGCCATCGGACTCGATCGCGAGTGTCGCGAGCCGCGCAACCTGGGCTCGGCTCAGGAAGAGTAGGTAGCCGCTCTCGCTGAGCTGGTCCTCACCCTTCTTCGGCTTCGTGAGCTTGATGCCCGCTGCGTCGAGCACGGCCCACGCCAGTTCGGCGGCGCTCTCGCTGAGAGCGGGTCGCTGCCGTTCGATCTCGGCGGCTACGAGCTCGACGACGCGCTTGGTGCGCACGCCGAGCTTCGAAGCGTCGATCAACTTCGGGAACGCATCTCGCGCTGCCTTCTTCTGCGCCTGGCTCGAGATGCGGGCGCGAGTGACACCGCCGTACACGGCGCTCTTCGGGCTCCCCGTGTCGTCACGGTTGATGTTGCTCGGCGGGACGGTCTGCAGCACGTGCAGATCGATGAAAGTCGGGCTCACTGGTCGGTTCCGTTCTCGAGGCTCGTGTCGGCGCTCGTCGTGGTGCTGCTGTGTTCATCGGTCGGGGTCGTGGGGTCGGGTCGGGTGTAGTACTCGCGACCCCATCGCCGAAGCACGGCACTCCGGCGTTCGGGGTTCTGCAGCTGGATCAGGTCGCTCGCGAGGAGGCCGTAATCGAGCGGGATGCGGCGCGCGCTCATCTGCGTCACGAGTCCCCGAGCATGGTGGAGCACCTCGCGTAGGTCGACGGCGGTCGCGACCGCCTCGAATCGTCGACGGACGGCAGCGTCACTGCCCGAGTCCGTGGCGAGGCGTTGTGCCGCACGGCCGAAACCGACGCCGCGTCGGTGCATGGACTCGCTGCGACTTTGCTGATGCACGGCGAAGAGCCCGAGCGTCGCGTGCACCGCGCTTTCGGCGGGTGATGCAGCGTCGCCCCGACCCAGGAACGCGGGGGGAAAGTCGGTATACACAATCCGCCAGACCCGCGGGTCACTCGCGGCGTCACTGCCGACCGAGGTGCGCAGATGCGCGAGATCGGCGGCAGCACCCGTCGAAGAGTGGGCCAGACCTCGGTGGAGGGCGCCGACGCGCCGCCACACGAAGTCGATCAGGTCCGCATACGGTCCACTCGCGGGCGAGGGAGTGTCATCCGTCATGCTGTGGCCTCTTCCATCTGCTCGTCGATCCGGTCGTCATGAGCGTTCTGTGCGCGCGGGAGCGCCTTCGCGAGCCCACCGAGGAACCAGCGGTGCGCGATCGCGGCGTTCACGAGTCGCTCGGTGCCACCGAGACCCTTCACGTCCCGGCCGCGCCAGGCGGGTGCGCCCGCCGCCTCGACGAGATTGTCGGCGTGGGCGAGGAGGATCGTTCGCGCGGCGTCGACCCACGCTCGCGTCGCCGTGTCCCGGTCCGTGTCGGCGTTCAACTCGCGCAGCCATGCCCGGTACGGCTGGTCGAGGGCGTCGTAGGCGAGCTCCGTCGATCGATCCCTGGCGCCGTCGCTCGAGCCTCCGGCTGCCAGTTCGAGATTCCTCGCGAGGTCGCCGAGCGCGCGCACCCCGAGCTCGGCGGCGGCCGCCATGTCGATCGCCTTCTGTGCGACCGTCGCAGCATCGCGGCCCAGCATGGAGAGGCGGATGTCGACGCGATCGGCGAGTACGTCGACGATCACCGAGTCCTGGGTGCCGTACTCAATACCGATCGTGCGGGTGCGCACGATCGCGTCGTCGGTCAGCGCGCCCGCGGCGCGCATCTCGGCGAGCCAGGTGAGGGTACGTGGTGCGTCCGTGTCTTCTCGGGCGGCTTCGATGTGCGGCAGCAGAGAGCCCAGCCCTCGCCATGCGGCCCGATCGGGACGATGCCGCACGGGCAGCTTCACGACTGTGCCCTGCTGTTTCGAATAGGCCTCGCTGCGGCGCCACGCGGTCATGAACTCGTAGGACTGGCCGTTCTGCAGCGGCGGACGATCGCCGTAGCAGACGACTGCCCCGCTCGCCCCGGACTCGTCGTACACGAGGCGGATGCGACGCGACTGCCAGGTGTAGAACTCGGCGGGTCCACGCGGAGCGGGGGAGGAGCGGCCTTCTTCGGCAGGTCCGAGCGGGCTCCGCTCCCACGCGGGTTCATCGTCGGGATCGAGCGGATAACCCTCGCGGTCGCCGAGCACCAGATTGAGTACGAGTGTCTCAGCGAGCGTCTCGCCTTCGATGACCACCCCGCCGAGCGATCCAGCGCCGCCCGTTCCGAGCGGATACACCTTGCCGCCTTTTGCCCGAGGATCGCCCAGAGCACTGCCATGAATACCGGCCAGCCCATAGCTGTGTGAGTGCAGCACGAATCGCGCTGCCTCAGCGAACGAGATCCGGGCGACGCCGGCACCGCGCCGCATGCTGAACAGGCCCCCGCCCGATGCATCCGGCAGCAGCCGATCGAGCGTGGCATCTGCATCCGGCTTGCCCGTGGTCAAGTTGGCCGTCTGAAAGAAGGGAGCCGCGTCGTCGAGCAGGTCGAAGCGGTGCCGCCAGTGCTCGAGGTAGTCGAGGACGCGCTGGGTCGGCAACCCGTCGCGTCGCAACGACGCCCAGGTGCTGATCGGGTCGTCGAACTCGCCGAGCGCGCGCTCGAGGATCGCGAGCAGCACGCGCAGGATCGCGAAATCGACGGTCGGCAGCTCCGTGGCGAGGCCCCGGATGTCGTCCGCGCGCCGGAAGACATCCGCGAGCGAGAGCTCCGCGGTCGCGCCGTCGCGCGTGGCCACCGGAATCCACGGCTCGTCGATCAATGAATAAGTGGTCATGCGGCACCCCCTGTTCGCTGAGTCAATCGCAAGCCCCAGACATTCGCTCGGGCTCGGCGGCGGTGCCGACGAGTAGCCCCAGATCGGCGTCGTAGCGGATCGGTATGCCGTCGATCTCGCCGCACAGGCGCTCGTCGAGTTCGAGCACGAGTTGCCCTGCGAGGAAGCGTGACCTCTGCCAGCCCGGGTACACGGTCTTCTCGAGCGCGTTGATCGTGCGCTCGATCGCCCACGACCGACTGAATCGCGGGGGCAGTCGGATCGTGCATCCCGCGAGCGCGAGCGCGAGGGAGAAAGCGGGCTCGTCGTGCTCGGGCACGCGCGCGTCGCCGTACTGCTCGAGGTCGTCGAGCATTCGTAGCTCGCCGTCGACCCGGCGCAGCACGATGACCTCGATGCTCGCGTCGCTGTCGCGGACCTGCTGCTGACCGAGGACGGAGTCCTCGTCGAGTCGACCGACGCCAGCGGCGAGGAGTCCGACGAGCGTCCGCGTCGGTGCCGAGGGGGCGGGTAGAAGGTATGTGCCGGCCCGACGTCGTTGATCGGCGCGTGCGCGTCGCGTCGCCGCATCCGCCTCGACCCAGGCGCTGACCCAGTCCGCCGGCATGGGCGGCGCGGCGCTCGCCGCGGTCGCGACGAGGCCGGGGACGTCGTCCGGCAGCGTGAGCGGCCGGCCAGCGAGGTGGGGGGCGAGGCCTGCGAGGCTCGCGAGCGTCGCCGCCGACTCGTAGATCGTGTCGACGCCGGCCACGAGCGTCGGTGGGCTGGTCGACCAGTCCACTCCCGTCACGACAAGCCGCGGTGCGGTGACCGCCGTCGGGCGATCGTCCCTATCGTGGCGGTGCAGGCGTCCGACGCGCTGCAAGATCAGATCGATGGGCGCGAGGTCGCTCACCATGAGGTCGACGTCGATGTCGAGACTCTGCTCGAGCACCTGGGTGCCGACGACGATGAACGGTCGCTCGTCGTCCGCGCGGGTGGGGCGACCGGGTCCGAGGCGTGTCCGGAGTGCTGCCTCTCGGCGCATCCGGTGCGCCGCGACGAGCCGGGCGTGCACGATCTCGACATCGGCGTGCGGCATGCGCTCGCGCAGCATCCGGGCCGTGTCCTGCGCGCGACGGACGGTGTTGCGGATGACGGCGGCGCTCCCGCCACGCTCGAGCGCCTCGGTGAGAAGCGTGACGAGCGTGTCGTCGTCATCCTGGACGGCCTCGACCTGCATGACCGAGGAGCGGCCGGAGGCAGCGGGCCTCACGACCTGTGGCACCCCGTTCGCGGTCACGGACGTGATCAGGGGATAGGCGGCCTCCTCGAGCATCTCGGGGAACCGAACGGTCGCTCGCCTGCCGTTCCGGCCCGGCGGTGTGCCAGCATAAGCGGCCGCGAGGCTCTCCCGCAGAGCCGGGTCGAGCGTCGCAGAGAGCAGGATCGTCGGCACACGATATGCGCCGAGCCATGCGACCAGGCGATGGGCGTATTCGAGCATGTAGCTGTCGCTGGCGTGGACCTCGTCGATGACCACGACCTTGGACGCGAGCGCGAGCTGACGCAGGGCGACGTGCTTCACCTTGAGGGCTCCGAAGAGGTCCTGGTCGATGGTGCCCACGAGGATGCTCGCGAGGGCGCCCTTCTTGCGACCGCTCATCCAGGCGTGCGTCACGAGACCCCGAGTGGTCCCGTCACCGCGCGTCATGACCGCCGGGTCGTCGTACAGGTCGATGACGTCCCCGAGGTGCACGAGCCCGCGGAAGTCGTCGTTCAGGAAGGCCTTGCCGTGAGCGAGGTGGCTGGTCTGGATACCATCGCTCGCGCGGCCCAGCCAGTCGCGCACGCGGCCGAACATCCCGTCGCTCGTCGCCATCGTCGGTAGCGCGACGCCCACGCCACCGCATCCGGCGCGTGCGGCGAGGATCTCCGCGACGAGGAGAGCGAGCTCGGTCTTGCCCTCGCCCATCGGAGCTTCCACGATGAGCAGACGGTGCGGATCTCCCGAGCGCGCGAGTTCGATCGCTGCGCGCTGCACGGGACGGAGCGTCACTCCGTGTGGGAGATCGAATCGCGCGTGGAACAGTTCGTCCGCATCACCCGCCGGCTCGGTGGGCGTCCACGGCGCGACGAGACCGAGGCGCTGCCATGCCGCATCGACGCGGTTGTCAAGCTGGTGATTGTCCGGTGCGAGGGGGAAATGATCGGCGGAGCTCGCAATCCAGTCCGCCATGATCACGAGGCCCGTGACGATCATCTGAACCGTCTTCGGCAGTGGACGGTCGCGCGCGCGATCGAGTGCGCGCGCGGCATCCGTTATCTCCGTGGCGAAGTCGAGCAACTCGTCCTGGGCGACCACCCATGGTCCTTCCCCGACGTGGTCCGTGCGGAGTGCGACCTCCTGCAGCGCGTGATCGTCCGGCGGGGCACCGTGGTGGCCGCCGGGGACGATCGCGTAGCTGGTCGCCGTCGTGGGGTTCCAGCCGCGCGCTACGAGCCAGCGCTCGAGCACGAGGTGACTGACGATCGAGTGCGGTGCTCGCCGCGAATCGACGGGGTCGGGGAAGGTCAGTCCGGCTGTGCGGATGCGCTCCTTGAGGAGAGGCACCTGGCTGACGAACGCCGGGCTTGCTTTGCCGATGTCGTGCACGGCTGCGAGCCAGATCACGACGGTTCGCGCGTCCTCCGGATCGCCGATCGCCTCGGCGACAAGGCCGCGCAGGTGCGGGGAGAGCCAGTGATCCCAGAGCCTCTCGGCGACGCCTCCGCTGTCTGCCATGTGCACGGCGAGCGGGAGACTCGCATCGTTCGCCTCGCGCGCGTATTTTGCCCACATGGCGGCTGCGCGTCGGCCGAGCGCGGCGACCGAGTCTGAGATTGCTGGTTGAGCGACGATAAATCAAACGTACAACTCTGACGGTTTACCCGCACGGCCCCATTGCGAGTGACACTCAGCGGGCCGGCCAAGGCGGGTCTGACCATGTCCGATCTCATCGACGAACTGCACGGACAGCGCGTCGGAACTCCGAGCTCGCCCGCTTGGTGCGCCCGGACCCCTACGGCACGATCGGCATGCTGGCCCGGTACGGCCGCGATGTCGCTGGAGCCATCCAGATCTGGGACCCCGACCATCCCCGACAGCCGCGCGAGCCGCGCCTCCAGCCGCTGACCCACGACGAGATCGTCGCAGGACGCGGATGGTGACGCCCGTCGCCGAATGTGTAGTGGGGAGGGGCGACCCGCTCCGGTCGACGCTCGAGTCGTGGGGTGATCCGGGCGGGGCTTCGAGACGCGGGCTCGCTGCGCTCGCTCGCTCCTCAGCCAGCAGGCCCGCGTCCTCAGCCAGCGGGAGTCTCCCCGGCCAGCGCGAGCCTCCTCAGCCAGCGGGCGGCCTCCTCGGCCGGCGCGAGCCTCCCCGGCCGGCGCGAGCCTGCGCCAGCGGTCCGCCGCCGCGGGCCGCCACACCGGCTCGGTCACAGCATCCGTCGCTCCGTAGACTGGAAGGCATGCCCGCGGGAGATCCCTTCTACATCACGACGCCGATCTTCTACGTCAACGATGTGCCGCACATCGGCCACGCGTACACGGAGGTCGCGGCGGACGTGCTCGCGCGCTGGCACCGTCAGGCCGGCGACGACACCTGGCTGCTGACCGGCACGGACGAGCACGGCCAGAAGATCCTGCGTACCGCGGTCGCGAACGACACGACCCCGAAGGAGTGGGCCGACAAGCTCGTCGCCGACGCCTGGATCCCGCTGCTCGAGACCGTCGGCATCGCCAACGACGACTTCATCCGCACCACCGACGCGCGTCACGAGAACGGCGTGCTCGTCTTCCTGAACAAGCTCTACGACGACGGCTTCATCTACTCGGGCGAGTACGAGGGCTACTACTGCGTCGGCTGCGAGGAGTACAAGCAGCTCGACGACCTGCTCGAGACGCCCGACGGCGACTTCGCCGGGCAGCTGGTCTGCAAGATCCACGGCCGCCCGATCGAGGTGCTGCAGGAGACGAACTACTTCTTCCGGATGAGCCAGTTCGAGCAGAAGCTGCTCGACCTCTACGAGTCGCAGCCCGACTTCATCCAGCCGGAGAGCGTGCGCAACGAGATCATCCAGTTCGTCAAGCAGGGTCTGCAGGATCTGTCGATCTCGCGCTCGAGCTTCGACTGGGGCATCCAGATCCCGTGGGACGAGCGCCACGTGCTGTACGTGTGGTTCGACGCGCTGCTCAATTACGCGACCGCCGCGGGCTACGGGTCGGATGCCGCCCAGTTCGCCCGCCGCTGGCCGGCCGTGCACATCGTCGGCAAGGACATCGCCCGCTTCCACGCCGTGATCTGGCCCGCCATGCTCATGGCCGCGGGCCTGCCGGTGCCGCGCCGCGTGTTCGGCCACGGCTGGCTGCTCGTCGGCGGCGAGAAGATGTCGAAGTCGAAGCTCACGGGCATCGCGCCGCACCAGATCACCGACACGTTCGGGTCGGACGCGTTCCGCTACTACTTCATGCGCGCGATCTCGTTCGGCCAGGACGGCTCCTTCTCGTGGGAGGACCTCTCCGCCCGCTACCAGGCCGAGCTCGCGAACGGCTTCGGCAACCTCGCGAGCCGCGTCACCGCGATGATCGGCCGCTATTTCGACGGCGTGCTGCCGGGCCCGAGCGAGTACACGGATGCCGACCTCGCGATCCAGCGCACGGTCGCGACCGCGGCGGAGGACGCCGACGTCGCGATCGAGCGTTTCGCCATCCACGAGTCGATCGCCGCGATCTGGACCATCGTCGACGACCTCAACGGGTACATCACCACGCAGGAGCCGTGGGTGCTCGCGAAGGACGACGCGAAGCGCGAGCGCCTCGCGACCGTGCTCTACACGGCCGCCGAGGGGCTGCGCGCGCTCGCCGTGCTGCTGAGCCCCGTGGTCCCGCTGGCGACCGCGAAGCTGTGGACCGCGCTCGGCCAGGAGGCCGCGCTCGGCGACCAGCGCATCCGTTCCGCCGGCGAGTGGGGCGTGCTGCGGCCCGGCACCGCGATCACGAAGCTCGAGGCGCTCTTCCCGCGCATCGAGACCACCGAGGACGCCGGCGCCGCGTGACCGACTCCGGCGCCCACATCCGTTCCCGGGAGGCGACCCCCGGCGACGGACGGCCGCGCCGCGACCTGACCCCGCCGCCGGCGCCGTCGCCGCTCACGGTCGGGGTCTACGACAACCACACGCACCTCGAGTACGCCGACCCTTCGACGGGCTCCCGCGGCGACAACCCGCTCGACTACCGCGAGGCGCTCGACCTCGCGAGCTCGGTGGGCGTGCGCGGCGTCGTGCAGGTCGGCACCGACGTCGAGACCTCGCGCTGGTCGGCCGAGATCGCCGCCGTCGAGCCGCGCGTCCTCGCCGCGGTCGCGATCCACCCGAACGACACCCCGGAGCTCGCCGCCCGGGGCGAGCTCGAGGCGGCCCTCGCCGTCATCGACGAGCTCGCTGTGCAGCCCCGTGTGCGCGCGATCGGCGAGACCGGGCTCGATTTCTACCGCACGGATGAGGCCGGTCGCCCGGCGCAGATCGCGGCGTTCGAGGCGCACATCGCGATCGCGAAGCGGCACGGCCTCGCGCTGCAGATCCACGACCGCGACGCGCACGGCACCGTGGTCTCGACCCTCGACCGGGTCGGCGCGCCCGATCGCACCGTGTTCCACTGCTTCTCGGGCGACGTCGCGCTCGCGCGGCTCGCGGTCGAGCGCGGCTGGTACCTCTCGTTCGCCGGCACCGTGACGTTCAAGAACGCGCAGAACCTGCGCGACGCGCTCGAGATCGTGCCACCGCACCTCATCCTCGTCGAGACGGATGCGCCCTTCCTCACCCCGGTGCCCTACCGCGGGCGGCCGAACTCGTCGTACCTCATCCCGTACACCGTGCGGGCGATGGCCGAGGTGCGCGGCACCGACCCGTCGATGCTCGCGGCGCTCATCGCCTCCAACACGGAGGCGGTCTACGGCACCTGGGACGCGCATCCGATCACCGAGCCGATCAGCGTGTTCGACCCGGTGCGATTCGACCACCGCGGATTCGACGAGCGCGGATTCGACCGGTGAGACTGCTCGGGCCGGCGGAGATCCGCGACCTCGCCGAGCTGCTCGGGGTGACTCCCACCAAGAAGTGGGGACAGAACTTCGTGCACGACGCGAACACGGTGCGGCGCATCGTGCAGCTCGCGCGCGTGACGGATGCCGACACCGTGCTCGAGGTCGGCCCCGGTCTCGGCTCGCTCACCCTCGGTCTGCTCGAGACGGGCGCGCCCGTCGTCGCGATCGAGATCGACCGGCGCCTCGCGGAGCAGCTACCGCGCACCGTCGCCGCGCAGGCCGCCGACGAACCTCGGTCGCAGGCCCCCTCGGCGCTGGCGTCGCCGCAACCCTGGCGCGTTGCTCATGGCTCCAGCGCGCGCCTCACTGTCATCAACGCCGACGCCCTGCAGGTCACCGAGCTCCCCGTCGCCCCGACGGTGCTCGTCGCGAACCTGCCGTACAACGTGAGCGTGCCCGTGCTCATCCACCTGCTCGAGCGGGTGCCGAGCCTCGAGCGCGGGGTCGTCATGGTGCAGGCCGAGGTCGGCCAGCGGCTCGCCGCCGCACCCGGGTCGAGGGTGTACGGGGCACCGAGTGCGAAGGTCGCCTGGTGGGCGCACTGGCGCGTCGCCGGCCAGGTGAGCCGTCAGGTGTTCTGGCCGGTGCCGAACGTCGACTCCGTGCTCGTCGCGTTCGAGAGGCACGACCCGCCCGGTTCCGACGACGAGCGCGTCACGACCTTCGCGGTCATCGACGCGGCGTTCGGCCAGCGGCGCAAGATGCTGCGCGGCGCTCTCGCGAGCCTCGCGGGCGACCCGGCCACGGCATCCGCGAAGCTCGAGGCGGCCGGTGTCGCGCCGACGGCGCGCGGCGAGGAACTGGCGCTCGTGGACTTCCTGCGCATCGCCCGCGCCTGATCCCCGCGCCTCCACAGCCTGTCCGGAGCCGTCGCGGCGAGACAGTAGGTTGATCGCATGACGACCGCCCCCGATTCGAGGGTCGTGCACGTGCGGGCGCCGGGCAAGATCAACGTCTTCCTCGCCGTGGGTGCGCAAGCAGACGACGGCTACCACGACGTGGCCATCGCCTACCAGGCCGTCAGCCTCTACGAGGATGTTCGCGTCTCGGACGCGCCCGACTTCTCGGTCGCGCTGAGCGGCTCGGTCGACCTCGCGCGCGTGCCGACCGACGGGTCGAACATCGCCATCCGCGCCGCCCGACTGCTCGCGGCCCGCACCGGCTACCGGCGCGGAGCGCACATCGACATCGAGAAGCACGTGCCCGTCACGGGCGGCATGGGCGGCGGGAGCGCGGATGCCGCGGCCGCCCTCGTCGCGTGCGACACCCTGTGGGGCACCGACGTGGGTCGCGACGAGCTGCTCGTGCTCGCGGCCGAGCTCGGGGCCGACGTGCCGTTCGCGCTCACCGGCGGCACGGCGATCGGCACGGGGCGCGGCGACCAGCTGAGCCCGGCTCTCGCGAAGGGCAGCTTCGAGTGGGTGCTCGTGCTCAGCGACGCCGGGCTCTCGACGCCCGAGGTGTACCGCGAGCTCGACGAGCACCGGGCGCGGCACGCGCAGGACATCTTCCCGGCGCGCGTCGCCCCGACCGTCGACGTCGACGTGCTGCAGGCGCTGCGCGCGGGGGAGCCGCGCATGCTCGCCGAGGTGCTGTCGAACGACCTGCAGGCCGCGGCGCTCAACCTCGAGCCGTCGCTCGCCGGGGTGCTCGAGCTGGGGGAGTCGCACGGGGCGCTCGCGGGCATCGTCTCGGGATCGGGTCCGACGGTGGCCTTCCTCGCGGCCGACGTCAACGCCGCCCTGCAGCTGCAGATCGCGCTCAGCGCGACCCGGCACACGGTGGTGCGCGCGACCGGCCCGGTGCACGGGGCGCGCGTCATCTCCGGCTGACCGGCCGCGCCCGGGCCGGTCGGCGTACGCTCACGGGGTGACCGAGCTGGGCCCGCCGCCGTCCACGGCACCGACCGACACCGCACCGACGGCCGCCGGGCCGGCAGCCGCCGGGCCGGCGGGCGGCGAGCCGCACCTCGCCGCGCCTGCGCGCGGGGCGTTCGCCGCGGCATCCGGTCTCGCGGCCGCGATCGTCGGCGCCGCGACGGCGGAGGTCGTGTCGCTCGTCGTCGGCGGGGCGGGCGAACCGTTCGCCGCCGTCGGATCGCTCGCGATCGACCTCGCGCCGCCGTGGCTCAAGACGGCGGTGATCGGCGCGTTCGGCACGGGCGACAAGGCTTTCCTCGCCGTCGTGCTCGTGGTGCTCGTCGTCGTGCTCGCGGCGGTCGCCGGCGTGCTGCAGGCCCGCCGCCCGCCGTTCGGCGTCGCGGTCGTCGTCGCGCTCGGCGCGCTCGCCGAGGCGGCCGTGCTCACGCGGGCGGATGCCGCGCTCCTCTCGTTCCTGCCGGTCGCGGCGGGTGCGCTGCTCGCCGCCGCGCTCCTGCGCACCCTCGCCGCGCGGCTCACCGCGTGGGCCGCGCCCCTGTCGCGTTCGGAGGGGCTGTCGCGTTCGGAGCGGCTGTCGCGTTCGGAGGGGCTGGCGCGTTCGGAGCGGCTCGCGCCGCGTCCGCGGTCGTTCGAGCGGCGCCGCTTCCTGCAGCTGCTCGTCGCCTCGGCCGGGGTCGGCGCGGTCGTCGGCGTCGTCGGACGGGCCGCGGCATCCGTCACGCAGGTCGCGCGCGGCGCCCGCGCCGCGCTCACCCTGCCCGCCCCCGCGACCACGGCGCCGCCGGTGCCTGCCGGTGCGGACCTCGCGACGGGCGACCTCGCGGCCGAGGGCCTCTCGCCGTGGGTCACGCCGAACGCGGACTTCTATCGCATCGACACGGCGCTGAGCGTGCCGCAGCTCGCACCCGAGGACTGGTCGCTCACGATCACCGGGCTCGTCGACACCGAGGTGACGCTCGGCTGGCAGGACCTCGTGGCGCTGCCGCTCGTCGAGCGCTACACGACGCTCGCCTGCGTCTCGAACGAGGTGGGCGGCGATCTCATCGGCAACGCGCTGTGGCTCGGCTACCCGATCCGCGAGCTGCTCGCGCGGGCGGCGCCGCACGCCGACGCCGACATGGTGCTCTCGCGCAGCGTCGACGGGTTCACGGCCGGCACGCCGCTCGCGGTGTTGCAGGACGAGGGCACGGATGCGCTGCTCGCGATCGGCATGAACGGCGAGCCCCTGCCGATCGAGCACGGCTTCCCGGCCCGGCTCGTCGTTCCGGGACTCTACGGCTACGTGTCCGCGACGAAGTGGGTCACCGAGCTGAGGGTCACCCGGTTCGCGGACGACGAGGGCTACTGGACGCCGCGCGGCTGGTCGGCGCGGGGCCCGGTCAAGACCGGATCGCGCATCGACGTGCCGCGGGCCGGTCGCAGGGTCGCGGCCGGCACGGTCGCGGTCGCCGGCGTCGCCTGGGCGCAGCACACGGGCATCGCGAAGGTCGAGGTGCAGGTCGACGACGGCGAGTGGCGCGAGGCGACCCTGGCATCCGTCGTCACGGTCGACAGCTGGCTGCAGTGGTCGATCGCGTGGCGCGCGACGCCCGGCGCTCACACCATCCGCGTGCGCGCGACGGATGCCACGGGCGCCACCCAGCCCGAGTCCCCGGCGCCGCCCGCGCCCGACGGCGCGACCGGGTGGCACGGGATCGACGTGACGGTGAGCTGATCCAGCCCGGCTCTGATCCATCCCGCCGTGAGGTTGAGTCCCTGGGGGAGATCGACCCGCCGGGCATCGACACGCGTACCTCGGCTCGAAAGGCTCGCTGACGTGCAGCGTCATGGCGCGTCCCCTGCGCCTGGACGGGCAGCTCTGCCGACGCGGCCGTCATGCTCGGACTGTCGGTGCAGCGAGTTCATCGGCTCGACGGGGCGTCCTGACCCGTCGGCCCCGCTGACGATCTCGTGTCTCGCGGCGTCTCGCGGCGTCTCGTGTCTCGTGTCTCGCGGCGCGCGTCGCGCGGCGAGGCGAGGCGAGGCGCGGCACGGCGCGGCTAGAACGGCGGCGGCGGCTCGTCGTCGGGCGGTGGCTCGGACCCCGCGTCGGTGATCGACCGCCCGACGAGGAACGCGTCGACCTCGGCGGCGGTGCAGGCTCCCGGTGTCGGTTCGGGGCGATCGACGTAGACGAGCCCCTCGGGCGAGGTCCAGACGAGCACCCCGCCCTCGTGCTGCTCGACCTTCCAGCCGGTGCGGTGCTTGAGGTGGTGGTGTCCGCGGCACAGGAACGCCAAATTGTCGAGCGCGGTCTGGCCGGTGCCCGCGAAGTCGTCGGTGTGATCCGCCTCGGCGTGGGCGACGGAGGCGTCGCACGTGACGTAGCGGCAGCGCTGGTCGCGAGCGCGCAGGGCGCGCCGCAGATCGGCGGGCACCGCGTAGGCGTCCTTGCCGTACGAGAGCACGGCGCTCGTCTCCGGATGCGTGAGCAGCCGGGTGAACGACGGCGCGTCCGCGGCGAGGCGGCGTGCGGTCTCGGCGTCGATCGGGCCGTGCCCCTCGAGCTGGGCCGGAGCATCCGCACCGAGCAGGGTCAGCACGGGCACCGTGACGAGAACGGACGGCCGGATGCCGGCCGGCACGCCCGAGCACTCGCCGTCGATGAGCAGGTGGGCGAGGAGGTCGGCGCGCAGCTGTGCGATCGTGCGCTCCTCGCCCTCGACGCGGCCGGCGCGTGCCGCGGCGGTCAGGCGCGTATCGATCGCGACGGCCTCCTCGGCGGGCAGGTGCGCGGTGAGCCACGCCATCCCGTCGCGGGCGGGCTCGATGCCGACGTGACGCTTCTCGAGCGCCTCCACGGCGCGCGTCGCCATCGACTCGGGGTGCATCCGCTCGCGCAGCGCGCGCGCGAGGCGCGTGAACCGGCCGATCGGGACCGAGGCGCGCTCGAGCACGGCTGCTTCGTACTCGGGCACCGCCTCGGCGGGCAGCGATCCGGCCTCATCGACGACGACGTGCGCGTGCCGCACGGTGATCGTGCCGCGTTCGAGCGCCTGCAGCGTGTGCGGCAGGGTGCGCACGAGGCTGCACGAGCGCTCGATGAGGGCGCGAGCGGCGGAGTCGGAGATGCCGAGGCGGCAGCCGAGCTCGCTCGACAGCTCGCGCATCGCGACGACCTCGGCCGTCCAGCCGTCGGCCGTCGCCGCCTGCGTGCACTCGACGCCGATCATCTTGAGCCGCACGGCGTTCTCGATGAACTGCGCCTGCCAGGCGTCGAGCGTCGCCGCCATCTCGCGCGTGCGCGCGGCGGCGTCGAACAGGTCGGTCACCGAGTGGCCGATGCGGATGCCGAGGGGCGCGTCGGCGTTCGGCGACGCCGTGTCGCCGGAACCGTCCGTCGGGACGAATCGCACCCCATCCGCTGCTGCCATGCAAGAAGACAACCACCCACCACCGACATTCGAACCCCCCGAACGGGGGTCGCCCCCGGTCGCGCGCTACGCTCGAGGCACCCATGGCGCATCTTCTCGGGGCTGAGGCCCTCCACCTCGAATACCCGACCAAGGTCGTCTTCGACTCCGTGACCGTCGGCCTGAACGAGGGCGACCGGATCGGCATCGTGGGCCGCAACGGCGATGGCAAGTCCACGCTGCTCGGACTGCTGACCGGTCGCATCCAGCAGGATGCGGGACGCATCACCGTGCGCCGCGGGGTCACCATCGGCGTCCTCGATCAGAGCGACACCCTCGACGACTCGGAGACCATCGGTCACGCCGTCGTGGGCGACACCGCCGAGCACGAGTGGGCGGGCGACCCGAAGGTGCGCGACGTGATCGCCGGTCTGCTCTCCGACCTGCCCTGGGACGGTCCGATCGGCACCCTCTCCGGCGGTCAGCGCCGTCGGGTCCAGCTCGCCCGGCTGCTCGTCGGGGACTGGACCGTGATGTGCCTCGACGAGCCGACGAACCACCTCGACGTCGAGGGCATCGCGTGGCTCGCCGGCCACCTCAGGAAGCGCTGGCCCGCGGGCCAGGGCGGCCTGGTCGTCGTGACCCACGACCGGTGGTTCCTCGACGAGGTGTGCACCGAGACGTGGGAGGTGCACGACCGGATCGTCGAGTCGTTCGAGGGCGGGTACGCCGCCTACATCCTGCAGCGCGTCGAGCGTGACCGGATGGCGGCGGCATCCGAGCAGAAGCGGCTCAACCTGGCTCGCAAGGAGCTCGCCTGGCTGCGCAGGGGTGCCCCGGCACGCACGGCGAAGCCGAAGTTCCGCATCGACGCGGCCAACCAGCTCATCGAGGACGTGCCCGAGATCCGCGACACGACCCGGCTGCAGTCCCACGCCGTGTCCCGCCTCGGCAAGGACGTGGTCGACCTGCTCGACGCCTCCGTCGCCTACGGGAGCACGACCGTGCTGCGCGACGTGGAATGGCGGATCGCACCGGGCGAGCGCACGGGGATCCTGGGCGTGAACGGTGCGGGCAAGTCGACGCTGCTCGGACTCATCGACGGAGACGTCGAGCCGACATCCGGGCGGGTCAAGCGCGGCACGACCGTGAGGGTCGCCACGCTGACCCAGCGCCTCGACGAGCTCGAGGAGCACCTGAGCGATCCGGTCCGCGTCGTCATCGCGGGCCTTCGCACGAGCTACACGATCGGCTCCGGCTCCAAGGCGCGGGACCTCACGCCTTCGCAGCTGCTCGAGCAGCTCGGCTTCTCGGCAGCCCAGCTCTCGACCCCGGTGAAAGACCTCTCCGGCGGGCAGAGACGACGCCTGCAGCTGCTGCTCATCCTGCTCGACCAGCCCAACCTCCTGGTGCTCGACGAGCCGACGAACGACCTCGACACGGACATGCTCGCCGCGATGGAGGACCTGCTCGACTCCTGGCCGGGAACGCTCATCGTCGTCAGCCATGACCGCTACTTCCTGGAGCGTGTCACCGACCAGCAGTACGCGATCCTCGACGGGCGGCTTCGGCACCTGCCCGGTGGCGTGGACGAGTACCTGCGACTTCGAGCCGTTCAGGAGCGCACGGCGGAGACTGGCGCAACCGCCTCCGTGCCCTCGAAGAACCACCCAGGAGAATCGGTACCCGCGCTCGGCGGCGCGGGGCTCCGGGCCGCGCAGAAGGAGTTCGCTTCGTTGGAGCGCCGGATCGAGAAGCTGCAGCTGCAGATCGACACGGCACGCACGGCGCTCGCCGACCATGACCAGTCGGACTACCTCGGCCTGGGGGCGGAGATGCAGCGGATCGGCGGGCTCGAGTCCGAGCAGCAGGAGCTGGAGGGTCGCTGGTACGAGCTCAGCGAGCTATTGGGGTGACCGCGAGCCCCGATTCCGACTCCGCCGCGCCACGGCGATCAGCATCCGGCAGCGGCGCGATGCGACGCCCGACATCGTCGAGCCACCCTCGCGCCTCGGCAGGGAGTTCGGATGCGGCTGTCATGACGGCGGTCCGGTCGACGATGTCACGCAGAGCGTCCGAGCTCACAGGCTGAACCGGGCGAGGCCCACGCACCGACCGGCGTTCCTATGCTCGGAAGCGCGGGTGACCCCGGAAGCGCAGGTCACCTCGCAAGCGCAGATCAGGCAGGAGGCTCCCATGAGCACGATCTATGTCGCGAACCACATCACCCTCGACGGCGTCATGCAGTCCCCGGGCCGGCCGGACGAGGACACCCGGGACGGGTTCTCTCTCGGCGGCTGGGCGACGGCCGGATCGAACGACGAGGTCACGGCCGCGCTCGGCCGGCGGGCGACGGATGCCGGCGGCATGCGTCTGCTCCTCGGGCACCGCAGCTACGACGAGATGCTCTCGCACTGGAACACGGTGGGCGGCCCGTTCAAGGACGGGCTCAACGGCGCACAGAAGTTCGTGGTGAGCCGATCGGCGTCGACGACGCTGCCCTGGCCGAACTCGACCCTCGTGTCCGGCGGAGCACCGGCCATCGCCGACCTCAGGGCGCAGGACGGTCCGGACCTGTGCGTCATGGGCAGCGGCGTGCTGATCCGGACCCTGCTCGAGCATCGCCTCGTCGACGAACTGCTGCTGTTCATCCACCCGCTCGTGCTGGGCGCGGGCCGACGGCTGTTCCCCGACGCCGGTGCCGCCACGGAGTGGGAGCTCGTGTCCAGCTCGGCCGCGAGCACCGGCGTGCTGATCGGGCACTATCGACCGGCCCCGCCTCGCTGACGTCCAGCGCCAACCCGTGCCGCGCCCACCTGACCGCGCCCACCTGACAGATGTCACCGGCATCTCGTGATGGATGTGTGCGGCACTGCCGAGCGACCGGCTCAGGCTGGAGCCTGACGCCCAGCCCTCGCGGGCACCGCGGGCGACACGAGAGGAAGCACGATCATGGGCATTCGCGCACGTATGAAGGAACGCGACCAGCAGGCGGCGGACAAGGCCTTCGCCGCCGCGCGCCACGCCGGCGCGACAGAGGAGCAGGCCGAGGCGGCGGCCGCCAAGGCCGTGCGTCGTCGTCGCCGGCGCCGTCGCCTCATCCTGATCCTGGGGGCCGGCAATCGCTGACCGGCGGCGATCGCGGATGCCGGAACCCGCCCGCGGTCCCGCGACCACCGCGATCAGCGAGGACGCGTGCCGACTGGATGCCGTCAGCAGACGGTTCGGCCGGGACGGGGCGCACGTCACCGCGCTGGACCGCGTGAGCCTGCGACTGAAGCGCGGCACCTTCGCCGCGGTGATGGGCCCATCCGGGTCGGGCAAGAGCACCCTCCTGCACTGCGCGGCCGGACTGGACCGCCCAGACGCGGGCGAGGTGTACCTGGGCGACACCCGCTTGACGAACCTCAGCGAATCCGAGTCGGCACGACTGCGCCGGAATCGGATCGGGTTCGTGTTCCAGTCGTTCAACCTGCTGCCGACGCTGACCGTCCGGCAGAATGTCGCCCTCCCGTTCCGGCTGGCCGGCATCCGACCCGCTCGAGGCCGGATCGACGAGGTCCTCGACCGCGTGGGGCTCGCGGGGCGCGCCCGGCACCGTCCGGGCGAGCTGTCCGGCGGGCAGCAGCAGCGGGTCGCGATCGCACGTGCGCTTGCCCCGCAGCCCGATGTGATCTTCGCCGACGAGCCCACGGGGGCGCTGGACCTGCGGGCGGCCGGCGAGATCCTGCGGCTGCTGCGTCACGCCGTCGACGGCTCCGGACAGAGCGTGGTCATGGTCACGCACGACCCCTCCGCGGCGTCGTATGCCGATCGCGTGCTGATCCTCGCCGACGGCAGGATCGTCGACGATCTCGAACGGACGGATGCGGCCCGGATCTCGGCGCGACTCGCCCGGCTCGAGACGGACCGCTGATGCTCCGGCTGGCACTACACGCGCTCGCGCACCACTGGGCCGGGTCGGTCGCCGCCGGTGTCGCGGCGTTCACCGCCACCGCACTGCTCGCCGGATGCGGCCTGCTGCTGCAGACCGGGCTGGACGGCGCCGTCGCACCCGAGCGATACGCGGGAGCGCCGGTCAGCGTGTCGGGGGATCAGAACGCCCACGCGGTCGAGCACAAGCACGACAAGGTGAAGCGCACGTCGAAGCCGCTGGCCGAGCGGGTGTGGATGCCCGACCGCGTCATCGACACGGTGCGCGCGCTCGACACGGTGGACTCCGTGGTGCCCGAGCTGGACTTCCCGGCCTACCTCATCGTCGACGGACGGCCCGTCCCGGGGCCGCACGGTCTCGCCTCGCTGGGACACGATTGGTCGTCCGCGGCGCTGACCCCCTTCACCGTGGGCAGCGGCCGGGCGCCGAGCGCCGACGACGAGATCGTCATCGACGCGGCGCTCGCCGCTCGCGCGCGAGTCCGACCGGGCTCGACGGTGTCCGTGCAGACCTGCACCGGGCCGGGCCGGTACCGCGTGGTGGGCGTCGCGGCGCCCGGTGGCGATCGCGACGGCCTGCCCTCGCAGTCGACGCTGTTCTTCTCGTCGGCGCGGGCCGAATCGCTCACCGGGCGGCCGGGTCGGGTCGCCGCGCTCGGCGTGTGGCCGGCATCCGGGGTCGACCGGCGGGCGCTCGCCGCCGCGATCCGCACCGCGCTGGCCGACGTGCCCGTGCGCGTCTCGCTCGACGGCGATCGCGGTGCGGCGGAGTTCCCCGCGGCGCCGAACGCGACGGTGCGGCTGGTCAGCATCGCCGGGGTCATCGGCGTGACCTCGCTGCTGGTCGCGCTGCTCGTCGTGGCGGGCACCGTCTCGCTCGCGATCCAACGCCGCCGGACAGAGTTCGCGCTGCTGCGCACCATCGGCGCGACGCCCGGTCAGGTCCGCGCGATGGTCGGCCTCGAAGCGGCGACGGTGGGACTCGTCGCCGCCCTGCCCGGGGGAGCGTTCGGCCTCCTCGTCGCCGGCCGGCTGCACGACTACCTGGTTGCGGCGGGAGCGATCCCGGGAAATCTGGCGCTCGCGACCGGCCCCCTCCCGGTGCTCGCTGCCGCGCTGCTGACGACGGCGGGAGCCGGGGTCATCGGGCTGATCTGCGGACGCCGGGCGGCACGGATCCGCCCCACCGCCGCGGTCGCCGAGGCCGCCGCTCCGCCCGCGACCCTGGGCCGCGGCCGCGCGATCGCCGGCCTGCTGCTGCTCGCCGTCGGTGCCGCACTGCTGTTCGTGCTGCGGATGCTGCACACCGCGGCCGCTGCCGTCCCGGTCATGCTGGTCACGAGCCTGATCTGCGTCGGTGCCGTGACCCTGCTGGGCGTGCCCGTCATCCGGTTGATCGGAACGGCGATCTCCGTCCTCGTGCGCGGCCCGGGGGCAGCCCCGCTCCACCTGGCCGCCCTGAACCTCCGGACGGGCTCGCGGCGGTTCACCTCCGTCGCGATGCCGGTGCTGCTCGCGGTCGGGATGGCGTGCACCATCCTCTTCCAGCAGACCACGCTCGCCCACGCGGCCGACCGCGAGCTCGAAGCGGCCGTTCGCGCCGACTACGCGGTGAGCGGATCGGACCCCGGCCTGTCCCCGGCGATCGCCGTCGCGGCACGGCGCATCGCCGGCGTGACGACGGTGACGCAGATCATCCGCTCCGCTGCCCGCGATGCCGACCTGGCGGACTACTCCGTGCAGGGGGTCACCCCGGCGGGGCTCTCGCGCACGCTGGACCTCGGTGTCGAGGCGGGATCGCTGGCGGCGCTGGGGCCGGACGCGGTCGCGTTGAGCTCCTCGGCCGCGCAGCGCTCCGGGGCGGGAGTCGGCGATCGCCTCCGGCTGACCCTGGGGGACGGCACGCCGGTCACGCTCACGGTGGCCGCCGTCTACCGGCGTGGCCTGGGGTTCCCCGACATCACCATGGCGCACGATGTGGTGGCCGCTCACGTCGACGACCCGTTCGATGACCTCGTGCTCGTCGACGGCCGGCCCGGCCTGCGGCCCGCCATGCGCGCCGCGCTCGGTGCCGGTGCGCGCGTGGACGCTCACGCCGGTCAGCGGGCGCCCGCGCCGGCCGAGGGCGGCCCCACCGTCGGTGTGCCGTACCTGCTGCTGATCCTGATCGCGGGGTTCTCGGCCATCGGCGTGGTCAACACGCTCATCATGGCCACCGCGCACCGCGTGCACGAGTTCGCAACCCTCCGCCTGGCCGGCGCGACGCCCGCCCAGATCCGCGCCATGACGCAGTGGGAATCCGTGCTCCTGACGATCACCGGCGCGCTGCTCGGCACGGCGGTCAGCCTCGCCGCGCTCTGGGCGTTCAGCGCCGGGATGGGACTGCCCTCGCCGTTCGTCCCCGCAGCGCCGTACCTCGCGATCGTCGGCGGAACCGCGGCGCTCGTCAGCGTCGTCACCGTGGTCGCGACGCGCGCCGCGCTCGCGCTGAGCCGGGCACGGGATCGAGACCCGGCGGCCTGAGGTCGGCGAGGGACTCGCATCGCCCAGGCCACCGCATCCGGTCCCGGCCCCTGGCTCGCCGTGCGGGTTACTCGGTGACCCCGACGTACTCGGCGGCCTCGTCGGGCGTCTCGACGCCCGACTCGAGCGCGGCGCGCAGCGCCTGGCCGAGGTCGGCGTCGACGTTCGTCCAGTACTGGATGGCGCGCTCGCGGATCTCGGGGCTCTGCACGCCCCCGATCGCCCCCGTGAGCGTCTCCAGGAAGCGCTCCTTCGCCGCGAGGTCGAACACGTCGCGGTAGAGGGCTCCGGCCTGGCCGAAGTCGGAGTCCTCGGCGTGCAGCGTCGCCGCCGCGCGCACCAGGGCGCCGTCGGACTCCCACGAGCCCTCGCCCGCGCGGGCCGGGTCGGCCACCGGCCCGCCCTTCGAGTTCGGCGCGTAGACGGGCGAGGTCGCGGGCTTGAAGCCGTGGCGGCCCGCGCCGTCCTGCGTGTAGCTGTGCACCGGGGCGATGGGCGCGTTGACCGGGATCTCGTTGTAGTTCGTTCCGACGCGGTAGCGCTGGGCGTCCGGGTAGGAGAACACGCGGGCCATGAGCATCTTGTCGGGCGAGATGTCGATGCCGGGAACCGTGTTGGCAGGCGAGAACGCGGCCTGCTCGATCTGGGCGAAGAAGTTCTCCGGGTTCGTGTCGAGCGTGTGCACGCCGACCTCGATGAGCGGGTAGTCGCCGTGCGGCCACACCTTGGTGAGGTCGAACGGGTTGAACCGGTAGTCCTTGGCGTCCTCGTAGGGCATGACCTGCACCGAGACCTTCCACGACGGGAGCTCGCCGCGCTCGATCGCCTCGTAGAGGTCGCGACGGTAGTAGTCCGCATCCGCTCCGGCGATGGCCTCGGCCTCGGCGCCCTGGATCGACTCGTAGCCCTGCTGCGCCGCGAAGTGGTACTTGACCCAGAACCGCTCGCCGGCGGCGTTGATCCACTGGTAGGTGTGCGAGCCGTAGCCGGGCATGTGCCGCCAGGAGCGCGGGATGCCGCGGTCGCCCATCAGGTAGGTCACCTGGTGCGCCGACTCGGGCGAGAGCGTCCAGAAGTCCCACTGCATGTCGGCGTCGCGCAGGCCCGAGCCCGGAAGGCGCTTCTGCGAGTGGATGAAGTCGGGGAACTTGATGGCGTCGCGCACGAAGAACACCGGGGTGTTGTTGCCGACGATGTCGTAGTTGCCCTCGGTCGTGTAGAACTTCACCGAGAATCCGCGCACGTCGCGCCAGGTGTCGGGGGAGCCCTGCTCGCCGGCGACGGACGAGAACCGCTGCAGCGTCTGCGTCTCGGTGCCCGGCTGGAACACGGCCGCCTTCGTGTACGCGCTCACGTCGCCCGTGACCACGAACGTGCCGAACGCGCCACCGCCCTTCGCGTGCACGATCCGCTCCGGGATGCGCTCGCGGTTGAACTGCGCGAGCTTCTCGACGAGGTAGCGGTCGTGCAGCGCGGTGACCCCGTCGGGTCCCGTCGTCAGGGAATGGGCGTCGCTCGCGACGGGGCTGCCGGTCTGCGACGTGGTGTAGTTCTCTGACATGGATCTCCTTCGTTGTTCGCGCGGGTTCGGCTAGCGCGTCGCGGTCTGGCACTCCGGGCACAGGCCCCAGAACGTGACCTCCGCAGCCTGGATGGCGAACCCGGCCGCGGAGGACGGGGTCAGGCACGGAGCATGACCGACGACGCAGTCCACGTCCTGCACGGCACCGCATCCGCTGCAGATCACGTGGTGGTGGTTGTCGTCGACCCGCCGCTCGTAGAGCGCGGCGGATCCCGCCGGCTCGATGCGACGGATCAGCCCGACGGACGTGAGGTCCGCGAGCACGTTGTGCACCGACTGGATCGAGGTCGTCGGCAGCTGCTCGCAGACCGACCGATAGACGTCGTTCGCGGTCACGTGGGACACGGATGCCAGGGTCTCCAGCACCGCGACCCGACCGGCCGTCGCACGCAGCCCGGCACCGCGCACCGCGCTGCTCGGGTCGACCACCATGCTCGCGACGCTAGCACTGTTTTGAGTCATTCAAAAAACCGCGGGGCCCGCCTCGGTTTGACTCGGGCACCGGATGGTCCCTAGCGTGGTTGCTCGAAAGGCGGCACCCGGTGCCGTCGATCTTCACCAATGACGATGGAGCACCGACCCGTCGGCATCCACTCTCCCGTCATTGGATCGGTGTTCTTCCTGATGCAGAGGAACATCCCGTATGCCCCATTCCGGCAGGCCACTTCCCGGCGGATCACCGACCGACCCGACGAGCGATGCGGGTGACAGGCGGCGGTTCGTGCGGGGGGTCGCGGTCGTCGCCGGGATCGGCGGGATGCTGTTCGGCTACGACACCGGCGTGATCTCCGGCGCGCTGCTGTTCATGTCGCCGGAGCTCGGACTCGACTCCGTCTCCGAGGGGATCGTGACGAGCGCCCTGCTCGCGGGGGCGGCGCTCGGCGCACTCACCGGCGGACGCGTCGCCGACCGGCTCGGCCGCCGCCGCACGCTCATCCTCGCCGGCCTCACCTTCGCGATCGCGACCGCCGGATGCGCGCTCGCGACGACCCTCCCGGTGATGATCACGGCCCGCGTGGTGCTCGGCGTCGGCGTGGGCGCCGCATCCATCACGGTGCCGCTCTACATCAGCGAGATCGCTCCCGCGGCGGCGCGCGGGCGGCTCGTGTCGCTCAACACGCTCATGATCGTGGCCGGGCAGCTCTCGGCCTACGTCGTCAACGCGCTTCTCGCTCCCGCGGAGGCGTGGCGCTGGATGGTCGGGGTCGCCGCGGTGCCCGCGGTGCTGCTCGCGATCGGCATGGCCTTCATGCCCGACACCCCGACCTGGTACGACAGCGTCGGACGCCGAGGGGACGCCGCGCGCGTGCTGCTCCGCTGCTTCCCCGCCGACGAGGCGACCGTGCAGCTCGCGGCGATCGAGGAGAGCCGGCGACGTCGCGCCGTGGAGGAGCTCCGGCCGCGGGACGCGCTGCGCATCGGCTGGATCCGCGCCTCGCTGCTCATCCTGATCGCGCTCGGGATGCTGCAGCAGCTGACCGGGGTGAACGTCGTCATCTACTTCGCACCGACCCTGCTGCAGGACGCCGGCCTGCCGGCCGGCGTCGCGATCGTCGCATCCATCGCGATCGGGGTCGTCAGCGTCGGGGCGACCTGGGTCGGTCTGCGCATCGTCGACCGGGTGCAGCGCCGCACGCTGCTCACCGTCGGCCTCGCCGGCTCGGCCGCCTTCCTCATCGCCCTCGGCCTGCTGTTCCCGTACACGCCGGGCGACGAGACGCTCACGTTCGTCGCGCTCGGCCTCATGGTCGGGTTCCTGGCCTTCGTGCAGTCCTCGGTGGCGACGACGACCTACCTGCTGATCTCCGAGCTCGCGCCCGCCCACTTCCGTGGCGTCGCGATGGGGCTCGCGGGCGTCGCGATCTGGGTGACCAACGCCGTCGTCGCGCTCGCCTTCCTGCCGGTCGTCGACGTCGTCGGTGCGGGGGCGACGTTCCTCGGGTTCGCCCTGCTCGTGCTCGCGAGCATCGTCTTCGTGCGCCTCTTCGTTCCCGAGACGAGCGGGGCGACGCTCGAGGAGATCGAGGAGGACATGCGCACGGGCGCGATCCCGATCCTCAACCGACTCGTGGAGGAATGACGACCCGTGGAGGAACGACGGCAGGCGAGCCCCGATCGGGCCGCGGCCGGGCGCGATCAGTAGAACGCGATCAGTAGAACGCGATCAGTCGAAGTCGACGCTGAGCTTGCGCAGCAGCCCGGCCAGGCGCTCCTGCTCTGCGGGGGACAGGGCGTCGAGCAGCGCCGACTCGTCGCGCAGCAGCAGGGTGATGGCGTGGTCGACGCGGTCGCGCCCGGCATCCGTCATGACGACGAGCACGCCGCGGCCGTCCCGCGGGTCGGACCGCCGCTCGACGAGCGCGCGCTCGACGAGGCGGTCGATGCGGTTCGTCATCGTGCCGCTCGAGACGAGGGTCTGCGTGAGCAGCGCCTTCGGGCTCAGCTGGTAGGGCGCGCCGGCCCGGCGCAGCGCGGAGAGCACGTCGAACTCCCACGACTCGAGGTGCGCCGTCTCGAACGCGGAGCGCCGCGCGCGGTCGAGGTGGCGGGCCAGCCGCGACACCCGGGAGAGCACCTGCAGCGGCGCCGGGTCGACGTCGGGTCGCTCGCGCGCCCACGCGGCGACGATGCGGTCGACCTCGTCGCGGGCGGGCATCCCCCCATAGTAGGCAGCGGCATCCGTGCGCAGCGGCGATCGCGATCGCTCTCGTACGCTGGCCGCATGGCCTCGTACCCGGAACTGCCCCCCGCCTACGCCCACCTGCTCCGCGATCCGAACTACGGCTTCCTCGGCACCGTGCGGCCCGACGGTGCGGCGCAGGTGAACCCGATGTGGTTCGAGCTGTTCGAGTCGACGGATGGCGCCCCGACGTTGCGCTTCACCCACACGACGAAGCGCGCCAAGTTCCGCAACCTGCAGCTCAACCCGTCGATGAGCCTCGCGGTCATCGATCGGGAGGACCCGTTCCGCTACCTCGAGGTGCGCGGTCGCCTCATCGACGTGCTGCCGGATCCGGACGGCGAGTTCTACGTTCGGCTGGGCCGCCGCTACGGCAACGCGGCCCAGACGCCGCCGGCGGACTCGCCCGATCGCGTCGTGCTCGTGATGAGTCTGGATCACTTCACCGCGCAGTGACCCGGCCGGATGCGGCATCATGACCTCATGGAGGTCATGAGCGCGACCGTCGGCGTGCTGGTCGCCGACATCGCGCGCTCGCAGCTCTGGTACGAGGCCGTGTTCGAGCTCCCGCCGCCCGACGTCGAACCCGTGGAGGGCATCATCGAGTACCGGGTCGGCGACGTCTGGCTGCAGTTGAGCGAGGAGCCCGCCCGTCGCCCGGCCGCGGGCTACGAGCTGCGGTTCGGCATCGCGGATGTCGCGGCGCAGCACGCGCGGCTGAGCGCGCTTGCCGTCGAGGTCAGCCCGCTCGTGCACGTCGACGGCGCGGTCGACTTCTTCGACGCGATGGACCCCGACGGCAACGTGCTCGGCTTCTACTCGATCGGATCGGCGTGACCAGGCGCATCCGGTTGCTCCCTGGCGGGAGCGCCACGGCGCATCACCGGGCGCTGACGGTCTCGGCGGCACGCCGGATGAGGCCGGCGACGGCGTCGGGCTGGGAGACGTAGACGGCGTGACTGGCGGCGACCGTCTCGACGGTCGCGCCGGCCCTGGCCGCCATGCCCTGCTGGGCGGCGGGCGGGATCATCCGGTCGTCGGTGGCGACGACGTACCAGCTCGGCTTCGAGCGCCAGGCCGGCTCGGTGACGGGGGTCCCGACAGCGGCACCGCCCCACGGAGCCTGCGAGTCGGCCAGGAACCGGGCCTCAGCGGCGGGGAGGTCGGCCGCGAAGCCCTCGTGGAAGCGGTCGCGATCGAGGACGAGCGATCCGTCCGTGCGTGGGACGATCGGCGGGACGGGCGCGCCCGGGTCGGGATCGGCGATCATGGTCGCGACGGACTCGCCCGCGTCGGGGGCGAAGGCGGCGACGTAGACGAGCCCGGCGACCTGCGGGTGCGTGCCCATCTCGGTGATCACGACTCCGCCGTAGGAGTGCCCGACGAGCAGCACCGGCCCGCCCCGGGACTCGATGACCTGGGTGACCTCGGTCACGTCGTCGGCGAGCGACCGGGTCGAGTGCTGCGTGACCGCGACCTCGAGACCGTCGCCGATGAGGATGTCGTGGACCGGCTGCCAGCCGGATCCGTCGACGAATGCGCCGTGGACGAGAACCACGGTGGGGCGTGTCGTGCTCATTGCTGTTCTCCTTGTCGGTTCGGTGGTGCGGGATCTCGTGGTGCGGGGTCGCGGGCCGCCGGACGCTGCCGCCCGATCGCGACGGGAGGATGCCTGACCACGGTCAGGGCGAAGAGGATGAGGCCGGCGGCGGTCAGCGCCAGCCCGGCCCAGGCGGTGGACAACGCCCCCCAACCCAGGCTCAGCGCCAGCGCGCCGCCGACGGCGCCCAGCGCGTTCGCCAGGTTGAGCGACGCCAGGTTGAGCGCCCCCATCAGCGTCGGCGCCTGCGGTCCGTAGCCGGAGAGGAGGACCTGGATGGTGGGAATGGCCATCATCATGGTCGCACCGACCCCGAACAGCGCGGGCAGGAGCACGAGGAGGTGCTCGCCCGCGAGGGCGATGAGAGCGAGGATGCCGAGCACCGCCCCGTAGCCGATCACCAGCCCGCGGTAGGGGTATCGGTCGGCCAACCGTCCGCCGACCCAGTTGCCCGTCGCCATCCCGACTCCGAAGACGGCCAGCGCGACCGGGATGAGCGACTCGTCGGCACGGGCCGCATCGGTGATGTAGGGGCCGATGAACGTGTAGACGGCGAAGATACTCGAGATTCCCAGCGCCGCGACCCCGATCGTGGCCCACACCATGGGTCGCCGCAGCGCGATCAGCTCGTGCACGATCGGCCCGCCGTCGAGGGCAGGCGAACGCGGGACCCGGGCGAGGATCGCGGCGCCGGCGGCGAGGCCGATGACGGCCACCACGAGGTAGAGCGACTGCCAGCCGACCCGCTGGCCGAGGTAGGTGCCGAGCGGTGACCCGACGATGGTGGCGGCCGTGAGGCCGGCCATGACGGTCGCGAAGGCCTTGCCCTCGCGCCCCGGTCCGTAGGCGTGCGCGGCAACGACGGCCCCGGCGCCGAAGTAGGCGCCCTGGACCGTTCCGGTCACGAACCGCGCCGCTGTCAGCATCCCGAGATCGGTGGCGGCCGCGGATGCGAGGTTGCCGACCAGGAAGAGGCCCACGAGCCCGAGCAGCAACGTGCGCCGGTTGAGGCGGGCGGCGAGGATCGTGAGGATCGGGGAGCCGATCACGACGCCCAGCGCGTACGTCGTGATCGCCCACGTGGCCTCCGGCACCGAGACCGCGAAGTCCCGCGCGAACAGCTGGACGATCCCGTTGCTCCCGAACTCGCCGCTGCCGATGGCGAAGGTGCCGAGTGCGAGCGCGAGGAGGATCGGGAGGGTGCGCCGCGCCGCGGCCGTGCCCGCGGTCAGGGGACGGGGGTCGCGGTCGAGCCGCGGGGTGCTCACGCGCTGCTCCCCGTGACGACGGACTCGCGCGGGTGTCGGCTGAACGCCCGCACCCGGCCGTACAGCGTCGTCACCACGAGCCCCAGGAGGAGCCCGAGCGCGCCGCCCACGCCCACGCTGATCCAGGCGCCGCCGAGGCCGGCGGCCGGGTTCCCGTCGAAATAGAACAGCGATCGGGTGCCATCGATGACGTGCCGGTAGGGCGAGATGTCGGAGAACCAGCGGAAGAACGGCGGCGTCGCGGCGATGGGCACCGTTCCGCCAGAGGAGACCATGGCGAGGGCGACGAAGAACAGCGTGTTCACGAGGGAGCCGATCCCGGGCCCGAAGATCGAGAACACGGCCAGGGCGCTGGTGCCGATCGCGGCGATGACGGCCGCGGAGTACAGCCAGAGCACGAGGGGCGCGCCGACGGTCACGCCGAGCAGTGCCGCGATGAGCTGGAGCGCGAGCGCCGCGAACGGTGCGGCGGTCGCGAGGATCGCGGCCTTGCCGAGGAACGTCGCCCGGCGGGAGAGCGCCGCGTACGACCGGCGTGCCACGAGAGGACCGAGCTCGCTGGGGACGAAGCCCAGTGCGGAGTCGACGAGCGGGCTGACGAGAGAGGCGCCGATGAAGCCGAGCAGGACGAGGACCAGGGAGTAGTAGAACGCGCTCATCCCCATCCCGGCGTTGTCGGGGAGCGGTGCATACGGGAGGGACACGACGTCGAACGGCTGGGACAGCAGGGTCGCGTTCGCGGCGGGGAGCGCGGGGTCGGCCGCGGTCTGGAGCAGCTGCTCGCCCAGCCCGTCGGCGATCCCTCGGAGCACCGGGGTGAGGTTGCCGACCAGCAGGCCGTTGCTGAGACCGCCATCGCCCGCGTTGGTGAGGATCGAGAGGACGGGGACGGCGCTGTGCGTCGCACCCGGGAACAGGCTCGCGATCGACGAGTCGAAGTCCTCGGGGATCACCACGGCGCCGGCGACGCGATCCGCGTGCATCGCCGTGGCGAGCTCGGAGCGACTCATGCGGGTGATGGCGAGCGTTCCTCCCGCTGCGGACTCGAGAGCCGCGGCGACGTCCTCGGCGACACCACGGTCCGTGGCGCCGGCCTGCTGTTCGACCACGAGCCCGACCGGCATCCCGGACAGATGTCCCTGCGGGTCGACCGTGCCGGCGAGGTAGACGGCCGGCAGGATCGCGCCCAGGCCGACGATGAGGACAACGGGCGTCAGCCAGGTGCGCCTCGCGGTCAGCGTGCGGAGGGCGTTCACGAGTTGCTCCGCCACGAGCCGCCTGCCGCCGCGATCGCGACGGTCGTGATCGCCGCCGCGACGATGGCCGCCGCGCTGATGGCGATCCCCGCGACCGCGAGGTTGTTCGGCACGCTCGCGCGTCGGCTCTGCAGCACGGCGATGATGCCGAACACGAGGCCGCCGACCGGGAACACGAAAGCCAGGACGAAGGCCCAGATGCCCAGGGCCTTGCCCGGGACCGCGTGGATGGCGGCGACCGCGGGGTTCGTTGCGTAGTTCATGGAGGTCTCCCCTCGTCTGGGGCCGGCCGATGCGGCCGGCTGCCTGGAGTCCATGCAAGCGGCGCGATCGGCACCGGACCAGGCAGGAGTTACGCAGAACTCGCGTTCGTCAGGTCGCCAGGTCGGCGAGCAGCTCGCGGGCCTCGGCCGCCCGACGGTCGGGGGCGGCGCCCGGCGGGATGGCCGCATCGATCAGCTCGATGCCCCGGATCAGGTCGGCGCGGGCCTCGTCGTGACGCCCGAGCTCCGCGCGGGCCCTGCCCAGAGCGATGAGCGTCCAGCCGGTCGCGACGGTGTCGCCGACTTCGGCCTGCAGGGGCAGCGCGAGCTCGGCCGCGTGCAGCGACTCCTCCCAGCGTCCGGCGCGCGCGTGCACGTCGGCCAGGCACTGCAGCGCGGTCGATCGGATGTTGAGCTCGGAACGCGGCGACAGGGCACGCGTGTCCAGCTCGGCGAGCGCTTGCTCGTAGTCGAAGACGGCCTCGTCGTGGCGCCCCAGGTATTGCAGCGCGGTCCCGCTGCCGACGAGCTGCTCCACGGAGATCTCGTGGTCACCGGCCCGTTCGGCGAGCTCACGACCGGTGCGGTGCGCCTGCAGGGCGTCCTCGAACCGTCGCAGATTCACCCAGGCCTGGCCGGCGTGCCCCAGGGCGCGGGCCTGTTCACGGAGGTCGCCGACCTCGTCGGCCAGCCGGTGGGCCGTCATCGCCGACTCCGCGCCCTCCTCGTACCGGCGCATCGTGTAGGTCGCCGCGAGCGAGTAGAGGCTGTGATGGTGCGCCTGCTGGCTGCGGTCGGGCAGGGCCGCGGCGGCCGTACGGGACAGTCCGCGCACCTCGTACCAGCCCTGCCACTCCAGGCACGTGTCGGAGTAGAAGTACGTGGCCGCCGACAGGTCGCAGACCAGCTGATCCCGTCCCTCTGCCGCGGCCATCCGCAGCGCCGCGAGCCAGCCGTCGGTCTCCGCCCGCAGCCACGCACCCGCCTCCTCCAGGCTCGCCAGCGGCACCAGGCCGTCCCAGCCGTCGGGCAGCCCGCCGTAGTCGGACTCGTACCATCGGCCCGCGACGATCGCGGTCTCGAGCAGCCAATCCGTCATCCGCCGGACGGCGGCCGCGCGAGCATCCGCCGGCTCGTCGGCACGCAACCGCTCGCGGGCGTACAGGCGGATCAGGTCGTGGAACCGATACCGATCGACGCCCTCCGGGATCAGCAGTCCGAGCTCGACCAGCTCGTCCAGCCGCTCTTCGGCCTCGGGCAGCCCCGTTCCGGCCAGCACCGCCGCCACCGGCGTGGCGAAGTCGACGCTCGGCACGAGGGCGAGCCGGCGGAACAGCAGCGCGGTCGAGTCGGACAACTGCGCGTGCGACAGGGCGAACGCCGCGACCACGCCGGTGTCGCCCGCCGTCAGCGCCGTGAGCCGCCGGTCGGCATCCGCGAGCTGATCGGCGAGGGTGCGGACGGTCCACTGCGGACGGCTGGCGAGCCGGGTTCCCGCGATCCGCAACGCCAGCGGCAGGTGTCCGCACAGCCGCGAGACCATCTCGACCTGCCCGGCCGCGGCCGGGTCGGCGGCCTGCGCGGCCAGCGAGCCGAGCAGCCCGGCGGACTCGTCCGGGGTCAGCGGGGCGAGAGCGACCCGGGACACGCCCTCCAGGCCGCCCAGCACGCGCCGACTCGTCACCACCACGAGGCTCGCGCCCTCGGCGGGCAGCAACGGGCGGACCTGTGCCTCGGATCCGGCGTTGTCGAGAACGAGCAGGCAGCGCAGCTCTCGCAGCGCGGCCCGGAGCTGAGCCGAGCGCTCGTCGTCGGTATCCGCGATGCTGCCGGCGCTGAGACCGAGGGCGCGCAGCAGGCGGTGCAGGGCCTCGCCGGGCGGCATCGGCTCGGGGTCGGTGCCGCGCAGATCGACGTACAACCGGCCGTCGGGGAACGACGCCCTCAGCTCCTCGGCCGCCCGGACTGCGAGCGTGGTCTTGCCGAGACCGGCCTGCCCGTGCACCACGAGCACCGGGGGCGGCCCGTCGGCGCTGCCCGAGATCCGGTCCGCGGTCGCCCGGGCGAGGGCGAGCTCGGCCCGTCGGCCGACGAAGGAGCTCACCCCTCGCGGCAGCTCGCCCAGCCGGGGCCGGCCGACGGCGCCCGAGGATCGGGCCGCCGTCGCGGCAGCGACCAGCTCGGCCCGGTCGTCGCCGGTCAGGCGCAGACCCTCGACGAGCGCGGCCAGGGTGCGCGACTGCGGCGCGCGGCTGTGCCCCCGCTCCATGTCGCTGATCGCACGGGCGCTGACCCCGGACGCCTCGGCGAGCTGTTCCATCGTCATGCCGGCGCCTCGCCGGAACGTGCGAAGGCGATCACCGAACGCGGACATCCTGCCCGTCACCCCCCTCATCCTAGAGAGCGATTCGCGCGCGGTGTTCGCTGGTCTGCACGTGGCTCGACACCCGGCACGGCTCCGTCACCAGGATTCGAACCTGGACCTAACAGCTCCAAAGGCTGTCGTGCTGCCGTTACACCATGACGGACCACGCCCTCGGGCGCGGGATCGAGTCTGCCAGACCGCCCGTTTTTTCCCGCGTGAGGACGTTCTGCGCGTGTGAGGTCGGCGCAAACCGTCCTCACGCGCGCAGAACGTCCTCACACGGGGAGTAGCGGGTCAGCCGGCGAGCCCCGTCGGCACCGGCGCGACACGGCGGCGCGGACGGATGCGGGCGGCCGCGACCACGATCGCCGCGACGAGGGCGAGCGCGGCGAGCGTGAGGAAGCCCTGCTCGTACCCGAGCTCGGACGGATCGCCCGCCGCATCCGCCGATCCGGTCACGATCGCGGTGAGCAGCGCCGTGCCGATCGCGCTGCCGATGGTGCGCAGGTTCGCGTTGACGCCGCTCGCGACGCCGGTCTGGGTCGACGGCACGCTCTGCACCACGATCGTCGTCATCGCGGCGAAGCCCATGCCGAGCCCGATGCCGAAGAGAGCGGCCGAGAGCGCGAGCGTGGCCACGAGGCCGTGCGCGAGCGCGATCGACGCTGTGGCGAGAGCGATCAGCAGCGCGGCGACGACGAGCTGCGCGCGCGGCGGCAGCACGCGCGACACGGGGCCCGCGACGAAGCCCATCGTGGCCATGGTCACGAGCATCGGCACCATCACGAGCCCGGATGCGCCGACCGTGAGCCCGAGCCCGTAACCCGTCTCGACCGGGGTCTGCAGGAAGCGCGGGAAGTACGCGAACACGCCGAACATCGCGGCGCCGAAGAAGAGCGCGGCGATGTCGGTCGACCACACGGCCGGGTCGCGCAGCATCCGCAGGTCGACGAGCGGCATGCGCGAGCGCACCTCGACGATCACCCACGCCGCGATGAGCACGGCGGCCGCGACGAACAGCCCGATGACGACGGGCGAGCCCCAGCCCCACTGCGGTCCCGTGGAGAGCGGCAGCAGCAGCGCCACGAGCCACGCCGACAGCAGCACGGCCGCGGGCACGTTGACCCGGCCCTCGGCGCGCTCACCGGTCGCCGGCACCCAGCGCACGGTGAGCACGGCGCCGACCGCCATGCCGACGATCGGGATGAGGAACAGCCCGCGCCAGCCGATCGCCGCGGAGAGCGGTCCGGCGAGCACGGTGCCGAGCCCGCTGCCGATCGCCGTCATCGCCGAGACGCCGCCGATGCCGGCCGGGAGGGCGGATGCGGGCAGCGCGTCGCGCAGCAGACCGAACGCGAGCGGGAACATGGCCCCGCCGAGTCCCTGCACGACACGCGCCACGATGAGGACCGACAGGGTGGGCGCGAACGCCGCGACGATGCTGCCGGCGGCGACCGCGGCGACGCTGATCAGGAACACCCGGCGCTTGCCGACGAGGTCGCCGACGCGACCGAGCAGCGGGGTCGCGACGGCGGCCGTGATGAGCCAGGACGTGACCGTCCAGGTGACGCCGGCGGCATCCGTCTTCAGGTCCGCCTGGATCGTCGGGAGCACGGGGACGAGGAGCGACTGGAGCGTCGCGAAGGTGAGCACCGTGAACGCGAGCGCGAGGAAGGTGCGGCGGGACGAGGGGGTCATCAGGCTCGATTCGATGGGGGAGCGTACGATGGGGGGCGACCTGATCGGAGGGCGCCTCCGGTTGACAGCACGACGTTACCGGAGGCAGCCTCCGCTTCGCAAGCACCGGGGGATGGACGGATGACCGCACTCGACGCGATCACGGCGAGGAAGCCGAAGCGCGCGGATGCCCTGCGCAACTACGACGCGCTCGTCGCCGCGGCACGCGCCGCGTTCGCCGAGCAGGGCAGCGGCGCATCGCTCGAGGACATCGCCCGGCGGGCCGGGGTGGGCATCGGCACGCTCTACCGCAACTTCCCGACCCGCGCGGATCTCGCCGAGGCCGTCTACGTCGAGGAGGTCCTGCAGCTCGCGCAGGCCGCCGAGCGCATCACCGGTGAGGACCCGTGGACCGCGCTCGTGCACTGGCTCGACCGGTTCGTCGAGTACATCGGCACGAAGAACGTGCTGCTCGACGGCCTCAACCGCGAGTCGGAGACGTTCCAGGCCTGCCGCGCGACGATGTACGGCGCGGGCGAGCCGGTGCTCCGCCGCGCGCAGGACGTCGGCCTCGCGCGATCGGATGTGACCATCAGCGACGTGGTGCGCTACATGGCCGCGGTCGCCGGCGCCGGGGCCGAGGACGCCGCCCAGCGCGAGCGCCTCATCTCGATGGCGATCGAGAGCTTCCGCGCCCGCTGAGGCGCGCCGGCGCCGTCTCTCTCCTGGCCGAGGGAGCGAGGGAGCGGACGCGGCCATCTGCGCCAGACTGTCCGCATGACTGAACTGGGCACGCCCGATCCTCGCCTCGCCGTCATCGTGCTCGCCGCCGGGCAGGGCACGCGCATGAGATCCGCGACGCCCAAGGTGCTGCACGACCTCGCCGGGCTGCCGCTCGTCGGGCACGTGCTCGCGACCGCCCGCGCCCTCGGCCCGGCGGTCGTCGCGGTCGTCGTGCGGCACGAGCGCGACCTGGTCGCCGAGGCCGTCGCGACCCTCGACCCGGATGCCGTCATCGTCGACCAGGACGACGTGCCCGGCACCGGCCGCGCCGCCGAGCTCGCCCTCGCCGCGCTGCCCGAGGACTTCGCCGGCGACGTCGTCGTCATCTCGGCCGACGTGCCGCTGCTCGACGCCGACACCCTGCGCGGCCTCATCGCGCGTCACCGCGCGGATGCCGCGGGCGCGACGATCCTCTCGGCCGTGCTCGACGACGCGACCGGGTACGGGCGCATCGTCCGCGACGCCGCGGGCGCCGTCGACCGCATCGTCGAGCAGAAGGACGCGACCGACGCCGAGCGCGCCATCCACGAGGTGAACTCGGGCAGCTACGTCTTCGACGCCACCGGACTCCGCCAGCTGCTGCCCGGGATCGGCACCGACAACGCGCAGCGCGAGAAGTACCTGACGGATGTCGTGGCCGCGTTCCGCGCATCCGGCAGCCCGGTCGCGGCCCTGCCCGTGCCCGCACCGTGGATCGTCGCGGGCGTCAACGACCGCGCCCAGCTGAGCGAGGTCGCGCGGCAGCTCAACGCGCTCATCGTGCGGGGCTGGCAGGTCGCGGGCGTGACCGTGCAGGACCCGGCCACGACCTGGATCGATCGCACCGTGACCCTCGCCGAGGACGTCACGATCCTGCCCGGAAGCCAGCTCCGGGGCGCGACGAGCGTCGAGCGCGGCGCGACGATCGGACCCGACACGACCCTCGTCGACACCGAGGTGGGCGAGCGCGCGACGGTGAAGCGCGTCGACGCGAACCTCGCGGTCGTCGGGGCCGGGGCATCCGTCGGTCCGTGGGCCTACCTGCGTCCCGGCACGCGCATCGGCGAGGGCGGGCACGTCGGCACCTTCGTCGAGACGAAGAACGCCGTCATCGGCGCGGGCAGCAAGGTGCCCCACCTGAGCTACATCGGCGACGCGGAGATCGGGGCCGACGTCAACATCGCCGCGGGTGCGATCACGGCCAACTACGACGATCTGGCCAAGCACCGCACGGTCATCGGCGACCACGTGCACACCGGTGCGCAGAACGTGTTCGTCGCCCCCGTGACCGTCGGCGCGGGGGCGAAGATCGGCGCCGGGGCGCTCATCCGCAAGGACGTGCCGCCCGGCGCCCTCGCGCTCTCCGCGGGTCCGCAGCGCCATATGATGGGCTGGGTCGAGGAGCACCGCCCGGGCACCGCCGCCGCGGAGGCGGCACGCGCCGCGGACCACGATTGAGCCAGCCCATCGAGCAGGAAGCGGGGCCCGTGTCCGCCATCAAGGTCACCGGTGAGAAGAAGCTCGTGATCGTGAGCGGGCGGGCCCATCCCCAGCTCGCGGCGGATGTCGCGGCCGAGCTCGGCACGGAGCTCACGCCCGCCGACATCCGCACCTTCGCGTCGACCGAGATCTACGCGCGCTACGGCGAGAGCGTGCGCGGTGCGGACGTCTTCGTCATCCAGTCGCACACCCGCCCGGTGAACGAGTGGCTCATGGAGCAGCTCATCATGATCGACGCGCTCAAGCGCGCGTCCGCCAAGCGCATCACGGTCGTCGCTCCCTACTTCCCCTACGCCCGGCAGGACAAGAAGGGCCGCGGCCGCGAGCCGATCTCCGCGCGCCTGGTCGCCGACATGTTCAAGACCGCGGGGGCGAACCGCATCATGAGCGTCGACCTGCACGCGGCGCAGATCCAGGGCTTCTTCGACGGTCCCGTCGACCACCTGTTCGCGATGCCCGTGCTGCTCGAGCACTTCCAGGCCAAGCTCGATCCGACGACGCTCACCGTCGTCTCCCCCGACATGGGCCGGGTCAAGGTCGCGGACAACTGGTCGGACAAGCTCGGAGCGCCGCTCGCGATCATCCACAAGCGCCGCGACCCCCGCGTGCACAACGAGGTGAGTGTGCACGAGATCGTCGGCGAGGTCGAGGGGCGGATGTGCCTGCTCGTCGACGACCTCATCGACACCGGCCGCACGATCGTCAAGGCCGCCGAGGCCCTCAAGGAGCAGGGCGCCCTCGGGGTCGTCGTCGCGGCGACCCACGCGGTGTTCTCCGACCCGGCGACCGAGCTGCTGCAGAGCGACTTCATCGACTCGGTCGTCGTCACCGACACCCTCCCGGTGCCGGAGGAGAAGCGCTGGGACCGGCTGACCATCCTGCCGATCGCCCCGCTGCTGGCGCGGGCGATCCACGAGGTCTTCGACGAGGGCTCCGTCACGTCGATGTTCGACGGCGCCGCGTAGCACCAGCGGCGTCACCATGGAGACCGGGTCGATCGCCTTCATCGCCTGGGCGCGGTCGCGACCGCCGAGCACGCGGATGCTGCTCATCGCGGCCCTCGTGTTGCTCGAGCTGCCCGTCAGCTCGACCGCCGTGCGACTGAGCTTTCCGGGCGCGGGTGTCGCCTCGTTCTGGCCGGCCGCCGGGCTCGCCGTCGTCGCGGCGCTGCTCGCCCGGCGGCGCGTGTGGCCGGTCGCGCTCGCCGTGTTCGCCGTGACTCTCGCGGGCAACCTCCTCGGCGGACGCGTCGTCGAGTCGGCGGTGCTGCTCAGCGTCGGGAACGCCCTCGAGGCGCTCATCGTCTCGACCGTGCTCACCCGGCGGGGGCACGAGTCGCCCGAGCTGCGCTCCGTGGGCGACGTCGCGCGGCTGCTGCTCGCGAGCACCGTCGGGGCGCTCCCGATCGGCGTGCTCGGCTCCGTCGGCCTCGGACTGACGGATGCCCCGGTGCCGCTGCTCGCCTTCGTGACGGTGGTGCCGTCGCACATCGCCGCGGTGCTCATCGTGGCGCCGATCGCGCTCATCCCGCCGGAGCCGCTCCGCGGCCGGCCGTGGGAGCGCGTCGCCCAGCCGGTCGTGCTCGCGGCCGTGCTCACGCTCGTGCTCTGGCCGAGCGTCACCGTGCCGCTCGAGTTCGTCGTGCTGCCGGCGCTCGTCTGGGCGGCGTTCCGGCTCGGCCTGCTCTGGCTGTGCTGGGAGATGCTCGTCGTGGCGATCGCGACGGTCGTCGCGACGGCGGCGGGCACGGGCCCCTTCGCCCAGCTCGACGTGTCGCCCCAGGTGGGCGCCATCCTCCTGCTCGGCTACCTGCTCACGCAGGCGGCCGTGCTCCTGCTGCTGGCCGTCGCGCAGGTCGACCGCGAGCGGCTCGCGCGTCGCGCCGTCGCGAGCGAGCGGCTGCTGCGCTCGGGACTCGAGATGGCGCGGGTCGGGCTCGTGCTCATCGAGCGCACCGGGGAGAGCGTGCGGCTGCTGGAGGCGAACCAGGCGGCACGGGCGATGCTCGTGCGCGCCTTCGGGCGCGACCCGTTCGTGGCGGCGCAGTTCGACGCCGAACCGACCGAGGAGCTGCGCGCGCTGCTCGGCGACATCCTCGACCGCAGCGCCCGCGTCTCGCCGGTGCCGGTCGCGATCGCCGGGTCGGGCCACGAGTTCGAGGCCTACGTCGCGGAGGCCGCCGTGCCGTCGGGGCCGCGCGTGGTCACCGTGCAGCTCATCGACGTCACGGAGCGGCGGCGCGAGGAGCGCGCGCTGCACGACCTCGTCGCGCTGGAGCGGCGCAGCGCCGACCGGCTGCGCGCGATCAACGCCAAGCACGAGGAGTTCATCGCCTCGGTGAGCCACGAGCTGCGCACTCCGCTCACGAGCATCCAGGGCTACGCGGAGGAGCTCGCCGACGAGCGGCTGCGCGAGCCCGCGCGGGGCTACGTGGAGGTCATCGGCCGCAACGCGCGTCGTCTGGCGATGCTCGTCGGCCAGCTGCTCGCATCCGGGCTCCGTCTCGAGGCGAGCGACACGGCACGGCCCGTCGCCGACCTCGCCGCGGAGGCCGTCGAGGACGTGCTGCACGACGCCGACACCCGGGGCGTGCGGATCTCGATCGCGGGGGGCGACGTCGAGGCCACGACCGTGCGAGGCGACTCGTACGCCGTGATCCTCGCCAACCTCGTCTCGAACGCGCTCAAGTACGCGCGCCGGGGCGACCGGGTGAGCGTCGAGCTCGAGGAGGACGACGCGTGGGTGACGGTGCGCGTCGCCGACACCGGCCCGGGCATCCCGCCGCACCTGCTCGAGACCGTGTTCGACCGGTTCTACCGGGTGGACCCGTACGCGAGCGCGAGCGGCACGGGCCTCGGCCTGTCGATCGTGCGCACGACCGCGGAGGAGGCGGGCGGCTCGATCACGCTGCAGTCCGACGGCGTCACCGGCACGACCGCGATCGTGCGGATGCCGCGCGAGCGCGTGCTGGTCTGACGACGCCGGCGGCGCGGGGCGAGCCTCAGGCGCCGACCGCGCCCACGCCGATCAGCTCCGGCGCGACCGGGATCGGCCCGAGCGACCGCACGAAGCGCTCGCCCTCGGCCGTGTAGGCGTAGCACTGCCAGCCCATGCCGCCCGGTCCCGCCCACTCCCAGCGGGCATCCGTGCGGTGCTGCTCGTCGACGATCTGCCGCGCCCACGCGACGCACGCGCGCGCGGCCGTCGACGAGGCGAGGCCGTAGGTCGTGAGCACGCCGGGCAGCACGAGGGCGAGCACCGCGACGATGACGACGACGCGGAGCAGGTAGCTGCGGCGGCGCGAGCGGCGGTGCGGCTCGAACGGCTCGTACTCCGCGAGCTCGGGGTGGTACTCGTCCTCCACGGCGACAGTCTGGCAAACCTGCCCGGGCCTATCGTGTGCGCATGGTCACGGCCCCGTCACGATCACTCGCCGACAAGCTCTGGGAGCAGCTCGCGCCCGGCGAGCGGGCGGCGCCCGTCGCGATCGAGGGCGCGGCGACGCTCGACTCGGCGCTCGCGGTGTCCGAGCTCGCCGCGGCATCCGTCGCCGTCGCGGGGCGCGCGGCGGCTCTCGTGACGGGCGGCGCGGAGGTGCGCGTCGACTCCGCGCTCGCGTCGGCGTGGTTCGGCGCGGCCGTGCGACCGCACGACCCGGCCGCGGTTCCCTCGCCGTGGGACGCCCTCGCCGGCGACTACCGCTCGGCGGACGGCTGGATCCGCCTGCACACGAACGCGCCGCACCACCGCGCGGCGGCCATCGCCGTGCTCGGCGTCGCACCCGAGGCGGATGCGGTGGTCGCCGCCGTCGCGGCGTGGCGCGGCGAGGAGCTCGAGTCCGCGGTGGTCGCGGCGGGCGGATGCGCGGCCGTGATGCGCACGGCGGGGGAGTGGGCGCGGCATCCGCAGGGCGCGGCGGTCGCCGCCGAGCCGCTCGTCGCGTGGGGCGAGGGCCGCGCGGGCGGCGGGACGACGGCGATCGCGAGTGCGCGCGTGCTCGACCTCACGCGCGTCATCGCGGGGCCGGTCGCCACGCGCCTCCTCGCCGGGCTCGGCGCGGACGTGCTGCGCGTCGACCCGCCCGGCTGGGACGAGCCCGCCCTCGAGCCCGACATGACGCTCGGCAAGCGCTGCGCCCGCCTCGACGCGCGCACGGCCGCCGGCCACGACCGGCTGCGCGCACTCGTCGCCGAGGCGGACATCGTCGTGCACGGCTACCGCGCCGACGCCCTCGCCCGGCTCGGTCTGGGCGATCTCGACGCGATCCGTCCGGGCATCGTCGACGTCGGCCTCGACGCCTACGGGTACACCGGGCCGTGGGCCACGCGGCGCGGGTTCGACAGCCTCGTGCAGATGTCGAGCGGCATTGCCGAGGAGGGGATGCGCTGGTTCGGCCGCGACCGCCCGACGCCGCTGCCCGTGCAGGCGCTCGACCACGCCACCGGGTACCTCGCGGCGGCCGCGGCCCTCGTCGGGCTCGCGCGCCGGGCGCGCACCGGCCGCGGGAGCCGGGCGCGGCTCTCGCTCGCGCGGACGGCGGTCGCGCTCACGGATGCCGGGCGCGGCGAGCCGGCCTCGCCGCCGGAGTCGGGGGCGCTCGCGCGGCTCGCGCCGGCATCCGTGCTGCACACGCCGTGGGGCCCGGCGAGCCTGCTGCCGTCGCCCGTGCTCGTCGGCGGCGAGCCGCTGCGCTTCGAGCGCGGGCCGCGCCCGCTCGGCAGCGACGCACCGGAGTGGTAGCGCCGCCGAGCAGCGCAGCGCCCTCGTCGGCCCCGCCCGGTTCGCCGCCGCCGGCAGATCGCTCACCCGTCATCTCGGTCGACGGATTCGGTCCGATCGTGGTCGGCCAGGCCGTTCCGGAGTCCGCGACCGCCGATCTGCTCGCCTACGACCCGAGCGCGTGCGCGCGCCGCATCCGCGCCGGACTTCACCGTGGTCACGCAATCCGATCACCCGAGATCGGGGGCCGTCATCGCCGTCAGCTTCTTCACGGATCGCTATCGGACCGAGAACGGGATCGGGCTCGGCTCGACACCCGAGCAGGTGCTCCAGGCGTATCCGCACGTTCCCCTCGAGACCGTGGGCCACATCCGTGTCGTCGCAAACGACACGACGGTGCCCGGCGGTCCACTGAGCGCTCAGTGCCAGCCGTAGGCCGGGCGGGCGAATCCCGTCAGTGGGCGTCGGTCGCCTCGATCTCCGTGCGGTCGCCCGACCACAGCGTGTGGAACGTGCCGGGCTTGTCGATGCGCTTGTAGGTGTGCGCCCCGAAGTAGTCGCGCTGGCCCTGGATGAGCGCGGCCGGCAGGCGGTCGGCGCGCAGCCCGTCGTAGTAGGCGAGCGACGACGAGAACGCCGGGGTCGGGATGCCGGCCTCGACGGCGTGGACGATGACGCGGCGCCAGGCGTCCTGCGCGCCCTCGATCGCCTCGCGGAAGTAGGGCGCGAGGATGAGCGCGACGAGTCCCGGGTCCTCGGCGTAGGCATCCGTGATGCGGTTCAGGAACTGGGCGCGGATGATGCAGCCGCCCCGCCAGATCTTCGCGATGTCGCCCTTCTTGATGTCCCAGCCGTACTGCTCGGCGCCCGCGACGATCGCGTCGAAGCCCTGCGAGTAGGCGATGATCTTCGAGGCGTAGAGCGCGCGGCGCACGTCCTCGACGAAGGCGTCCTGGTCGTCGACCGAGACCTGCTCCGACGGGCCGGGCAGGTCGGAGGCCCCGGCGCGCTGCGCAGGCTTCGACGACAGCGAGCGCGCGAACACCGCCTCCGCGATTCCCGACACGGGGATGCCGAGGTCGAGCGCGGTCTGCACGGTCCAGGCGCCGGTGCCCTTGGCCCCGGCCGCGTCGAGGATGACGTCGACGAGCGGACGACCGGAAGCGGAGTCGCTCTGGCGCAGCACCTCGGCGGTGATCTCGATGAGGTAGGACTCGAGCTCGCCGCGGTTCCACTCGGCGAAGATGTCCGCGATCTCGGCCGGCGTCTTGCCGGTGCCGCGCCGGATGAGGTCGTACGCCTCGCCGATCAGCTGCATGTCGACGTACTCGATGCCGTTGTGGATCATCTTGACGAAGTGGCCGGCGCCGTCGGTGCCGACGTGGGTCACGCACGGCTCGCCCTCGGCGACCGCGGCGATGCTCTTCAGGATCGGGCCGAGCGTCTCCCAGGCCTCGGCGGAGCCGCCGGGCATGATCGACGGTCCCTTGAGGGCGCCCTCCTCGCCGCCCGAGATGCCGGCGCCGACGAAGTTGATGCCCGTCTCGCGCACCGCCTTCTCGCGGCGGATGGTGTCGGTGAACAGTGCGTTGCCGCCGTCGACGATGATGTCGCCGGGCTCGAACACCCGCGTGAGCTCGTCGATCACGGCATCCGTGCCGCGGCCGGCCTGCACCATGATGATCGCGGTGCGCGGCTTCGTGAGCGACGCCGCGAACTCCTCGTAGCCGTGCGCCGGCGCGAACTCGGCCTCGGGGTGCTCGTCGAGCACGGTCTGCGTCTTCTCGTACGAGCGGTTGAAGATCGCGACGGTGTTGCCCTCGCGGCTCGCGAGGTTGCGGGCCAGGTTCGAGCCCATCACGGCCATGCCGACGACGCCGATGTTGGCGACGGCGCGAGTGTCGTCCGTGGTCTCCTGCTGGGTCATGTGTGCTTCTCCTTCGGGGGGTGGGGGTGGGGAGTGGATCGCGCGACGACCGAGCGCCGCTCGACGAACAGCCGGGCCACGGCGATGTCGTCGTCGCCGAGCCCGTCGTCGACGAGCTGCTCGACGCGCGCACGCAGCGCGGAGATCAGCGCCCCGTCGACGCCGCGCTCGCGAGCGGACGCCTCCGCGATGCGCAGGTCCTTGCGCAGGTAGACGGCGGCCCCGGACGGGCGGTAGTCGCGCTCGGCCATCCGTGCGCCGCGGGTGGCGAGCACGCGGCTGCCCGCGTAGCCGCGACCGAGCAGCGCGAACAGGGTCTCGACGTCGAGGCCGCCGCGCTCGGCGAGCACGGCCGCCTCGCCGAGGGCCATGATCGTGGCCGCGACGATGAGCTGGTTGCACGCCTTGGCGATCTGTCCGGCGCCGAGCGGGCCGAGGTGCTCGGGGTGCCCGACGGCGCGCAGCACAGGCCAGGCGCGCTCGACGTCGTCATCCGCGCCTCCGACGAACACGGCGAGGCTCGCGTCCCGCGCGCCCTCCTCGCCGCCCGACACCGGCGCGTCGATGAGACGGATGCGCCCGGCCGTGCGCTCGTCCGTCTCGCGCGCGAGGGCGCGCACCCCGTCGGGGTCGCTCGTCGAGCCGATCACGAGCAGCAGCGGATGCGCGCCGGTCGAGGCCAGGATGCCGTCGTCGCCGTCGAGCACCGCGCGCACCTGCGGCAGGTCGGGGAGCATGAGCAGCACGACGTCGCTCGCCGCCGCGAGGTCGGCGGGGCTGTCGCGCCAGTCGGCGCCGGCCTCGACGAGGTCGTCCGCGGCGCTCGGGCGGCGCGCGGTGACCGAGAGCGCGCCGAACGAGCGCAGCAGCGCGTGGGCCATGGGCCGACCCATCGCGCCGAGGCCGATGACGCCGACGCGCGGGCGCTCCACCCCGCCGTTGGGATCGATGGTCATGCCGTCACCCTACCCCGGTTTTGTTCAATGGGGTGAACGGCGTTCAGAAAGGCGTTACGATGGCACCTCGGCGCCCGTGCTGCGCCGCCGTTCGAGAGAGGTGGACCATGCCCGAGTCCCAGGAGCTCGTCGTCGCGATCGCGACGCCGTTGCCGACCGAGCTGCAGCAGCTCATCGTCGCACACGAACCCCGCGTGCGGTTCGTCGGAGACGCGTCCCTGCTGCCGCCCATGCGATTCCCGGCCGACTTCGCGGGCGACCCGGCGTTCCGGCGCGCACCCGAGCAGCAGGCGCGCTTCGAGCAGCTCCTCGACTCCGCCGACGCGCTCTACGGCATCCCGGATGTCGATCCCGCGGCCCTCGCGCGCACCGTCGCCGCCAACCCCGGCCTGCGCTGGGTGCACATCATGGCCGCGGGCGGCGGCGGGCAGGTCGCCGCCGCGAAGCTCTCCCGCGCCGACCTCGACCGCGTGGCGTTCACGACCTCGGCCGGCGTGCACGGCGGCCCGCTCGCCGAGTTCGCCGTGTTCGGCGTGCTCGCCGGAGCCAAGCAGCTGCCGCTGCTGCAGCACCAGCAGCGCGAGCACGAGTGGCCCGCGGACCGCCGGGTGCTCGGCCAGCTCGCCGAGCAGACCGTGCTCGTCGCGGGGCTCGGCGGCATCGGGGCGCGCGTCGCCGCGCTGCTGTCCGCCTTCGGCGCCCGGGTGATCGGCGTCGCGCGGAGCGAGCGCGAGGTGCCCGGCGTCGACCGCATCGTGCACCCGGACGACCTCGTCGATGCCGTGCGCGACGTCGACGCCATCGTGTCGACGCTGCCGGGCACGGCGCTCACCGAGAAGCTGTTCTCGGCCGAGGTCTGGGCCGCGGTGCGCCCGGGCGTCACGGTCGTCAACGTCGGTCGCGGCACGGTCTTCGACGAGGAGGCCCTAATCGAAGCGCTGCGCGACGGTCGGGTCGGATACGCGGCGCTCGACGTGTTCGCCGCCGAGCCGCTCGCCGCATCCAGCCCGCTCTGGGACCTGCCGAACGTGCTCGTGAGCCCGCACACCGCCGCGCTCGACGCGGCCGAGGAGCGTCGCATCGCCGAGCTGTTCGCCGACAACGCCACCCGGTTCCTCGACGGCCGCCAGCTGCGCAACCGGGTCGACACGGTGGAGTTCTATTGAGCGACCTGCCGGAGAAGGACCCCGCGCCGGCGCTGACCCGCGCGCTGCGCATCCTCGACGTGCTGCAGCAGGCCGAGGGCATGCCGCTGCCGCTCAGCGAGCTCGCGCGCGCGATCGGCGCGGCCAAGTCGTCGACGCTGAACCTGTGCGTCGTGCTCGAGAGCGGCGGGCTCATCCGTCGCGGCGACGCCGGCTACACGCTCGGCCACCGGCTCGTCGAGCTCGGCGGCGCGTACGTGCGCACCGTGGACGAGCTCGGCGAGTTCTACCGCTACTGCCGCCACGCGCCGCACCTGTCGCACGAGGTGGTGCAGCTCGCGATGCTCGACGGCGCCGAGGTGGTCTACCTGGCGCGCGCGACCGGCCGCGCACCGATGCGCCTGATGGCCGACATCGGCGACCGGTTCCCCGCCGCCCCGACGGCGCTCGGCAACGCCCTGCTCGCCGACCTCGACCCGGATGAGGTGGCCCGCCGATTCCAGGATCCGGCGACCCTGCCGCAGCGCACTCCCCGCAGCGTGCGCACCCCGGAGGCGCTGCTGGAGAAGCTCGCGGGCGTGCGGGGGCGCGGATACGCGGTCGACGACGAGGAGGTGCACCCGGGGGTCACGGGCATCGCCGTCGCCATCCCGCCGCGGTCGTCGTCGGCGCCCGCCCTCGCCGTGGGCGTCTCGATGCTCACGGCGACCGTCGACGCCGCACGCCGGTCCGCCGTGGTGCGCGAGCTGCACGAGCTCGTCGCGCTCATGACGAACCCGCTGGTGCCGAGGTGGGGTGCGCCGGACGCGGGGTGACCGACGGGCGGGGGAGTCATCCGTTTTCTTGTTCACTGGGTTGAACCCGGTTCAGAACCGTGTTAGCGTCGGGCAACGCGGCGCGGACGGTGCGTCGCCCTATCGAAGGAGATAGACCAGATGACGCACACGGCGCCCATCGACCTGCGCGGCTCGGACGACCCCGAGTACGTGCGCAACCTCCGCCGCGCCACGCTCGCATCGAGCGTCGGCAGCGCGCTGGAGTACTACGACTTCGCGCTCTACGGCCTCGCCTCGGCGCTCATCTTCGGCCCGCTGTTCTTCCCGGCGCTCGGTGCCGGAGCCGCGGTCGCGGCCGGGTTCGCGACCTACGCGGTCGGCTTCTTCGCCCGTCCGCTCGGCGGCCTGTTCTTCGGCACCATCGGCGACAAGCTCGGCCGCAAGCGCGTGCTCATCATCACGATCGGGCTGATGGGCAGCGCGAGCACCCTGATCGGCGTGCTGCCGACCGGCGAGCAGGTCGGCGTCGCCGCCCCCATCCTGCTCGTGCTGCTGCGCGTGCTGCAGGGCTTCGGCGCCGGCGCCGAGCAGGCCGGTGCGACGACCCTGATGGCCGAGTACGCGCCCGTGCGCCGCCGCGGCTTCTACGCCGCGCTGCCCTTCGTCGGCATCATGATCGGCACCGTGCTCGCCTCGTTCGTGTTCTTCCTCCTCGGCCTCGTCGACCACGACATCGTCACCGGGTGGCTCTGGCGCGTGCCGTTCCTCGGCTCGCTGCTGCTCATCGCGGTCGCCATCTTCATCCGGCTGCGCCTGCGCGAGAGCCCGACGTTCATCACGCTCGAGGCGCAGGAGCAGGTCGAGAGCAACCCGTTCCGGCGCGTGTTCCGGTCGTCGTTCCCGACCATCGTGCGCGGCATCGGACTGCGCCTCGCCGAGAACGGCGGCAGCGCGATCTACCAGACCCTCGCCGTCGGGTTCATCTCCGCGGTCGTCGGCGTGCCCGCCTGGGTCGGCCCGCTCGCGATCGCGCTCGGCGCCCTCATCGGCGTGCTCATCATCCCGCTCGCCGGCCGCGTCTCCGACCGGTTCGGCCGGATGCCCGTCTACCGGGTCGGCGCGATCGTGCAGCTCGTGCTCGCCGTGCCGTCGTGGTGGCTGCTCTCGCAGGGCAACCCCGTGCTCTCCGTCGTGGTGCTCGCCCTCGCCTACAGCCTGAGCGTCAACATCATGCTCGGCGCGCAGTGCGCCGCGCTGCCCGAGCTGTTCGGCAACACGCACCGCTACATCGGCGTCGCGGTGTCCCGGGAGTTCAGCGCGGTCGTGGCCGGCGGCATCGCGCCGTTCATCGGCTCTCTGCTGCTCGGCGCGTTCGCCAACTCCTGGGTGCCGCTCGCGTGCTACGTGATCGTGCTCGGCACGATCACGCTCATCGCCACGTTCCTGACCCCCGAGACCCGGGCCCGCGACCTCACGCTGCTGCGCGACGCCGTGCACGACAGCGACATCGACGTGCAGACCCGCCCGCACGCGATCGTCGGCCACGCCACGGGGATCGCGCGCTGATGCGCCTCGCCCGCATCGTCCGCGGCTCCCGCGCGTTCCCGGCCGTGCAGGTCGACGGGCTCTGGCGGGAGACCGCGACGATCGGCGCCACCCGGCCCGTCGACGACGGCACCGACGGCGGCGAGCCCGAGCTGCTCGCCCCCGTCGAGCCGCTCGTCGTGTTCGGGATGTCGCACAACGACGGTGCGGACAATCGCCTCGTGCCGGCGCAGGGCTTCCTGCGCCCGGCCCGGGGCGTCGTCGGGCCGGGCGCGCGGGTTGCGGCCGGCCGCGCCCACGGCCCGATCGTCGTCGAGGGCGAGCTCACGGTCGTGATCGGCGCGCCCGCTCGCGACGTGCCCGTCGACCGGGTGGCCGAGGTCGTGCTCGGCTACACCATCGCCGACGACGTCACCCGGCCCGCGCAGTTCGCGCTCGACGACCACCTCGTGCAGGCGAAGGGCTCGGCGACGCCCGTCGGCCCGTGGATCGAGACGGACCTCGACCCGGCCGCGCTCGGCATCCGCACCTACGTCGACGGGGAGCTGCGCGCGTCCGGGACCACCGCCGACCTCGCGTACGGCGTGGCGGAGACCGTCGCCTACCTGTCCCGGTACGTCGACCTCGGGCCGGGCGACCTCGTGCTCACCGGGGCGCCGGGGACCGGGGCTACCGTCGATCGCGACGCGCGCATCCGGATCGAGATCGACGGGATCGGCGCGCTCGAGCACGAGATTCGATTCACCGACACGGCAGTCACAGACACGGCAGTCGCCGACACGGCAGGAGATGACCGATGACCACCCTTCCCGTTCCGCCCCGCGAGCCGGGGCCGCTCGTGCTGGGGCCGCTCGTGCTGATGGGCGTCTCCGGCAGCGGCAAGAGCACGACCGGCGTCGCGCTCGCCGCCCGCACCGGGCTCGCCTTCGTCGACGGCGACGACCTGCACCCCGCGGCCAACCGCGAGAAGATGCGGGCCGGCGTCCCGCTCGGCGACGCGGACCGCGCGCCCTGGCTCGCGAGCGTCGGCGCCGTGCTCGCCGAGGCCGGCGGCTCCGGTGTCGTCGTCGCGTGCTCCGCGCTCCGCAGGCGCTACCGCGACGGCATCCGTGCCGCGGCGCCCGCGACCTGCTTCGTGCACCTCGACGGCGCGCCCGCCCTGATCGACACGCGCGTCGCCGCGCGCGAGCACGCCTACATGCCCGCGAGCCTGCTCGCCTCCCAGGTGGCGGCGCTCGAGCCCCTCGAGCCCGACGAGGTCGGCTTCCGCGTCGACACCACCGGCTCAACGGACCGCGTCGTCGACGAGATCCTCGACGGCGTGGCCGCGCTCGCCCTGGCGGGTGCCCGATGAGCGCGCTCGACGGGCGGGTCGCACTCGTCACCGGCTCGAGCCGCGGCATCGGCGCCGCGATCGCCCGCGGACTGCGGCAGGCGGGCGCGACCGTCGTGCTCAACGGCCTCGACCCCGATCGGCTGGAAGCCGCGCGCTCCGCGCTCGCGGACGAGTTCGGCGGCGGCGTGCTCGCGGCGGCGTTCGACGTCACCGACGAGGAGAGCGTCGACCGCGCGATCGCCGGGATCGAGGCCGAGACCGGCGGCATCGACGTGCTCGTCAACAACGCGGGCGTGCAGCACCGCGTGCTCCTCGTCGACCTCGCGCTCGCCGACTGGGATCGCGTCGTGCGCACCGACCTGACGAGCGCGTTCCTCGTCGGACGCAGCGTCGCCCGCGGGATGATCGCCCGCGGCTCCGGCAAGATCGTCAACATCTGCTCCGTGCAGACCGACCTGGCCCGGCCGACGATCGGCGCCTACACCGCCGCGAAGGGCGGCCTGCGCAACCTCACCCGCGCGATGACCGCCGAGTGGGCGGCGTCGAACGTGCAGATCAACGGCGTCGCGCCCGGCTACATCCACACCGAGATGACCCAGGCGCTCGTCGACGACCCGCGGTTCAACGACTGGATCCTCGGCCGCACGCCCACGCACCGCTGGGGGAGGGTCGAGGATATCGTCGGACCCGTGGTGTTCTTCGCGTCTCCCGCATCCGACTTCGTGAACGGCCAGGTGCTGTTCGTCGACGGTGGAATGACGGTGGTCGTGTGAGCGCGCGCGGCATCGTCGCCCACGCCGCGCACGACGTGCGGCTCGACGAACTGCTCGACCCGGCGCCCGCGCCCGACGAGGCCGTCGTGCGCATCGCCTACGGCGGCGTGTGCGGATCCGACCTGCACTACTGGCAGCACGGCGCCGCCGGCGAGTCGGTGCTCCGCGAGCCGCTGCTGCTCGGCCACGAGGTAGTCGGCACCGTCGAGGTCGCCGCGGCGGACGGCAGCGGGCCCGCGGCCGGCACGCTCGTCGCCGTGCACCCCGCGACGCCGCACGCGACCGGCGAGCGCTACCCGGCCGACCGGCCGAACCTCTCGCCCGGCGGCACGTACCTCGGCTCCGCGGCCCGGATGCCGCACACGGCCGGGGCGTTCGTCGAGCGCGCCGCGCTGCCCGCCCGGATGCTACGCCCGCTGCCCGCCGGACTGACCCTGCGCGACGCGGCGCTCGCCGAGCCGGCCGCGGTCGCGTGGCACGCCGTGGCGCGCGCGGGCGACGTGCGCGGCCGCCGCGTTCTCGTCGTCGGCGCGGGGCCGATCGGGCTGCTCGTGGTCGCCGTGCTCGTGCGGGCCGGGGCCAGCGAGGTCATCGTGAGCGACCTCGTCGAGCCGGCGCTCGAGCGGGCACGCGCGCTCGGCGCGACGGGCACGGTGCCCGCGACGGATGCCGACGCGATCGCCCGCATCGACGCGGATGTCGTGGTCGAGTCATCCGGGTCGCCGCGCGGACTGCAGTCCGCACTGCGCGCCACGACCCGCGGCGGTCGTGTCGTCATGGTCGGACTGCAGCCGACGGGGGAGCAGCCCGCGCTGCTCTCGCTCGTCGTGTCGCGCGAGCTCGACCTCGTCGGATCGTTCCGGTTCGTCGACGAGATCGACGACGTGCTCGCGGCGCTCGCCGACGGTTCGCTGCGCGTCGACGGCATCGTCACCCACGAGTTCGCCCTCGACGACGCGATCGAGGCCTTCGAGACGGCGCGCGACGCCGCCCGCAGCGGCAAGGTGCTCATCCGGTTCTCCTGACGGCGCGCTGCGCCCGGCGGGCGCAGCGCGGCGCCCCCGTCACGAGCCGGCGCGCAGCGCGGCGCCCCCGTCACGAGCCGGCGCGCGGCGCCTCCCGCCAGACCTGTTCGACCTCGGCCGCGGTGCGGCGCATGATCCGGTCCATGGCCGCGCGCGCGGCATCCGGATCGCGCCGTTCGATCGCGTCCGCGGTCTCGCGGTGCAGCCGCAGCGCCTCCTCGTGCGGCCGGCGCGGCATGAGGCCCTGCAGCGTGCGCTCGCGCAGCACCTCGGCGACGTCGTCGGCGAGCGCCGCGAACAGCTCGTTGCCGCTCGCCTCGAGCACGAGCGCGTGGAACCGGATGTCGAGCGCCATGAACGCGTGCAGGTCGCCCTCGCGTCCCTCGCGCTCCAGCTCGATCGAGAGCTCGTGCAGGCGGCGCCCCGTCTCCGGCGTCGCGAAGCGCGCGGCGAGCTCCGCGGCGGCCGGCTCGATCGCCGAGCGCAGCTCGGTGAGCGAACGGAACTGCGCGCCGCGCGTCGAAGCGGCCGCGAGCCGCCAGCCGATCACCCGGCGGTCGAGCACCGCCCAGCGCGCGCTCGCCTGCACGCGGATGCCGACCCGCCGCGTCGCCGTCACGAGCCCGAGCGACTGCAGCACCCCGAGCGCGCCGCGCACCACCGACATCGAGACGCCGTACTGGCCGGCGAGCGACTCGGCGACCACGACCGAGCCGGCAGGCAGCAGGCCCAGCACGATGCGCGACCCGAGATCGTCGAGCACGCGGTCGTGCAGGATGCCGGGCACGGGTACCACGGTACCGTCGCCGCATCCGTTCGTTCGACGCCGGAGCAGGTGCGGGAACAGGTGCGGGATCGGTCGCCGGGCGCGCGGGCTGTTTCTCGTGACGGTCGTTCTCGTGACGGTCGGCGACATCCGTTTACGCGGCATCCGTTCCGATGCGGGATCAGGTGCGGGATCGGTCGCCGCGCGCGCGGGCGCCGTGTAGACTCGACCCTCGGACTTCGGCGAGGGATGCGCATCGCATCCGTGATCGACGCGGTGACGCTCCCCAACGGATGCTCACGCGCGCGTCGCGCCGGACGATCCCGCACAGACCTGGGGCCCGAGCGCCCCGCATCGAAGGAGACACACCGTCATGGCCAAGGACGTCGACACCCACCTCGTCAGCGAGCTGCGCACGCAGTTCGGCAAGGGCGCCGCGCGCAAGATCCGCGCCGCCGACAAGATTCCGGCCGTGCTCTACGGCCACGGCACCCAGCCCCAGCACATCACCCTGCCCGGCCACGAGACCGCACTCGTGCTGCGCAAGGCGAACCAGGTGCTCGAGCTCGACATCGAGGGCAAGCGCCAGCTCGCGCTCGTCAAGGACGTGCAGAAGGACCCGGTGCGCCAGATCATCGAGCACATCGACCTGCTCATCGTGATCGCGGGCGAGAAGGTCACCGTCGAGGTGCCCGTGCACGTCGAGGGCGAGTCGGCGCCCGGCACGATCGTCGCGCTCGACACGAAGACGCTGTCGCTCGAGGTCGAGGCCACCCACATCCCCGAGAGCGTCGTCGTGAGTGTCGAGGGCCTCGAGGAGGGCGCGCACGTCATCGCCTCCGCGATCGAGCTGCCGACCGGCGCCACGCTGATCTCCGAGGCGGATGCCGTGGTCGTCGCCGTCTCGGTGCCCGCCGCCGCCGCCGGTGCGGACGACGAGTCGGCCGAGGCTCCCTCCGCGGACGCCGCAGCCGCCGCCGCCGAGTAAGCAGTCCCGATCCGCATGGCCGACGAGTCGCCCTGGCTCGTCGTCGGGCTCGGCAACCCCGGGCCCGGCTACGCCGGCAACCGTCACAACGTCGGGCAGATGGTGCTCGACGAGCTCGCCGACCGCGGGCGGATGACGTTCAAGACGCACAAGACGAACGCGCGGGTCGCCGAGGGACGCACGGCGCCCGGCGGCCCGCGCTACGTGCTCGCGAAGCCCAACAGCTACATGAACCTGTCGGGCGGCCCGACCGGTGCGCTGCTGAGGTTCTACAGAATCGCGCCCGACCACCTCGTCGTCGTGCACGACGAGCTCGACATCCCGTTCGACACCGTGAAGCTCAAGCGCGGGGGCGGGCACGGCGGCCACAACGGCATCCGCGACATCGCCTCGGCCGCGGGCACGCCCGAGTTCGTGCGGGTGCGGGTCGGCATCGGCCGCCCGCCCGGACGGATGGACGCCGCCGACTTCGTGCTGCGCGACTTCTCGGGCGAGGAGAAGCGCTCGCTGCCGAACTTGCTCGTCGACGCGGCGGATGCGGTCGAGCTCGTCGCGCGCGAGGGCCTCGAGGCGGCGCAGCTGCGCTTCCACACCGCGCGCTAGCCGCCCCGCCGCCCCGCCCCCGCCCCCGCGCGTCGCCTGGAACGGATTTCACGGAGATCCGTCGGGAAGTGCCCTCGCCAGCCAGGCGGCGTGTTGTTGAACCCGCGGTGATCCGTGAGATCCGTTGTGGCCGCTCTGCCCCGCGCGCCTCGAACGGGGGGCGGCCCAAGGCTGGCACCCTGGACGCATGCGCGTGCTCCTCGCCGGTGCGTCCGGCAGGATCGGGCGCCTCGTCATCCCTCGCCTGATCGCAGCGGGACACGGGGTGGTCGGCACGACGCGGCATCCGGGCGGCCTGGCCGGCACGGGCGCTGAGGAGTTCGTCGGCGACGTGCTGAACCGCTCGGACTTCGTGACGCGCGCGGCCGGCCTCGGCTGCGATGCGGTCGTGCACCACGTCACCGATCTGCGTCGGCCGCCGCGGCGTCCCCGCCAGATGACCGAGACCAACCGGCTTCGGAGCGAGGGCACCTCGACGCTCATCGCCGCCGCCCGGGCCATGGGGGCGAAGCGGTTCGTCGCGGCATCCGTCGTCTACGGGTACGGCTTCCGCGACCACGGTGACGCGCTCCTCACCGAGGATGCGCCGTTCGGCGACGCCGCGGAGGAGCGCGAGCGCGCGGTGCAGCGGGCGCTGCTCTCGCTCGAGCAGCAGGTCGCCGCGTTCGGCGGGGTGACCCTGCGCTTCGGGCTGTTCTATGCGGCCGACGACCCCATCCCGGTCGTCGCGCGCGACGCGGACGGCACCCTGCCGTTCGTGCACATCGAGGACGCCGCGGATGCCACGGTCGTCGCGGTGGGACGCAAGAGTCCCGGGGTGTTCAACATCGTCGACGACGAGGCGGTCTCGTGGCGCGAACTGCACGCGGCGCGCGCCGCGGCGCTCGGGGCACGCCCGCCGCGAACGCTCGCGCCGTGGCTGCTCGACCGCGCCGCGCCGTTCGCCGCCGACCTCATCGCGCACACGTCGATGCGCGTGTCGAACGTGCGCGCGCGACGGGGTCTGCGCTGGAAGCCGCGCTACTCGACCTTCCGCGACGCCCTGACCCGCGTGTGAGCGACGCCTGGCCCGCGCGCGGCGCCCTGACCCCGTGTGAGGACGATCTGCGCGTGTGAGGACGGTTTGCGCCGACCTCACACGCCCAGATCGTCCTCACACCGGGGTGGCTGGGCACGGGCGCGGGCACGGGCGCGGGCGCGGGCGGGGCGTCGGAGGGGCACCGTAGAATCGAGCGAGTGGTACTCCAGGGGTTGATCGCCGGGCTCGCGCGCGCCCCGGAGTCCGTGTCGATAGCGGGTGCGCGCGCCCCGGAGTCTGTGTCGATCGCGGGTGCGGGCGCGCCGGAGTCCGTGTCGATAGCGGGTGCGGGCGCGCCGGGGGCCGCGTCGATCGCGGATGCGCTCGCCCGCTCCGACCGCGACGCCGACTTCTCCGTCGTCGACGGCCTGCGCGTGCCGCTGCTCGCCGCGCTCGTCGAGCGCCGCGAACGACCGACCGCGCTGCTCGTCGTCGTCGCGACCGGCCGCGACTCCGAGGCGGTGCAGGCCGCGATCCCCGCGTTCCTGCCAGAGGCGCGCGTGCTCCCGTTCCCCGCGTGGGAGACGCTGCCGCACGAGCGGCTGAGCCCGAGCGCCGAGACCGTGGGCACCCGCATCCGCACCCTGCGCGAGCTCGCGCTGTGGCAGGCGAGCACGGATGCCGCGAAGGGCCACGTCGTCGTCGTCGCGAGCGTGCGCGCGGCGCTGCAGCCGATCGCCGACCATCTCGCCGACGTCGAGCCGATCGACCTGGTCGCGGGCGGACGCGGGTACAGCATCCCGCAGCTCGTCGAGCGCCTCGTCGACCTCGCCTACGCGCGCGTCGACATGGTGACGCGTCGCGGCGAGTTCGCGGTGCGCGGCGGCATCGTCGACGTGTTCGCGCCGACCGACGACCACCCGCTGCGTCTCGAGTTCTTCGGCGACGAGCTCGAGCAGGTGCGTCCGTTCTCGATCTCCGATCAGCGCTCGCTGCCCGAGCCGATCGACCGCGCCGAGCTGCTGCCGAGCCGGGAGCTGCTGCTCACGCCGGCCGTGCGCCAGCGCGCGAGCGAGATGCGCCACGAGTTCCCGAGCCTCGGCCAGATGCTCGAGAAGATCGCCGAGGGCATCCCGGTCGAGGGCATGGAGTCCCTCGCGCCCGCGCTCGTCGACCGGCTCGTGCCCGTCACGAGCTACCTGCCGCGGGATGCCGCGATCGCCGTGCTCGCCCCCGAGCGCGTCGCGACGCGGGCCGCGAGCCTCGCCGAGACGAATCGCGAGTTCCTGTCCGCGGCCTGGAACGCCGCGACCGCGGGCGCCGAGGCCCCGATCGACCTGTCGACGGGACTCACGGCGAGCCTGTCGACGGGGCTCAGGGCGAGCCTGTCCACCGGGGAGTTCGTGACCCTCCCGTCGCTGCGCGAGAGCGCCGGCGACCGCACCTGGTGGACGATGAGCCCCTTCGACGCCGGTCTGCTGCCCGAGGAGGCCGGCGAGTACGTGCGCATCGACGCGGATGCCGTGCCGAGCTTCGCCGGTCGGGCCGACGGCGCGCTCGACCACGTCGCCGAGCGGCTCGCCGCCGGCTGGTCCGTCGTCATCGCGGCGCAGGGCCACGGTCTGGTCGAGCGCACGGAGCAGGTGCTCGCCGAGCGCGGCCTCGCGGCGCGCGTCGTGCCCGACGACGAGCCGGTCGTGCCCGAGCCCGGGGTGGCGCTGATCGCCCGCGCGAGCGTCGAGGCGGGCTTCGAGCAGGCGGATGCCGCGCTCGCCCTGCTCAGCGACAGCGACCTGTACGGCCGCAGTGTCGGCTACGACGCCCGTCGCCCGCGCAAGCTCGCGAGCCGTCGCCGGAACGTCGTCGATCCGCTGCAGCTCACGGCCGGCGACTACGTCGTGCACGAGACGCACGGCATCGCGCGGTTCGTCGAGCTCGTGCAGCGGGAGGTCTCATCCGGGGGCCGGGCTTCGAGAGCCTCAGCCGGCGGAGGAAGGGCCTCAGCCGGCGGAGGCACGGTGACGCGCGAGTTCCTCGTGCTCGAGTACGCGCCGTCGAAGCGCGGCTACCCGAACGACAAGCTCTTCGTGCCCACGGATCAGCTCGACCAGCTCAGCCGCTACGTCGGCGGCGAGGCGCCGGCGCTGTCCAAGATGGGCGGCAGCGACTGGTCGGCCGCGAAGGGCCGGGCGCGCAAGGCGGTGCGCGACATCGCCGTCGAGCTCGTGAAGCTCTACAGCGCGCGCATGGCCGCGCCCGGACACGCGTTCGGCCCCGACACGCCCTGGCAGCGCGAGCTCGAGGAGGCGTTCCCGTTCGCCGAGACGCCCGACCAGCTGCAGACCATCGACGAGGTCAAGGCCGACATGGAGCGGCCCATCCCGATGGACCGCCTGCTCTCCGGCGACGTCGGCTTCGGCAAGACCGAGGTCGCGGTGCGGGCCGCGTTCAAGGCGATCCAGGGCGGCAAGCAGGTCGCGATGATCGTGCCGACGACGCTGCTCGTGCGCCAGCACCTGGAGACCTTCACCGAGCGGATGGCGGGCTTCCCCGTGCACCTGCGGGCGCTCAGCCGGTTCCAGACCGACCGGGAGGCGAAGGAGGTGCTCGACGGCCTGACCGACGGCACCGTGGACCTCGTGATCGGCACGCACCGGCTGCTGTCGTCGAACGTCGCGTTCAAGGACCTCGGACTCGTCATCATCGACGAGGAGCAGCGCTTCGGCGTCGAGCACAAGGATGCGCTGAAGAAGCTCAAGACGAACGTCGACATCCTCGCGATGACGGCCACGCCCATCCCGCGCACGCTCGAGATGGCGGTCACCGGCATCCGCGAGATGTCGACGCTCGCGACGCCGCCGGAGGACCGGCATCCGGTGCTCAGCTTCGTCGGGCCGCACAGCGATCGCCAGGTCGCGGCCGCCATCCGTCGTGAGCTGCTGCGCGAGGGCCAGGTGTTCTACGTGCACAACCGGGTGTCGAGCATCACGCGGGTCGCCGCGCAGCTCGCCGAGCTCGTGCCCGAAGCGCGGGTCGCCGTCGCGCACGGGCAGATGGGGGAGGCGGCGCTCGAGCAGATCATGGTCGACTTCTGGGAGCGCCGCTTCGACGTGCTCGTCTCGACGACGATCATCGAGACGGGCCTCGACATCGCCAACGCGAACACGATGATCATCGACCGGGCGGACAAGTACGGCCTGTCGCAGCTGCACCAGCTGCGCGGGCGGGTCGGCCGCGGCCGGGAGCGCGCCTACGCGTACTTCCTCTACGACCCCGACAAGCCGCTGTCCGAGACGGCGCACGACCGGCTCTCGACGATCGCCGCGAACAACGAGCTGGGCGCGGGCATGCAGATCGCGCTCAAGGACCTCGAGATCCGCGGCGCGGGCAACCTGCTCGGCGGCGAGCAGTCCGGCCACATCGCGGGCGTCGGGTTCGACCTCTACCTGCGCATGATCGGCGAGGCGGTCGACGTGTTCCGCGGCGACGTCGCAGAGGGGCAGACCGAGCTGCGGCTCGAGCTGCCGGTCGACGCGCGTATCCCCGAGGAGTACGTCGAGAGCGAGCGCCTGCGGCTCGAGGCCTACCAGAAGCTGTCGGCGGCATCCGCCCCGCTGTCGAAGCCGGATGCCATCGACTCCGTGCTCGAGGAGCTCACGGACCGCTACGGCGAGCCGCCGATCGACGTGCAGAACCTCATCGCCGTGTCGCGGCTGCGCCGGATGGCCGTGAAGGCGGGGCTCTCGGAGGTCGTCACGATGGGCTCGAACCTGCGCGTCGCGGGTGTGGACCTGCCCGACTCGATGCAGCTGCGCCTCACCCGCATGTATCCGGGGGCGCGCTACATCACCGCCGCGCACGCGACGACCATCCCGCTGCCGTCGGCGGGCGGCAAGTCGTACGCGGATGCCGACCTCATCGAGTGGGTCGCGGCACTGCTCGTCGCGATCTTCGGCGCCGTGCGCGTCGACGCGGAGCCCGTCGCGGAGTAGCGTGCGGTGCGCCGCCGGTCGAGAAGCGCCCGAGCGCAGCGAGGTCGCGTCTCGAGAATCCCACCCGTCGTCGTACCCGGCGACGACCTTCGCGGGGGCGTAGGCGTCGGTGTTGACGCGAGCGTCACGTCGGCGCCGTCGGCGGGGCGTTCACGAGCAATACCCATTGACATAGATCTCGCTGGGCTCTACACTGATCGCAGCGAACCGGAGGCTGTGTCCGGGCTCTCAGTTCTTGCTCTGCCGCATCAATACAACGGGGGTTTGCAATGGATGGAGCCACTTCGATTCGTCAGTACGAGCGGCGACCTGGACTAGTTCTCGGTGCGCTTCTCGGCCTGGTGTTGATGGGATTCTCCGCGGGGTACGGCGCTACTGCAGCGTTCGCGGGCACTGCCTACAGTGCATACGGCTACTTCACGACCGCCTATTCAGGGTGGAAGACCCAGGCGTACGTGGTGACTTCCACGGGGTCGGCGACGGCCGCAACCACCATCCAGCGCACCCCTTCTGCCAGTGCACCGGCTGGGTACATGGGTGCTCGGGGTCGACTGTTCATCAACGGCTCGACAACCAACATGAGTTGCGAGGGTACGACCCACTACAACGGCAGCGCCGCAACCTTGCTCACCGCCGGCTCGTGCATCCACTCCGGCGGCGGAACATGGAACAGCTACGGAGTGACATACGGCTGGACCGGCACTGCCTACTCCGCCAACTACACGTTCAGCAGTCCAAACCAGACCTCGTGAAGGAGCGCACCATGGCTGGAACCAGAACCGCGAGCACCCGCGTCGGCATCGCGATCGCCGGGGTCGGAGTCCTCGTGATCGCCGGCGCCGCCGGCGCCTTCGCCACAGTGGGCCCGACGCTGCTCGCCCCCGCGGGCGTGTCGGCCGCCCCCGGCGTCGATACCTCGCCCATGCCCAACCCGCAGTATGCCGTGAACGCGAACGGGCAGAGCTACGGTTCCGCGGCGGACGCGAACTCGCCGGACACCGAGCCCGACTTGATCGGGGTAGTCGCGGACAACGGCAAGACCGGGTACGTGCTCAAAACGGAACTCGCCGAGGCCGACGGGTCGAACATCACCTCACCCGAAGAAGCCGTCAAATGGGAGAACGGCGGCGCCAAGGTCAACCACACGGTCGATGTCTACGAATCCGATGGCACCACGGTCATCGGCACCTTCACCGTCTACGGGGGCTGACGTCACCGGCAGCGACTGCAGCGCGTCTTAACCTCCCGCAACGGTGCAGGTGCCGGAGATCGTGCAGGCTTCGTGCCGGCACTGGCGCACCCTTCTCAGCCGGCGGCTGGGTGCGAGCGAGAGCACTGGCGCACGTGGGGGTCAGCCCGCGAGGGCGAGCGCGAAGGGGAGCACCCCGGGTGCGCCCGCCTCGCGGAGCAGGCGCGCGGCGACCGTGAGGGTCCAGCGCGAGTCGGCGAGATCGTCGACGAGCAGCACGGGGCCGGGGGTCTCGGCGAGGGCGGATGCCAGCTCCGACCCCACCGCGAACGCGGTCCACACGCCGGCCAGGCGGCCAGCGCTCGGCGCTCCCGCCCCCGCGGGCGACCCCTCGCCCGTGCGGGTCAGGCTGCCGAGCACGGGCAGGCGCCCGACCCGGCCCAGCTCCGCGGCGAGGGACGCCACGAGTCGCGGGCGCCGGGCGCTCGGCATCGCGACGACGCCGACCGGACGCTCCGCCCAGCCCCACGCGGCGAGCACCTGCACGGCCGCATCGAGCAACGGTGCGGGCAGGTCGGCGTCGGGCGCCGTCGGCGCGAGCAGCGTGCGCAGCGCGCCGCCGAAGCCGAGGTCGGTGAGCCGGGCGATCGCCCGGCCCTCCTCGGCGCGCTCGCCGGGCGCGATGTTCCCCTTGACCGGCACGCCGCGCGCGGCGGCCCCGACCGGCCACTGCTTGCGGGCCTCGATCGCGACACCGGGGCGGTCGAGAGCCGCGCCCGCGGACGCGCGCCCGGCATCCGCCACCGACGTCGGGAACCACACGCCCGCGCACAGGTCGCAGCGCCCGCACGGCGTCGCGGTCTCGTCGTCGAGGGCGCGCTGCAGGAACTCCATCCGGCAGCCCGGCGCCCCGAGTGCCTCGTAGTCGAGCATGTGCTGCTGCTCGGCGCGGCGTGCCGCGGCGATGCGCTCGTAGCGCTCCTCGTCGTAGACCCACGGCTCGCCCGTCGACACCCAACCGCCGCGCACCCGCCGCACCGCACCGTCGACGTCGAGCACCTTCAGCAGCAGCTCGAGGCGGCTGCGCTTGACGTCGACGAGCGCCTCGAGCGCGGGCGTCGAGATCGGGGTGTCGGGCTCAAGCGACCGCAGCACGGCATCCGCTCGCGAGCGGGTCGGCATCGAGGCGGTCGCGAAGTACTCCCAGATCGCGGTGTCCTCCGGACCCGGCAGCAGCAGCACGTCGGCGGATGCGGTGGCGCGGCCCGCGCGTCCGACCTGCTGGTAGTAGGCGACGGGCGAGCTCGGCGCGCCGAGGTGAAGCACGAAGCCGAGGTCGGGCTTGTCGAAGCCCATGCCGAGCGCGCTCGTGGCGACGAGCGCCTTCACCTCGTTGCGCTTCAGCATGCCCTCCATCGCCTCGCGCTCGGCCGTGTCGGTCTGGCCCGTGTAGGCGAGCACGGCGTGGCCGGCCTCGCGCAGCATCCGCGCGGTGTCCTCCGCGGCCGAGACGGTGAGCGCGTAGACGATGCCGCTGCCCGCCAGCTCGGTCAGGTGCTCGATCAGCCAGCCGAGCCGCGTCGTCTGGTCGGGCAGCCGCAGCACGCCGAGCCGCAGTGACGCGCGCGCGAGGGGACCGCGGATGGTGAGCACGCCCGTACCCGGCCGGACGGCCGCGCCGTCGAGCTGCTCCACGACATCCGCGACGACGCGCTCGTTCGCGGTCGCCGTCGTCGCGAGCACGGGAACGGATGCCGGCAGCCCGGCCACGAGGTCGCGCAGCCGCCGGTAGTCGGGACGGAAGTCGTGCCCCCAGTCGCTGATGCAGTGCGCCTCGTCGATGACGACGAGCCCGGTGCGGGCGATGAGCTCGGGAAGCTGCTCATCGCGGAACGCCGGATTGTTGAGCCGCTCCGGCGAGACGAGCAGCACGTCGATCTCGTCGGCGGCGAGCCGCTCCTGCACAGAGGACCACTCGTGCTGGTTGCTCGAGTCCATCGACGCTGCGCGCACGCCCGCGCGTTCCGCGGCGGCGACCTGGTCGCGCATGAGGGCGAGCAGCGGCGAGACGAGCAGCGTCGGGCCCGCCCCGCGCGAGCGCAGCAGCAGCGTGGAGACGAAGTACACCGCCGACTTTCCCCAGCCGGTGCGCTGCACGACGAGTGCGCGCCGCCGTTCGTCGACGAGGGCGCTGATCGCCTCGAACTGCCCGTCGTGGAACACGGCGTCGTCGCGCCCGACGAGCCGGCGCAGGGCGGCGAGGGCGGCGGTGCGGGTCGGGCTGTCGGTCATCCGTCGATGGTGCCAGGCGCGGCCGACAGGCCGGGTGCCGCGGGGCGTGTGCGGGGCGTGTGCGGGGCGCGGCGGGTGCCGCCGGGTGCCGCGAGGTGTGTGCGGGGCGTGTGCGGGGCGCGGCCGGGCGGACGGGGCGCGTGCCGGGCGCGGCCGGGCGCGTCGCACGGCCGGTACCCCGGCGTTGCGCCGACGTTGCGCGAACGGATGCCGCGCCCAGCGCCCGACACCGCCCGCCTAACCGCCCGCCTACCGTCGTCGGGTTCCCCGTCGTCCCCGGAGGTCTCCATGCATTCCGCGCGCGCGCGCCTGACCGGCGTGCTCCTCGCATCCGCTCTCGTCGGCACTGCGCTCGCCGCGGCCGCGCCGCTCTCCGCGGCCGCGGCGGCCGGCGGCGGCCCGATCGTCTACGTCCACGGCAACAACGTCTGGATCGCCGACGGCGACGGCGGCAACCGGCGCCAGGTGACGTCGGGCGGCAGTGCGGCCGAGCCGTGGCCGTCGCCGACCGAGGGGGACGACGGCACGATCGCCGCCGTCAAGGGCGCGCTCGTCCATCGGATGAGTCAGTGGGGCCGCGTGCTGAACACCCTCGACGTTCCGCCGCTGCGCGACGTGCAGGGCACCCTCGTCGACCAGGCGCCGAGCACCATCGCGATTCCGCCGAGCGGCGCGCGCATCGCCTGCGCGCTCGACACGTTCACGAACGGCGCCTGCGGCGGCCGGCAGCAGCGGCAGACGACGGCGTTCTCGTCGTCGACGCAGCTGACGGACCCGAACGTGTGGGGGCTCAGCGACAACGACAACCCGTTCTGGGTCACTGACGACCGGGTGCTCGTCGAGGGCGACATCGAGCGCATCCGGTACTTCGACCTCGGGCGCGGCGAGACGTTCTGGTTCGACGGGACGACCTGCCCGGCGGCGACGACGTCACCATCGGCAACCCGGCGATCTCGCGCGACGGCACGCACATCGCTGCGGTGCGCGGTGACAACGAGGAGTCGCACGTCGCCGACGAACTCCTCGGCGCCCGTGCCGGCCAGGCCGCCGGGATGCCGCGTCGTGCCGACCACCCCGTGTCCCGCTGCGATCAGGCGAGGGATGACGAGGCGCCCGATCCTGCCGGACGCACCGGCGAGGAGCACGCGCATGCGTCCAGGGTGCCAGCCCTGGGCCGCCCCCCGTTCGAGGCGCGCGGGGCAGCGCGCCCACAACGGATCTCACGGATCACCGCGGGTTCAACAACACACCGCCTGGCTGGCGAGGCCACTTCCCGACGGATCTCCGTGAAATCCGTTCCAGGCGACGCGCGGGGGCGCGCGGGCGGCGGGGGTCGCGGGGTTGCGGATGCGGGGATGCCGGGGTGCCGCCGGCACTCCGGCATCCGTTCGTCGTCGCGGGCCGCCCCGGCGCGGCGAGCCGTCCGTCGTAGGCTCGGGCCGTGCAGACGGGGGAGGTGCTGCGGCGCGGTCTGCGCCCGGCGCTCGAGGCGACGTCGGCGATCGTCGTGACGTTCGCCGTGCTCGGGCTGGCCGGTCGCGGCGGCGGGGACTTCGTGCTCGGCGGCGTGCTCGCGCTGACGTTCTCGCGCAGCCGGCTGAACGCATCCTGGCGCGGACGCGCCGAGGCCCTCGTGCTGCTGCCTGTCGTCGCGCTCATGACCGCGGGCGTCGGGCTGCTGCTGCACGCCGTGCCGGCCGTCGGCGCGCTGGCGTTCTCGGCCGGGATGGCCGCGAGCGTGTGGCTGCGGCGGTTCGGCGAGGTCGGCTCGCGCGTCGGCTCCCTCATCGCGCTCCCGCTCGTGACGCTGCTCGTCGGGGGTGGTGCGGCATCCGCGTCCGGCCCGCTCGCGACGGTGCTCATCGCCCTGCTCGCGCTCGCCGCGGCCGTGCTCGCACGCGTCGTGGGCGACCGCGTCGTGGGCGACCGCGCCGTGGGCGACCGCGTCGCCGGGCGCCGCCCGGCCGCCGCGCGGACCGTCGACCGCCGGAGCCGGCTGCGCCCGAGGCCGAGCACGCGGATGGCGCTCCAGCTCGGTCTGGCCGTCGCGGTCGCGTTCGCGCTCGGCGCCCTGCTCGTCGGGGAGCACGTCGGATGGGTCGTGCTCACCGCCTACCTCGTGCACAGCGGAAATCGCGGGCGGGCCGACGTGCTGCTCCGCAGCGGGCTACGGCTCGTCGGGGCACTCGCGGCGACGCTGATCGTGCTGCTCGTCGTCGACCGGCTCGAGCTGTCGGGGCCGGCGCTCGTCGTCGTGTGCGTGGTCGTGCTCGCCGCGGGACTCGTGGCCCGGGCCGCGAGCTACGCCTGGTGGGCGTTCGCGGTGACCCTCGTGCTCGCACTCTCCCAGGCGGCGCTCACTGGTGTGCCGCTCGACGCCGGTGCCCGCGTCGTGGCCATCGCCCTCGGCGCGGCGATCGGCGTGCTCGCGGCGTGGTTCGTGCTGCCGGTCCGCTCCCTCGACGTGCTGCGCCGCCGCCTCGCCGACCTGCTCGCCGCGCTCGGCGCGCGCGCCGCCGGGGAGCCCGCCGACGTCGAGGACGCTCGTGGCCGCCTCGACGAGGTGGCCGAGCCGTGGCTCGTGCTGCGCCGCATCCGTCGCTCCCGCGGCGGGTCGGCGCCGGGCGACTGGGTGCTGCTCGCGCGCGCGGCGACGGATGCGGTGCTCGCGTCCGCCGCATCCGGTGCGGATGGCGCACCCGCGCCCGCGCCCGCGTCCGACCCCGACCCCGCGCCCGACCCTGACCCCGCGCCCGCGTCGCCCGCGCCCGCGTCGCCCGACCCCGCGCCGCCCGCGGTGCGCCGCGCCATCGGGGCCGCGCGCGTCGCGCTGCGGGACCGGGGCGACCTCGCCGCGGCCCTCGGCGCCATCGCGGACGCGGCATCCGGCCCGCCGACCGGTTGACGGTCAGCGTCCGGCGGCGGGTAGTGACGTCGGCGGCGAGGCTCGATCCAGCTCCGACGCGGCGCCGGGCGGGGGCCACCGGGGCGCGCGGGCATCCCTTCGCCGTCGCGCCGGGGCGCGCGGGCATCCGCTCGCCGTCGCGCCGCCGCGCTACGATCGGGCGCGAGATCTCCGCCGGTTCTCGTCCTCCCGATTCGATGGAGACCCCTCGATGGATGCCCGACAGCGCCGCACCCGCGCTCGGCTGTTCGCGGCGGCGATCGCGCTCGCCGAGGAGGGACCGATCGCGGAGGTCACCATGACGCGCGTCGCCCGGGTCGCCGAGGTTCACCGCTCGACCGTCTACGAGCACGCCGGCTCGCCCGCCGAGCTGCTGCGCGCCGCCCTGACGGCGCCGCTCGACGGGGTGCGGTCCCGGTTCGACGACGTGTCGGCCGCCGACATCGACGAGCGCGTGCGCGAGGTCACGATCGAGGTGTTCGAGCTCGTCGCCCGGCACGCGGACATCTACGCGCGCGAGCTCGACGCCGACGGCGCGAACCTGCGCTCGATGCTCGGCTCGCATTTCGCGGCGACCTCGCGCGAGCTCATGGCGCGCGGCGCGATCCGGGTGCCGTTCACGGTCGACGGCATCGACGCCGACGAGCTCGCCGCGAGCTGGTTCGCCGACGCGTTCGTGGGCGTCATCGCCGTATGGCTGCGGTCCGGCCGGCGCGACACGCGCGCCCTGCTCGTCGCGGTCGAGCAGCTCTACCCGGACTGGTGGCCGGGCGGGACCGCCTGACCCCAGCGCGCGGCTCCCGACTCGTGGTCGAATGAGACCGATGAGCAACAGCGTGGGTTTCCGTTCCGAGCGTGGGCCGGTGCTCATCGCGATCATGGTCTCGACCGGCCTCGTGGCGATCGACGCGACGGTCGTCGCGACGGCGGTGCAGTCGATCGTCGCCGACGTCGGCGGGTTCGCGCTGTTCCCGTGGCTGTTCTCGGTCTACCTGCTCGCGCAGGCCGTCACCGTGCCGGTGTACGCGAAGCTCGCCGACACGATCGGCCGCAAGCCGATCATGCTCATCGGCATCGGGCTGTTCCTGGCCGGCTCGATCCTGTGCGGCGTCGCCTGGAGCATGCCCGCGCTCATCGTGTTCCGCGCCGTGCAGGGACTCGGCGCCGGAGCCGTGCAGCCGATGAGCATCACGATCATGGGCGACATCTACTCGGTCGCGGAGCGGGCCAAGGCGCAGGGCTACGTCGCGAGCGTGTGGGCCGCGTCATCCGTCATCGGGCCGACCCTCGGCGGCCTGTTCAGCCAGTTCGTGTCGTGGCGCTGGATCTTCTTCGTCAACGTGCCGCTGTGCGTCGTCGCGGTGCTGCTCATCGCGCGGTCGTTCCACGAGCGTCTCGAGCCGCGGCGGCACCGCATCGACGTCGCCGGCGCGGTGCTGCTCACGCTCGCGCTCACGGCGCTCGTGCTCGGCGTGCTCGAGGGCGGCGTCGGCTGGGCCTGGGACTCGGCGCCGTCGATCGCGGCGTTCGCGCTCGGCGCCGCGCTGCTCGTCGGCTTCGTGCTCGCGGAGCGCCGGGCCGCGGAGCCCGTGCTGCCGCTCTGGGTGCTCTCCCGCCGTCTGCTGCTCACGACCGCGCTGCTCTCGCTCGGGGTCGGCGTCGCGCTCATCGGGCTCACGTCGTACGTGCCCGCCTACCTCGAGACGACCCTCGGCGCGCCGCCGCTCGCCGCGGGGTTCGCCCTCGCGTTCCTCACCCTCGGCTGGCCGATCGCCGCGTCGCTGTCCGGCCGGCTCGTCTACCTGCGCTGGGGGTTCCGCACCGCGGCGATCCTCGGCACCTCGATCGCGTTCGTCGGCGGCGCGGTGCTCGCGGGCATCGCCGGCACGCCGAACATCGTCGGCGTCGGGGCGGCGTGCTTCGTCGTCGGCCTCGGCATGGGGCTCGTCGCGACGCCGTCGCTCATCGCCGCGCAGTCGAGCGTGCCGTGGAACGAGCGGGGCGTCGTGACCGGCGCGAACATGTTCGCCCGCTCCGTCGGCAGCGCCGTGGGCGTCGCGATCTTCGGCGCGGTGGCGAACGGCGTGCTCGCGGCGCACGGCGCGGACGAGTCCTCGCCGGGCGGCATGGTCGCCGCGGGCGGGGCCGTGTTCCTCGGCGTCGCGATCGTCGCGCTCGGCTGCGTCGTGGCATCCGTCGTCATGCCGCGCACCGACCTGCACCGTCCCGCGGAGCCGGCCGCGGTGGACGCGGTCACGCCCGAGCGCTGACCCGAGCCGATAGCCTTTCACCGTGGCCGGCTCCCTCCTCGACGACCTCCGCAGCGCCTACGCCTCGGGGGATCGCGTGAAGGTGCTGCGCGACGGCCTGTTCGAGGACGTGGACGTGCTGCGCGGCACGGTCGTCGCCGTCGGACGCGACTGGTTCATGGTCGCGGTCTACGACGACTCGGTGTACTTCGAGGGCTGGGACGTCGCGCGCATCGCCGACGTGACCGCCGTCGAGGTCGAGCCGCCCGAGTACCAGGCGTACGTGCGCCGCGCCGCCGTGGAGTCGCTCGCCATGCCCGCCGTGCCCCTCGACCTGCTCGAGGCGCTCGCCCTGCCCCAGCTCGAGGTCGCGCGCCGCGTCATCGACGCGACGAGCCTGATCGGCGTCTACGTCGAGGACGACGAGGACCCGGACGTGCTGTTCATCGGCCGCGCCACCCGCGGCGAGGACGACGGCGACATCTGGCTGCTCGAGATCGACACCGCGGGCGTCTGGCACGACGAGCCCTCATCGTTCGACCCGGGCGAGATCACCCGGCTCACGATCGGCGGCCGCTACCAGGACGCGCTCGAGCGCTACGGCGACCCGTTCCCGGGGACAGCGTGAGCGAGCATCCGAGGCTCGACGAGCTCGTCGCGACGCTCGAGCGGCTGCGCGCGCCCGGCGGATGCGCGTGGGACGCCGAGCAGACGCACGCGAGCCTCGTGCGCTACCTCGTCGAGGAGACGTACGAGCTCGTCGACGCGATCGAGTCCGGCGGCCGCGACGACCTGCTCGAGGAGCTCGGCGACGTGCTCTACCAGGTGCTGTTCCACGCCGACATCGCGGCGCACACCGCGGAGGAGGGCTTCACGATCGAGGACGTCGCCGAACGGATGACGGCGAAGATGGTCGGACGTCACCCGCACGTCTTCGGCACCGTCGACGCCGGGACCGCGGATGCCGTCGTCGCGCTCTGGGACCGGGTCAAGGCCGTCGAGAAGCCCGAGCGCACGAGCGTGCTCGACGGCATCCCGGCGGGCATGCCCGCGCTCGCGCTCGCCGACAAGGTCGTCGGTCGCGCCGAGAAGGTCGGCGCCGAGCCGGTCGCGGCCGACGTGCCCGGCACCGAGGAGGAGCTCGGGGCGCTGCTCATGGGCCTCGTCGTGGGCGCCCGGGCCAAGGGGCTCGACCCGGAGCGAGCGATGCGCGCCGCCGTCCGCGCGCTGAGCGACGACATCCGCTCCCGCGAGGCGGCGGACGCGAGCTCCAGGAGCGAGTAGCGGACGCACGCATTACGCCCGTGTTGTCGACGCGGGGCGGGACATCGTCACGCGATGATCCGGTCGTTCGGCGACGAGGAGACCGGACGGTCGTGGCGGCGCAGCGGACACGCTCGATCGACCCGAGGATCCAGCGAGTCGCTCTGCGCGAGCTCCGTCGGGTGGGATCGGCGGGCGCTGGACGATCTGCGAGTGCCGACGACCAGTGGCGGATCTGCGGCGCAGTTCCGGGATCAGGCGATCCGGGAGCCGGCCGCGAGCCGGCGCGCCGGGGTGCGCAGCCGCGCGAACCCGCCCCACAGCGGCAGCGCTGCGAGCACGACCTGCACGATGAGGCCGACGAACCAGCTCGGCGTCGTCGAGTCGATCGTCTGCTCGGCGGTCGGCGGCTCCGGCCACGTGTAGCCCTGACGCGCCTGCTCGCACTCGTCGGAGTGGCCGTCGAGCTCGGGGGTGATCTGCGCCTGCCGCACGGTCCACTTGAGGCCGCCGAAGGCGTCATCCGGCTCGCCGTGGGCGCCGTAGTGCGTCGGGATCGCGTCCGCGAGCACGACGTACGGGTTCGTGGCGAGCAGCCCCCACACGCGGTCGGGCCGCGGCACGGACGAGTGGGTCACCTGCGGCTCGCCGCACGCGGTGGGCAGTCCGGTGACGTCGTCGTAGTCCGACGCGCTCACGTACGTGTACGTGGCCGGCGAGGAGGCCGCGAGCGAGCCGAGCCCGAACGCGATGAGCGTGCCGACGCTCAGCGCGGCGACCACGAGATAGGTCACCACGACCGAGAACAGCGGGCGCCGCACGAGCCCGGACAGGCCCACGCCCACCGCGGCGACGACGCCGAGCTCGACCGCGAGCACGGCGAGCGAGACGAGCACGACATCGACCTCGACGCCGCCGACGATCCACGAGAACAGCAGGAAGGGCACGGATGCCGCGAGGAACGCGAGCGCCGCGACCCACGCCGCGAGGAACTTGCCCACGGTCAGCTGGCCGGTCGTGATGAGCGTGACCTGCGTCGTCGCGAGCGTGCCGGCATCCCGGTCGCCGTTGATGGCCGTGCCGCTGAGCGCGGGCGTCACGAGCGAGGCGAGCAGCAGCACCACGAAGATGATCGAGGAGTAGATCGTCGAGCCGTCGAGTCCCGTGCCGGAGCCCCGGAACGCGCCGTCGATGAACGTCACGACCCCGGTGACGACGAGCAGCAGCAGCGCGTAGACGCCGAGCAGCACCCACCAGGCGACCCCCGTGAGCTTCTGCCGCAGCTCGAGACCGAGCACGACCCGCAGGCCGTCGAGCCAGCCGCTCACGACGCACCCCCGTCGATCGGACCGGCGCCGAGCTCGAGGAACGCCTGCTCGAGGTCGCCGACCGCCGGGGCGAACACGCTCACCCGCACCCCGGCCGTGACGAGCGCCGCGAGCAGGTCGGCCGCGGCACCCTCACCCGCGACGGGCACGAGCAGGTCGCCGCGATCGGTCGCGATGGTCGCCGCATCGACGCCGGCGGCGGCGAGCGCGGCCCGCGCGTCGCCGCTCGCGGCACGGATGCGCCACGGACGCGCCGTGGACCGCGCCCGCTCGAGCGCGCCCGCCGCGGCGGTCTCGCCGCGGTCGAGGTACACCGCGTCGTCGGCCATCTCGTCCAGCTCGGCGAGCACGTGGCTGGACACGAGCACGGTCTTGCCCGCGGCGGCGAGCCGCCGCACGAGCTCGCGCAGCTCGATGCGGGCGCGCGGATCGAGCCCCGATGCCGGCTCGTCGAGCAGCAGCACGTCGGGATCGTGCACGAGCGCGCGGGCGAGCGAGAGCCGCTGCTTCTGCCCCCGGCTGAGCACTTTCGTCGGCCGGTCGGCGAGCTCGGTGAGCCCGACCTCCGCGATGAGCTCGGCGGCCCGGGCGCGCGCGCGGGCGACCGGCAGGCGGTAGAGCCGGGCGGTCGTGACGAGGGTCTGGCGCACGGTGAGCGACGGCCACGAGCCGAGCACGTCGGGCATCCAGCCGATCCGCGCGCGGACGGCAGCGGCATCCGTCACGGGGTCGGCCCCCGCGACGCGGATGCGGCCCGCGTCCGGGGCGAGCAGCGACGCGAGCATGAGCATGAGCGTCGTCTTGCCCGATCCGTTCGGGCCGACGAGCGCGGTCACCTGTCCGGCGCGGGCGGTGAAGGTCGCGGATCGCACGGCGTGCACCGCCCCGAAGGAGCGGCCGACCCGCTCGACCACGATGCCGGAGGCCATTGCATCTTCGCTCATGTTCGACACGGTAGTCGAACTGGAAGAATCGAGGGATGGCGACACAGGTGAATCCGCCGCGCGGCATGCGCGACTTCCTCCCCGCGGAGAAGGCGCGGCGCGAACGCGTGCTCTCGGTGATCCGGAGCACCTACCGTGCGCACGGCTTCGACGAGATCGAGACGCCCGTCGTCGAGGACTCGGACCGCCTGCACGCCGGACTCGGCGGCGACAACGAGAAGCTCGCGTTCGGCATCCTGAAGCGCGGGCTCACGATCGACGACTTCCAGCGCGCGACGGAGCCGCTCGACCTCGCCGACCTCGGCCTGCGCTTCGACCTCACCGTGCCGCTCGCCCGGTTCTACGCCTCGCACCACGCCGACCTGCCGCGGGTGTTCCGCTCGATCCAGATCGCGCCGGTGTGGCGTGCGGAGCGACCGCAGAAGGGCCGGTACCGCCAGTTCGTCCAGTGCGACATCGACATCATCGGCGAGAAGGGGCCGCTCGCCGAGGTCGAGCTCATCCAGGCGACGACGGCCGCGATCGAGGCGCTCGGCATCCGCGGCGCGACGATCCGCATCAACGACCGCCGCATCCTGACCGCGCTGCTCACCTCGCTCGGCTTCCCGGCCGGGGAGCACGCCGCCGTGCTCATCACGATCGACAAGCTCGACAAGATCGGGCCCGCGGGCGTCGTGCAGGAGCTGCGCGACCGCTTCCTGCCCGACGGGCCGGTGGACGCGCTCGACGCGTTCCTGAACCGGCCGATCACGACGGAGTTCGTGTCGTTCGGCGAGCGCGCGATCCGCAAGCTGCTGCCCGCGGACATCGACCCGGAGGCGATCGCCGACCTCGTCGCGATCGCGGACGGCCTCGACGCGGCGACGCGGCAGCTGCTGCGCTTCGACCCGTTCCTGGTGCGCGGGATGGGCTACTACACGGGCGCGATCTTCGAGGTCGCGCACCCCGAGCTCGGCTACTCGCTCGGCGGCGGCGGGCGCTACGACGGCATGATCGGGCGCTTCCTCGGCCAGAGCGTGCCGGCGACGGGCTTCTCGCTCGGCTTCGAACGGCTCGTCGACCTCGTCGAGCTCGATGACGCGGATTCAGCGGATGCGGTCGCCCTGCTCTACGACGACGACGCGCCGGTCGCGGCGCTCGCCGCGCTCAAGGCGGAGCTCGTGGCGCGCGGCCCGGCCGGGACGCGGGTGCGTCTCGAGCGCCGCCTGAAGCGCGTGGCGCCCGTGCTCGACGCGCTCGCGGCGGCGGGGTTCACGCACTGGGCGAGCGTGACGGGGGCGACGGCATCCGTCGACGATCTGGAGCTCAAGCCGCTGGCCTGACCCGGTCGGCGATGGTTGACAGAGTGCAACGTTCTGCGTATAGTTGACGCGCATCAACTTTCAGGCCAGACCGAAGGGTTTCGCGTGTCCACAACCACCGCATCCGTCCCCACGACGGACGCCGCGCCCATGACGCACCGCCAGGTGCTCGAGGCGCTCTCCGGCCTGCTCATGGGCATGTTCGTCGCGATCCTCGCCGGCACGGTCGTCTCGACCTCGCTGCCGCGCATCATCGCCGACCTGCACGGCGACCAGGCGAGCTACACCTGGGTCGTCACGGCGACCCTGCTCGCGACCACCGTCTCGACGCCGATCTGGGGCAAGTTCTCCGACCTGTTCAACCGCAAGCTGCTCGTGCAGCTCGCGCTCGTGCTGTTCGTCATCGGCTCCGCGCTCGCGGGTCTCTCGCAGGACACCGGCGCGCTCATCGTGTTCCGCGTCGTCCAGGGCCTCGGCGCGGGCGGCCTCACGGCGCTCGTGCAGGTGATCCTGTCCGACATCATCAGCCCGCGCGAACGCGGCCGGTACATGGGATTCATGGGCGCCGTGATGGCGGTCGGCATGGCGGGCGGCCCGCTCATCGGAGGCCTCATCACCGACGGCATCGGATGGCGCTGGAACTTCTACGTCGCGATCCCGTTCGCGGTCGTCGCGCTCATCCTCATCCAGCGCACCCTGCACCTCCCGAAGCGCCCGGCCACGAAGGTGCGCATCGACTACCTCGGCCTCGTGCTCATCGCCGCGGGCGTGTCGACGCTGCTCATCTGGATCACGCTCGTGGTCTTCGGCGACAACCCCGTCACGACCGGACACTTCGCCTTCGCCTCCGCGACGTCGTTCACGATGCTCGGCGGCGCGCTCGTGCTGCTCGTCGCGGCCGTCCTCGTCGAGCTTCGCGTCGCCGAGCCGATCATCCCCGTGCGCCTGTTCGCGAACCGCACGTTCGCGCTCGTCGTCGTGGGCAGCCTCGCCGTCGGCGTGGCGATCTTCGGCACGTCGGTGTTCCTCGCGCAGTACATGCAGCTGAGCCGCGGTCTCACGCCGACCGTCGCCGGTCTCGCGACCCTGCCGATGATCCTCGGCCTGCTGCTCTCGTCGTCGGTCATCGGCAACGTCATCAGCCGCACCGGCAGGTGGAAGCGCTGGATGATCCTCGGCGCGGTCCTCCTCATCGCCGGCCTCGTCCTGCTCGCGACCATCGACTACACGACGCCCTACTGGGAGCTGTTCGTCTTCATGGCCGTCATGGGCGCGGGGCTCGGCATGCTCATGCAGAACCTCGTGCTCGTCGTGCAGAACTCGGTCGACGTGCGGCAGATCGGTGCCGCGTCGGCATCGGTCGCGTTCTTCCGCAGCCTCGGCGGCACCATCGGCGTCTCCGTGCTCGGCGCGATCCTCGGCACCCGGGTGGCCAACTACATCACCGACGGCATCACCCACGCGTCGCCGACCGACCAGGCGTCGGCGATCAAGCAGCTCGGCACGAGCGGTCAGATACCCGAGGTCGGGTCGCTCACCGGCTTCGCCCGCACGATCATCGAGGATGCGTACGGTCACGGCGTCGCCGAGGTGTTCCTCATCGCCGTGCCGCTCGCCGTCATCACGCTGCTCGCGGTGGTCTTCCTGCCGCGCGCGGAGCTGGGCACCCGCACGGGCATCGAGCAGATGGGCGAGAAGGGGCACGACGCGCCCGTCCTCACGGCGGTCGAGGCCGGCGCCGTCGACACTGTCGAGGTCGCAGCGGACGAGATCGCCGGGACGCCCGACCACGAGCGGCTCGTCGGAGCCGCGGATGCCGACCGGGCACCGCGGTCCTGACGCCTCTAGGGTGAGAGCCGTGACCGAGACCGTCGCGCCCGAGTCCGCGAGCCGCACCGCCCTCGAGCAGGAGGTCGGGCAGCAGATCGCCGCCCTCCACAACGCGGCCAAGCACGCGATCACGCGGATGTCGCACCGCGTGCATCCCGAGCTGCAGCCCGTGGGCTTCGGCCTGCTGCGCGTCGTGCTCGGTCAGGATGCGGGCACCCGCGCCGCCGACCTCTGCGCGCAGCTCGGCATCGACAAGGGCGCCATCAGCCGGCAGGTCACCCAGCTCAAGGAGCTCGGTCTCGTCGAGACCGCCCCGGACCCCGCCGACGGACGGGCGTCGCTCATCACGGCGACGCCCGCCGCGCGTGCGGCGGTCGACGCGGCCCGCGCGGACATCCGGCTGGACTACGCGCGCGTGTTCGAGGGCTGGGACGAGCGGGAGCTCGCCGACTTCGCGCGCCTGCTGGAGCGCTTCGTCGAGGCGAGCCTGAGCGTCGACCTCGCGCGCTGAGCCGGCTCGGGCCGCTCACCCGCGCGCACTACACTCGGAGCCGGTCGGTCACCACCACCACGACCGACGCCGACGACGCAAGGAGAGACACCCGTGGCAGCAATCGAGGCGGTAGGCGCTCGCGAGATCCTGGACTCCCGGGGCAACCCGACGGTCGAGGTCGAGGTACTGCTCGAGGACGGCGAGGTGTCGCGCGCGGCCGTCCCGTCGGGTGCGTCGACCGGCGCGTTCGAGGCGTACGAGCTGCGCGACGGCGACAAGAAGCGCTACCTCGGCAAGGGCGTGACGAAGGCGGTCGACGCCGTGCTCGACGTGCTCGGGCCGGCCATCGAGGGACTCGAGGCGAGCGATCAGCGTCTCATCGACGCCGCACTCATCGAGCTCGACGGCACCGACAACAAGAAGAAGCTCGGTGCGAACGCGATCCTCGGCGTCTCGCTCGCCGTCGCGAAGGCCGCCGCCCAGTCGGCCGACCTGCCGCTCTACAAGTACGTCGGCGGGCCGAACGCGCACGTGCTCCCGGTGCCGCTCATGAACATCATCAACGGGGGCGCCCACGCCGACAACGGCCTCGACGCGCAGGAGATCATGATCCTGCCGATCGGCGCCGAGACGTTCAGCGAGGCGCTGCGCTGGGGCGCGGAGACCTACCACGCGCTCAAGGCCGAGCTGCACGCCAAGGGGCTCGCGACGGGCCTCGGCGACGAGGGCGGCTTCGCCCCCGACATCGCGAGTGCCCGCGAGGCGCTCGACTTCATCATCGGCGCGGTCGAGAAGACCGGGTTCACGATCGGCACCGACATCGCGCTCGGCCTCGACGTCGCGTCCACCGAGTTCTTCGAGAACGGCGTCTACAACTACGAGGGCAAGCAGCTCTCGGCGGCCGAGTTCATCGCGTACTACGACCAGCTCGTGCGCGACTACCCGATCGTGACCATCGAGGACCCGCTCGCGGAGGACGACTGGGAGGCCTGGACGGCGCTCACCGCCGACGTCGGCTCGCGCGTGCAGCTCGTCGGCGACGACCTGTTCGTCACGAACCCGAAGCGCCTGCAGACCGGCCTGGACGCTGCGGCCGCGAACTCGATCCTCGTCAAGGTCAACCAGATCGGCACCCTCACCGAGACGCTCGACGCGGTCTCGCTCGCGCAGCGCCACGGCTACACCGCGATCCTCTCGCACCGTTCGGGCGAGACCGAGGACACCACGATCGCCGACCTCGCGGTCGCGGTCAACGCCGGCCAGATCAAGACCGGCGCGCCGGCCCGCTCGGAGCGCGTCGCGAAGTACAACCAGCTGCTGCGCATCGAGGAGGAGCTCGGCGACGCCGCGGTCTACGCCGGAAAGAGCGCGTTCCCGCGCTTCACCGCGTAATCCCGGCGCGACCCGCCTACCCTGGCACGCATGGCGACCCGGCAGAGCACCCCGACGCGGGGCTCTCGCCGGGTCGCGGCGTCCCGGCCGTCGCGTGCGCCCGGCGCCCGCGGAGCGACCCGTGCGCCCGTGGCGATGACGGACGCCGAGACCGCTCCCGAGCACTGGCTGCGCCACATCCGGGTGTCCGGCCTCGCGTTCACGGTGCTCGCGCTCATCGTGCTGTCGATCGTCGTGCTCGCGCCGGGGCTCCGCACCCTCGTGGCGCAGCGGCAGCAGATCGCCGCGCTCGAGCACGACGTCGCCGCCGGGAAGGACGCCCTGGACGAGCTGGACGACCAGATCGCGCGATGGGACGACCCCGCCTACATCGAGGCGCAGGCGCGGTCGCGCATCTACTACGCCTACCCGGGCGAGAAGGTCTACCTGCTGCTCGATCCCGGCGACGGCACCGGGTCGCCGACCACCGACGCGGGCGCCCCGATCAGCGACGAGATCCAGTCCACGCGGGTCGACTGGATGGCATCCGTGCTCTCGTCGCTCGCGACCGCGGGAACGACGGATGCCCCGCCCGGCGAGCTCGGGAAGCAGCGGTGACGCGTCCCCCGTTCGATCCGCCCACCGCGGACGACATCGCGACCGTGTCGCGCCAGCTGGGTCGCCCGGCGCGCGGCGTGCTCGGCATCGCGGCGCGCTGCGTGTGCGGCCGGCCGACGGTCGTGGCGACGAGCCCGCGCCTGCCCGACGGCTCGCCGTTCCCGACGCTGTACTACCTGTCGCATCCGGCGGCGACGGCCGCCCTGTCGACGCTCGAGGCGACCGGTGTGATGGCCGAGCTCGCGACCGAGCTCGAGGGCGGGATCGCCGCGGCCTACGTCGCGGCTCACGAGCAGTACATCGCCGATCGCGACTCGATCGAGGTCGTCGACGAGCTCGCGGGCGTCTCGGCGGGCGGCATGCCCGCGCGCGTGAAGTGCCTGCACGCGCTCGCCGCGCACAGCCTCGCCGCCGGACCCGGCGTCAACCCGATCGGCGACCGGGCGCTGGAGCGCGCCGACTGGAGCCCGGCGGTCTGCGCCTGCGTCTGATCGTCCTGCCGGACCGCGCCCGGCGCCCAGGGCCGGTGCTGGTCGGGGCGCGTCGCCGTTGGGGGTAGATTCGTACCTGGTTTTCGGACGACGGCGTGATGCGGCTGCCGCCGCATCCGCTTCCGTCCCCATACGAGGAGACAACGAACACGTGCCCAAGATCCTGATCGTCGGTGGTGGCTACGCCGGGTTCTACACCGCCTGGAAGCTCGAGAAGCAGCTGGGCAAGGGGGAGGCAGAGGTCACCGTCGTCGACCCGCGCCCCTACATGACGTACCAGCCGTTCCTGCCCGAGATCGCCGCCGGCTCCATCGACCCGCGCCACGCCCTCGTGCCGCTGCGCGAGCACCTGACGAAGACCGAGATCATCACCGCCGCGGTCACGAAGATCGACCACGCGGCGAAGGTCGCGACGGTCACCCCGGTCGTGGGCGAGCCGTGGGACATCTCCTACGACATCATCGTCGTCACCGCCGGCAGCGTCTCGCGCACGTTCCCGATCCCGGGCGTCGCGGACGAGGCGATCGGCATGAAGAACGTCGAGGAAGCGATCTACGTCCGCGACACGATGCTCACCAACTTCGACGAGGCGGCGACCCTGCCGAAGGGCGACCCGCTGCGCGAGCGTCTGCTCACGTTCGTCGTGGTCGGCGGCGGCTTCGCGGGCATCGAGATCTACGGCGAGCTGCGCTCGTTCGCGTCGCACCTCGTCTCGAAGTACTCGCAGATCGACTTCGACGAGGTGAAGTTCCACCTCATCGAGGCGATGGGCCGCATCATGCCCGAGGTGTCGCTGAAGACCGCGCAGAAGGTCGTCGCGCAGTACGCCGAGCGCGGCGCGCCGATCCACCTCGAGACGCAGCTCGTGTCGGCCGCTGACGGCAAGATCGAGCTCTCGACGGGCGAGACGTTCGAGTCCGACCTCATCATCTGGACGGCGGGCGTCATGGCCTCGCCGATGCTGCGCAACACCGACCTGCCCACCGAGGAGCGCGGGCGCCTCACCGTGCAGGCCGACCTGCGCGTCAAGGATGCCGACGGCAATGTCGTTCCCGACGCCTGGGGCGCGGGCGACGTGAGCGCCGTGCCCGACCTCTCGGGCTTCGGCGTCGGCGGCTTCTGCGTGCCGAACGCGCAGCACGCCGTCCGCCAGGGCAAGCGTCTCTCGAAGAACCTCATCGCGACGCTGCGCGGCGAGGAGCCGAAGGACTACTTCCACAAGCCCGCGGGCGCCGTCGCCGGTCTCGGCCTGTACAAGGGCGCCTTCCAGAAGGGCAAGCTCGGCTTCACGGGCTTCTTCGCCTGGCTCGCGCACCGCGGCTACCACGGTCTGGCGATGCCGACCTGGGAGCGCAAGGCCCGCGTCATCACCGGCTGGATCGTGAACTTCTTCTGGGGCCGCGACATCACCTCGATGGAGGCCGTGCTCACCCCGCGCGCGTCGTTCGAGCAGTACGCCTCACGCCCGAAGCCGAAGGCCTGACCCGGTCCGGCCGGGCGTGGTTCGGCCCGGGGGCGGTGATGTTCGTCGTCCGACGCAACTGAACGCCCGGGCGGGTCAGGCCGCGGCGATGTAGGCGTCGACCGCGGCCTTGTACTCTGCCTTCTTCTCCTCCGGGAGCCACGAGGCGTCGAACGAGTTCTTCGCGAGCCGGGCGACGTCGTCGACAGTGAGCCCGGCCTTCTCGACGAGCGCGGCGTAGTTGGCGGCGACGTAGGCGCCGAAGTAGGCCGGATCGTCGGAGTTGACGCAGACGAATGCCCCCGCGCGCAGCAGCTGCACGATCTCGTCGGCCTTCATGTCGTCGGTGACGAACGAGTTCGAGACCGGGCACGTCGTGAAGCCGATGCCGCGCGCGACCGCCTCGGCCACGAGCTCGGGGTCCTCGACGATGTTGGTGCCGTGGTCGATCCGCTCCACGTCGATGTCGTGCAGCACTGAACGGATGTTGTCGATCGACCCGACCTGGTCGATGTCGCAGTGCATGGTGAGCTTGAGCCCGTTCGCCCGTGCCGTCGCGAACACCTCGGCGAACTTCGACGGCGGGTTGCCGCGCTCGTCGGAGTCGAGGCCGACGCCGACGAAGTGCTCCCGGTACGGCAGGGCCGCGGCGAGCGTCTCGGCGGCGCTCTCCGCGCTGAAGTCGCGAAGGAAGCACAGGATGAGCTGCGCGTCCACGCCTAGAGCGGCGGCATCCGTTGCGGCCCGTGAGTAGCCCAGGATCACGTTCTCGATCGGCACGCCGCGCGACGTGTGCGCCTGCGGGTCGAAGAACGCCTCCACGTGCACGACTCCGTCGGCGGCCGCGCGGCGGAAGTACGCGGTCGCGAGGTCGTAGAAGTCCTGCTCGGACTGCAGCACGTTCATCGCCGGGTAGTACACCGCGAGGAAGGTCGCGAGCGAGTCGAACACGTACGTCGCCTGCACCTCCTCGACCGTCGACTGTCCGATGTCGATGCCGTTGCGCTGCGCGAGCGCGAGCTTGAGGTCGGGCTCGAGCGTTCCCTCGAGGTGCAGGTGCAGCTCCGCCTTGGGTAGGCCGGCAAGGAACGCGGGAGAGGCGGGGGAGGCGGGGGAGATGTCGGGCATGGCGGTGCTCTCGTTCGGTGGTCCGGTGCAGCGATTGTGCCGCGCCCGCGTTTCCGACTGTTAACGCCGACGGATGACGCGACCGCCGCCCTCGCGACGTTCTCGTCGCGAGGATGGCTGGCTGCGTCGCGCGGATGGCCCGGCTGCGCGGGGACGCGGGGAGGGGATGGCCGGCTGCGCGGGGACGCGGGGCGCGGATGGAAGACTGAGCGCCGGGCCCCCGTAGCCCAACGGCAGAGGCAGGCGACTTAAAATCGCTTCAGTCAGGGTTCGAATCCCTGCGGGGGCACCCAACCCACAAGGCTCGAACCTTGGCCCACAGAGTCAATGGCCGGGGGTTCGGGCCTTGTCGGCGTCCGCGTGGGCCTGCATGAGCCGGTCCTGCTCGTGCTCCAGCCGGTCGCGGTTGGCGGTGAGCTGGGCGAGCTCGTCGGCCTCGGCGGACATGAGCCGGTCGAACTCGTGGTGCAGCATCCCGGACAGCGCCTCGCGGCGGGCCGGCGCGATCGGCACGCGCTGGTAATTGTCCTCGATCAGGTGCTCGACATACTCGATGAGGATGGCCCGCCGGGTGCAGTCGGTGCGCGTGGAGTGCCGGCCCGAGCACACGAAGCCCGAGCACACGAAGCCGGAGCACACGAAGCCGGAGCACACGAAGCCGGAGCACACGAAGTAGGGGTAGACGTTGTGGTGGTTAGGGGGTGTGGTGTGTGATCGGGTTCTGTGATCGCAGGGTGATGGGTGGGGGTGTTGTGTGGGGGTCGCGGGCGACGAGTTCGTAGGTGCTGGTGTGTCGTCGTTGTGTCCGGTAGTGGTTGGCGTGTGTCCACTGGTGGTGGAACCGGCACAGCAGGACCCCGTCGGCGATGTCGGTTCGTCCGTTGTCGAGTTTGTGTTCGTTGGTGTGGTGTGCTTCGCACATCGCGGGCGGGGCGGTGCATCCCTCGATGATGCATCCGCCGTCGCGGGCCGCGAGAGCGCGGCGTTGGGCGGGGGTGAATGTGCGCTGCTCGGTGCCGAGGTCGATGGGTTGCCCGCTCGTGTCGAACCGTACGGCCACGGAACCGTCGGTGCACGCGATGCGTTCAGCGGTCACGGTCGACACGGACGCCGTGGTGTCCTCGATCCACGCGAAGCCGGTGCCGTCGCGTAGGTCGCGGGCTCGCACGTGCACGGTCACCGCGGCTCGGCGTGTGGGGAACAGCTCGCCGCGGTCGGCGTTGCGTGCGAGCCGCACGAGAT
>NZ_JAUASV010000007.1 GCF_030345695.1 Galbitalea sp. SE-J8 | reverse complement strand
CGCGGGCGCGGGCGGGTGTGGGTGTGGGGTGTGGGGCGCGGGTGTGGGCGTGGGCGCGGGCGGAGCGTGGCGCGGGCTTCACCCGAGCGTGTTACTCGAAACGGGGCGGACGTCCGGTCGGGTTCGAGTAACACGCTCGGGTGAGGCGGAAATTCGCTCGGGTGGGGCGCAAACCGGCTCGGGTGAGGCGACACAGGCTCGGGTGGGGCGCAAACCGGCTCGGGTGAGGCGACACAGGCTCGGGTGGGGCGCACACCAGCTCGGGTGGGGCCTGCACGGGCTCGGGTGGAACCCGCACGGGCTCGTGTGAGGCGCCAACGCGCGCGGGCGCCGACGCGCGCGGGCGAGGGCGAGCGCGGATGCCGCCTCACGCCGGGGCGACGGCCGCGCGCGCTCCGATCGCGGCCCGGTAGTGCCCGAGCAGTTCGTCGCCGATCGCGGTCCAGGACCGGCCGAGCATCCGCCGGCGGGCGGCCTCGCCCATCCGCGCGCGCAGCCCGGCGTCGCTCACGAGCGCCGCGACGGCCCCGCGCAACTGCGCGGCGGACGCCGGGTCGTACAGCAGCCCCGTGACGCCCTCCTCGACGATGTCGATCGGACCGCCCGCGCGCGGCGCCACGACCGGCAGGCCGCTCGCCCCCGCCTCCTGCAGCGTCTGCCCGAACGTCTCCTCGCTGCCCGTGTGCACGAACACGTCGAGCGCGGCGTAGGCGGCCGCGAGCTCCTCGCCGCCGCGCTCGCCGAGCCACGCGACGTCGAGGTCCGCGATCGCGGCGGTCGACGGTGCGAGCGTGAGGTCGGCGCGCTCGTGGATCGCGCGCAGGATGCGCCAGGCGAGCGGAGACGTCGCCGCGAGGCCGTTGCGGCGGGCGTAGCCGGCGACATCCGTCTGGTAGATCGCGACGCTCGGGATGCCGAGGCGGGAAGCGGCGCTGATCGCGCTCGCGCCGAGCGCGAACGGGCTCGCCGCGTGCAGCACGTCGGGGCCGAATCTCTCGAGCACGCTGCGCACGGCGACGCTCGGCAGCCCGACCGGGAACCGGCGGTAGGGCAGCGCGGGCACCTCGAGCACGGGGAAGCCCCGGTAGTGCGACGGTGCGCCCGCGTTCGGTGCGATGACCATGGCGTCGTGCCCGCGCTCGCGCAGGTGGTCGAGCACGCGCAGCACGCTCGTCGTGACGCCGTTGACGGTGGGAAGGAAGCTCTCGGTCGCGATCGCGACCCGGAGGGCGTCAGCCATGGCACCAGGGTCGGCGCTCCCGGTGGCGGCGACGTGAACCGCTCGTGGCGGCACGGGGTCGCGCGCGCGACCAATAGCCCACCAGCGCGCGACCCCGGCGCGCGACCCCGGCGCGCGACCCACTGCGACCCAGCGCGCGACCCCGGCGCGCGACCCCGCGGTCGCGACCAATAGGGTGGGGCGCATGAGCGCGCATCCGCCCATCGACGGCTTCTACAGCATCATCCCCGCGGGCGGCATCGGCTCGCGCCTGTGGCCGCTCTCGCGTCAGGACGCGCCGAAGTTCCTGCACGACCTCACCGGCTCGGGCCAGTCGCTGCTCCGCGACACCTGGGACCGGCTCGTGCCGCTCTCCGGCACGCAGCGCGTCATGGTCGTCACCGGCCGCGCGCACCGCGCCGCCGTCGAGGCGCAGCTGCCCGAGCTCACCGACGAGAACGTCGTGCTCGAGACCGAGCCGCGCGACTCGACCGCCGCGATCGGGCTCGCCGCGGCGATCCTGCGGCGCCGGGAGCCGGATGTGGTGGTCGGCTCGTTCGCGGCGGATCACGTCATCCGCGACCGGCGCGGCTTCCGGCGCTCGGTGATCGAGGCGGTCGAGGTCGCCCGCGCCGGGTACATCACGACGATCGGGATGACGCCCACGGAGCCCGCGATCGGCTTCGGCTACATCCACACGGCGGGTCCGCTCGACGTGGCGGGGGCGCCGAGCGCCGTGCGCGTCGACGGGTTCGTCGAGAAGCCCGACCTCGCGACGGCGAAGCGCTACGTCGCCGCGGGCGACTACCTGTGGAACGCCGGCCTGTTCATCGCGCGGGCCGACGTGCTGCTCGAGCAGCTCGGCGCCGCCCACCCGGACCTGCTCGCAGGTCTCGAGGAGCTCGCCGCCGCGTGGGACGACCCGGCCACGCGCGGTCCGGCCGTCGACGCGATCTGGCCCGGCCTCACGAAGATCGCGATCGACTACTCGGTCGCCGAGCCGGCGGCCGCCGCCGGGCGGATGGCCGTCGTGCCGGGCGACTTCGACTGGGATGACGTGGGCGACTTCGCCTCGCTCGCGAAGCTGCACTCGCAGGGTCGCAGCAACGACCTCGCGATCATCGGCGCCAACGCGCGCGTGCTCGCCGACTCGGCGAGCGGGGTGGTCGTGAGCCAGTCGAAGCGCGTCATCTCGCTCATCGGCGTGAAGGACATCGTGGTGGTCGACACGCCGGATGCGCTGCTCGTCACGACGAGCGAGCACGCGCAGCGAGTGAAGTCCGTCGTCGACGCCCTCAAGCTCAGCGGTCGCAGCGACGTGCTCTGAGCCCTGATCCCCGTTCGGGGCACAAGCCGCGGCGCGCTCCTCGCGAATATTTCCGATTCATTCCGTGAACGCAACGGGTGTGTAACCGTTCGGACTCGTCCCGAGGCGGACGGTAGGAGCGGAGCGTAACCGAAGGTAACGTGAGCGCAACCTGCCTGCGCCGAGGGGTGCGGGCATCCGCATCTGGAGGACAATCACAGTGACCATCCTTAACCGCCGCTCGCTCAGCGGCATCGCGCTCGTCGGCGCGAGCGCGATCGTGCTCGCCGGCTGCGCGTCGGCTCCCGAGACGACGCCCGGCTCGACCGACTCGGGCAGCGCAGGCCCCGCCGTCAGCGACTTCCTGCCCTGCATGGTGTCCGACGCCGGCGGCTTCGACGACAAGTCGTTCAACCAGCTCGGCTTCGAGGGCCTGCAGGAGGCCGCCGGCGCCCTCGGCGTCGACTACAAGACGGCCGAGTCGAAGAGCGACGCGGACTACGCGCCGGGCATCGACAACCTCATCGCCCAGGGCTGCACCCTGGTCATCACCGTCGGGTTCAACCTCTCGGCCGCGACGGTCACGGCCGCGAAGGCGAACCCCGACATCGAGTTCGCGATCATCGACGACGCCGCCGACAACGACTTCGACGGCAAGGTCGACGCGCCGAACATCAAGCCGATCCTGTTCGACACCGCCCAGGCGGCGTTCCTCGCGGGCTACGCCACCGCGAGCTACACGAAGACGGGAACGATCGCGACCTGGGGCGGCATGAACTACCCGACCGTCGCGATCTTCTCGGACGGCCTCGCACAGGGCATCGCCTACTACAACAAGCAGAAGAGCAAGGACGTCAAGCTCATCGGCTACGACCCCAAGGACCCGGACAGCTACACCGTGACGGGCGGCTTCGAGGCGAACGACGCCGCGAAGACCACCGCGGCGAACTTCCTCGACCAGGGGGCCGACGTGCTCGTGCCGGTCGGCGGCCCGATCTTCCAGTCGGCCGGTGCCGCCATCCAGGACGCCGGCTCGGACGCGGTGCTGCTCGGTGCCGACGCCGACGTGTACAACACGTTCCCGACCTACGACTCGCTCTACTTCACGTCGATCCTCAAGAACATCGACCCGGCCGTGCAGGACGTCGTCAAGAGCGCCGCGAGCGGTGCGCTCGACTACACCCCGTACATCGGAACGCTCGACAACGGCGGAGTCGGCATCGCGCCGTTCCACGACTACGAGAGCAAGGTCTCGCCCGACCTGCAGGGTGAGCTCGACACGATCACGAACTCGATCAAGTCGGGCGACATCAAGGTCACGTCCTACCTCTCGAAGTAACCCCGAGAGTCGCTCCACCCGGATCGGGGGGACCAGCCTGGCTGGTCCCCCCGATTCGTTGACACCCCTTCGTAGGATTGGCTCGATATGAAGCTCGAACTGCGCGGCATCACGAAGCGCTTCGGCGCCCTGATCGCCAACGATCACATCGATCTCACCGTCGAGGCCGGCGAGATCCACTGCCTGCTCGGTGAGAACGGCGCGGGCAAGTCCACCCTCATGAACGTGCTCTACGGCCTCTATCAGGCCGACGAGGGCGAGATCCTGCTCGACGACGTGGTGCAGCACTTCGCCGGGCCGGGCGACGCCATGAAGGCCGGCATCGGCATGGTGCACCAGCACTTCATGCTCATCCCCGTCTTCACGGTCGCCGAGAACGTCATGCTCGGCCACGAGCGGACCCGCGGTCCCGGGGTGCTCGACCTCGACGGCGCGCGCGCGACGGTGCGCGAGATCAGCGACCGGTTCGGCTTCCACGTCGATCCCGACGCGCTCGTCGGCGACCTGCCCGTCGGCGTGCAGCAGCGGGTCGAGATCATCAAGGCGCTCTCCCGCGACGCGAAGGTGCTCGTGTTCGACGAGCCGACCGCCGTGCTCACCCCGCAGGAGACCGACGAGCTCATCGCGATCATGAAGCAGCTGCGCGACGCCGGAACGTCGATCGTGTTCATCTCGCACAAGCTGCGCGAGGTGCGCGAGGTCGCGGATCGCATCACGGTCATCCGTCTCGGCAAGGTCGTCGGCACGGCCTCGCCGAAGGCGTCGACCACCAAGCTCGCCTCGCTCATGGTCGGGCGCGCGGTCGAGCTCGTCGTCGAGAAGGGCCCGGCAACGCCGGGCGAGGTCGCGCTGAGCGTGGCCGGCCTCACCGTGCGCGACGCCAACGGCATCGCGGTCGTCGACGACGTGAGCTTCGGCGTGCGCGCCGGCGAGGTGCTGTGCGTCGCGGGCGTGCAGGGCAACGGCCAGACCGAGCTCGTCGAGGCGATCATGGGCCTGCAGACGGATGTCGTGGGCGCGATCTCGCTGGACGGCCGCAGCCTGCGTGGTCGCTCGGTGCGCGCCGTGCTCGACACCGGCGTCGGGTTCGTGCCCGAGGATCGCAAGGAGGACGGGCTGGTCGCCGCGTTCTCGGTCGCGGAGAACCTCATGCTCGACCGCTCGCACGGCGAGCCGTTCGTGCGGGCGGGAGCGCTCCAGCTCGGGTATCTCGCGGAGTTCGCACGGACCAAGCTCGGCGAGTTCGACATCCGTGCTCAGTCCATCGAGACGCACGCCGGCAATCTCTCCGGAGGCAACCAGCAGAAGGTCGTGCTCGCGCGCGAGCTCGGGCGCGACCTGCGCCTGTTCGTCGCCGCCCAGCCCACCCGCGGGCTCGACGTCGGATCGATCGAGTTCGTGCACCAGCAGATCATCGCGACCCGTGACGCCGGCCTGCCCGTCATTGTCGTGTCCACCGAGCTCGACGAGGTCGTCGCGCTCGCCGATCGGATCGCCGTCATGTACTCCGGCCGCATCGTCGGCATCGTGCCCGCCGACACGCCGCGCGACGTGCTCGGCCTCATGATGGCGGGCGAGCTGCCCGCCGGAACGGAGGTCGCCGCGTGACCGACCCGAACCACCCGACCGCCGCGGATGCGCCGCGCGCGAAGGGTACACCCGTCGTGACCGACACCACGAAGGTCGACTCGGTCGGCGACGTGGACGGCGCGCTCGAGCCCGGCCAGGTGCCGACCCTCGCCGCCCGCGAGGAGCCCTCGCGATGGCGCGCCGCGGTGGGCCAGATCGTCGGCGGCAGCGCCGGGATCTCGGTGCTCGCCGTCGTGCTCGCCCTGCTCGTGGGCGCTGTGCTGATCGCAGTGACGGATGCCGGGGTGCAGTCCGCGGCCGGCTACTTCTTCGCAAGACCCGGCGACACCCTCCAGGCGATCGGCCGGGCGGTCGGCGGCGCATACGCGGCGCTGTTCCAGGGCGCGATCTGGAACGTCCGGCGCGACACCTTCGCCGGGCAGATCAAGCCGATCACCGACACGCTGACCTTCGCGACGCCGCTCATCGCCGCGGGACTCGGCGTCGCGCTCGCGTTCCGGGTCGGCCTGTTCAACATCGGTGCCCAGGGTCAGCTGCTCGTCGGCGCGATCTTCGCCGGCTGGGTCGCCACCCACCTGCAGCTGCCGTACGGCATCCACCTCATCGTCGCCGTGATCGCGGGAATCGTGGGCGGTGCCGTCTGGGGCGGCATCGCGGGCATCCTCCGGGCGCGCACCGGCGCGCATGAGGTGATCGTGACGATCATGCTCAACTACGTCGCGGTCTACCTGCTCACCTTCCTGCTCAAGACCCCCGTGCTGCAGGCGCCGGGGTCGACGAACCCGAAGTCGGCCGCGATCGAGCCGACGGCCGAGCTCCCGCAGCTGTTCGGCGTGCAGTTCCAGTTGCACCTCGGCTTCGTGCTCGCGATCATCGCGACCGCCGTGGTGTGGTTCGTGCTCAACCGGTCGTCGCTCGGCTTCCGCTTCCGCGCGGTCGGCGAGAACCCGCACGCCGCCCGGGTCGCGGGGATGAACGTCAAGAACCTCTACCTGTGGGCGATGCTGATCTCCGGCGGCCTGGCCGGGCTCGCGGCCACGTCGCAAGTGCTCGGCGGCAGCCTGACCAGCGGGTTCAGCGTCGGCGTCGACGCGGGCATCGGCTTCGACGCGATCACGGTCGCGCTCCTCGGCCGCTCGCGCCCGGTCGGCGTGTTCGTCGCGGGCGTGCTGTTCGGAGCGTTCAAGGCCGGCGGCTACACGATGCAGGCCGCCCAGAACGTGCCGGTCGACGTCGTGCTCGTCGTGCAGTCGATCATCGTGCTGCTGATCGCCGCGCCCCCGCTCGTGCGTGCCGTGTTCCGACTGCCCATCCCGGTGCCGCGCGCTCCGCGCGCCGCCCGCCCGTCGAAGGCGGAGGTCTCCCAGTGAGCGCTGTCGTCACCGGCGACGTCGTCGCCCCGACGTCGACCCCTCGCGCGTTCCTCGCCCGGTGGAAGACGCCGATCGCGCTCGGACTGTTCAGCGTCATCGGGATCGCCGTGTTCGTCGGCGCCGCGCACACGGGTACGAGCACGTTCCGGCTGTCGACGGGCACCGACGTGATCAAGCTGCCCGAGATCGCGGTGCCGACCCTCGCGGCGACGATCGTGCTGTCGATCCTGCTCGTGGCGGCGACCGTCCTCGCGGTCGTCCGGGTGCGACAGGGCCGGTCGACGTTCTGGCTGGTCGCGGTGTTCGCGCTCGTCTTCCTGTTCGACTTCCTCTCCTGGGTCGCGACGGGCCAGACGATCCCGGTCCCGGGCCTGCTCGTCGGGGCCGTGTCGCTCTCGACGCCGCTCATCTTCGGCGCCCTCGGCGGTGTGATCGGCGAGCGGGTCGGCGTGGTCAACGTGGCGATCGAGGGCCAGTTCCTCGCCGGTGCGTTCACCTCGGCGCTCGTGGCGTCGCTCACGCGCTCGCCGTGGGCGGGCCTCGTCGCCGCGATGATCGCGGGCGTGCTGGTCTCGTTCGTGCTCGCCGCGTTCGCGATCAAGTACCTCGTCGACCAGGTGATCGTCGGCGTCGTGCTCAACGTGCTCGTCACCGGGCTCACGAGCTTCCTCTACACGAAGCTGCTCAGCCCGAACATCAACACGCTCAACTCGCCGCCGCGCTTCGAGCGCGTCGAGATCCCGCTGCTCAGCCAGATCCCGATCATCGGGCCGACGCTGTTCCGGCAGACGGTCATCGTCTACCTGATGTACATCGCCGTCGCGGCGGTCTGGTTCGCGCTGTTCAAGACCCGCTGGGGCCTCCGCGTGCGAGCGGTGGGGGAGCATCCGCAGGCCGCGGACACCGTGGGCATCAACGTCAACCGCACCCGGTTCTGGAACGTGTCGCTCGCCGGCGCGATCGCGGGCCTCGGCGGCGCGTTCTTCACGCTCGGCTCGGTGGGCGCGTTCCAGAAGGAGATGACGGGCGGCTACGGGTTCATCGCCCTCGCCGCGGTCATCTTCGGCCGGTGGGACCCCATCCGGGCCACGTTCGCCGCCCTGCTGTTCGGATTCGCGACGAACCTGCGCAGCGTGCTGCAGGCCATCGGCTCGTCCGTGCCGAGCGAGCTCATGCTCATGCTGCCCTACGTCGTGACGATCTTCGCGGTCGCGGGTCTCGTCGGCGCCTCGCGGCCGCCCGCCGCGAGCGGCAAGCCGTACGTGAAGTCATGAGCGCGACGGATGCCGCTGCCGCGGTCGACTGGGACGCCCTGCGCGCCGTCGCCCGCGAGGCCCTGACGCACGCCTACGTGCCGTACTCGCGCTTCCCGGTGGGGGTCGCGGCGATCGTCGACGACGGCCGGGTGATCTCCGGCGCGAACGTCGAGAACGCGTCCTACGGCCTCACGCTGTGCGCCGAGTGCGCGCTCGTGTCGTCACTGCACATGACGGGCGGCGGCAGGCTCGTCGCGTTCACGTGCGTCGACGGCGACGGCAGCACGCTCATGCCGTGCGGACGCTGCCGCCAGCTGCTGTACGAGCACTCGGCCGAGGGCATGCTGCTCGAGACCGTCTCCGGCATCCGCACGATCGACGAGGTGATCCCCGACGCGTTCGGCCCGCGCACGCTCGCCGCGTACCGCGAGACGCACGACTGAGCCGCCGCATCCGTTCCGCCCTCGCGCCGCGTCGCCCTGGATGGCCGGTGCGGGCGGTCGACGACCGGCCATCCAGGGCCACTCGATGAGAGGAACACAGCCATGGTGGAGCCGTTCGACGCCGTCGACCTGATCAAGGCCAAGCGCGACGGGGGGACGCTCTCGACCGCGCAGATCGACTGGCTCGTCGACGCCTACACGCGCGGCTACGTCGCCGACGCGCAGATGAGCGCGATGACGATGGCGATCTTCCTGCGCGGGATGGGGCGCGACGAGGTGCGCGACCTCACCCTCGCGATGGTCGCGTCGGGGGAGCGGCTCGACTTCTCCGGGCTCGCGAAGGTCACGACCGACAAGCACTCGACCGGCGGCGTCGGCGACAAGATCACGCTGCCGCTCGCGCCGCTCGTCGCATCCTTCGGGGTCGCCGTGCCGCAGCTGAGCGGACGCGGGCTCGGCCACACCGGGGGCACGCTCGACAAGCTCGAGTCGATCCCGGGCTGGCGCGCCTCGCTCACGAACGAGGAGTTCATGGCGCAGCTCGCGGGTCCCGGCGCCGTCGTGTGCGCGGCCGGGTCGGGCCTCGCGCCCGCCGACAAGAAGCTCTACGCGCTGCGGGACGTGACGGCGACCGTCGAGGCGATCCCGCTCATCGCGTCGTCGATCATGTCGAAGAAGATCGCCGAGGGCACCGCCTCGCTCGTGCTCGACGTCAAGTTCGGCTCGGGCGCGTTCATGCAGGACCCCGCCCGCTCGCGCGAGCTCGCCGAGACGATGGTGCGGCTGGGAACGGATGCGGGCGTCGCCACGGTCGCGCTGCTCACGAACATGGACGTGCCGCTCGGCCGCACGATCGGCAACGCCAACGAGGTGCGCGAGTCCGTGGAGGTGCTCGCGGGCGGGGGACCGGCGGACGTGGTCGAGCTCACCCTCGCGCTCGCCCGCGAGATGCTCGCGCTCGCCGGGCTGCCGGATGCGGACGTCGACGGCGCTCTCGCCTCGGGCCGCGCCATGGACACCTGGCGAGCGATGATCCGGGCGCAGGGCGGCGACCCGGACGCGGCGCTGCCCGCGCCCCGCGAGTCGCACGTCGTCACCGCGCCGCGCGACGGGGTGCTCGCGACGCAGCATGCGCTGCCGTTCGGCATCGCCGCGTGGCGCCTCGGCGCGGGACGCGCCCGCGCCGAGGACCCCGTCGTGCACGCCGCCGGCATCGACCTGCACGCGAAGCCCGGCGACGCCGTGCGCGCGGGCGACCCGCTCTTCACGCTGCACGCCGACGACGCCGCGCGCTTCCCCCGTGCCCTCGAGGCGCTCGAGGCGCTCGGCGGCGCCTGGTCGATCGAGGACGAGGCGCCCGCGCAGCACCCGCTCATCCTCGACCGCATCACGGCGTAGCGGGGCGCTCGCGGGGCGCTCGCGGGGCGCTCGCGGGGCGTAGCGGGGCGCTCGCGGGCTGGGGCTCGGGTGCGCTGCCGCGGCCGATTCCCGAAAACGAAGGAGTTCGGGGCGGAATCGCTCCTGGCGAGGCGGTTTTGGCCGCATCCGTTCGTGTACTCCTTCGTTTTGGGGGTGGCGTTCTCGGAGTGGTGTGTCGGGGCGCGCGTCGGTCGGGGTAGGGCGTGGCTCGCGCGGCGTGCTGCGGATGCTGTCGTCCGAAAACGAAGGAGTTCGGGGCGGAATCGCTCCTGGCGGGGCGGTTTTGGCCGCATCCGTTCGTGAACTCCTTCGTTTTGGGGGTGGCGCATCGGGCTCGCCCGCCGGCCCCGACCCCCGACCCCGGCGCCCGGCGCCCGGCCCCGACTCCCGGCGCCCGGCGCCCGGCCTGCGCCCGGAGGCCCCGGCGCGCCCGCGGCGCCGGGGCGCTCAGCGGATGCGGGCGATCGCGTCCGTGACGAGGGCCCAGAACCGGGGCACGTCGATGCCCGTCGCGATCGACGTCGTCGTGCCGTCGGGCGCGGGTCCGCGCAGGTCGGCGAGCGTCATCCCGAGCGTGTGCGTGCCGGTGAGCTCGATCGACACCGGCGCGCGCCGCACGGTGAGCACCGCGGGATCCGCGACGTACGCGACGGCCACCGCGTCGTGCACGGGCGGATGCTCGAAGCCCTGGTGCGACCGGTACGACTCGCGGAAGAACCCCATGAGCTCGTCGACGAACCGCGCGACGGGCGTGCCGAGCGCCACGATGTCGGCGACCACGTCGGGCGTCGCGAGCGCCCGGTGCGTCACGTCGAGCCCGGCCATCGTCACGGGCCAGCCGGCTCCGAACACGATGTGCGCCGCCTCCGGATCGGCGAGGATGTTGAACTCCGCGGCCGCCGTCCAGTTGCCGCCGCCGTACCCGCCGCCCATGAGCACGACCTCCCGCACGCGCGGCACGATCCGCGGCTCCAGGCGCGCGGCGAGCGCGATGTTGGTGAGCGCCGCGGTCGGCACGAGCGTGATGGTGCCGGTCGGTGCGGCCATGACGAGATCGATGATGAGCTGCGCGGCGTGCCGCGGATCGAGCGCGACGGATGCGGCGGGCAGCTCCGGCCCGTCGAGTCCGGACTCTCCGTGGAAGTCCCCGGCCGTCGCGAGCTCACGCACGAGGGGCCGGTCCGCACCGGCGGCGAACGGGATGCCGTGGATGCCCGCGACCGCCGCGACGCCGAGCGCGTTGCGGGTCACGCGGTCGAGGGTCTGGTTGCCGAAGACCGTCGTCACGGCGACGAGGTCGATGACGGGCGAGCCCCAGGCGAGGAGCATCGCCACGGCGTCGTCGTGGCCCGGATCGCAGTCGAGGATGATGCTCCGCACCCCTCGAGGGTAGCCAGCGGCCCGGCGCCGGCCGCGCCGCCGTCACGCGGCTCCCGGGGCGGTCGCGCTAGATTCGAGGGGTGACCGACGATCTGCGCGCGCTCGTGCTCCCCACGGGCGGCCCCGCGATCGCGACGCTGCCGAAGGTCTCGCTGCACGACCACCTCGACGGCGGCGTGAACCCGGCGACCCTCATCGAGCTCGCGGATGCCGTCGGCCACGCGCTCCCGTCCGACGACCCGGCGGCGCTCGCCGACTGGTTCCGCGCGGCGGCCGACTCGGGCTCGCTCGAGCGCTACCTCGAGACGTTCACGCACACCCTCGCCGTCATGCAGACCCGGGAGGGCATCGAGCGGGTCGCGCGCGACTTCGTCGCCGATCTCGTCGCGGACGGGGTCGTCTACGCCGAGATCCGTTGGGCGCCCGAGCAGCACCTCGCGGGGGGACTCGGCCTCGACGACGCGGTCGCAGCCGTGCAGGCGGGACTCGACGCCGGCGTGGACGCCGCAGCATCCGCCGGCCACCGCATCCGTACCGGGCAGCTGCTGTGCGCGATGCGGCAGAACGACCGCGCCCTCGAGATCGCCGAGCTCGCCGTGCGGCACCGTGAGCGCGGCGTCGTCGGCTTCGACATCGCGGGCCCGGAGGCGGGCTTCCCGGCCGCGCGGCACCGCGCCGCGTTCGACTACCTGGCCGCCGCGTTCTTCCCCACGACCGTGCACGCCGGCGAGGCGGACGGCGTCGAGTCCATCCGCGGCGCGCTGCTCGACGGCCGCGCGCTGCGCCTCGGCCACGGCGTGCGGATCATGGCCGACGTGACCATCGAGGGCCGCGACGACGAGGTGACCCTCGTGACGCTCGGGCCGCTCGCGCAGTGGGTCAAGGACCGCGAGATCGCGCTCGAGATCGCCCCGCAGTCGAACCTGCAGACGGATGCCTGGGGCACCGACCTCGCGGACCACCCGTTCGACTCGCTCTACCAGCTCGGGTTCGCCGTCACGGTGAACCCCGACAACCGACTCATGAGCGCGACCTCGATCACCCGCGAGCTGCACGAGCTCGCGCGCACGTTCGGCTACGGGCTCGACGACGTCGAGGTGTTCCAGCTCAACGCGGCGGCTGCGACGTTCCTGCCGATCGAGGAGCGCGAGGAGCTCGCGGAGACCATCCTGCGGGGGTTCCGGCCGGCATGACCGCGAACCTGCCTCCGCTCTCGCCCGCGGGCATCGTGCTCGGGGCGACCGCCGTCGACTGGCGCGCCGCCGTGCAGCTCGCTGGCGCGGCCCTGGTCGCCGTCGGCGCGACGCTGCCCGCGTACACGGATGCCATGGTGCGGATGATCGAGGAGCACGGCCCGTACGTCGTCATCGCCCCGCGGCTCGCGCTCGCGCACGCGCGACCGGGACCCGACGTGCTCGCGGACGGCCTCGCGATCGTGACGCTCGATCCCGCGGTGGCGTTCGGGCATCCGCACAATGACCCGGTGAGCGTCGTGCTGGGCCTCGCGATCGCCGACCCGCTCCGGCACCTGCAGGCGGTCGCGGCGCTCGCGAACGTGTTCAACGACTCGACGGCGATCGCGGATCTCGCGGCCGCCACGAGCACCGACGAGGTGCTCACCATCATGGGAGGCCGCGCGTGAGGATCGTCACCATCTGTGGGACCGGGCTCGGCAGCTCCGGCATCCTCAAGGTCAACGCCGAGCGAGTGCTGCGCAAGCTCGAGATCGACGCCGAAGTCGTCGCCGCCGACCTCGAGTCGCTGCCCGAGGTGGCCGGAACGGCGCAGGTGATCCTCACCTCGAGCGAGTTCGTCGAGGCGATCGGCCGCACGTTCGCCGACGTCGTCGTGATCGACAACTACTTCGACACGGCCGAGCTCACCGAGAAGCTGCAGCGCGCTCTGGGCTGAGCCGCCCCGGTGCCCGGGCGCTCCGGGTGCCCTGCGCCCCTGGCGTGCTCCGGCATCCGGCGCCCGGGTGGTTCCGGTGGTGGTGGCGTGGTGACCGTCGCCCGAAAACGAAGGAGATCGGGGCTGTTCAGCCGTCCGATCGGCCTCTGCGCGGTGTGCGCGCCCGGGTCTCCTTCGTTTTCGGGAGCGGGGCCAGCGCTTTCGGGACGGGCCAGCGCTCGGAGGGAGATGGTCGCGGGACACCGGGGCCGATCGCGGCGGTCCCGAAGCGCAGTTCCGAAAACGAAGGAGAACCGGCCGGGTAGGACCGCGATCCGGCCGTTTCGCGGCCCGAGTGCGCCGTACTCCTTCGTTTTCGGGCACGTGGTTCCGGCGAACGGCGGCGGCGAACGGCGCGGGCGGGGGCAACCCGGGCGGGGGCGCGGGCGTCCGGGTCAGCGGACGGTCGCGAGGCCTCCGCGCGCGGGCCGGGGCGTGGACGCCGCGAGCGCGATCGCGAGCGTGAGCGCGCCCAGGCCGACGGCGATGCCGCCGTACAGCGCGGGCCCGGCGGCGGTGACCCCGAGCCCGATGCCGACGGATGCCGCGGCCCGCACCCTCGGCACGAGCGGCAGCCGGGTCCACGCGGCCGCCGTCGCCCAGACCGCCGTCCGTCGTGACGCCGAGCAGGATGACCCGCGCGATCGAGGCGGTGAGGGAGGCAGCCGCGAGAGCCAGGACGCGAGTCATCCCCGTAGTCTCGCGCGTCCGGCGGCCCGCCGCCCGGCGTCAGCGCGAGCGGTTGTACGCCGCCAGCGCCCGCTCCGCGAGCAGGAGGAGCACGGCATCCGCGATCGCGAGGCCGGCCAGCTGCGCACCCCATCCGTCCGGGGCGGGATCGCCCGCGAGCGCCGCGCGTCCGAGGTCGACCGCCCAGCTCAGCGGGTTCCACGCCGCGACCGCCGCGACCCAGTCGGGCTGGAGCGCCGTCGGCATCATCGCCGTCGACAGGAACGTCGCCGGCAGCACGATGAGCTGCGAGATCGAGATGAGCGCGATCTGGTTGCGCGTCAGGAGCGCTATCGCGGTCGAGAAGCAGCAGAACAGAGTCGCGAGCAGCAGGCTCGCGCCGAGGGCGGCGAGCACGCCGAGCGGTCCGCCGTCGAAGCGCGCTCCGCCCGCGAGGCCGATCGCGAGCACGATGACCCCCTGCACGAGCATGAGCGCGAGCTGCTGCAGCAGCTGGCCGACGACGAGTGCGCTGCGCCGGATCGGGCTCGTGAGCTGCTGGTCGAGCACGCCCGAGGCGATGTCGTCGATGAAGCCCGTGCCCGCCCACGCACCGGTGTACAGCACCGTCATCATGAGCACGCCGGGCACCAGGAACGCGAGATAGCCGCCCGGGATCGCGTCCCCGATCGAGCGGAACACCTGCCCGAAGAGCAGGATCCAGACGAGCGGCTGGATGAGGCCCATCCCGAGCCCCCAGGGCTGACGGATGGTGCCCCGCGCCCAGCGCGCGAACACCTGGGCGGTCTGCGCGAGCCAGCTCGCGCGGTGGACGGTCGCGACGCTCATGCCGCGGCTCCTTCCTCGGTCGAGTCGGCGGTCAGCGACCGTCCGACGTAGTGCAGGTAGACGTCGTCGAGGCTCGGGCGGGCCGCGCTCACCGAGCCGAACGGGATGCCGGCGGCCTCGAGCGCGGCGATCGTCGCCCCGACGACGGCCGGGGCGTCGGCGGCGCGGGCGGTCAGCCGCCCGGTGGTGCCGCGGGACTCGACGGCGACCGCCTCGAGTCCCGGCACGCGCGCGATCGCGGCACGCACGGCATCCGCTCGCGGCTCGAGCAGCTCGACGCTCAGGCTGTCACCCGCGAGCGTCGCCTTGAGGCGCTCGGGGGAGCCCTGCACGACCCGACGCCCGGCGTCGACGATCATGACGTCGTCGGCGAGACGGTCGGCCTCCTCGAGGTAGTGCGTCGTGAGCACGACGGTCATCGTGCGCTCCGCCGCGAGGCGGCGGATCTCGGCCCACATCGCGGTGCGCGACTCCGGATCGAGTCCGGTCGTCGGCTCGTCGAGGAACAGGATGCCGGGGCCGTGCACGAGCGCCACCGCGACGTCGAGGCGGCGCTTCATGCCGCCGCTGAACGTGCCCGCGCGGCGAGCCGCGGCATCCGCGAGGTCGAACTCGCCGAGCAGCGCGGCCGCGCGCCGGCGGGCGTCGACGCCCGAGTAGCCGCGCAGCCGCGCGGCCATCACGAGGTTCTCCGTCGCCGTGAGCACGGGGTCGACGCCGGTGCCCTGGCTGACGCAGCCGACGAGCTCGCGCACGCGACCGGCCTCACGGGCGACGTCGAAGCCGCCGACGCGGGCGGTTCCGGCATCCGCTCGCGACAGCGTGGTGAGGATGCGCGTCGTCGTGGACTTGCCGGCGCCGTTGGGGCCGAGCATCGCGAACACGCCGCCGGATGCCGCCTCGAAGCCGAGTCCGTCGAGCGCGCGCAGGCGCGGCGCGCCGCGGCCGGCGGGGTAGGACTTGACGAGGCCCTCGGCCTCGATCGCGGCGGTCACTCGGCGTCCTCCTTCTTCGTGAAGCCCATCCGGCCGATGAGGATCATCATCGCGACGATCGTGAGCGGGAACGGCAGCCAGCACCAGAGCGGACCCGCGGCGATGAGCACGACCACGGCGGCGACGATCGCGGCGGTCCAGAGCGCGGCGGTGTAGACGCCGAACCGCGCGGCGACCTGCGGGTTGCGGCTGAACTCGTCGACGTGCAGCTCGGCCTGGCGCTGCTGCTCGCGCAGCACCCACGGCTTCTTGCGGTTCGTCTGGGTGACGCCGAGCACGATGAGGCCGCTCATGCCGAGCAGAAGCAAGGGGATGCCCGTGAGCAGACCCGCTCCGACCCAGTCGGTCAGCACGAACGCGGCGCCCACGACGACACCGCCCGCCAGTGCCGCCGCGGCCAGGCCGTAGAGGGCGCCGCGACCGATCGGGAGCGGGTAGAGCGTGGACGTCTCGGTCGTCGTGCCGACGAGAACCACCCCGCCGACGGCGATCGCGGCGACCAGGCCCGAGACGATCGCGATCGTCGGATGCGCGCCGGCGCCGGTCGCCCGGGCGACTCCCGCGAAGGTCAGCCCGGCGGCGCCCAACGCGATGACGACCGAGAGCAGCACGAGGGCTGTCACCCGCCCGGTCGAGGGACGCACGCGCTCTCGCAGGTACAGGTGCGAGTACACGTCGAGCACGCGCTCGCGGCTCATCTCGCGTGCGACCTCGTCGATGTCGCCGAGCTCGGTCTGCGCGCGGCGGGCGGCCTCGGCGGCCGCGACGCCCTCATCCGTCAGCTGCGCGATGCGTGCGCGCAGGTTGCCGAGCACCTCCTCGCGGAAGTCGTCGAGCTCGGCCGTCGGCTCGTAGCGCGCGAACAGTTCGCGCACATAAGTCTCGGGGTCCATCAGTCCACCGTGTCCTTCTCATCCAGTAGTCGGTCGATGACCGAGCGGGCGAAGTCCCAGTCGGCCTTGTTGCGGCGGTATGCGGCGCGGCCGGCATCCGTGATCCGGTAGTACTTGCGGCGGCCGCCCTGGGACTCGTCGCCCCAGTAGGCCTCGATGGCGCCGTCCCGCACGAGCCGGCGGAAGCTCGCGTAGAGCGTCGCCTCCTTGAGCTCGTAGTCGCCGCCGGTCGCGTCGAGGATCGCGCGGTAGATGCCGAAGCCGTAGTCGTCGCCGCGGCGCAGCAGCCCGAGCACGATCGTGTCGGTGTGGCCGCGCAGCACGTCGGAGCTGAGCGCGGGGTCATCTGTCATGTCAGGTACTGTGCCAGATCAGGTACCTGATACGCAAGGGTTGTTCCGCGGGGGCGCGGAGCGCGGGGTGCGGGGTGCGCGGTGGGGGTGGTGCGGGGTGCCGGGCGCGGAGCGCGGGGTGCGGGGCGCGGGGCGCGGTGCGGTCGGTGCCGGGTGCCGGGTGCCGGGTGCCGGGTGCGGCGCGGGGTGCCGGGTGCCGGGTGCGGCGCGGGGTGCCGGGTGCCGGGCGGTCGGGGTCGCGTGCGTGTGCGCGGTCGGTGCGGTCGCGGTGGGGCCGGCCCCGAGCTCGCGGGGGCCGAGGCGGTCCCGCGGCGGCGTCCCCGAAGCGGCGAGGGTCGATCGCGGCGTTCCCGAAAACGAACGCCCGAAAACGAAGGAGTTCCGGTCGGGCGGGGCCGCGATCCGGCCGTTCCGCGCCGCGAGTGCGCCGTTCTCCTTCGTTTTCGGGCGGCAGCGGCACTGACGCGGCGGACCCCCGGACGCGGTGAACCCCGACGCGGCGGACCCCCGACGCGGTGAACCCCGACGCGGCGGACCCCCGACGCGGCGGCCCCGAAGCGCGCGGCCCCGAAAACGAAGGAGGAACGCGCGAACGGATGCCGCATCCGCCCGTTCCGAGCCGCTGACGCCGGGAACTCCTTCGTTTTCGGCATCGCCCCGGCATCGCCCCGGGACCGCCCCGGCATCGCCCCGGCATCGCCCGGGGACCGCCCCGGCATCGCCCCGGCATCGCCCGGGGACCGCCCCGGCATCGCCTCGGCACCGCTCGGCGACCGCCCCGGCACCGCCCCGGCAGCCTCCCGGCGCCGGTGCCACCGCGTCCCGCCGGGCGAGCGCCCTACGAGCGCGCGGGCACGCGGTACACCGAGCCGTCCGGGGACCGCACGAGGTACTCGGCGTCGACGAGGTACCTCCGCAGCGTCACCGGATCGTCCGCGACCACGCCGAGCGCCGTCGTCAGCTCGCCCTCCGAGAGGTCGCGCGCCGGCAGCCTCCCGGCCACGTGCGCGAGCAGCTCGTCGCGCTCGACGACGCGCGTCGGGTACTGCTCGATGCGGCCGTCCCGCAGCCAGCGATCGACGCCGCGCCGCGCGGCGGGCGCGTCCTCGGCGAGCAGCCGGGCGAACGCGTCGGGCACGACCGCACCGTCGGCGACGAGGCCCGCGCTCTCGAGCGCGGCCAGCGCCCGCCGGTGCTCCCGGGGCGAGAGCGTCGTCGGCACGCCGAGCACGAGCTCCGCGTACGCGTGGCGACGCACCTCGTCCGCGAGCACGGCTGCGACACGCCGCCACTCCTGGGTCATCGCCACTCCCGCCTCATCCGCCTGTCAGCCTCATCTGCCGTCAGCCCAGCAGCGATCGGATGCCGTGCTCGAGATCGGCGACGAGGTCGCCCGCGGCGCGCCGCCGGGTCTCGACCGTGCCATCCGTGCTCGACGCGTCGATGTACACCTTGAGCTTCGGCTCGGTGCCGCTGCCCCGCACGATCACGCGGGCGCCGTGCTCGAGCCGGAAGCGCAGGATGTCCTGCGGCTCGAACCCGTCGACCCCGTCCAGGAAGTCGTCGACGTGCAGCACGCGCACGCGGCCGATGTGCGCGGGCGGACTCGCACGCAGCCCCGCGAGCAGCTCGCCGATGCGCGCGAGGTCGGTCACGCGGATCGACACCTGCGCGGATGCGAACGCGCCGAACGTCTCGTCGAAGTCGCGCAGGTGCTCCGCGACCGACGAGCCGCGGGCGGCGAGCGCCGCGGCGAGCCGCAGGAACGCCGTCGCGGCCGAGATGCCGTCCTTGTCGCGCACGTCGCCGGGGTTCACGAGGTAGCCGAGCGCCTCCTCGAACCCGAACGCGAGGCCGGGCACGCGCGAGATCCACTTGAAGCCCGTGAGCGTCGCCGTGAACGGCAGGTCGTAGCTCTCGGCGACCTCGAGCAGCGCCGGCGAGGAGACGAGGGATGCGGCGAGCCCGCCGTGCCCGCCCGTCTCGTGCTGCGCGCGCGCGGCCGCCCAGCCGAGCAGCGCCCCGACCTCGTTGCCGGACAGGCGGCGCCAGCCGGCCGCATCCGGGATCGCGATCGCGAGCCGGTCGGCGTCGGGGTCGTTCGCGACGACGAGCTGCGCGTCCGTGGCCGAGGCGAGCGCGAGCGCGAGGTCGAGCGCGCCCTCCTCCTCCGGGTTCGGGAACGCGACGGTCGGGAACGCGGGGTCCGGATCGCGCTGCTCCTCGACCACGACCGGCTCGCCGAGGCCGGCCGCCGCGAACACCCGCCGCGCGGTCTCGAATCCGACGCCGTGCATGGCGGTGTAGACGAAGCGCGGGGCCGCGGGATCCGTGCCGGCATCCGCCGCGGCATCCGCCCCGGCATCCGCCCCGACGTTCGCTCGACCGGACGCCGCGGCCGCCGCGACGTACGCGTCGACGACCTCCTCCGGGGCGACCTCGAACGCGTCCGACCGGGGGAGCGTGCGGATGTCGCCGGCCGCGACACGTGCGATGCGCGCGGCGATCGCGCCGTCGGCGGGCGGCACGATCTGGCTGCCGCCGTCGGCCCCGCCGAGATACACCTTGTAGCCGTTGTCGCGCGCCGGGTTGTGCGAGGCGGTGACCATGACGCCCGCGCTCGCGCCGAGGTGCCGCACCGCGAACGCGAGCACCGGGGTCGGCAGCAGCCGGGGCAGCAGGATCGCGCGCACGCCCGCGCCGGCCATCAGCTCGGCGGTGTCGCGCGCGAACACGGATGAGTTGGTGCGCCCGTCGTAGCCGATCACGGCGGTCGGGCGCTCGCCCCCCGACGCCTCGAGCAGGTAGGCGGCGAGTCCGGCCGCGGCCTGGGCGACGAGCACGCGGTTCATCCGCGTCGGACCCGCGCCGAGCTCGCCGCGGAGTCCCGCCGTGCCGAACGCGAGGCGTCCCGAGAAGCGCTCCGCGAGCGCGGCGGCGGCATCGTCGTCGGTGCCGGCCGCCGCGAGCAGCGCGTCGAGCTCGGCGCGCGTGACGGCATCCGGATCCTGGTCGCGCCAGGCCTCCGCGGCGGTTCGCAGCGCGGGGTCGAGCGTCACAGCCGGCTCACGATCGACGCGAGCATCGGGGCGATGCGCGCCTCGGCGAGCTGACCGGCCTCGATGACCTCGGCGTGGCTGAGCGGCGTCTTCTGGATGCCCGCGGCGAGATTCGTGATGAGCGAGAGGCCGAGGATCTCCATGCCCGCCTCGCGTGCGGCGATCGCCTCGAGGGCCGTCGACATGCCGACGATGTGTCCGCCGATCGCCTTCGCGTACTGCACCTCGGCGGGCGTCTCGTACTGCGGACCGGGGAACTGCACGTACACGCCCTCGTCGAGGCTCGGGTCGATCTCGCGGGCGATCGCGCGCAACCGGCTGGAGTACAGGTCGGTGAGGTCGATGAAGGTCGCGCCCGTGAGCGGCGTCGCGCCCGTGAGGTTGATGTGGTCGCTGATCAGCACCGGCTGCCCGGGGGTCCACGACTCACGGATGCCGCCCGCGCCGTTCGTGACGACGAACGTCGTCGCTCCGGTCGCGGCCGCGGTGCGCACCGAGTGGGCGACGCGGCGGGCGTCGCGGTACTCGTAGAAGTGCGTGCGCGCGCCGATCACGAGCACGCGCTTGCCGTTCGGCAGCGCGATGCTGCGGAGCGTGCCGACGTGACCCGCGAGGGCGGGCTTCGAGAAGCCGGCGATGTCGGTCGCGGGGATCGTCGCGGTGACCTCGCCGAGCAGCTCCGCCGCCTTGCCCCAGCCGCTGCCGAGGGTCAGCGCGATGTCGTGGTGCGGGACGCCCGTCGCCGCGGCGATCTGCGCGGCGGCCTCTGCGGCGAGGGCCGTCGGATCGACATCGGCGAAGTCGTAGGGGCTCGTCATCCGTCGATCGTAACCGGGCCGGTCGGCACGCGGACGGGCGCCGGCGGGCGCGAGCCGGCGCCGGCGGGCTCCGGTGGGCGCGAACGGGCGCCGGTGGGTCCCGAAAACGAAGGAACGGCGGGCCGGACGCCGTCCCGCCGGCCGGTTTTCGCTCGGTTGCGTGCGGATCTCCTTCGTTTTCGGCGCACGTCGGCGCACGTCGGCGCTCGAGGCCGCGGGTACAGTCGCCGCATGGAGAGACCCGCGCTCGCACGGCTCCCCGTCGCGACCGCGTGCGCGGCGCTCGCCATCGTGCTCGCGGCCACGAGCTGGGCCTACGGCTACCACCGCGACGAGCTCTACTTCCGCATGCTTCCGCTCGCCTGGAGCTACGTCGACCAGCCCCCGCTGGTGCCGGCCCTCGTTCACCTGACGCGGCTGCTCGGCGACGAGGTCTGGATCCTGCGCGTCCCGGCGGTGCTCCTCGCGGTCGGAAGCGTGCCGATCGTCGCCCTCATCGCACGGGAGACCGGCGGAGGCCGCGGTGCGCAGGCGCTCGCCGCGTGGGGCTACGCGTTCGGCGCGTTCACGCTCACCGGCGGACACACGCTGCTCACGGCCTCCGTCGATCTCGTGGTCTGGCCGGCGATCGTGCTGTGCGCGCTGCGCGCACTCGGTCGCGATCCGCGGTGGTGGCTCGCGGTGGGCCTCATCGCGGGCGCGAGCACGTGGAACAAGCTGCTCGTCGCGATGCTCCTCGTCGCGCTCGCGATCGGGCTCGCGACCTGCGGGCCGTGGCGCGCGTTCCGCACACCCTGGCTCTACGCCGGTGTCGCCCTGCTGGCCGTGCTCGCGGCGCCTCAGCTCGTCTATCAGGCGCAGCACGGATGGCCGCAGCTCGCGGTGGGCGCGGGCCTCGCCGCGAGCAACGCGGCCGACGTGCGCGTGACGATGTGGCCGTTCCTGCTCATCCTGATCGGCCCCACTCTGGTGCCCGTGTGGGTCGCGGGACTGGTGCGTGCGGCGCGGGATCCCCGTCTGCGCTTCATCGCCGTCGCCTTCGCGGTCGTGCTCATCGAGGTGTGCGCCGCGGGGTCGCAGTTCTACTACGACTACGGCATCGTCGTCGCGGTCTTCGCGATCGGATGCGCGCCGGCCGCGCGCTGGGCGGCCTCGCGCGCGCGGCGCGGCTGGCTGCGCGCCGCGGTCGTGGCCAACATTCTCGTCACGCCGTTCCTCACGCTGCCGCTGCTGCCGGCATCCGTCTCGCCCGCGCCGCTCATCAACCAGGCGATCGCCGATCAGGTGGGCTGGCCGCACCTCGCGGCGCAGGTGGCGGGCGTGGTGCCGGCGGGCACACCCGTGGTCGCCGCGAACTACGGCGAAGCGGGCGCCCTCGATCGGTTCGAGCCCGGCCTCGAGGTGTACAGCGCCCACAACGCGCTCTACGACCTGGGTCGGCCCGCCGACAGAACGGACCGCGTGGTCACGGTCGGCCTCCGCGATCCCGGCCGCTGGTTCGCGTCGTGCTCGATGCTGGCGCGGCTGGACAACGGGCTCGGCGTGGACAACGAGGAACAGGGGGCGCCCGTTCAGCTGTGCAGCGCGCCGACCCTGCCCTGGTCGGCGCTGTGGCCGCGCCTGCGCCACCTCGACTGATCGCCCGGGCCAGCGCTGACGACGCGTCGGCCCGAGAGGGGCGAGACGTGCGTGCCGCGCAGCGCCCGCGGCGGGTCGGCGGCAAGCCGTTCCGTGGTCGTGTCGTGGCGGCCCTCGTCTTCCGCGCTGGGCCCGCGCGAGTCACGGCACCGGGCCCGTTCCCGAAAACGAAGGAGATCGACGGATGCCGCGCCCGATCCCGCGGCGTGTCGCGCGTATCCGCACGTTCCTCCTTCGTTTTCGGCACCGCCCGTTTCGGCACCTCATTCGTTTCGGCACCGACGGTTCGGCACCGCCCGTCCCGGCAGCGCCCGTCCCGGCAGCGCCCGTCCCGGCCCCGCCCGTCCCGGCACCCACGTCTGCGCGCCGCACAAGCTCGTCGCCGGGTGGGGTTCGCCCGCCCGGGCGCGACCCGCCAGAATGGCTGCATGGCCTACGAGTTCGAGCGCAAGCAGCGGATCGCGGTGCTCGGCGGCGGTCCGGGAGGGTACGAGGCGGCGCTCGCCGGCGCGCAGCTCGGCGCCGAGGTCACGCTCGTCGAGCGCTCGGGGGTCGGCGGATCGGCCGTGCTCACCGACGTCGTGCCGTCGAAGTCCCTCATCGCGACCGCGGAGGCGACGCACTCGATCGGCGAGGCGGGGGACCTCGGCGTTCAGTTCTTCTCCCGCGGCGAGAACGGCCGGCCGGTGCGCCCCGAGGTCGCCGTCAACCTCGAGGCCGTCAACGACCGGCTGCTGCGCCTCGCGAAGCAGCAGAGCGAGGACATGAAGTCGCAGCTCATCAAGGCCGGCGTCACGGTCGTGCAGGGCGACGGTCGCCTCGACGGCTCGAACCGCGTCGTGCTCAGCGCCGGACGCGGCCGGGCGCGCACCGACTTCGACGTGATCGACGCCGACACGATCGTCGTCGCGGTCGGCGCGAGCCCGCGCGAGCTGCCCGCGGCCCAGCCCGACGGCAAGCGCATCTTCACCTGGAAGCAGCTGTACAGCCTCGACGCCCTGCCCGAGCACCTCATCGTCGTCGGCTCGGGCGTCACGGGCGCCGAGTTCGCGAGCGCCTACAACGTGCTCGGCAGTGAGGTGACGCTCATCTCGAGCCGCGATCAGGTGCTCCCGGGTGAGGATGCCGATGCGGCCCGCGTGCTCGAGAACGTCTTCAAGCGCCGCGGCATGCACGTGCTCTCGAAGAGCCGCGCCGACCGCGTCGAGGTGACGGATGACGGGGTCGTCGCCCACCTGGCCGACGGACGCACGGTCGAGGGCTCGCACTGCCTGATGGCTGTCGGCGCCATCCCGAACACGGCCGGGATCGGCCTCGAGGAGGCGGGCGTGCAGCTCACCGAGTCGGGTCACATCCGCGTCAACCGGGTGGCGCGCACGAGCGTGCCGTCGATCTACGCGGCCGGGGACTGCAGCGACTTCATGCCGCTCGCATCCGTCGCCTCCATGCAGGGGCGCACGGCGGTGTTCCACGCGATGGGCGACGCCGTGTTCCCCACGGAGATGCGCAACATCACCTCGAACATCTTCACGCAGCCCGAGATCGCGACGGTCGGCTGGACGCAGAAGCAGATCGAGGACGGCATCGCCCAGGGCGAGATCTACAAGCTGCCGCTGTCGTCGAATCCGCGCGCGAAGATGATGGGCATCAAGGACGGCTTCGTGAAGCTGTTCGCGCGCACCGGTTCGGGCACCGTGATCGGCGGGGTGATCGTCGCCCCGAAGGCGAGCGAGCTCATCCTCTCGATCGCGCTCGCCGTCGAGCACCGGCTCACGGTCGACCAGCTCGCGCGCGCGTTCAGCGTGTATCCGTCGCTCGCGGGCTCGATAACGGATGCCGCCCGCGCGATGCACATCGTCAACTAGCCGGCGGTGTTGCGCCCACGACCGGGTCGCTCGTCGCTGCCGCGATCCTCCGTCGCGCTGGTCGAGGCGCCCGCGAGCCTTCCCCGTAGGTCGAGGAGCCCGCGAGCGGTCCCCCGTAGGTCGAGGAGCCCGCGAGCGGAGCGAGTCGGCGTCTCGAGACCAGCACGGTTCCTTCGGCGGGCGTGTGGTTTCGAGACGCGTCCTCGCTGCGCTCGGGCGCTCCTCGACCAGCGGGGATGACCGTGTCCTCGCTGATCGAGGAGCCCGCGAGCGGAGCGTGTCTTCCCGCGTTGGTCGAGGAGCCCGCGAGCGGAGCGAGCTGGCGTCTCGAGACCAGCACGGTTCCCTTCGGCGGACGAGTGGTCTCGAGACGCGTCCTCGCTGCGCTCGGGCGCTCCTCGACCAGCGGGATGAGCGTGTCCTCGCTGCGCCGCAGGTCCCTCGGGCACCCGCCATCGGTTCCTCGGCACACGCCGCCGGCGCTCCCCGGGCGCGCCGCGTCCCGATCGGGGGACAGGACGAACCGCCGAGCCCGACCTACACTCCATCGGGTGACACCTCGACTCTTCCGGCTCCTCGCCGGCCTCGCCGCGGCCGCCCTTGTGCTCGGCGCGACGGTGACGGCCGCGGCCCCGGCATCCGCTTCCACCTGGATGGGCACCCTGAAGGTGCAGCTCGCGAAGCCGACCGGCGCGGACTGGCACAAGAAGGGCGTCTACGTCGAGGTCGCGGGCATGAAGAACTCGACCGACAAGGTCAAACGCACGAATGCGCAGGGGCTCGCGACGGTCAAGGTCCCGCCGGGCAAGTACACGATCACCGTGCAGATGTACCGCACCGACTACACCTACGCGATCGCGACCCAGGACTACATCGCCATCGCGCGCGGACAGGTCAAGACGATCGGGATGAAGATCTACCAGGGCGGCGTCGTCGAGGGAAAGGTGACGAAGCCCGACGGCAAGCCCCTTCCCGGTGCGACGGTCGCCGTCACGAAGGCCGACGGCGTGGTCTACGGCTACACGACGACCGACAAGAAGGGCCGGTACACGCTGCGCGGCCTGCAGACCGGTCGCTACTACGTCATCTTCAACCAGCGCGGCTGGAACGACCCGAAGTCGAAGATCCTGCAGAACTACGGCTGGTCGTACTGGCGCGGCAGCACGCTCGAGGGCTCGCACCGCGTGCTCGTCTACCAGCAGAACCGGTACGCCGGCGCGACCACGACGAGCGACGTCAACGGACGGGTGGGCACGCGCACGACGGATGTCACGGTCACCCTGGCCTCGCCCGTGAACGCGACGTCGCGCCTCGCGCTCGACAACGTCACCGCGAACGGCACGTACCTCGCCGCGCAGTCGGTGTACTCCCCGCTCGTCGGCGGCACGACCGTGACCCAGAAGGTGCACCGCGACGTGCGCTACCGCATCGGCGTGACCCGCGGCACGACCACGTACTACTACACCGGCGAGGGTCAGACGCTCACGACGGATGTGAACCGGGCCGCGTTCGTCTGGATCAGCGGGTCCGCGGCGAGCTACCACCTCGGGCCGTTCCCGGACTGACCAGCGGCCGCCCGGCGACCGGCGGGCGCGGCGGGGCCGGTGGGCCCAGCCGTCGCCCGGCGACCTCAGTCGGCGATCGAGAGCAGCACGTGGCCCGATGACACCGTCGCGCCGACGGTCGCGTCGATGCCGGTGACCGTGCCGTCCTTGTGCGCGGCGATCGGCTGCTCCATCTTCATCGCCTCGAGCACGACCACGAGGTCGCCCTTGACGACCCTCGCGCCCTCCTCGACCGCGACCTTGACGATCGTGGCCTGCATGGGCGCGGCGACGCGGTCGCCCGTCGCGCTCGGCGAGGAGCCGGCGCCGCCGCGACGGCGCGGGGCGGGCGCCGCGGATGCCGCGGCGCGCCCCGCGGACGGCAGCAGCTTCGTCGGCAGCGACACCTCGACGCGCTTGCCGTCGACCTCGACGACGACGCTCTGACGCTCGGCCGCGGGTGCGGCATCCGTCAGCGTGCCGGACCACGGCTCGATGTCGTTCGCGAAATCGGTCTCGATCCAGCGGGTGTACACGGAGAACGGCTCCGACGTGAACGCCGGGTCGCGCACGATCGCGCGGTGGAACGGCAGCACGGTCGGCAGTCCCGCGACCTCGAACTCGTCGAGCGCGCGGCGGGAGCGCTCGAGCGCGTCCTCGCGGGAGGAGCCCGTGACGATGAGCTTCGCGAGCAGCGAGTCGAACGCGCCCGAGATGACGTCGCCGGTCGTGACCCCCGAGTCGACGCGCACCCCGGGGCCGCCGGGGAAGCGCAGCACGGAGACCGGCCCGGGCGTCGGCAGGAAGTTGCGGCCCGGGTCCTCGCCGTTGATGCGGAACTCGAACGAGTGGCCCTGCGGCTCGGGGTCCGGGTAGTCGAGCAGGCCGCCCTCGGCGATGCGGAACTGCTCGCGCACGAGGTCGATGCCCGTGACCTCCTCGGAGACCGGATGCTCGACCTGCAGCCGGGTGTTCACCTCGAGGAACGAGACGGTGCCGTCCCTGCCGATGAGGAACTCGCACGTGCCCGCGCCGAGATAGCCGACCTCCGCGAGGATCGCCTTCGACGCCGTGTACAGGGCGTCCTTCTGGGCGTCGGTGAGGAACGGCGCGGGCGCCTCCTCGACGAGCTTCTGGTGCCTGCGCTGCAGCGAGCAGTCGCGCGTCGAGACGACGACGACCGTGCCGGCGGAGTCCGCGAGGCACTGGGTCTCGACGTGCCGCGGCTCGTCGAGGTACTTCTCGACGAAGCACTCGCCGCGCCCGAACGCCGCGACGGCCTCGCGCGTCGCCGAGTCGAACAGCTCGGGGATCTCCTCGCGCGTGCGCGCGACCTTGAGACCGCGACCGCCGCCGCCGAACGCGGCCTTGATCGCGACGGGCAGGCCCACCTCGTCGGCGAAGGCGAGCACCTCATCCGCTCCGGAGACCGGGTTGATGGTGCCGGGGGCGAGCGGCGCGCCGACCTTCTCGGCGATGTGACGCGCGCTGACCTTGTCGCCGAGGCGCTCGATCGCATCCGGCGACGGGCCGATCCAGGTGATCCCCGCGGCGATCACGGCGCGTGCGAAGTCCGCGTTCTCGGCGAGGAAGCCGTAGCCGGGGTGGATCGCGTCGGCGCCGGAGCGGCGCGCGACGGACAGGATCTTGTCGATCACGAGATAGGTGTCGGCGCTCGTCGCGCCGCCGAGCGCGTAGGCCTCGTCGGCGAGCTTGACGTGCCGGGCGTCGCGGTCCTGGTCGGCGTAGACGGCGACCGAGGCGTAGCCCGCGTCGCGCGCGGCCCGGATGACCCGGACGGCGATCTCTCCACGGTTGGCGATGAGGACCTTGGTGATGCGGGCCATAGTCTTCCCAGCCTATTGGCCGGGCCGACGGGGCCTATGTCGCCGCACGACAAGAACGGCGGCCGGCGGCGCGCGCACCCCTACAACCGAACGGATGCGGTCAGCGGTTCCAGAGGTCGGTGAAGCGCGCGCCGCATCCGTTCACGAGCGAGCGGAGCGTCGCGACGGAGAGCCCCACGACGGCGTGCGGGTCGCCCTCGACACGCGTGATGAACGCGGCGCCGCGCGCGTCGATCGTGAACGCGCCGGCCACCTCGAGCGGCTCGCCGGTGGCGACGTAGGCGGCGATCTCTCCGTCGGTGATGTCGTCGGCGAACGTGACCCGGGCGCTCGTGACCGCGCCGACGGCCGCCCGCACGGCGCCGCCGCGGTGGTCGATGAGCCAGTGCCCGGAGTGCAGCACGCCGGTGCGTCCGCGCTGGAGCAGCCAGCGCTGCGTCGCGATCGCGGGGCTGTGCGGCTTGCCGTAGGCGACCCCGTCGAGCTCGAACGCGCTGTCGCCGCCGAGCACGAACCCGTCGATCGGAGAGCCGTCCACGAGCGAGCCGAGCACCGCCTCGGCCTTGAGCTGCGCCAGGAACGCGACCATGGCATCCGGGGTCATCGGACCGGCCGCGGCGACCGCGCCCTCCTCGTCGACCGCGGACGGCACGACGATCGGCTCGATGCCGGCGGCGCGCAGCGTCGCGAGGCGCGCGGGCGACGTCGACGCGAGATACAGCGGCACGGATGCTCCTATCCTCGACAGGTGACCCCTCGACAGGTGACCCCTCGACAATCGGCAGAGTCCATCGGTGACACGGTCGAGCTCGACGTTACCAACATCGCGCACGGCGGCATCGGGGTGGCCCGTCTCGACGGCCGGGTGGTCTTCGTGACCGACGCGATCCCGGGCGAGCGGGTGCTCGCGCGCCTCGCCGAGACCCGCAAGAAGTCGTTCTGGCGGGCGGACACCGTGCGCGTGCTCGACGCGAGCCCGCACCGCCGCCCGCACGTGTGGGCGGCGGCATCCGTCGACCGCGATCCGGCCGATCGCGCCGGCGGCGCCGAGTTCGGCCACATCGAGCTCGCCCACCAGCGCGAGCTCAAGCGGCAGGTGCTCGTCGACGCGCTGCAGCGCTTCGCGGGCATCGAGCGCGGCGTCGCGGTCGAGCCCGTCGAGGGCGAGACCACGGACGGCAGCGGATGGCGCACCCGCGTTCGCCTGCACGTCGACGAGTCGGGTCGGCTCGGCCCGTTCGCGGCGCGCTCGCACCGCGTGATCCCCGTCGACTCCCTGCCGCTCGCGACCGCGGAGCTCGAGGCCGGTGCTCCGCTCGGCGAGTCCTTCGCCGGCGAGCAGCTCGTCGACGTCATCGCCCCCTCGACGGGCGGCGTGCGGCTCGTGATCGGCGAGCAGAAGCCGTCGACGATCGTCGAGGTCGTCGGCGAGCGGGAGTTCGAGCTCTCCGACACCGGGTTCTGGCAGGTGCACCGCGGCGCGGCGGCGGCCCTGACCGGCGCGGTGCAGCAGGCGGTCGAGGCCGAGCGATTCGACCCGGACGCCGCGAACCTCGACCTGTACGGCGGCGTCGGCCTGCTCGCCGCCGCCGTCGGCGACCGGTTCGGTCCGCGCACGCGCATCACGAGCGTCGAGAGCGACCCGCGCGCCACCGACCACGCCGGCACGAATCTGGCGGACTGGCTCGGCGCATCCGTGGAGACCGCGCGCGTCGAGCGCTGGATCGCGGAGCGCGCCCGCGACGCCTCCGCGAGCGAGCGCGCCCGGTTCGCCCGGGCGACGATCGTGCTCGACCCGCCGCGCGCGGGCGCCGGTCGGGACGTCGTCGCCGCGATCGCGTCGCTCGCGCCCGCCCAGGTGGTCTACGTCGCGTGCGACCCCGTCGCCCTCGCCCGCGATCTCGGCACCTTCGCCAAACGCGGCTACGAGCTGCGGGCGCTGCGGGCGTTCGACCTGTTCCCGAACACCCACCACGTCGAGGCGGTCGCGACGCTCGCGCCGAGCCCCGGCTGATTCCGTTTAACATGGCAGTGGATCGCAGACCCGAATCGCGATCCCGGGAGATCAGGATGGATGCCGTGCAGACCGAGGTCACGCCCCCGCGTGCTGCTCCTGGCTCGGTGCGCGTCGCGGTCGTGGACGACCACGAGTCGGTGCGGCTCGGCCTCCGTGCCGCCTTCGAGTCGGAGGGCTACCAGTTCATGCTCGCCGCAGCGACCGTCGCCGAGCTCATCGACGGGCTCGCGGGCCGGGAGTGCGACGTCGTCGTGCTCGACCTCTCCCTCGGCGACGGCTCGACCGTCACCGACAACGTCAAGCGCGTGCAGGCGGCCGGTTCGGCCGTGCTCGTGCACTCGATCGCCGACCGCGTGGGTCTCGTGCGCGAGGCGCTCGCGGCGGGCGCTGCGGGCGTCATCCCGAAGTCCTCGGCGACGCGGACGGTGATCGCCGCGGCGACCTCCGTCGCGCACGGCGAGGTGCTCAACAACCTGGAGTGGGCGACCGCGATCGACGCCGATCGCGACTTCGCGAAGGCGCAGCTGGGTCGTCGGGAGCGGGAGATCCTGCACCTGTACGCCTCCGGCCTGCCGCTCAAGCTCGCCGCGCAGCAGCTCGGGATCGGCTACTCGACGGCGCGCGAGTACCTCGACCGCATCCGGGAGAAGTACGTGCAGGTCGGCCGGCCGGCGCGGACGAAGGTCGACCTGCTGCGCCGGGCCGTCGAGGACGGGATCCTGCCCGGCCTCGACCCGGACGGCGAGACCTCCGACGTCTCCTGACCGCCCGGGAGCGACCGAAGGGCCGGTGCGCGATGCGCACCGGCCCTTCGTCACGTACCGAGTCAGGACGCTGACCCGAACAACGCCCTGACTCGCCCCCAATGCACCGGTCCGCTTAACCCAGAGACCGGTGATCGGCGGTGTACCTCTGTGAGAGACACCTAGCACGATCAATCATCCCCGTCGCGACCCGTGAGCACAGTCGTCATTTCTGGGGACACGCGAACCCGATTCGGGGTACAAATGTCCGATCCGGACGCCCGAGCCGCTCCGTGTTCGTGCGGCCCGGGAATCCGCAACAACGACGGATCGGGGTACAGTCGCGCCGATCGGCGACGCATTCCGTCGTGTGGCCGTGCGAACACGACAGGTTCGGTCGCCGCGGCCGCGGATCGCGGTGCTCAGGCCTCGAACGAGCGCCATCGGCCGGCGCCGGGCGTCAGCTCGTGCCGCACCGCGCGCTGCGACCGGGACCACGACGACACGACCGGCTCGTGCGCCCGGGCGCGGTCCTGGGAGAGCTCGTCGATCGCGGCCGTGAGCACGGCGGTCACCGCGGCGAGCTCCTCGGGGGACGGGCGGCCGCGCTCGACCCGGATCGACAGCGGCACTGCCCCGTCGGCGGCGTGCTCGCTCACAGCGGGATGTTCCCGTGCTTCTTCGGCGGCTGCGAGGCCCGCTTGGTGCGCAGCGCACGCAGCGCCTTCGTCACGACGACGCGCGTCGCCGCGGGCTCGATGACGCCGTCGAGCTCGCCGCGCTCGGCCGCGAGGAACGGCGAGGTCACGTTGTAGGTGTACTCGCTCGCGAGCCGGGCCCGTACGGCGGCGACGTCCTCGCCGGCCGCCTCGGCCGCCTTGATCTCGTTGCGGTACAGGATGTTGACGGCACCCTGGCCGCCCATCACGGCGATCTCGGCCGTCGGCCACGCGTAGTTGAGGTCGGCGCCGAGCTGCTTCGACCCCATCACGATGTAGGCGCCGCCGTAGGCCTTGCGCGTGATGACCGTGACGAGCGGCACGGTCGCCTCCGCGTAGGCGTAGAGCAGCTTCGCCCCGCGGCGGATGACGCCCGTCCACTCCTGGTCGGTGCCCGGCAGGTAGCCCGGCACGTCGACGAGCGTGAGGATCGGGATCGAGAACGCGTCGCAGAACCGCAGGAAGCGCGCCGCCTTCTCGCCCGCGTCGATGTTGAGCGTTCCCGCCATCGCGCTCGGCTGGTTGGCGATGATGCCCACCGAGCGGCCCTCGACGCGCCCGAAGCCGATGACGATGTTCGGCGCGAACAGCGGCTGCACCTCGACGAAGTCCTCCTCGTCGACGATGTGCTCGATGATCGTCGTGACGTCGTAGGGCTGGTTCGGGCTGTCCGGGATGATCGCGTTGAGCCGGCGGTCGGCATCCGTGATCTCGAGCTCGACCTCCGTCTCGTAGACCGGGGTGTCGGTGAGGTTGTTGTCCGGCAGGAACGACAGCAGGGTGCGCGCGTAGTCGAGCGCGTCGTCCTCGTCGGCCGCGAGGTAGTGCGAGACGCCCGAGACGGAGTTGTGGGTGAGTGCGCCGCCGAGCTCCTCCATGCCGACGTCCTCGCCCGTGACGGTCTTGATGACGTCGGGACCGGTGACGAACATCTGCGAGCTCTTGTCCACCATGATCACGAAGTCGGTGAGCGCGGGGGAGTAGACGGCGCCGCCCGCGGCCGGCCCCATGATGATCGAGAGCTGCGGGATGACGCCCGAGGCCTGCGTGTTGCGCTTGAAGATCTCGCCGTACTTGCCGAGCGCGACGACGCCCTCCTGGATGCGCGCGCCGCCCGAGTCGAGGATGCCGATGATCGGCACCCCGGTCTTGATGGCGTGGTCCATGACCTTGATGATCTTCTCGCCCGCGACCTCGCCGAGGCTGCCGCCGAAGATCGTGAAGTCCTGGCTGTAGACCGCGACCTGGCGCCCGTGGATCGTGCCGAGCCCGGTGACCACGGCATCCCCGTACGGGCGCTTCTTCTCCATGCCGAACGCGTGGGTGCGGTGCCGCACGAACTCGTCGAGCTCGACGAACGAGCCGTGGTCGAGCAGCTGCTCGATGCGCTCCCGGGCGGTCTTCTTGCCCTTGGCGTGCTGCTTCTCGATGGCGGCCTCGCCGCTCGCCGTGACGGCCTCGTGATAGCGGTTCTTGAGGTCGGCGAGCTTGCCCGCGGTGGTGAGCATGTCGGGCGTCACAGCGTCAGTCACGGTGTCACCCTACCCGGGGGCATCCGGGTCGCCCGGTCGCCGGATCCGACAGAAAACCGCCGCTAGCGTTGCACGCATGCACCTGCCGCTGAGCGCCGCGACGACGCCCCGGCTCGTGGTGCTGCCGCATACCGGGTCGACCAACGACGACCTGCGGGCGCTCGCCGCCGAGCCGGATGCCGTCCCGTTCACGGCCGTCGTCACCGGCGACCAGCGGGCCGGCCGCGGACGCCGGGGGCGGGACTGGTCGGCGCCGGCCGGTCGCTCGCTCGCGATCTCCGTGCTGCTCGCACCGGCCACGCCGGCGTCGGGCTGGATCCCCCTCGTCGCGGGCCTCGCGGTCGTCGAGGCGGTGCGCGCCGTGCTGCCGGCGGACGCCGTGGTCGCCCTGAAGTGGCCGAACGACCCGCAGGTGAGCGGGCGAAAGGTGAGCGGGGTGCTCGCCGAGCTGCTGCCGGACGGCCGCGTCGTCGTCGGCGCGGGGATCAACCTCGCCCTCGGTGCCGAGGAGCTGCCGACTCCCGTCTCGACCTCGCTCCTCCTCGAGGGGGCGACGCTCGCGGGCGACGCCCTGGCCGACGCCGTGCTCTCCGGCTACCTGCGGGCGCTCCGGGCGCTCGCGGCGCGGCTCGACGCCGCCCGCGGCGATGCCGGAGCCGCCGGCATCCGTGCGCTCCTGCTCGAGGAGTGCGCGACCGTGGGGCGTGCGGTGCGGGTGGAGCTGCCCGACGGCTCGGCGCTGCACGGCACGGCCACGGGCATCGACGCCGACGGGCGCCTCCTGGTCGCCCCGGACGGCGCGCCGGAGCGCGCCGTCGCTGCCGGGGACGTGACCCACCTGCGGTATGAATAGGGGCATGTCGACGGCCGAGGAGCGGATGCCCGAGCGGGCCCCCGAGACGGTCGTCGCCCAGTTGCGTCCCCACGCCCGCCGGCTCGTGCTGCCCGCCGTCGTGCTCGTGGCGGTCTCGGGGGCGGTCGGCTACCTCTCCGGCATCGTCGAGGAGGGCTGGCAGCAGCTCGCGCTGATCGGGGGCGCAGCGCTCGTCGTCGTGCTGCTCGCGCTCGCGCCGTTCCTGGTCTGGCTCGGCACGCGCTACACGATCACCTCGCGGCGCGTCGTGGTGCGCACCGGCGGCGTCGTGCGCGTGCGTCAGGAGCTGCTGCACAGCCGCGGCTACGACGTGACCGTGCGCCAGTCGGCCGGTCAGGCGATCGCGGGCAGCGGCACGGTCGAGATCAACGCGGGCCTCGACCGTCCGGTCGTGCTGCGCGACGTGCCGAACGCGCGCCTCGTGCAGGAGGCGCTCAACGACCTGATGGAGGAGAGCGTCAACCCCGTTGCGGCGCGCCGTCAGCGCTCGCAGGCCCGGGCGCCCGATGAGACCGTGCACTGGGGGTCGCGGTAGCCGTCGTGCCGATGTCGTCGGCCGGCAGGTCGATGCCGAGAAGCTCGACGGCGGGGGCGCGCTCGCCGCGGAACACCCACAGCCGGTAGAACGTGAATCGGAACGCCGTGCCGAGCGCGAGGCCGACGACGTTCGTCGCGATGTTGTCGGAGACGACGTCGGTGAACCCGAGCAGGTAGTGCGAGACGCCGAGGCAGCCGAGGGCGATGCCCATGCCGCCGAGGCTCACGATCGCGAACTCGACCGCCTCGCGCAGCCAGTGGTCGCGCTTGTCGTGCCGGAACGTCCAGTAGCGGTTGCCGAGCCAGTTGAAGACGATGGCGACGGTCGTCGAGATGACCTTCGCGACGAGCGGCCCGTGGGCGACGTCGGACGGGTCGAGCACCGTCGCGCGCAGAACGTTGAACACGACGAAGTCGATGACGACGCCGCCCGCGCCCACGACGCCGAAGCGGGCGAACTGACTGAGCAGTCGTCTCATGCGAGCGGTCGTCTCATGCGGGCAGTCGTCTCCTCCAGCGGGCGTCGCTCGGTAGGGTCTCTAGCGGTCGGCACAGTATATGCAGGGCGTTCCGCACGCCTCCTGCGCGAAGGGTGAGGGACTCATGGGCTACACGGTCGGGGTCGTCGGCGGGGGGCAGCTCGCCCGCATGATGGTGCCGCCCGCGATCGAGCTCGGAATCGGCATCCGCGTGCTGGCCGAAAACGAAGGAGAATCGGCCGCGATCGCCGTCTCGCAGCTCGGATCGCCGCGAAACCTCGACGACCTCCTTCGTTTTGGGCAGGGGGTCGACGTGCTCACGTTCGACCACGAGCACGTGCCCCAGGAGCACCTGAGGGCGCTCGTCGCGGCGGGCGTCGCCGTGCGCCCCGGCCCGCACGCCCTGCTCTTCGCCCAGGACAAGATCTGGATGCGGCAGCGGCTCAGCGCGCTCGCCCAGCCCGTACCGGACTGGGCCGAGGTGACCGGACCCGACGGCCTCGCGGCGTTCCTCGCCGACCACGGCGGCCGCGCCGTGCTGAAGACCCCGACCGGCGGGTACGACGGCAAGGGCGTGCGCGTCGTGACGAGCCCGGACGACGCGGCGGACTGGCTCGGCGACGCCGGGCGGCCGCTGCTCGTCGAGGAGCTCGTCGAGTTCCGCCGGGAGCTGAGCCAGCTCGTCGCCCGGCGGCCGTCGGGCGACATCGCGCTCTGGCCGCTCGTCGAGACGACCCAGCGCAACGGCGTGTGCGCCGAGGTCATCGCCCCGGCGCCGCGCTCCGCCGGCCGCCTCGCGGATGCCGCGGCCGACATCGCGACGACCGTCGCGGCCGAGCTCGACGTGACCGGGGTGCTCGCGGTCGAGCTGTTCGAGACGACCGACGACCGGCTGCTCGTCAACGAGCTCGCGATGCGTCCGCACAACACCGGCCACTGGACCATCGAGGGCTCGACGACGAGCCAGTTCGAGCAGCACCTGCGCGCCGTGCTCGACCTGCCGCTCGGCGCCACCGGCGTGCGCGAGCCGTGGAGCGTCATGGTCAACGTGCTCGGCGGACCGTCCGCGGGGGAGTACGTCGGCCGCTATCCGCGCGCCCTCGCCGACCAGCCCACCGTGAAGGTGCACGGCTACGGCAAGACCCCGCGCCCCGGCCGCAAGGTCGGCCACGTGACCGCGACCGGCGACGATCTCGACGACGTCGTCTACCGGGCGCGCGCCGCCGCCGCGTTCTTCGACGCCTGAGCCGGTCCGGTCGCGCTCGCCGCGTTCGTCGACGCCGGCGCCCGTCGGACCGGCGCCCGTCGGACCGGCGCAGCGCGGCTCCGGGGTTCTCCCGTGCGCGCGCCCTACTATCGGGGTCGTGTCCACGCCTCTCGTCGCGATCGTCATGGGATCGGACTCCGACTGGTCCGTGATGGCGGATGCCGCATCCGCCCTCGACGGATTCGGCGTGCCCTACGAGGTCGAGGTGGTCTCCGCGCACCGCACCCCGCGCAAGCTGCTCGCGTACGGCGCCGGGGCGCGGGACCGCGGCATCCGCACGATCATCGCGGGCGCGGGCGGGGCCGCGCACCTGCCCGGCATGCTCGCGAGCCTCACCACCCTGCCCGTCATCGGCGTGCCCGTGCCGCTCGCCCGGCTCGACGGCCTCGACTCGCTGCTGTCGATCGTGCAGATGCCCGCCGGCATCCCGGTCGCCACGGTGTCGATCGGCGGCGCCCGCAACGCCGGAATCCTCGCCGCCCGCATCCTCGGGACGACGGATGCGGCGCTCGCCGCCCGCCTCGTCGCCTACGCGGCCGAGCTCGAGACCCTCGTCGAGCAGAAGAACGCCGCGCTGAAGGCCACGCTCGAGCCGGGTCCCGGCGCCGGCCGCGGTCCGTCGACGGCCTCGGGCTCCGCCGCCTCGTGACGGCGCTGCAGCCGATCCGGTTCCCCGACCAGGCGTCGCGGGAGGGCATGACGCGCCGGGCCTGGTGGCTCGTGCTGCTCAACATCCTGCTGCCCGGGAGCGTGCAGGTGCTCGCGGGCAACCGCCGGCTCGGGCGGTTCGGGCTCGTCGCGACCCTCGCGCTCTGGATCGTCGTCGTCGCGGGGGTCGTGCTCCTCCTGGTGCGGCGCGACGTGCTCATCACGGTCGCGACGAACGCGATCGCGCTCACCGTGCTGCAGGTCGCGTGCGTCTTCTTCGGACTGCTGTGGCTGACGCTCACCGTCGACACCCTGCGGCTCGCGCGGCTCGTCCGCGCAGCGCCGGCCGCCCGGCCCGCGATCACCCTGCTCGCGGTGGTCGTCGTCGGCGCGCTCGTCGCCGGGGCCGGTTACGGCGCGGTCGTCACGAACAGCGCACGCGGACTCGTCGTCGACGTGTTCTCGGGCGGTCACCTGGCCGACCCGGTCGACGGCAAGTACAACATCCTGCTGCTCGGCGGTGACGCCGGGTCGAGCCGGGTGGGCCTGCGGCCGGACTCGATCTCGGTCGTGTCCGTCGACGCGGCGACGGGCGCGGCGACGATCATCGGCATCCCGCGCAATCTGCAGCGCACCCCGTTCCCCGCCGGCTCGCCGCTCAACCGGGCGTTCCCCGACGGGTACGACTGCGGCGTGAACTGCCTCATCGACTACCTCTACACCTACGGCGAGGACCATCCCGAGCTCTACCCGGACGCGGCGGCGGACAGCAGCGAGCCGGGCATCGAGGCGATGCGGGACGCGGCATCCGGGGTCACCGGACTGACCATCCAGTACTACACGCTCATCGACATGGGCGGCTTCAAGGACCTCATCGACGCGCTCGGCGGCGTGAAGATCACGGTCAAGGAGCGGCTGCCGATCGGCGGCAAGGTCAACTCGGCCGGTCGGCTGGTCGGGGTCACCGGCTGGATCGAGAAGGGCACGCGCGTGATGAGCGGGCGCGCCGCGCTCTGGTACGCGCGAAGTCGCGAGTCGACGAGCGACTACGACCGGATGGCGCGCCAGCGCGAGGTGCAGGAGGCGCTGCTCAAGCAGTTCTCGCCCTCGACCGTGCTGACGAAGGTCCAGGCGGTCGCGAACGCGGGCACGCGCATCGTGAAGACCGACATCCCGCAGGGGATGCTCGGCGGCTTCGTCGATCTCGCCGAGAAGGCGCGCGGGCACGAGGTCACCCAGCTCGAGCTCGTGCCGAAGAACGGCGTGAACGTGGTGTTCCCGGACTTCGACGACATCCACGCCCGCGTGCAGGACACCCTCGCCCAGGCCGCGAAGGACGCGGCCGCCCACTGACGCGGCGCCCGCCCGGCCGCCCACTGACGCGGCGCTCGCCCCGCCCCGACGCTCCCGCCCCAACGCTCCCGCCCCAAAACGAAGGAGAACGCGAACGGATGCGCCCGAACCGCCCCCGAACCGGGCGCCCGGGCGCCGAACTCCTTCGTTTTGGGGCCGTCACCGACCCGGAGCACGGCGGCGGCCGGCGCGGCGGCCGGCGGGGCCGCGCTAGAGGTCCGCGTGCAGCTGCCAGACCTTCTCGGCCGACCGGGCCCAGCTGAACAGGCCCGCGCGGTCGCGTCCGAGCACGCGCAGGCTGTCCGCGAGCACCGCATCCGTCGTGAGGGCGGCGAGCGCGTCGGCGAGTGCGCGCGAGCCCTCCGACGCGGGCACGACGAGCCCCGCGTCGCCGGCCACCTCGAGCACCGCGGGCGTGTCGGCGTGCACGACCGGCACCCCGAGCCGCATCGCCTCGAGCACGACGAGCCCGAAGCCCTCGTCGACGCTCGGGTGCACGAGGGCGACCGCGCCGGCGATCACCGCCGCGTAGTCGGCGTCCTCGAGCACCCCGAGCGGCACGACTCGACCGGTCGGCAGCCCGGCGTCGCGCGCAGCGTCCTGGACGGCGACGATCGCGGCACCCGACACCCCGACGAGCACGAGCGGGAGCGCGTCGTCGCCGAGCTGCGCGAGCGCGTCGAGCGTGCGGTCGAGGGCCTTGCCCGCGGAGAGGTCGCCGAGCGCGACGAGGTAGCGGGCGGGCAGCGCGAGGCCCGCCCGCCGCGCAGCGGCATCCGCCGGCTCCACGAGGCGGTCGCTCACCGCCCCGCCGATGACGCGGATGCGCTCGCCGAACGACCCGACACCGGCGAGCGCATCCGCGACCGCGTGCGTCGGCACGACGACGGCATCCGCGTACCGGGCGGCGCGCGCCACCATCGCCCTCGCCCAGGACGCGTCCGCGGCCGACAGGGACTCCGGATGCGTCCACGCGAGCGTGTCGTGCACCGTCACGACGATCTGCTGTCCGCCGGCGTGCGACGCGCGCTCGTGACGCGACAGCGGCGCGAACGGGCTCGGGGCGTGCACCATCCCCGCCGTCAGACGCGTGAACCCGTGCTGCCACGCCCCGCGCAGCTGCCGCCGGTCGAGACGGTTCGAGCGGATGCCGGCGAGGCCGGGCAGGCGCTCGGCGAGCAGTGCGCGGGCGCTCTGTGACGACGCGGCGACGAGCGCCTCGACGTCGCACCCGGCGGGGGCCGTCTCGATGAGCGCCCGGGCGAGCTCCTCGGTGTAGCGGGCGACGCCGCTCGGGGCGGTGCTCAGCATCTCGTCGACGATGACGCTCAGGGTCGGCACGGTCGCCCTTCCTCCGTCGAGTTCGCCGGTGTCCCGTCGGGACCCGTGGGTCGCTGGGCGGCGTCGAGGCTACCACCCGGCGCGTCGACGGGCCGGTGCCGTCGCCCGCTGCCGTGTGCCCGCGGCCGGCCGGTGCCGTCGCCCGGTGCGGTCGCCCGGTGCCTGCGGCCGGAGCACGGCCGGCGGCTGGTAGCATTCCGTGCGTTGTGAGCGACCCGACCCCCCTGGTCGCAGCGGGAGTGCGGTGGACGTGACGGATTACGCGAGCCTCGCGCGCGACGCGGGACTGGCCCGGGTCGGTGCGCGCCCCCACCTCTTCGCCTATCTGGCCGAGGCATGGAGCCGCCGGGCGTTCGCGGTGACGCTCGCGAGCTATCGCATCCGGGCCGCGAACGAGGAGAACCGGCTCGGTCTCGCCTGGGTCGTGCTCGGCCCGCTGCTCAACGCGGTCGTGTACGGCGTCATCTTCGGCGTGTTCCTGCACACGGCTCCGAACAACGGCCCCGCGTTCATCCCCTACCTCATCGTCGGGGTGTTCATCTTCGCGTTCTTCAGCGACTCGTTCTCCGACGGCGCGAAGTCGGTCATCGCCAACGCCGCGCTCGTCAAGAGCCTCAGCTTCCCGCGCATCCTGCTGCCGCTCTCGTCCGTGCTGCAGTCGCTGTTCGAGGTCATCCCGATGGTCGTGCTCATGCTCGCGATCGTCGCGGTGTTCGGCGAGCCGGTCACGGTGGCCTGGCTCGCCGTCATCCCCGTACTCGTGCTCATGACGATGTTCAACACCGGCGTCGCGCTCATCGCGGCGCGCATCACGACGCACTTCCGCGACTTCCGGCAGTTCATCCAGTTCATCACGCGGATCATGTTCTACACGACGGGCGTGTTCTTCTCGCTCGAGCAGTACCTCCAGGGCGACCCGGCGCTCCTGTTCATCGCGCGGCTCAACCCGGTGCACGACTACATCGCGCTCATTCGCTGGGCCACGGTGCTCCACTCGCCGTTCGATCCGATCTTCTGGATCATCGGCAGCGTGGGAGCCGTGGCGTTCTTCGTCTTCGGCATCGTCTACTTCTGGGCCGGCGAGGAGACGTACGGGCGTGACTGACCTCTCCGCCGCAGACGTCGCGCCCGCGCCGCTCGGCGCCCCCACGGTCGTCGTCGACGGCCTGCACGTGAAGTACCGCGTGTTCGCCTCGGGCAAGGCGACCACGGGCAAGATGGGCGAGCGCATCCCCCGCACCCGCGGCATGCGCGAGGTGCACGCCCTCAAGGGGCTGAGCTTCGTCGTCCGGCAGGGCGAGTCGATCGGCATCATCGGTCACAACGGATCGGGCAAGTCGACGCTGCTGCGCACCATCGCGGGCCTGCAGCCGGCCACCGAGGGCGCGGTGTACGCCTCGGCGCAGCCCGCCCTGCTCGGTGTCAACGCCGCGCTGCTCAACAATCTCTCCGGCGACAAGAACGTGCGTCTGGGCGCCCTGGCGCTCGGCTTCACGCCCGCGGAGATCGACGAGCGCGCCGACGAGATCATCGACTTCGCCGGGCTCGAGGAGTTCCGCGACCTGCCGATGCGCACGTACTCGTCCGGGATGCAGGCGCGCCTGCGGTTCTCGATCGCGATCGCGAAGAGCCAGCAGATCCTGATGATCGACGAGGCGCTGGCGGTCGGCGACAAGCGGTTCCGCAAGCGCAGCGAGCAGCGCATCCGCGACATGCGCGACGAGGCGGGCACGGTGTTCCTCGTGAGCCACTCGATCAGCTCGATCATGGACACCTGCACGCGCGTGCTGTGGATCGACCACGGCGAGCTGCGCCTCGACGGCGACCCGCAGACCGTGTGCGACGCCTACCTCGACTCCACCCTCTGAGAGGCGGATCCGGCGAGTCGGGACGAGCGGCGCCCGTGCGCGGACACGCCGGTCGTTTCCGACATCCGTCGTCCCCGGGTTAGCGTAGACGGGCCGCTCTACCGCGCTGCCCTGTCGGCGCCACCAAGGAATCCCGCTCCGTGACGCACTCAGCAGCCGCCCGCCACCCCTTCCGCCGACTCGCGCTCCTGCTGGTCCCGGCGCTCGCCGCATCCGTGCTCAGCGCCCTCGCGGTGCCGACGGATGACGCGGCCGAGGCCGCCTCGTCGATCACGTCGTTCCAGCCGGGCGACATCATCACCGACGCGGACATGTTCACGTACACGACGATGAGCGCGTCGGCGATCCAGGCGTTCCTCGACGCGAAGGGCTCGGGGTGCGTCGCGGGCAGTGCGCCGTGCCTCAAGGACTATCGCGCCGACGTGCAGGCGGTCGCGGGCTACCACGCGGACCCGACCGTGCGCGGCTGCCAGGACGACATCGCGGCGGCGCCGAACCGCTCGGCGGCGCAGATCATCTACCTCGTCGCGCAGGCCTGCAAGATCAACCCGCAGGTGCTCCTCGTGACCCTGCAGAAGGAGCAGGGACTCGTGACGAGCCCCGGCGGCGAGGGGCTCACCGAGGGCAAGTACCGGCGCGCCACGGGCTACAACTGCTCCGACTCGGCGCCGTGCGCCGAGACGACGCTCGGCTTCTTCAACCAGGTGTACTGGGCGGCGCGCGCGTTCCAGTCGTACGTGCGCTTCCCCGACGGCTGGAACTTCCGCGCCGGCCAGGTCGCCGAGATCCAGTTCAAGCCGCATTCCGCGTGCGGCACGAAGACGGTGCGCATCGCGAACGGCGCGACCGCGGCGCTCTACAACTACACGCCGTACACGCCGAACGGGGCCGCGCTCGCGGCGGGGGTCGGCGCCGTCGGCGACGGATGCTCGTCCTACGGCAATCGCAACTTCTGGGCCTACTACTACACCTGGTTCGGTCCCGTCGACGACCAGGCGCCCTACTTCATCAAGAACGCCACCACGAAGCAGATCTACCTCATCGCGAACGGCAAGCGCCATCCGATCGCGTCGAAGCACGAGATGCGGCTCATCGCGGTCGCCACCGGGATCCCGTACAAGCTGCCCTCGCTCGACGGCGACATCGTGTCGCAGATCGGCACCGGGTCGTTCCGGCTCGTCGAGCCCGGCACCGTCATCGCAGCGACCGCGAAGTCGAAGAAGCTCTACCTGGTCGACGGCCTCACGACGAAGCGGCCGATCTCGAAGAAGCAGGCCATCGAGCTCACCGGCTCGTCGAAGGCCACGGTCGTCGGCGCCAAGGTCGTGAGCGGATATCGCACCGGCGCCGGCAGCGCGAAGCTCGGCCTGCGCGTCGGCCAGCGCTACTGGATCGCCGACCAGGGGGTGCTGCGCCGCATCCGTCCCGAGGACGTGCCGCACTACAAGCGGACGTTCGGCTTCGGCACGTACGACCTGTCGACCGTCGTCGCGCTCAGGACGGGCATCAGCATCGGTCGCCTCATCAGGTGGGACGGGCACTACTACCTCGTGCGCGACGGCCGCACGGTGAAGATCTCCACCGCGCAGTACAAGAGACTCGCCCACCAGTTCGGCAAGAAGGCGCAGGTGGTCGACGACTACTTCGCCTCGCTCGTGAAGACGAAGAAGTGAGGCGCTGCCGCGTCGTACGCGATCGGCGGGTTAGCGTGTACCCCGCCCAGCCCGCGACCGCTCACCAGGGGGAACGACCGTGAGAAACCGCGTCCGCACGCGAACCGTGCGCCGACTGATCGGCCTGACGGCCGCCGTCGCACTCGCCGCGGGCGCGCTCGTCGGCGTCGTTCCCGCGCTCGTCCCGGATGCGGCTCCCGCGGCATCCGCGGCCCCGCCGGCGAGCGCGTTCGACCCCGGCAACCTGATCAGCGACTCGGTCATGTTCGACTCGGGCACCATGACCGCGGACCAGATCCAGGCGTTCCTCGAGTCGAAGGTTCCGGCCTGCTCGGTGTCGGCATCCGCTCCGTGCCTCCGGGACTACCGCGCGGACGTGCCCGCCATCAAGGCGGTCGCCAACCGGTGCCTCGGCGACATCCCGGCGACGACGAACGCGCGGGCATCCGACATCATCGCGATCGTCGCGCGCGCCTGCGGCATCAACCCCAAGGTGCTCATCGTGACCCTGCAGAAGGAGCAGGGCCTCGTGACCTCGACGGCGCCGACCACGGGCAAGTACAAGATCGCGATGGGGTACGGCTGCCCCGACACGGCGCCGTGCGACGCGCTCTACTTCGGGTTCGTGAACCAGGTGTACCAGGCGGCCTACGCGTACCAGAAGTACGTGCGCAGCCCCGACGTCTACACCGCCTACCAGCCCGGCGTGCGCACGATCTACTACAGCCCCAAGAAGTCGTGCGGCACCGTGACGGTCACGATCAAGACACGCGCGACGGGCGCGCTGTACTTCTACACGCCGTACACGCCCAACGCCGCAGCGCTCGCGAACCCGTACGGCACCGGCGACTCGTGCAGCTCGTACGGCAACCGAAACTTCTGGAACTACTTCAACGACTGGTTCGGCTCGCCGATCGTCGGCGGCTTCCTGGTGTCGTCCGGCGGCGCGACCTACGTGCTCGTGAACGGCGCGAAGTGGCAGATCCCGGCGAACCGCCTCGGCATCCTGCCCACCCTCGCCCCGCTCGGCGCGGTCGGCGCCGTCTCGGACGCGTTCGCCGCGGGCTACCCGACCGCGGGCACGTTCGGCAACCTCGTGCAGGACGGCACCGGCGCGCTCTTCCTGCTCGACAACGGGCATCGCCTCTCGGTGCCCGACTGCGCGACCGCGGCCGACTGGGGCTACCCGTGCGCCGGCGTCCCGACCCTCACGGACGACATGCTCGCCCTGTTCCCGTACGTGGGCGCGATGGCGCCGGTCGCGTGGACCGCCGCCGGATCGACGTTCGTGCTCGGCGGGGGAGTGCGTCGGGAGCTGCTCGACGCGGCATCCGCGCAGGCCGCGGGGATCTCGCTCGCGGCATCCGTGCCCGTGCTCGACGACACCCTCTCGGCCGTGCCGCTCGCGGCCCCGATCGTCCGATCCGGAGTGACGGCGACCGCGCTCGGCGGCGACGGCGTCGCGTACCTCTCGACGTCGGGCGCGTACACGATCCCCTCGCAGGTCGTGGCGCAGCTCGGACTCACCCCACGACTCGGCGCCCCCGTCGGCGGACTCTCCGCGCCGAGCCTCGCCCTGCTCGGCGCCCGGCCGTTCGTCGGGCTGTGGTCCGACGGGTCGGGCTCGTACCTGCTGACCCCGACCGGCTCGATCGCGGTCTCGAATCCCGAGAAGTGGGGCGCGGCGTTCGTGCCCGTCGACGCCGACCTCGCGGCGCGGTTCGTCGTCAACGGCAAGAGCGTGAGCGTGCCGGTGTTCGTGAAGGACATCGGCACGGGGACGACGTTCCTGATCTCCTCGAGGACGACGCGTCCCGCGACCACGAACGCGGCGATCCGGGCACTCGCCGAGAAAGTGGATGCGGCCTCGACGACGCGGATCCCGATCGCGAGCGCCGCGCTCGCGGCGACCGGGCATCCGCTGGTGGCCCCCGGAACGGTCATGAAGGCGTCGAAGAAGGCGACCGCGCTCTGGTTCGTCGACGGTGCAGCGAAGAAGCGGCCGGTCACGGCCGCGCAAGCGCGCGAGATCGTCGGGTCGGCCGGGCTCGGCAAGGCGAAGGTCGTGCCGCAGTCGACGATCGACGGCTTCCGCACGGTCTCGGGCGCGGCCAAGCTGGGCCTGAGGTTCGGCGCACAGCGCTATGTCGCGGACGGGGGCGTGCTGCGCCCGGTGACCGTGGCGTACGCGAAGCTCTACGGCTCGAAGTTCGGGTTCGGGGTGTACGACCCGGCGACGCTCGCGCACCTGCGCGTCGGCGCCGCGATCGGCCGGGTGATCAAGGTCGGCTCGACGTACTACGAGGTCAAGGGCGGCAAGAAGATCAAGGTCACCGCGAAGCGCGCGAAGGCGATCGTCGCGGCGACCCGCGTCGCCGCGCAGCCGGTGCACGCGGCCTTCGCGGCTGTGCTCCCGACGAAGAAGAAGTAGCGGCGCTGCGCTGGCGCTGGCGCTGGCGCTGGCGCTGGCGCGGCGCGGCGCGCGGGCGCGGTGCGGGGCGCGGGCGCGGGGCGGCGCTGGCGCTGGCGCGGTGCGGGGCGCGGTTGCGCGGGCGCGGGGCGGCGGCGTACGACGTGTGGCGCGACTCTGCCCGAAAATGAAGGAGTCCCGCGGGGTTTCGCGCCGGAACGGGGTTGCTCTACCCGCATCCTTCGCGTTCGCCTTCGTTTTCGGGCCACGGCGGTCGGTCGCGGGACTCCGGTCGGAGTGACTCCGAAAACGAAGGAGCCTGCGCTCGAAACGCCCGCGAACCCGGCGTTCTGGCCCCATCCGCCGTCGTTCTCCTTCGTTTTCGGGGAAACTCCCGCGCCGCCTGCGCCGCCGCGTCGCCCGCGCCGAACGCCCCGCGCAGCGCCCGCGCCGAACGCCCGCGCAGCGCCCCGAGCTACGCCCGCGGGAGCTCCGGCCCGGTCGTGCGGGGGCGCAGGCGCTCGAAGGCGCGGCGCCAGGAGAGCTTGTCCGCGCTCGTCACCACGCACACGACGAGCATGAGCCAGCTGAACTCGACGAGCACCGCGCTCTCCGTGATCGACGTCGCGATGAGGGCGACCACCGTGAGCGCGGGCCACAGGTACACGACGCTGCGCTGGCGCACGGCGAGCACCCACGAGCGCGCGAGCACGAGCCCGAGCAGTCCGACGAACGCGACGAGCCCCACCAGGCCGACCTGGAAGAACACGTCGAGCAGCGTGTTGAACGCCGACGCGAAGTCGTTGCCGCGCACCTGGTAGAACAGCGAGAACGGGAACAGGCCGGTGCGCCAGTGCCCCATCCAGCCCCAGCCCACGACGGCGTGGTCCGCGGTCGTGAGCGCGATGACCTGCTCCCAGAGCCACCGCCGGTTGGCCACCTGTCCGCTGCCGGCGAAGAGGTCGAGCAGCCGCGCGCGGAGCAGAACGGCGATGCCCGACCCGAGGATCGCCAGCACGATGACGGTCCACGTGATCGGCAGCTTGGCGGCATCCGGGGCGTGACGCACACCCGTGAGCACGAGAGCGGCGACGACCACGACGAGTCCGGCGGCGAGCACGACCGTGGACTGGGTGAGCAGGATGACGACGATGCTCCCGGCGAGCGATGCGACCGAGAGCGGCAGCGGCACGGATCGGGTGAGCAGCTCGACGCCGAACGTCACGGCCGCGAGCAGCGCGAGGATGCCGAGGTGCGCTGAGTCGCCGGCGAGGCCCTGGATCGGCCCGCCGTCCTCGAGCACCCCTCGCACGTTGAGCAGTCGCAGGCGCGTGTCGAGCAGGATGCCGACGACCACCTCGAGCACGAGCGATGCGCTCAGCACCCAGCGCAGCACGTCACCGAGCGCGCGCACGATCTGGATCATGTCGCGCATGAGCGCCACGTAGATGCCGAGCGCGGCGAACGCGAGCTGGTACAGCGAGCTCGACAGGGTCGCCCACTGGTATCCGCTCCACAGCACGGATGCCGTGCACCAGCCCAGGAACGCGAGCAGCGAGATCGGCAGGATGCCGTCCCAGTCGAGCGCGCGCTGCCGGCCGGCGAGCGATCCCGCGCACAGCACCACGAGCGTCGCGAGCGCGGCGATGAGCGCCGGCCAGCCGAACAGCTCGTGGATGGGGAACGCGAGCGCGCCGATCCCGAACACCGTGAGGGTGAGGGCGCGCACGATCGGGGCGCTGCCGAGCCCGTCGAGCACCCGCCGTGCGAGGGTCACGCCGCCGGCTCTCGCCTCGGCGCCGCACGCGACAGCACGACGCACATCGTGCCGAACAGGAACAGCCCCTCCTGCACGAGGATGCCGCTCTCCGTCACGGTCTGCACGACGAGCAGCACGATGAGGAGCACGGGCAGCAGCATCGCGTCGTCGATCGGCGGCAGTTCCCCGCGAGCGGATGCCGTGGCGGCCCGGTACGAGCCCCACAGCGCCCAGAGCACGAGCGCTGCGAACACGACGACGCCGAGCATGCCGAGCTGCAGGAACAGGTCGACCCACGCGTCGTGCGCGTGCAGCTGCGGCACCCCGTAGCGGATGTTGAGGGTGTTGAGCGGGGCGAGCCACGGCGGCCAGTAGCCGAGCCAGCCCCAGCCGAACCACGGATGCTCGACCGCGAGGCCGATGGTGTTCGCCCAGATGCTCGTGCGGCCGGTCAGGTCGTCCTGCTTGCCGAGCAGGTGGATGATCGCATCCGTGCGGGTGGTCGCGAGCACGACGGCCACGATGACGACGGCGAGCACGACGAGGCCGTACCCGGCGCGTGCGCCGAACCGCACGATCCGTCGGCGCACCAGCACGGCGATCGCGACGACCGCGGTGATCGCGATCGCGACGGTCATCGTCGCGGATGCCGTGAGCACCAGGGTCAGCACGATGAGCGCGAGCCAGATGATCGCCGCGAGGCGGCCGATGCGTCCGATGAGGTACTGCACGACGAGGGCGACGAGGGCGACGCCGGCGATCTGGGCGAGGATCGCCGAGTTGCCGACGATGCCCTGGATCTTGCCCGACACGAACAGCAGGTCACGCGACCACAGCGTCTGCAGGTCGGCCGTCTCGGGATCGCCGGAGAGCCACACCGGCAGCACCGGATGCCGGACGACGATCGACACCCACAGCTCGAACGCGAACGAGAGCGCGACGACGGCGCGCACCGCCCGGCTGAGCGCGACGATGATCTCCTCGATGCTCATGAGCGCGCCGATCGCCCACGACGAGATGAGGGTGATCGTCGTGATCGTGACGCCGAGCAGCGTCTCCGGCCGCCACTGCGACCAGATCAGGCTCAGCGCAGTGAGCAGCCAGAACGCCGCGAGCGGCCGGGGCAGATCGGCGACCCGGCGGATCGCGCCCGAGCGGATCAGCCAGCCGAGCGACACGCCGAAGACGATGAGCACGAGGGCGCCCCAGGTCCACCAGCCGAACGCGTTCTTGATGCCGTTCGCGCCGAACGCCACGAAGAACGCGAGTGATGCGAACACGACGTGGGCGAGGTCGAGGGATGGCCGGGCGAGGGCCGCCCGTACCCGCGGTTCGGCCCAGGACGACATGGCTCTCAGGCTAGACGACCGCGGCGCCGGTCTCGTCCGGGTGCGGATGCGCCGGGCGCCGCGGTTGCGCCCCAGCTGCTACCGAAAACGAAGGAGTTCCGGGCCCGAAACGTCCTGTGGCCCGCGTTCCGGGCGAAAACCGCCGCGGACTCCTTCGTTTTCGGTGCCAACGGGCCAGCCGCCGACCCGGGAATGCCGCGCCGCCCGGTCGCCGCGCCGCCCGGCCGCCGCGCCGACTCAGACGAACGCGCTCTTGCCCGTGATCGCCCGTCCGACGATGAGGGTGTTCATCTCGCGGGTGCCCTCGTAGGAGTAGAGCGCCTCGGCATCCGCGAACGCGCGCATCGCGCCGTAGTCGAGCACGATGCCGTTGCCGCCCATCGCCTCCCGGCACCACGCGACGGTCTCGCGCATCCGGGACGTCGCGAACTCCTTCGCGAGCGCCGAGTGCTCGTCGCGCTGCACGCCCTCGTCGAGCATCTGGCTGACGCGCGTCGTGAGCCCGATCGAGGCCGTGATGTTGCCGAGGCTCTTCGCGAGCAGCTCCTGGATGAGCTGGTGGTGCGCGATCGGCTTGCCGAACTGCACGCGCTCCTTCGCGTATGCCACCGCGGCCTCGTAGGCGCCCACGGAGTTTCCGATCGCGGCCCAGGCGACCTCCGCGCGGGTCAGCCGCAGCACGGCGGCCGTCTCGCGGAACGAGTTCGCGTTCTGCAATCGGTTCGCCTCCGGCACTCTCATGTCGGTGAACGTGATGTCGGCGTTCTGCACGATGCGCAGAGCGCCCTTGCGCTCGATCCGCTTCGCGGCGTACCCGGGCGTCGAGGTCGGCACGATGAAGCCCTTGACCTGGCCGTCGGCGACGTCCTTCGCCCAGACGATCGTGGCATCCGAGATCGAGCCGGAGCCGATCCAGCGCTTCGCCCCGTTGATCGTCCAGATGTCGCCGTCGCGTTCGGCCGTCGTGCGCAGGCCCTGCGCGCTGTCCGATCCGCTGAACGGCTCGGTGAGCGCGAAAGCGCCGAGCAGTTCACCGCTCGCGAACCGCGGCAGCCATTCGGCGCGCTGCTCCGGCGAGCCGCCGACGGCGATCGCGCCCATCACGAGCCCGTTCTGCATGCCGACGAGCGTCGCGACGGATGCGTCCACGCGTCCCAGCTCGAGCGCGACCCAGCCGCGGAACACCGCCGAGTTGCGGAATCGCCGCGTCTCCTCCCAGGGCTGCCCGAAGACGCCGAGCTCGGCGAGGCCGGTGACGACGCTGCGGGGGAACCACTGCCCCCGCTCCCAGTGCTCGTCGACGATCGGGCGCACCTCGGCGTCGAGGAACGCGCGCAGCCGAACGATGAAGTCCCTCTCCTCGGCGCTCAGTGCGTTCTCGAATCCGTAGAAGTCGGCCGCGAGCGGCTCGAACGCCGGGCCGGTGGTGATCGCGTCAGCGGCGCCGGCGTCGGTGGCGTCTGCGGTCGCGCGGTTCGTCTGCGAGTCGGCGATGGTCATGGGGCTCCGTTGCTCTCTGTGGGTGCGGTCTGGCGGGTGCTCTCTGGTGCGGATGCGCTGCGTCGGCGACCTGGCGCCCGACGAAGGACACCCGGCGGCGGGCGGCCGTCGCCGGGCACCCGGCGGTCGCGGTGCCGGACACGGATGCCGTGGTGCAGCATCCGTGAGCGTCGCGCCGAGCCGGGGCCGGCATCCGTTCTCGTCTCCAGCCTAGGAAGCGCGGGTGCCGCGCGGCGAGCGGGTTGCCTGCAACCGACAATCCGCCCGGGAGTCGGGGGCCGCGGGCTTGTCGTGCCGACTAGCGTGGGGGCGTGCTCATCCCCATCGAGAACGTCCCGCGCGACTACGCCTGGGGGTCGGTGACGGCGATCCCGGCGCTTGTCGGCCGCGAGCCGTCGGGCCGACCGGAGGCCGAGCTGTGGCTCGGCGCGCATCCCGGATCGCCCGCGCGCGTCGTCGGCAGCGACCGGACCCTGCTCGACCTGCTCGAGGGCGGGCGACTGCCGTTCCTGCTCAAGCTGCTCGCGGCGGGCGGACCGCTGTCGCTGCAGGCGCATCCGACGATGGCGCAGGCGGCGGAGGGGTTCGAGCGGGAGAACGCGCTCGGCATCCCGCTCGACGCGCCGAATCGCAACTACCGGGACGCGTTCCACAAACCGGAGCTGATCTACGCGCTGTCGCCGACGTTCGACGCGCTGTGCGGGTTCCGGTCGATACCGAAAACGAAGGAGATCCTCGCGCGGCTGGGTGCCGCCGCGGAGCCGCTCGCGGAACGCTTGGTCGACGAGAACAGCCTCCGACCGGCATTTTCCTGGCTCATCTCGCGCGGTGATGGCGTCGACGAGCTCGTCGAGAGGATCACGGATGCGGCGCGAGAGCGCGTTTCTCCTTCGTTTTCGGACGACCTGGGCCTCGTCCCCGCCCTCGCGGACGCGTACCCGGGCGACCCCGGCGTCGTCATCGCGCTCCTGCTCAACCGGGTGACTCTGCAGCGCGGCGAGGTGCTCTACCTGCCGGCCGGCAACATCCACGCCTATCTCGACGGGCTCGGCGTCGAGCTCATGGCGGCGAGCGACAACGTGCTTCGCGGCGGACTCACGCCCAAGCACGTCGACGTGCCCGAGCTCGAGCGAGTGCTTGACTTCCGCTCGCTGCCCGTGCCGTACCTTGCGCCCCTCGACGCGGGATTCGGCGTCGAGGCGTTCCGGCCCGATGTGCCGGACTTCGAGCTGCTGCACACCGTGACGGATGCGGCGATCGATCTCGCCGGGCCGGCGATCGCGTTGTGCACGGCCGGGCGATTCACGGCCGCGGGGCATCCGCTCGCGCCCGGGGACGCGCTCTTCGTCGACGGCGAGCCGAGCATCGACGTCGCCGGCGAGGGAGACCTGTTCATCGCGACGACGTCGATCGCGACGGCGCTCGAGGGCTGACGCCGGGCGCGGGGTCGGGGCGGCGCCGGGGTGAGCGCGCCGGTTCTCCGGCGCGCCGGAGCCGGTTCTCCGAAAACGAAGGAGTCCGGAGCCGTTTTCGCCCGGGACGCCCGGTTGCAGGCCGTTCGCGCCCGATCCTCCTTAGTTTTCGGGGTCTCCCGCGCGCACCCGCCCCGCGCGCACCCGCTTGCTCGCGCCCGAGTCCGCCGCGCATCCGCCGCGCCCGCCCCGCGCGCGCCCGCGCGCCCGCTCGCCCCGCGCGCCCCCGCGCCCGGCGTTGTCCACACCCCCGCACCGTCCACGGATCGCGCACTCGACCGGGCCCGGCGGCGTCGCATCGCGCACGATGCGCGGCATGGATCTCGACGACACCTTCCGGCTGCACGGCCCGTTCCTGCGACGCCGCGACCTGCTGCGACTGGGGCACAGCGACGACGGCATCAGCGCGGCGCTGCGCATGAAGCTGCTGTTCCGCGTGCGACACGGCTGGTACGCGCAGCCCGGGATCGCGGACGACGCCGCCCGCGCGATCCGTGTGGGCGCCCGGCTGACCGGTGCGAGCGCCCTGCTGAGCTACGGATGCATCGTGCCCCGCCCCGAGCGGGTGGAGCTCGTCGCACCGCGCAACGCGGCGCGGTTGCGGCGTCCGCGCGATCGACGATCACGGCTCGAGGCGGCGGACGGCTGCCGCATCTTCTGGCGGGACGATGCGCGCGGCGACGAGCGAGGCTGGCGCGTCACCCCGGCCGAGGCGCTCGCCCACGTGCTGCGGGTCGAGCCCGAGGCCGTCGCGATCGCGTGCTGCGACGCCGCCCTGCACGAGGGGCTCGTAACGCCCGAGGAGCTCGACGCGGTGTTCGCCGCTGGACCCCGCCGGGCGCGATCGTGGCGCTCCAGGGTCAACGGCGCGACGGATGCCCACGGCGAGACATACGTGCGTCTCGGCTGCGAGGCGGTCGGACTCACGTACGTGCCGCATCCGTATCTTCCCGGTGTCGGCGAGTTCGACGGGCGGATCGGGCCGCACACCTACGTCGAGATCGACGGCATCCAGCACTCCGAGCACTACGACGGCGCGTTCGGCGGGGTCAGCCGTTTCGAGCGCGATCACGAGAAGGATGTCGCCATGGCGGCCCAGGGCGATCGCGTACTGCGCTTCACTTACCGCCAGATCATGACCAACTGGGACGCGTGCGTGCGCGCCATGCTCCGAGCGGTCGCCGATGACGAGGCGCTCGGGCGGGAACGCCGCCGCCGGCCGTACACTCCGCGCATCCCCCGAAAACGAAGGAGCATCCCGTTCGGCCGCCCCGGCTCGACACGTTCCCGGTCCTGATCGGCCCGAACTCCTTCGTTTTCGGGCCGACCGCGGCAGAACCTTCAGCTAGGCCGACTCGCGGGCACCGAACGCGCGGCGATACGCCTGGGGAGTGGTCTGCAGCACCTTGAGGAAGTGGTGCCGCATCACCGCCGCGGCGCCGAACCCGCAGCGCTGCGCGATCTGCTCGAGCCCGAGGTCGCTCTGCTCGAGCAGCTGCTGCGCTCGGATGATCCGCTGCCGGTTCAGCCACGCGGCCGGGGTCGCGCCGACATCCGCTCGGAACCGGCGCGCGAATGTCCGCGTCGACATCAGTGCTCTGCGGCTGAGCTGCTCGATCGTGAGCTCCTGCTCGAGGTTCTCGAGCATCCACTCGACCGTCGAGGCGAGGGAGTCGGCGCAGCGGTCAGCGACGGGCGAGGCGATGAACTGCGCCTGTCCGCCGTCGCGCTGCGGGGGGATGACCATGCGGCGCGCGATCACGTTGGTGACGGCGGCGCCGAACTCCTGGCGCACGACGTGCAGCGCCGCGTCGATGCCGGCCGCGGTGCCCGCCGAGGTGACGATGCGGCCCTCCTGCACGAACAGCACGTCCGGGTCGACCTCGATGTCCGGATGCTGGCGCGCGAGGCGGTCGGTGTGCATCCAGTGGGTCGTCGCGCGCTTGCCCGAGAGCACCCCGGCCTGCGCGAGGGCGAACGCGCCGCTGCACACGCTGAGCACCCAGGCGCCGCGGTCGACGGCATCCCGGATGACGGTGAGATAGCGCTCGTCGACCCGTCCGAGGGCGTGCGCGGGCACCGCGACGAGGTCGGCGTCTGCCGCGATCGCCAGGTCGTTCTCGATCGTCATCGCGAAGCCGAGGCTCGTGCGGACCGGGCCGGGGTCCGCCGTCGCGATGTGGAAATCGAACACCGGCCCGCCCATCGCGGTGCGGTCGATGCCGAACACCTCGCAGACGACGCCGAACTCGAACGGGGCGACCCCGTCGATGGCGAGGGCGACGACCTTGCGCAGCATGCGCACCTCCTGGCGGTAACGAAGCGGATGCCGCTCATCCTGCCAGGAGCGGCGGAAACAGGCCAGCCCTCGTGATCCTGCCACCCAGGGGCGGCGTCCGTTCGCGCGCCAACGGGCCCGCCTCGGTCGGCCGGCGTCGGCCGATGGCGGCCCGCCCCGGTGTGGCCCTCGCGTCATCAAAACGAAGGACTTCGGCGCCGTTGCGCCCCGAACCACTCGGTTGCGCGGGCAGAACGCCGGCGGACTCCTTCGTTTTCGGGCACCGCCGCCGCCCGCGCGCCCGCCGCCGCCCGCGCGTCCGCCGCCGCCCCGCGCGTCTGCCGCCGACCGGGCTCCGCCGCCGTTTCCGGGCGCCCCGCGCCACGCGATACCGTGGGCGCATGACCTGGCTCGTGACCGGCGGCGCCGGGTACATCGGTTCGCACGTCGTCAGGGCGCTCGGCGCTGCGGGGCTCGGCGCGGTCGTCATCGACGACCTCTCGAGCGGGCACGCCGCATTCGTCGATCCCGGCACGCCGTTCGTAGAGGGCAGCATCCTCGACACCGCGCTCGTGCGCCGTGCTCTCGAGGATCACGCGGTCGAGGGCGTCATCCACGTCGCGGGCTTCAAGTACGCGGGCGTGAGCGTGCAGCGCCCGCTGCACACCTACGAGCAGAACGTGACGGGCACGGCATCCGTACTGCAGGCGATGGCGGATGCCGGGGTCGCCCGGATCGTGTTCTCGTCGAGCGCCGCGGTCTACGGCACGCCGCCGACTGAGATCGTCACCGAGGACACCCCGAAGAGCCCGGAGTCCCCGTACGGCGAGTCGAAGCTGATCGGCGAGTGGCTGCTCCGCGACCAGGGCGTCGCCGCGGGACTCAAGCACACCAGCCTGCGCTACTTCAACGTCGTCGGCTCGGGGTACGACGACCTGTACGACACGAGCCCGCACAACCTCTTCCCGCTCGTCTTCCAGGCACTGCTCGAGGGGCGCACGCCGCGCATCAACGGCGACGACTACCCGACGCCCGACGGCACGACGGTGCGCGACTACATCCACGTGCAGGATCTCGCGATCAGCCACGTCGCCGCCGCGAAGCGGCTCGCGGCGGACGAGCCGGTCGAGGCCGCGTACAACCTCGGCAGCGGCGACGGATCGAGCGTCGGGGACATCATGCGCACCGTGGCCGAGGTCACCGGGATCGCGTTCGAGCCCGTGATCGCGCCGCGCCGGGCCGGCGACCCGGCACGGATCGTCGCGCTCGGCGACCTCGCGGGGCGCGACCTGGACTGGCGGATGCGGCACACGCTCGCCGAGATGGTCGACAGTGCGTGGCGCGCGACACGCGGCGCGTCGCACGAGTGACTGGGCGGATCCGCGATCTATAGTGTGCGACTTGACGTCGCGGAATTACACCGGTGTAATTGTGGTCAGTCCGGTTGCGGGATCCGGCCGGCGGGAGGTGCGTGACGCGATGGTGAGCAATGAGTTCCCCCGGCCCGTCGACGCCGGTTCTACCGACGCGCGAGCGCTCGGTCTCGACGCGGTCGCCCCGAGCACCGCGGACGATCGCCGCGTGCCCGGCGACTGGTTCGTCGACCCGGTCCGGCTCGGGGTTCCCGGGGTGCGGCGCCCCGCGGCTCCCGAGGACGAGGAGCTCGCCTGGCAGAGCGACTCGCTGTGCGCGCAGACCGACCCGGAGGCGTTCTTCCCCGAGAAGGGCGGTTCGACCCGCGACGCGAAGCGCATCTGCGCCTCCTGCGAGGTGCGCGCCGAGTGCCTCGAGTACGCGTTGAAGAACGACGAGCGCTACGGCATCTGGGGCGGCCTCTCCGAGCGCGAGCGCCGCAAGCTCCGCAAGCGCGCCTAGCCCCCGCGGCGCCGGCGCGCGTGCGCCTGCGCGGGAGGTGGTGCACGGAGCGGATGCGGGGCGCGGGAGCGCGGGAGCGGTCCCGAAAACGAAGGAGATCGCGCGCGGAACCCGCCGCATCCGTTCGTTAGGGCCCGGGCGCGCCGGTTTCTCCTTCGTTTTCGGCCCGGAGTGAAGGGCCATCGCGCTCCCGGTTCGGCACCGCCCGTCTCGGCACCGCCGCGCAGCGCGTGGACTGCGGGCGAAGGAAGCGCGTTTGTCCCGAAAACGAAGGAGAACGCGCTCGTAGGCGCCCGGATTCGATCGAATGGCGGCCCATTCGACCGGTCCTCCTTAGTTTTCGGGACACCCGGACGGGTCGGGGCCAGAGCACGAGCCACCCGGCACGAGCCACCCGGCACGCCCCACCCCCGCCGCGAGCGCCCACGCGGGAGCACCGGGATCGGGGCCGCACCGGGCGCGCTCCCGGTTCGGCGCGACACGGGCGCTTAGCATCGAACGGATGCCTGTCACCGCGATCCTCGTCGCCCGAAACGGCGCGGATCAGCTCCCGCTGACGCTCGACGCCCTCGCTCGCCAGACCCGGCAGCCGGACGCGATCGTGCTCGTGGACGACGCGTCGACGGATGCCACGGCCTCCGTTCTCGGCCCGGCGCGCGCGACGCAGATCGTCGCCATCGACTCGCCGCGCCCGTACGCGCAGGCGCTCTCGCAGGCACTCCGCGAGGCGGTTCCCCCGGGTGGCGCGGACGACTGGCTCTGGCTGCTCTCGCACGACTCCGCCCCGCAGGCCGGCGCGCTGGCCGCCCTCGTCGCCGCCGTCGAGGTCGCGCCGAGCGTCGCCGTCGCCGGGCCGAAGGTCATGCGCTGGGACGCTCGCGACGTCATCGCCGCGTACGGCGCCACCGTGTCGCGGCTGGGCGCGACCGTGCCGCTCGTCGTCGACGAGCTCGACCAGGCGCAGCACGATCGACGCAGCGACGTGCTCGCGGTCGGCCGGGAGGGCATGCTCGTGCGCCGCAGCGTGTACGCCGAGCTCGGCGGGTTCGACCCCGCACTCCCGACCGTCGACGCGGCGCTCGACTTCTGCATCCGCGTCCGCCTCGCTGGGCACCGCATCGTCGGGGTCCCGACCGCGCGCGTCACCCGCGCGACGGCGCCCGAGGGCTGGGGACGCACCGCCCCGGTCGGGGATGCCGTGGCCGCCCGGGCGGCGCGCGCGGCCCAGCTGCACCGTCGCCTCGTGGCCGCGCCGCCGCTCGCCGTGCCGCTGCACTGGCTGAGCCTCGTGCCGCTCGCGATCGTGCGATCGCTCGCCCTGCTGCTGCGCAAGCAGCCCGGGCTCGTGACGGCGGAGTTCCGCGCGGCCCTCGGCGCGCTCGCCGATGCGCGCGTGCCGGCGGCGCGCCGCAACCTCGCCCGCGGCAAGCGGCTGCGCTGGTCGGCGATCGCGCCGTTCCGGATGCCGCCGGCCGAGGTCCGCCGGCTGCGGTCGCAGCAGCGCGACCTGCACGCGAGCCCCGTGCTCGATTCGACCGAGCGGGTGCGGGCGGGGTTCTTCGCGGCCGGCGGCGCCTGGATCGTGCTGTTCCTGCTCGCCGCGGGTGCGCTCGTGCTCGCGCGGTTCCTCGGTGCGCCGGCCCTCGACGGCGGCGGGCTCGCGCCGCTGTCGACGCGCGTGGCCGACCTCTGGGCCTCCGTCGGGGTGGGCTACCAGCCGATCGGCACCGGGTTCGTCGGCGCGTCCGACCCGTTCGCCTTCGTGCTCGCGATCCTCGGCAGCATCGCGTTCTGGTCGCCGTCGTCGGCGATCGTCGCCCTGTATGTTCTCGCGCTCCCGCTCGCGGGACTGGGTGCGTGGTGGTTCGCCGCCCGCCTGTCGAGCCGCGGCTGGGCACCCGCCGCGGCGGCCCTCGCGTGGGCGCTCGCACCGCCGCTGCTGGCCGACCTCTCGACCGGCCACCTCGGCGCCGTGATCGCGCACCTCACATTGCCCTGGCTGCTGCTCGCCCTGATCGGGGCGGCGCGCTCGTGGTCCGCATCCGGTGTCGCCGCGATCCTGTTCGCGCTCGTGGGCGCGTGCGCGCCCCCGATCATCCCGCTACTCCTCGTGCTGTGGATCGTCTGCCTCGTCGCCAACCCGCGCGGCGTGCACCGCTACATGGGTCTGCCGATCCCGCTCGCGGTGCTGTTCACGCCGCTCGTCATCGACCAGGGACTGCGCGGCTCCTGGCTCGCGCTCCTCGCCGATCCGGGCGTGCCGAGCGACTCGGGCGGCTCTTCGGCGCTGCAGCTGCTGCTCGGCTCGCCGAGCGGGGGAACGGATGGGGCTGCCGCACTCGTCGACGCCCTCGGGCTTCCCGGCCTCGCCGCGCCGATCGCGATGGCGGTGCTGTTCGCGCCCCTCGTCGTGCTCGCGCTCGTCGCGCTCGCGCACCCGCGCGGCGGCCGGTCGATCCCGGCCCTGCTGCTCGCTCTCGGCGGCTACCTGAGCGCGGTGCTGGCGTCCCACGTCGCGGTGACCGTCGTCGAGGACCAGGTCACGACGCTCTGGCCGGGGACCGCGCTCAGCGTGTACTGGCTCGGCCTGGTCGCGGCGAGCGTCGTCGCCCTCGACGCGCTCGGCGCCCGTGCTGCGCTGGCGACGGTCGTGCTCGCCGCGACGTCCCTGCTCGCGGCGGTGCCGGCATCCGTCGCCCTCGTGTCCGGCTCGACGGCGGTGCAGGCGAGCGGCGGCGCGCACCTGCCCGCGTACGTCGGCGCGGAGGCGGCGGCGAAGCCGTGGCTGCGCACGCTCGTGCTGACGCCGCTCGCCGACGGGTCGCTCGCCGCCGACGTCGAGCACGGCGCGGGCACCGCCCTCGAGGACGAGTCGACGATCTGGGCGACAGCGACGCGCCTCTCGTCCGATCGTGCCGCGCTCGCGGAGCTCGCCGCGAACCTGGCGTCCCGCAGCGGGTTCGACGTCGCCGCGGCTCTCGCGGCGAATGACATCGCGTTCATCGTCGTGCGTCGCGGCGCCGCCGATGAGGGTGCCGTGACCCGCGACCGCGCGATCGAGGCGCTCGACGCGGACGCGCAGCTCACCGCCGTCGGTGCCACCGCGGGCGGTCAGCTCTGGTTCGCCCCGGCGGTGGCCGGCGAGCGGGGGCCGACCGTGCATCCGGGGTCGAGTCCGTTCCGGGAGCTCGTGCTCGTCGCCGACGGACTCGTGTTCGGCGTGGTGCTGCTGCTCGCGATCCCGACGTCCCGGCGTCGCCGCTCGACGGTCGCACCGACCGCGGACGAGGTCGCGCTCGCCGGGACGGGGGACGACGATGAGTGAGCAGGGCGAACCGCGCCGGCCCGCATCCGCCCGGCCGTCCGCGCGCACCGTCGCCCTCGCCAGCGCGCGCGTCGCGCTCGCCGTCGTGGCGCTCGGCGTCGCGATCGTGACGGTCGGTGCCGCGGCCATGCTGCCGCTCCCGACGATCGCGCCGACACCGGGGAGCACCCTCGTCGTCCCCGTCGCGACGCCGCAGTCGCTCGTCTGCCCGGGCGCCGTGCTGCGACTCGGCGACGCCTCGGGCCAGGATGTCTCGACCGCGTCGCCCATCGGTCAGGCGAGCGTCGCGGCGGGAGGCGATCCCGATCGGTCGGCGCTCGACGGGCCGGGCGGCGCGATCGGGCTCACCGGCGCGGGCGAGACGGACTCGACCGTGTCCGGGGCTCAGCTGCAGGAGCTCTCGGACCCGGCCGCATCCGGACTCGCCGCCACCGCGTGCGCGCCCGTGGCGAGCGAGTCGTGGCTCATCGGCGGCTCGAACGCGGTCGGCCGCACGACCGTGCTGACCCTGGACAACCCGTCGGATGTCGCGGCGACCGTCGACCTGAGCATCTGGGACGAGAGCGGGGCGGTGACCGCGCGCGGCGCGACCGGCATCTCGGTGGGAGCGCACGCGCAATCCGTGATCGCCCTCGCCGGGCTCGCGCCGGATGCCGTGTCCCCCGTCGTCCGCGTCGAGAGCACGGGCGGTCTCATCACCGCAACGCTGCAGGAGACGGTCGTTCGCGGGCTGGAGACCGCGGGGGCGGACCTCGTGGGTGCGAGCGCGGCGCCGAGCGGGTCGCTCGTGTTCCCGGGCCTCACGGTGCGCGGCTCCGACGACGTCGAGTCCCGCATCTTCGCCGACACGACCGGGGCGAGCGACGATCTCGCGCCGGTGCTGCGCCTGTTCGCGCCGGGAGGTGCGGCGACGGACGCGACGATCGAGGTGCGCCCGCTCGACGGATCGCCCGGGACCACCTCGACCGTGAGCGTGCCGGCCGGTCAGGTGCTCGACGCGCCCATCGAGGGACTCGTCGACGGCGAGTACACGATCGCGGTCTCGAGCGCCGAGCCGCTCGTCGGGGCGGTGCGGATGTCGACGGCGGTCGGCACGGATCGCACCTCCGGCACGAGCGACCTGGCCTGGTCGGTCGCGCCTCCGCGCCTCGGGTCCGCTGCCGTGGCGGAAGTCGTCGACGGTGCTCCCGCGCGGCTGCATCTCGTGAACCCCGGTGGCTCACCGATCGACGCGACCGTGACCGACCCGACCGGCGCGGCGAAGGACGTGCCGCTCGAGCCGGGAGCGACCTGGAGCACGGATGCCGCAGCAGGATCGTGGGGCGTGTCCGCGACGGGCGCGGTGGCGGCATCCGTCACGTACGCGGCGGACGGCGAGCTCGCGACCTACCCGGTGCTGCCGCGCGTGGCCGACGCCGATCCGGTGCGGGTGTACCCGTAGCGCGCGCCGGTCGGACGGTGGGGCCGGCCGGTCGGCGGGGCCGGTCGGACGGCGGGGCCGGGCGGTCGGTGAGGCCGGTCGGTCGGTGAGGCCGGTCGGTCGGTGAGGCCGGGCGGCGGGCCGCGCGGTCGGCGGGGCCTCCAGACGGGAGATGCTGGGTGCGGCGCTGCTCGGTACGGCGCTGCCGGGGGCGTGCTGCCGGACGGCGGGGGCGCCGAATGCCGGGCTGGCGGATGCGGTGGATGCCGGCAGGCGGAACCCGGGTCGCTCGGTCAGAGGTGCCGGAAGCGGTCGGGCGCGAGGTCCCAGGGGTCTTTGCCGAGGAGTTCGGCGACGGCGCGGAACACGCAGCTCTCGATCATGAGGCGGCGGTGCAGGGCGTCCTGCTTGTGCAGCCGGCTGAGTCGCTCGATCGGCAGGCGGTAGAGCAGCACGCGGTTCTCGTCGGGGTAGACGCGCCAGCGGTCGACGCCGCGCGCGCTCGCGATCTGCGCGGGGATGCCGGCGACCTCGAACGTGACCGCGGCGAGCTCGTCGGGCCAGAGTTCCTTGAGGTACTCGGCGCAGCCGGCGACCGCGGAGTCGAACGCGTCGAACCGGGTCCACAGCGGGGGGAGCTCGGGTCCCGCGATGAGTGAGCGCTGGGCGCGGCCGTGCCGCTCCCGGGAGCGGGCGTTCGCCTCGCGGCTCCGGGGGGACATGCGCCCATCCTAGGCGCGGCGGCCGAGGCCGGCCCGGTGTTCCGGATGCGGCGGGATTCCCGAGGGCGCCCGGGATTCCCGAGGGCGGCCTCGGGGGGTCCGAAAACGAAGGAGTTCGGGCCTGATCCGGGCCGGAACGGCTCGCCCGCCGAAGGCCGGCCCCCGTTCTCCTTCGTTTTCGGGGACCCCGCCCGGACGACCCGGCCCGGCTGGGGGCGTGGAGGGCGCGCGCCCCGAAAACGAAGGAGAACCGCGGTCGGATGCGCCGCATCCGCTCGATCGGGGCGCTCGCTGCCGCGTTCTCCTTCGTTTTCGGTGCGTCGCGTTTTCGGTGCGTCGCGTTTTCGGCGCGTCGCGATTTCGGGGCGTCGCGCGTTTTCGGTGCGTCGCGCGTAGGCTCGGGATGCGATGGGCGAGACGACGACGAGACCGTGCGACCGGGTCGCGTGCACCGCCGAGGCGGTCATGACCCTCACGTACGTCTACGCCGATTCGATGGTCGTCATCGGTCCGCTGAGCACCACCGCCGAGCCGCACAGCTACGACCTGTGCGCCCGGCACGCCGAGCGCTCGACGGCGCCTCAGGGCTGGCAGGTCATTCGCCATTCCGTGCTCGGCGCCTGACGGGCCGACCGCGGGCCGACCGCGGGCCGACCGCGGGCCGACCGCGGGCCGTCGAGCCTGCCGCGTCGCGGCGGGCCGCCCGCACGCCGTCAGTCCCGTGTCGGGAAGCCGTGCGGAAGCAGCTCGAGCGCGGGCGCCACTCGCGCGAGCCGGGCCGTCTCGCCCGCGAGGGCGCTCGCCTCGCGCTCGCGCCGCACGACGAGCACCGCCGCCAGGAACAGCTCGTCGGGCGCGACCGGCAGGGGCGCGACGTACGCGGATGCCTCGCGCGCGAGATCCGCGGCGACCCGGATGCGGGACGCGGGCGTCAGCCGCGCAGCATGCTCGAGGAACTGCGCGATCCGGCGGGAGAGGGCGTCGGGCAGGGCGGCTACATCCGCGGTCCAGGCCCACGCGGCGAGCTCGAGCGGCACGCCGAACGCGGCGTTCCCGTGTCGCGGTGCCCGCTCGTTCTGGGCGTACGTTCCCGCGATGAGGTCGCCGAGACGGCGGGAGCGCTCATCGAGGAGGCCGACGAGCACGGCCATCCCGCCGAGCGTGGAGAAGAAGTCGAGCAGTCCGACGAGCGCACGGATGAACGCGTGCCGGAAGCCGATCGCTCCGCCGTCGTCCCGCACGATCCGGACGCCGACCGCGAGCCGTCCGGCGGAGCGTCCGAGCGAGAGCGCCTCGACAGCCGTCGGGGCGACGACGAGCGCGAGGACGAGCAGCACGATCGCGACGATGCGACCGACGGCGTCATCGATCAGGAAAGCCGGTGCATTGAGGGTGATGACGAGGGCGATCAGCAGGTACCCGCCGAGATAGATCACGGCGTCGATGAGCGACCCGGCGGCGCGCAGCAGGAACGACGCGGGGCGCACGCCGAGGTCGACCGCCTCGCCGGTGACGAGGCGGGGCGCGGGCTCGGCGGGCGCATCCGTCATGGGCACAGTCAATCAGCCGCGTCCGTGGCCGTGCGTATATTCGTCCCCGTGGACCTCGACGCGCTGCGCGCCGCACGGCGCGAGGAATGGGACCGGCTCGCGCGGCTTGCGGCGCGGCGGCGTCCGGACGGGGCCGAAGCGGATGAGCTCATCGAGCGCTACCAGTCCGGGGCCTCGGACCTGTCGCTGATCCGGTCCACCGCGGGCGACAGCGTCGCCGGGGATCGGCTCGCGATCTCCCTCGCTCGGGCGAGGCTGCGGTTCACCGGCACGAGTACGAACGTGCTCGCGCGCATCCCGTCGTTCTTCGTGCTGCAGCTGCCGGCGGCGCTGTACCGCATCCGCATCCTCACGCTCGTCGTCGCCGCCGCGACCGCCGTCGTCGCCGTGATCACCGGATGGTGGATCTCGGCCGAGCCGCGGGCGATCGCGCAGCTCGGCAGCGAGGCCGACCTGCAGGAGTACGCCGAGAAGGACTTCGTGTCGTACTACTCCGACCACTCCGGCGGCATCTTCAGCGGCACCGTCTGGACGAACAACGCGTTCCTCGCGGCGCAGTGCGTCGCGTTCGGCATCACGGGGATCTACCCGGTGTACCTGCTGCTCGGCAACGCGGCGAGCCTCGGCGAGGCGGGCGCGGTGCTCGCGCACTTCGGGCACCTCGACACGTTCTTCCTGTACATCGCCCCGCACGGGCAGCTCGAGCTGTACTCGATCTTCCTCGCGGCGGCCGCGGGCCTGCGGGTGTTCTGGGCCTGGGTCGCGCCCGGCCCCCGTGCGCGGGTGACGGCGCTCTCGACCGAGGGGCGGGCGATGTTCGCGGTCGTCATCGGGCTGATCGTCTTCCTCTTCATGTCGGGCCTCGTCGAGGGCTGGGTGACCCGGCAGGACTGGCCGTGGTCCGTGAAGATCGGCGTCGGCACGCTCGCGCTGGCGGTCGTGCTCGTCTACCAGTGGGTGATCGGCGGTCGCGCCGCCCGCGCGGGCCACACGGGCGACCTCGAGGAGTTCGAGGCGGGCGCGCGGCGGCTCGTCGCGGGCTGATCCGAACTTCGCTGCGTCGTGCGGCACCACGTCCGGGCGCCTGCGCCCGTGCCCGAGTCGAGCTGGGCCGTGCCGGTTCCCGTGTCGAGCTGGGCCGTGCCGGTTCCCGAAAACGAAGGAGTTCCGCCCGGAATCGGCGCGAATCGAGCGGATGCGGCGGCATCCGCGCGTGTTCTCCTTAGTTTTCGGGGCGGTCGCGTTCGGGCCCGCACCGCACCGACGCGGAGCCGGCGACGTCACCGAAAACGAAGGAGGGCGCGGCCGGCCGGCGGCGTGGGCGCCGTTTCACGACCGGATCGACGTGGAACTCCTTCGTTTTCGGGCCGTCACCCTCGGGGCCGTCGCGCCCCGCACCGGGCCAGCGCCCCGCCCCGGGCCGCCGCCCCGCACCGGGCCAGCGCCGCCGCGGCGCCCGCGGCGGCCGGCGCCCCCGAGGACCCGCTCCGCGGCGCCCCGCTCAGAGGCGGCCGGCGGCCTTGAGCGCGAGGTAGCGGTCCGCGAGCGCCGGGGGCAGGTCGTGCGGCGCTCCCGTCACGACCTCGGCGCCGCTCTGCCGCAGCGCCGCGGCCACGCGCGCCGCGTCGAGCAGCGCGCGCTCGGCGGCGGCCGCGCGATACACCGAAGCGCGATCGACCCGGGAGGCTCCCGCGGCGGCGGCCGCGACGTCCGGGTCCGCGACCGTCGCGACGACGACGGCGTGCCGCATCGTCAGCTCGGGCAGCGTCGCGAGCAGGCTGCGCGACGAGCCGGGGGCATCCGCGGTCGTCAAGAGCACGACGAGCGCGCGCTGCGTCGTGATCGCGCGCACGAGTCCCGGCACCGCTCGCCAGTCCGTCTCGATGAGCTCGGGCTCGATCGGCGCCATCGTCGTGACCATGCGGTGCAGCAGGTCCGCACCCGCGACCCCCGCGACCCGGCCGCGCACGCGCCGGTCCCACACGACGAGATCGACGCGGTCGCCGGCGCGCGTCGCGAGCGCGGCGAGCAGCAGCGCGCACTCGAACGCCGTGTCGAGCCGCGGCTCGTTGTCGACGCGCGCGGCCGACATCCGTCCGCTGTCGACGACGATGACGACCCGCCGGTCGCGCTCGGGCCGCCAGGTGCGCACGACGAGGCGCTCGCGGCCGTCGGGCGTGCGGCGCCGAGCGGATGCGCGCCAGTCGATCGACCGCGAGTCGTCGCCGCGCACGTAGTCGCGCAGGCTGTCGAACTCGGTGCCCGCGCCGCGCACGAGCAGGGGCGTCGCCCCGTCGAGCTCGCGCAGTCGGGCGAGGCGCGACGGCAGGTGCTTGCGCGACTCGAACGGTGGCAGCACCCGCAGCCGCGCGGGCACCTCGATCGACGCCTGCCGGGCCGCGAGCGCGAGCGGACCGAACGAACGGATGCTGACCGCGCCCGCCGTGCGCTCCCCGCGGCGGAACGGGGTCAGGCGGGTCTCGACGACCCGACGCTCGCCGGGCGGGATCGTCAGCCGCGCCCGGGCGGGAGCCGCGACCGCGGACGGCGGCCAGGCGTCCCGCACGAGGGCGCGCAGCATCCGTCGCCCGGTGTTGACGAGCGCGAGCGGCGCCCGGGCCGTCTCGCCCAGCCGCACGGCGTCGGGCACCGCGCGGGTGATGCGGACGCGCCGCGGCGAGGCGGCGAGGGCCAGGTCGAGCGCGGCGAGGGCGACGACGATCCCGAGCCAGCCGAGCAGCACGAGCCAGGACGACGCCGCGGGCAGCGCGACGAGCGGCACGGCGCCGAGGGCGACGAGCGCGACGAAGCGTCCGGTGACGGCCACGGTCAGGCCGCCCGCGCCGGAACGGGCATCAGATCGGCACCTGCACCTGTTGCAGCACCGAGCGCAGCACCGTGTCGGCGCCGACGCCCTCGAGCTCGGCCTCCGGCCGCAGCTGCAGTCGGTGGCGCAGCACGGGCAGCGCCATCGCCTGCACGTGGTCGGGCGTGATCGCGTCGAAGCCGCTCAGCCACGCCCACGCCTTCGACGCGGCGAGCAGTGCGGTCGCGCCGCGCGGCGACACCCCGAGCTTGACGGATGGCGACTGCCGCGTCGCGCGGGCCAGGTCGACCGCGTAGCCGATGACGTCCGGGCTCGCGCCGACGGCGGCGACGGCGACCCGTGCGGCGGCGAGGCGCTCGGAGTCGAGCACGGGTGCGACGCCCGCGCCCGCGAGGTTCCGCGGGTCGAAGCCGGCGGCGTGCCGGGTGAGCACCTCGATCTCGGCGTCGCGGGCCGGCACGTCGAGCACGAGCTTGAGCAGGAACCGGTCGAGCTGCGCCTCGGGCAGCTCGTAGGTGCCCTCGTACTCGACGGGGTTCATCGTCGCCGCGACGAGGAACGGCGCGGGCAGCGGCCGTGTGACGCCGTCGACCGAGACCTGGCGCTCCTCCATCGCCTCGAGCAGCGCCGACTGCGTCTTCGGCGGCGTGCGGTTGATCTCGTCCGCGAGCAGGATGTTCGTGAACACCGGGCCCTCGCGGAACACGAACGACCCGGATGCCGCGTCGAACACGATCGAGCCCGTGACGTCGCCCGGCATCAGGTCGGGCGTGAACTGCACGCGCTTCGTGCCGAGGTCGAGGGCGGCGCTCAGCGCGCGCACGAGCAGGGTCTTCGCGACGCCGGGCACGCCCTCGAGCAGCACGTGCCCGTTCGCGAGCAGCGCGATCATGAGTCCGGTGACGGCGCCGTCCTGGCCGACGACGGCCTTGCCGACCTCGGCGCGCACGCGCGCGAAGTCCTCCCGCGGGTCGGTGGACGCCGTCTCGGCGGAATCGGTCATACGGTCATCCTCACAGCTTCGGCTCGGTCGGGCGCCCGGCGCCGGGGGTGGCGCCGGGCCGGACGGCGGCCGCGACCCGCCGCTCGAGGCGCTCGAGGTCGTCGGAGAGCGCCACGAGGTCACGGTCGGTCGCCGGTCGCGCGTCGAGCAGCAGCTCGCGCAGCGGCGCCTCGGGAGCGTCGAGCAGCGCCGCCGTCGCCCGGATCACGTCGTCGACGGATGCGGTGCGCGGCAGCCCGAGCGCGCTCGCGACGCGGCCCACGGTGCCGATCCGCAGCGCATCCGCGGCGCGTCCGCGGGCGCCGGCACGCGCGTACAGCCGCGCGCGGCCGGCCATGGTCTCGCTCGCGCGCACGACGACGGGCAGCGGCTCGACGAGGAGCGCCCCGAGCCGGCGGCCGCGCCAGAGCGCTGCGGCGACGCCGGCGAGCAGGCCGAGCACGAGCACGGGGGAGAGCCAGCCCGGGGTGAGGTCGGACAGGTCGATGTCGCCGCCGGTGAGGTCGGCCGCGGTCGGGAGGTACCAGACCAGGTGCGGGTCGGCGCCGAGCAGGCCGATCGCGAGGGCGGCGTCGCCGGTGAGCGCGACGCCGTCGTTGTCGAGCACGTGCGGGCTGCCGACCGCCGTGACCGTGCCACCGGATGCGGTGGGTGCCTGGACGACGGCGTACCGGCCGTCGCCCGCGCCGAAGCAGCCGGTCGCCCCGGCGCCGTCGTCGACGATGCGGTAGCCGTGGCCCGCGGCGCGGATGCGGCCGGCGCGCTGTGCGGCGGGCAGCGCGCACGAGCCGTCGACCGCGCCCGCGTCGTCGATCACGCCGGCCGGCGCGATCGCCGGGGCGAGCGCCTCGAGCGCCGCCGCCGCCGGGTCGACGAGCACGATGGCGTGCGCGCGGGCGAGCCCGGGCCAGGCATCGCCCGGCAGCAGCAGGTCGGGGTCGTACGCGAGCACCGTCGCGCCCGGGTCGTCGTCGAGGGCGTCGAGCGTGTCGTCGAGGCTGCCGGTCGGCTCGACCGCGACGCCGTGCTGCTCGAGCACCCGCACGAGGGCCCGCGCGCCGTCCGGACCGGCCTCGTCGGCGCCGAGCGGCACACCCGCGCCGCCCGCGGTGCCGACGAGGGCGAGCACGACGGCGGTGACGATCGCGCCCGCCGCGACGATGATCCAGAACAGCGAGCGGCGGAGCGTGGTGCGCACGGTCGGCGTCGTGACCGTCACGCGAGCACGTCCTCGGGCGAGTCCAGGCGCGGACTCGCCCGCTGCAGCCGTACGTCGAGAGCCCGGATGCTCTCGTAGGTCGCCGCGTCGCCCCGGCGTCCGAGGTAGCGCACCCCGTCGAACGCGGCGGCCGCCGCCGCGAGCTCCCCGGCCTCGGCCGGGAACACCCGGCCGGCGCGGTCGGCGAATCCGTGCGCCGTGGTGCCCGGCAGGACGGCGACGAGCGTGCGCTCGGTGAGGGCCCGGGCGATGGCGCGGAACGCCTCGGCGACGGCGAGCGCGTGGTCGCCGGCGGCAGCGGCATCCGCTGCGGAGCGACGGATGTCGTCGGCCGAGCGCTCGTCCCGCTCGCCGAACAGCGCTCCGCGCAGCGCGCTGCGGCGACGCAGCCGGGGCACGCCGAACACGAGCAGCGCGACGACGATCGCCGCGGCCACGACGAGCAGCAGCACGAGCCAGCCGAGGCCCGGCAGCCCGCCGGCGCCGTCCGGGCGCAGCGACGCGAGCACATCGCCGAGCCACTTCGCGAACCGGTCGAACCAGCTCGGCTGCGCCCGCACGTACTCCGACCGGGAGAGCTCGTCGAGCACCCAGCGCCGGGCCTCGTCCGCATCGGGCGCGAGCGGCGGCACCGAGGGGTCGCCGGCGGCGATCACGGCGCGGCCGGCGGCCAGCCGGTCGGCCAGTCGGTCGGTGCCGCGGGCGGCCGGCCGGGCGGCGCGGCTGGCGGTGGGGCGAACGGGTCGCGGTCGCCCGCCCGTCCCGCTGCGCGGTCCTCGACGAAGCGCTGCAGCTCGATGTCGAGCCCCTCGCGCCGCATCCGCAGGTCGAGGTAGAGCAGGGTGGCGACGGCGGACTGCATGATGAGCGTGATCGCGCTCGTCACGGTGCTCACCGCGGCGATCACGACGCCGCCGACGACGGACACGACCGCGAGCGTCGTCGGATCGCCCTGCGGCGCGACGAGCGCGAGCACGATCCCGAGGATGACCCCGAGCGGCACGACCACGACCTGCGCGGCCGTGCTGACGATGAGCTGCACGAGGTACTCGATGCCGAGCGTGCGCCAGAACGAGCCGCGCGTGAGCGTCCAGGACCGCGCGATCGCCGCGCGCAGCGTGAGCCGTTCCACGACGAGCGCGCTCGGCACGAAGGAGAGCTTCGTCGAGAGCCAGAGGCCGATCACGACGATGCCGAGCTCGGCGCCGAGCACGACGAGCGACCCGAGCACGGCGCCGACGGGGTCGCCCGTGGAACCGAGCAGCACGCTGATGAGCACGACCACCACGACGACGACGAGCAGTGCTCCCGTGATCGCGGCGGACCAGCCGATGAGCGGGGCGATGCGCCCGCGCGCCCGCTGCAGCAGCCGGCGCGTGCCGAGGCGCTCGCCGAGGGTCGCGCGCGTCACCTCGATCGAGATGATCCCCTGCAGCACGGCGCTCACGACGACCGAGCCGGCGATCGGCACGAGCAGGGCGATGCCGCCGCCGAGGATGCCGCCCGCGACGATGTCGTCGCGCGCCTCGCCGCTCGACATCGCGATGCGGGAGATGAGCCACGCGACGACCCCGCCGACGATCGCCGAGGAGACGATCGAGACCGCCCCGTAGAGCAGCAGCGAGATGCCGAGGGTCGGCCGGGGGTTGCGGCGCATGACGCGGAACGCTGCGCCCAGGATGACGCCGAGCGTGAGCGGCCGCAGCGGGATGAGACCGGGCGGCGGCGGGGGCGTCCAGCCACCGGCACCCGGCAGCGGTCCCGACGACCCGCCGGGGCGGACGGCGGGCGGGCCGGCGGGCACCTGCCAGCCGGAGGCGGGCGGCTGCCACCCGCGGCCATCGCTCATATTTTCATGCTTCCACACTCGGCTACGCTTGCGCGAAAGGTCCACAGGGCTGTGAAGCCCGGCTGAGGGAAGACATGAGCCCACGCATCCTCGTCGTCGACGACGACACCGCCCTCGCGGAGATGATCGGCATCGTCCTCACCGGCGAGGGGTTCGAGGCCGCGTTCTGCGCCGATGGAGCGGATGCCGTGCGCGCGTTCCGCGACATCCGTCCCGATCTCGTGCTGCTCGACCTCATGCTGCCCGGCATGGACGGCATCGAGGTGTGCGCGCGCATCCGCGAGGAGTCGGGCGTGCCGATCATCATGCTCACCGCGAAGAGCGACACGACGGATGTGGTGGCCGGCCTCGAGAGCGGAGCGGACGACTACGTCGTCAAGCCGTTCGATCCCAAGGAGCTCGTGGCGCGCGTGCGCACCCGGCTGCGCCCGGCGCCGGAGGCGGCCAAGGAGACGCTGCGGGTCGGCGACCTGGTCATCGACGTCGCCGGGCACGAGGTGCGCCGCGGCGCCGAGCGCATCAACCTCACCCCGCTCGAGTTCGAGCTGCTGCTCGCGCTCGCCGCCCGCCCGCAGCAGGTGTTCACGCGCGAGATGCTGCTCGAGCAGGTCTGGGGCTACCACTACAAGGCCGACACCCGGCTCGTGAACGTGCACGTGCAGCGCCTGCGCGCGAAGGTCGAGGTCGACCCGGACAACCCGCGCATCGTCATGACCGTGCGCGGGGTCGGCTACCGCGCCGGCGCCGTGGCCTGACGGATCGACCGCCGAGTGGACGGGTGCCGCGCGGATGCGTGACTGGCGCCTGCGCGTGCGCCGGCTCTGGCGGCTGTGGCGCACCTCGCTGCAGTTCCGCACCGTCGCGATCACGATCGTGCTGTCCGGCATCGCGGTCGTCGTGATCGGCGGCTACATGCAGTACTCGATCGGCACGAACCTGTTCTCGGAGCGGGTGACGCAGTCGCTCGACCTCGCTGCGCGCGCCACGGTCTCGACCCAGAACCGGTTCGCGGCGGCCGACGCGTCGACGGAGAGCGACCCGCCGCTCGAGAACACCATGCGCTCGGCGTTCAGCGCGCTCGCGACGTCGTCGTCGACCGCCGCGGTGGTGATCGCCCGCACGCCGGGGCAGGGGTCGAGCGCGGGCGCGCCGCTCGGTCGCGTGAGCGGGGACTTCGACGAGTCGCTCATCTCGCCCCAGTTGCGCGCCGACGTCGGCGGTCAGGGCGACGAGCGCCGCACCTACTGGCAGTCGATCGCGCTGCCGATGCCGGGCGGCGCCGTGCATCCGGGTCTCGTCGTGGGCAGCGTCGTCGACCTGTCCACGGCGGGGCAGTACGAGCTGTACCTGGTGTTCGACCTCGTCGACACCCAGGCGACGCTCGACCTCGTGCGCCAGACCCTGCTCGTCGGGTTCTCGGCGCTCGTGCTGCTCATCGGGGCGGTGGCGTGGCTCGTCTCGCGGCTCGTCGTCGGCCCGGTGCGCACGGCCGCGCAGACGAGCGAGCGGCTCGCGGCGGGCGAGCTCGACATCCGCATCCCCGTGCACGGCGACGACGACGTCGCGACGCTCGCGCGGTCGTTCAACCGGATGGCCGCGAGCATGCAGCAGCAGATCACGCGGCTCGCGACGCTCTCGCAGGTGCAGCAGCGGTTCGTCTCCGACGTGTCGCACGAGCTGCGCACGCCGCTCACCACGATCCGGCTGGCCGGCGACGTGCTGCACGAGAAGCGCGACGAGTTCGATCCGACCTCCGCCCGCACGGTCGAGCTGCTGCACGACCAGGTGCAGCGTTTCGAGTCGCTGCTCGCCGACCTGCTGGAGATGAGCCGGTACGACGCCGGCGCGGTCGAGATGGATGCCGAGCCCACGAACCTCGTGCGGCTCGCCGACGACGCCATCGCCTCGCTCGCCACGCTCGCCGCGACCAAGGGCTCGGAGGTGCGCCTCGTCGCCCCGGGCGGCTATTTCGAGGCGGATGTCGACCCCCGCCGCATCCGCCGCATCCTGCTCAATCTGCTCGGCAACGCGATCGACCACGGCGAGGGGCGGCCCGTCGTCGTCTACGTGGACAGCGACTCGGCGGCGGTCGCCATCGCGGTGCGCGACTACGGCGTGGGCATGACGGCGGGCCAGGTCGAGCGCGTGTTCGACCGGTTCTGGCGGGCCGATCCGTCCCGGCAGCGCACGACGGGCGGCACCGGGCTCGGCCTCGCGATCGCCCTCGAGGACGCCGGCCTGCACGGCGGGCGCCTCGACGTGTGGAGCGAGCCGGGCGCGGGCTCGTGCTTCCGCCTCACCATCCCGCGCGTGCGCGGCGGCGAGTTCGCGCTGTCACCGCTCGCGCTGCCGCCCGCCGAGGCCGTGCCCCACCGGGAGGACGCATGAGATCCGCACGCATCGGGCACGTCATCCGCGCCGTCGCCGCGGGCGCGATCCTCGCGGCGGTGCTCGCGGGATGCGTGTCGGTGCCGACGACGGGCGCCGTGCAGCAGGGCGGCACCATCCGCCAGGACACCGACGCGGGGGTGTCTCTCACGGCCAACGCGCCGACGCCGGGCGCGGACCCGACGGACATCGTGAACGGCTTCCTCGAGGCGCAGGCCGTCGCCGACGAGAAGTTCGCCGTCGCGCGCGAGTACCTCGCGAGCTCGGTCGCCAAGAAGTGGAACCCGCTCAAGGCCGTGTCGATCAGCGCCGCCGCGCCGCGCGTGCTCGACGCCGATCCGTCGACCCCGACCACGCGCACCGTGAGCTTCACCGAGTCGGCGCACGTCGACGCGGGCGGCAGCTACACCCAGGACACCTCGGGCGCGACGAGCACGCGGGACTTCGACCTCGTGCAGGAGCACGGCGAGTGGCGCATCGCCGGCCCCGCGGCGGACCTCGACGGCATCGTGCTGTCGGCGGCGGTGTTCACGAGCGTCTTCAACAGCTACGCGCTGTACTTCTACGACCCGAGCTACCACTACCTCGTGCCCGACGTGCGCTGGTACCCGAACACGAGCGTCACGAGCACGAACATCGTCGAGGGCATGCTCGCGGGACCGACGACGGCCCTCGCGCAGTCGGTCACGAGCGCGTTCCCGGTCGGCACCAAGCTCACGTCGCTCGTCTCGCTGGCAGCGGGCGCCGCCGTCGTCGACTTCGACGACAGCGCGAGCGCCGGGGGGCAGTCCATCGACGACGCGTCGCTCGAGACGCGCCTGTTGATGCGGGCCCAGCTGCTCGCGAGCCTGAGCAGCTACACGTCGGTGCTCTCGCTCGACATGACGGTCGGCGGGGTCGAGCTCGCCACGCCGACGTCAGCGGCGAAGGCGGTCGTCAACCCGTCGGTCGGTGCGCAGCCGATCGTGCTCAGCGGGGACAGCATCGTGTCGGCGGGCACGGGCAAGGGCACCCCGCTCGGTGCGGTGACGGATGCCGCCCGCGCGCTCGCCGGGATCGAGGGCGGCAGCTACCGGGTGGGCGCGCAGACGCTCGCCGTGCTCGCGGCGGACGGCGTGTTCCGCGTGGACGGCACCGGGGTCGACCCGGTCGACCCCCGGGCCGACCTGATCGCTCCCTCGGTCGACCCGTACGGCATCATCTGGTCGGCCACCTCGGCCGGGGCCATCGAGGCGATCGACGCCGACGACACGAGTCGCGAGGTGACGCAGTCGTTCGTGCCGGCCGGCGGCCGGCTCGTGTCGCTCGACGTCTCGCGGGACGGCACGCGGCTGCTGCTGTACATCGCGGGTCCCGACGGCGCGAACTCCCTCGTGGTCGTGGGCATCGTGCGCGTGTCGGGTCGCGTGCCCACGCTCGCCTCGACCGGCATCCAGCTCCCCGTCGCCACCGGGCTGCCCGTCGACGCCGCCTGGGTGGACGACCAGACCGTGGCCACGATCTCGGGCGGCGGCGCGGGCACGGTGGCCACCGCCTACCTCGTCGGCGGCCCCGCCCAGCGGCTGGGCTCGGTGCCGAACGCCGTCGCGATCACCGGGGGCAACGGCGGGGTGACCGGCCTGCGCATCCTGACGAGCGACGGGACCCTCCTGGCCGAGCGCAGCGTCACGTTCCAGGACACCGGGGTCTCGGCCACCGCGCTGTTCACGCAGCAGCCCGACTGAGCCGGACGCGGCCGATCCGTCCACAGCCGCGCGGATCGCACCGGCCGGCGTCCGGGTCTCCGCCGCCGGCGCCGGTGCGGCATCCTGCCGGCATGATCGCCGTGCTGCGCGAGGCCGTGCTCGACGCCCTCGCGGTGCTGCTGCCGGTCGCGTGCGCGGGCTGCGGCCGCGTCGACCGGGCCGTGTGCCCGGCGTGCCGCGCCGCTCTCTCGCCGCACCCGATCGAGCGCGTCACCCCCGGCGGGCTCCCCGTCGCGGCCGGCCTGGCCTACGCGGGCGTCGCGCGTCGCGTCGTGCTCGCGCTCAAGGAGGAGGGCAGAACGGATGCGGCCCCCGCGCTCGCCGCAGCGCTCACGACCGCGCTCGAGCGGCATCCGCTCGGCGACCTCGTGCTCGTGCCGAGCGCGCCGGCCTCCCGGCGCCGGCGCGGGTTCGACCCGACGGCCGAGATCGTGCGCGCGGCCGGTCTGCGGGCGACGCCGGCGCTGCGCTCGCGGTCCGCCGCCGCACAGAAGACGCTGGGCCTCGAGCAGCGCGCCGCGAACCGCGCCGGCGCGATGCGGGCGGTCCGTCCGCTCGCCGGTCGCGCGGTCGTGCTCGTCGACGACATCGTGACCTCGGGCGCCACGCTCGACGAGGCGGCGCGGGCCGTGCGGGCCGCCGGGGGCACGGTGCTGGGGGCCGTCGCTGTCGCCTCGACTGCGCGTCTGCTGGCAGCGCGGTAGGCATCCGCCGCCGATCGCTTGCCCGGAGTGAAACAACCGAGACACCGGCGTGCCGCCGGGTCTACGCTCACCGGAAAGGCGTGAGAGAGGAACACCGCCTGGACCCACCGGGCGGGGCACGCCGCCGGGTTGGAGGCCGCAGTGGACACCATCATCACCGCACGGAACGTGGACGTCACGGATCGCTTTCGCGAGTACGCGACGGACAAGGCGTCCAAGGTGGAGGCTCTCGCCCCCCGCACGATCGCGCTCGAGGTCAAGCTCTCGCGACATCGGGAGACCCGGGGATCCGCCGGTGATGATCGGATCGAGCTCACCCTGATCGGCCCGGGCCCGCTCGTGCGGGCCGAGTCGAGCGGGTCGGACAAGTACGTCGCGTTCGACCTCGCGTTCGGCAAGCTCGTCGAGCGCATCCGCCAGACCAAGGACCGCAGGAAGGTGCACCGCGGTCAGCACCGGCCCACGTCGCTGCGCGAGGCGGCGGGCGGGGAGTTCCGTGCCGTCGGCGTCGTGCCGGCGGATGCCGCCGTGCTCGAGGCGGTGCGCACCGGGTCGATCCCCGTCGTGGAGGCGGCCGAGGCGGAGGCCGACGAGGAGTACTGCCCCGTCGTCATCCGTGAGAAGGTGTTCGCCTCGACGCCGATGACCGTCGACGACGCGCTCTACTACATGGAGCTCGTCGGCCACGACTTCTACCTGTTCATCGATCGCGACACGCAGCGGCCGAGCGTCGTGTACCGCCGCAAGGGCTGGGACTACGGCGTCATCGCGCTCGACGGCGCCGCCGAAGAGCTGCAGGAGGCGGTCACCGCGCTGCGCGCCGTGCGCTGACGGCGGAACTCACACCCGATGCACCGCGCGGCGGCCTAGGCTTGGCTCACGATTTCGAGCCGATTTCCGCCGCGCGGTGCGGCAGGTGGGGAGACACCAGTGGCCAACGTTCTGGAGCGCGCACTCCGCGTCGGTGAGGGGCGCATCCTGCGTCGCCTCAAGCGATACGCGGAGGCCGTCAACCACCTCGAGGACGACTTCAAGGAGCTCACCGACGACGAGCTCCGCAACGAGACGGTGGAGCTGCGCGAGCGCTACGCGCAGGGCGAGTCGCTCGACGACCTGCTGCCCGAGGCGTTCGCCGCGGTGCGGGAGGCATCCCGGCGCACGCTCAGCATGCGGCCGTACGACGTGCAGGCGATGGGCGGTGCGAACCTCCACCTCGGCAACATCTCCGAGATGAAGACCGGCGAGGGCAAGACCCTGACGGCCGTGTTCGCGGCCTACCTCAACGCGATCCCGTCGCGCGGCGTGCACGTCGTCACGGTCAACGACTATCTCGCGAGCTACCAGTCGGAGCTCATGGGCCGGGTGCTGCGCGCGCTCGGCATGACCGTCGGCGTGATCCTGTCCGGACAGACCCCGGAGGAGCGTCGCGAGCAGTACGCGGCCGACGTCACGTACGGCACGAACAACGAGTTCGGCTTCGACTACCTGCGCGACAACATGGCCTGGCAGGCCAGCGACATGGTGCAGCGCGGCCACTTCTACGCCATCGTCGACGAGGTCGACTCGATCCTCATCGACGAGGCCCGCACGCCGCTCATCATCTCCGGGCCGGCGTCCGGCGAGGCGAACCGCTGGTTCACCGAGTTCGCGAGCCTCGCGACGCGCCTCGTCGAGGGCGAGGACTACGAGGTCGACGAGAAGAAGCGCACGGTCGGCGTGCTCGAGCCCGGCATCGCGAAGGTCGAGGACTACCTCGGCATCGACAACCTCTACGAGAGCGCGAACACGCCGCTGATCTCGTTCCTCAACAACTCGATCAAGGCGAGCGCCCTGTTCAAGAAGGACAAGGACTACGTCGTCATGAACGGCGAGGTGCTCATCGTCGACGAGCACACCGGCCGCATCCTCGTCGGCCGCCGCTACAACGAGGGCATCCACCAGGCGATCGAGGCGAAGGAGGGCGTGCAGGTCAAGGCGGAGAACCAGACCCTCGCGACCGTCACGCTGCAGAACTACTTCCGGCTCTACGCGAAGCTCTCGGGCATGACCGGAACGGCCGAGACCGAGGCCGCCGAGTTCATGTCGACCTACAAGCTCGGCGTCGTGCCCATCCCGACGAACAAGCCGATGATCCGCCGGGACCAGGCCGACCTCGTCTACAAGAACGAGAAGGGCAAGTTCGAGCAGGTCGTCGAGGACATCGTCGCGCGCCACGAGAAGGGCCAGCCCGTGCTCGTCGGCACGACGAGCGTCGAGAAGAGCGAGCTGCTGTCGAGGATGCTCGCCCGGCGCGGCGTGAAGCACGAGGTGCTCAACGCGAAGAACCACGCGCGCGAGGCGGCGATCGTCGCGCAGGCGGGCCGGCTCGGCGCGGTCACGGTCGCCACCAACATGGCCGGCCGCGGCACCGACATCATGCTCGGCGGCAACGCCGAGTTCCTCGCGGTCTCGCGGCTGAACGCGCAGGGACTGAGCCCGGTCGAGACACCGGACGAGTACGAGGCCGCGTGGGACAGCGTGTTCAGCGAGGTCAAGGCCGAGGTCGAGACGGAGGCGACGAAAGTCGTCGAGGCCGGCGGCCTGTACGTGCTCGGCACGGAGCGCCACGAGTCGCGCCGCATCGACAATCAGCTGCGCGGCCGCTCCGGACGCCAGGGCGATCCGGGCGAGAGCCGGTTCTACCTCTCGCTGCAGGACGATCTCATGCGCCTGTTCAACTCGGGCGCGGCCGAGGCGCTCATGTCGCGCGGCAACGTGCCGGACGACATGGCGATCGAGTCCAAGGTCGTCAGCCGCGCCATCCGCTCGGCGCAGTCGCAGGTCGAGGGCCGCAACGCCGAGATCCGCAAGAACGTGCTCAAGTACGACGACGTGCTCAACCGGCAGCGCGAGGCGATCTACTCCGACCGCCGTCACATCCTCGAGGGCGACGACCTCAAGGACCGCGTCGGTCGCTTCATCGACGACGTCGTGACCGGCATCATCGACGAGCACACGGCCGAGGGCTCGAGCGACGACTGGGACTTCGACGCGCTGTGGGCCGAGCTCAAGACGATCTTCCCGATCTCGATCACGGTCGACGAGGTACTCACCGAGGCGGGCGCGAAGGGCAAGGTGACGGATGCGCTGCTCAAGCGCGAGGTGCTGTCCGACGCGCGGCTCGCGTACCAGAAGCGCGAGGAGTCGCTCGGCGAGGCCGCGACGCGCGAGCTGGAGCGCCGCGTCGTGCTCTCGGTGATCGACCGCCGCTGGCGCGACCACCTGTACGAGATGGACTACCTCAAGGACGGCATCGGCCTGCGCGCCATGGCGCAGCGCGACCCGCTCGTCGAGTACCAGCGCGAGGGCTTCTCGCTGTACCAGACGATGATGGGGCAGATCCGCGAGGAGTCGGTCGGCTTCCTGTTCAACCTCGAGGTCGAGGTGACCGGCGGAGAGGCCAGCGCGAGCGCGCCGCAGGTCGCGGCCCGCGGGCTCGGCGGCACGGCGGCTCCCGTCGAGCGGCTGAGCTACTCGGCGCCGAGCGACGACGCGTCGGGGGAGGTCGAGGTGCGCAACGAGCGTGGTCAGGTGCAGCGCGCCGACACGGCCCGCGCCCAGCGTGCCGCGCGCACGAACCCGACGACCGCCCCGACCGCTCCGGCGGCGGGCGCGCCGGCGTCGCGCGGCGCCTTCGGTCAGAAGGTCGAGGGCGGCGACGCGCCGGCCGCGGCCAATCGCGCCCAGCGCCGGGCCCAGGAGCGCCGCCGCTGATCGGACCGCCGACGCCCACCGCGAAGCTCGAGCACGAGGCCCCGGGATCGATGGATCCCGGGGCCTCGGCGTCGGTGGGGGAGGATGATGCGCCGCAGGGGCGGCGGTGCACGAAGGATTCAGAGCACGTTGATCGCGGTGGCACGCCAGCGGCGGTCGAGCCCCTCGAGGCGGATCGCGACGGCGCGGGTGCGCGCCCGGTTGTGCACGATGACGACCGATTCGACGACGCCGTCGCGCGGCTCGCAGATCGTGGTCGACCCGATCGCGAACGCCGGGCGGTTGGGCACGAGCCCCTTGGCCTGGCGGGCCCGCTGGGAGAGCAGCACGCGCTTGAGCAGGTGCCGGTAGACGTCGTCGGTGACCCAGCGGGCGATCTGCTCGAGGTCGCGTGCGCCGGCGAGGATCTCGATGACGCAGCGCGTGAGGTTCTCGAGCAGCGGCTCCGGCTCGGGCAGATCGGCGGTCGAGGTCGGCTGGTGTCCGAAGAACTCGTCGGGCACGAACCGCGAGCGAATCGGTTTCGACGGCAGTGGCTCGTGGGGCCAGCCCTGGGGCGCGGCGCCGAGGGCCGGTGCGGTGGGGACGTCGATGCTGGCGAGGGCACTGCTCACGGTGGATCCCGTCTTCTCGAGATGGTCGCGATTCGTGGAACGCCCTCGTTCGGGTGGCCCCCGTCATGGGGCCCCCCGTTCGGGGGTGATCAGCACCTAACCACAGAATCTGAGTGCGTGTCCAGTCGCCGCGGCCGGCTGGGGAAAACCGGGGAGCGCCGCACGCGGGTGATCCGCGTCGCTGTGGAGGGTCTCCCGTGGCCGGCCGCGTCGCCGTTTATCGTGCGCTGATGCGGTGGGACGACCTGTTCGACGACCTCGAGAGCCAGCTCGAGCAGGGCATCGACGCCGAGGAGCTCGACCTGCGCGCGCAGGAGGAGCGCTTGCGGATCGCGCGCGCGACCCTGCGGGACCGGCTCGTCGCGATCCGTTCGTCCCACTCGCGCTCGGACGAGTACCGGGTGCGGATCGTGCTCGACGACGGCTCGATCGTCGCGGTGCGCCCGGTCGCGATCGGCAAGGACTGGATGTCGGCCGACCTCGTCGACGGATCGGCGGCCCGCCGGCAGTGCATCGTGCCGTTGGCCTCGATCGGGTCGCTGCTGCTCGATCCGCCGCTCGTGCGCGCGTCGCTCGCCGACGCTCCCGCCGAGGAGCCGCTCGCGGCTCGGCTCGGGCTCGCGTTCGCCCTGCGCGACCTCGGGCGGCGCCGCGTGACGGTCGAGCTCGAGACGACGACCGGGCCGGTGGTGGGAACGATCGACCGCGTCGCCCGTGACCACCTCGACCTCGCCGTGCACGAGGCGGGCACGCCGAGACGAGCCTCGGTCGTCGCGGTGCACCGCGTGGTGCCGCTCTCCCGGCTGCTGCTCGTGCGCCTCTAGCCGGACCCTCCGCCGCGGTCAGCGCCGGCGACGGTCAGTGCCTGCGGCGGTCAGTGCTTGCGGCGGTCGATCGTGAGCTCGGGCAGGTCGTCGGAGAAGCCGCCCTGGTTCCACAGGCTCATCCGGCGCGTCTCCTCGTACTTGGACTCGATGTACGACTCGAGCACGCTGCGCTCGATGCGCCACTGCCCGCTGCTGCCGATCTTGATGGCCGGCAGCTCGCCGCTGCGCACGAGCCCGTAGGCCTGGTGCACCGAGATGTTGAGCACCTCGGCGGTGTCGGCGAGCGTCAGGAAGCGGCCGTGATCGTCCAGCGCCTCCGGGTTCATGCCCCCGATTATGCGCGTGCCGGGTCCCGGCCGTCGCGCGCGATGTGGATAAGTGCGGGGGAGCGGAGCGCGACCGTCCACCATGGTCGCACCGTCCAACCGCAGGGGAGGAACAGCATGGCGCACGCCGGCCGACGTCGGTTCTGGTTCGACCCGCGCTTCGCGATCGGCGTCGCTCTCATCGTGGCCGCGGTGGCCGGCGTCACGGTGCTCGTCACCGCTCTCGACCGCACCGTCGCGGTGGTCGCGGCCCGCCAGACGGTCGTGCCCGGCGACCGCATCGACGCGGACGACGTCGTGGTGCGGCGCGTCTCGGTGGACGGCGCCGAGTCGCTGTACCTCACGCCCGGCGAGCTCGCGGACGGTGTCGTCGTAACGCGCACCGTCGGGACCGGCGAGCTGCTGCCGCGGGCGGCCGTGGGCGACCCGGCGGGCGTCGACACGACGACGATCGTCGTCCCGCTCGCCGGAGAGCTCGCCGCGGCCGTGCAGCCGGGTGCCGTTGTCGACGTGTGGTCGGACGGGTCGGGCACGGCATCCGTGCCTCCGGCGAGCGGCGAGGCGGATGCCGCTGCGCTGCCCGCGATCGTCGCGCCGAACGTCGCGGTGGCCCGCATCGTGGACGAGCCGGTGCTCGTCGCGGGCTCGGCGACGACCTCCGTGGAGGTGCTCGTGCCGCGGGACGTCGTGCCCGCGCTCATCGCGGCGATGTCCGGGGGCGGTGCGCTGCGCGTCGTGCCCGCCGCGCTCCCGGTGGCCGCGGCGAGCGGGGGGAAGTGACGTGCGGGTCGTCATCGCGGTGCCCGGTCCGGCCGGAGATCGGCTCGCCGGCGACGCCGAGCGCTGGGGGCACGCGGTCGTCGCGCGCCCGCACGAGCCGCGCGCGGTCGAGTCCGCGCTCGCCGCGACCGCGCCCGCGACGCTCGTCGCCGCGGCCGCGCAGCTGACCCCCGGCATCGTCGCGGCGGCCGACGCGCGCGGCGTGCGCACGATCGCGCTCGTCGGCTCCGACGAGGAACGGCGGCACGTCGCGGAGCTCGGCATCCTCGAGACGGCGGATGCGGCATCCGGGTGGTCGGAGCTCGAGGCGATCGCGGGCGGCGTCGCGCCGCGCGAGCCGGTGGCGCCGAGCGGTCGCGGCACGGTGATCGCGGTGTGGGGTCCGACGGGGGCGCCCGGGCGCACCTCGATCGCGATCGCGCTCGCCGCCGAGCTCGCCCTCGCGGGTCATCGGGTGGCGCTCGCCGACGTCGACACGCACGGCGCATCCGTCGCGCCGGCGCTCGGCCTGCTCGACGAGGCGCCCGGCTTCGCGGCCGCGTGCCGGCTCGCCTCCACCGATGCGCTCGACCGCCGCGAGCTGGAGCGCATCGCGCAGTGGTACTCGCTCGGCGGCACGGGGTTCTGGGCGCTCACGGGGCTCGGCCGGCCGAGCCGCTGGCCGGAGCTCTCCGCGGACCGGGTGCGCGGCGTGCTCGAGGCGTGTCGCGACTGGGTCGACGTGACCGTGCTCGACACGGCGGCGAGCCTGGAGAGCGACGAGGAGATCGCGAGCGACCTGTTCGCCCCGCGACGCAACGCGGCGACGCTCACGGCCGTGGCGGAGGCGGATCGCCTGGTCGCGGTCGGCTCGGCCGATCCGGTCGGCATCGCTCGCCTCATCCGCACCCACGCCGACCTGCTCGAGGTCGCGACCGACGCGCGCGTGAGCGTCGTGATGAACCGGCTCCGCGCGAGCGTGATCGGCGCGGCGCCCGGCGCCCAGGTGACGCAGACGCTCGGCCGGTTCGGCGGCATCGAGCCGGCCGCGCTCGTGCCCTACGACCGTGCGGCGTTCGACGCGGCGCTGCTCGCGGCGCGCACGGTGGCCGAGGTCGCGCCGCGCAGCCCGGCGAGAGCCGAGCTGCAGCGGCTCGCGCGCGGGCTCGCGCTCGTGCCGGTGCCCGCGGGGGCCGCCTGATCCGTGCGGTTACGCTGGTGCCGTGTCGACCCTCAGTGATCTCGTGCTCGCGCAGCGTCGCTCGACCGAGGCGGACGTCGAGTGGCTCCACCTGCTCGTCGGCGACTGGCAGCTGCTCGCCGATCTGGCCTTCGCGGACATCGTGCTGTGGGTGCCGACCGACGACGACGACTTCGTCGCGGTCGCGCACGCGCGGCCGTCGAGCTCGGCGACGCTGTTCTACCGCGACTTCGTCGGACAGCCGATCAAGCCCGAGTGGCGCGCGCAGGTGACGGAGGCCTACGAGACCGCGCGCATCGTCGACTCCGCGGCGCCGACCTGGTACGAGGAGACGCCGACCCGGATGCGGGCGGTGCCCGTCATCCGTCGCCTGTCGCCGTCCGGCTCGGCCGTGAGCGAGGTGCCGCTCGCCGTCATCACGCGGCACACGAACCTCAGCGAGGCGCGCACGCCCAGCCGTCAGGAGCTCACCTCGAACGACTGCGCGAACGACCTGTTCGCGATGATCGCCGCGGGCGACTTCCCCGACCTCGGGGCTCCGAGCGGGCCGCGCCGGGGTGCGCCGCGCGCGTCGGACGGCCTCATCCGTCTCGATGTCGACGGCGTCGTGACGTTCGCGAGCCCGAACGCGCTGAGCGCGTTCAACCGGATCGGTTTCGCGGGCGAGCTCGAGGGCGAGTCGCTCGCCGAGGTGACGACGCAGCTGCTGCACGGCCGCAGCGTCGTCGACGAGTCGCTCCCGCTCGTCGTGACCGGGCGCGCGCCGTGGCGCACCGACATCGAGGCGCGCGGCGTCACGATCACGCTGCGCGCCATCCCGCTGCGCACGAGGGGCGAGCGCGTCGGTGCGATCCTGCTCTGCCGTGACGTGAGCGAGATGCGTCACCAGGAGCAGGAGCTCATCACGAAGGACGCGACCATCCGCGAGATCCACCACCGGGTGAAGAACAACCTGCAGACGGTGGCGTCGCTGCTGCGCATCCAGGCCCGGCGCACGCACTCGGATGTCGCGCGCGACGCCCTGACCCAGGCGATGCGCCGCGTCGCGGCCATCGCCGTCGTTCACGACACCCTCTCGGAGGGGCTCAGTCAGAACGTCGACTTCGACGCCGTGTTCGACCGCGTGCTGCTGCTCATCGCCGAGGTGGCGTCCACGCACTCGACCATGGTGCGGCCGCGGCTCAAGGGGAGCTTCGGCGTGCTGCCGAGCGCGTACGCGACGCCGCTGGCCCTCGCGCTCACCGAGCTCGTCACGAACGCCGTCGAGCACGGGCTCGCCGGCCGCACGGATGGGGTGGTCGAGATCGTCGCGAAGCGCACCGACCACACGCTGTCGGTCAAGGTGCGCGACAACGGCGTCGGGCTCGCGGAGGGCAAGGTCGGTTCGGGGCTCGGCACGCAGATCGTGCGCACGCTCATCCAGGGCGAGCTCGGCGGCGCGATCGACTGGCACACGCTCGTCGGCAGCGGCACGGAGGTCACCATCGACGTGCCGCTGACCTGGATGAACGCGTGAGCCACCGCATCCGTTAGACCGCAAGAGCGCGGGACCCGGAGGTCCCGCGCTCTTGCGTGGCTTCGCGGTCGCGTCAGGAGGCGCGGCGCGCGCGGGCGGCGCGGCGCTTGAGCGCGCGGCGCTCGTCCTCGGAGAGACCGCCCCAGACGCCCGAGTCCTGGCTGGTCTCGAGGGCGTACTGCAGGCACATCTCGGTGACGGAGCAGCGGGCGCAGACCGACTTGGCCTTGTCGATCTGATCGACGGCCGGGCCCGTGTTGCCGACCGGGAAGAACAGCTCGGGGTCGGCGGTCAGGCAGGCGGCATTGTCGCGCCAATCCATAGGTGGTGCTCCTTCGGTGTTGCGCGGGCGTGAACGATCGCCCGGAATTCGGGTGCGAAACAAGAGGGGAGGAGGTTCGCGGGGGAATGCGCTCACACCGTCGGGGGCGCCAAAACGACCTCACACAGGGTGGCACACTGAATCATGCAAATCAATGGTTCGTCGGTGGGACATGGCTGAGAACTCGGGGTTCGGGCACGGTCCTGCCGCGAACGGGGGGCGTCGCCCGGCCGTCGTCACGGCCCTCGCCGGGGTGCTGCTCGTCGAGGCGGCCGGGCTCCTGGCGGCGACGGTCGTGCTCGTCGTCGACCTGATCGCGGCACCCGCGCTGTCCGTCGCGAGCGCCGTCGCGCTCGCCGCGTTCTGCGCCCTCGCGGCGGTCTGGCTCGTCGTCATGGCGCGCGCCGTCGTCGCCGGTCGCGCCTGGGTGCGCGGCGCGACCGTGGTCGTGCAGGTGCTGCTCGCGGCCGTCGCGATCACCGCGCTGCAGTCCGGTGCGGTGCTGCTCGCGATCCTGCTGGCGATCGTCGCCATCGCGGCCCTCGTGCTCGTCTTCACGCCCGCCGCGGTCTCCGCCCTGGGCGGTCGCGAGCGCGGACACTGACCCGCGTCAGGTCAGGCCGAGTCGCTTGCGCAGCATCCGGATGTGGCCGGTCGCCTTGACGTTGTATCCGGCGAAGACGATGCGGCCGTCCTCGCCGACGACGAACGTGGAGCGCAGCACGCCCGTGATGAGCCGGCCGTAGGAGCTCTTCTCGCCCCACGCGCCGTAGGCCCGGTGCGCGACGAGGTCGGGGTCGCTGAGCAGCGGGAAGCGCAGACCGTGCCGCTCGTCGAATCGCGCGAGCTTCTCCGGGGCGTCGCGCGAGATGCCGAGGATGCGGAAGCCCGAGGCGGCGAGCGACCCGGCGTCGTCGCGCAGGTCGCACGCCTGCGTCGTGCAGGCCGGTGTGAGCGCCTCGGGGTAGAAGTAGACGATGACGCGCTCGCCCGCGTAGTCGGCGAGCGAGACGGCGGCGCCGTGCTGGTCGGGAAGGCTGAAGGCCGGGGCGGGGTCGCCGGCCTCGAGGCGCCGGGGCGCCGGGGTGGTTCGCTCGGGGGTGGTTCGCTCGGGCATCCCGGCCATGCTAACGTTGTCGCTCGGCCCGGTCAGTTCGGGCCGCGCACCTCTAGCTCAATTGGCAGAGCAACTGACTCTTAATCAGTGGGTTCTCGGTTCAAGTCCGAGGGGGTGCACCGGAAGTGCTGGCCAGGCCGCCCGTTTCCGCGCACCTGATCACCGTCCGAACCGAATGTCCGACGACTGAGCGCTATCTGGCGGCCGGCCGCCACGTAGTTTCTGCCGTCGCCCCATAGGCTCACTGCGTGCAGCTGACCGAAGCGTGGCGCGAGTACATGCCAGAGACGCTTCAGCTCCGCTATCGAATGCGTGAGACGCGGAACGCTTCGGCGATCCTGCGCAGCTCGAACGCTGAGCTGTACGGCGACGTCATCCATGTACTGAGTGAGTTCACGCTAGAAGCTCGCGACCTGTTGCTCCCCGGCGGCAGCGAGGGATCGGTTGCGAAAAAGCTCAACGGCGCCTTCCGTGAGTTGGGATGGCGTGAGGCGCGTGTTGACACTGTGACGCAGACCACCCTCGTCGTGTTCCCCTACGCTCCGCACAACGAGAGCGAGAAGCGTCTCGTGAGCTCCGACCCGGTCTCCTTCGAGGGGTACAAGGCCGACTGGGTGAAGGGCAGGGTCGCCGGCGATTGCGAGTGGAACGCCAAAGACGGCAACTTGGACCGCGACTTGGCGTCGTACCGAAGCCTTTACGAGACCGGCTACATCGACGCCGCCGTGCTGGTGACGCGCACGCAGGCTGACCTGCGTGAGCTCGAAGCGGAACTCACCTCCGTACTGATGGCCACACCGGACGATGAGGCAGCAGAGGCGTTGCGGACCACGGACGCAGTGATCACCGCCACGAAGCAGCGCATCGCGACGGGCACCGCGAAGGGCATGTGAAGATCCGAATGTGAAGATCCACGCCGAGCCGCTTCGAGCGGACGCAGCACCTGCTCCCCTCCCCACCGTCGAGGGCGGCTTCCAAACCGTCCTCGCCGACCCGCCTTGGCGATTCGCCAACCGCACTGGGAAGGTCGCACCGGAGCACCGGCGCCTGGATCGCTACTCGACGATGGACCTCGCGGACATCACGGCGCTGCCCGTCGGTCGCCACGCGGCGAAGAACGCACACCTTTACCTGTGGGTGCCGAACGCGCTTCTGCCAGAGGGCCTCGACGTCATGCGCGCCTGGGGCTTCCGGTACGTCTCGAACATCGTGTGGGCGAAGCGACGCAAGGACGGTGGCCCGGACGGCCGCGGCGTCGGCTTCTACTTCCGCAACGTGACGGAGGTCCTGCTGTTCGGCGTAAAGGGATCGATGCGCACTCTTGCGCCAGCGCGCTCGCAGGTCAACATGCTGGAGACGCGCAAGCGTGAGCACAGCCGGAAGCCGGATGAGCAGTACGCCCTCATCGAGGCCTGCTCTCCCGGGCCCCGGCTGGAGATGTTTGCCCGGCACGCGCAACCCGGCTGGACGGCCTGGGGCGACGAGTCGGCTCCCGACATCGAGCCCCGCGGGATGGTCCACCACGGATACGCCGGCGGGGACATCCAGCCTTTCCAGCGCGTTCCGGAGTTCGAGGCCGACGAGATGGCGGCGGAGGTCCGTCATATGTACGTGGAGCTCGGTATGAGCGTGCGGGATATCCAGGCAGACACCGGTTACTCGATCGGCCGCGTGCGCTCGCTCCTGAAGCGCGCGGACGTCGAGATGCGCCCGCGCGGCGCCAAACGCCAGGTGGCTACGGCCAGCTGACGCTGGAGGCGAACCACTCGCGCGGCCTGTCGACCCTGCTGTGCTCGCACGTCCGGGTGCACGGCTTGGAGCTCGAGCTGCGCTTCCCGGGCGAGGGCGGACTCGCCTGGCGGGCGGTGCTGCTCGACCTCGACGCGGTGCCCGAGGCCTCACTGCGCACGCTCCTGCGCGCCCGGTGACGGATGCCGGCCCGCGGCATCCGCTCCTACGGCCAGCGTCCGGTCGGGCGCCTCACAGCTTCGACGAGCCGGTTTGGGGCTCGGCGACGCGGCGCGTAGACCGGTACGAGGACGGCGAAAGGACCCACACCGCATGGACCTCGGAATCGCGGGACGCTCGGCGCTCGTCTCGGACGCGACGGTCGGCGGGGCGGTCGAGAGCGGCCACCGGGTCGACGCCGGACCCGTCGCGACCACCTGATCACCGGTGAGGAAAGGAACAACCATGACCACGACCACCGACCACACCGCCACCGTCCCCGCCGGGGCCGGAGCGAAGAAGAGCCGCCGGGAGAACAAGGAGCGCGGCTTCCTCGCCTCGACGACCCTGCTCGAGAACACCCAGAAGGTGCTCGTCGACCTCATCGAGCTGCACATCCAGGGCAAGCAGGCGCACTGGAACGTCGTCGGCAAGAACTTCCGCGACCTGCACCTGCAGCTCGACGAGATCGTCGAGGCGGCTCGCGAGTTCAGCGACGAGATCGCCGAGCGGATGCGCGCGCTGCACGGCGTTCCGGACGGTCGCAGCGACACCGTGGCCGCGACCACGACGCTGCCGGAGTACCCGTCGGGGGAGGTCGACACCGCGCGCACGGTCGACCTCATCGTGCAGCGCCTGGACCAGACCGTCGCGACGATCCGCGAGGTGCACGATCAGGTGGACGAGGAGGACCCGACCACGTCGGACATCTTCCACGAGATCATCGAGAAGCTCGAGCAGTTCTCCTGGTTCGTGAGCGCGGAGAACCGCGTGCCCGCGAAGTAGACGAACGGCACGGATGAGGCCCCGCCAGGCGGCGGCGCCTCATCCGCGATCGGACGCCCTGTCCTACTTCGTCCCGTCGAAGACCTCGGCCTCCATGGCGTCGTAGCCCTCCGCCTGCGGGTCGCCGTGCAGGCCGCCCGACAGCGCGTACTCCTCCTCGGGGCTCAGCACGAGGCGGTGCCGGCCGTAGAGCGCGAAGCCGACGAAGATCAGCACGTACACGACGATGATCGCGATGATCGCGAGCTGGAAGTCCGGGTTCACCAGGAAGCCGATGAACGTCGCCGCGCCGATCACGAGCGCGGACCAGGCGCCGAACAGCCCCCACGGGCTGCGGTACGGCCGGCTCGCGTTCGGGAACTTGCGGCGCAGGATGATGAACGACACCGACTGCAGGCAGTACGACACGATCGCTCCCCAGCAGGCGATGTTGAGCACGATGCTGCCCGCCGAGCTGTCGGTGCCGCCCGCGGCATCCACGATGACGAGCGCGAGGTAGCCGATGACCGCGCCCACGATGAGCGCGACCCAGGGCGTCTTCGCGCGGCCGGTGTACGACAGGAACTTCGGGTAGTACCCGGCGCGGGAAAGCGAGTACATGTTCCGCCCGTAGGCGAACATGATGCCCATGAGCGAGGCCAGCAGGCCGATGAGGGCCAGCAGCGAGAGCACCGCGGCGAGCTGATCGTTCTGCAGGATGGCGCGGAAGCCGTCGAGCAGCGGCTCGCCCGAGTCCGCGGTGTCCTTCGCGCCGAGCACGCCGGTGTTGAGGAAGACGACGATGAGACCGGTGACGAGCAGTGTGCCGCGGGCCCAGACGCCGGCGCGCGGGATGTCCTTCGCCGGGTTGTGCGACTCCTCGGCCGCGAGCGGCAGCTCCTCGATGCCGAGGAACAGCCACATGCCGAATGGAAGGGCGAACAGCAGCGGGAGGATGCCGTTCGGCAGCCAGCCGCTCGACCCGACAGCGGACTCGTCGACGGGGATGTTCCACAGGCTGCCCCAGTCGAAGGCACCCGATGCGAGAGCCATGATGCCGAACACGACGAGGATCGCGATCGAGATGACCGACACGACGATCGCGAAGCGGAACGAGATCGCCGCGCCAGCGGCGTTGAGCGCGATGAACAGCGCGTACAGGATCGCCCACCATAGCGGGGCGGGCAGGTGCACCCCGAACAGGTCACCGGTGATCTGATCGGCGTAGGCCGCCGTGAAGTAGACGACGACTCCCGTCGTCGCGACGTACTCGACCGTCTCGGCGAGACCGTTCGCGAGCCCGCCCCACGGGCCCATCGCGGATCGGGCGAAGGAGTACGCGCCACCGGTGTGCGGCATGGCGGCCGCCATCTCGCCGATCGAGAAGATCAGGCCGTAGTACATCACGATGAGCAGAGCGAAGGCGATGAGATAGCCGCCCATGCCGGCGAAGCCGATGCCCGCGTTCCAGCCCGAGAAGTCGCCGGAGATGACGGCGGCGACCGCGAGGCCCCACAGCCCCCAGACGCCCGCCGAGCGCTTGAGCTGACGCTTCTCGAAGTAGCCGGCCTCGGCCTTCCGATAGGTGGCGCCCGAGGCTTTCGTCGAATCGGTCATCGTTCCTCCGCTGGACTGGGGCGCGCACGAGCGCGCGCGATGACCGTCAGCGTGTCGGCTATTGGTACCTGATGTCTACCTTTGGACGTAAACAACGCGTTACAAACCACGGAGGAGTCGTCTACCCGCTGTGCTGTAATGGTCGGGTCAGCCCGCATCGGGCGACGTGAGGAGGACCTCCGATGGCCGCATCGATCGCCGTTCCGGCATCCGGCAACCTCACCGTCGATCAGCTCGGGCTGCTCATCGACGCGGGCGACGTCGACACCGTGATCGTGGCGTTCGCCGACATGCAGGGCCGGCTCGTCGGCAAGCGCGTGAGCGCTCGGCTGTTCCGCGAGGAGGTGCAGGAGCACGGCGCCGAGACGTGCAACTACCTGCTCGCCGTCGACGTCGAGATGAACACCGTCGCGGGCTACGCGATGAGCTCGTGGGAGCGCGGCTACGGCGACATGGCGATGCGGCCCGACCTGTCGACGCTGCGCCGCATCCCGTGGCTGCCGGGCACCGCGCTCGTGATGGCCGACCTCGAGTGGCTCGACGACCAGCCCGTCGTGCAGTCGCCGCGGGCGATCCTGCGGACGCAGCTCGACCGGCTTGCGGCGCGCGATCTCGTGCCCTTCGTCGGCACGGAGCTCGAGTTCATCGTGTTCGAGAACACCTACCGGGATGCCTGGGCCAGGAGATACGACGGGCTCACGCCGGCATCCGACTACAACATCGACTACGCGCTGCTCGCGTCGAGCCGGATGGAGCCGCTGCTGCGCGACATCCGTCTCGGCATGGACGGCGCCGGGATGTACTGCGAGGGCGTCAAGGGCGAGTGCAACCTCGGGCAGCAGGAGATCGCGTTCCGCTACGCGCACGCGCTGAACACGTGCGACAACCACGCGATCTACAAGAACGGGGCGAAGGAGATCGCCGACCAGCACGGGCAGTCGCTCACGTTCATGGCCAAGTTCAACGAGCGCGAGGGCAACAGCTGCCACATCCACCTCTCGGTGCGCGGCGCCGACGGCTCGCCCGTCATGGCGGGCGACGGCGAGCACGGCTTCTCGCCGCTCATGGAGCACTGGATCGCCGGGCAGCTCGCCGCGATGCGCGAGCTCTCACTGTTCTTCGCGCCGAACATCAACTCGTACAAGCGCTACGTCGACGGCTCGTTCGCGCCGACCGCGATCGCGTGGGGACTCGACAACCGCACCTGTGCGCTGCGCGTCGTGGGGCACGGCGCGTCGCTGCGGGTGGAGAACCGGGTGCCGGGCGGCGACGTCAACCAGTACCTCGCGACGGCCGCGATCATCGCCGCCGGCCTGCACGGCATCGAGAACGAGCTCGAGCTCGAGCCGCTGTTCGAGGGCAACGCCTACGGCAGCGGCAAGCCGCGCGTGCCGACGACCCTGCGCGAGGCGGCCGAGCTGTTCGAGGGCTCGGCCATCGCGCACCAGGCCTTCGGCGACGAGGTCGTCGAGCACTACCTCAACAACGCCCGCGTCGAGCAGACCGCGTTCGACGCCGCCATCACCGACTGGGAGCGGGTGCGCGGCTTTGAGCGCTTCTAACCACCCGACGTCGCAGGCTCCGTCGGCGCTGGGACCCCGCGACCGGCACGGCTCCACCGCGCCGCTGATCGGTCTCACGACCTACCTCGAGCGCGCGCAGCAGGGGGTCTGGGACGGGCCCGCGTCGTTCCTGCCGCGGCAGTACTTCGACGCCGTCACCCGGGCCGGCGGCATCGCCGTGCTGCTGCCGCCGCAGCCCGTCGACGCGGAGGTGGCGGCATCCGTTCTCGACGCCATCGACGGGCTCATCGTGACCGGCGGCAAGGACGTCGACCCGGCTCGCTACGGGCAGGAGCCGCATCCGACGACGGATGCCCCGCGGCTCGATCGCGACGCGTGGGAGGACGCCCTGCTCGCCGCGGCCATCGAGCGCGAGCTGCCGTTCCTCGGCATCTGCCGCGGCCTGCAGGTGCTCAACGTCACCCGCGGCGGCACCCTGCTGCAGCACCTGCCCGACGTCGTCGGCAGCGACCGCTACAACCTCGGCGGCGGCGTGTTCGCGACGAACGAGGTGAGCGTCGACGACGGCACGCGGCTCGCGGACCTGCTCGAGCGGTCGGGCGGTCTCGCCGTGAAGTCGTACCACCACCAGGCCGTCGACCGGGTCGGCGAGGGGCTCCGCGTGAGCGCGCGCACGGATGACGGCACGATCCAGGCGGTCGAGCTCACGACGGTGCCGTTCGGCGTCGCCGTGCAGTGGCACCCGGAGGAGACGCTCGACGATCTGCGGCTGTTCGCGGGCCTCGTCGACGCCGCTCGGGCGCACCGCTCCGCCCGCTCCCTGGGCCCCGCCGCCCGCTCCCTGAGCCTGTCGAAGGGGAACGCGTGACCGGCATCGACCTCGTCGACCCGCGGGACGAGAGCATCATCCGCCGGCTCGACTACACGACGACCGAGCAGCTCGACGACGCGGTCGCCGCCGCGCACGTCGCCCAGCGGGCGTGGGCCGCGCTCGCCCCGGCGGCGCGCGCCGAGCACCTGCGCGCGTTCGCGGGCGTGGTGCGCGCGCACGCCGAGGAGCTCGCGCAGCTCGAGGTGCGCAACTCCGGGCATCCGATCGGCAACGCCCGGTGGGAGGCGAACCACGTCGCCGACGTGCTCGGCTACTACGCGGCGGCGCCCGAGCGGCTGCTCGGGGCGCAGATCCCGGTCGCGGGCGGCATCGACGTGACGTTCCTCGAGCCGTACGGCGTCGTCGGCGTCATCGTGCCGTGGAACTTCCCGATGACGATCGCCTCCTGGGGTTTCGCGCCGGCGCTCGCCGCGGGCAACGCCGTCATCGTCAAGCCCGCCGAGTGGACCCCGCTCACGGCGCTGCGGCTCGCGGAGCTCGCGCTCGCCGCGGGGCTGCCCGCGGGGCTGCTCCAGGTGCTCCCGGGGGAGGGACCCGTGCTCGGCACGGCGATCGTCGACCACCCCGGCATCCGCAAGATCGTGTTCACCGGATCCACGACCGCGGGGGCGAAGGTCATGGCCGGCGCTGCCGCCCGGGTCAAACCGGTCACGCTCGAGCTCGGCGGCAAGAGCGCCAACGTCGTGTTCGCCGACGCCGACCTCGAGCTCGCCGCCGCCACGGCGCCGGGTGCGGTGTTCGACAACAGCGGCCAGGACTGCTGCGCCCGCAGCCGCATCCTCGTCGAGCGCAGCGTCTACGACCGCTTCCTCGAGCTGCTCGAGCCCGCCGTGACCGCGTTCCGCGTCGGCGACCCGCGCGCCGAGGAAACCCAGATGGGGCCGCTCGTGTCGCGCAAGCACTGGGCGCGGGTCGACTCCTTCGTTCCCGACGACCGTCAGGTGGCGTTCCGCGGCAGCGCGCCCTCGGGGCGCGGCTTCTGGTTCCCGCCGACCGTCGTCATCCCCGACTCGCGCGACGACCGGCTCGTGACCGACGAGATCTTCGGGCCGGTCGTCGCTGTGCTGCCGTTCGACGACGAGGCGGATGCCATCGCGCTCGCCAACGCCACGGTGTACGGCCTCAGCGGCTCGATCTTCACGCGCGACCTCGGCCGAGCCCTCCGGGTCGCGCGGGGCGTCGAGAGCGGCAACCTCAGCGTCAACTCGCACTCGAGCGTGCGCTACTCGACCCCGTTCGGCGGCTACAAGCGATCGGGGATCGGCCGCGAGCTCGGACCGGATGCCGCGGCCGCCTTCACCGAGACCAAGAACGTCTTCATCAGCACGGAGTGAACCCATGGCAGTACAGCAGCTCGACCTCACCCAGCGCCTCGCGGGCAAGGTCGCCGTCATCACGGGCGGCGCCTCCGGCATCGGGCTCGCGACCGCACGGCGCTTCGCCGCCGAGGGCGCGAAGGTCGTCATCGGCGACTTCAACCCCGAGACCGGGACCGCCGCGGCGGACGAGGTCGACGGCATGTTCGTGCCCGTCGACGTGACGGACGAGGCCGGCGTGAACACGCTGTTCGACGCGGCGGTCGCCGAGTACGGCTCGCTCGACATCGCGTTCAACAACGCCGGCATCTCGCCGCCCGACGACGACTCGATCGAGACCACCGAGCTGGCCGCGTGGGAGCGGGTGCAGGACGTGAACCTCACGAGCGTCTACCTGTGCTCGCGCGCGGCGCTGCGGCACATGACCGCGCAGGGCAGCGGATCGATCATCAACACCGCCTCGTTCGTGGCGGTGCTCGGCTCGGCGACGAGCCAGATCTCCTACACGGCGTCGAAGGGCGGCGTGCTCGCGATGACGCGAGAGCTCGGCGTGCAGTTCGCGCGGCAGGGCATCCGCGTCAACGCGCTGTGCCCGGGACCGGTGAACACGCCGCTGCTGCAGGAGCTGTTCGCGAAGGACCCCGAGCGCGCCCAGCGCCGCCTCGTGCACGTGCCGACGGGACGGTTCGCCGAGCCCGAGGAGATCGCCGCGGCCGTCGCGTTCCTCGCGAGCGACGACGCGAGCTTCATCACGGCGTCGACGTTCCTCGTCGACGGCGGCATCGCCTCCGCCTACGTGACGCCGCTCTGATCGGGGCAGCCGTGGCCGCATCCGTTCCGCCCAGTCCCGCGTCCGGCGCCGCGGAGCCGGCCGGCGACGTCGTCACCGAGGCGCTGTTCCGGCCGGTGCGGTCGGGCAACGCGTTCGAGGACACCGTGCAGCGCCTGCTGCAGACGGTGCGCCTCGGCGTCGTGCCCACCGGGGAGGCACTGCCGAGCGAGCGCGAGCTCGCGCTGCGCTTCTCGGTGAGCCGCGACACGGTGCGTGACGCGATCCGCGCGCTGGCCGACGCGGGCTACCTCGTGTCGCGGCGCGGGCGCTACGGCGGCACCTTCGTCGCCGAGACGCTGCCGGACGACGCGACGGCGCCGTCCGCATCCGCCGCCGCGCCGACCGCGGCCGAGCTCGACGACGTGCTCGGGCTGCGCGACATCCTCGAGCCGGGCGCGGCGCGCGCGGCCGCGAGCCGCGCGCTCACGGCCGCCGAGCGCGAGACGCTCTATGCGCGGCTGCGCGAGACGCGGGCAGCGGATGCCGCCGACTACCGCCGCGTCGACTCGCGGCTGCACCTCACCATCGCCGAGCTCGCGGGCATCCCGACGCTCGTGCCGCTCCTCGCCGACAACCGCACGGCCGTGAACGACCTGCTCGACCGCATTCCGCTGCTCGCGCCCAACATCGAGCACTCGAACCAGCAGCACGAGACTCTCGTCGTCGCGATCCTCACGGGCGACGCGTCCGGCGCGGAGGACGCAGCGCGCGAGCACCTCGCGGGCACGGCGGCGCTGCTGCGCGGCTTCCTGAGCTGACCAGTGCGGCGCATCCGCCGCGCGGGGGAGCGGCGCGCTCCGCCGCATGGCCGATGTGGTCGCGGCCCCGCGCCCTCTAGCCTCGGGCTATGACCGGATCGACGATCGAGTTCCGAGGGCTCAGCAAGTCCTTCGGCCCGGTTCGCGCGGTGAGCGACCTGAGCTTCACGGTCGAGCCGGGCACGGTGACGGGATTCCTCGGCCCGAACGGCGCCGGAAAGACCACGAGCCTGCGGATGCTGCTCGGCCTCGTCACCCCGACGAGCGGCACGGCGACGATCGGCGGACGCGAGTACCGCGCCCTCGACCGGCCGTTCACCCGCGTCGGCACGGCCCTGGAGGCATCGAGCTTCCACCCGGGCCGCACGGCACGCGGCCACCTCGTCGTGTACGCAGCGGCGGCCCGGGTGCCCGCGGCTCGCGTCGACGCCGTGCTCGAGCTCGTCGGCCTGGCATCCGTCGCCCACCGCCGGGTCGGCGGGTTCTCGCTCGGCATGCGCCAGCGGCTCGGCCTCGCGTTCGCCCTGCTCGGCGACCCCGGGGTGCTCGTGCTCGACGAGCCGACGAACGGGCTCGACCCGGAGGGCATCCGCTGGATCCGCGGCCTGCTGCGCCACCTCGCCGTGGAGGGCCGCACGGTGCTCGTGTCGTCGCACCTGCTCGCCGAGGTGCAGCAGAGCGTCGACCGCGTCGTCATCGTGGCGCGCGGCCGTGCCGTCTACCAGGGCGACCTCGACGGGCTCGGCACGGGGGCATCCGTGCGGGTCGACGCCCTCGACCGCGCCTCGCTCGGCAGCGCGCTCGCGTCGGCGGGTCTCGACGTGCGGACGGATGCCGGCGGCCTCGTCGTGCGCGGCGCCACGGCCGACGCGATCGGCCGCGTCGCGCTCGCCGCCGGGGTGCCGCTCACGCACGTGTCGGAGGAGCACGCGGGGCTCGAAGAGCTCTTCCTGCAGCTCACCGGCGAGAACGGAGCGTCGGCATGATCGCCGCGATCCGGGCCGAGACGCTCAAGCTCACCACAACGCGGCTGTGGTGGATCCTGCTCATCGTGCTGGTCGGCTACATCGGCTTCACGGCGGGCCTGCTCGCGTTCCTGTTCGGCGCGCTCGGCGACCGGATGCGCGAGCAGGGCGGCCCGGCCATCGACGGCGTGCCGGCCCTCGTCTACAGCACGGCCACGGCGATCGGCTACGTGTTCCCGCTCATCATCGGCGCGCTCGCGGTCACGAGCGAGTACCGCCATCAGACGCTCACCCCGACCTTCCTGGCGACCCCGCGCCGGGCGACGGTGCTCGCCGCGAAGACGGTCGTTATGGCCGGCACGGGCGCGGTGTTCGGCGTCGCCGGGCTCGTGGCATCCGTCGGCCTCGGCGCCTCGGTGCTCGCGGCCACCGGAACGGATGCCGAGCTCGGCGAGAGCGACACCTGGGCGCTCATCGCCCGCGTGGTCGTCGCGATGGCGCTCTGGGCGGTCGTCGGCGTCGGGATCGGCACCCTCATCCCGAACCAGATCGCGTCGATCGTCGTCGTGCTCGCGTTCACGCAGTTCGTGGAGCCGATCCTTCGGCTGGGGTCGGGCGTGTGGGACTGGACGGCGCAGCTCGGCCGGTTCCTCCCGGGCGCGGCGAGCGACGCGCTCGTCGGCTCGAGCATCTACACGGCGTTCGGCGGCGGGTCGTCGGTGACGCTCGAGTGGTGGCAGGGCGGCCTCGTGCTGCTCGGCCTCGCGGTCGTGCTGCTCGCGATCGGCCACCTCGTCAGCTGGCGCCGCGACGTCACCTGAGCCGGCGCGAGCGGAACGGCCGCACCCGATCTGGTCGCTGTGCACAGCCCGGCGCGGGCATCCGCGAAATGTTCTTACCCTGGGCGAAGCATCGGTGAATCGACCGGCGGAAGGGGAAACACCATGGCCAATCTCGACGTCTCCTATCAGGACCTGCAAGACGTGGCGGGCAAGCTCAAGTCCGGGCAGCACGACGCGGAGGTGCTGATGGACGGCCTGCGCAAGCTCGTGCGCAACCTGGTCGACACGGGCTTCAAGACCGACAAGGCGTCCGTGCAGTTCGACCTGTCCTACGACGAGTTCAACGAGGGCGTCAAGAAGACCCTCGGCGGACTCGAGGGCATGGCCGGGTACCTGACCACGGCGGCCGAGACCCTCGCCGACGTCGACGACAAGCTCGCCAAGGGCCTCAAGTAGCCCGACGGCTCTCACGCGGTGCCCGCCGTTCGGGGCGGGCACCGCGTGACGGACCGCGTGGCGCGCATCGCGGGGAGGGGATCGCTGTGGCGAAGGATCGTCTGATCGTCGACATCGACGGTCTCTCCGGGCTGTCGTCGGACCTCAAGCAGGTGCGCGACCTCATGGCCGACACGGCCGACAAGATCGACTCGAACGAGGGCAGCCTCGGCTCGGGCAAGGTGCACGGCGCCCTCGAGCACTTCGAGCACCGCTGGAAGGACAACCGCAAGAAGATCGACGAGAACGCGGGGGCTCTCATCGACATGCTGGACCAGAGCATGGAGCAGTACCGGGACGTCGACCAGAATCTCGCCGACTCGCTCACCCAGTCGAGCGAGGAGAAGACGATCTCCGGATCGGGCGGTCAGCAGGTCTCCATCTCGTGATGCTGGTGACGCCGGGTCGGGCAGCCGACCGACTCCGGCCGGCTCACTCCGGGCGTCCAGGGGCGGGACGGACCGTGACCAGGGAGCACCACGAGCGGTACGCGCGCCTCACGCCGCTGACGCGCGTCATCCACGCGGACAAGCGCTACACGGTGCGGGAGTCCACGTGCACCGGGCTGCGCAACGACATCGCCCGCCGCACGGTCAAGGTCTACGGGCCGGTCACTCCCGCCGACATCGAACATCGTCTGCCCGCCCCGAGCGACCTCGTGTTCCGTCGCCGGAGCGAGAACACCGTGAACATCGGCGACCCCGACAACGATCCGGCCTGGGACCTGCCGCACCGGTTGTGGACCCGGCCGTTGGAGACGCCGGGCAACGGACGCTCTGACGTGGAGAGCGCATGACGGGCGCAGCGGGACAGCGACCGATCGGCACGAGCGCGGCCGCCTCTCCGAGAAGCCTGTGCATCACGCAATCCCGGGCTGGCGCGGCTCGCCTAGCCTGACGGAACGCGTCGAGGTGCGGAGGTGGAGCGATGTCTCGTCCCGAGGGCTGGGATGTGGTCGGCTACGGGTCCGATCCGGTGCCGGGCGATCGGTTCGAGGTCCATCTGCTCGCTCGCGAGTACGCGACGATCGGCGAGACCGCGCGGGAGGCGGCCGACATGCTGCGCAGGGTGCAGGGCGCCGACCTGTCGCGGATCTGGAACTCGGATGCGGCGGACAGCTTCGTCGACAAGGTCGAGGACATGCCCTCCGACCTCGACAAGGCCGTGACGTCCTACTCCGGCGTCGGCGACGTGCTGCAGGGCTGGTCGGAGACGATCGACGACACGCAGTACCGCGCCGATCGGGCGCTCACCCAGGCCAAGTCCGCGCACAGCGATCTGCTGTCGGCGCAGGGCAGGCTCGACGACGCGAGTGCGGACTACGACACCTACAACAGCTCGTACACCTCCGCGAAGTCGCGGCACGATGCGCACCAGGACGACGACGAGTCCCCGGCGGGGACGCCGACGGATGCGCAGGTGACGGCCGCGAGGAACAACCGCGATGTCGCGGCGGGGCGCGTGGCGAGCGCGAAGGCGGACATCTCCTCGGCGCAGAGCCGCATCGACGCCGCGAAGAGACTCGTCGATGAGGCGCGCGGCGACTGGGCGGATGGAGAGTCGGCGACGGAGCGGGGCATCAAGGATGCCGGGGATGCGGGGCTGGGCAAGGAGCACTGGTGGGACAGGGTCTTCCAGTCCGAGCTGTGGGACACCCTCATCACGATCTGCAAGGTCGTGGTGGCGATCGCGGGCGTCATCGTGCTGATCATCGGCGGTCCGCTGGCGTGGGTGGTGCTCGCGGCGGCGTTGCTGGTGCTCGCGGACACCCTGTATGAGATGGCGCAGGGTCGCGCCGGCTGGGGCGACGTCGTGTTCGCCCTGCTCGACTGCATCCCCGGCGCGAAGGGGCTGACGACGGCCGCGGGAGTCATGAAGGGTCTGAGCACGCTCGCGAAGACCGGCACGCGCGCCCTCGGGGCGCTCACGACGACGGTGACCACCGCGAGAACCGCGCTGAAGACCGCCGACGTCGCGGTCACCGAGATGAAGACCGTCGTCGAGACGGCCACGCACCTCGATGTGCCGTCGATCGCGCTCAGGTTCAAGGACGGCTGGAACGACACCCAGAAGGTCGCGGCGATCGAGAAGGTGACGGCCCTGCAGGACCTCGCCGACGAGGGCAGGCTCGTGAAGACCGTCGTCGACGACGCGTCGCGCTCGTTCGACGCCCGGAAGCTGCTCGCGAGCGTCACGGGCAAGGACGCGCTCAGGGGGCTCGACGTGGACCACATCCACGAGCTGCAGCTCGGCGGCGCGGCCGACGACATCCTGAACCTGAAGGCGCTCGACCCGAGCGTCAACCGCAGTCTCGGTGCGCAGATCCGCGCGCAGATCGCCGACCTCGACTTCGGCACGATCATCAGGCTCATCACGATCGAATAGCCGGCTCGGCTAGCGTGGATCCGACGGAGGGGGAGTGCGTGGCGGCCAGTCCGGAGCTCGTCGCGGCGACGACCGAGCTCGCGCCCGCGGTGGTGGCGATCCTCACGGATGCCTCGATCGACGTCCCGAAGCCGGTCGCGGCGGCGCTCGCGAAGGCCGCCCGCGACGTGTCGTTCACGAAGTCGGCCGCCGTGCAGCGGCTGTCCGAGGCGACCGTGCGACTGTCCGTCTACGGCCGCATCGACCTCGCGGTCGCGCTCGCCCGCACCGTCGCGGCCGTTCCGTTCACCGGGAACGTCACGCTGTACGAGCCGATCCGGCAGTCGGTGCACGTCGCCCGGCTGTTCGCCCAGCGCGCCGGGGATGCGGCAGCCGTCGCGGTCCTGGACGCGAGCGTGAGCATCCCGGCCGGCTGGTCGCCGCTGCCCAACCGGCTCGACGGCGCGCTGCTCAAGCGGCTGCAGGAGCAGCCGGAGCGCTGGGAGCGGGCGCGCGACGTCGACCGGGCGAGCGCACTGCTCTACGACGTCACGGAGCTCGCGACCATGGCGACGTTCGGCGGGTCGTCGGCCTGGCCGCCCGCGCGCATCCTCGAGCAGATCGACGCGTCGATCGACCTGCTCGACTCGGTGCCCGGGTTCGCCCGGGCCTGACACCCGGAGCGGCGGCGGACGCCCTGAGGATGACGCGCAACCGTCGCAGACGGCGCCGGTAGCGTGTGACAGGGGCGCCCGCGCGTGCCTCCGCACCACCGCCAGCAGCTCTGCCCCCAGGAGGATCCCATGGCACTCACCGTCGATCCCGGCATCGATCACGCGGGCGGACCGTACGTGCCCGAGGGCGCTCCGAGCGCGTTCGCCGATGCCGGCTACTGCGGTCGTTCGTTCGAGGAGGGCGTGCTGCGCTTCCACGACGCGGTCAGCGGCCCGGAGTTCCGCGCCTACGTGCGCGCCGCGTTCCCGGAGATCCCGGATCCGCAGGTCGATGTGCTCGCCTTCGACTGGCAGGGCCGTCAGATCCTGACCGTGCGCCAGCCGCTCGCGGGCGGAGCGTGGGGCGAGCAGGAGCTGCGCGTCGCCGACCTCGCGGGCGGAGCCGTGCAGGAGCTGTGCACCCTGCCCGAGTTCGGGGCGATCCTGCAGAACGACCTCGTGGGGCAGCTGTTCGGCCAGGCGCAGTACGACGACTTCCGGGAGGCCAACGGCGCGGGGGATGCGGTGCTCGCGTTCGACGAGTGCGTCGAGTACACCCACCCGCTCTTCCTCGGCGGCGCCGACAGCGTCGCGAACATGGCCGTGACCGACACCGCGGTGTACTGGGAGGTCGTCGGCGCGCTGCGGGCGTCCACCGTCCCGCTCGCGCCGGGAACGCGCGTCGACAGCACGCTCGACTGAGGCGGACGGATGAGGTTCACCTTCACCCTGGAGAACTCGCAGACCCGGCGCGCCGGCAACATCCACGTGGACGCCGACCCGTCGATCCCGACGGGGGAGGTCGTGGAGCTCGCCCAGCGGCGCCTCGGCGTCGACGCCGAGGACCCGGGCGGTCCGCTCACGATGTACATCGGCGCCGGCCCGCTCGACCCCCGGGTCGCCCTGCGGGACTCGGGCATACGCGACGGCACCGTGGTGACGATGGCGCACGCGGGCTACGCGCCGCCGCCGCTGCGCGCGGACTCGATCGCCGAGCTCCGGGTGCTCTCCGGGCCGGGGGCGGGCCGCATCCTGCGCTGCGGCGCGGGAGTCGTCGCGATCGGCGCGCACCCGTCGATGCAGCTCGTGGTCGACGGGGTGGATGCCTCGGGCGCGGCGGTGCCCGACGTGGCGCTGCTCGCGACGGTCGGCGCCGACGGCACGGTGTGGCTGCAGCCGGTCAACGAGTACCGCGGCGCCGCGCTCGACGGCGAGCCGGTCGCCTCCGCCGTGCAGTGGAACGACGGCGCGCAGCTCGAGGTCGGCGGCGTGCTGCTCGGCCTCGCCCGCTTCGCCGACAACGGTGCGCACCTCGTCGTCGGCGACGACCCGAGCGTGTTCGAGTACAACCGGCCGCCGCGGCTGCTGCCCCCCGAGCGCACGGCGACGTTCACGCTGCCGTCGCCGCCCGCCGAACCCCAGGGTCGCGGGCTCAACCTGCTGGCGGCGCTGACGCCGATCGCGGCCGCGGGGGTGTCGGCGATCGCCTTCCAGAACTACGCGTTCCTGCTCATCGCCGCGCTCTCACCCGTGATCATGATCGTGCAGCAGCTGCAGCAGAAGCGCTCGGGCCGCAAGACCTACCGGCAGCAGGTCGACGAGTACTGGGAGCTGCGCCGCCGCATCGAGGCCGACGCCCAGCAGGCGCTCGCGGTCGAGCGCGAGGAGTGGCTCGCGAGCGCTCCCGACCCGGCCCTCGTGTACGAGATCGCGACGACGCCCCTCCCGCTGCTCTGGGCCCGGCGTCGGGCCGATCCCGACCACCTCACGCTGCGCGTCGGCACGGCCACGCAGCCGAGCCGCGTCACCCTCGACGACCCCGAGGAGCTCGCCCACAAACGCACCGTGGTCTGGGATGCGCGCGACGTGCCCGCGATCGTCAGTCTCGTCGAACGCGGCGTCGTCGGCATCGCGGGACCGGATGCGGTGGCTCGCCCGATCGCGAAGTGGGCGCTCGCGCAGCTCGGCGTGCTGCAGAGCCCGAAGGACGTGCGCTTCTACCTGCTCACCGAGTCCCGCCGCGGTGCCGACTGGGAGTGGCTGGGCTGGCTGCCGCACGCGGCGGGCGAGCACCCCGGCTCGTCGATGACGAACATCGGCACGACGACCACGTCGACGGCGCGCTGCGTGGCCGAGCTCATCGCGATCATCGAGGCCCGGGCGTCGACGCGGTCGAGCGGGCGCGAGCGCATCCGGTCCACGCCCGACGACATCGTCGTCGTCATGGACGGCGCGCGCCGGCTGCGCGCGATGCCCTCGCTCGTGCGCATCCTGCGCGAGGGCCCCGAGGTCGGCGTCTACTCGATCTGCGTCGACGCCGACGAGCGGCTGCTGCCCGAGGAGTGCGGCGCCGTCGTGATCGCGGACGGCGACGGGGTGCTCATCCGCCAGCAGCGCGTGAGCCTCGTGGACCGCATCCGTCCCGACATCGTGGGCGACGACTGGCTCGAGTGGATCGGCCGGTCGCTCGGGCCGATCCGCGACGCGAGCCCCGACGTCACGGACGGCGCCATCCCGACCTCGAGCCGGCTGCTGTCGGTGCTCGCCCTCGACCCGCCGACGCCCGAGGCGGTGCAGGCGCGCTGGCTCGTCGGCGGCCGGTCGACGCGCGCCGTGCTCGGCGAGTCGATCGACGGCGAGTTCTCGCTCGACCTGCGCCTCGACGGGCCGCACGGTCTCGTGGCGGGCACGACCGGGTCCGGCAAGTCCGAGCTGCTGCAGACGCTCGTCGCCTCGCTCGCCGTCGCGAACACCCCCACCGAGATGAACTTCGTGCTCGTCGACTACAAGGGCGGCGCGGCGTTCAAGGACTGCGTCGACCTGCCCCACACCGTCGGCATGGTGACCGACCTCGACGCCCACCAGGTCGAGCGCGCGCTCGACTCGCTCGGCGCCGAGCTGCGCACCCGCGAGCACGTGTTCGCCGGGGCGGGGGCGAAGGATCTCGAGGACTACCAGGACCTGCAGGCCAAGCGCCCGGAGCTCGCCTCGCTGCCGCGGCTGCTCATCGTCATCGACGAGTTCGCGTCGATGGCGCGGGAGCTGCCCGACTTCGTGCGCGGCCTCGTGGGCATCGCCCAGCGCGGTCGCTCGCTCGGCATCCACCTCATCCTCGCCACCCAGCGCCCGGGCGGCGTGGTCTCGCCCGAGATCCGCGCGAACACCAACCTGCGCATCGCGCTGCGGATGACGGATGCGTCGGAGAGCACCGACGTCATCGACTCGCCCGAGTCGGCGAGCATCTCGAAGGCGACCCCCGGGCGTGCCTACGTGCGCCTCGGCGCGGCGTCGCTCATGCCGTTCCAGGCCGGTCGCGTCGGCGGGCGGTTCCCCGGGGCGCAGACCGTCGTGGGCGTCGCCGATCCGCTCGTCGAGGACCTCGGCTTCGCGGACTGGAGCGAGCCCGTGCCGGTGCCGAAGGCGGCCACCGGGGACGCCGGAGACGTCGAGATCACCGACCTCACGGTGCTCGTGGACTCCGTGCGCCGCGCTACCGACGCGCTCGGCATCCCGGCGCCGCGACGGCCCTGGCTGCCGCCTCTCGGCGACGTCGTGAGCCTCGACGCGCTCCCGGCGGTGCCGTCCGGCCGGAGCGTGGGCGTCGTCATCCCGGTGGGGCTCGAGGATCACCCGGCGCTGCAGCGGCAGGTCACGACCGCGCTCGACCTCGACGAGCTCGGTCACCTGTTCGTGATCGGATCGGCGCGGAGCGGGCGCAGCCAGGCACTGCGTACGATCGCGGGATCGGGCGCGAGCGCGGCCGCCGTGGGGGATCTGCACCTCTACGCCATCGACTGCGGTACCGGCGCGCTGCTGCCACTGAGCGCGCTGCCGCACTGCGGGGTCGTCGTGCAGCGGCACGAGCCGGAGCGCGTCGGCCGCCTGCTGCAGGGCCTCGTCGACGAGGTCGCGCACCGGCAGAGCGCGTTCTCGGCGAGCGGGGTCGCGAGCCTCACCGAGCAGCGCGCGGGCACACCCGAGGCCCGGCTCCCGCACGTCGTCGTGCTCATCGACCAGTGGGAGGGCTTCGTCAACGTGCTCGCCGACATCGACAACGGCGCGCTCGTCGACCGGGTCGCCTTCCTGCTGCGCGAGGGCGCGACGGTGGGCGTGCACCTGGTCGTCTCGGGCGACCGGACGCTGTTCTCCTCGCGCATGTCGAGCCTCGTCGACCGCAAGATCCTGCTCAACCTCGCCGACCGCGGCGAATACTCGAACGAGGGCATCAGGGCGCGCGACCTCCCGGACGAGATCGGGCCCGGCCGCGGATTCTGGAACCAGAGCGGCACCGAGCTGCAGTTCGCGGTGCTGCCCGGCGAGAACTCCGGCCAGGGTCAGGCGCGGGCGCTGCGCGAGATCGGGGCGGCGGCGCGAACCGCGCACGGCAGCGCACGGGGTCCGCGACCGTTCCGCATCGACCCGCTGCCGGCGAGCGTGACCCTCGCCGACGCGCTCGCCCTCGTGCCCGAGGAGTCCCGCGGACCGTCCGTGGCGCTCGTCGGCGTCGGCGGGGATGAGCTCACCGGCCTCGTCGCGGACCTCTCGGGAGACCAGAACGGGTTCGTGATCGCCGGTCCCGCCCGGTCGGGCCGCAGCACGCTGCTCGCGACCATGGGGCGCTCGCTCATCGCCCACGGCACCCGGCTCGTGATCATCGCGCCGCGCCCATCCGTCGTCCGGGACCTCGGGGGCGAGCCGGGCGTGCTCGCGGTGGTCACGGATGCCGCGATCGGCGAGGACGAGCTGCGCGCCCTGGTGCCCGCGAGCGACGAGCACGTGGTCGTGCTCGTCGACGACGCCGAGCTGCTGCGGGAGTCACCGGCGGAGGCGGTGTTCCGCGACATCCTGTCCACGGGCCGGGAACACGGGCAGGGCGTCGTCGTCGCGGGAGCCCTCGACGAGGTGGCGAGCGGGTTCCGCGGCTGGCAGCTCGAGCTCAAGAAGAGCCGCCGGGGCGTGCTGCTCGACCCGCAGTCGGTCAGCGACGGGGAGCTCATCGGCGCGAAGCTGCACCGCGGGCTCGTGGGGCGCGGCACGCGGCCGGGGCTCGGCCTGCATCACGGCGCAGACCTCACCCTGCGGGAGATTCGGCTGCCGTCCGCCGACTGATCGCCGGCTCGATCGGCAGCAGCCGGGTGACCGACATCGCGTGACCGGCGAAGGTCACGATGTCGCCCTGGTCGATCGTGGTGCGCACGCCGGGCGCGCACGGCACGGTGCCGCGGTCGCGGCGCGTGATCTGCACGCCGTTGGTGGAGTGCTGGTCGGCGATCCAGAGCTCGCGCTCGGGCGTGACGCCGAAGGTCAGGTGCACGCGGCTCAGCTCGCGGCGCGAGTCGTCGAGCGAGATCACGTGCCGGATGCGCGGGTCGCCCGGGTCGCCCGGGTCGCCCGGGTCGCGACCGACGAGGCCGTCCCCGATGACGTCGAGGAACCGGCCGTCCTCGAAGGTGAAGCGCGCGACGGCCCGCGCCGGCAGGTCCGTCGGCCGGTAGTAGCCGAACTGGCCGTCCTGGCCGACCCGCCCGGCGGCGGCGACGACCGAGTCGACGGTGCGCGGCGCCGGGACCGGGGTGCGGTGGACGGCGGCGAGTGCGCCGGACGCCCGCCACGCCTCGACGTCGGCGACCGAGACGGTCGGCATCGTCGCGTCGGGCGCGGTGCTCGGTCGTCGACGGGACCGGGCCATCAGCGCGCCGCCGCCGGGGCCGCCTCGTCCGCGCGCACGCGCAGCGTCGCCGTGACCGCCGCGAACAGCTCGAGCAGGTCGGCGGCGAGGTCGAGGTCGGGGGAGGAGCAGGCGACCAGCAGCAGACGGCCGGCACGGAGCGGGACGAAGGTCTGCATGGTGACCACGCGCACCGTTCCGGCGCCCTTGGGCAGGTCGACGTCCTCGACGCCGAAGGAGCGCGGGCAGCGGCCGAGGCCCTCGATCTCGGCGATCTCGACGCTCGACCAGGTCTCGTCGCCCGGTCCGGCGCTCGCGCGGGAGAGGTGCTCGGCGACCGCGCCCAGCGGGTCGTCTCCGGCGTCGGGCGGGTACGGGAGGTCGGTGATCATCAGGCTGCCCGTGATGACGGTGTCCTCGGCGGGCGTCGCGAACGCGGCCGAGTAGCGCGCGCCCACGTTCCAGGCCCAGCGCGCGTAGCGGCGCAGCATCCGGATGACGTCGGCCCGGTGGTCGCGCAGCGCGGGGATCTCCCTGACCCGCTCGTTGACGAGATCCTTGATCGCGACGTCGCGGCGCTGCGGCCGCAGCTCGAGCTCGAACCACGATCGCGGTGTGGTGATGCTGAGGTGCTCAGCCATCGCGCGCCCCCATCGGTCGAACGCCGGCGTCCGGTTCACTCGTCCCGGTCGGGCCCGGACGTGGCTTCCTCGAGCTCGCGGCCGCGGGCGTCGATGATGATCGTGCCGATGGCGACGGCGACCCCGATGCCCCAGCCGGCCCACATCAGCGCGAGCCGCCAGTCGCGCGGTCCCTTGCGCGTGGCCTGCAGTGTCGTCCATCCGCCGACGACGGCGCCGAGCAGCTGGGTGTTGAACAGGTATTTGCGCATGCGGCCACGGTAGCGCGCGCGTCCGGCGGCTTCGAGCCGCCTGGGGAGGGATCGGTGGTCTGACCGATCGGACAGGAAACTGACCGATCGGTCAGCTAGGCTCGACGCATGAACACGAGCCGGGACGAGATCATCGCCGTCGCACTCGTCGAGTTCGCCCGCGACGGCTACGCGGGCACGTCGCTCCAGGCGATCGCGGATGCCGCGGGCCTGTCGAAATCGGCCGTGCTCTACCACTTCGCCTCCAAGCAGGCGCTGCTCGAGGCATCCGTCGTGCCGGCGGTCGACGCGCTCGGCACCCTGCTCGACGACATCGCCTCGGCCATCGACAGCCCCGAGGCGCGGCCCGGGTTCATCGCGGGCTTCGTCGACCTGCTGTTCGAGCACCGCCTCGCGGTGAGCGTCTTCGTCAACCACGGTCGCGGTCTCGTCGACGTGCCCGTCATCGCCCGGGCGTTCGGCATCATCGACCGCCTCGGCGGCTACTTCGCGTCCGTCGGCATCGGGGCCGAGGACAAGGCACGGTTCGGGATCGCCCTCGCGGGCTCCGCCTACATGCTCGTCGCCGGAGACGGGCACGAGGGGCTGCACGCCGACGAGCACGAGCTCCGGCGCGCGATCACCGCCGTGATGACGGAGCTGCTCTCGCCCATCCGCGTCCTCGACCGCCCGACACCACCCCCGGAGTAGCCCGTGGCCACCATCCTCTACCGACTCGGTCGGTTCGCGTTCCGCCGGGCCTGGTACGTGCTCGCCGCCTGGGTGCTCATCCTCGGCGGTGCGCTCGGCGGCGGCCTCGCGCTCGGCGGCCAGCTCTCCGACGCGTTCTCCATCCCCGGCACCGAGTCGCAGAACGCGCTCGACACGCTCGGCGCGGTGTTCCCGCAGGTGGGCGGTGCCTCCGTGCAGGTCGTCGTCGAGGCGGCGGCGGACCGCACGGTCGACGACTACCGCGACGCCATCGCCGACCAGGTCGACGCGATCGAGAGCCTTGAGCAGGTCGAGGCGGTCGTCGGCCCGTTCGACGAGTACGCGGGCAAGGCCGTGAACGACGACCGCACCATGGCGATCATCAAGGTGCAGTTCGACGGCGCCGTCGCGGATGTCACGGCCGCGACGATCGCCGACCTCGAGAGGACGGCATCCATCACCGAGCGCGCCGGCATGACCGTCGCGTTCGGCGGGCAGGTGTTCCAGGACCAGTCCTTCGGCGTCTCGATCGTCGAGCTGTTCGGCGTGATCTTCGCGGCCGTCGTGCTCGTCATCACGTTCGGATCGCTGCTGAGCGCCGGGATGCCGCTGCTCGGCTCGCTCATCGGCGTCGGCATCGCCATGGGCGGCATCCTCGGGGTCGCGGCGTTCGCCGACGTGTCGAGCACGGCACCCATGCTCGCCCTCATGATCGGCCTCGCGGTCGGCATCGACTACGCGCTGTTCATCCTGTCGCGCCACCGCAGCCAGCTCGCACACGGCGTCGAGCCGCGCGAGTCGGCGGGCCTCGCGGTGGGCACGGCCGGCAGCGCCGTCGTGTTCGCGGGCCTCACCGTGATCATCGCGCTCGTCGGACTGCTCGTCGTCGACATCCCGTTCCTGACCGTGATGGGCATCGGCGCGGCCTTCGCGGTGCTCATCGCGATCGCGATCGCGACCACGCTGCTGCCGGCGCTGTTCGGCCTCGCCGGCCATCGCCTGGCGCCGAGACCGGGCTCGCGCGCGGCCCGGCGGGCGCTCGCCGCCGCGAGCGATGCGACCCGGGGCGGCTCGCTCGGACGGCGCTGGGTGCGGCTCGTCATGCGCGCGCCGATCGTGTTCCTCGTGCTCGTCGTCGGCCTCCTCGGCACGGTCGCGATCCCGACGTTCAGCATCGACCTCAACCTGCCGAACAACGGCTCGGAGCCCGCCGGCACGACGCAGCGCGAGGCGTACGACCTGACGTCGCGCGGCTTCGGCGCGGGCTTCAACGGTCCGCTCATCGTCATGGTCGACATCACCCAGACCACCGACGTGCTCGACGACCTGGACCGCATCGCCGACCGCCTGCGCGAGCTGCCCGACGTCGCCTACGTCGCCGACGGCATCCCGGATGCGACCGTCGACACCGCGATCATCCAGGTCACGCCGTCGAGCGCCCCCGACGCCCCCGAGACGAAGGACCTGGTGCGGGCGATCCGCGACCTCGAGCCGTCGATCGAGAAGCGCTACGACACGCCGATCAGCGTCACGGGCACGACCGCGATCGCGATCGACATCTCGACCCGGCTCACCAACGCGCTCGTGCCGTTCCTCGTCATCGTCGTGGGGCTCAGCGTCATCCTGCTCATGATGGTGTTCCGCAGCGTGCTCGTGCCGCTCAAGGCGGCGCTCGGCTTCGTGCTCTCGATCGGCGCCTCGTTCGGCGTCGTCGTCGCGGTGTTCCAGTGGGGCTGGCTCGCCGACGCGCTCGGCGTCGAGCACACCGGCCCGATCATCAGCTTCCTGCCGATCATCATCATGGCCGTGCTGTTCGGGCTCGCCATGGACTACGAGGTGTTCCTCGTCTCGGGCATGCGGGAGGAGTTCGTGCACGGCGGCGACCCGCGGCGCGCCGTCGAACGCGGGTTCGCGAACGGCGCCCGGGTCGTCACGGCGGCCGCGCTCATCATGTTCTTCGTCTTCGCATCCTTCTTCCCGGACGGATCGGGCGCCATCAAGCCGATCGCGCTCGGGCTCGCGGTCGGCATCGCGATCGACGCGTTCCTCGTGCGGATGACCCTCGTGCCCGCGATCATGACGCTGCTCGGCCGCGTCGCCTGGTGGATGCCGCGCTGGCTGGGCCGCATCCTGCCCGATGTCGACGTCGAGGGCGAGGCGCTCAGCAAGCACCGCGAGGCCGTGGACTGGGCCGCGGACGAGCGCGCGTTCGCGGTCTCCGCCGAGGGCGTCGTCGCCGGCCGCGGCGAGCACGGCGTCGGCCCGATCGACGTGCGGGTGGCGGTCGGCTCGATCGTCATCGCGAGCGGCACCGCGGCCGACCGCCGGGTGCTCGCCGCGACGCTCTCCGGCCGGATGGACCTCGTCGCCGGCCGCGCCCAGGTCGCCGGGGCTCCCCTGCCGTCGGAGGCCGCGAAGGTGCGGCGCCGCGTGGCGCTCGCCGACGTCGGCGGGTCGACGCGGCCCGAGGTCACGGTCACCGTCGGGCAGCTGCTGCGCGAGCGCCTGGAGCTCACCCTGCCCTGGTACCGCGCGTTCGCGACGCGGCGCGTCATCCGGGCCCGCCTCGCCGAGGTCAACCGGGTGGCGGCGGATGTCGCGGGCCGGCCGCTCACGCCGATCACGCTCGCGAGCACGCTCGAGGCGCTGCCGCAGTTCGAGCGCGCGCTCGCGCTCACGATCGTCGCCCTCGCCGAGCGCGCCCCGGTCGTGATGCTCGACCAGCTCGACGCGTTCCAGGAGCCGGACGAGCGCGCCTACCTCGCCGCCGTCGACCGCCTCGCTGCGGCCGCGACGACGGTCGTGATCGGCACGCCGCTCGTGCTGCGCGATGCGACCGAGGTCGTCCGGCCCGTCGTGCCCATCGACCTGTACGCCCTCGCCGAGCGCCGGGCCGGGCTCGCCCATACCCCCGCGCTCGTGGAAGGAGCACGCTCATGACGTCGCCCGAGACCGTTCCGGCCGGGCCGTCGCCCGCCGGGTCGTCGCCGCGCGCGCGGACCGCGCGGCGCTGGCTCGCCCTCGCCGTCGTCGCCCTCGTGCCCGCCGTGTTCACGGGGGTCGTCGTCGGAGCGCTGTCGAGCGCGACCGAGCGCATCGAGCACATCCCGGCGGCGGTCGTCAACGACGACGAGATGGTGACGCAGACGGCCGCCGACGGCACCGAGACGCCGGTGCTCGCGGGCCGCCTGATCGTGTCGCAGCTCACGGGCGCGGCCGGCGGCTTCGACTGGCAGATCACCAACGGCGACGACGCCCGCAGGAAGCTCGCGGCCGGCCAGGTCTACGCCGTGCTGACGATCCCGCGCGACTTCTCCGCCTCGATCACGTCGCTGCAGGGCGACGACCCGCGGCAGGCGTCGTTCTCGATCCGCACGGATGCCGCCCACGACTACCTCGGCGGCGCGGTCGCGCAGACCGTCGCCGAGACCGTGCGCACCGAGCTCGGGTCGCAGATCACCGAGAAGTATGTCTCCGGGCTGTTCAGCGGACTCTCGGACGTCGGCGCCTCGCTCGGCGACGCGGCCGACGGCGCGCGCACGCTCGCGGGCGGCGCGGGCGACCTCGCCGCCGGCACCGAGCGCCTCGGCGACGGCGCGGATCAGCTCGCCACCGGGCTCGGCACGCTCGCCTCCGGCGCCGCGACCGCCGCCGACGGAGCGCACGAGTACGCGGCCGGCGTGCGGACCTATACGAAGGGCGTCGCGCGGTACGCGGGCGGTGTCCGGCAGCTCTCGGCTGGCCTCGGCCGGCTCGACGCCGGGGCGGCCCGGCTCGACGACCTCGAGACCGGGATCGCCCAGTACACCGCCGGCGTCGCACAGACGTCCGCCGGGCTCGCGCAGCTCAACCAGCTGATCCAGGCCGACCCGACCGTCGACGCGCAGACCAGGGCCGCGGCGCAGCAGCTCGCGGACGGACTCGCCGCGCTCGCCACGAGCGGGTCGACGCTCGCGAGCGGTGCCGCCTCCGGCATCGACGGCATCCGGTCGGGCGTGCACCTGAGTGCGACGGGCGCGGCGTCCCTCGCGACGGCGGGCGACGCACTCACCTCGGGCGGCGCGACGCTCGCGACCGGCGGCGGCTCGCTCGCGACCGGCCTCGACGACCTCGCGGACGGCGCGTCGCGGTCGGCGGCCGGGGCGCGCACGCTCGCCGACGGCATCCCGCGGCTGTCCGACGGCGCGACCAGGCTCGGCGACGGGGCGCGGAAGCTCGCCGACGGGCTCGGCGACGGCGCGGCGAAGGCGCCGTCGTACACCGCCGCGGAGGCCGACGCCCGCGCCGCGACGGTGACCGACCCGGTGACCTACACGACCGGCACCGACCACGCGGTGACCTCGATCGGGCAGGCGCTCGCGACCGTGCTCGTGCCGCTCGGCCTGTGGATCGGTGCGCTCGCCGTGTTCCTGGTGCTGCGCCCGACCACCCGTCGCACGCTCGCCTCGTCGGCGCCCGGCCGCCGCATCCTGTTCGCGGCGCTCGGCCGGGCGTCGGGCGTGACCGTCGTGCAGGCGGTCGTGCTCGTGGCGCTGCTGCACGGCGCGCTCGACGTGCCGTGGTCGAGGCTCGGCCTGTCCCTGCCGTTCGCGGTGCTGACGGCGCTCTCGTTCACGGCGTTCCACGCGCTGCTCGCGCTCGTGCTCAGCCACCGCGGGCTCGTGCTCTCGCTCATGCTGTTCGCCGTGCAGCTCGTCGCGACCGGCGGCGCGTACCCGATCCAGATCGTCGCGCCCCTCTTCCAGGCGATCAGCCCGCTGCTGCCGATCACGCGAGCCGTGGACGGGATGCAGGCGATCATCTCGGGAGGGTCGCTCGCGCCCGTCGGGACGGCATCCGTCTACCTCGCCGTTCTCGGGGCGGTGAGCGTGCTGCTGTCGCTCGCGGTGCTCGGCCGGTCGCGGCGGGCGGCGGCGCTCGGGCTGCTCTCGGCGACGCCCTGAGCCCCCGGCGCTCGGCGCCGCGGGGCTAGAGCCAGTCGTTGCGCTTGAACGCCGCGAAGAGGCCAACGCCCGTCGCGACGATGAGCAGCGTCGAGAGCGCGACGCCCCAGCCCGTGCCGTACCCCGGGAACAGCAGGTTCTGCCCGAAGAACCCCGTGATCGCGGTCGGCACGGCGATGATCGCCGCCCACGACGTGACCTTCTTCATCACGAGGTTCATCCGGTTGGCGCGCACGCCCTCGTGCGTGTCGACGATCGTCGCGAGCAGGTCGCGCACCGTGTCCGTCCACTCGATCGTGCGGAGCACGTGGTCGAACACGTCCTGGTAGTACGGCGCGATGGCCGCCTGCGCCCGGGTGAGGTCGTGCCGCATGACGCCCGAGACGACGTCGCGCATCGGCAGCACGGCGCGGCGCACGAACACGATCGACTTGCGCAGCGCGAACGATCGCCGGCCGATCTCGCGGTCGTGCGGCCCGTCGTCGAAGAGCAGGTCCTCGATGTCGTCCGCGGCCTGGTCGAGCTGGCGCACGGCGTCGAACTGCGCGTCCACGATGACGTCGAGCAGCCCCCAGAGCAGGAACGCGCTGCCCGCGCCCGCCAGATCGGCGACGCTGTCCCAGCGGTCCGTCACCCGCCGAACGTCGAAGCTCTCGTCGTGCACGGTCACGAGCGCGTGCTCCGTGATGAACGCCGTCACCTCGTGCTTCGCGACGCGCCCGGTCTGCTCCTCGAAGCGCATGTCGTACGCCGCGAGGAACCAGTGCGAGTCGTAGATGTCGAGCTTCGGGCGCTGGTGCTCGTGCGTCGCGTCCTCGACGGCGAGCCGGTGCAGCCCGAGCTCGCGCTGGATCGCGGAGAGATCCTGCTCGGTGGGCGACACGAAGTCGGCCCACACGGTCGCGCCGGGCTCGCCGAGGTGGTCGGAGATCTGCGCGACCGGGAAGTCCTCCGCCACGAGGGTGCCGTCGCGGTAGAGCCGAGTGGTCGCCATGAAGCGGATGCTACTGCCGCCGCCGGCGCGGCGCGGCGCGGTAGGCTCGCAGCACCGGCCGAGGCGCCGGATCACAGCATGAGCGAGCAGACGACGACAGAGCCGGGCGAGTACGCCTTCGTCGTCGTCTCGAACCGGCTCCCGGTGGACCGCGTGCAGAACCCCGACGGCACGTTCCCCGAGGGCGAGGCCGGCTGGAAGCAGTCGCCGGGCGGCCTCGTCACCGCGCTCGAGCCCGTCATGCGCGAGCGCGACGGCGCCTGGATCGGCTGGGCGGGCGCGCCCGACCTCGAGCTCGCGCCGTTCGACAACGACGGCATCCACATCGTGCCGGTGGCGCTCAGCGCCGAGGACATCGAGAAGTACTACGAGGGCTTCAGCAACGACACGCTGTGGCCGCTCTACCACGACGTCATCTCGCCGCCGACCTACCACCGGGTGTGGTGGGAGCGCTACGTGCAGGTGAACCGCCGGTTCGCCGAGGAGGCCGCGCGCCAGAGCGCCCCGGACGCGATCGTCTGGGTGCAGGACTACCAGCTGCAGCTCGTGCCGTCGATGCTGCGCGCGCTGCGCCCCGACCTGACCATCGGGTTCTTCAACCACATCCCGTTCCCGGCGTACGGCATCTACTCGCAGCTGCCGTGGCGCACCCAGATCGTGCGGGGACTGCTCGGCGCCGACGTCATCGGATTCCAGCGCGTCGCGGACGCCGGCAACTTCTCGCGGGCGGTGCGCCGGCTCACGCCGTTCGTCACGAAGAACCCCGTCATCGAGGTGCCGCACGCGGGCGGCATCCGTCGCGTCGTCGCGCGCGCGTTCCCGATCTCGATCGACTCGGCCAGCTACGAGGAGATGGCGCGCCGGCCCGACATCCAGGAGCGTGCGCGGCAGATCCGCGAGGACCTCGGCAACCCGAAGACGATCATGCTCGGAGTCGACCGCCTCGACTACACGAAGGGCATCGGCCACCGGCTCAAGGCGTTCGGCGAGCTGCTCGCCGACGGCGGGCTCGCCGTCGAGGACGTCACCCTCGTGCAGGTGGCGTCGCCCTCCCGGGAGCGCGTGCAGGCCTACATGCAGCTGCGCGACGAGATCGAGCTCACCGTGGGCCGGATCAACGGCGACTACGGCACGATCAGCCACTCGGCCATCAACTATCTGCACCACGGCTACCCGCGCGAGGAGATGGTCGCGCTCTACCTCGCCGCCGACGTCATGCTCGTCACCGCGCTGCGCGACGGCATGAATCTCGTCGCGAAGGAGTACGTCGCGAGCCGCATCGACGACGACGGCGTGCTCGTGCTGAGCGAGTTCACGGGCGCGTGGGACGAGCTCAAGCGCGCGGTGCGCATCAACCCGCACGACATCGACGGGCTCAAGGACGCCATCCTGCAGGCGATCAGCATGCCCAAGCGCGAGCGCCAGGCGCGGATGCGGTCGCTGCGCAAGCGGGTGCGCGAGAACGACGTCGCCGCGTGGTCGTCCCGGTTCCTCGAGACCCTCGTCGAGGCGGCCGCGCAGCGCACGGTGCGCCCGGCGGCCACGGATGACATCGACGACCTGGAGTGGACGGTCGAGCGTCCGCCCGGGGGATTCCGCGCCTGATGGACGTGCATCCGCCCCTGCTGTCGTCCCGCGTGCCCGAGGGGCTCGTCGGCGCCCTCCGCGAGCTCGCGCGCACGCGACGCCTGCTCGTCGCGCTCGACTTCGACGGCACGCTCGCGCCCGAGGTCGACGACCCCGAGCAGGCCAGGGCGCTCCCGGATGCGCGCACGGCCGTGCTGCGACTGCTCGCGATGCCGAACACGCGCGTCGCCCTCGTCTCGGGCCGCTCGCTCGGCTCGCTCGAGCGGGTGTCGGAGATGCCCGACGAGGCGCTTCTCGTCGGCAGCCACGGCATCGAGCTCCGCCTCGACAATCCCGGCGACGGGCTCGCGCTCAACGAGAGCGAGCTGAAGCGCGTCGACGTGCTGCGCACGGTGCTCGGCTCGGTCGCCGAGGCCATCGACCAGGTCTGGGTCGAGCAGAAGCCCGCGGGCTTCGCCCTGCACACGCGACTGGCGACCGAGCACGACTCGCGCGTCGCCCACCTCGTTGCGCTGTCCGAGGCGGTCGCCGAGGACGACGACCTTAAGATCCGGCGGGGCAAGAACGTGCTCGAGTTCGCCGTGCGCTCCACCACGAAGGGCGAGGCGATCGAGCACCTGCGCGAGTACACGCGCGCCACCGGCGTGTTCTTCGCGGGCGACGATGTCACCGACGAGGACGGCTTCGCGGCGCTCGCTCCGGATGACGTGGGCGTCAAGGCGGGCGCGGGGGCGACATCCGCTTCCCACCGCGTCGCGGGTCCCGCGGATGTCGCGCGCGTGCTCGCCCTCCTCGCGGACTTCCGCGAGGGCGACGTCCACGAGCAGTAGCTGGCGATCACGGCGAGCGAGGCGCGCGCACAGCTCTTCCCCCTCATCCAGCAGGATCGCCTCCCGCTCGGACGCCGTGAACCCGGGCCGATATGCGGGGAGGAGCTTCCTGCAACACTGCGCCTTGCCGATGCCGACTGACTTCACGATCTCGGCGACCTCGGGCGAGTCCTCCGACGGCAGGGTCGTGAAGGTGTACGACGCATACTGCGTCTTCTTGGCCCGCACCACCTTGTGCGCCGTGCACAGCGGCGCGCCTGCATCGACCGAGTCGACATCGGTCGCGACGTCCCACGGCGCGGCAGCGCCCATCCGCGCGGCCCTACACTGAGAAACATGCCGGAAACGTCGTCCGAGGGCAGCGCTGTGCCCGAACTGGTCCGCGAAGATCTGCCCCTGCGCGACGGAGCGCACGACATCAAGCCGCGCTCGCGCACCGTCACCGACGGCATCGAGGCGATGACGAGCCGCGGGATGCTGCGCGCGGTCGGGATGGGCGACGCCGACTGGGACAAGCCGCAGATCGGCATCGCGAGCTCGTGGAACGAGATCACCCCGTGCAACCTGAGCCTCGACCGGCTCGCGCAGGCGGCCAAGGAGGGCGTGCACGGCGGGGGCGGCTACCCGCTGCAGTTCGGCACCGTGTCGGTCTCCGACGGCATCTCCATGGGCCACGAGGGCATGCACTTCTCGCTCGTGAGCCGCGAGGTCATCGCGGACAGCGTCGAGACGGTCATGATGGCCGAGCGCCTCGACGGCTCCGTGCTGCTCGCCGGCTGCGACAAGTCGATCCCCGGCATGCTCATGGCGGCCGCGCGGCTGGACCTGGCATCCGTCTTCCTCTACGCCGGATCGATCGCGCCCGGCTGGGTGAAGCTGTCCGACGGCACCGAGAAGGACATCACCATCATCGACTCGTTCGCGGCCGTCGGCGCCGTGCAGGCGGGCCTGATGAGCGAGGACGACGCCAGGCGGATCGAGTGCGCGTTCGCCCCCGGCGAGGGCTCGTGCGGCGGCATGTACACGGCGAACACGATGGCGAGCGTCGCCGAGGCGCTCGGGCTCTCGCTGCCGGGCTCCGCGAGCCCCGCATCCGCCGACCGCCGCCGCGACTACTACGCGCACCGCTCCGGCGAGGCCGTCGTCGGGATGCTGCGGCAGGGCATCCGCACGCGCGACATCCTGACCAAGAAGGCGTTCGAGAACGCGATCGCGGTCGGCATGGCGCTCGGCGGCTCGACGAACATCGTGCTCCACCTGCTCGCGATCGCGCACGAGGCCGGCGTCGACCTCACGATCGACGACTTCAACCGCATCGGCGACCGGGTGCCGCACATCGGCGACCTGAAGCCCTTCGGCCAGTACGTCATGAACGACGTCGACCGCCACGGCGGCATCCCCGTGCTCATGAAGGCGCTCCTCGAGGCGGGCCTCATCCACGGCGACTGCCTCACCATCACGGGCCGGACCGTCGCCGAGAACCTCGAGGACTACGGCTACATCCCGCCGCTCGACGGCGAGGTGCTGCGCACCCTCGACAACCCGATCCACGCGACGGGCGGCCTCACCATCCTCAAGGGCTCGCTCGCGCCCGAGGGCGCGGTCGTCAAGACCGCCGGCTTCGACGCCGAGGTGTTCACCGGGCCCGCGCACGTGTTCGAGCGCGAGCGCGCCGCGCTCGACGCGCTCGCCGCGGGCGAGATCGCGAAGGGCGAGGTCGTCGTCATCCGCTACGAGGGACCCAAGGGCGGACCCGGCATGCGGGAGATGCTCGCGATCACCGCGGCCATCAAGGGCGCCGGGCTCGGCAGCGATGTACTACTGTTGACCGACGGACGATTCTCAGGCGGCACAACCGGCCTGTGCGTCGGCCACATAGCACCGGAAGCGGTGGACGCAGGTCCCATCGCCCTCGTGCGCGATGGTGATCTGATTCGGGTCGATATCGCGGCTCGCTCCCTCGACCTACTCGTCGACGCGGAGGAGCTCGCAGCCCGCCGTGACGGCTGGGCGCCCCTTCCTCCGCGCTATACCCGTGGCGTGCTCGCGAAGTTCTCCAAGCTCGTGTCGTCCGCGTCCCGCGGCGCGGTCACCGGCTGAGCTCCGCGCTCCCCTTCACCTCCGCAACTCCAAGGAACCCCATGCCTACGGAAACCCCTGTGCCCGCCGTCCCGCGGGCTCCCCAGGGTGCACCCCCCGTGCTGACCGGGTCGGGTGCCGTGCTCAAGAGCCTCGAGCTGCTCGGCGTGACCGACGTGTTCGGCCTGCCCGGCGGCGCGATCATGCCCTTCTACGACGAGCTCATGGCGCAGACCGCCATCCGCCACATCCTGGTGCGCCACGAGCAGGGCGCCGGCCACGCCGCCGAGGGCTACGCCTCGTCGACCGGGAAGGTCGGGGTCGCGATCGCCACCTCCGGCCCCGGCGCCACGAACCTCGTCACCGCGATCGCGGACGCCTACATGGACTCCGTGCCGCTGCTCGCGATCACCGGCCAGGTGTTCTCCACCCTGATGGGAACGGATGCGTTCCAGGAGGTCGACATCGTCGGCATCACCATGCCGATCACGAAGCACTCCATCCTCGTGAAGCGACCCGAGGACGTGCCGGCGGCCATCGCATCCGCATACCACATCGCCTCGACGGGGCGTCCGGGACCGGTGCTCGTCGACATCACGAAGGACACCCAGCAGAACTCGGCGCCGTTCATCTGGCCGCCGAAGGTCGAGCTGCCCGGCTACCGCCCGGTGACGAAGGCGCACGGCAAGCAGATCGTCGCGGCGGCCCAGCTGCTCGCGGACTCGAAGCGCCCGGTGCTCTACGTGGGCGGCGGCGTCATCCGGGCCGAGGCGTCGGGCGAGCTGCGCGAGTTCGCCGAGCTCACCGGGGCCGCGGTCGTGACGACGCTCATGGCGCGCGGGGCGTTCCCCGACTCGCACCCGCAGCACCTCGGCATGCCCGGCATGCACGGCGCCGTGCCCGCGGTGCTCGGCCTGCAGGAGAGCGACCTGATCGTCGCCCTGGGGGCGCGCTTCGACGACCGGGTGACCGGCAAGGTGAGCGAGTTCGCGCCCGACGCGAAGGTCGTGCACGTCGACATCGATCCGGCCGAGATCGGCAAGATCCGGCACGCGGACGTGCCGATCGTGGGCGACGCGAAGGACGTGCTCGGCGACCTCATCGCCGCGTGGCGCGACCTGGGCCAGGCGGCCGACCTCACCGCGTGGTGGGAGCGGCTGAACGGACTGAAGGCCCAGTACCCGCTCGGCTTCACGCCCACCGACGACGGGCTGCTCTCGCCGCAGGCGATCATCCGGCGCATCGGCGAGCTGTCCGGCCCGGAGGCGATCTATGCGGCGGGCGTCGGCCAGCACCAGATGTGGGCGGCGCAGTTCATCGACTACGAGCGCCCCAAGGCGTGGCTCAACTCCGGCGGCGCCGGCACGATGGGCTACTCCGTGCCCGCGGCGATGGGCGCGAAGGTCGCGAACCCCGACCGCGTGGTGTGGGCGATCGACGGCGACGGATGCTTCCAGATGACCAATCAGGAGCTCGCGACCTGCACGATCAACGACATCCCGATCAAGGTCGCGATCATCAACAACTCGTCGCTCGGCATGGTGCGGCAGTGGCAGACCCTGTTCTACGACGGGCGCCACTCGTTCACCGACCTCAACACGGGCCACGACACCGTGCGCATCCCCGACTTCGTGAAGCTCGCGGAGGCGTACGGCGCGCTCGGCATCCGGGTCACCACCGAGGACGAGGTGGATGCCGCCATCCAGCTCGCCCTTCAGACGAACGACCGTCCCGTGGTGATCGACTTCGTCGTCTCGCGCGACGCGATGGTGTGGCCGATGGTGCCGCAGGGCGTCGGCAACTCGCAGGTGCAGTACGCGCGCGAGCACGCGCCGGATTGGGGAGACGAATGAGTCACGTCCTCTCCCTCCTCGTCGAGGACAAGCCCGGCCTGCTCACCCGCGTCGCTGGGCTCTTCGCCCGGCGCGGCTTCAACATCGAGTCGCTCGCGGTCGGCAAGACCGAGATCGAGGGACTCAGCCGCATCACGGTCGTCGTGGACGTCGACGAGCTGCCGCTCGAGCAGGTGACGAAGCAGCTCAACAAGCTCATCAACGTCATCAAGATCGTCGAGCTCGACCCGGCGCAGTCCGTGCAGCGCGAGCACATGCTCGTCAAGGTGCGCGTCGACAACACCACGCGATCGCAGGTGCTGGAGGCCGTGACGCTGTTTCGCGCCCACATCGTCGACGTCGCGCCCGACGCGCTCGTCATCGAGGTCACCGGCGACAGCGGCAAGGTGCAGGCGCTGCTGCGGATGCTCGAGCCCTACGGCATCAAGGAGATCGCGCAGAGCGGACTCCTCGCGATCGGACGCGGCTCGAAGAGCATCACCGACCGCGTCTTCAAGAATTCGTGAGCGGCGGAGCCGCCCACGAAGGTTGAGGAGCGCGCCGCGAAGCGGCCCGCGTCTCGAAACCCAGGACCATTCTGAAAGGAGCCCACAAGTGGCTGAGATCTACTACGACAACGATGCCGACCTCTCGCTCATCCAGAGCAAGAAGGTCGCGATCGTCGGCTACGGCTCGCAGGGCCACGCGCACGCGCAGAACCTGCGCGACTCGGGCGTCGAGGTCGTCATCGCGCTCAAGGGCGGCTCGAAGTCGACCGCGAAGGCGCAGGAGGACGGCTTCGAGGTCAGGAGCGTCGCCGACGCGACCGAGTGGGCCGATCTGATCATGATCCTCGCGCCCGACCAGCACCAGCGCGGCATCTTCGCGGAGAGCATCAAGGACAAGCTCACGCCGGGCAAGACGCTCGCCTTCGCGCACGGCTTCAACATCCGTTTCGGCTACATCGACACCCCGGAGGGCGTCGACGTCATCCTCATCGCGCCGAAGGCGCCCGGCCACACCGTGCGCCGCGAGTTCGTCGCGGGCCGCGGCATCCCGGACATCATCGCCGTCGAGCGCGACGAGTCGGGTCAGGCCTGGGACGTGGCGCTGTCGTACGCGAAGGCGATCGGCGGCACGCGCGCGGGCGTCATCAAGACGACGTTCACCGAGGAGACCGAGACCGACCTGTTCGGCGAGCAGGCGGTGCTGTGCGGCGGCACCTCGCACCTCGTGCAGTACGGCTTCGAGACCCTCGTCGAGGCGGGCTACCAGCCGCAGATCGCGTACTTCGAGGTGCTGCACGAGCTCAAGCTCATCGTCGACCTCATGTGGGAGGGCGGCATCGCCAAGCAGCGCTGGTCGATCAGCGACACGGCCGAGTTCGGCGACTACGTGTCCGGCCCGCGCGTCATCGACCCGTCGGTCAAGGAGCGGATGAAGGACGTGCTCGCCGACATCCAGTCCGGTGCGTTCGCGACGCGCTTCATCGCCGACCAGGACGCGGGCGCGCCCGAGTTCCTCGCGCTGCGCGAGAAGGAGGCGCAGCACCCCATCGAGGTCACCGGCAAGGAGCTCCGCGCCCTGTTCGCGTGGAAGCAGACCGACGCCGACTACGTCGAGGGCAGCGCCGCGCGCTGATCCACCCCGCGCGTCGGCCCGGGTTGCTGCCCGCTCGACGCGCTCCCCGCTCGCGTCGGCCCGGGTTGCGGCCCGCTCGACGCGCTCCCCGCTCGCGTCGATCCGACGTTCGAGACGACGGCCCGCGCCCACAAGGCGCGGGCCGTTCTCGTCGTCGGCGTCGTGTGCTGCGACGTCGCCCGAAAACGAAGGAGAACCGGCAGCATCCGGCGCGAGTGGCCCGGCCCGAGGGCCGAATCCGGGGATTCTCCTTCGTTTTCGGGCGGTCGTCGACGGGATGCGCGGTGCGGCGCACGATGGAGGGATGACCGACCCGACCTTCCTGCGCAACCAGCCGGCGCTGACGACCTCCTCGGGCCGTTCGTGGCTCATCGTCGGCGCCCTGTTCGCCGTGATCGCCGCGGGCGTGCTGTTCGCACTAGCGGGCGCGCCGCCCGCCGGGGTCGGACTCGGGGGCGGGATCGCGGTGATCGCGCTCTATGCGGCGATGGTCGTCATCCGTCTCGCCGTGCCGGCGCGACGACGTCGACTGCGGCTCGGCCTGCTCGCAGGCGCCCTCCTGGCCATGGCCGCCATCGGCCTCGTGTGCGTGCTCGTCATCGCGACCACGGCCGCGAGCGAGCTCGCCGGCTGACCGGTCGCGCCGGGCGACGGCCGCGCCGACCGACCGGTGCCGACCGACCGGTGCCGACCGACCGGTGCCGAAAACGAAGGAGTTCGGGGCCGTCCGGCAGCGCCGGGGGTGATTTCCGGCCCGAACGGCCGCGAACTCCTTCGTTTTCGGAACCGGCTTGCGGGTCGGAACCGGCTTGCGGGTCGGGGTCGGGCTTGCGGGTCGGAACCGGCTTGCGGGTCGGGGCCGGGGTCCGGGTCGGGGTCGGCGCGTCAGGGCTGCTCGCCCAGGTCGATCGCCTCGTCTGCGAGGTCGTTCTCGTCGTACACCGGCGTGGCCTCGAGCGGCTCCGATCTCTCGGGACCGGCGTAGTGCCCGGTCGGGATCACCGGCTCGCCCGCGACCGCGTCGTTCGTCACGGTCTGGTTCGGCGTCGCCGGGTCGGTGAACACGTCCGCGTTCTCCTCCACGCGCTTCGAGGTCGCATCGCTGGCTCCGCTGATGTCGCTCATGGCATCGGTCCTTCCGTTCGGAGCGTCCAGACCACGCCGCTTCGGCATCCGTCGCAAGGGGGCCGGTCGAGCCTGGACCGCACCCGAGCGCCCGCGCCGAGAGCACCCGAGCGCCCGCGCCGCGAACACCCGGGCGCCCGCGCCGCGAACACCCGAGCGCCCGCGCCGAAAACGAAGGAGGAACCGACGGATGCCGCCCCGATTCGCCCGCAGGAGGTCCGATCCGCGTGGAACTCCTTCGTTTTCGGTCCTCCCGCCGGCCGCGCCATGCCGCCGCCGCGCGGCTCAGCGCGCGCGGTTCGCCACGAGGGCCGCGGCGTAGGCCGGGAACCACTGCCCCGCGGCCGGTCCGCCGTTGCACTCGCCGTCGCTCGCGCCCGGGGGCTTCACCCAGAGCAGCGCGTCGAGCCGGGGAGTCGAGCGCACCACCCTGGGGTCGGCGCCGAGCCCCGCGCCGGGGGCGTTGCACCACTCGCCGCTGTACCCGCGGCCGTTGCGCGACACGTCGACGACGTAGTGGCTGTTGCCGGTCGCGCGGGAGAGCGCCTCCGCCCAGCCGCGCTCATCGGCGGTCGGCCGGTAGTTCGCGACGTTCGTGAAGAAGCCGCGCGCGGAGGCGACCCCCGCCACCCGCAGGTTCGCGGCGGCGGCGTCGAGCGCCTCGTGCCCGGAGATGCCGCCGTCGAGGTACGCGGGCACCTTCGCCTTCGCGTAGAGCGCGACGGCGCGTTTCAGCAGCGGCAGGCGCTGCTCGGCCGTGCCGGGCGGGCACACGTTGAGCTGCGAGAGCGAGTCCGGCTCCACGAGCACGACCGCCCGGCGCCCGGCGAGCGTCTTCGCGATGGTCCTCGTCCATGACGCGTACCCCGCCGGGCTCAGCCCTCCCGCCGAGTGCCCGCCGCAGTCGCGATTCGGCAGCGCGTAGGCCACGAAGACCGCGGTGCGCTGCTGCTCGTCGGCGTCCGCGAGATTGCGTCTCAGGTACGCCTTCAGGCTCGCGCCCGTGGCCCACTCGCCGAGCCAGATCGCCACGCTGCGCCTCGCGATGTACCGCGCGGCCCGCTTCTCGCGGCCCGACAGCCCGTCGACCGCGAGCGCGGCGACGCTGTCCGGCTGCACGTACAGCCCCCCGCGGAAGATCGTGGTCGCCCTCGCGACCCGGATGCTCGACGCCGCGTCCGCCGGAACAGCAACGGATGCCGTGCCCAGCACCGCGAGCAGGCCGGCCGTGAGCGCGCCGATCGCGAGCAGGGTGAACGTGCGCGTCACGTCACTCTCCCCGCCTCGACCTACCCGTCCACCCCATCACGGGCCGGGCGCGCGGGGCGCGTCCCGGTTCGGGGGCCAGTGTGTCGAACCGTTACGGCCGCGATCGACCGGCGCGGGACCCCGACGTAACGTCGTCGGCATGAACACCACCATCACGTGCACCGATTGCCGCAGCGGCCGCGCTGGGCACGGCGTGATGGCGATCCAGGAGCGCGTGGCGAGCGCGAGCCCGAGCGCGTGGCGCGACGCGATCGTCGCCGCGGTGCACGCAGACGGCACCGCCGAACTCGCCCACCTCGACGGATCGGCCGAGATCGTCTGGCACCACGCGCACGTCTTCGCCGTGGGCGAGCCGGTCGCGGTGCACCCGATCGCCGGGCTGCTCGCGATCGGCGGGGCGCGGGTCAGCGTCTCGCGCTGAGCGCGCGTCGAGACGGCGCTGGCGCGCCTCCTCGGACGACAAGGCGGGTCTGCGCGTCAGGCCATCGCCGCGAGCATCATGCGGCAGCACTCGACCATCCGGTCGCAGGCGGCGGCGCAGATGCGGCAGTGGTCGTGCATGCTCTCGTGCGCGTGACACTCCATGGCGCACGCGGCGCCCATCGTCGCGGTCGCCTCGAGCATCGTCGTCATGGCGGCCATCGACATGCCCATCGGCCGCATCATCATGCGCATCATCGTCATCGCGACATCCGCGGTGTTCATGCACATGCTCGCGCACGCGCCCATGCCCTCCATGCCGCCGCACGCGTCGGCGCACATCGTGGCCGCCTGCATCGCGGCGTCGCACGCCTCCATGCAGTCGTCCATCGTCGACATGTCCATCGGCATCGGCATGCCCGCGCGCATCGCGCCCATCATCTCGGTCATCGTGCTCATGGCTGCTCCTTCGTCCGCGCCGCGGGCGAGCGCCGCCCGACGTAACACAGCGTAATAATCGGGCCGACGCGAGGGAAGCGCCCGAGCCGGAATGGTCAGCTCAGCAGGGCACGGATGTCGTCGGCGTCGAGCGCGGACGCGAACGCCGCGTCGGCGTCGAGCACCGCATCCGTGAGCCCGGCTTTGCGGTCGCGCAGGGCCATGACCTTCTCCTCGACCGTGTCGCGTGCGACGAGCCGGTATATCGTGACCGGCCTCGTCTGCCCGATCCGGTGAGTCCGGTCGATCGCCTGACGCTCGGCGGCCGGATTCCACCACGGGTCGAGCAGGAAGACGTAGTCCGCCTCGGTGAGGGTGAGGCCGACGCCCCCCGCCTTGAGGCTGATGAGGAATAGCGGCGCGTCGCCCTCGCGGAACCGGTCCACGACCTCGCCGCGCCTGAGCGTCGACCCGTCGAGGTACTCGTAGCCGATCCCCTCCGCGTCGAGCCGCGCACCGATCCGCGCGAGGTACGACGTGAACTGGCTGAACACGAGCGCGCGGTGCCCCTCGGCGACGAGCTCGCGCACCCGCTCGAGCAGCGCATCCGCCTTGGCCGCGATGACGTCGCCGTAGTCCTCGTCGTCGATGAGCGCCGGGTCGAGCGCGAGCAGCCGCAGCAGGGTGATCGAGCGGAACACGATGAACCGCTGCCGGTCGAGGTCGTCGATGAGGCCGAGCACCTTCTTGCGCTCGGTCTGCAGCACGCGGTCGTAGATCGCCCGGTGCCGCGGATCGAGGTCGACCGCGAGCACCTGCTCCTGGCGCGCGGGCAGCTCGGGCGCGACGAGCTCCTTCGTGCGCCGCAGCACGAAGGGGCGCATCCGCCGTCGCAGCTCGGCGAGCCGCGACGGCGATCCCGCCTCGATCGGTACCCGGAACGACTCGGTGAACCGGTGGTGCGACGCGAACAGTCCGGGGGAGGTGAGGCGCAGCAGCGTCCACAGGTCGCCGAGCGAGTTCTCCATCGGCGTGCCGGTGAGGGCGTAGACGAGCGGGGCGCCGACGCCCGCGACCGCCTCGTGCACGCGCGAGCGCGGGTTCTTCACCGCCTGCGCCTCGTCGAGCACGAGCGCGGCCCAGCGCCCGGCGGCGAAGCGGCGTGCCTCGAGCCGCAGGAGCGCGTAGGACGTGACGACGACATCCGCGTCCGGTCGCGCCGCCGTGCGCCGGTTCTCGATCAGCTGCACGTCGAGGCCGGGCGCGAACCGCGCGAGCTCGGCGGCCCAGGACGGCAGCACGGATGTCGGCGCGACGACGAGGAACGGAGGCAGACCATCCTCGGTCGCAGGCTCCCTCGGCGCTGGCGTCGCGGCGACGCTGGCGCGTGGCTCATAGCTCCAGCGCGCGTGCAGCATGAGGGCGATCGCCTGCAGCGTCTTGCCGAGGCCCATGTCGTCGGCGAGCAGGCCGCCGAGCCGGTGCTGCCACAGCGTCGCGAGCCACGCGAAGCCCTCGCGCTGGTACGGTCGCAGCTCGGCGACGAGCCCGGCGGGCACCGGCACCTCGGCGGGCGCGGCGGACGACCGCAGCGCGTCGACCGCCGCGCGCCACTCGGTCGCCTCGACGGTCTCGTCGGCGAGCTCCTCGAACGCGCTCCACAGCTCCACCTGGTAGCGGCTGATGCGCGGCCGCGGCTCCCACTCGCCGAGCTCCCCGGCCTCCTCGATGAGCCGACGCAGCCCGTCGAAGACCGGCTGTTCGACGTTGAGATACGTCTTGTCGATGAGCAGCAGCCGCGATCTGCCGCGCGCGATCGCCGTGAAGATCTGCCGGAACGAGACCTCGCGGCCATTCACCCGCACGAGCACGCCGAGGTCGAACCAGTCCGGGTCGTCGGTCGGCACCGTCGTGATCGTGAGGCTCGGGGTGGCCGTGAGCTCGCGGTAGTCGGGACGCCCGCCGACGAACACGACGCGCACGTCGGGCCGCGCCTCGAGCCCGGGCAACCGCTCGGCCGCGAACAGCGCGGCGTCGATGCCGCGCAGCACGCCGCTCGGGCCCTCGTCGGGCGCCGGCATGCGGTGCACGCCCTGCTCCCACTCCCAGGTCAGCTCGATGACGTCGTCGGGCTTCGTCTCGACCGTGAGCAGCAGTGACGGCGGACGCACGGCCGGCAGCGGCACGGATGCGTCGGCGCTCGCGACCGGGACGGCGCTCGCGAGCCGCGGGTAGTAGTCGCGCACGAACTCGTCGGCCTCGGCCTCCGGCACGGCGAGCGGCTCGCCGATGCTCAGCAGGCCGGCGAGCTCGGGCGAGAGGGCGCGGTCGAGCCGGATCAGCTCGACCCGTGGCGGATCGAGCGTGGCCCGGTAGAGGCCGTGGTCCCCGATGGGGCCTGTGAGGATGCCGTCGTGCGCGCCGAGGACGAGAGGTTCCGGCCGGGGCGGTGCCTCATCCGCCGGGCCGCCGACGATCTCGAGGGCGGGGGACAGCGCGAGCCGGCCGTGCGCGCGCCGCGCGTCGAGCCGCACGCGGCCCGAGCGGATCGTCGCCACGTCGGCTGTGCGCGCGCCCGTCACGAGCGCGATGTCGAGGGCGGCGGCGCTCTCGAGCAGCGCCCAGAGCAGGGGCGAGCCGAAGTCGTCGAGGTAGAGGAAGGCGCTCTCCTGCGGGGTCGATGCCGGCCGGGTGGAGCGGTGGAGCGACGCGAACTCGGTGAGCCAGCGCACGTGCCGCGGATCCAGCGGGAGGCGGTGGCTGACGTAGCTGTACTGCGTCCATCCGGTGCCCGACGAGACCCACTGGCCGGCCGGGCTGAGCGTCACGGGCCGTGCTCCGAGCCGGTACGAGCCGGTGCTGCGGATGCCGTCGGCGCGCGTGCCCTTCGGTGCGCTCCACGGTGAGTCCGCCGGGCGTACCAGCTCGCGGACGGTGAGCTGCAGGCCCACCCGGGGGCGCTCGACCGCGTCGGGCTCGTCGGCGCTCAGCGCGCGCACGCGCTCCCGCCAGCCGGGACCGGATGCCGTCGCCTCGCCTTCCGCGCGGGCGGCGCGTGACGACTCGACGGGCATGTCCTCATGCTGTCACGCACCGCCGACCGGCCGACCGGGCAACCGGCCGACCGGGCAACCGGCCGGTCAGGCTCGCGCGGCAGCGATCAGCCGGGCGCGCAGCGCGGCGCCGCGCTCGGCGAACCCGCGCTGGGCGCGCGAGTAGGCGGCCCTGCCCGCGGGCGTCTCGATCGGCACGGGCGCGTAGCCGAGGTCGGCCAGGTCGTACGGCGAGGCGCGCATGTCGAGGTCCCGGATGTCGCGGGCGAGCTCGAAGCAGTCGAGCAGCAGCTCCCCGGGCACGAGCGGGCCGAGCTTCGTCGCCCACTTGTACAGGTCCATGCCGGCGTGCAGGCAGCCGGGCTGCTCGAGGTCGGGCTGGTTCTCCCGCGTCGGCTGCAGGCGGTTGAGCGGCACCGCGGCGGCGGTGAAGAACCGGAACGCGTCGACGTGCGAGCACGCGATGCGGTGCTGCTGGACCACGGCATCCGTTCCGGTCTGGCCGAGCCGCAGCGGCACGGCGTGCCGGTGCTCCTCGGCGCGGTACACCATCGCCCACTCGTGCAGCCCGAAGCACGCGAGGTTGGCGGTGCGCCCGGCCGTGCGCTCGAGCAGCGACGCGATGAAGCCGACGTTGCGGCCGTGGCGCTCGACGAACGCGGCCCCGTCGACGTGGGCGACGTCGTCGTCGTCGACCGCGTAGAACGCCCACTGGGCGCGTTCGGCGGCGTCGGCGAGCGCGACGCCCGCTCCCGGATGCCACTTCCGCAGCTGCGCGGGCTTGTACGGGTAGTAGGTGAACAGGAAGTCCTCGACCGGATGCGTGCGGCCGGTGCCGGCGCGGGCGCGCCAGCCCGCGGTCATCGCGTCCGCGCGCTCGGCGTGCGACGCCGCCCGGGCACGCCACGCGGCGGCGTCGAGCGTCTCGCGGATCGCGAACGGCGCGGATGCGGTGGGCACGCTACGAGCGTACGCACCCGCGTCGTGCGCTCCTGCAGCTCCGTTGGTCGTGCGCCCCCGCCCGCCGTTGGTCGAGGAGCCTGCGAGCGCAGCGAGCCGGCGTCTCGAGACCATTCATCTGTCGGTGGGGGTCCGTGGTGGTCTCGAGACGCGGGCGACTTCGTCGCGCGCTCCTCGACCAGCGGGGGTTGTGCGCCTCCGCCGTTGGTCGAGGAGCCTGCGAGCGCAGCGAGCCGGCGTCTCGAGACCATTCGTCTGTCGGTGAGGGTCCGTGGTGGTCTCGAGACGCGGGCGACTGCGTCGCGCGCTCCTCGACCAGCGGGGGTCGTGCGCCTCCGCCGTTGGTCGAGGAGCCTGCGAGCGCAGCGAGCCGGCGTCTCGAGACCATTCGTCTGTCGGTGGGGGTCGGTGGTGGTCTCGAGACGCGGGCGACTGCGTCGCGCGCTCCTCGACCGGCGGGGGTTGTGCGCTCCTCGACCAGCGGGGGTCGTGCGCTGCGGCCGTTGGTCGAGGAGCCTGCGAGCGCAGCGAGCCGGCGTCTCGAGACCATTCGGGCGTCTCGAGACCTTTCGCCTGCCGTGGGGGATCGGTGTTGGTCTCGAGACGCGGGCGACTTCGTTGCGCGCTGCTCGACCGGCGGGTTGCGCGCTCCTCGACCGGCGGGGGTTGCGCGCTCCCGACCGGCGGGGGTCGCGCGCTCGTCGACCAGCGGAGCGCGGGGAGTCGCTCGGGCGGCGAAGGGTCGCCGGCTACAACAGGTCGTCGGGCGCGAGCGCCCGCACGCCGTGGTCGTGGCTGAGCAGCAGGGCGCGCAGCTCGACGTCGACGGCGAGCGCCGCATCGCGCACGACGCGCGCCCAGGCCCGGTCGGCATCCGTCAGCTCGTGCGTGCCGGGACTCTCGATCACCACGATCATCGCCGCAGCGCCCGCCGCATCGCAGAGCGAGGCCATGGCCGCGCCGGTCGCGTCGACCGCGGCGTCCTCGGGCACGTCGTCGATGGGGATGAGCAGCGGCAGCTGCACGTCGTCGTCGTCGACGAAGAGGAACCAGGTCTGCGCCCGGCAGGCCGGTCCGATGAGGTCGTGCACGCGGTCGAGGATGTTCTCGCCGGTGCGCAACGGGGAGTCGATGGTGTCGTCGTAGCGGGGGATCGTCATGCGCGCCAGCGTGCGCGCCGCCGGACGCCTCCGCGTGCGCCGGGGTGCACTCCGCGCGCCCCGGTGGCTGGGGAGGAGTGGTCAGCGCGACCGGCGAGGCCGATCCCGCCACGCGCCGGTCGCCCACAGCACGCCCGCGACGAGCACCGCCTGCAACGGCAGCCGGGCGAGCCGCTTCGCGTCGGTGTCGAGTCCGAACGCGTCGCGACCGTGCACGAACTGCGAGACGTTGCCGGGGAAGATCGCCGTGAAGAACGCCGCGGCCGCCCAGCCGACGGGCACGCGCCGCGTCGGCAACCCGACGAGCGCCGAGCCGAGCGCGATCTCGGCGACGCCGGAGAGCAGCACCGTGGCATCCGGGTCGATCGGCACCCAGTCGGGCACCTGGGCGCGGAACGCGCGACGCGCCACCGTGAGGTGCGTGATCCCGGCGAGCACGAGCACCCCGCCGGCGGCGAGGCGGCCGAGGGTGCGGGCGACGGATGTGGGCGGGGCCTCGTCGAGCAGCGGCATGCGTTCAGTGTGCGGCCGGCACCGGGCGCGACGGAACCGCTCCGGAACAACAGTCAGCCGCGGGGCGCGGCGCCGCGCGGCACCCGCGCGCGGCGCCACGCGGCACCCGCGCGGGGACCGGCTACACGCGGCACCCGCGCGGGGACCGGCTACACGCGGCACCCGCGCGCGGACCGGCTACGCGCCGATGCGGGAGCGCACGAGCTCCTCGACGCTCACGCCCGCGCTGCGCGCCTGCGCGGTGAGCCGCGCCCACTCCTCGTCGGTGAGCAGCACGGTCACCTCGTGCAGGTCCGGCTCGAGGGTGAACAGCGCGTCGTCCGCGTCGAGGACGGCGTCCGTCGGATCGGTCTCCTCCGCGCCGCCCTCCTCCGCGCCGCTCTCATCCGCGCCGCTCTCATCCGCCGTCGGCGACCCGTTGTCGTCGCCCGTGACCGCGTCGAGCTCCGCCGCCGCGAGCTCCGGGGGCTCCGGGGCGCCGGCGCCGAAGCCCGGGCCGGTCGGGATGTCGCGTTTCGCCCGGTACGCCTCCGCGACCGCGCGGGCGCGCGCATCCGCTGCCTCATTGAGCACGTGGCCGACGTGTCCCTTGACCCACTCGAAGCGGTACTCGCGGCCCTCGATCGCGGCGTCGAGCTCCCGCAGCAGGTCGACGTTGAGCACCGGTGCGCCGTCGGCCTTGCGCCAGCCCTTGCGCTTCCAGCCCGGCATCCACTTCGTGATGCAGTTGATGACGTACTGACTGTCGCACAGCACGTGCAGATCCTCGCCGGTGTGGGCCGTCGCGCGGAACAGCTCGAGCACCGCCGTCAGCTCGCCGCGGTTGTTGGTCGCGTGCGGCCACCCGCCCGCGGCCCAGTGCTCCTCGTCGATGTACCAGGCCCAGCCGGCCGGTCCGGGGTTGCCCAGGGCGGACCCGTCGGCCGCGGCGGTGATCGTCACCCGCCCATCGTACGGATGCCGCCGGCGTCGCCCGCCGGCATCCGTCGCCCGCCGCCGTCGTTGTCCGCCGGCACCCAACGCCCTGAGCGTCGGGTGCGAACGGATGCCGCGTGCCGCCGGCGCGCGTAGCGTCGCGACGGTCGGAAGGACCGCCCATGGCGCACGACAAGCGCGAACGAGAGCACGAGACCACCTTCGCCACCACGGACGAGCGCGCCGAGGAGCGACGCCGGCGTCGCGAGGCGCAGGCCGGTGCCGCCCTGAACGGCGTGCCGCCGTTCGCCGAGACGGAGGCCGCGATCGCCTCTCCGGAGGCGCAGACCCAGGCCGAGCAGCGCGTCGGTCACGGGCCCGAGGGCGGCGCGAATCCGCTCTGAGCCCCGTTCTCGGCACTGCGCAGCGCTGCTCGGCTCAGCTCAGCTCAGCTCAGCTCTGCGTCGCTCAGCGCGAGGAGTTCGGGGTACGGCCGCGAACCACGCCGATGAACGCGTCGGCGAGCTCGTGTGCGCGCTCGACCGGCCACACGAGTGCGATGCCCGTGTCGGCCGCGTCGGCGACCGGGCGCGCCACGACGTCCTTGCGGGCGTGCAGGCGCGCGAGGGACATCGGGAGCACGGCGAGTCCCGTGCCCGCGGCGACGAGCTCGAGCGTCATCGCCGGCTCGTAACCCTCGACCAGCGGCTCGCCCGCGAGATCCGCGAGCACCAGCTCGTCGAATGCGGCGACCGGCGAGTCCTTCGGCGCCACGACGACCGGCTGCTCCCGGTAGAGGGGGATCGCGTGGAACTCGTCGTCGCGCCCGACGTCGCGCAAGAAGGCGAGGTGCGCCGACCCGTCGCGCAGCGCGTCGAGCGCCGCCGGCTGCTCCAGCGCGCGCAGCTCGAGCGGATGCCGCCGCATCCGCTCCCGCCAGACTCGCTCCCACTTGTCGGGGGTGACGCCGGGCACGAAGGCGACGACGAGGGGGGCGGACATGGCTGTCAGGCTAGCCTGGGCCGCATGACCGACCAGTCCGGCGCAGCGACCGAGGGCATCGCCCCGCGCGAAGACCGCCGCCAGCAGCCCAAGCCGCCGAAGACGCAGACCATGAAGCCCGAGACGGCGGCGAAGAAGCTCGGCATCTACCTGCCGGCGGCACCGGAGTCGTTCCGTGCCGGGCCCGTCTCCCGCGACGAGCTCAACACTCTGACCGCGAACCCGCCCCAGTGGCTCGTCGCGCTACGCGCCGACGGACCCCATCCCCGGTCCGAGGTCTCGCGCCGACTCGGCATCTCGAACTCGGGCCTCGCGCGTCACGGTCAGCCGGACGTCATGACGACGGATGAGATCCGCGCGCTGCTCGAGGCGCCGCCGGCCTGGCTCATGGAGGAGCGTCGTCGCGCAGCCCAGGCCCGTCACGACGACTGAGCCGCGCGAATCCGGGCCTCGGGCGGGCGACACGCCCGGGCTGCACGCGCCGATTTGCACGAGCCGAAACCTCCGCGTAATGTAATCACCCGTCGCCCAAACGGTGCGGAACGCAGAAGAAGCGGGCCGAGCCTCAAGCGGATCGATCAGGAACGCCAAGCGCTCCCACTTCTGTGGAAGACCAAGCCGAGCCCCCGGTCGAGACCCTGCGACGAACACGATGAAAATCCGTGGGCATCCCGCACGCTTCGGCGAGGACGGATGCCCCACGGTCCATCGTGAGATGTGAGATCAGCCCCGAGGGCCTGCGCGGTGACGTGTGGGGGCGGGTGTGTCCGATCCTTGAGAACTCAACAGCGTGCACTATGTCATATGCCAAATTATCCTCGTCGGCTCTTCGGAGTCGTTGA
>NZ_JAUASV010000006.1 GCF_030345695.1 Galbitalea sp. SE-J8 | reverse complement strand
CGGGCGGTCCCGGCCAGGGTCCGCGCCCCGTCGGCTTCGGCCAGCGCCCCGGCCAGGGCGGCGCCGGTCGTCCCGGCGGCGGCGGCCGTCCCGGTGCCGGCGGCGGCGCCGGCGGCTTCCGTCCGGGCGGTGCGCCCGGCGGCGGCTTCGGCGCGCCCCGTCCGGCCGGTGCCGGCGGTCGTGGCCGCGGCCCCGGCGGTGGCACGGCCGGCGCGTTCGGTCGCGGCGGCCAGAAGTCGAAGGCCCGCAAGTCGAAGCGCACGAAGCGCGCCGAGTTCGAGATGCGGGAGGCCCCGCAGCTCGGTGGCGTCGCGATCCCGCGCGGCAACGGCGCGGTCATCCGGCTGCGTCGCGGTGCGTCGATCAGCGACCTTGCCGACAAGATCGAGACGCTGACCAAGATCTCCGTGCAGCCGGGTGCACTCGTCACGGCGCTGTTCCACCTCGGTGAGATGGCGACCGCGACCGAGTCGCTCGACGAGTCGACCTTCCAGGTGCTCGGCGAGGAGCTCGGCTACCAGATCCAGATCGTGTCGCCCGAGGACGAGGACAAGGAGCTCCTCGAGGGCTTCGACATCGACCTCGACGAGGTCGACGACGACGAGGACCTCCAGCCGCGTCCGCCGGTCGTGACCGTCGTCGGCCACGTCGACCACGGCAAGACGAAGCTGCTCGACGCCATCCGTCAGACCAACGTCGTCGCGGGCGAGGCCGGTGGCATCACGCAGCACATCGGTGCCTACCAGGTGTGGAAGGAGCACGAGGGCGTCGAGCGCGCCATCACCTTCATCGACACCCCTGGTCACGAGGCGTTCACCGCCATGCGTGCCCGTGGCGCGCAGGTCAGCGACATCGCGATCCTCGTGGTCGCGGCCGACGACGGCATCATGCCGCAGACGGTCGAGGCGCTGAACCACATGCAGGCGGCGAACGTGCCGATCGTGGTCGCGGTCAACAAGATCGACAAGGAGGGGGCCAACCCCGCCAAGGTGCGCCAGCAGCTCACCGAGTTCGGTCTCGTCGCCGAGGAGTACGGCGGCGACACGATGTTCATCGACGTGTCGGCGATCAACAAGATCGGCATCGACGAGCTGCTCGAGGCGGTGCTGCTCACCGCGGATGCCGGGCTCGACCTGCGCGCGAACCCGGACCGCGAGGCCCGTGGCGTCGCGATCGAGGCGAAGCTCGACAAGGGCCGCGGCTCGGTCGCGACCGTGCTCATCCAGTCCGGAACGCTGCACGTCGGCGACGCGATCGTCGCGGGCACGGCCTACGGTCGCGTGCGCGCCATGACGGATGAGAACGGTGACGCCGTGCTCGAGGCGCTGCCGTCCCGGCCGGTGCAGGTGCAGGGGCTGTCGAGCGTCCCGCGCGCCGGCGACACGTTCATCGTGACCGAGGACGACCGCACGGCGCGTCAGATCGCGGAGAAGCGCGAGGCCGTCGAGCGCAACGCCCAGCTGGCCAAGGCCCGCAAGCGCATCTCGCTCGAGGACTTCACCCGCGCCCTCGAGGAGGGCAAGGTCGACGCGCTCAACCTCATCATCAAGGGCGACGTCTCCGGTGCGGTCGAGGCGCTCGAGGAGTCGCTGCTCAAGCTCGAGGTCGACGAGAGCGTCCAGCTGCGCATCATCCACCGTGGTGTCGGCGCGATCACCGAGTCGGACGTCAACCTGGCGACCGTGGACAACGCGATCATCGTCGGCTTCAACGTGCGCCCGGACACGAAGGCGCGCGAGCGCGCCGGACGCGAGGGTGTCGACATCCGCTTCTACTCGGTGATCTACTCCGCGATCGAGGACATCGAGAACTCGCTCAAGGGCATGCTCAAGCCCGAGTACGAGGAGGTGCAGTCGGGTCTCGCCGAGATCCGCGAGGTGTTCCGCTCGTCGAAGTTCGGCAACGTGGCGGGTGTCTACGTGCGCAGCGGCACGATCACGCGCAACGCGAAGGCGCGCGTCATCCGTGACGGCGTCGTGCTCGCCGACGGCCTGGCCATCGAGTCGCTGCGCCGCTTCAAGGACGACGTCACCGAGGTGCGCACCGACTTCGAGTGCGGTATCGGCCTCGGCAAGTACAACGACATCCAGATCGGCGACGAGATCGAGACGATCGAGTTGAAGGAGAAGCCGCGGGTCTGATCCGGGTCGTTTCGGGGCCCCGACTCTCGCCGGAAGGGTGAGAGCGGGGCCCCTCCCCTCACGTAAAGGAATTGCTATGGCACAGGGAGACCGGGCGGCCAAACTGGCCGACCGCATCCGCGAGATCGTCGCCCGGCGACTCGAGAAGGGCATCCGCGATCCGCGGCTCGGCTTCGTGACGATCACGGATGTGCGCGTCACGGGCGACCTGCAGCACGCGAGCGTGTTCTACACGGTCTACGGCACCGACGAGGAGCGCGCGGACTCCGCGGCGGCGCTGAAGTCTGCGACCGGGATGCTGCGCACCGAGGTCGGCAAGAACATCACCTCGCGCCTCACTCCGAGCCTCGAGTTCATCCCCGACGCGATCCCCGAGAACGCGAACCTCATCGAGGGACTGCTCGCACAGGCCCGCGAGCGCGACTCGGCGGTCGAGGCCGCCCGGGCCGGCGCGCGGTACGCGGGCGACGCGGACCCGTACGTCAAGCCGCGCGAGTTCGACGACGCCGAGGATTGACACCGGGCCGGTCTAGCCGGGTCTGGCCGGTCGTTCTCGCACCGACCGCTTCCTGACGCCGTCTGGGTCCTAAAAGTGAGCGCTTGCGAAGCTACCCGCCGCCGCGTAACGTCCCTGCCACAGACGAATGGTGCGCTCGCCATGGCCGCGTCGCTGCTGAGCACGTCGGAAGCTTCAGCTCAAACGTGTTCGGTTGCTCACAATGAGTCGACGGGCCCAGACCTTGTCTACCGAACCCCTTGGAGCGTGAACGACCCGAACATCCACTGGAGCCGCGCCTATTGCACAGACGGTGTCTACGCCCGAAACGGCGACTACATCGGCTCGAATCATACCGGCTGGGACTGGTACAGCGGGACGACAGCGAATTTCGATGTCTACGCCGTGCAAGATTCGGAGACGCGTGACTGGGATGCTGATTTCTTCAATTCAAAAGCTTACTTGAAAGCGAGAAGCGTCACCTACGACGGCGACTGGTGATGACGTGAACGCGGGCTTGGTCGGAGCAATGGCTCTGTTGGCAATTGTCCTGACAGGGTGCGCGGCGCAAGCACGCCCGTCAGAAATACGCACAACAACAGACGATGCGTCTCCCGTGACCGAATCAACGAACTGCGGGAAACTGCTTGATTTGCTTGACGTTGTCAATGCAAATTCCTATCGCCTAAGGGGCTGATAATATGCAAGATAGTGCGGCGGGTGCTCGCGTTTTGGGGGCTACCGCGTTGATAGTTCTTGCTCTCTCGGGGTGTGCTGGTCGTTCGGATGCCCTGAGTGAGGGTAGCGACGGGGCGCCTACTGTTTCCCCGCGGGCGAGTGCCACGGCTGAGCCCACTCCCACGTCCTCACCGTCGAAGAGTCAGCCAAGCGAGAGTGACACGCCCCCTCCCACCCCCGCCGCATCGGGAATCGCCATGACCTGTGCGGGTCTGCTCGGCGAAGATGCAGTAGCTGAGCTTGCCGCACAGGGATATCGCGATGCTGGCGCCACGTACAGTGCGGACGCTCTTAACCGGAGCGGGTTCTTGGCAGACGTTGGGGGGCGCGACGGAATAGCGTGCGGATGGATCGGAGAGTCACTCGCCGACCAATGTCTGGCTTTTGCGTACGGGCACCTCGATGCGGAAGTCGCGGACAGTTATCGCGATCAGCTCGGTCTCGTTTCCCCTGTGTCTCGAGCGGTTGAATATGACACCTATGAGTTGACCGACTCCGTCTATCAAGGTAAATCGCGGTTTGCTTTTGGTGACGGATTTGCCGTGTACATGTTTCAGGACGCGTGCGACTCGAAGGATTACTTGTCGATCGTGGCCGAGAGAGCAGCGAGCGTATCGCAATGACTCCCGTTTCGGCCGCGACTCGGAGGAGGTTCGAATGAGATTGCGATCATTTGTACAGCAGGGCCGGCATGGGAGACGCCCGTGGAGATTCGCATCTGCAATCGCCCTCTCACTGGCCGCGACGGTCGCAATACCTGCCGTTCCTGCCGCATTTGCGAGTGCTGACAGCGCGGCCATCACCGGCAGGGTAGTCGGCCTGCATGGCGTGCAGTCGGGAGTCAGTGTGTGGGCGAAAAGCGCCAAGGGTGTGACCGCAAGCACAATTACAAACTCGCATGGCACGTTCGTTCTCGACAACCTGAGGCCTAGCACGTATGCGCTGAAGTTCAGCGATCCGCGCGGTCTCATTCGATACAGCGAGGCGCCCACTAACGCGCATTATCGAACGGAGTGGCTTGGAGGAAACACATCGTTCAGATCGTCGGATACGATCACCCTGAAAGCGGGTGAGAAGCACAGCGGAGTGCGTGAGGTCATCGGTGTGGCATCATCGATCAGCGGGCATGTTTATGTGAACGGTCGTCCGGCCAAATCGTCCGACAACGTGGCTCTCGAAGCATTCGATGCGGATAAGCCCATCACTGGAAAGTTCGTGGGTGGGACATATCACCTCTACTTCAATGCGGGAAACTACCGACTACGGGTACGTTCCACGGTGGGCGCCTTCGCCACGTTTTATGTGATCGACCCAGCTGATGGGAATCGGGTATTCCACATGAACGGCTCGAATATCCACATCACGATTCCCTGAGACATCACCGAGTTCGGCCCGGCGGGAGCACGGATGACGTTCCTGCTGGCGCGGGACGCTCCCGCGATCGACGCGGTGCAGCTCGCGCGCATCGGGGCGAGCGGCGGACTGGGCGGGCATCCGACGACCGGGTGGCGCGCGTGAGCCCCGTACTGGTCAGTCCTGTGCTTGCGGGTCCTGTGCGCGCGGCGTCGTTGAGATCCGCGGCAGGTCCCGCATGCGCCACAGCGGCGAGAACACGACGAAGACCGCGGGCAGCAGCGTGCCGACCGCGCCGATCCACAGGGCGGCGTGTGCGCCGAGGGTGGCGCCGAGCACGCCCGCGAGCAGCCCGCCGATCGGCATGACGCCCCACACCACGAAGCGGATCGACGCGTTCATGCGGCCGAGCAGCGCCGGCGGGCAGATGCGCTGACGGAACGTGACTTGGGCGATGTTGTAGACGAGCACGCTGAACGAGATCGCGAACTCGGCGACCGCGAGCACGACGAACGCGAGCGGCGCCGTGAGCCACGGCAGCAGCCCGAGCGGCAGCAATGCCACCCCGAACACGATCGCGGACACCGGGATGACGTGCCCCTCGCCGAGCACCCGTGCGATGCGCGCCGAGAGTGTCGCGCCGAGGAGTCCGCCGATCGCGCCGAGGGAGATCGCGACGCCCCAGAGTGCGGTGCTCAGCCCGATCTCGCGCAGCACGACGATCGGCAGCAGGGCCGTGGCGATCGTCGAGAACAGGTTGCTCGTGGCGGTGCATGCGACGATGCGGCGCAGCAGCGGCTCACCGATCACGAACGCCGCGCCCTCGCGGATCTCGACCGGCAGCGGCCGGCGGTGTTCGCGCGGCGTAGGCCGCTCGTCGTCGCGGATGAGCGCGAGGGCGACGAACGACAGCAGGTAGCTCACGGCGTCGATCGCGATGACGACGGCCGGCCGCACGATGGCCAGAAGCGCGCCGCTCGCCGCCGGTCCGACGACGCGGGCGAGCTGCTGCGTCGCCTCGAGCTTGCCGTTCGCGTCGCCGATCGTCGCGGGCGGCACGAGCACCGGCAGGTAGCTCTGGTAGGCGACGTCGAAGAACACGGTCGCGCATCCGATGACCGCGGCGACGACGAGCACATGGGTCATCGTGAGCGCGCCGGCGAACCAGGCGAGCGGGATCGTCGCGAGTGCGAGCGCGCGCACCAGGTCGGCGCCGAGCATGACGCGGCGCTTGCGCCAGCGGTCGATCCAGGCGCCCGCGGGCAGGCCGATGATGAGGAAGGCGGCGGTCTCGAGCGCGCCGAGCAGGCCGACCTGGAACTCCGTCGCGGCGAGCACGGTGACGGCGAGGGTCGGGATGGCGAGACCCGCGAGCTGGGTGCCGATCGCGCTCGCCGACTGGCCCGACCAGAGCGTGAGGAAGGCGCGGTGGCGCCACAGGCTCGGGGCGGCATCCGTCGTCGTGTCGGTCACCGCGATAGCGTCCCACGAACGGCGAGATCGTCGCCGAGCTCGACCTCAACCCCGGTACAGCGCTGCACCGCATGCGAGCTTACTCGTCGACACCGGCTTCCTCGCCGCCGAGGGGCCGCGGACCGCGCGACGCGGATCGAGCCAGATCCCGTGTGGCGCGACCGGGCGCTCATGGAACACCCGCGTGCCGAACATCCGGCCGCCGCTCGCGCACCCTCACCGAGGCGCTCGTCGGCGTGCCTGACGGCGTCGCCCGTCTACCGGACTGCCGTGAAGAAGGTGAGGAACACGAGCTGCACCTGGTACGTGTCCGAGGACGAGTGGCTGACCATCGTCGCGCTCCCGGCGCAGGGGTTCTCGGTCGTCCGCGCCGAGTCGCTGACGTCGTATCAGACGATCGAGGTCGCCGGAGCCGAGCATGCGCAAACGCTGCACGACTCGTGGGACGTGCCGATCGCGGTTGCGCAGCGCGGAGTCAATCGGCTGGACGTGCAGGTGACCCACGGCGATTCAGTGATCGACGCGATCCCGGGATGGTTGAGCGCGCTCGATGAGACGGCGGGATCGCGAACGCATCCCGGCGCACCCGCGTCGTCACTTGAGCAGGCGGTCCATCACGCGGTCGCTGAGCTTGCGACCGCCGGTCTGGCAGGTCGGGCAGTACTGGAACGTCGAGTCGGCGTAGATCACCTGCTGGATGGTGTCGCCGCACACCGGGCACGCCTGCCCGAACCGGCCGTGCACCCGCAGGTTCGACTTCTTCTCCGCCTTGAGCTCGCTCGCCGCAAGGCCGTCGGCGCGCGTGATCGCACCGTGCAGGGTCTGGCGGATGGCGGCGTGCAGGTGGGCGGCATCCGTCTCGGCGGCGCGGGCGAACGGCGAGAGCTTCGCGACGTGCAGGATCTCGTCGGAGTACGCGTTGCCGATCCCCGCGATCCGGCGCTGGTCGCGCAGCACGCCCTTGAGCTGGGAACGTCCGGCGGCCCGCAGGATGCCGGCGAGCACGTCGACCGTGAACGCCGGATCGAGCGGATCGGGTCCGAGCGTCGCGATGCGCTCGACGTCGGCGGGAGCGTGCACGACGTGGATCGTCAGGCTCTTCTTCGTGCCCGCCTCGGTCAGGTCGAAGCCGTCGCCGCCCCTGCCCGCGGGCGCGGCGGGGTCGGCCGCGGCATCCGGCTCGAGCTCGAGGCGTGCCGCGATCGGGCCCTTCGAGCCGCGGATCGGACTCGGCGCGGCGGAGCGCCAGCGCAGCCAGCCGGCACGCGCCAGGTGGAACACGAGGTGCAGCTCGTCGCCCGCGACGCCCGCGACGACCACGTCGAGGTACTTGCCGTGACGGTCGACGCCCGTGACCGTGCCCCCGTCGAGTGCCGAGACCGGCGGATCGAACGTCTTCAGCGCGGCGAACGAGACGAGCTGCAGGCGACGGATGCGGCGTCCGATCAGGCGCGATGACAGGTCGGCCACGAGGGCGGTGACCTCGGGCAGCTCCGGCATGACACCCAGTGTGCCGTATCGTCAATGCTCCAGAGTTGGAGCATTGACGCTGCTCGCGACGGCACGCAGACTGGCCGGGCCATGCACCTTCGTTCCGCTCTCCTGCCCATCGTCTCCGTTCTCGCCGCCGCCACGATCGTGGCGGCATCGGCAGCCCCGGCATCCGCCGCGACCAATCCGGCCGGCGCCGACGTCTCGGCACCGCAGTGCTCCGCGAACGGCACGGGCGCCGGTCTCGGCCTGATGCCCCCGGGGGCATCGTTCGTGGTCGTCGGCGTCAACGCCGGCATCGCCACGACGACGAACCCGTGTCTCGGCGCCCAGGCGGGGTGGGCGGCGGGCGCGCCCGGCGGCATCCGTCAGCCCGCCGTGGCCTACTACCTGAACACGGCGAACCCGGCGCTCGCGGGCGTCTGGTGGCCCGACGGGAACGTGACCCAGCCCGCCGCCGGGAACGTGCCGCGGCAGCCGGTGTCCGTCGCGAACCCCTACGGCGCGTGCGCGCACGACGCGAGCGCGGCGTGCGCCTACGTCTACGGCTACTCGATCGCGCGCGACGACGCCACCGCGCGCGGCGTGGCCGCCGGGCGTGGAACGAGGTGGTGGCTCGACGTCGAGACCGCGAACACCTGGCAGGCGGACCGGGTCGCGAACCGCGCCGCTCTCGAGGGCATGACGGCGGCGCTCACGAGCACCGGCGGGACGGTCGGCATCTACTCGACGCCCGCGCACTGGGCCGAGGTCGTCGGCGCGGTGCCCGCGTCGAGCCGACTCGCCGCGCTGCCGAGCTGGCGTGCGCTCGGGCCGGTGTCGCGCTCGGCCGCGGTGCGGGCGTGCGGCCTCGCCTCGTTCACGCCGTCGGGCCGGCTCGAGATCACGCAGTACGTCAGCGGCGGGTTCGACCACGACGTCGAGTGTTACAAGCTGTCGTCGGCCCCGACACCGAAGGTCAGCGGCACGCTGCGCGTCGGCAGGAGGCTCACCGCGAAGGTCACAGCCTGGAAGCCGGCGGCTGTGACGCTCAGCTACCGCTGGTCGCGCGACGGCACGCCCATCGCCCACGCGACGAAGAAGGCGTACCTGCTGAAGAAGGCGGATGCCGGGCACCGCATCACGCTCACCGTGACGGGCAAGAAGACCGGCTATTCGACGATCGTGAAGACGTCGAAGGCGAAGCGGGTCGCGCGCTAGCCGGTCGGCAGCGTGTAGCCGAGCGCCGCGTCGCCGACCGCGAGGCCGTCGGCGAGAAGGCCGGCGAGCGCGCGCTCGCGCTGCGCGTCATCCGCCCACACCGCGGCGAGCTCGGCGCTCGCGACGGGAAGGTCGCTCGCGCGCAGCTCCCGCATGATGAGGCCGCGCACCTGACGGTCGCTGCCCTCGAACCGCTTCTGCACGGGCGCGCGGACGCCCGCGAAGGCCGGCCGGCCGGCGGCGCGCCAGGCACAGCGGCCGGCGATAGGGCACGCGTCGCAGCGCGGATTCCGCGCCGTGCAGACGAGCGCGCCGAGCTCCATCATCGCGACGTTCGTGAGTCTCGCCGCGGCCGGATCGGCGGGCAGCAGCGCCGCCATGTCGGCGAGGTCGCGCTTGTGCGCGGGCCCCGGTTCGCCGCGGCCGTGCACGGCGCGCGCGATCACCCGGCGGGTATTCACGTCGACGACCGGATGCCGGTGCCCGTACGCGAAGGCGGCGACCGCCCGCGCGGTGTAGTCCCCGACCCCCGGCAGCGCCAGCAGCTCGGCGACGTCCGAGGGCACGACGCCGCCGTGCCGCTCGGTGATCGCGACCGCCGCGGCGTGCAGGTTGAGGGCGCGGCGCGGGTAGCCGAGCCGGTCCCAGGCGCGCACGGCATCCGCGACGGGGGCCGCGGCGAGATCGGCAGGGGTCGGCCAGCGCTCGAGCCACGCCTCCAGCCTCGGGATCACCCGGGCGACCGGGGTCTGCTGGAGCATGAACTCGCTCACGAGCGTGCCCCACGCCGTGAAGCCGGGCCGGCGCCAGGGCAGGTCGCGGCCGGAGGCGTGGAACCACGCCCCGACCGGTTCCGTGATGCTCACGCGTCCAGCATCCGTGCTCGCCCTTGGGGCGCCAAATCGCCGGGCTGTCTCAGGCCTCAGGCCAAACCGCCGGGCTGTCTCAGGCCAAATCGCCGGGCTGTCTCAGGAAGGCGTTCGCGTTTCGCTTACTGGAGTTCGTGCACCCGCGAGCACGAACTCCAGTAAGAGAAATGGGGTAGTGCTCTGGGACAGGACAGGACGGGACGGGACGGGACGGGACGGGACGGGACGGGACGGGACGGGACGGGACAGGACAGGACAGGACGGGGCGCGACGCGGCGGAACGAGCCCGGAGGCGGTTCGCGGAGGCGGCGTAGGGTGACGGGCATGGCCAGGTGGGCACCCCAGAAGCAGGACGTTCTCGACGCGCTCGCGACCGAGATCACGACCGTCTACCCGGATCGCGCGATCATCGCGATCCTCGCGGACGACCCCGCGGAGTCCGCGGCCTTCGGTCGCGACCTCGCGGACGCGATCGACGCGGCCGGGCGCGCCGCCACGGTCGCGTCGACGTTCGACGGCGCCTCAGCGGATGCCGTCACGATCGTCACGGGACCGGTCGCGCGTGACGAGACGAACCTCACGCGCTCGCACGTGCAGGTATGGCTCGATCACGGCCGGGACGAGGACCGCGCCCTGCGCCGGAGCATCGGCATCGTGCTCGACGTGAGCGACCCGGAGCATCCGCGCCGCCGGTTCGCGGACAGCTGCTGATGGTCGCCGCCGTGCCGGTCGTGCGCGTGCCGCGTGAGCGCCGCGCCCTGGTCGAGAGCGTCGCCGCGTCGATCGGCCCCGTGCGCGGCCGGCGCATCGTGGTCGTCGACGGGGACGATCCCGTCACCGGGCGGCGGTTCGCCGACGAGCTCGCCGCTGTGCTCGGCGAGCAGGGCGCCGCGGTGTTCCGCGCGTCGATGGACGGCTTCCGCGGGCGCGCGGACGGGGACGAGCGGTTCCCGCGATCGTTCGCCGACGACGCGTTCCGGCGTTCGCTCGTGGAGCCGTTCCTGCTCGGCGGCTCGACCGCCTTCGTGCCCGCCGTCGTCGACGCGCAGCGCGGCACCTGGATCGAGCCGCGCTGGCTCACCGGGCCCGCGGACGCCGTGCTCGTGCTGGACGGCGACGCCCTCGAGCGGGACGATCTGCGCGAGCTCGACGCGGGAACCGTGACCGGGGTGTGGGTCGCGACCGCCGACGGCCGCTCGGCGCCGGGACCCGCGTCGATCGTCGTCCGCGCCTAATGTGTATCGCCTGGACCGACTAGGAGACGCACCCTAGTCGACCGCCCCGATCACGCGGCGGACGACCTCTTCGACCGGCAGGAAGCCGCCGGCCTCGACCTCGTGCACCATCGCGACGAGCGTCGCGTTGACCGGCGTCGGGACGCCGAGACGGATGCCGTGCTCCACGACCGGACCGTTCAGGAAGTCCACCTCGGTGCGCTGGCCGCGGCGGATGCTCTGCAGCGTCGACCCGGGGTTCGGCACGTCGCCCATCCGCCTCGCCATGAGCCGCGGCAGGAACGCCGCGACCCGGCGGGGGAGCGCGCCGAACAGCCTCGCGAGCGGATCGTTCAGCCCCTGCACGGGAGCGAAGCGCACCCCGCCCGCGCGGGCGACGCGCACGAGCTCCTGCATGCTCGCGACGAGCACGGTGCGCAGGCGGGGGTCCGCGACGACCTGCTGCACGCTCAGGCCCGTGATCGCGGGTAGCGCGTTGACCTGGTTGACGAGCAGCTTCGACCACTGGGCGCCCGCGAAGTCGGCCACCACCTCGACGGGCATCGCGGTGCCGAGCACGTCGGCCACCGCCCGCGTCGCGGTGACGGAGCCCGCGCCCGCCCCGCCGAGCACCGTCACACCGGGAGCCGTGATCGTCACGGCACCCGGTTCGAGGTGGGATGCGGCGTACAGGGCGAGCCCGCCCACGATGTCGTCCCGGCCGAGGGCGGACGCCACGGTCGCCGTGCCGCCCAGCCCGTTCTGCACGACGAGCACGAGAGCGGATGCCGCTGCGCGCTCGTTCTGCGCGAGCGCCGCGGCGGCATCCTGCGCCTTCGTCGCGATCACGAGCAGGTCGGCGGGGGAGTCGAGCCGCTCGACCGCCGTCACCATCGCCGTGTGCTCGCCCCAGCCCGCGGGCGGCTCGGCGCCGCCGAGACGGATGCCGCGCTCGCGGATCGCCGAGAGGTTCGCCCCGCGCGCGACCACGGTCACGTCGTGGCCGCCGCGGTCGAGCAGGGCGGCGATGGTGCCGCCGATCGCGCCCGCTCCGATCACCCCGACCCGCACATCCGTCACCCTACCGACGGCGCCGGGCGGCCGAGCGGGAGGAGCAGCGCGACGATCGCGGCGAGGGCGAGCGCTCCGGCGCCGGTGAGCACGGCCGGCACCGCGGCGTCGACGTAGCCGGTCGGCGTGAGCTCGCCGCCCGCTCCCGTGAACACCGCGGTGAGCACGGCGATGCCGAGCGCCGTGCCGATCTCGCGCATCGTCGAGTTCGTGCCGCTCGCCTTCGCGGTGTTCTCGGCGCTCATGTTCGCGAGCACGGCGGTCGAGCTCGGCGCGAAGACGAGGCTCATGCCGACGCCCTCCATGATGAACGGCACGAGCATGTCGAGGAACGTCGAGTCGGCGCTCATCACGAGCGCGAGCCAGACCATGCCGCCGGCCTGCAGCGTGAGCCCCGCGACGATGAGCGCGCGGGTGCCGAAGCGCGGCACGAGGAAGCCGGTGAGCGGTGCGATGACGAGCGGGGCGAGCGTCCACGGCATGGTGCGGATGCCGGCCTCGAGCGCCGTCGTGCCCTGCACGACCTGCATGAACTGGATGAGGATGAAGATCGACCCGAACGCGCCGAAACTGAACGCGAGGCCGACGACGTTCGCGATCGTGAAGCTGCGGTCGCGGAACAGGCCGAGCGGCAGCAGCGGCGCGCTCGTGCGGCTCTCCCAGAGGATGAACGCGCCGAGCAGCGCGGCGCCGCCGACGAGCGAGCCGAGCACGGTGAGGCTGTCCCAGCCGTCGTCGTTGCCGCGGACGATGCCGAACACGACCGCGAGCACGCCGATGCCGGCCAGGAGCACCCCGAGCACGTCGGCGCGCAGCCGGGCGCCGAACGAGTTCGGGATCGCGACGATCGCGAGCACCGTGCCGACGACCCCGACCGGGACGTTGATCCAGAAGATCGCCTCCCAGTTCCAGCCCTCGAGCACGGCGCCGCCGATGAGCGGTCCGAGGGCGACGCCGAGGCCGGCGATGCCGCCCCAGATGCCGATCGCCATGGAGCGGCGCTCCGGTCCAACCGATCCGACCAGCAGCGTGAGCGACAGCGGCATGATCGCCGCACCGCCGAAGCCCTGCACGGCGCGCGCGATGACGAGCTGCCACGGCTCGCTGGAGAGCGCGGCGGCGGCCGAGGCGAGCGTGAACACGACGACGCCCGCGACGAAGACGTGGCGGCGTCCGAACCGGTCGCCGAGCGCGACGGCGAACAGGATGAACGAGGCGAACGCGAGCGTGTAGGCGTTCATGAACCACTGCAGCTGCTCGAGGGTCGCGTCGAACTCGCGCTGGATGACGGGCAGCGCGTTCGTCATGACGAGGTTGTCGAGCGTGGCCATGAACATGGGCAGTGCGGTCGCGACGATCGCGAGCCAGAGCGGCGCGCGGCGGTGCGGAGCGGATGCGGCGGGCGGTGCCGCGGGTGCGGTGACGGTGGACATCGGGGCGGTTCCGTTCCGGGAGAAGTGGTTATCGGATGATTACAAGACGCGACTGTAGTAATCGGCTGATAACCTGTCAAGCATGACCCCGGCATCCGCCTCCGCAGCCCCGCGCATGCGATCCGACGAACGGCGCGCCCTCATCCTCGACGCCGCCATGGACGTGTTCGGCGACCGCGGCTACGTCGGGGCGACGACCGACCAGGTCGCCAGGGCGGCGGGCGTCAGCCAGCCCTACGTCGTGCGCATGTTCGGCTCGAAGCAGCAGCTCTACGTCGAGGTGCTGCAGCGCGCGCTCGACGAGCTCATCACGGCGTTCGAGGGAGCGCTCGAGGGCCCGGCGGACGAGATCGGGCACCGCATGGGGCGTGCCTACGCGACCATCGCCGGCCGCCGCCGCGGCCTCGTGCTCTCGCTCATGCACGCGTTCGTGCTCGGCGCGGAGCCCGTGATCGGCGAGTGCGCGCGCGAGGGCTTCCTGTCGGTGTACCGCTTCCTGCGCGAGCGCGCGGGCCTCGACGCGCCGCGCGCCGTGGAGTTCCTCTCCGGCGGCATGCTCATCAACACGCTGATCGGACTGCAGATGGTCGACGAGTTCGACGGCTCCGAGACCGCGCGGGAGCTGCTCGACACCGCGATCCCGAACAAGCTCGACCTGCTCATGGGCGACCGGTCGTGACGAGCGGCATCCTGCTCGTCGACAAGCCCGGGGGCGTCACGAGCCACGACGTCGTCGCGCGCGCCCGGCGGGCGCTCGGCACCCGCAAGGTCGGGCACGCGGGCACGCTCGACCCGATGGCGACCGGGCTCCTCGTGCTCGGCGTCGACAGCTCGACCCGACTGCTGACCTACCTCGTCGGCCTCGACAAGGTCTACTCGGCGACGATCCGGTTCGGCGTCGCGACCGACAGCGACGACGCGGACGGCGCGGTGACCGCGACGACGGATGCCGCGCACCTCACCGACGCGCGGCTCACGGCCGCGCTCGCGGGCCAGGTCGGCGACCGGGACCAGGTGCCGAGCGCGGTGAGCGCGATCAAGGTCGACGGCCGGCGCGCCTACGACCGGGTGCGCGCGGGGGAGACCGTGGAGCTCGCGGCCCGCCGCGTGCGCATCGAGTCGATCGACGTGCTCGGCGTGCGGCGCCCCGGTGCCGACGGCGGGGATGCGACGGTCGACGTCGACGTGCGGGTCGCGTGCTCGAGCGGCACCTACATCCGCGCGATCGCGCGCGACGCCGGCGACGAGACCGGCGTCGGGGCGCACCTCGTCGCGCTGCGGCGCGACCGGGTCGGCCCGTTCGACGTCGCGGACGCCGTGCCCATGGTCGAGGATGCGGACCGCCGGGTCGCGTTCGGCGACGGCCTCGCCGCCCGGCTGCGGGAGCCGGCATCCGTCGCGTCCGCGCTGTTCGCGACCCGCGCGCTCGACGACGCCGAGGCGCTCGCGCTGCGGCAGGGCAAGCGCGTGCCGATCGGCTCCGCGGCGGGCGAGTCGGGACCGATCGCGGCGATCGACCCCGACGGCGTGCTCGTGGGCATCGCCGAGCGCCGCGGCGATAGCCTCAGGGCCGTGACGAACTTCCCCGTGGCCGCGTCCGGCAGCGCCGCACCGGATCGGGACCGCGAGTGATCGCCGGTCTCGCCTACGTCGAGATCGGCATCGCGGTCGTCGTCGGCCTCCTCGCGGTCGTGCTCGGGCTCGTGGGGCGCCGTCCCGACGACATCTCGATCGGAGCGACGGCGCTCGTCGAGCTCGCGCTCGTCGTGCAGATCGTGGTCGCGATCGTCGCCCCGCTCGTCGGCAACGCGCCGACCGGTGACCTCGTCGAGTTCTGGATCTACCTCGTCACGGCCGCCCTGCTGCCGCCGGTCGCGGTGCTCTGGGGTCTCGTCGACCGCGGGCGGTGGAGCACCGTCGTGCTCGGCGTCGCGAGTCTCGCGGTCGCGGTCATGCTCTGGCGGATGCTGCAGATCTGGACCGTGCAGCAGGCCTGAGCCCGCGGGCGTGAGCCGTGCAGCGAGCACGCTCCGCGCTCGGTACGCTGGTGTCCCGATGAGCGCGCTCCCCACCCCGCCGCAGGCGCCGCAGCTGTCGCGACGAGCGCGCGGTTTCGGCCGGGTGCTCATCGTGCTCTACGGTCTGCTCGCGATCGCGGCCACCGGGCGGAGCGTGCTGCAGCTCGCCACCGACTTCGAGCGCGCGCCGCTGCCGTACTCGCTGTCCGCGCTCGCCGCGGTCGTCTACATCGTCGCGACGGTCGCCCTCGTGATCCCGCGCGAGTCGTGGTGGCGCGTCGCCGTGATCACGATCGGCTTCGAGCTGCTGTTCGTGCTCGTCGTCGGCACGCTCACGGTCGTCGACCCGTCGCTGTTCCCGCAGAAGACGGTGTGGTCGGTGTACGGGATGTACTACGCGTTCGTGCCGCTCGTGCTGCCGGTCGTCGGGCTGTTCTGGCTGCGCCGCACGCGACCGGTGCCGGCCGCGGCCGCCGCCGCGTCGGGAGACTGACGTGATCGTGCTCACCGGAGCGGATGCGGCGCCCGCGGGCCTCGGACCGACCGCCGTCACGATCGGCAAGTTCGACGGCGTGCACATCGGCCACCAGCGCGTGCTCGCCCGGCTGCGCGGGGTCGCGCTCGAGCGCGGGCTCGCGCCGGTCGCCGTGACGTTCGACCGCAACCCGCTCAGCCTGCTGCGGCCCGAGGCGTGCCCGCTGCCGCTCGTCAGCAACACCCAGAAGCTCGACCTGCTCGCCGACCAGGGCATGGCCGCGACGCTCGTGCTCCGGTTCGATCGCGCGTTCAGCGAGCAGTCGCCCGAGCAGTTCGTCGATCGCGTCATCACGCACCTCGACGCGCGCGTCGTGCTCGTCGGATCCGACTTCCGGTTCGGCGCTCGCGGCTCGGGCACCGTCGACACGCTCCGCGAGCTCGGCGCGACGCGCGGCTTCACGGTCGAGGTCATCGACGAGGTCGACGGGGACGCCCCCGGCGGGCCACGGCGGGCGTCGTCGACGTGGGTGCGCGAGCTGCTCGACGCCGGGGACGCGCGGGCCGCCGCCGACCTGCTGGGGCGCGAGCACCGCATCCGTTCGATCGTCGTGCACGGCGCGAAGCGCGGCCGCGAGCTCGGCTACCCGACCGCGAACCTCGACCCGCAGCTCGAGGGCTTCGTGCCGCGCGACGGCGTGTACGCGACGCGCACGATCGTCGACGGCGTCGCGTACCCCTCGGTCACGTCGGTCGGCAACAACCCGACGTTCGACGGCGTGCCCGAGAAGCAGGTCGAGTCGCACCTGTTCGACGTGGCGATCGACCTGTACGACCGCCCGGTCGAGGTCGCCTTCGTGGACTACGTGCGCCCCATGCAGCGCTTCGACGGCATCGACTCGCTCGTCACCCAGATGCACTCCGACGAGGCGCGCGTGCGCGGGCTCTTCGGCCTCGCTGGTTGAGGAGCCCGCGAGCGCAGCGAGCCGGCGTCTCGAAATCCGCCGCGCACACATTCGCGGTGACGCGAAGTACCAGGACTTGGTAACTTGGCCCCGTGGCGCAGAACACCTCGGTCAGCCTCGATGACCACTTCAGCGATTTCCTCTCCCGGGAGGTATCCTCGAGGAGTTCGGGAGCACAGCGAACCGGCACCTCGAAGCCATCTTGTTTCGACCCGGTAATTTCGGCGCAATGCAGTCGCATCCGCCGCTGAACTCATCGCCGAGCGGGCGAAGGAGGGGTGCGCTCGCCGCCATGTCGACCTGGGCGCGAACGTTTATCACAATCAGATGGTGCACGCGAGGGATTTTGCAGTTCGCTGAGCAGGTTGGCAGGAACTGCGGCCACTGCTCAATGGGGGCTGACAAACCGTGACGAGAGTGCCACGCTCCGTGCATGGAGAACTATTCTCGGATATCGACTAGAGGTCGTCGATCGCTTCGACGGACCGCCGTGGCCGCAGCCGCGGCAGTACTTGCCTTCGTGGGAGTATTCGTGGCGGCTCCGCTTAGCGCGAGCGCTTGGGCCTGCGCAACGGTGCCTAACCCAACCGGAGTGGACTACGACCCACCGTGGGCTAGTTCGCTCAGTCCGACAAGCACGCAAGGCTTCTATTGCAGCGGCACCGCTTCTCATCCGTCCACTCATTCCGGGTGGGACTGGGGTTCCGGTGGCGTCACGCACGCGGTCCACGCCGTGAAGGGTGGTGGGATGCTCGTGCGAGACAATGAGGCGAGCTGCCACGGCGTGTACCTCGTGCAGGGTGGCGGTGGCGACGGAGTAGAGGTCGCTTATGCGCATCTTGCTCTCGACTCGACGCTTGTGTCTGGGAACGATAATCATGATTAGTAGATGTGTCGCAGTTGGAGCGGCTCTTTTGGTGGCGGCAGCGTCGCTCGCAGGGTGCGCGAATCGGAATGCAATAACCGCTACGGGGGCGGATTCCGGATTGGCGTCGAGTCAAACCGTGGCAGCACCCTCGTACGAAGACCAATGCAACGGCCTGCTGGACGCGAAGACGCGTTCCGTATACGCGGCAGAGGGACTCTCGTTGACGTCGGATGCCTACGAAGAGAAGGTGGCCGCTGAAGACGGTCCGATGGGCGAATTCGTGCGATTGGGTGGGCTAGCGTGCGGTTGGGGCGAGGCCGGCGGGGAGTTGCTCGCTCTTTACGCGTATGGACCTATTACCGACGATCAGGCCGCTCAAAATCGCGAGGTAATCATCGCGAAGGGTAGTGAATCAATGTCCGACGGCTGGTATGAGCGGTTTACGCACTACGATGGTTATCCCGGGGGATTCGCCTTCGGCAATGGCAACTGGGCGTATGCACTCGATAATGGGGGCGGAGATTTGCTCGATCAGGTGGTAGCGAATGCGCCGAAATTCTGAGATGTCAAATAAACGAGAGACAAACACAAACACATTGAACAGAGGAGATTGTGAGAATCGTTAGCAGCCCGAGGTTGTTCGGGAATGGGCGAGCAGCAACGGCAGTTGTAGTCTTCGCGACGGGCGCTGCGCTGGTCATCGGTCCGGGCGCGCTTGCCGCGAACGCATCGGCGCCCTCCGCCGCGATCACGGGCAAGGTGGTCGCGTCCCTGATCGGTCAGAAGGGTGCGACGGCGAGAGCGGGCATCAGCGTGAAGGCCGAGAGCACGTCTGGCCGTGTCTATACGACGCGCACGAACTCCGCCGGCGAATTCTTCCTGTCAGGGACGGCTGCCGGCACCTACTCGATCAGGTTCGGCGACACGGTCGGGCACCGTCAGTGCGACGGCGGTTGCGGTTCCACCAAGTACTTCCACGCGGAGTGGTTGGGTGACGCGACGTCGTTCGCGGCTGCTGAGAGGATCGTGCTCGCCAGCGGTGAGAAGCACACGGGTGTGCGCGAGGTCATCGGGGAGCGGTCCCGTATCACCGGGACCGTCACGAAGAACGGGAAGGCCGTCAAGGGCACCGACGTGCGCATCAGCGCGGAATCGATCTCCTCCGACAAGAAGTACGCACTCGTTCCCGGCCCGAGGTTCTACTTCGACGTTCTGAAGGGCAACTACCGCATCAAGGTGTACTCGGCCTCGCACGCCTTCGCCTCGTTCTACGTGACCGACCCGGAGGATGGCAATCAGGTCTTCCACGCGAACGGCGTGGACAAGCGAACCGGTCTGAAGGTGGATGTCGTCGCGCCCTGATCTCGCAGACCGGGAGAGGGCCCGCTCGAACTAGCCGACGTGCTCGGCGCGGTGGATGAGCGCCGCCGCGCCGATGAGCGGACCCTCGCCCGAGAGCGCCGACGGCACCGCGCGCGCCTTCGTCACGAAGCCGAACTGCACGCGCCCCGCGATCGCGCGGTTGATGTGCTCGAAGATGTCGGGCGTGACGTGGCTGAAGCCGCCGCCGATGGCGATGACGTCGAGGTCGACGAGTGCGGTCGCCGACGCTATCGACTGCCCGATCGCGCGGCCGGCGCGCTCGACCGCGGCGGCCGCGATCGGGTCGCCCGCGGCGTATGCGGCCGCGAGCTCCTCGCCGGTGGCACCCGTGAAACCCCGGCGCCGCGCCCACGCGACGGTCTTGGGACCGGAGGCGATGCCCTCGACGCAGCCGATGCCGCCGCAGTCGCAGACGTCGTCGAATCCGCCGACCTCGACGTGGCCGATGTGGCCCGCGTTGCCCGTCGGACCGGGCACGACCACGCCGCCGAGGATGAGCCCGCCGCCGATGCCGGTGGACACGATCATGCCCATCAGGTTGTCGACGCCCTGGCCGGCGCCCACCCAGTGCTCGGCGAGCGCGATGCACTGGCCGTCCATGCGCAGTGTGACCGGTGTGCCGTCCGGCACGATCGAGAGCACGAGGTCGCGCAGCGGGTAGTCGCGCCACGACGGCAGGTTGAGGGGCGACACGAGTCCGCGGTCGACGGCGATCGGACCGGCGGAGCCGATGCCGACCCCGAGTAGAACGGAGCCGGCCGGCAGTGCGGCGAGCGCGCCGCCGACGACCTCGCGCACGGACGCCGCGAGCTGCTCGCTCGACGACGCCCGGCCCGTCGGGGCGCGGAACCGGGTGCCGGGCACGACGACGCCGTCGGGGTCGACGAGGGCCGCCTCGACCTTCGTGCCGCCGAGGTCGACGCCGAGCGCGAGAGCGGTCGGGTCGGCGATGATCGGCGGGGTCATGCGCGGCCTCGCGCGCGACGGGGACAGGCAGCAGCGACCGGGCTCACGGCGTCAGCCTAACGGTCTCCCGCCGCGGCGATCGCGCGCACCGGGCCGGGCGCGCGGCGCGGGTCAGACCGCGCGCACGAGCGCCGTGTAGAACGCGATCGTCTCCAGCCAGCTCGACACCCGGACGCGCTCGTCGATCGCGTGCAGCCCGGCGCGCTCGGCCCGCGTCATCCGCATCCCGCAGAACCGGTAGACGTGGTCGCTGATGCGGGTGAACTGGCGGGCGTCGGATGCGGCGAACATCACGTACGGCACCGGCACGGCATCCGGGAACGCGGCCTCGACCGCGCCGCGCACGGCGTCCCAGGCCGGTCCCGCGGCGGGTGAGACCGGCGACGGCTCGGTCGTGTGCACGAGCTCGACGCGCACGAGCGGGTCGTCGATGACGCGCCGCACGCGCGCCCCGACCGCGGCGAGGCTCGACGACGTCGCGATGCGCACGTTGACGGTGGCCGTGGCGCGCTCGGCGAGCACGTTCGCCGCGGCGCTGCCGCCGAGCTGGGTGACCGCCATCGTGGTGCGCACCATCGCGCGCGTCTCCGGCCCCATCCGCGCCATGAGCCGCGTGACGAGCCCGGCGGTGAGCCCGAGGTGCCGGAACGCCCAGCCCTGCACGCCGCGCGCGTGCGGCCCGATGCCCGCGAGCATGGCGCGCACCGGCGGGTCGAGCCGGGCCGGGAACGGATGCCGTTCGAGCCGCTCGACGGCGCGCGCGATCCGCACGGTCGCGGCCATCGCCGGGGGAGTGGACGCGTGGCCGCCGTCCTGCTCGACCGTGAGCAGCACGTTGGCGATGCCCTTCTCGCTCACGCCGATCGCCGCGATCGGCCGATCGACCCCGGGGAACACGTCGTCGACGACGGCGCCGCCCTCGTCGACGACGAGCGCGGGACGGATGCCGCGGCGCTCGAGCTCGTCGACGATCGCGCGCGCCCCCGTGCCGTGGCTCTCCTCGTCGTGGCCGAAGCTCAGGTACACGTCGTTGGCGGGTACGAAGCCCTCGCCGACGAGCGTCTCGACGGCCTCGAGGATCGCGACGAGCTCGCCCTTGTCGTCGATCGTGCCGCGGCCCCAGATGACGCCCGCGGCGTCGAGGTCGGCGGCGAACGGCGGATGCGTCCAGCCCTCGGCGCCCGCGGCCGGCACGACGTCGTAGTGCGCCATGAGCACGGTCGGCCGCTCGGCCGACGCGCCGCGCCAGCGGAACAGCACGGAGCGATCGACGCGCTCGCGCTCGAGGGCCGCGTGCAGCGCCGGATAGAGCTCGGCGAGGCGCGCCACGAAGCGCTCGTGCTCGGCCCAGTCGCCGCCCGCCTCGGGGTGCACGGTCGGGATGCGCAGCAGGTCGCGGAAGCGATCGACGGGGTCCACGGTCCCCACCCTAGGACCCGGGTCCGCGTCGGCGGGCGCGGGCCGGTGTACTCGAAACGCCGCGGAAATCTCCGCGTGCCTACGATGGGCGGATGACACGGGGTTCGGACGAGGACGGCACGCCGACGCGCCGCACCGGTCTGCGCCCCGTGGCCGCGGTGCCGCCGCGCGGTCGCGCCGCGCATCCCTCGGCGCACCGTCCGACGCTCGTGCGCCGCAAGGGCCGCCTGACCCTCGTCAACGGGTCGATGACGCCCGCCGAGGCGACGCGCGCCGACCTGCTCGCGGTCGCCGACGCGCTGGAGAGCGCCGGCATCGAGCTGCTGCTCGTCGAGGGCTCGGGCGATCGTCCGGTGATCGCCGTGGACGCCGCCGAGCGAGGGCACGTGCGAGGCGTCCTCGTCGCCGCGCTCGGTCACGAGCCGTTCTACGCCAAGGCGCGCGGGCAGGCGGCGGTGCCGCTCGCCGACGGCCGGCTCGCGGAGCGCGGCAAGCCCCGCGTCATCCGTCTGTTCCGTCCGCGCGTCGAGCCGGTCGGCGGCCTCGCCTACGGTGCGAAGCAGGCCGTGCAACTCGAGTTCTGGCGCTGGGACGACCACCTCGTCGAGCCGCCCGTGGAGAACGCGCTCACCCGCCGCGTGCTGCCGCGCGGCGAGGTGCGGCTCACGACCGTCGTGCGGCACGGGCGCACCTGGCGCACGATCGCGCCGATGTTCCGCCCGACGAGCGACCGGGTGTCGTTCGACGTCGACATGGTGTTCTCCTGGGTCGACGGCACCGACGTCGAGTTCCAGCGCGCGAGAGCCGCGCGGATGGCGAGCTACGTCGTCGGCGAGGGCGACGACCACGCGGCGCGCTACCGGCAGATCGACGAGCTGCGCTACGCGCTGCGCAGCGTGCACCTGTTCGCCCCGTGGGTGCGCCGCGTCTTCATCGCGACCGACTCGCCGGCGCCCTCCTGGCTGGCCGCGGACGATCGGGTGACGATCGTGCGCAGCGAGGAGTTCTTCGGCGACCGCGGCGTGCTGCCGACCCACAACTCGCAGGGCGTCGAGAGCCAGTTGCACCGCATCGACGGGCTCGCCGACCACTACCTGTACTCGAACGACGACATGTTCTTCGGCCGGCCGGTGGCGCCGGAGATGTTCTTCACACCGGGCGGCGGCACGCGCTGGGTGCCGGCGACGACCCGCATCGGCCTCGGCGCGCCCGACCGCACCCGCAGCGGCTTCGAGAACTCGGCGCGCGTGAACCGGGCCCTCATCGAGGACCGCTACGGGGTCACGATCACGCGGCACCTCGAGCACTGCGCGGCGCCGTTCTCGAAGGCCGTCGTGCGCGAGCTCGAGGCCGAGTTCGCGGTCGACTTCGCGCGCACCGCGGCGAGCCCGTTCCGCAGCGCGACCGACATCTCGGTGACGAACTCGCTCTACCACTACTACGCGCTGCTGACGGGCCGGGCGAGCATCAACGACGCGGCGCGCGTGAAGTACATCGACACGACCTCGCGCGCGGGGCTCGCCGCGATGGACCGCCTGCTCGCGAAGCGCGACCACGACATGTTCTGCCTCAACGACGGCAGCTTCCCGGAGGTGTCCGCCGAGGAGCGCTCGATGCTCGTGCGCGGCTTCCTCGATCGCTACTTCGGCATCCGCGCACCGTGGGAGCGCGCGGATGCCGCTTCCGCGCCGCTCGCGGTCGGCGGGCGCTAGCGGGTCGCGGGCCCGGGCGGCGCGCTCAGGCCGAGACGGGCTCGAGCAGGTCGGCGGTGGTGAGCGGGGCATCCGCGGGCACGAGCGCCGCGCGCGACGGCGGCACGACGATGCCCTCGCGCGCGAGCACGGCGGCCGACTCGGCCGGGCTGGAGTAGCTCAGCGCGGCCTGCCCGCCGAGCGGCACGACCGAGTGCAGCACGGTCGAGTCGTAGACGTGCACGAGGTTGTAGGCCTGCGCACCGTCGCGGGGGCGCGTGCCGCCCGCGGCGACCGTGAGGTCCTGCGTGTAGCACGTCGCGGACGCGACCGAGACGGGGATGCCCGCGAACAGCGCCGTGGAGGAGTAGTGCAGGTGCCCGGCGAGGATGCTGCGCACGTCGGTGCCCTGCAGCACCTCGGCGAGCGACGCCTGGTCGCGCAGCTCGACGGTCATGGCGAGGTCGAGCATCGACGGCACGGGCGGATGGTGCATCGCGAGGATCGTGCCGTGCGGCGCCGAGGTCGCGAGCTCCTCGGCGAGCCAGTCGAGCTGCGCGCCGGTGATCCGGCCGTGGTGGTGCCCGGGCACGGTGGAGTCGAGCACGACGAGGCGCAGACCGCCGAACCAGTGCACGCGGTCGACGGGTGCGGCGCTGCCCGCCTGGTCGAGCAGCCCCTCGCGGAACGCGGCGCGGTCGTCGTGGTTGCCCATCACCCAGACCACCTCGGTGCCGAGGCGCTCGGCGACGGGCTCGACGAGCCGGCGCAGCCGGTCGTACGCCTCGGGCTCGCCGCGGTCGGCGAGGTCGCCGGTGAACACCATGGCCTCGGGGCGGCCGTGCGCCGCCTCGACGCCCTCGAGCAGCCGGCGCAGGTGCGCCTCGCTGTCCACGGAGTCGTAGAGCGTGCCGTCACCGACGAGGTGGGTGTCGCTGAAGTGCAGGAGGAAGTGGTCGGGTCGCGGGTGCTCGGCGACGCGGGTCATACGCACAAGCACAGCACGCTACCCGATCCGTAACATGCACGAAACATTGCGTGTCGCAAAACTGCACGTGAACGTCGAGTGACGGTGTCGCCGCTACAGCCAGCCGTTCGACTCCGCGATGAGCACGGCATCCGCGCGGTTGCGCGCGTTCGTCTTGCCGATCGCGCTCGAGAGGTAGTTGCGCACGGTGCCCTCGGAGATGTGCAGCGACCGGGCGATGTCGGCGACCGAGCCTCCCGTGCGCGCCACGGACAGCACGTCCGCCTCGCGCTCGGTGAGCGGTGAGTCGCCGGCCGTGAGGGACTCGGCGGCGAGCGCCGGATCGACCACCCGCAGTCCCCGCGCGACCCGGCGCACGGCGTCCGCGAGCTGACGGGCGGGGGTGTCCTTGACGACGAACCCCGACGCGCCGGCGAGCATCGCGCGCCGCAGGTAGCCCGGGCGGCCGAACGTGGTGACCATGAGCACGCGGCAGTCCGGCAGCGCCCGCTGGAGTGCGGCCGCCGCCGCGATGCCGTCGAGCCCGGGCATCTCCACGTCGAGCAGGGCGACGTCCGGCTGCGACGCGAGCGCGGCATCCACCACCTCGTCGCCCCGGCCGGTCTCGGCGACGACCTCGATGTCGGACTCGAGCGAGAGCAGCGCGACGAGCGCGCCGCGCACGAGCGCCTGGTCGTCGGCCACGAGCAGCCGGATCACGTGCTCACCCGCAGCCGGTAGCCGCCGTCGGGCAGGGCGCCGGCCGTCATTCGCGCGCCGGCCGCCGTGGCGCGCTCGTCGAGACCGGCGAGGCCCGTTCCGGTGCGCTGCCCGCTCGCGCCGCGGCCGTCGTCCACGACCTCGACGAAGTCCGGCCCGAGCTGCACGGTGCAGTGCCGCGCCCGCGAGTGGCGCACGACGTTCGTGACGCCCTCGCGCACGACCCAGCCGAACAGCTCGCGCCGCTCGGCCGGGACCGCGTCCACCGTGCCGGGCAGGTCGGGCTCGATGCCCGCGGCCTCGAGCGCCTGCCGGGCGTTGGCCAGCTCCGAGGCGATGCTGACCCCGCGGTAGCCCGCCACGGTGGTGCGCACGTCGGCGAGCGCCCCGCGGGCGAGCGCCTCGACCTCGGCGATCTCGCGCGCGGCGCCGCGCGGGTCGGACTCGACGAGCCGCCCGGCGAGCTCCGCCTTCACGGTGATCACCGTGAGCGAGTGCCCGAGGATGTCGTGCATGTCCCGCGCGACCCGGGTGCGCTCCTGCTCGACCGCGAGCCGGGCCATCTCGGCCTGCGTCGCGCGCAGCTGGTTCATGCTGCCGAGCACGCGCGCGAACGCGGCCATCATGAGCGACACGGATGCGGTCGTCGCCGGGTAGTAGAACAGCGCGTCGCCGGCGAGCCCGGCCAGCCAGCCGAACCCGATCGTGAGGGCGGTGACCGCCGCCACGTATCCGAGCATCGCGCCGAAGCCGACCAGGCTCATCGCCGCGCACACGCCGACGTACACCCAGAACGAGTAGAGGTGCGGGCCCATGAGCGGCCAGAACACGAACGAGAACGCGAGCAGCCCGGTCGGCAGCAGCAGCCGGATGCGGGACGGCAGCGCCCAGTTGATCGGCGGGATCACGGCGAACAGCACCGCGAACGCGATCACGGTCGCGAGGAACACGCCCACCTCGGCGCGGTCGAGGTGCGGCACGACGTCGACGGCGATGTTGACGGTCCAGGACAGACCGATCAGCGCGCCGAAGTACCACTTGCGCGCCCCGACGCTGACCAGGCTCGCGCGGACGCCCGGCGACGGCGAGCCGGGGCCGATGCCCCGGAAGCGCTGCCGATCGTCCACGCGAGCGAGGATACCTTCGATGCTCAGACCCGTTTCGTGTCGCGCCGGAACACGAGCGCCGCGCCCACCGAGAAGATGACGAGCCAGGCCAGGATGTTGAGCACGGCGAAGCCGTCGAAGGCCTCGCCGGTCAGCGGCGCCCGCGCGATCTCGCCGAGCCCGTACACGGGGGTCCACCGGGCGATGTCCTGCACGAGCTCGGGGAACTGGTTCAGCGGTGTGAACAGGCCGCCGAACAGGGCGAGGACGGCGAGGATCGGCCCGAGGAACTGCATGACGTTCTCCGAGGGCACGAGGTAGCCGATGAACAGGCCGAGGGCGGTGAACACGAGCGAGCCGAGCCACGCGGTCAGGCCGGACAGGATCCAGACCGCCAGCGACATCCGCACCCCCACGGCGAGGCCGGCGGCGAACGTCGCGAGCACGGAGATGAGGCCGAGCACGAGGGCCGACAGCACCTTGATCGCGATGTAGGCGACCGGGTTCAGCGGCGTCAGCCGCAGCTGGCGGCTCCAGCCCGTCGCGCGCTCGACGGCGACCGCGCCGCCCGCCGAGGTGGATGCCACCATGGCGCCGTACACGGCCATCGAGATGAGGATGTACGCGGCGACGCTCTGCCCGCCCTGCGCGATCGGGGTGGCCGTGAGCGGCTGGTCGCGGTAGGGCATGCCGACGAGCAGGAACAGGGCGACCGGCAGCACGAGCGTGAAGACCAGGGTGCGGCGGTTGCGCATCCGGCGACGGAACTCGATGCCGAGGAACGTGAGGTTGAAGCCGCCGAGCGCGGGGACGCTGCGCTCGGGAGCGGGGGCGATGGTGCTCATGCGGAGGGCCCTTCGTCGTCGGTTCGCCGGTCGGGGTCGGAGGTGAGCGCGACGAACGCCTCCTCCAGGTTGTGGGAGGTGATCTCGAGGTCCCGCGCGTCGGTCGCGGTGAGCAGGTAGCGCGCGACGGCATCCGAGTCCTTCGTGCGCACGAGCACCCGGTCGCCCCGCACGTCCACGGAGTCGACACCGGGCAGTGCGCGCAGCGTGCGCTCGTCGACACCCGCGACGGATGCCCGCACGACGCGGCCGGCGGCGAGCGCCTTGATCTCGGCGGCGCTGCCGTCCGCGACGATCTCGCCGTGGCGCACCAGCACGATGCGATCGGCGTAGGCGTCGGCCTCGTCGAGGTAGTGCGTGGCGAAGATGACGGTGCGGCCGCGCTCGGCATCCGCCCGGATCGCCGACCAGAACTCGCGCCGGCCCTCCACGTCCATGCCCGTGGTCGGCTCGTCGAGGATGAGCAGCCCCGGGTCGGAGAGCAGCGCCATCGCGAACCGCAGGCGCTGCTGCTGGCCGCCCGAGCACTTCTTGACGATGCGGTCGCCGATCTCGAGGATGCCGGCCCGGGCGAGCACCTCGTCGACCGGTCGCGCGCTGGCGAACAGGGTCGCGGTGAGCTGCACGGTCTCGCGCACCGTGATGTCCTGCAGCAGCCCGCCGGTCTGCATCACGGCGGACACCAGGCCGCGCGCGATCGCCTGGCGAGGGCTCATGCCGTAGATGTCGATGCTGCCCTCGTCGGGCTTGGCGAGGCCGAGGAGCATGTCGATCGTGGTGGTCTTGCCCGCGCCGTTCGGCCCGAGGAAGGCGACGATCTCGCCGGGCTCGATCGAGAGGTCGATGCCGTTGACGGCGTGCACCCGGCCGTATCGCTTGTGCAGCCCGCGCGCCGCGACGGGCGCCGCCGGCACGCCGGTTGCGGCTCGCTCGCGCGCCGGGGGGAGGGAGGTGGTGGTCATGCTGCCATCCAACGCCGACCCGCCGCGCTGTGGCGCACACGATCGTCACGGTTCTGCCGTGACGAATGTCATGACCGGGTCGTGCGCGCGAACCGCCCCGGGGCGCGGTAGCATGGGTAACGGATTCGCTCCACCCCGAAGGTTCCCCGTCGGGGGTCTGGCTCGCGAGTCCATCGTCCGGCGTGGTCCGCGTCCACGTCGGCACACCCGAGTACGCACCCCGGTCGGCGATCGCGCCGACCGAAGAGGAGAGGTATGGCCGACCAGGCCCGACGTGGTTCTCGCCGCATGAGCGGTGCCGGAGCCTCCACGCGCACGAGCGCGCGCCGCCGTCAGCACGACGAGGGCGGGGTCATTCCCGTGCTCGCGCGCACCGCCCGCGAGGTCGAGACCGCCGTGCAGCGCGGTCCGCTCAAGCCCGCGAACCGCGCGCGGTTCCAGGTGGCGACGCTGCTGCTGCGCGAGGAGCGCGCCCGGGTCAAGAACGACGCGTCGCTGACGGATGCGGAGCGCGGCAACGAGCAGAAGCGCCTGGACGGTCTCGCCGGCATCCTCGCGAAGACCGCAGCCCGGGACACGAGCCTCATCTCGATGCTCGCGGACGATGCGCCCGTGACCGCGGCCGCGAGGGCGCTGCGCCGCGACCTGCTGCTCGCCGCGGGTGTCGAGCTGAGTCCCGACGAGCTCGTCATCGCGACCGAGGTCGTGCCGGTCGACAAGAGCGTCGAGAAGCAGGTCGTGCCCGACGCCGTGCGCCGCATGCAGATGGCGAACCCGTTCCTGGCCCCCGACTTCACCGCCTTCCAGGCGCCGGCGCCGGTGAGCGGGCGCCTCGGCAACTGGGAGCTCATCGAGCCGCTGTTCCGCTCCTTCGAGTACGGCGCCGGCGGCGGGGCCGCGACCATGCGGCTGCCCGAGGCCGTCAGCCTCACCACGCCGGGCGGGGTCGAGCTCATGCGCCACCAGGCGCGCTTCGTCGAGGAGGCCCGCAGCGGGCACCGCACCTTCCTGCTCGCCGACGAGCCGGGTCTCGGCAAGACGGCGCAGTCCCTCATCGCGGCATCCGTCACGAACTCGTACCCGCTGCTCGTCGTCGTGCCCAACGTCGTCAAGACGAACTGGGCGCGCGAGGTCGAGAAGTGGACGCCGGGTCGCCGGGCGACGGTCGTGATGGGCGACGGCGAGACGATCGACGCGTACAGCGACGTCGTCATCGTCAACTACGAGATCCTCGACCGGCACGTCGGCTGGCTCAGCCGGTTCGGCTTCAAGGGCATGGTGGTCGACGAGGCGCACTTCATCAAGAACCTGAAGAGCGAGCGCAGCAAGCACGTGCTCGCGCTTAGCCGCGCCATCCGTTCCGCGCAGCCGCGGGCGCTGTTCATCGCGCTCACCGGCACGCCGCTCATCAACGACATCGACGACTTCCGCGCGATCTGGCAGTTCCTCGGCTGGATCGACGACAAGAAGCCGCTGCCCGCGCTCATGACGAGGCTCGAGGAGACCGAGCTCGTGCCGACGGATCCCGGCTTCTTCGCCGCGGCCCGCGCGGCCGTCGTCGAGATGGGAATCGTGCGCCGCAAGAAGGAGGATGTCGCGGCCGACATCCCGGCGCGCCGCATCGCGGACCTGCCCGTCGAGCTCGACGACGAGCTGGGCCGCAGCGTGCGCGCGGCGGAGCGCGCCCTCACCGCCCGCCTGCTCGAGACGTACAGGCGCGTGCGCGCCCTCAAGCCCGACGCGAGCGTCGACGACCTGGTGCGGGTCGTGGCGCACGCCGAGCTCGAGGAGTCGAAGGGCGCGAAGTCGGGCGACAACGTGTTCACGATGGTGCGCAAGATCGGCCAGGCGAAGGCCGGCCTCGCCGCCGACTACACCATCCAGCTCGCCCGCAGCGTCGGCAAGGTGGTGTTCTTCGCGAAGCACATCGACGTCATGGATGCGGCCGAGGAGGCCTTCGCGCGCGCCGGCGTGCGCAGCGTGTCGATCCGCGGCGAGCAGAGCCCCCGGGCGCGCCAGGAGGCGATCGACGCGTTCACGAACGACCCGGAGGTGCAGGTCGTGGTGGCCTCGCTCACCGCGGCCGGCGTCGGCCTCAACCTGCAGGTCGCCTCCAACGTCGTGCTCGCCGAGCTCAGCTGGACGAGCGCCGAGCAGACGCAGGCGATCGACCGCGTGCACCGCATCGGCCAGGAGACGCCCGTGACGGCGTGGCGCATCATCGCCGCGCACACGATCGACGCGAAGATCGCGGAGCTCATCGACGCGAAGGCGGGGCTCGCGGCGCGCGCCCTCGACGGCTCGGACGACGAGGTCGTGGCGGAGTCGAACGTGCAGCTCGAGGCGCTCATGGCGCTGCTGCGCGACGCCATCCGCGGCTGACCCGGCATCCGTTCGGTCGCGCTCACGCCCCGCGACTTGGGGGGAGCGACGCCGGGCGCGCGCGCTCTAACGTGGGTAGTGCCCGGTCGGGGGACCGGGTGCGGACGACGGCGACCACAGGCTGGGCCGACGCGTCGTGGGGGACGACAGGTCGTAACCCGCAGAAGCCGGTGGACGCCGTCGTCCACCCGTCTCCGCGTCCGGCGCGCGTGCGGCCAGTGCGGGTGCGTCCCGCGGGGCGGCGCGGATCAGAGCGAGAGCGGCGGCGTCACGACGCTGAGCGCGAGCGCCGGCTGCAGCACGATCGCCGCGGCGATGACCGCGATGCCGACCGCCCACAGCACGAGCGGGCCGAGCGCGCGCTTCGACGCCTCGCGCTTCGTCGCCCGCGATCGCGCGATGAAGTAGCCGAGCGGCGTCAGCAGGATCCACGCGGGGGCCGCCGGGTGCTGGAACCCGAGCGTGCGCAGCTCGCGAGCGTCCCGCACGGCCGACCAGATGCCGACGAGCGCGCCGATGGCGACGAGCCCGCCCGCCATGAACGCCGTGTAGTACGCGGCCAGATAGCTGTCCGCTGCGACGGCCGCGCCCGCGATGAGCACGGGCAGCGCCGCGATGAGCCAGGCGGATGCCGTGAGCACGCGCTCCGGCGGCTCGGCCGTGCCCGCGGAGACCTTGGGGATCATGCCGAACGGCCGGTACGGCACCTCGTTGTCCGGCTCGGCGAACGGCCAGGTCGGCGACTCGGACGCGGGGGCCGCCGCCGGCCGCGCGGATGCCGGCTGCGCGGATTCCGGCTGTGCGGATTCCGGCTGGGCCGATCCGGCGGGGAGCGGCGCGGCATCCGTCGTTGCGGTGGCCCTCGCCGGGGTGACGGACAGCGGCGGCGCGGTCTCGGTCGGCGTGACGCTCGCCGCGGTCTGAGCGGCGGTCGCCGGCGGGAGGAACGGGGTGCTCTTCGGAGCCGAGAACGGCACGAAGTTCTCGTAGCCGACCGGCACGAGCTGCTCGGGCGCCGACGGGATCGTCGAGGCCGGCGCGGCCGCGACGGCCGCGGGTGTCGCCGCGGGCGCGACGGGGGCGGCTGCGGCCGCGGGTGCCGGCGCCGCCGCCAGGGCCTCGGGCGTCGCGATCGCGGCGCTCTGTCCGATCCACACCGGCGCGGTCGCCGCGCGGCGTCCCGATGCGGCGGGCACGGAGGCGGCGGGCACCGCGGACACGGGTGCGACCGGCGCCTCGCCGGAAGCGACCGCGTCGGCGCCCGCATCGACGGTCGCCGAGGGCATCGCGAACGGCGCCTGGGAGTGGGGCTCGAACGAGGTCTGGGCGGCGCGGGCCATCCGTTCGCGCAGTTCGCGCCGGGTCGGGAACTGCTGCGGATCCGAGGTCGCGGGAAGGGCGAAGAGCGGGCGCTCGGGCGCGGCCGGGCGGTGCACGGTCGGCGGGGGAGCGGAGGCGTAGCCGGGCGCCGCGGGGGCGGAGCTCACGACATCCGCCGTCCAGCGATCGCCCGTCCACCAGCGCTGCTGGGGCAGCCCCTGGGGATCGGGGTACCACCCGGCCGGAGGGGTCGGGATGCTCCGCGGATCGGACACGGGTAGCGCCGCTTTCGTCGTCGGGTGCTGGAAAGTTCGATCAGGCGACCGGAGCGCCCGGGATCATACTAAACCTCGACCCCGACGCGCGGGAAGAGCGCGCGCGGAGGCGATCGCGGTCAGAGCGTGAACTTGCCCCAGTCGATGACCTGCCAGCCGATCCAGCCGTTCGAGCGGGTGAGCGCGACGACCACCTTGTACGTGGCGCCGCCGGGCGTCACGGACGTGCACTCGATCTCCTCGCCGATGAGCACCGGCGGGGTGGGCGGGCACTCGAGCGTGAGCTGCGCGCCGGCGACGGATGCCGCGGTCGACTCGACCGACTGCTCGATCTGGTCGGCGAACACCGCCGGCGCCGCGGCGATGAGCTGACCGGGGACGGCGACCACGGACACGAGCTGGAGCACCGCGAGCCCGAGCCAGACGAGCGCCGGGCCGACACCGTGGCCGGACTCGCGCAGCGTGGCCCGCGCGCGGAGCAGCAGGTAGACGAACGGCGTCAGGAACGCCCAGGCCCAGTGCGCGGGACGCTCGAAGCCGGCCTGCAGGAGCAGGCGACGGTCGACGAACGCGAGGGCCGGCCCCGCCAGGTAGGCGAGCACGAACACGCCGTCGTAGACGACGACGTTGATGCCCTCGCCGAGGGCGTTGATGAGCAGCACCCCGACGAGCAGCTGCAGCACGGGCAACGCGGCGAGCACCCAGCCGGGGATCGTGTTGACGCTCTTCGCGGCGGCGACGGTCGTGCCGGCCGCCTCGAACAGGTCGCTCGAGACGATCGGGGTGCGCGCCCGCGAGCGCGGGGCGACGGGAGCACCGAACAGCGCCTGCAGCGAGTCGGCGTTGGCCGCGAACGTCGACGCGGGCGCGGCCGGCGTCGACTGGTCGAACAGCGTCGAGAACGAGCTGTTGGTCTCCGCGGCGGCCGGTGCCGGCGTCGACACGGGCTGCATGAACGGGTTCGCGACCGGCTCGGCGGGAGCGGATGCCGCGGCGCTCGCGGCCGAGGCGGCACGGCGCGTGTCCGTGCCGCGAGTCTCCCACCACTTCGCCGACTCGGCGTAGGGGTTCGCCGGCTCGTTGGACGCGGCGGGCGCCGTCGGCGCGGCGGCAAACGGGTCGGCCGGATCCGCGTCGCCGAATGGCGACTCGAGCTGGCGCAGCGACTCGGCGGTCGCGGCGGCGTCATCCGTCAGGGTGGCGGCACCGGCGCTGTCGGTGGCCGGCGCGGCCTCGGGCTCGTCGTCGGCCCAGGCGAACTTCGTGTCCTGGACGACCATCGGCTGGCGGGCGGCCGCGGTCTGCTCCGTCCAGGCGTGGTTGTTCCACCAGCGCAGCTGCGGCAGGCCGAGCGGATCCGGATACCAGCCGGCCGGCGCACCGAAAAGGTCGTCCTGCGACACGTGATCTCCCCCTGGGCTCGCACGGAATGCTCAGAGCCTTCTGGCGATCATATCGAGCGTCGCGATCCGCGGAAACCTGCGGATCGCCGCGCGTCCGCCCCCCGTTCACGTCACACGGTGCGCCCGCGCGCGGCGCTCAGGCGAACGGGAAGCGCTGGTCGCGTCGCGGTCCCGGCAGGCCGTCGAGCGATCCGGGCGCCGCCTGCTCGGGGATCACGCGGGTCGAGGCGGCCGGCGGCGGCGCACCGAACAGCGCCTCGAACGACACGGATGGCGCGGCCGGCGCGGTGGGACGCCCCGCGGTCGCGGCGGGGTGCGGCGCCGGCGGCGGGAACAGCGGCGCCGCGGGCGGATCGATCTCCCGACACGGCGGGGCGACGTGCGCACCGCCCTGGGCGATGGGCGGCTCGATCTCGAGCCGGGGCGCGGCGACGTGCGCGCCGCCGGTCGGCGCGGGAGCGGACGGCGCCTCGATCTCGAGCCTCGGGTCGGCGACGTGCGCGCCGCGGTGCGGCTGCGGCGTCGACGGTGCGGCCGCCGACGCGGACCGGTTGACGACGTTGATGACGATGACGTCGGGCTCGGGCTCGGCGTAGGCGACGGTCGTGGGCGCTCCGGGCGGCTGGGGCGCGTTGACCTGCTCGGTCCAGCCCGATCCGTTCCACCAGCGCTGCTGCGGCAGACCGAGGGGGTCCGGGTACCAGCCGGGCGCGACGACGTTCTCCGACATGCGCAGCCCCCATTCGACGATCGTTGCCCGGCTCAGCGGTCGTTGGATACGCACGAGCCTAGCGATACGCAGCTTTTCTGCGCACACCGAGTTCGAGGGGCGTCCCGCGCCGGGAATCCGGCGGAAACCGGCGCCCGACGGAGCGCATCGCCGGGCGCCGGAGCGTAACGTGCGAGGCGTGACGTCCACCGCCGAGCGCACCCGCCTGGAGACCGATTCGATCGGGGAGCTCGCGATCCCCGCCGACGCGTACTGGGGCGTGCACACGGCCCGTGCGCTCGAGAACTTCCCCATCACCCGGCGGGCGATCGCGAACTATCCGGACCTCATCCGTGCGCTCGCCTTCGTGAAGCTCGCCGCCGCGCGCGCGAACGCCGAGCTCGGCACGATCTCGGCCGAGAAGGCGGAGATCATCGAGCGGGTGTGCCGCGAGATCGTCGACGGCGCCTGGCACGACCAGTTCGTGGTCGGCGTGATCCAGGGCGGCGCCGGCACGAGCACGAACATGAACACGAACGAGGTCATCGCGAACCGCGGCCTCGAACTGCTCGGCCACGGCCGCGGGGAGTACGCGCACCTGCATCCGATCGACGACGTCAACCGCAGCCAGTCGACGAACGACGTGTACCCGACGGCGATCAAGCTCGCCATGGTGTTCGGGCTGCAGCGGCTGCTCGCCGAGCACCGCGAGCTCGAGCGGGCGTTCCTCGCGAAGGGCGACGAGTTCGCGCGCGTGCTCAAGATCGGGCGCACGCAGCTGCAGGATGCCGTGCCGATGACGCTCGGACAGGAGTTCCGCGGGTTCGCGCACACCATCGCCGAGGACCACGACCGGCTCGGCGAGGTCATCCCGTGGCTCAACGAGATCAACCTCGGCGCGACCGCGATCGGCACGGGCATCACCGCGGACGCGCGATACGCGGATGCCGTGCGCCGCCACCTCGTCGAGGTCACCGGCATCGAGATGGAGACCGCGCCCGACCTCATCGAGGCCACGAGCGACGCGGGCATCTTCATGACCGCGTCGGGCACGCTCAAGCGCGCGGCCGTGAAGCTGTCGAAGATCTGCAACGACCTGCGGCTGCTCTCGTCCGGGCCCCAGGCGGGGCTCGGGGAGATCAACCTGCCGGCGCGGCAGGCGGGGTCGTCGATCATGCCCGGCAAGGTCAACCCGGTGATCCCCGAGGTGGTGAACCAGGTCGCGTTCAGCGTCATCGGAGCGGATGCCACGGTCACCGCGGCCGCGGAGGCGGGCCAGCTGCAGCTCAACGCGTTCGAGCCCGTGATCGCGCACTCGATCCTGCAGTCGATCGCGTGGCTGACGAACGCCGAGCGCACGCTCCGGGTGAACTGCATCGACGGCATCACCGCGAACGAGTCGCGGCTCGCGGCGCAGGTCGAGATGTCGGTCGGCGTCGTCACCGCGCTCACGCCGTACATCGGCTACGCGGCCTCGGCGACGCTCGCGCACGAGGCGCTGCTCACGCACGCGTCGATCGCCGACCTCGTCGTGCAGTCCGGGCTCATGCGCCGAGAGGACGTCGAGCGCGTGCTCGCCCCGGAGCGCCTCACGGCGCCGATCACGTCGGCCATCACCCTGCCCCCGATGCCGGGTGCGCTGCCCTCGACGGAGTAGTCGCCCGAGACCACCCCGACGTCCGCTGGTCGAGGAGCGCGCGACGGGGTCCCGACGTCCGCTGGTCGAGGAGCGCGCGACGGGGTCCCGACGTCCGCTGGTCGAGGAGCGCGCGACGGAGTCGCTCGCGTCTCGAGACCACCCCGACGTCCGGTGAGACCACTCGCGGTCTCGTCGACCGGCCGTGCTACGGCGTGACGCTCTTCGGCTTGCCGGTCACGGTGGAGACGGCGCCGTGCGCGGCATCCGTCACCTTCGCGGCGGCGTCCTTCGCGATGATCGTGGTGCGTCCGGCGACGTCCTTCGCCACGACCGTGCCGCGACCGGCCGCCGTGGCGACGGCCTCGGCGGCCTTCTGCGCGCCGTCGGTGACCTTCGCCGGCAGGTCGCGCGCGATCGCCTCCGCGCGCTCCTTCACGATCGGCGCCTGCGTGCGGGCGTAGCTCTCGACGTCCGCGCGGGCCTTCGCCACGCGCGGGTCGTCCCAGACGCCGCGGGCGACCGCGACGAGGCGGTCGAACTGCTCACGCCCGGCGCGCGTGCCGAGCAGGTATCCGGCACCGAGGCCGATTCCGAGGAGGACGAGTTTGCGAGCCATCGCCCAAGCGTAGGGCCCCCGCGCGGTGAGCGCGCCGGTTCGGCGGACGCTCCCCAGCTTCCGCCCCGGTGTTCAGCTCTTGACGCGCACCTCCGCGGGTGCCTTGTCGATGCGCCAGCCGCGCCAGCGCGGCTGCCGCAGCCGCCCACCCGAGGTCCACTCGGCGAACTCGACCTCGCCGACGAGCTCGGGGCGGACCCAGTGCGCGTCGCGCGCGTCGGCCGACGGCACGCCGTCGAGTGGGCTGGTCGCCCGCGACATCCGTTCGAAGCGCGCGAGCATCTCGTCGAGGTCGCGCTCGCGGAAGCCGGTGCCCACCCGTCCGACGTAACGGATGCCGTCGCCTTCCGGCACGCCGACGAGCAACGACCCGATCCGACCCGCCCGCGACCCGTTGCCGGGCCGCCAGCCCGCGACGACGACCTCCTGGGTGCGGTTGTGCTTGATCTTGATCCAGTCGCGGCTGCGCCGGCCCGCGGCATAGGCGCCCGAGCGCCGTTTCGCGACCAACCCCTCGAGGCCGAGGCCGCGGCTCGAGGTGACCGCGGCGTCGAGAGCGCCGTCGAACACCGGCGGCACCTGCACGGCGCCCGTCGAGCGCACGGTCTGCTCGAGAATGCGGCGCCGCTCCCGCCACGGCCGCTGCCCGAGCGGCTCGCCGTCGCGCTCCAGGATGTCGAAGACGAGGTACTGCACGGCCACCTCCCGGCGCGCGCGCTCCACGTCCGCCGCTCGGGTCAGGCCCGCGCGCTGCTGCAGTCGGCCGAAATCCGGACGGCCCGAGCGGTCGAGCGCGACGATCTCGCCGTCGAGCACGACGTCGACGGTCACGGCCCGCAGCAGATCGGAGAGCTCCGGGAACGTCGCGGTCAGGTCGAGGTCGTTGCGGCTCATCACCCGGATCGCGCCCCGCGACACCTCGGCGATCGCGCGGAAGCCGTCCCACTTCATCTCGAACGCGTAGTCCTCCTCGTGCCGGGCGAGGTCGGACGTCGAGCCGAGGGTCGCGAGCTGCGGCTTCGGCAGCGCGCGGGTGCTGCGCGGGCGCGCCGGAGGCGGGGCGGCATCCGTTCGCGCGTCGGGAGGCGGCTGATCCTTCATCAGGTGGATGAGCCAGTTCTTGGCGTCGGCGTCGCCGCGGCCGGTGTGGATGAGGGCGAGGCGCACGCCGCGCAGGCGGTCGCCGTCCAGCGTCACGATGACCTCCTTGCCCTCGCGCCACTTCTCGAGCCGGTAGCTGCCGGCGTCCCAGATGTCGACGTGCCCTGCGCCGTACTCGCCGCCGGGGATGTCGCCCGCGAATCCGCCGTACTCGAGCGGGTGGTCCTCGGTGTGCACGGCGAGGTGGTTCTTCCCGGTCTCGGTCGGCACGCCCTTCGGCAGCGCCCAGCTCACGAGCACGCCGTCGCGCTCGAGCCGGAAGTCCCAGTGCAGGCGGCGCGCGTGGTGCTCCTGGATGACGAAGCTGTTCCCGTCGCCGGGCGTCGGCGCCCCGGCCGGCACCGGCTCGGGAGTCTTCGCGGCGTCGCGCATCGAGCGGTAGGTCGCGAGGCGGTCGCGATCGCCCTCGGCCGCGCGCTCCGCGCCGTGCTCCGCCGCGTGCGTGTCGCCGTGCGTGTCGCCGTGCGCGTCGCCGTGCGCGTCGCCGTGCCGAAGGGGGTCGAGCACGTCGCCCCTCGCCTCGACCCGTTCAAGCACCTCGGCGAAACCGAGCTGGCGCAGGCTCTTCGACGCGAGCTCGCGCCAGGTGCGCGGCGCGGCCACGGTGGGATGCGACCGGCCGCGCAGCGAGTACGGCGCGATCGTCGTCTTGTTGCCGTTGTTCTGGCTCCAGTCGACGAGCACCTTGCCGTCGCGCAGCGTCTTCTTCATGTCGCTCACGACCTCGTCGGGGTGGTCGGCCTCGAGGGCGCGGGCCAGCTCGTGGGCGACCGCGGTGACCTGCTTCGAGCTCTGCCGGCCGTCGAGGCGCGCGTACAGGTGGATGCCCTTGCTTCCGCTCGTGACCGGCAGGGGCGCGAGCCCCATGCCCTCGAGCAGCGCCCTCGCCCAGCGGGCGACCTCGGCGACCTCGGTCAGGCTCACCCCCGGACCCGGGTCGAGGTCGATGACGAACCGGTCGGGGTTCTTGGGCTCGCCGTCCCGTCCGAATCGCCACTGCGGCACGTGGATCTCGAGCGCCGCGATCTGGGCGAGCCAGACGAGCGTCGCCCGGTTGTTCACGAGCGGGTAGTCGTTCGCCGAGCTGGTGTGACGGATGACGCGGTGCGTCACGAAGTCGGGCGTCGACGACGGGTCGAGGTTCTTCTGGAAGAACACCTCGCCGGGCGCGTCATCCGTTCCTACGCCGTTGACCCAGCGCTTGCGCGTGGCCGGGCGGTCGCGCGCGTGGGGGATGAGCACGGGCGCGATCCGCGCGTAGTAGTCGAGCACCTCGCCCTTCGTGGTGCCCGTCTCCGGGTAGATGACCTTGTCGAGGTTCGTGATCTTGAGCCGGTGGGCGCCGACCGTCACCCACTGTTCGCTGCTCTTCCCGCCACGGGCCATGACGACATCCTGGCCCGTGGCGGGCGCGGCGCCGAGGACCGCGGGCGATGGGAAGGTGCCGGTCAGGACTGGTGCGCGCCGCATCCGACCGCTTCACTGGTGCCATGAGGGCCATCTGGAGCGGCGCCGTGACGTTCGGACTCGTCAACGTGCCGGTGAAGCTGTACTCCGCGACGGAGAGTCACGACGTCGCGCTGCACCAGGTGCACGACAGGGACGGCGGGCGCATCCGCTATCAGCGGGTCTGCGAGATCGACGGCGAGGTGGTGCCGTTCGCGAACATCGACAAGGCCTACGAGGAGGGCGGCAGGACGGTCGTGCTCACCGAGGACGACTTCGCGTCGCTGCCGAGCGAGAAGAGCCGGGAGATCGAGGTCGTGGAGTTCGTGCCGAGCGAGCAGGTCGACCCGCTGATGTTCGAGAAGAGTTACTACCTGCAGCCCGACTCGAAGAGCGCGAAGGCGTACGCGCTGCTCCGCGAGACGCTGGAGAAGACGGAGCGCACGGCGATCGTGCAGTTCTCGCTGCGGCAGAAGTCCCGGCTCGGCGCGCTGCGCGTGCGCGACGACGTGCTCGTGCTGCAGGGGCTGCTCTGGGAGGACGAGGTGCGCACCGCCGACTTCGCGGTCGACTCGGGCGTGCGCGTGACGGCCAAGGAGCTCGAGATGTCGATGGCGCTCGTGAAGAGCTACGAGAGCGATTTCGACCCGGGGCGGTTCACCGACGAGTACCAGGAGGAGCTGCGCACGCTCGTCGAGGCGAAGCTCGAGCAGGGTGACGCGATCGACACGGATGCGACGTTCGGCCGAGCTGCGGACGCGGACGACGGCGGCGGCGAGGTGCTCGACCTCATGGAGGCGCTGCGCCGGAGCGTGGAGAAGAGCCGCGGCGCGTCGAAGCGCCGTGGAGCCTCCTGACCCCGTGTGAGGACGTTCTGCGCGTGTGAGGACGGTCCGCGGCGTCCTCACACGCGCAGAACGTCCTCACACGGGGTCGGAGGGGGGCGCGGGATCGGGGTGCGTCGCGTGCTCGCGGAGGGCGCGGCCCTCGCGCTCGTCCCACGCGCGCTGCCGAGCGATCATCAGGTTGCGGCGGGTGTCGCGCAGCGGCAGCTGGATCGCCGTCTCGGCGGGTATGCCGGCGGTGAGCTGACGGATGCGGACGATCTCGGCATCCGCCTCCGCGCCGAGCACGAGCACGTAGTTCGTGATGTACAGCCAGAGCAGCGCGATGACCGCCCCGCCGACCCAGCCGTACACGCGGTTGTAGCTGTCGACCGTGACGACGTAGACGCCGAAGCCGACCGTCGCGAGACCCCACACCACGATCGCGAACAGAGCTCCCCACGACACCCAGCGCAGCCGCAGGTGCTTCACGTTCGGCGTCGCGTAGTACAGCACGCCGACGAGCGTGAACGCGAGAGCGACGAGCACCGGCCACTTGCCGATGAGCCACAGCCAGATCCACGGCTGCGGGATGCCCGCGGCCCCGCCGATCGCACGTGCCACCGACGGGGTGCCGAGCAGGATGACCACGATGACCGTCCCGCCGATGACGAGCAGCACGGCGACGAGCATCATCCGCGCCCGGAACCACCAGAACGGGCGGCCCTCCTCGACCTCGTACACCGAGTTCATCGCGCGGCCGAACGCCGTCGCATAGCTCGACACGGTCCAGATGCCGCCGAGCAGCCCGATGCCGAGCGCGACACCCGGGTTCGGGATGGTGAGGAACGACTCGATCGGCGACCGCGCCGCCTCGACGCTCGTCGGCGGCAGCACGTCGGAGAGCACGTCGAGGATGCGGTCGACGCCCGCCGCGCTGCCCCCGCTCGCGATCGCGAACCCCGACACGACGACGAGCGCGCCGGGGAACAGGGCGAGCGCCGCGAAGAACGTGAGCGCCGCGGCGGCGTCGAGACCGCGGTGCCGCACGAACCCGTGCACCGTGCGGCGTGCGGCGTAGCGCCAGGCGTCCCCCGCGAGCCCCTTCGTGCTCGGGATGCGGCCGAGGCTCACCGGCGCGGCCGCGGTCGCACGAGGGCCGGGAACAGCAGCCAGACGATCAGGGTGAGCGCGAGCACGCCGGCCGCGATGCCGATCGCGGCAGGCAGCGACCACACGACGTCGAAGATGAGCAGCACAGTGCCCGTGAGCACGGCCGCGACACCCGCGAGCGTCGCCTTCACGAACAGGTTCGTGAGCCGCACGATCTGCGCCTTCGCGCCCCGGCGGAACAGCTGCCGGTGCAGGCTCACCGGCGCGAGCCCGAGCGCCGTCGTGATGCCCGCGACGACCACGAGCACGAGGTAGATGTCGACCTGCACGGCGCTCAGGTCGGTGAAGCGCTGCTGGAACGGCAGCGTCAGCAGGAAGCCGGTGAGGATCTGCGTGCCCGTCTGCGTGACGCGCAGCTCCTGCAGCATCTCGTTCCAGTTGCGGTCGAGGCGCTCGTCCTCGGTCTCGCCCTCGTCCTGGAGGGAGCTGGGGGCGTCATCCGTCACGGCACCAGAGTAGGGGCGCGCCAGACGTGCATGCCCGCGTAGCTGCGCCACGGCGCCCAGCGCTCACCGATCTCCGAGAGTCGGCGCGGGTCGGCGGGCAGGCCGAGTCGTTCGGCGTTCGCGCGCAGCACGAGATCGCCCGCGAGCAGCACGTCGGGGGAGCCGAGCACGCGCATCGCGACGTACCCGGCCGTCCACGGCCCGATGCCCGGCTGCGCCTCGAGGTCGGCACGCAGCTCGTCGTGCGAGCGCGCGACGTCGAGACGGAGCGTGCCGTCGGCGGCGCGCCCGGCGACGGCGAGGATCGCGGCGACGCGCCGGGCGGGTCCGCGCAGCACGGCGGGACCGCGCTCGGCGAGCTCGGCGGCCGTCGGCAGCACGCGCGGATCGCCGGACGCCTCGCGCGCGACGCGGCCCGAGACGGTGTTGGCCGCGGCGATCGAGATCTGCTGGCCGAGCATCGTGCGCAGCAGCGTCTCGAACGGGTCGACGCTCCCGGGCAGCCGCATGCCCGGTCGCGCGGCGACGAGCGGCGCGAGCACGGGGTCGGCGCCGAGTACCGCATCGATGGCCGCGGAGTCCGCGTCGAGGTCGAACAGCCGACGGATGCGGGACACGAGCGGGGCGAGATCCGCGAGCGACGGCAGCGCGGCGCGCACGCGCACGGCATCCGTCTCGAGCGAGATCCGCACCTCGGCGACGCCGCCGGGCAGCCGGAGGGCGCGGGAGAACACGCCGTCCGCGTCGAGGTGCTCGACGCCGGCGGCCGCGTGCGAGCCGAGGTAGGCGAGCACGCCCGCACCGTCGAACGGCGCGCGGGCGGGCAGGCGCAGCGAGACGACGCCGGTCGCATCCGTCGCGCCCGGATCCGCGGCCCCCGCATCCGTCGCGCCCGCGTCCGTCGCGCCCGGCCGCGCGTCACGGCGCGGCGCGCGCGCCCGGATCTGCGTCGGCGTGAGCTCGTACACCGCCCGCATCGTCTCGTTGAACTGCCGCACGCTCGCGAACCCCGCCGCGAACGCGATGTCGGCGACCGTGAGGTCGGACGACACGAGCAGCTCGCGCGCCGTCGACGCGCGATGAGCGCGCGCGAGCGCGAGTGGCCCGGCACCGAGCTCCGCGTGCAGGATGCGCCCGAGCTGGCGCGACGAATAGCCGAGCTGCGCGGCGAGCCCGGGCACGCCCTCGCGCTCGACGACGCCGTCGGCGATGAGCCGCATGGCGCGCGAGGCGACGTCGTCGCGCACGTTCCACTCGGGGGAGCCCGGCACGGCGTCGGGGATGCAGCGCTTGCACGCGCGCAGCCCGGCCTCGTGGGCGGCGGCCGCGGTGCGGAAGAACCGCACGTTGCCGGGCTTCGGCGTCATGGCCGGGCAGCTCGGCCGGCAGTAGATGCCCGTCGAGGTCACGCCCGCGATGAACTGCCCGTCGAAGCGGGCGTCGCGCGACGAGAGGGCGCGGTAGCGCTCGGCGAAGAGGGCGTCAGTCACGCGCTCCACTCTCGCACCGGCCGCCGGCATCCGTTCGCGGTTCTCGGACATTGCCGCCCCGCGGGAGGAGAGCGCGCGCGGATGCCTACGCTGGACGCGTGACCGACACGATGGCGACCGTGCTCGACCTGCTGCGGGCGCGGCTGGGCGACGCGGTGTCGACGGATGCCGCCGAGCTCGACGCCGCGCGCGCCGACAAGTCCGGGCACGCGGCGCCGGACCGCCCGCTGGCCGTCGTGAACGCGCGCGAGATCGACGACATCGTCGCGACGATGCGGATCGCGACGCAGACGCGCACGCCCGTCGTCACGCGCGGCGCCGGCACGGGACTCGCGGGCGGGGCCGTCGCGGGAGCGGGCGAGCTCGTGCTCTCGACGGCGCGCATGACGGCGCTCGTCGAGCTGAACGTCGACGACGAGTACGCCGTCGTCGAGCCCGGCATCATCAACGGCGACCTGAACGCGCTGCTCGCCCCGCACGGGCTGTGGTTCGCACCCGATCCGGCGAGCCGCGCGATCTCGACGGTCGGCGGCAACATCGCGACGAACGCGGGCGGGCTGCTGTGCGCGAAATACGGCGTGACGCGCGACGCCGTGCTCGGCCTCACGGTCGTGCTCGCCGACGGCCGCGTGCTCGATCTCGGGCGGCGCACCGTCAAGGGCGTCGCGGGCCTCGATCTCACGGCGCTGCTGGTCGGCTCGGAGGGCACGCTCGGCGTCATCGCGCGCGCGACGGTGCGGCTGCGCCCGCTCCCGCGGGGCGGGATCGCGACGATCGCCGCGTATTTCCCGGACGTCGAGCGGGCGGCGCGCGCCGCATCCGTCATCTCGGCCTCGGGTCTCGTGCCCGCGATCATGGAGGTGCTCGACGCCCGCTCGGTCGCTGTGATCGCGGCGTATCTCGGTCAGCCGGCGCGCGAGGCCGCGTTCCTGCTCGTGCACCACGACGGACCGGGTGCCGCGGCGGATGCGGACGACTCGCTCGCCGTCATCCGCTCCCTCGGCGGCGAGGCGGAGCTCACGACGGACCCGGACGAGAGCGAGGGGCTGTTCCGGGTGCGCCGCTCGTTCCACGGCGCGATGGAGCGCCGCGGCCGCGTGCTCATCGAGGACGTCTGCGTGCCGCGCAGCGCGCTGCCCGAGATGTTCGCGCGCATCGCCGACATCGAGCGCCGGTTCGGCCTCGAGATACCGACGATCGCGCACGCGGGCGACGGCAATCTGCACCCGAACTTCGTGTTCACGCCCGACCCGTTGGACCCGGACGGCGTGCCCGAGCACGTCTGGCGCGCCGCGGACGAGATGTTCGTCGCGGCGCTCGCACTCGGCGGCACGCTCACGGGCGAGCACGGCGTCGGCCTGCTCAAGAAGCGCTGGATCGGCGACGAGCTCGGCGACGACCAGCAGCAGCTGCAGCGCGGCATCAAGGCGCTGTTCGACCCGCTCGGCATCCTCAATCCCGGCAAGGCGTACTGAGCGCCGAAGCGCGCGCTGACCGGGAATAACCCGGTCTCGCGTGCGGTTGAGACGGAGGTCGCCGACGATTGTCGGCATCGGCACCCACCCCAGGAGTAGCAGGCATGCCCCGTTCCCGTTCTCTCGTTCCTCGTCCCGCCAAGGGTCAGGTGCGTGTGCGCGTCCAAGCGCTCGGGATGAGCGCTCTGGGGGTGCAGGCCGCGGGGCTCGTCGAGGCGGTCGGGCCCGAGGCCGGCGGGTTCGCGCCCGGGGACCGGGTGTCGTACCGCGTCACGTCCGGCAACGGCGGGCTCAACCCGCTGCTGCCCGAGCGCGACCTGATCGGCTTCCCGAAGGACGTCGCGCTGGAGAAGGCGGCGGCGTTCCTGCCGCTCGGCCTCGTGGCCCGCGCCGTGCTGCGCTTCCAGCGTCCGGTCGGGCGTGGCAACACGCTCTTCGTGCACGAGGACCCCTCGGGCGCCGACGATTTCGTGCGCGCGTGGGCGAGCGACCTCGGCGCGATCCTCGTCGACGGCCCCGCCGCGGCGGATGTCGTGGTCACCCCCGCCGACTTCGAGGCCGCTCGCCGCTGGCGCGGCGGCCACGGCGTCGGCCAGCAGGCGGCCGTCGACGTGTTCCAGGCGGTGCGCCGTGGCGTGTTCGACGACCTCACGGTCACGAGCTACGGGATCGCGGATGCCGACAAGGCCCGCGACGACGTCGCGTCGGGCGCGGGCCCGGTGCTCCTGCTCCCCGCGGCGTAACGCGTCGCCCGCCCCCCCGTCCCGCTGGTCGAGGAGCGCCCGAGCGCAGCGAGGTTGCGTCTCGAGACCACCGCTGCGCGACGACCGCCCCCGTTGGTCGAGGTGCGCCCGAGCGCCCTCCCGTTGGTCGAGGAGCACCCGAGCGCAGCGAGGTCGCGTCTCGAGACCACCGCTGCGCGACGGCCGAGCCGTGTGCTCGCTCCGCCCGGGCGCCCCTCGACGGGCTGCGGCTGAGTCCCGTATCTCCGCGCGGTAGGGTCGCGGCATGCTCTGGCTCGCCGACGTCGTGACGTGGGGAACCGTGGCGTGGGTCGTGGTCCTGTTCGTCCTCGGCGCCGGGGCGGTCACATCCGTCATCGGCGTCGCGACGGCCGCGGACCGCGGCCCGCGCGCGACGGAGACCGGGCGGGCGGTGACCGAGAACGGCTGGGCGCTCATCGCGGCGGTCGTGCTCGTCATCCTGGTCGGAACGGGTGTGGACGTGTCCGTGCACCTCGCGCTCGACGAGGGCGAGGCGTTCGTGGGCGTGCTCGTGTTCGTGGGCGCGGTGCTCGTCGCCGTGTTCGGGGCGCTCGGCGTGCTCGCCCTCGCGCTGCGCGGCGGGTCGGCGAGCTACGCGGTGCTGCGGGCGAACCTCGCCGAGCATCCGGAGCGTCAGCTCACGAGCGAGCAGGTGGACGCGTTCCGCGCCCAGCTCGCGCGCATCGACGAGCGGCACCGCCGCATCCGTTTCGGCCTGCGCGATCGCTCCGGCCTGCGGGCGATCCGTGCGCGGCTCGACGCGATGGCCGCCGAGCTCGCCGTGGTGCCCGCGGCCGGACTCGGCGCCGTCGGCCGCGTGCGCTGGAAGACCGCGAACGCGTACCTGTGGCGGGCGAACCCGTGGCGGCTGGCCCCCGCGGTGCTCGCGCTCGTGGTCGGCGCCGCGGCGATCGTGGACGCCGAGCCGCTCACCGCGATCGTGGCTCTCGTGGCCACGGCGCTCAGTTTCCTGTTCGCGCTGCTCGCGTCGCGGCTCGCGCTCGGCGCCAAGGTCGCGCAGCACGCGGTCAACCAGGTGCGCCGCGCCGACGCCGTGTGCCTGCTCGACGAGCGGGAGAAGACGGCCCGCCGGCGCACCGCTGGGCTCGGCGACCGGGTGACGCGAGCCCTGCAGATCCTGCGGGACCAGCAGGGCTGACCGCGGACGGAGCGGACCGACGGATGCCGCGTCCCGCTACAGTCGCCGCATGAGCACGCCGTTCGGGGGTCCGCCGCGCATCCTGCCGGTCGCCGCGCCCGGGCACGTCGTCGACCAGGTGCAGTCCGGGCTCGGTCAGCCCGCCGTGCGCCCGCGGCGGCGGTCGCTCGTTGCGTTCGGCGCCGTCGCGATCAGCGTGCTCGCGCTCGTGCTGCTGCTCACCGGCGCTCTCGTCGTGTCGCTGCTCGGTCCCGTCGCCGCGGGCGTCGGGGGAGTGCTCGCGCTCATCCCGCTCGCGATCGTGCTGGCCGGGGTGAGCTGGATCGACCGCTGGGAGCCCGAGCCGCGCGGCATCCTGGTGTTCTGCGTGCTCTGGGGCGCGGGCGTCGCGGTGCTCATCGCGCTCGTCGTCGAGGGCGGCGTCGACAGCGCGCTGCTCGCGGCGACCGGTGCGAGCGACGTCGCCGACCTCGTCGGTTCCGTCGTGGGCGCCCCGGTGATCGAGGAGGTCGGCAAGGGCCTCGGCGTGCTGCTCGTGTTCCTCGTCGCGCGCCGGCACCTCGACTCGCCCGTCGACGGGGTCGTCTACGCGGCGTGGGTCGCGGGCGGATTCGCGTTCACCGAGAACATCGTCTACTTCGGCTCGGAGGTGCTCGACGGCGGTGTCGGCTCCGACCTGCTCTACGTCTTCTTCGTGCGGGGGCTGATGTCGCCGTTCGCGCACGTGATCTTCACGGCGATGACGGGCCTCGCGCTCGGTCTCGCGGCGCAGCGCGGACGTGTCGGGCTCGGCCTGGTGGCCTTCGTCGTCGGGCTGATTCCCGCGATCGCGCTCCACGCGCTGTGGAACGGTGCGCTCTACGTCGTGCCGTCGTTCTTCGGCTATTACGCGGTCGTGCAGATCCCGATCTTCGTGGGCGGGGTGCTGCTCGTGGTCTACCTGCGCACGCAGGAGGCGCGGCTCACCTACCGGCGGCTCAGCGAGTACGCGGCCGCCGGCTGGTTCAGTCCGGGCGAGGTGACCTCGCTCGCGACCGGCTCGGGCCGCCGCCAGGCGCGGGCCTGGGCTCGCGCGCGCGGCCTCGGCTCGGTGATGCGGCGCTACACGAGGGATGCGACGCGGCTCGCCTTCACGCGCCAGCGCATCGTCACGGGTCGGGATGCCGTGGGCGCCGAGGTCGACGAGCAGGCGCTGCTCGCGTCGATCGTCTCCGAGCGCGCGGTGCTGCAGGAGGCCCTGCGGCGCGGCTGACCCCGCCGCCGCTCGTGCCGCCCGTGGTGCCCGTGCCGCCCGTGGCGTCGCCCGCCCGTGTGAGGACGTTCTGCGCGTGTGAGGACGGCCCAGGCCGTCCTCACACGCGCAGAACGTCCTCACACGGGACACGCACGGCGCCTGGGCGACCTCGGGACCCCCTTGAGAACCGACCGACGAGCGATCAGGATTCGCACATGGATCGCCCTCCCCGTCCGGTGCGGGGCAGAGCCGACGAGCTGACGGCCGCGCTCACCGTGCTGCGCCGGACGGCCGACACCGGACAGGGCGCTGTGCTGCTGGTGTCCGGAGAAGGCGGGATCGGCAAGACGGCGCTGCTGCGGGAGATCTGCGGGCACGCGGGCGATCTCGGCTACCGCATCGGGATCGGGCGCGCCGAGGAGTCCGACCAGATCGCCCAGATGGCCGCCGTGCTCCTGGCGCTGCGGTCCGGCCCGGCACCGCTGCTCTCCCACCGGGCGTTCGGCGCCCTCGCCGCCGTGCAGCGTCATCCGCTCTGGCTCACGGATGCGATCGTCGACGCGCTCGAGGCGGAGGCCGCCAGACAACCGACCCTGATCTGCATCGACGACGTGCAGTGGGCGGACCACGCGAGCCTGTTCGCGCTGCGCGTGCTTCCCGGCCGGTTGGCCGGTTCGCCGATCGTGTGGCTCATCGCCACCCGCCCGACGGCAGGCACGGACGAGCTCGCCCGGTCGGCGTCTCGCGACGTGGCCGTCGCCCGTATCCCGCTGCGCGCGCTGACCCCCGCCGCCATCGAGCAGCTCGCCGTCGATCGCCTCGGCGACGTGATCGACACGCGCGTGCAGGGGCTCCTCGCCGGGGCCGACGGCGTGCCGTTCCTCGCGGTCGCCCTGCTGGACGGCCTGGCGACGCGGGTCCCCGACGCCGGACCGGGCGATCCTGCCGCGAGTGCCGCCGACCGTTCGGGGCTGCCGGACTCGCTCGTGCTCGGCGTACGCGCCCGCTTGGAGACCCTGCCGGCTCCGAGCGTGCAGCTCGTCCGCATCGGTGCGGTGCTCGGGCGGTCGTTCCTCATCGCCGACGCCGCCGCCCTGCTCGGCGGACCGCAGACCGGCAGCGTGCTCCCCTGGCTGGAGCCGGTCGTGCGAGCCGGCATCCTGGATGACACGGGCGACCTGCTGGTGTTCCGGCACGATCTGCTCCGCCAGGCGGTCTACGCGGATCTGCTGCCGTCCGTCCGCCGCGCGCAGCATCGCGCGGCCGCCGAGCACTTCCTGCACACCGGGCGGACCGAGCTGGACGCCGCCGGGCATGTCATGCGCAGCGCGGCGCCGGGCGACACCGCGGCGATCGACATCCTTCGCCGGGCAGCGAGGGCGACCTCGGAGACGGCGCCCGAGACGGCCGCCGACCTGGCGCAACGCGCGTTCTCGCTCTCCTCTCCGGCGGCCGACGGATGGGGCGAGTGCGGGCTGGAGGCGCTCGCGCTGCTGAACGCCGCCGATCGCGGCCGGGACGCGCGCGCACTCGCGGAGCGGCTCCTCGCCGGCGACCTCGACGACGAGCTGGCCGCCCGGGTGCAGATCGTCGTCGCGCACTCCCTGTGGGCTCGCGGCGAGTTGATCGAGATGCAGGAGCGCGTCGACGCCGCGCAGCGGCTCGCGCACCTTTCCGACGGCACACGAGCGCGCCTCCTGGCGCTCCGAGCTCTCTCGTGGAGCAGAGAGCCGCAGATCGCCGTGGCGGATGCCGAAGAGGCCCTGGCCGCCGGCGAGCGAAGCCAGGATGCCGCCGCCCAGACCACGGCGCTGCAGGCGCTGGGCGAGATGGCCCGGAACGAGGGCTCCGCGGACGCGGCTCTGGCGTTCTACCGTCGCATGCGCGTCGTGGCCGGAATGGACTACCTGCACGACGAGGTGCTCTGCCTGCAGCTGCTCGACCGGCTCGACGAGAGCGCGGCCATTCTCGCGGAGGCAGAGGCGCGCGCGAACGCCGCGGGCCGATCCTCCTATCCGCCGGACGTGAGCTTCGGCCTCATGTGGCAGAGCTTCATGCTCGGCCGCCTCGAGGACACGGAGATCCACGCGCAGTCCCTCCTGCGCTCCGGCGACGAGCTGAGGCAGTACACGTTCCACAGCGAGGCGAGAGCCCTGCTGTGCCGTGTGGCGCAGATGCGCGGGGACCTCGTCACGGCTCGCGCACAGCTCGTGCAGGCGACGGCCCACATCGCCGTCGATGTGAGCAAGGAGCTGCTGCTGACGGTCGTCGAGGCCTGGTTGAGTCACGCGGAGGGCAGGGATGATGAGGCGCTCGCGGCGACCCGATCCGTGCTGTGGCCGGCCCACGGCATCCGTCATCGCTGGCTGTGGCAGCCGGGCTGGCTGCTGCCGGGGCTGCAGATCGCCATGCGGGCCGGCGACCTCGACCTCGCTCGGGACATCGCATCCTTGACCGAGGCGCTGCGCCGTCGCAATCCCGGTGTCGCCACGAACGCCGCGCTCGCCCAGTGCGCTGTCGGACTGACGACCGGGAGCACTGAGGCTCTCGTCGGCGCGCTCGAGGTGTCTCGATCGAGCCCGCGCCTGATGACCAGGGCTCAGATCACCACCCTGCTCGGGCAGGCCCTGCTTCGTGAGCAGCACCACGACGCGGGCGTGGCGGCGCTGGATGACGCGTGGGACCTGTACACCTCGTTGGGCGCGCACGGCGAGGCCCGCGGCGTGCAAGCGCTGCTGCAGGGCGCCGGCGTACGCCGCCGACGGTGGGCGGCGGCGAGCCCGCGACCCGCCGACGGCTGGGAGTCGCTGACGAGCAGCGAGCAGCGGGTGGCGCGCCTGATCGCGGCCGGCCACACGAACCGGTCCGCGGCGCAGGTGCTCGTGCTGTCGCCCAACACCATCGCCACCCACCTTCGCTCCGTGTTCCACAAGCTCGGGGTGACCTCGCGAGTGCAACTGAGCCTCGCGGTCGCCGAGATCGGCGAGTAGCCGCGCGATCGCTCACCCGAATGGGTGAGAACGGTCCGCCCGCCAGGTGATGTTCCGCCGGGCCGACTCCGCCCGTCCGGCGGGCGCTTACGGTCGGCACTGTCACGGGATGCACAGCCGGATCGACGGCGACATCCACCATCCGGTCCACCTCGATGGGCCCAGAACGAAGGCACGCACATGACCATCCGCAGAACCCCCGCTCGCACCCCGATGACGGATGAGAGCGGGCCGCCCTCGCGTCGACGAGCGCTGGGCACTCGGCTCGGCATGGTCGCGGCGGCCGCCGTAGCCCTCGCCGTCCTCGTCCCGTCCACGATCGCGTTCGCGGCGGGGAGCAGCACCGCGCACCAGCCCGCATCCAAGCCGACCGTCGTGCTCGTGCACGGCGCGTGGGCGGACGGCTCCAGCTGGAGCGGCGTCGTCGGGCGGCTGCAGAGCCGCGGCTACACCGTGAACGTGGCGCCGAATCCGCTGCGCGGACTCAGTGAGGACAGCGCCTATCTCAAGGCGTACCTGGCCACCATCCCCGGCTCGATCGTCTTGGTCGGGCACTCCTACGGGGGCGCGGTCATCACGAACGCGGCGACCGGGAACCGCAACGTCAAGGCGCTCGTCTACGACGACGCCTTCATCCCGGCCGCGGGTGAGACCGTGGCGGAGCTCGCCGGCCCTGCGTCGGCGCTGGCCCCGGCATCCACCGACCCGACGTCGGTCTTCTCCCTCGTTCCGTACCCGGGTGCGCCCGACGGCATCTACGACACGTACCTGCTGCCGAGCGTCTTCGTGAAGGCCATGGCGGGCGATCTCCCTCGCAGCCGCGCCCGCGTGCTCGCCGCGTCGCAGAGCCCGGCCTCGCTGCTGACCGTGGGCGAGCCCTCCGGCACACCGGCCTGGAAGACCATCCCGTCGTGGGACCTGGTCGGCCTGCAGGACAAGGTCATCCCGCCGGCACAGCAGCTCACCATGGCCGCTCGCGCCCACTCCCATGTCACGAAGATCGCCTCGTCGCATCTGTCGCTCGTGTCGCACCCCGCCAAGGTCGTCGACGTGATCGTCAAGGCGGCGGTCGCCACTCGGTGACGGCTCGGCATGTCGTCGCGGCCGACCCGGTCGCGACGACATGCCCGTTTCCCCGATTCGGACCCCCCAATAGCCGACCTCGGAGGTCAGCATGACAACCCACCCCCACTCCGCCCCGCCGTTCGACACCGAGCTGAAGCCCGTCCTCGAGATCATCGGCCGCTCGCTGTCGCCGTCGCTCACGCTGGCCGATCTGCCCGCGCTGCGCGCCGACCCCGGCACCGCAACCCTCGACCAGCTGCTCGCCGACGGGCGGATGACGCACGAGGAGCGGGTGATCCCCGGCCCGGAGGGCGCTCCGGACGTGCTCATCTCGATCTTCCGCGGCGCCGGCCAGAAGCGCGGCGGGCCCGGGTTCCTGTTCACGCACGTCGGCGGAATGATCTTCGGCGACCGATTCACGGGCATCGCGACCATCACGCCGTGGGTCGACTCGCTCGACGCCGTGATCGTGACCGTCGAGTACCGCCTCGCACCCGAGAACCCCGCTCCGGCCGCCCTGGAGGACGCCTTCGCCGCCCTCCTCTGGACCGCCGACCACGCCGAGGAGCTCGGGTTCGACCCCGACCGGCTCGTCACGGTGGGCGCGAGCGCGGGCGGGGGGCTCGCGGCCGGGCTCACCCTGATGGCGCGCGACCGTGGCGGCCCCGCACTGGCGGCGCAGATCCTGATGTACGCCATGCTCGACGAGCGCAACGACACCGCGTCGAGCCGCCAGATCGACGGCATCGGTGTGTGGGATCGTCATAGCAACGAGATGGGCTGGTCGGCGCTCCTGGGCGACCGACGCGGAACGGATGCCGTCACGCCCTACGAATCGCCGAGTCGCGCCACAGAGCTGGCCGGGTTGCCGCCGACGTACCTCGAGGTGGGGTCCGCCGAGGTGTTCCGGGATGAGATGGTCGCCTACGCCAGCGGAATCTGGGCGGCGGGCGGCGACGCCGAACTCCACGTCTGGCCGGGCGGCTTCCACCTGTTCGAGCTGTTCGCCCCACGAGCGGCCCTCTCGGTCGCCGCACGGGAGGCACGCACCGCCTGGGCGCGCCGGTTGCCTCCAGCGTGAGGACGTTCTGCGCGTGTGAGGACGGACCGCGCCGTCCTCACACGCGCAGAACGTCCTCACACCGGTCATGTCGGGCCGTTAAACACTCATCGCCCAGCGGCGCGGCGATGCCTGCGGCTCGGACCTGGGCGATGAGTGTGTTCTGGCCTCCTAGCGTGCACCCGCAGCGCCGCGAGCGCAATCCCCCGTTTCGACTCCGGCCGTCACCGACGCGTACACTCGATAACCCGGTTTTCGGATGCTTCCCGGGCATCCGACCGGTGAACCGGGAGGCGAGCGAGTGGCGCGAACGAACGGCGCGACGGCGGCCGAGGCGCCGGGGGAGCGGCCCGTCGACTCCGAGCTGGCGCTCGAGCAGCGCTACGTCGACGGTCTCTACGCCCGGCTCGACGTGCTGCGCGAGGAGGCCGCGGGCGAGTTGCGCCGCGTGCAGGCCCAGGGCGGCGGCGGCACCCACCAGAACCGCACCGAGCGCGACGCGTTCGCGCGTCTCTACGAGGACCGGATCGCGCAGCTCAACGCCGTCGGAGAGCGCGTCGCATTCGGGCGCATCGAGCTCGCACCCGAGACCCCCGGGGGCGCGACCGCCCCGGCCGGCTCGCCCACCCCGCCCGTGCGCCACTACATCGGCCGCATCGGCTTGCGCGACGAACGGCAGCAACCGCTCCTGCTCGACTGGCGCGTGCCGCAGGCGCGCCCGTTCTACCAGGCGACCGCCGCGCAGCCGCTCGGCGTGCGCGCCCGCCGGCACCTGCAGGGCAAGGGCCGCCGCATCTCGCGCATCGACGACGAGATCTTCGACGCCGACCTGCTCGACAGCGAGCGCGACACCCTGCAGGGCGAGGCGGCCCTGTTCGCGAGCCTCACGGAGCGCCGCACCGGACGCATGGGCGACATCGTCGCGACGATCCAGGCCGAACAGGACCGCATCATCCGTTCCGAGCTGCACGGCGCCCTCGTCGTGCAGGGCGGACCGGGCACCGGCAAGACCGCCGTCGCCCTGCACCGCGCCGCGTACCTGCTCTACACGCACCGCGAGCGCCTCGAGCGCAGCGGCGTGCTCATCGTCGGCCCGAGCCGTTCGTTCCTCACGTACATCGAGTCTGTGCTGCCGAGCCTCGGCGAGACGGGCGTCGTGCTGTCGAGCGTCGGCGGGCTGTTCCCGGGCGTCGAGGCGACGACGGATGACGCTCCCGCGACCGCCGCGCTCAAGGGATCGACCGAGATGGCCGACCTGCTGCGACGCGCGGTGCGATCGCGCCAGGTCGTCCCGGATGCCGCGCAGGTCGTCGAGATCGAGGGCGAGCGGCTCGCGATCGAGCCGCACGTCATCCGTTCCGCGATGCAGCGCGCCTGGGACACCCGCGCCCCGCACAACCTCGCGCGCTCGACGTTCAACCGCGCGGCGCTCTCGGCGATCACGCGACTGCTCGCCGACCAGCTGCGCTCGCACGGCACCACGATCGAGGACAGCGACCTCGGCTATCTGCGCGAGGACGTGCGCCAGGCGTACGACGTGCGCGTCGTGCTGAACACCGCGTGGCTGCCGCTCACGCCCCAGAAGCTGCTCGACGACCTCTACGCGCGCCCGAACTGGCTCGCGAGCCTCACGCCGCGCTGGTCCGACGAGAAGCGCGCCCTGCTGCGTCGCGAACGCGGCTCCCGGCCGACGATCTCGGACGTGCCGCTGCTCGACGAGGCCGCCGAACTGCTCGGAGAGGCGGATGCCACGAGCGACGCCCAGCAGCGCGAGCGCGAGGCACAGCGTCGCCGCGACGTCGAGAACGCCGAGGCCGCGATCCGCAACATGGGGGTGGAGGGACTCGTCGACGCCGAACGGCTCGCGAGCGGGTTCGAGGAGAGCGCGGCGCGGCTCTCGACCGCCGAGCGCGCCGCCGCCGACCGCACCTGGGCGTACGGCCACGTCGTGGTCGACGAGGCGCAGGAGCTCTCGCCGATGCAGTGGCGCGTGCTCACCCGCCGTGTGCCGAGCCGGTCGTTCACGATCGTCGGCGACATCGCGCAGGCCTCCGCGGCGACGGCCGCACCGAACTGGGCGACGGCGCTGCGCGGCGTGACCGACGACTGGCGCATCGAGGAGCTCACGGTGAACTACCGCACTCCGGCGCGCATCGCGCGCTCGGCCGAGGCGATGGCCGAGGCGCACGGCGTCACGGTGACGCGCTCGACGAGCGTGCGCGAGGGGGAGTGGCCGATCGCCGTCGAGATCGGCCCCGACCTGACGAGCGGCGCCGTGCGCGCGGTCGCCGCCGACCGCGCGATCTCGACCGAGGGCACGATCGGTGTCATCGCTCCGCCGTCTCTCGTCGGCGAGCTCGTCGCGGCGCTGCAGGCGCGTTTCCCGGGCGCTGTCGGCCGGGACGCTGCTGGTCTCGACCGCGACATCGCCGTGCTCTCGCCCACCGAGGCGAAGGGCCTCGAGTTCGACACCTCCGTCGTCGTCGATCCCGTGGCGCTCGTCGACTCCGCACCGCGCGGCGCGGCCTCGCTCTACGTCGCGATGACGCGGGCCACGCAGCGCCTGCACCTCGTGACCGCCACCGAGCCGCTTCCGGCCGGGATCCTGCTGGACTGAGCGGCGCTGACCCCCGGACCGGGCGCCGCCGGCCCGGCAACCCCTGAACGGGGCCGCCCCCGAGCGAGGGAGCCCCGCTATGGGGCTGTCGCGCCGGGCATCGCGCCGCGAGAGTGGAGCGACCCCACCGCCACGACCACGAGATCGACCATGTCTGCTGCACCGCCCTCCGCCGTCCCGCGCCTCCCGCACTCCGGCGGTCGGCTCGGAGGCGGCTGGCGGGTCGTGACCGGTGTGGGCGCGCTCGCGACCGGCGAGGCGATCGACCTCGTCGTGGGGCCGGGCGGGGCCGTTCTCGTGCTCGTCGCCGACCACCGCGGCGAACGCGTGTGGGCCTCGGGTCGCGACGTGCGGGCCGACGGCGTGCCGCATCCGTACGTTCGGGGTGTCGAGCACGAGCTCGGCCGGCTCGAGGCGGCCCTGCGTGCGTCGACGGGCCGACCGGTGCGTCTGTCCGCGCTCGTCGCGATCCGCTCGCCGCGCGAGCTCGTGGTCGCGGCTGGCCAGCGGGATGTGCGGGTCATCGCCGAGACCGCCATCGCCGAGACGCTGCGTGCCCGTTCCACGGAGCTCGACACGGCCACCATCGACGCTCTCGCCGCGGCCGCCTCATCGCTCGCGGCCGTGCTCGCCGCCGAGCACGGGGCCCGGCCGCCGGCCGCCGACGTCGTCAGCGTGCGGTCCGGCACTGCGCCCATCGGTCCGGATGCTGGACCGAGCGCCCGAGCGCTCGACGACCGGGGCGCTCCCCGTCGCGCGTCGCGCGTCCTGGCACTGACCGCCGCGATCGGCCTCGCCGGCCTCGCCGTCACCGTGGCCGCGCTGATCGCGGGCGCGCGCTGATCGCGGGCACTCGCTGATCGCGGGCACTCGCTGAGCGGGGGCGCGGGTCAGCCGCGCTGGCAGCGCCCGGGATCGACGGCTCGCTGGTATCCCGCGGCGTCGGCGACGACCGGGGCGAGCTCGTCGACCGTCATTGCGTATCCGATGCCGCTCGAGCTCGCGCTCTTCGCGAAGACGACCCCCGCGACCCGGCCGTCGGTCGTGAGCAGCGGGCCGCCGGAGTCGCCCTGCTCGATGTCGGCCGCGAGCGTGTAGACGTCCCGCGCGACGGTCTCGTCGCCGTAGATGTCGTCGACCCGTTCCTCGCCCACCGCGATGACGCGCGCCGGGCCCGTGACGAACGGACCGCCGTACGGGTAGCCGTCGTACACGGCGTCGTCGCCGACGTCGAGCTTCGGCGCGAGCGGCAGCGGGTCGACGTCGAGGTGCGGCACGGCGAGCACCGCGAGGTCGCCCTCGGGGTCGAAGGAGACCACGGATGCCGCGAACGCGCTGCCGTCGCCGACCTGCACGACGGGGTCGGGCACACCGGCCACGACGTGCGCGTTCGTGATGACCCGGCCGGGCGCCACGACGAATCCCGTGCCGGCCTGCGTCTGAGCGCAGGCGCTCGCGGTCCCCGTGACGCGGACGACGGATGCGGCGGCCGTGCGCAGCGCCGCCGTGCCGGTGTCGGCATCCGGTGCCGGACCCGCCTCGACGCCGCCGAGCGTGCCGACGATGCTCGGGATCGTGTCGCGCACGACGCCCGAGCGCACGCGCGCGAGGAACGCCGAGACCGGTTCCGGCGTGTAGGTCGTGATCGCGCGCAGCACCGTGGACTGGCCGACCGCGGTCGAGAGCACCGGCACCCCGAGCGGGGCGACGCTCGCGGCGAGGAACGACATCACGAGCGCGGCGACGACGCCGCCCGCGAGGGCGCCGAGCACGCGGTCGACGACTCGGAGCGGGGTGTCGCGCATCCGTCGTCCGATCGCGTCGCCGGCGGCGGCCCCGATCGCGTGCCCGACGGCCACGAGCCCGACGAACACGGCGATCGTGCCGAGCAGTCGCCAGAACGCGTCCGGGATCAGGGAGCCGAGGAACGGCACGAGGAAGTAGCCGGCGACGCCGCCCGCGATGACGCCGGCGATGGAGCCGATGCCGTGCGCGAATCCCTTGCGCGCTCCGGAGACGACGTAGCCGACGAGCGCGACGAGCAGGATGACGTCGAGCACGATGCCCATGGCCGCCTCCTCGGGCTCGCGTGCGTCACGGCTCTCGTGATGTGCGACCCATTGAACCGTACGAGGGTGACGTCGGAGCGCGACTGTGGAGGGGTCTCCCACGTCGCCCCGGTAGGGTGTGGCCATGTCGACACGAACTCATGTCCGTGCGTTCGCGCCGTTCATCGCCCTCGCGGTGCTGCACGTGGTCGTCCTCGTGTCGCGGATCCCGATCGCGAACGCCTCGCTCGGCACCAAGGCGCTCCTCATGCCGGCGCTCGCGCTCGCTGCCGGCCGGCTGCTGCGCGGCTCGCACCCGGGTGCCCGCGCGCGTCTGGCGCTCGCGCTCGCCCTCGCGCTGTCCTGGGCGGGGGATGTCCTGGTCGGCATGCCCGGAGACGGATTCGTCGTCGGGCTCGCAGCGTTCCTGCTCGCCCTCGTCGGCTACACGGTCGTCATCGGGCGCTGGGCCGGGGTGTCGCGGCCGCGGGCCTGGGCGCTCGTCTACCCGGCCTGGTACGCGGCACTCCTCATCGTGCTGCTGCCGTATGTCGGCGCGCTCGCCGCGCCCATCGTCGTCTACGGGCTCGCGCTCGGCACGCTCGCGATCGTCGCATCCGGGGCCGGCCGGGTCATCGCGGCGGGCGGCGCCGTGTTCCTGGCGAGCGACACCCTGCTCGCGCTCAAGCTCTTCCTGCCCGGGTTCGCCGGGTCGGTCTGGCAGGTCGACGCGATCATCATGGTGCTCTACGCCGTCGGCCAGGGTCTGCTCGTCGCCGGGATCGTGCGCCGGCTCTCCCGGACAGCCCTCGCGCAGCGCGCTCTCGCGCGTCGCGCGACCCGGATGCCAGACTGAGCGCGTGAGCACCCCCGAACCCGGAACCCCGTCGACCGATCGGCCCGTCGTGGTCGACCTCGCGTGGCTGCGCCGCGTGCACCGCGGTCAGATCATCGCGCTCGCGATCGTCGGGCTCGTGCTCGGCATCGTGGGCTTCGTCTTCCCGGTCGCGGCCGTCGCGACGATCGCCGTCATCTTCGGCGCGTCGCTCGTCGCGATCGGGCTGTTCCGCATCCTGCTCGCGATCGTGTCGGTCGGCGCCGGAGCGGCGATGCGCTGGCTGAGCGCGGTGCTCGGGCTGTTCATCGTCATCGCGGGCGTCGTCACGCTGTCCCGGCCGTACGAGTCGATCCTCATCCTCGCGTTCGTGATCGGCACCGCCTGGATCCTCGATGGCGTCACCGACTTCATGCTCGGCCTGCGCGGGGTCGTGCAGCCGCGCTGGTTCGGCTTCCTGAGCGGCATCGTGTCGATCGCGGCCGGTGTCGCGTTCTTCGTGCTGCCCGCGACCTCGACGCTCGTGCTGCTGCACATCGGCTCGATCCTGCTCGTCGCCGTCGCGGTGACGACCCTCCTCACCCTCCCGCGCGCGCCGAAGCGCGCGTAGCCGCGCCCCGCGCATCCGCTCTGGTAGGCTGTTGCGGTTGCCGTTCGAACGGCCGCGGATAAAGAGAGCTCGCGCAGCAGGCGCCGGGCACCGCGCAACGAGGGAAAGGGGTTCTGCATGCCGCTGGCACCAGACGCCAAGAAGGCCATCATCGACGAGTACGCCACCGCTCCCGGTGACACGGGGAGCCCCGAGGTGCAGGTCGCACTCCTGACCGCTCGCATCAAGGACCTCACCGAGCACCTCAAGGAGCACAAGCACGACCACCACTCGCGTCGTGGGCTGCTCCTCCTGGTGGGTCAGCGTCGTCGTCTCCTGGGCTACCTCCAGGACATCGACATCAACCGCTACCGCTCGCTCATCGAGCGCCTCGGACTGCGCCGATAACTCGGCCGCCGATCTTGGCACGACGCCCGTCGCCTCGGAGGCGGCGGGCGTCGTGGCGTTGGTGCGGGCGCGCGCCCGGCGCTCCAGTGCGCGTGCAGGGGCTGGAGTGCGGGCTGGTTCGCGGGGCTCAGCGCTTGCGCGTGAGCTCGTGCTTGAGCCGGCCCCAACCGGTGAGCTTCGGCTCCGCGGACCCCGCGCTCGCGTCCCGGACGCCGGACGGGATCGGGGCACCGGCGCCGACGAGCTCGCGGGAGTGCGGCGCGGTCGCGTTCCGGGCACCGTCGTGCTCGACGACGTCTGCCGCATCCGTCGCCTGCGGTAGCGAAGTCGGCTGGGACGTTGCGGTCGGGACCCGCGGTGCCGTCGGGTGCGCGAGTGGCTGCGGCTGCGGGTGCGGCAGCGTCGTCGGGTGCGACAGCGTCGGGGGCGTGCTCGCGCCCTTGAGCGCGGGCTGACCGGCGTCCGACCACCAGTCGAAGAACTCCCGCGCGGCAGTGCTCTCGTGCGCGATCGACTCGGGCGTGCTGAACGCCCGGTGTGCGCCGCGTCGCGCCGTGAACCCGTCGTCCGGGAACATCTGCAGGAACTGGTCGAAGGTGACGGTCATGAGGAACCCCCGTGCATTCGCGTGGTGCGGTGGTGCCATCGCCGTCCCCGCGGCGATGTGCGACGAGGGTATCAACCCCCACTCCTTCGCGGGTAGACCGAGCGGAGCACTCCCAGCCGTGCGCTCCGAACGCCGCCGCCCCCCCGGCCCGCGCTGCCCGGGTCCTCCGTCCGCGGGCAGGTCCTCCGTCCGCTGGCGCACGCGCCCGTAGAGTCGCGAGCGTGTCCGAGACCGACTACCCGAGAACGGATGCCGGCGCGGGCAGCCTGCGCGACTACCGGTACGACCTCGTCCCCGCCAACCGGCGCGTGACGATGACGCTCGCGGGCAGCGACCCCGCGCAGGAGGAGATCGCGCGCATCGCGACGCTCGGCGAGCCGCGCGCGTTCGTCGGCAAGCGGACGATCGAGGAGGAGCGCACCGATGCCCCCGTCGCCGTGCGGATCTTCTCCGATCGCAGCATGTCCGGCGTGGTCGGCTACGTGCCGCGCGGACTCGAGTCCGTCGTGCTCGAGGCGGTCGCCCGGCTCGAGCGCTCCGGCGAGGACTCCCGCCTGCCCGTGAAGCTCACGCGCACCCGTCGCGGGTGGCGCGTCGTGCTGCTGCTCGGCCTCACCCGCTGAACGCCCGCCGCGCCCCGTCGGCCGGGGGGACGGCGCGGTCAGGGCCGTTCCGTAGCCCGCCCCGGTGCGGCCTCGAACGCCGCGAGCGCGTCCGCGCTGAACAGCACGAACGTCGCGAGCTCGACATCCGTGTTCGCGGCCGCGACGGTCGAGACGGCGATTCGCGCCGCGTCGTCCATCGGCCAGCCGTACACGCCGGCGCTCACCGCGGGGAACGCGATCGTGCGCGCGCTGAGCTCGTCGGCGACCGCGAGGCAGCGCCGGTAGCAGCTCGCGAGCAGGCCGGAGTGGTCGGTGGCCTTCGCCCAGACCGGGCCGACCGTGTGGATCACCCAGCGCGCCGGGAGCCGGCCGGCGATGGTCGCGACGGCGTCGCCGGTGGGCAGGCCGTCGGGCAGGGTCGTCTCGCGCAGGTGCCGGCACTCGGCCAGGATCTCGGGACCGCCCGCACGGTGGATCGCGCCGTCCACGCCCCCGCCGCCGAGCAGCGTGTGGTTCGCGGCGTTGACGATGGCGTCGGCCGTGAAGGCCGTGATGTCGCCGCGGATGAGGTCGATGCGCACACCATGACGCTAGAGACTGGTGCGCATGGGGTTCGTCAAACGCTCAGCGAGCGCGCCCGCGGGGTTCTTCGAGGCCGAGGCGGCCGGGCTCGCGTGGCTCGCCGAGGCGGAGGAGTGCGGCGGATGCCGCATCGCCCGGGTCGAGAGCGCGGCCCCGGACGCGATCGAGCTCGAGCGCGTGACCGAGGGCCGCGCGACCCCGGCCGCGGCCCGCGCCTTCGGCGCGGCGCTCGCCCGCACCCACGGGGCCGGTGCGCCGGGGTTCGGCTGGGCGCCGGGCGACGGCCCGATCTTCATCGGCAGCCGGGAGATGCCGCGCACGACGGCCGCGCGGTGGGGAGAGTTCTACGCGAGCGGCCGGGTCGAGCCGTTCCTCGACATCGCCGTGCGCGCGGGAAGCCTGCGCGACGCCGGGCTCGTGCGCGAGGCGTGCGCGCTCGTCGCGAGCGGGGCGTTCGACGACGACGCCCCGCCCGCGCGTATCCACGGCGACCTGTGGAACGGCAACGTCCTCTGGGCTCCCGACGGCGTCGTGCTCATCGACCCGGCGGCGCACGGCGGTCACGGTGAGACGGACCTCGCGATGCTCGCGCTGTTCGGCTGTCCGTATCTCGAGACGGTGATCGCCGGGTACGAGGCGGTGCGACCGCTGCGCGCCCGGTGGCGCGAGCGGGTGCCGGTGCACCAGCTGCATCCGCTCGCCGTGCACGCGGCCGGTCACGGTCCGCACTACGGCGTGGCGCTCGAGGATGCCGCGCGCCGCACCCTCGCGCTCGGCTGATCCGGGCCCGGGAATATCTCCCCCTGGCCAGTGTTGTATGCATTTGCATAGACTTGCGAGCGAGAGGGAAGAGGACCCCATGAGCGAGACGACGGCACCGGCCACGGAGAGCGGCGTGCAGTTCGGCATCTTCTCGGTGAGCGACATCACCGAGGACCCGACGACGCGCCACACGCCGAGCGAGTCGGAGCGCATCCGCGACATCGTGCGCGTAGCGAGGCACGCCGAGGAGGTCGGGCTCGACGTCTTCGCGCTCGGCGAGCACCACAACCCGCCGTTCTTCTCGTCGAGCCCGACCACGACGCTCGCGTACATCGGCGCCCAGACCGAGCGCATCATCCTGTCCACGGCGACGACGCTCATCACCACGAACGACCCGGTGAAGATCGCCGAGGACTTTGGCATGCTGCAGCACCTCACGGGCGGGCGCGTCGACCTCGTCATGGGCCGCGGCAACACCGGCCCCGTCTACCCGTGGTTCGGCAAGGACATCCGCGAGGGGCTCCCGCTCACGATCGAGAACTACGCGCTGCTGCGCAAGCTGTGGAGCGAGGACGTCGTCGACTGGGAGGGCCAGTACCGCACCCCGCTGCACGGCTTCACGGCGACGCCGCGACCCCTCGACGGAGTGGCCCCGTTCGTCTGGCACGGCAGCATCCGCAGCCCCGAGATCGCCGAGCAGGCCGCGTACTACGGCGACGGCTTCTTCGCGAACAACATCTTCTGGCCGAAGGAGCACTACATGCGCCTGATCGGGCTGTACCGCCAGCGCTACGCGCACTACGGTCACGGCACTCCCGAGCAGGCCATCGTCGGCCTCGGCGGTCAGGCGTTCATGCGCGCCAACTCGCAGGATGCGGTGAACGAGTTCCGCCCGTACTTCGACAACGCCCCGGTCTACGGCCACGGCCCGTCGATGGAGGACTTCACCGAGATGACGCCTCTCACCGTGGGCTCGCCGCAGCAGGTCATCGATCGCTACGCGGCGATGCGCGACCATTACGGCGACTACCAGCGCCAGCTGTTCCTCGTCGACCACGCCGGCCTGCCCGTGAAGACCGTGCTGGAGCAGCTCGACCTGCTCGGCGGCGAGGTCGTGCCCGCGCTGCGTCGCGAGTTCGCCACGAACCGGCCCGCGGATGTCCCTGCCGGGCCCACGCACGCGGCTCGCGTCACCGCGGTGTACGGCGACGGTCCCGCGCGCGAGTTCCGCCCGGGCGCGGTCGGCGGCAACAACCTCACGATCGGCTCGCCCTACCAGGACGCGCCGGCATCCGTCGGGGCCGACGCGACGGCGGGGGAGTGATCGCGATGACCACCGCATCCTCCGCTCGCCGCGTCGCCGTGATCTCGGCGGGTCTCTCGAACCCGTCGTCGACGCGGATGCTCGCCGACCGCCTCACGGCGGCGACCGGCGCCCGGCTGGCCGAGCTCGGCATCGAGGTGAGCGCCGACGTGATCGAGCTGCGCGACCTCGCGCACGACATCACGAACAACCTGCTCACCGGGTTCGCCCCGCCGGCGCTCGAGAGCGCGCTCAACAGCGTGTACTCCGCCGACGGCATCATCGCCGTGACGCCGATCTTCTCGACGAGCTACTCGGGCCTGTTCAAGTCGTTCATCGACGTGCTCGACCCCGACGCGCTCACCGGCAAGCCCGTGCTGATCGGGGCGAACGCGGGCACGGCCCGGCACTCGCTCGCGATCGACTACGCCATCCGCCCGCTGTTCGCCTACCTGCACGCGGCACCGGTCTCGACCGGCGTGTTCGCGGCGTCGTCGGACTGGGGCGCGACGGCCGACGGGGTCGCACCGCTCGGCGCCCGCGTCGAGCGCGGCGCGCGCGAGTTCGCGGAGGCGATCGCGCGCCTGCCGCGCGCGGTGGAGTCGGATCCGTTCGACCCGGACAGCTACCTCGGCGAGGGCCGCTCCTTCGGGCACCTGCTCGGCGGCCTGTCCGGAGAGTAGGCGTTCCGGCTCGCCCGGCGGGCGGGGCTCAGCTGCTCTTGCGGCGGAACTCGCGCTTGCCGCCGGCGCGTGCCGCCGTGTGGTGCACGGACGAGTCGCCGTCGAGGTGCGCCGCGCGCTCCGTCTGCGACCGCTTCTTGCGCTCGAGCGCCTCGCGGAACTTGCGCTTCACGTCATCCTCGGCAGCGGGCCGCGCGTCGTCATCCATGCCTTGACCGTAGTGCAGGAGGCCGCGCCGCGGCCCGATCGGCGAAGCGGCTGGAGATGAGGTCGCGCAGCGCGACGGCCGCCGCGCTGGGACGCGGGCGGGTGACGAGACTCAGCGGCCAGTCGAGCCTCGGCGTCACGGGCACCGCGACGACGCGCTCGTCGAGCGTCACGATCGCGAGCGGGGCGAGCGCGACGCCGAAGCCGGCTGCGACGAACGGCACGATGTCGCTGACGGATGCGACCTCGGTGGCGACCCGTCGGGCGAGCCGCTGCGCGGCGAGCGCGCGTTCGACGACGACGCGATTGGCGAACCCGCTCGCCGTGTCGACGAACGGCTCGTCGGCGACGTCCGCCAGCCGCACGCTCGACCGCGCTGCGAGCGGATGCCCGCGGGGCAGGATCGCGGTCACCGTCGCGTGGAACAGCGGCGTGGTCTCGAGCCCCGCGAGATCCGTCGCCGGCAGGCCCATGAACGCGATGTCGACGCGACCGCGGCGCACGTCCTCGGCGAGCCCCGTGGAGCCGGTCGGCGACGCACCCAGTTGCAGGTCGACGTGCGGATGCCGGGTGCGGAACTCGGCGAGCGCGGCCGGCATGTCGAGCAGGTCGAGGTTCGCGAAGATGCCCACGCGCAGCTGTCCGCGCACGTCGCCCGTCACGGCGCGGTGCAGCCCGTCGACCGTATCGATGAGCTCGCGGGCCGGGGGCACGAGAGCCTCCCCGGCCGGGGTGAGGGCGACGCGCCGACCCGCGCGCTCGAACAGCTCGACGCCGAGCTCCGCCTCGAGGGCGCGCACGCCGGCCGAGATCGTCGACTGCACGACGTGGCTGCGGGCAGCCGCCCGCGTGAAGCTGAGCTCCTCGGCGACGGCGAGGAAGTACTCGAGCAGTCGCGTCTCCATCCATCGAGGATACCGATGGATTCGATCGACGACGTTCGTTGGACACGATGCGAAGGGCGCGCCACCATCGGAGCATGGCCGCGACCGCATCCACCCCAGCAACGGCGAGCTCCTCACCCGTCGGGCGACTGAGTCACGCGCGCGGATTCGTCGTGATCGCGCTCGCCTTCACGACCGCCATGGCGTTCTCGACGATCCCGACACCGCTGTACGCGCTCTACCAGGCGCGCGACGGCTTCCCCACCTACGTGGTGACGATCGTGTTCGCCGCCTACGCGGTCGGGGTGGCGATCAGCCTGTACCTGGCCGGTCACGTGAGCGACTGGCTGGGCCGTCGTCGCGTCATCCTCGTCGCGCTCGCGGTCGAACTGCTCGCGGCGGCGATCTTCCTGATCTGGCCGCAGGTGCCCGGTCTCATCGTCGCGCGATTCGTCTCGGGCGTCGGCATCGGCATCCTGACCGCGACGGCCACGGCGCACCTGAGCGAGCTGCACGCGGTCGCCCGCCCCGGTGCCGGCCCGAGCCGCGCCGGGGTCGTCTCGAGCCTGGCCAACATCGGCGGTCTGAGCCTCGGGCCGCTCATCGCCGGGCTCATCGCCACGTTCGCCCCCGCACCGCTCGTCACGCCGTTCGTCGTCTTCGCCGTTCTGCTCGTGCTCGGGGTGCTGTTCGTCGCGGGCGTGCCCGAGACCGTCGAGCGCGGCGAGGAGCGCCGCGCGTACCGCCCGCAGCGCGTCGCCGTGCCCGCGGCGGGTCGTGCGACCTTCTGGGCGGCGGGCGCCGGGGCGTTCGGCGGCTTCTCGATCTTCGGGTTGTTCATGTCGCTCACCCCGACCGTGCTCGCGGTGAGCATGGGCCTCACCGCGCGCTGGATCGCCGGCGGCGTGCCGTTCCTGTTCTTCGCGGCCGCGGCCCTCGCCCAGGTCGCGACGGTGCGGATGCCGCTCCGGCGTCAGCTGATCCTCGCGCTCGTGATGCTCGTCGTCGGCATCGTGCTGTTCACGGCGAGCGTGGTCATCGCGTTCCTGCCGCTGTTCCTCATCGGAGGGATCGTGGCCGGGGCGGGCGTCGGGGTGCTGTTCCGTTCGTCGCTCGGCGTCGGCGGCGCGCTCGCGCCCGCGGGCCGGCGGGGCGAGGTGCTCGCGGCGATCTTCCTCATCAGCTACGTCGGCCTGGCCGTGCCGACCCTGCTCATCGGCGTCGCCCTCGTCTGGTTCCCGCTCGTGCCGGTGCTGCTCGTGTTCGCCGTGCTCGTGCTCGCGCTCGCGCTCTGGGCGACGCCGCGGATGATCCGCCGGGCATGACGCGGCTGTGCCTCCCGCGTGCTCCCGCGTGCCTCCCGCGTGCCTGGCGTGGCCTCCCAGCTAACGCTGGCACGCTGGACGCATGTTCCGTCGGCATCCCGTGCTCACCGCGCTGACGGTCGTCTATCTCGGCGTCGTGGCATGGGTCACGCTCGGGCCGCAGCCGCTCGACGCGCAGCAGAGCGCGGTGCTGAACCGGATCATCGCCGAGCTCGCCCGGCATCCGTCACTCGACTGGCTCACCTATTCGCGCGTCGAGTTCCTCGCTAACGTCGCGATGTTCGTGCCGGTCGGGGTGTTCTTCCTGCTGCTCGTCGGCCGCCGGGCCTGGATCATGGCCGTGCTCGCGGGCATCGCGGCGACCTTCACGATCGAGTTCACGCAGCTGTTCCTGCCCACGCGCGTGCCCGACCCGCGGGACGTGATCGCGAACAGCGCGGGAGCTGCGATCGGCGTCGTGGCGGCGCTCATCGTCACGACCCCGGCTGCGTTGCGGGCGCGCCGCGCGCGAAACGCCCGCGAGTCGACGCGGATCGTCGTGACGGGGCGCTCGTGACGACGAGATGCGTCGTCTCAGCGGGCTGAGGGTCAGGGCCGGAGCAGCGCGAGGTCGATGTTGTCCCGGAACACGTTGTCGGGGTCGACGCGGGCCTTGAGCACGCGCAGGCGGCGCGCCGTGGCGGTCGGGAACGCGAGCGTGAGCCGCTCGGCGTCGAGCTTCGACTCGAACGAGATGTAGGCACCGGTCGCGTGTCGGGCGAGCGGCGCCCACGCCGCGTCGAGCTCGGCGTCATCGGAACCCATCGCGATCACCGAGAAGTTCGCGCTCCGGTCGGCGTACGGCGTCGCGTCGGCCGCGACATCCGCGACCGCGCCGCCCACCGCGCGCACCTGGAACCAGTGCGTCGCGCCCGAGTCGAGCAGCACGGCCGCGTCGGCGGCGAAACCCGGCGAGAGGCGGTCGACGAGGAGCGAGCGCGACACGGGCTCGCCGCGCCCGCGGTGCGGTTCGGTCGATGCGTTGCCCATGACGTCGGCGTAGCGTTGCAGGCGCACGTCCTGCTGCAGCAGCGGGGCGATGTCGGCGAGCGGCTGCAGGGCAGCGACGATCTCGTCCGGGTCGTCCGAGTCGACGAGCGAGAGCACCTGGGCCACGCGCGGCTGACCGGGACGGCGTCCGCCGATGAAGAGGTTCGGCGTGAGGATGCGGGGTGCCGCCTCGACGGCCGTGCCGAACCGCTCGAGGAAGCCCGCCGCATCCGAGGCGTCGAACGCGAACTGCGCGAACGCGATGTCCCCGACCGCATCGACGACGAACTCGAACGACGTGACGATGCCGAGCGCCGCGCCCGCGCCGCGGATGCCCCAGAACAGCTCGGGATCGGAGTCCGCGTCGACGCGCGTGACGGTGCCGTCGGCGAGCACGAGCTCCGCGGCGACGACGTGGTCGATCGTGAGGCCGTGCTCGCGGGCGAGCCAGCCGATGCCGCCCGCGGTCGCGAGCCCGCCGACGCCGACGCCGCCGTAGTCGCCGCTCGAGAGCGCCCAGCCGTGCGCTCCGAGGGCCGCCGCGACATCCGTCCAGCGCGCCCCGGCGCCGACGCGCACGCGCCGCGCGCGCTCGTCGAGCACGTCGATCGCGTCGAGGCGGCGCAGGTCGACGACGATGCCGCCGTCGTTCGTGCTCCGGCCGCTCACGCCGTGGCCGCCGCTGCGCACGCCGAGGGGGAGCGACGGATGCCGGCGCGCGAACGCGAGCGCCTCCCGCACCTGCGCGGCGTCGGCCGGTTCGAGCACGATGCCGGGGTCGCCGCCGCGGAGGTAGTTCGAGCGCACCGCGCCGAAGCGGAAGTCGCCGGGCTCGACGGCCGCGAGTCCCGCGGGCACGTCGTCGTAGGCGATGCCGGCGCGCCGCGCGGCGAGCGCGGCGGCGCTGCGCACGGGCGCGGTGCCGGTGCCGGTGCGCGCCCGCTCGGCGGCCACGAGCTCGCGCACCGCGGGGGCGACCTCGTCGCCGACGAGCCGCATGACGTCGGGGTCGTCGGTCGCGACGATGAACACGCTCTCGCCGTCCTCGAGCGCGAGGGTCGCGAGCTGCTCCACCCAGCCCGCGGTGCCGGACGCGGGGGCGACGTTGAGCAGCCGGCGGATCTCGCGCGGGTCGCGCCCGACGGATGCCGCCGCCTCGTCGATCGCCGCGTTGCCGTCGGCGAGCCGGCCGGGCTGCAGGTAGGCGTACGACGGCAGCCAGCCGTCGGCGCGGCGCCCGGTCAGCGCGAGCATCCGCGGCTTGTACGCCCCGAGCCAGATCGGAATCGGATGCGCCGGCCGCGGCCCGCGCTTGGCGCCGGTGGCGCGGTGGTAGCGACCGTCGACGCGCACGCCGCCGCGCGCATCCGTGTCCCAGATGCCGCGGATGATGTCGATGCCCTCCTCGAGCGCCGTGACGGCCTGCCCGGGCGTGAGGCGCTCGGCGCCCATCGCCTCGATGGCGTCCCAGAACGCGCCCGCGCCGAGCCCGAGGTCGAGCCGTCCGCCGGAGAGCAGGTCGAGGCTCGCAGCGGAGCGGGCGAGCACGGCGGGCTGGCGCAGCGGCAGGTTGAGCACGTTCGGGGCGATGCGGATGCGCTCGGTCTGCGCCGCGATGTAGCTCATGAGCGTCCAGGTGTCGTGGAACGCCGGCTGATACGGGTGGTCCTGGAACGTGACGAGGTCGAGCCCGACCTGCTCGGCGAGCCGCGCGAGCGCGACGGGTGCGCGGGGCGCGGCGTTCGTCGGGGTGATGAAGACGCCGAACGCGACGGCGTGACCGTAATCCATGGCTGAGCTCCTCCGGCGGCAGATCGTCTGTGCGACAACCTATCTGCTCGACAACGCATTCCGCTAACCTGATCCCATGACGGATGCGCCCGCCGCCGCAGCGGTCGAGCCCACGCTGGGCTGGTCGATCGGTGTCGTCTTCCGCGCCTGGCAGCAGCGCGTCTCGGGCGCCCTCGACTCGGTGCCGCACGCCGGGCGCGGCTACCAGATCCTCGAGACGCTCCGCGCCGCCTCCGAGCCGCCGACCCAGGCCGGTCTCGCCGGGCATCTCGGCATCGACCGCACCGTGCTCACCTACGTGCTCGACGACCTCGTCGACGCGGGCGTCGTCGAACGCCGAACGGATGCCGCCGATCGTCGCGTGCGCCGTCTCACCCTCACGGCCGCGGGCCGCGACTGCCTCGCCGCTCTCGACGCGCAGGTGGCGACCGCCGAGGCGGAGCTGTTCCCGGGACTCACCCGGCGCGATCGCGACGCGCTCGGCGCGCTGCTCCGGCGGGCGGCGACGGGCATCCACGCGGGCTCCGATCCGGAGCACGCCTGCACGGTGGTGCGCAGCATCCTCGAGCCGCGTTCCGCTGGTTGAGGAGCGCCCGAGCGCAGCGAGGACGCGTCTCGAAACCGTCCCTCGTGCCGTATTCCGCTGGTTGAGGAGCGCCCGAGCGCAGCGAGGACGCGTCTCGAAACCGTCCCGGGCGAACGAGGTCTCGAGACGCTGCCGCCGCCGCCGCGCGCCCCTCAACCAGCGAAGAAGGGTTCTCCGGTAGACTGGGCCGGCAACACCCGGAGCAGGTCGGCACGATGCTGGTCCACGGTGGTGGCTTTCCGAAGCGCCGTTCCCGACGGGAGCGCAGCGCGGTCGGAGGACTTCTACTGTTGACCAGGCGCGACGCCACCGACACGGTGCCGTGCGCGTACCCATGCGTCTGACTGCTTGTCTCCTGCTCCTCGAGCGTCGGTTCCACACGGGAACCGACCGAAAACAAAGAGGAGAACCCTGTGGAGGGTCCAGAAATCAAGTTCGCCGAGGCGACCATCGACAACGGTCGGTTCGGCACGCGCACCGTCCGGTTCGAGACCGGCCGGCTCGCGCAGCAGGCGCAGGGGGCCGTCGCGGCCTACCTCGATGAGGAGACGATGATCCTCAGCGCGACGAGCGCCGGCAAGAGCCCACGGGAGGGCTTCGACTTCTTCCCGCTCACCGTCGACGTCGAGGAGCGGTCGTACGCGGCCGGCAAGATCCCCGGCTCGTTCTTCCGTCGCGAGGGTCGCCCGTCGACCGAGGCGATCCTGGTCTGCCGTCTCATCGACCGGCCGCTGCGCCCGACGTTCGTCGAGGGCCTGCGCAACGAGGTGCAGATCGTCATCACGGTGCTCTCGATCGCACCCGACGAGTTCTACGACGCGCTCGCGATCAACGCGGCATCCGCGTCGACGCAGATCTCGGGACTGCCGTTCTACGGCCCCGTCGCCGGCGTGCGCCTCGCGCTCATCCCCGGCTTCGGCACGGAGCCCGACCAGTGGGTCGCGTTCCCGAGGTTCAGCCAGCTCTCCGAGGCCGTCTTCGACCTCACGGTCGCGGGCCGCAAGGTCACGCTCGCCGACGGCACCGAGGACATCGCGATCATGATGGTCGAGGCCGAGGCCACCGAGGCGAGCTACGACCTGATCAAGGCGGGCGCCACGAAGCCTGACGAGGGCATCGTCGCGCAGGGCCTCGAGGCGGCCAAGCCGTTCCTCAAGGCGCTCGTCGAGGCGCAGGAGTCGCTCGCGACCCAGGCCGCCAAGCCGATCGCGGACTACCCGCTGTTCCCGCCGTACGCGAAGCAGACCTACGACGTCGTCGCGGGCCTCGCCTACGACGAGCTCAAGGGCGTCTACACGATCGCCGACAAGATCGAGCGCCAGAACGCGGATGACGCCCTCAAGGCGCGCGTGAAGGCCGCGGTCGCCGAGAAGGTCGCCGAAGGCTCGCTCCCGGCCGAGGCGAACGGCGAGGTCAGCGCGGCCTACAAGTCGGTCACCAAGCTCATCGTGCGCGGTCGCATCCTCACCGACGGCATCCGCATCGACGGCCGTGGCCTGACCGACATCCGTGCCCTCGACGCCGAGGTGGAGGTCATCCCGCGCGTGCACGGCTCGGCCATCTTCCAGCGCGGCGAGACGCAGATCCTCGGCGTCACGACGCTCAACATGCTCAAGATGGAGCAGCAGATCGACTCGCTGAGCCCGATCACCAAGAAGCGCTACGTGCACCACTACAACTTCCCGCCCTACTCGACCGGTGAGACCGGCCGGGTCGGGTCGCCGAAGCGTCGCGAGATCGGGCACGGCTTCCTCGCGGAGCGCGCGCTCGCGCCCGTGCTGCCGACGCGCGAGGAGTTCCCGTACGCGATCCGCCAGGTGTCCGAGGCGCTCGGCTCCAACGGCTCGACCTCGATGGGCTCCGTCTGCGCCTCGACGCTGTCGCTGCTCAACGCGGGCGTGCCGCTGCGCGCCCCCGTCGCGGGCATCGCCATGGGCCTCGTCTCCGACGAGATCGACGGCCAGACCCGCTACGCCGCCCTCACCGACATCCTCGGTGCGGAGGACGCGCTCGGCGACATGGACTTCAAGGTCGCCGGCACCTCCGAGTACGTGACCGCGATCCAGCTCGACACGAAGCTCGCGGGCCTCCCCTCGAGCGTGCTCGACGGCGCGCTCAAGCAGGCGAAGGAGGCCCGCACGGCCATCCTCGCGGTCATCAACCAGGCGATCGACGGCCCGGACGAGATGGCGCCGACCGCGCCGCGCGTCATCAGCGTGCAGATCCCCGTCGACAAGATCGGCGAGCTGATCGGCCCGAAGGGCAAGACGATCAACGGCATCCAGGACGAGACCGGCGCCGACATCTCCATCGAGGAGGACGGCACCGTCTACATCGGCGCCGTCGACGGCCCGTCGGCCGAGGCCGCGCGTGCGCAGGTCAACGCGATCGCGAACCCCTCGAACCCCGAGGTCGGCGAGCGGTTCCTCGGCACCGTCGTGAAGCTCGCGACCTTCGGCGCGTTCGTGTCGCTCACCCCCGGCAAGGACGGCCTTCTGCACATCAGCGAGGTGCGCAAGCTCGCCGGCGGCAAGCGCGTCGAGAACGTCGAGGACGTGCTCGGCGTCGGCCAGAAGATCCAGGTCGAGATCACCAAGGTCGACGACCGCGGCAAGCTCTCGCTCGCGCCGGTGATCGAGGAGGCCGTGGCCGCCGACACCGACAGCTCCGCTGCCGCCTCGGAGGGCCCGGAGGCCCCCGCCGAGGGCTGAGCCCTCGCCGCACCATCCGACGGCCCGTCCCGCATCGCGCGGGGCGGGCCGTCGTCATCCGTGGCGCCGGGTGCGCCGTGCCCGGGTGCCGCTAGGGGGTGACCGAGGTCGCGACGAGGTGTGCCCGCGCGACGATGCTCTCCCGCATCAGGAACCCGAGCACCGCGGGCGTCGCACCCGGCGGCACCGAGAGCTCCGCGGTGTCGAGCGCGCTGAGCGTGAAGAAATACCGGTGCACGCCGTGGCCCGCGGGCGGCGCGGCGCCGATGTAGCGCTCCGTGCGCATCTCGTTCGGCAGCGTGACCGTGCCCGCGGGCAGCAGCCCCGCATCCGGGTCGCCGGCTCCGGCGGGCAGCGCGCTCGTGTCGCCCGGGATGCCGAAGACGGCCCAGTGCCAGAACCCGCTGCCGGTCGGCGCGTCGGGGTCGTAGACCGTGAGGGCGTAGCCGCGCGTCTCGGCGGGCGCCCCCGACCAGGCCAGGGCGGGGGAGCGGTCCTCGCCGCCGGCGTCGCCGCCCCGGGCCCACGACGGCAGCGCGGCGCCGTCGACGACGTCCGGGCTGGTGAGCGTGAAGCTCGGCACCTCGGGCAGGTTCAAGTACGGGTCGTTCGCCATGGGGGACTCCTTCTCCGTTCGGGATCCCTGCCACCCTCGCACGCGATCACCCGCGCCGCCAGAGCGCGGCCGAAGAGCGGATGCGGCTCCCACCGGCCGCTCATCCGCACGGTTCGATAACGATGCGCGAGCCGTACCGATCCGTTCGGGTCGAGCGCTATATTTCCGGGAACGATCGGTGATCCGAGCCGATCCGCACCGCGAGATGAGGACGCCCGTGCCCGACGGACCGGCGGTAGCCGCGACCACGCGGACCCGCCTGCGGCGCGTGGGCTCGAGCGACCTCACGGTCTTCCCGCTCGCGATGAGCGGCAACGTGTTCGGCTGGACCACCGACGGGCCGACGACGGAGGCGATCCTCGACGTCTACGCGGCGGGCGGCGGCAACTTCATCGACACCGCGGACTCCTACGCCTCGGGGCGCAGTGAGTTCATGATCGGCAGCTGGATGCGCTCCCGCGGCAACCGGGACGACCTCGTGGTCGCCACGAAGATCGGCAAGAGCGTCGACCACCCGGGCCTCGGCGCGCGCGCCATCACGCGCGCCGTGAACGCGTCGCTCGAGCGGCTCCGCACGGACCGCATCGATCTGCTCTACCTGCACGTCGACGACTCCGAGGTGCCGTTCGACGAGACGCTGCTCGCCGTGGACGCGCTCATCGGCGCCGGCAAGGTGCGTTACTTCGGCGGCTCGGACCACACCGGCGACCGGCTCATCGAGGCGCGGATCGCGTGCGGCCAGCTCGGCGTCGCGCCGATGATCGCGCTGCAGAACCGCTACAACCTCATGCACCGCGCCGAGTACGAGGGCGACCTGGCTCGGGTGGCGCGCTCGCAGGAGCTCGGCGTGATGCCGCGCTTCGCCCTCGCGAGCGGGTTCCTCACCGGCAAGTACCGCTCCCGGGCCGACCTCGACGAGGGCACCCGCGGCACGGAGGTCGCCCGCTACCTGACCAAGCGCGGGATGCGCGTGCTCGCGTCCCTCGACCACATCGCGGCCGCGCACGAGGTGCCGGTGGCATCCGTCGCCCTCGCCTGGCTGCTGAGCAAGCCCTACGTCGTGGCGCCGGTCGCGTCGGCGAGCCAGCCCTCGCAGGTCGCCGCGCTCCTGCAGGCGCCGACCGTGCAGCTGACGCGCGCGCAGGTGGCCGAGCTGGACCGGATCAGCGCGGTCTGACCGCTCCGCCGGGAGCCCCGGTCGGCCGTCAGGCCTTCGCGGCCGCGACGACGTGCTCGAACACGCGCGAGAGCGCCGCGGATGCCGCGGTCGGGTCGCCCGCGTAGCCACCGGACTGCGCGCCGTCCATCGCGAGGATGAGCTCGTCGGCCGCGTCGCCCGGCATCCGGTGGCCGAGGTCGCCGACGAGGCCGACCAGCACATCCGTCAGCCAGTCGCGGTGGGACTGCACGCGGCGGCGCACCTCGTGCGCCGGATCGGGGAACTCGGCCGCGGCGTTGAGGAACGCGCAGCCGCGGAAGCGCGGGGCGCCGATGTCGGTCGTGAGCACGGCGAGCAGGGAGCGCAGCGCGTCCTCGGGGCCGGACGCGAGCTCGACGGTCGACGACACGAGGCTGACCATCGCCCGGTGCCGGCCGTCGATGTAGTCGAGGATGAGGCGGTCCTTCGAGCCGTAGTGCTTGTAGAAGGTCGCCTTCGTGACCGACGACGCGCTGATCAGCCGGTCGACGCCGACGGTGCGGATGCCGTCCTCGTAGAACAGCACGTTCGCGGTCTCGAGGATGCGCACCTTCGCCCACGGCGAGCGCTGCGCGGCGATGCTTCGGTCGGCACTGATCGGGTCGGTGCTGATCGGGTCGGTGCTGATCGGGTCGGTGCTGATCGGGTCGGCGAGGGTCATCGGCTGCTCCTGGGATAGCTGGTCCGAGGACACGACCGCGCCCGGACCCTATTGGGGGCCGGGTCCGGGCGCGATGCCGCTCATCGGGTTTCGCGGCTCCGGGTGGCTTACGGGTGCCACCCAGAATCTCGTGTCGCCCATGACGTTAGCACTGCGGACAGACAGAGTTGTCTGTCCTCATCTCCCCAAAAGGAGGGCCACTCGGAAAGCATCGCGACGCGCCCCCGCGCGGTCGCCAGGGGCCGGACCGCCTAGGCTCGGGTGCGATGAACGGTGCCGTGCCCCTGCCCCTCGACCAGGCCGATCTGCGGATCACCGCATCCGGGGGCACTCTCGTGCGCCGCAGCGTGCTGCCCAGCGGCGTGCGCGTGCTCACCGAACGCGTGCCCGGGGCGGCGAGCGCGACCGCGGGCATCTGGGTCGCGGTCGGCTCGCGCGACGAGCAGCCGGAGACCTACGGGTCCACGCACTTCCTCGAGCACCTGCTGTTCAAGGGCACCCCCGCACGCTCCGCGCTCGACATCGCGGTGAGCTTCGACGCGGTCGGCGGCGAGCACAACGCGATGACCGCGAAGGAGTACACCTGCTACTACGCGAAGGTGCGCGATCAGGATCTGCCGATGGCCGTCGACGTGCTCACCGACATGGTGGTCTCGTCGCTGCTCGACCCGCTGGAGTTCGAGACGGAGCGGGGGGTCATCCTCGAGGAGCTCGCGATGGCCGACGACGACCCGGCGGATGTGGCGAGCGAGCGGTTCTTCGAGGCCGTGCTCGGCGACCACCCGCTCGGCCGCCCGATCGGCGGGAGCCCGGAGGCGATCGCCGCCGTGAGCCGGGATGCCGTGCTCGGGCACTACCGGGCGAACTACCGTCCGCAGGACCTCGTCGTGACCGTCGCGGGCGCCGTCGACCACGACGAGCTGGTCGCGCGCATCCAGGCCGCGCTCGTGCTCGCGGGCTGGGACCTCTCGCTCGACGCCGCTCCGGTGGCGCGCCGGATAGCGCTTCCGCCGGTGCTCGCCGCGGCATCCGCGCCGGTGATCGTGGAGCGCCCGCTCGAGCAGGTCAACCTCATCCTCGGCACCACGGGGCTCACCGCCCTCGACGACGACCGTCCGACGCTCGCCGTGCTGAGCTCGATCCTCGGCGGCGGCATGTCGAGCCGGCTGTTCCAGGAGGTGCGCGAGAAGCGCGGTCTCGCGTACTCGGTGTACTCGTTCACGCCGTCGTACAGCGACGCCGGGCTCGTCGGGATGTACGCGGGCTGCTCGCCCGCGAAGGCGCCGCAGGTCGTCGACCTCATGCTCGAGCAGTTCCGCGCGCTCGCGAGCGACGGGGTGACGGATGAGGAGGTCGCGCGCGCTCTCGGCCAGCTGGGCGGGGCATCCGCCCTCGCCCTCGAGGACTCGGACACCCGGATGACGCGGCTCGGCCGGGCCGAGATCACCGTCGGCGAGTTCCTCGACCTCGACGAGTCGCTGCGACGGCTCGCCCGGGTGACGCCGGACGGCGTCCGTGAACTCGCCGCCGACCTCGTGTCGCGTCCGCTCGCCCTCGCCGCCGTCGGTAGCGTCGATGCGGGTGTTCTGGCGGTGCCGGCGGTCTGAGGCTTCCCGCCCGGGACCCCACCGGTGCGGAGCCCGAGTACGGAGGAACGACGATGTCCCGATATCTCTACCTGGTGCGGCACGGCGAGCAGCAGGACGCCGAGTACGGCCTGCCCGACGGGCCGCTCTCGCCGCGCGGCGTGCGGCAGGTGCAGGCGCTCGCGCACCGGCTCGGCGGGGTGCCGTTCGACGCGGCGTGGCACTCGCCGCTGCAGCGCGCCGCGGAGACCGCGCGCATCATGACCGAGCGGATGCCGGCGCTCACCTCCCAGCCGTCCGCGCTGCTGTTCGACTGCTATCCCTCCGGCCCGACGTCCGGCATGCCGCACGCGTTCGACCCGTTCTTCGGCGGCATCACGCCCGCTGAGATCGAGGCGGGGGAGGCGCAGATGGCGGATGCCGTGGCCGAGTTCTTCGCGCCGGCCGCGGGGGACCGCCACGAGCTGCTCATCACGCACAACTTCGTGATCGGCTGGTTCGTGCGCGAGGTGCTCGGCGCGCCGGCCTGGCGCTGGCTGGGGCTCAACGTCGCGAACGCCGCGCTCACGATCATCCGGGTGCGCAGCGCGAAGCCGTCCGCCCTGCTCACCTTCAACGACCTCGGCCACCTGCCGCCCGAGCTGCGCACCGGGCTGCCGGTCGAGCAGCCCTACTGACGGGCTCGGTGGTCGAGGAGCGCGTGACGGAGTCGCGGCGTGGCCGTGGCGATTGACAGGTGACTCATCAGTCACCTATTCTGTCGCCGTGAGCACCGACGCCGTCATCGCGGCAATCGCCGACCCCACGCGGCGACGGCTGCTTGACGCCCTCCGCGACGAGGACGGGCAGCCGATCGCAGCGCTCACCGACCGCGTCGCGCCCCTCGGCCGCCACGTCGTGCTCAAGCACATCCGGATCCTCGAGGCCGCTGGGCTCGTCGTCACCCGCAAGACGGGGCGACAACGGCGCTGCTACCTCAACGCAGTGCCGATAGTGCAGCTCGCCGAGCGGTGGATCGACGACTTCGGTGCGCGCGCCGCGTCCGGGCTGACCGCATTGAAACGAGAACTGGAAGGAACCGAGCCATGACCGAGAACCGCGTGTTCCGCGTGCGCATCGCCGCTTCGCCCGAGCTGACCTGGGCCGCCATCACCTCGCCGGCGAGGACGAAGCGCTGGTACTTCGACTCAGAGATCCGCACGACGTGGGAAGTCGGCTCGCCGGTCGACTACGTCCGCGGGGACGCGCTTCAGATCACAGGCAGGACGTGGGAGGTCGAGCCAGACGGGGACGGCTGCACGGTCACGCTCCTGCACACCGGAGCCTACGGCCAGGAGACCGCCGACGGCTCGCAGCACATCGTCGACGCACTCAAGGCCTACCTCGAGGCGGAGCCTCAGCGGCGCGCGTAGCCCGCTCCAACCGCTTCGCGAACCAGTGCGTCGCGTTCGGGTTGTCGTTGTACGGCTCGATGTCCGCGTAGCCGCTCGAGCGGTAGAGCGACCCGGCGGCGACGAGCGTCGCGTTCGTGTCGAGCACGATCTCGCGGGCGCCGAAGCCGATCGCGCGACGTTCGAGCTCGGCGAGCAGGGCGCGGCCGAGCCCGCGCCCGCGGGTCGACTCGCGCATGAAGAGGTGCTTGATCTCGAATCGCACGGCGCCGTCGGGCGCGTCGGCGATGCGGCGCACGCCGCCGCATCCCACGCTCGGCCTGCGAGTGCCGGCATCCGTGTCGTCGACGACGAGGAAGACGCCCGCCGGAGGCACGAACATCGTCGGATCCGGGAAGACGACCCGGTAGCTGCCGCGCGCGAACGTGATCTCGCGGCTGTGGAAGTACTCGGTGAGCAGCTCCAGCACCTCGGCGCTGTCGGCCGGCCGGGCACGGAACTCCACCATGGGGACCAGCCTAGGCCCGGCACCCTACGATGGAGCCCATGGCAGCACGGGTAGCCGTCGTCGGCGCGAACGGTCGGATGGGGCGGCTCGTCACCCGCATCATCGAGGCCGCGGAGGACCTCGAGACGCACGCGCTCATCGGCTCCGGCGACAGCCTCGACGCGATCGCGGGGGCGGATGTCGTCGTCGACGTCACGGTGTCGCACGTCTCGCAGGGCGTCGTCGAGCGCGCGATCGCCGAGCGCATCCCGATCGTCGTCGGCACCTCGGGATGGAGCCGCGACCGGGTGGCGGCGCTCGCTCCGCTGCTCGGCGAGGAGCCGGCATCCGCGGTGCTCGTCATCCCCAACTTCTCGATCGGCAGCGTGCTCGCCACGAGCTTCGCCGCCCTCGCGTCGCGGTACTTCGACTCGATCGAGATCGTCGAGGCGCACCACGCCGGCAAGGTCGACTCGCCGTCGGGCACGGCGGTGCGCACCGCGGAGCTCATCGGCGAGGCGCGCAGCGGCATCGGGCCGGTCGCGGCACCGCACATCGACCAGCGCGCCCGCGGCGAGCAGGTGTGGAGCATCCCGATCCACAGCCTGCGGATGGCCGGGGTCGTCGCCAAGCAGGACGTGCTGTTCGGCGGCACCGGCGAGACCCTGACGATCTCGCACGAGACCCTCTCGTCGGACGCGTACGAGGCGGGCATCCTCGTCGCCGTGCGCGCCGCGCCGACCGTGCGGGGCATCGTCGTCGGGCTCGACAAGCTCATCGACCTCCGGACGTGAACCGGTCGCGCGGGGCGGCGCTCGTCATGGCGCTGCTCCTGCTGCTCTACCTGGTGTTCGCGATCTACTACGGCACCGTGTTCCTCCGCGTCGGCACGCCGGTCGCGGTCGGCATCGGGGTCGCGCTGCTCGTGCTGCCGCTCCTCGGCCTCTGGGCGCTCGTCGCCGAGCTGCGCTTCGGCATCCGCACCGAGCGCCTCGCGCGCCGGCTCGACGCCGAGGGCGGACTGCCCGCGGCGCTGCCCGCGCGCGCGAGCGGCCGCCCCGAGCGCGAGGCGGCGGATGCGGCGTTCGGCGCTTTCCGCGACGACGCGGAACAGCATCCGGACTCCTGGCGCGCGTGGTACCGGCTCGGTCTCGCGTACGACGCGAGCGGCGATCGCCGGCGCGCCCGCTGGGCGACCCGCGAGGCGCTCAGACTGTCGCGGACGGACCCCACGTCGCGCTGATCGCGCTCTCGATCGTCGAGTGCTCGAACACGAACCCGTCGGCGAGCAGCCGCTCGGGCACCGCCCGCTGGTCGCTCAGCAGCAGCTCGTGCGCGGCCCCGCCGAGCGCGGCGCGCAGCAGCGCGGACGGCACGACCCACGGATGCCACCGGTGCATCGCGCGCGCGAGCGCGTCGGTCGCGTCGGACGCCGTCGCGGGCGTCGGGCCCTCGAGGTTCACCGGCCCGGCCAGGTCGGAGGCGACCAGGTGCACGAGCGCGCGAGCCTCGTCGGCGAGCGCGATCCACGGCCAGTGCTGGGTGCCGGGGCCGAGCCGGCCCGCGAGGCCGAACCGGGTGAGCAGCTCGAGCGGGCCGAACGCGCCGCCGCGCCCGACGACGACGCCCGTGCGCGCCGTCACCACCCGCACGCCGTCGGGCGCGCCGTGCGCGGCGCGCTCCCAGCGGTCGACCACGTCGGCGAGGAAACCCTCGCCGCGCGGGCTGTCCTCGGTGAGCCGCTCGCCGGGCCGGTCGCCGTAGAACCCGACCGCCGACGCGTTGACGAGCACGGTCGGCGGTGCCGCGGCGCGCGCCATGGCGCGGGTCAGGGTCGTCGTCGCGTGCACGCGGGAGTGCAGGATCTCGCGCCGGTAGCGCGGCGTCCACGGCATCCGTGCGATCGGGGCGCCCGCGAGGTTGACGACCGCGTCGGCCGCGTCGATCAGCCGCGGATCGAGCGCGCCCGTCGCGGGGTCCCAGCGGTGCTGCTGCGGACGTGAGGGCGCCGCTCGGGTGAGCGTCGTAAGCGTGTGACCCGCGGCGGTCAGCGCATCGAGGAGCGCCGTGCCGACGAACCCGGACGCGCCGGCGACGAGAACGTGCACGGTCGCCGCCGCTCAGGCGAGCGACGCCTCCAGGGTGATCGGGATGCCGGCGAGCGCCTGCGACACCGGGCAGTTCTTCTTCGCGTCCTCCGCGAGCGCCTGGAACGCGGCGTCGTCGAGCCCGGGGACCTTCGCGCTCACGAGCAGGTGGCTGCCGGTGATGCCCTTGCCGGGCTCGAACGTGACCGCGGCGGTGACCTGCAGGCTCTCCGGCGCCGTGCCGTGCTCCGTAAGCGCGTTCGAGAAGGCCATCGAGTAGCACGCGGAGTGCGCGGCGCCGAGCAGCTCCTCGGGGTTCGTCTTGCCGGCCTCGCCCTCGCTGCGCGCCTTCCAGTCCACGGGGAACTCGGCGGCATCCGAGGTGTCGAGGCTCGTCGTGCCGTGGCCCTCGAAGAGGGATCCGAACCAGAGGGTGGTGGCTTCGCTCGTGATGGCCATGGGGCGCCTTTCGTCGGGGCTTTCCGCGCGGCGCGCGGCTCCGCGCTTCCGCGCGGCGATGCCCTCACCCTAGGACGGGTCAGGCCGTGGTCGCACCGTTCCTGCGGATGAGCCCCGTGCGCGCGAGCAGCAGGTAGATCTGGCAGCCGAGGCAGAACGCGAACACGCTGTTGAGGAATGCCGCGACGAACGCGAGCGCCGCCGCGACGACGATCGCCGTCGGCGCCTGCAACGCGAGACCGAGCGCGAGGCCCACGATCGTGATGACGAAGCCGACGCCCTGGGCGAAGGTCGGGGGAGCGGGGTCCTCGAGCTCGCTCGGCGGTGCGAGCCGGGGGCGCACGACGCGCTTGAAGAGCACGCCGTACGGGTGCCGACGGATGCCGGCGAACGCGCCCCACGCGAAGACGGCGACGATCGCGGCGAACAGGATCGTGCCGGCGAGCGTCGCGCCGCCGAGTTCGAGCGCGATGGTCACGAGCAGGAGGACCGCGGTGATGCCGGCGCCGAAGCGCGGGCCGCGCGGGTCGATGCCCGTTGCGGGGACGGACGTGGTCGTGGTGGGCGCGGCGGGGGTGCTCATGCGGCCTCTCCTTCGAGATGGGCGGGTGTGCCGGGGGTTGCGGGTGCGGCGGGGGTGCTGGCGGTTGTGGGGGTGCTGGCGGTTGTGGGTGTGCTGGCGGTTGCGGGGGTGCTGGCGGTTGTGGGGGTGCTGGCGGTTGCGGGGGTGCTGGCGGTTGCGGGTGGGGCGGGACGGATGCTGTCGATCGCCGCATAGACGGCGGTCGCGCGAGGTGCGCCCACGATCCGGGCACGGATGGCGCCGGTCTCGTCGAGTACGAGAGTCGTGGGCGTGGACAGCACGTGGAACCGGCTCGCGATCTCCGGCCGGTGCGTGACGTCGACATCGACGTGCGCGACCTCGTCGCGCTCGGCGGCGACGCGCTCGAGCACCGCGTGCGTCACGCGGCAAGGGGCGCACACCTCGGTCGAGAGCTGCAGCAGGGTCACGTCCGCACCGGGGGCCGCGAACTCGGCCGCCTCGCCGCGCGCGGAGCGCGCCCGGCCCTGCCGAGCGCGCCAGATCAGCCCGATCGCCGTCGACGCGGCGACGAGCGCGACGATCGTCACGAGCGCGGTCACGCGCCACACGGTAGGGCGCGCAGCCCGGCCAGGGGAAGACATGTGACGAGGTATGACGCCCGCCCGTGCCCCGCCCCGCCCCGCCCCGCCCTGCCCCGCCGGCGGCCAGCAACGGATTTCACGGATCCGCGCGGCGGATGGCCCTCCGAGCACCGTAAGCGTGTGACGTGGACCTCGCCCATCCGTGAGATCCGTTGTGCTGGTGCCGGTGCCGGTGCCGGTGCCGGTGCTGGTACTGGTACTGGTGCTGGTGCTGGTGCTGGTGCTGGTGCTGGTGCTGATGCTGGAGCGGGTGCTGGTACTGGTGCTGGTGCTGGTGCTGGTGCTGGTGCAGCGCGGGCGGCGGATGGCGGGTGGCGCGGAGGGCGGGCGGGGATCGACGGTGGAGGCACACTCGCGCGTCGACCGTGCGCCGCGCGGATGCCGACCGCACGTCGCCCGTGCGCCGCGGCACACGCGCGCGCGACCCGTGCGCCGCGCGGCACGGGTCGCGCGTCAGCCGTGCCCGGTAGCGTGTGGGCCGTGACCGACGCTGCCGTGCCGCCCGCCGCATCCGCTTCTCCCGAGCCCGTGTTCCGCTCGGACATGACCGTCGAGCTGGTGCGCTCGAGCGCCCACGACTCCGACGTGCTGTTCGCGGCGCGCGTGTCGACGCAGGGCGAGAAGACCCTGGACGCCGCGGCCGCCGGGACCGGTGCGACCGACCGCGACCGTGGGCTCATCAACTACCTGATGCGCGACCGGCACGGCTCGCCGTTCGAGCACAACTCGATGACGTTCTACGTGCAGGCGCCGATCTTCGTGTTCCGCGAGTTCATGCGGCACCGCATCGCGTCGTACAACGAGGAGTCGGGCCGGTACCGCGAGATGCGTCCGGTGTTCTACGTGCCGGGTCCGGAGCGCAACCTCGTGCAGCAGGGCAAGCCCGGCGCGTACGACTTCGCGCCCGGCACCGCCGAGCAGACCGCGACCGCGCAGTGGGAGGCGCGCGAGATCGCGACCGCCGCATACGCCTCGTACCAGCGGATGCTCGATGCCGGCATCGCGCGCGAGGTCGCCCGGATCGTTCTGCCGCTCTCGCTGTACTCCTCGATGTACGTGACGATGAACGCTCGCTCGCTGATGAACTTCCTGTCACTGCGCACGAAGCGGGAGGGGTCGCACTTCCCGTCGTTCCCGCAGCGGGAGATCGAGCTCGTAGCGGAGCAGATGGAACGGCACTTCGCCGAGCTGATGCCCCTGACGTACGAGGCGTTCGAGAAGAACGGCCGCGTCGCGCCGTAGCCCGCCCCGCACCCGCCCCGGCTCACCCCCGCACCCGCACCCGCACCCGCACACAACGGATTTCACGGAGATCCGGCCACCTTTCCCCACGAGTACTGGGCTATCGAGGGTGCTGCTCCTCCACATCCGTGAGATCCGTTGTTCGCGCACAGATCGTCGCGTCCGCGGAACGCGCGCATCGCGGTGCGGGCACCGTGCCGCCCATGACTCTGCACGACGTGATCACCAGGTTCCACGGCATCGTCGCCACCCACGAGCTGCTCGCTGCGGGGTGGTCGGAGGGCGGCATCCGCTGGGCGCTCAAGCTCGGCGTCATCTCGCGAATCCGCAAGGGGTGGTACTGCGAGCCGCACCTGCATCCGGACGTTCAGCGAGCGGCACGCGTGGGCGGACGGCTCACGTGCGAATCGCTCGCGGTGCGGCTGGCGCTCTGGGTGCCCGAGACCGACGGGCGCCTGCACGTCGCGGTGCTGCCCGATCGAACGCAGTTGCGGCGCCACGATCGGCACGACGTGCGGCTCTCCGAGCGCCCGGATGCCCGGGTCGTCGTGCACTGGACGTCCCGCCGCACCGGATCCCGCATCCACGTCGACATCATCGACATGGTCGTCGACCTGTGCGACTGCCGGCCGCCCTGGTTCGTCTTCATCGTCGCCGAGTCCGCCCTCAATCGCGGCAATCTGTCCCGTGGCGAGCTCGAGCGCTCCCTCGACCGTGTGCCTCCGTCACACCGTCGCCTGCTGGGCGTGGCCGGCGTGCTGTCGGAGAGCGGCGGCGAGTCGGCTTTCGCGCTGATCCTGATCGAACTCGGGTTCGAGGTCGTGCAGCAGGTGTGGATCGGGCGCGACCGGGTGGACTTCCTCGTCGGCGAGCGCCTGGTGGTGGAGATCGACGGGCGGGCATACCACGATCGAGCGCGCGACAACCGCCGGGACGGCCGCCTCATCCGTGCACGGATGCATGTGCTGCATTTCGATTCCGACATGGTGCTGCACGAACGCGACGACGTGGTCGCGACCTTTCTCGCCGCGATCGCCCGCAACGAGCACCGCGCCTGAGCGCAGCGAGCACCCGGGGCGGCCCCGCCCCCCGCAACGGATCTCACGGATAAACAGCACCACGATCACAGCCCAGGCGGGCTGCACCCCCTCCGCCCGGCGAATCTCCGTGAAATCCGTTGCTGCGGGGGCAGGCGCCCGCCCGCGCCGCGCGCCGGTACGCTGAACGGGTGACTGAGACGCCCTCCCCGTTCGGACAGGTGCTCGTCGCGCTCGTGACCCCGTTCACGGCCGACGGCGAGGTCGACTGGCCCGGCGTCGAGAAGCACATCGACCGCGTCATCAGCGACGGCGCCGACGGCATCGTCGTCACCGGCACGACCGGTGAGACGAGCACGCTGACGGATGCCGAGAAGCTCCGCCTCGTCGAGGTCGCGAAGAGCGTGAGCGCCGGCCGCGCGAAGATCATCACGGGCGGCGGATCGAACGAGACCGCGCACGCGATCGAGCTCTACAGGGCGAGCGAGAAGGCCGGCGCCGACGCCGTCATGATCGTCACGCCGTACTACAACAAGCCGACGCAGGCCGGCATCCTGACGCACTTCCGGATGATCGCGGATGCCACCGACCTGCCCGTGATCCTCTACGACATCCCCGGCCGCACCGGCGTGCCGATCCGATACGAGACGATCCTGCGCGCCGCGAAGCACCCCAACATCCTCGCCGTGAAGGATGCGAAGGGCGACTTCGCGGAGGTGAGCCGCGTGCTCAACCAGACCGACCTGATGTACTTCTCGGGCGACGACAGCAACGTGCTGCCGCACCTCGCGATCGGCGCGGTCGGCCTCATCGGCGTGACGGCGAACATCGCGAGCGCGCCCTACCGGCGCATCGTCGACGCCGTGAACCGCGGCGACCTGCACGCCGCCACGAAGGAGCACCGGGCGCTCGAGCCGCTCGTGCGCGCGGTGATGACGCACGTGCCCGGCACGGTCGCGGCGAAGTACATCCTGCACGGGCTCGGGCGCATCGACAGCCCGCGCGTGCGCCTCCCGCTCGTCGGTCCGGAGGACCACGAGGCGGCCGTCATCGAGGACGAGTTCGCCCTCGTCGGGCCCATCGACGGGGTCGACCTGTCGAACTTCCGCCCGGATCGCAACGCCGCCGCCGGCGGCGCGCTGCCCAAGGTCGCGGGCACCACCCGCTGACCCAGCCCCTCAGACCTGAACCGGGGGCTCGCGGCCCCGAGGATCCGACACCGAAGGACCGAATGCCCACCACCGTCTACACGCCTGCCCCGCTCCGTCCCGGCACCCTCCGCGTCACGCCCCTCGGCGGTCTCGGGGAGGTGGGCCGCAACATGACCGTGTACGAGCAGGACGGCAAGCTGCTCGTCGTCGACTGCGGCGTGCTGTTCCCCGAGGAGACCCAGCCCGGCGTCGACCTGATCCTGCCCGACTTCTCGCCGATCAAGGACCGGCTGGATGACATCGTCGGCATCGTGCTCACGCACGGTCACGAGGACCACATCGGCGCCGTGCCCTACCTGCTGCGCCTGCGCCGCGACATCCCGCTGATCGGGTCGACGCTGACCCTCGCCCTCGTCGAGGCGAAGCTCAAGGAGCACCGCATCACGCCGTACTCGCTCACCGTGGCCGCGGGCCAGGTGGAGCAGCTCGGCCCGTTCGAGTGCGAGTTCGTGGCCGTCAACCACTCGATCCCGGATGCGCTCGCGGTCGCGATCACGACATCCGCCGGCCGCGCCCTGCACACCGGCGACTTCAAGATGGACCAGCTGCCGCTCGACGGCCGCATCACCGACCTGCGCGCGTTCGCGAGGATCGGCGAGAAGGGCGTCGACCTGTTCCTGCCCGACTCGACGAACGCGGATGTCCCGGGGTTCACGCCGCTCGAGCGCGACATCGGTCCCGTGATCGAGTCGGTGATGGCGAAGGCGAAGCGCCGGGTCATCGTCGCGAGCTTCTCGAGCCACGTGCACCGCGTGCAGCAGGTGCTCGACGCGGCCGCGGCGAACGGCCGCAAGGTCGTGCTCATGGGCCGCTCGATGGTGCGCAACATGGGCATCGCGGCCGACCTCGGGTATCTCAAGGTGCCCGAGGGGGTGCTGCTCGACCTCAAGAGAGCGGGCGACGTGCCCGAGGACAAGATCGTCTACATGTCGACCGGCAGCCAGGGCGAGCCGATGGCGGTGCTGGCACGGATGGCGAACCTCGACCACCAGATCACGCCCGGTCCCGGCGACACGGTGATCCTCGCAAGCTCCCTCATCCCGGGCAACGAGAACGCCGTTTACCGGGTGATCAACGGGCTCATGAAGCTCGGCGCGAACGTCGTGCACAAGGGCAACGCGAGGGTGCACGTCTCGGGCCACGCGGCCGCGGGCGAACTGCTCTACTGCTACAACATCCTGAAGCCGAAGAACGTGCTGCCCGTGCACGGCGAGGTGCGCCACCTCGTCGCGAACGCGGCTCTCGCCGAGCAGTCCGGGGTGCCGAACGCGATCGTGGCCGAGAACGGCACCGTGGTCGACGTGCGCGACGGCGAGGCGACCGTGGTCGGGCAGCTCGACCTCGGCTACGTCTACGTCGACGGCTCGAGCGTCGGCGAGATCACGGATGCCGACCTGAAGGACCGCCGCATCCTCGCCGAGGAGGGCTTCATCTCCATCTTCGTGGCGATCGACGCGCAGACCGGCCGGGTGATCGTGGGTCCGGAGATCCAGGCGCGCGGCTTCGCCGAGGACGAGAAGGTCTTCGACGGCGTGCTGCCGGCGGTGCGCAAGGCGCTCGAGGATGCCGCGGCCAACGGCACGCGCGACACGTACGTCTTCCAGCAGGCGATCCGCCGCACGGTGGGCCGCTGGGTCAACGTGACGCACCGCCGCCGGCCGATGATCGTGCCGGTCGTCATCGAGGCGTGACCCGGCGGCATCCGGGGTGACCGCGGGCCGCGATCGGGGCGAGCAGCGGCGACGGCGGCCCGTGCCCCGCGTGACGGGGCGGCGTGCTCGCCGCGCGGTTCGAGAGCGGGATCAGCGCTCGCGAAGCATCCGTGCCGCGTCGTGCCGGCTCGCGGCGCCGAGCTTGAGCCGGAGCGCGGCGACGTAGTTCGCGACCGTCTTGTCGGAGATCCCCAGCCGAGCGGCGATCGCGCGATTGCCCAGTCCGTGGGTGAGCAGGGCCGCGACGTCCCGCTCCCGCTCGGTGAGGCCGTCGCTCTCGCGCGGCGCACCGTGGTCGACGGAAGAGGGCAGCGTGACGCCGGAGCCGATCAGCCGCGCGCCGGTCTCGGTCGCGTGGAGGGCGGCGAGGATCTCGCTGGGCGGTGCGTCCTTGAGCACGTACCCGTCCGCGCCGGCGTCGAGTGTCTCGCGCACCGTGCTGTCATCGTCGAACATCGTGAGCACCACGACGCGCACGCCGGGAGACTCGGCGAGGATCCGTCCCATCGCCCGGATGCCGTGCAGCTCCGGCAGTCCAAGGTCGAGCACGACCAGGTCGGGCGCGAGCTCGCGCGCAGCCTCCACCGCCTCGGTGCCGCTTGCCGCCTCGCCGACGATCTCGAACCCCTCGCCGCTGAGCAGGTAGGCGAGCCCGCGCCGGAACAGCGGATGGTCGTCGACGAGCAGCACGCGCGTCACCGGCGGACCTCCGCCGGGCGACCCGTCACGATCGGCAGCACCGCCTCCACGAGCACGCCCCCGCCGGGCCGGGTCGACACGCCCGCCCGCCGACCGCCCCGGCGCGCTCGCGGATGGAGGCGAGGCCCAGTCCGGGCGCTCCGCCCGGGTCGAGGCCGATGCCGTCGTCGGTGACGCGCAGCACGAGGGCCGGAGGATCGCCCGCGACCTCGAGCCGCACCTCGCAGTGCTGCGCCGAGGCGTGCCGTCGCACGTTCGCGACGGCCTCCTGCGCGATGAGCAGCGCCGCGACCTCGACGGCCGCCGGGAGCGGCGCCGGGAGCGCGGATGCGGACAGCGACACCGCCGGCGCCGCCCCGCGGTCCGGGCCCATCGACTCGCGGATCGCCGCGACGAGTCCGCGGTCGTCGAGCGCGGGCGGCCGGAGTCCGTAGGCCATCGCCCGCACGCGCGCCCCCGTGGCGCGGATCTCCTCCTCGAGCAGCTCGACGCGCGCCGCGAGCGCGCCGGCCGGCATCCGTCGCGCGATCCCGCTCGCGGACAGCGCGAGCCCTACGATCGCCGGGGCGATGTCGTCGTGCAGATCGCGCCGCAGCCGTCGCCGCTCCTGCTCGGCGGCCTCGACGATGCGGGCCCGGGCGTCGACGAGGTCGGTGAGCACCGCTGCGCCGTGCAGAGCGGGTGCCGCGCGACGGACGAGCTCGTGCAGCACCTCGCGGTCCCGCGGGGTGAGCGTGCTCTCGCCGGGGCGCGGCGCGATGCGGAGCGTCGCGACCGGCGTGTCCCGGTACCGCACGGGGAGGTCGTGCGCGGCGTCGCCGGCGCCCACCCGCGCCGGGCGGAGGCCGCGTCCATCCACCTCGGCCATCGGCGATCCGAGCACCTCGACGGCGACCTCGGCGAGGATGCGCGGGGCGTCCCCGGCGTCACCGGACGCGTTGAGCCGATCCGCGAGGATGCGCCCGGCCCGCGCGGCTCCGGATCGGCCGCCGCGCACGAGCCGGTCGCCGAGACGGCGCGACAGGGTCCAGGCCGGGATGGCTCCGGCCGCGGCGGCGACGATCGCGGCGCCCGCCGTGAGCGTCGACGACCCGAGCGCGGCGGCGAGCCAGGTCGCGGCGCCCGCGAGCACGGCGACGGCGACCGCGGTGAGCTCGACGGTCAGCACCGCGCGGAGCAGCGTGTCGACGGGAAGCAGGCGCGGCCGCACGAGTCCGAGCGTGAGAGCGACGGGCATCGCGAGCACGACGAGGCCGAAGGCGACGGTCGGGATCGGCCCGAGCGCGTACACGGTCCCGTGCCCGGTGAAGCGCGTCGCGAGCAGGAACGGGATCGATCCGCCGAACGTGACGAGGGCGCCGAGCACGCCCCAGCGCACGCTCTCGCGCTCCTCGGTCGAGAGCCGGCGACGGTAGCGATGCACGAGCACGGCGACGAGAGCGATCTCGAGCGCGACCGCGAGCTGCCACCAGCCGCCGAGCGTGACCCGCTGCGGCAGCAGCGCCGAGGCGATCGCGATCGCCAGATACAGCGCGAGCGGCGCCGCGAGCCACCGCGACGTGAGCCGGCCCCCGGGAAAGGTCGTGAGCACGAGCGCATAGCCGGCGACGTTCAGCCCGCCTTCGACGCCACCCGGGAGGAACCACGCGATGCTCGCTCCCGCGAGGAGCAGGGCGACCCCGAGGCCCGCGGGCCACGCGCGCGGATGCCGCCACACCCGCACGACGACGAGCGCGGCGAGGGGCGCGGCGATCGCCGTTGCGATGGCCGCGCTCACCTCCGGCAGCTGGTCAGGCATCCTGGGCCCATTGTCCGCTCTTCCGTGCGCGCACGAGCGCGGTCACCCCGAGGAGCGCGAAGAGCGGCACGTAGAGGAACTGGCTCGGCAGGAAGTCGGCAATCCCGGTCGCGAGCGCAATGACGGCCGCGAGCACGAGCGCGATGATCGCAACGGCGCGCGGGAGCACCTCGCGGCCCGCGGCGACGAGCCAGAGCGCCCAGAGGGCGACGCCGACCGCGCCGAGCGTCAGCGTCTGCGACGCGAGCACGTTGATGGCCCACACGGCGGCGCGCTGGGCGCCCTCATCCGCCCCCGTCTCCGTGAGGTTCGCGGTGACGAAGCTGTACATGGCGCGCGAACCCGTGGCGACGAGCAGGAAGCCGAGGGCTCCAGCCACACCCGCCGCCGACCCGAGTCGCCGGCCGAGTCCCGGACGGCCGAGGCCCGCGAGCGCGAGCGTGAGCACGCCGACCGCCACCCCGATCGCGCCGAAGGTGAGGTAGCCGAACACGCCGAGGCCGAGGTTCGCCCCGACCTGTGCCGGAGTCGGGTAGTCGTCGAGCGTCGCCGCGCCGTTCTCGACGAGCCCGCGGATCGCGGGGATGGCGATGTAGCCGGCGGTCGCCACGAGGGCCGAGGCGCCGGCGGTGCGGTAGGCGATGGTCGTGGAGGTCATGGCGGAATCCGTTCTGCGTGCCGGATCGGGTCCGGATGCGGCAAGCGAATCGTCCGGGATTCCCGGGAGGCCAGTGCGACGCGGTCCCGATCGGCGGCGTGAGGCGCGCCCGCGGACACGCGCTCGGCCTCCCGGGGTCCGCGACCCGCTGCGGTTAGCGTGGACGCATGCCCACGAGTAGCCGTACGTCGTCGCGCTCCGCCGCGCCCGCGCGCGGTCGCGCCGCGGGCTCCCGAACCCAGGCGACGACGAAGCTGAGCACCTCGAATGCGAAGGCCGCGAACGCCGCCAACGCGAAGACGAAGCGGATGCCGAGGCAGCCCGCCGCGTCGGCCTACGACCCGGACCGGCCAGGGCTCCTGACGAGTGCGTGGCTCGGGATGGCGCACGTCGTGGGCGGAGCGGCCCGTGTGCTCGGGCAGGAGACCTTCACGAAGGAGGAGCGCCGCGACGGCGTGCCGTTCTTCATCGTGCTGCTCGCGGTCGCCGGCATCGTGGTCGAGTGGTTCAACCCGACCGATCCCGTCGCGATCGCCCTCGACGCGTGGACGTTCGGCGGACTCGTCGGCCGGGTCGCGTCCGCGCTGCCGGTGATCATGCTGGTGTTCGCGGTCTGGCTGTTCCGGCATCCGCGCAGCGTGCACGACAACCGGCGGATCGGCATCGGCGTCGGCGTGCTGATCGGCGCGATCGGCGCGCTGTGCCAGGTGTTCGGCGGCTCGCCGAGTCCGTCCGACGGCATGCCCGTGCTCGCCACGGCGGGCGGACTGGTCGGCTGGATCGTGACCTGGCCGTTCGTGGCGCTCGGCGCCGCCTGGCTGTCCGTGCCGCTGTCGATCGTGGTCGGCATCCTGTCGCTGTTCATCGTCACGAAGACGCCGCCGAACCGCGTCGGCGACCGCGTGCGCGAGGCCTGGGCGTACCTGTTCGGCACGGAGCTGCCCGAGCGCGCGCCGCGGACCGGGAAGCCGACGACGGATGCCACGGGCGAGCTGCCGATCGGCACCCTGTCGGACCTCGGGCTCGACACCGAGGACCCCGAGAGCATGCCGTGGTGGCGCCGGGCGAAGCCGAAGAAGACCGAGGAGCCCGCGTTCGACACGCCCGTCGTCGGCGCTGACGCGCTCACCGACGTCATCGGCCAGGGTACCGGAGGCGATCTCACCGAGGTGCTCGCCGGCGCCCGTCCGCCGCGCGAGCCCGACGCGTTCGACATCGCGCTGCTCGACGAGCTCGACCGTGCGGAGAGCGCCGTGAAGCGGTTCACGGGCGAGGTCGCGGTCGGCCAGACCGGGGTGCGCGAGGACGCCGGCGGCGTGCTGCCGGGCTTCGCGACGACCGCGTCGGAGAAGGGCGCGGCGGGCGAGTTCGACGAGGCGGCGCCCGCGCCGGGCGTCGGGGCGGCATCGCCCGCGGCATCCGCGTCGGCGCGCAAGCCGTACCGCCTGCCGGACCCGGCGACCCTCTCGTCGGGCACCCCGCCGAAGGCCCGCAGCGCCGACACCGACCAGGTGATCGCCTCGATCACGAGCGTGCTCGACCAGTTCGGCGTCGACGCGAAGGTCACCGGGTTCAGCCGCGGTCCGTCGGTGACGCGCTACGAGCTCGAGCTCGGCCCCGGCGTCAAGGTCGAGCGCGTCACGGCGCTCGCGAAGAACATCTCCTACGCGGTCGCGTCGAACGAGGTCACCATCCTCTCGCCGATCCCCGGCAAGAGCGCGATCGGTGTCGAGATCCCGAACAAGGACCGCGAGATCGTCTCGCTCGGCGACGTGCTGCGCTCGAACGCCGCGACCAAGAGCGAGCACCCGATGACGATCGGCCTCGGCAAGGACGTCGAGGGCGGCTTCGTCGTCGCGAACCTCGCCAAGATGCCCCACCTGCTCGTCGCCGGGTCCACCGGCTCGGGCAAGTCGAGCTTCGTCAACTCGATGATCACGAGCGTGCTCATGCGGGCCAAGCCCGCCGAGGTGCGGATGGTGCTCATCGACCCGAAGCGCGTCGAGCTGTCGATCTACTCCGGCGTGCCGCACCTCATCACGCCCATCATCACGAACCCGAAGAAGGCGGCCGAGGCGCTCGCCTGGGTCGTCAAGGAGATGGACCTGCGCTACGACGACCTCGCGTCGTTCGGGTTCCGGCACATCGACGACTTCAACCGCGCGGTGCTGGCGGATGAGATCAAGCTCCCGGCGGGCAGCGAGCGCACGCTGCAGCCCTACCCCTACCTGCTCGTCGTCGTCGACGAGCTCGCCGACCTCATGATGGTGGCGCCGCGCGACGTGGAGGACTCGATCGTGCGCATCACCCAGCTCGCGCGCGCGTCGGGCATCCACCTCGTGCTCGCGACGCAGCGCCCGTCGGTCGACGTCGTCACGGGCCTCATCAAGGCCAACGTGCCGTCGCGCCTCGCCTTCGCGGTGTCGTCGATGACTGACAGCCGCGTCATCCTCGACCAGCCGGGCGCCGACAAGCTCATCGGCCAGGGCGACGCGCTGTTCCTGCCGATGGGCTCGAGCAAGGCGATCCGCGTGCAGGGCGCGTGGGTCAACGAGAGCGAGGTCGCCGCGGTCGTGGAGCACGTCATCGCCCAGGCGCAGCCGGAGTACCGGCAGGACGTCGAGGCGGTCGCGGAGAAGAAGGAGATCGACGCCGACATCGGCGACGACCTCGAGCTGCTGCTCGCCGCCGCGGAGCAGATCATCTCCACGCAGTTCGGCTCGACGTCGATGCTCCAGCGCAAGCTCCGCGTCGGATTCGCGAAGGCCGGGCGCCTCATGGACCTGCTCGAGTCGCGCGAGATCGTCGGCCCCTCGGAGGGCTCGAAGGCGCGCGACGTGCTCGTCACGCCCGAGGAGCTGCCGGCCGTGCTCGCGCGCCTGCGCGGCGAGGAGCCGCCCGCGGCATCCGTCGCTCCCGCCCCTGCACCGGGGGGTTCGCCGAACGCCGCAGGGGCGGACCGGGTCGAGGCGCAGTTCGCCGGTTACGATGTGGTCGACTCGGACGAGGGTTCCGAGGATGCCTGGCAGTTGACCGATCGGGACTGATGTGACCTCCGCGCCCGCGCGTTCGAACTGGTTCGCGGGGCGCTTCCTCGCCGCCGGCGAGACGCCCGCGAGCCCCGCGAACATCGCGAACGTCATCACGGTCGTGCGCATCCTGCTCGCTCCGGTGTTCATCGCCCTCGTGCTCATCGACGACGGTGCCGGGGGAGCGCTGCGCTGGGTCGCGGCGGTCGTCTTCGTCGTCGTCATCGCGACGGATGCGCTCGACGGCCACCTCGCCCGCAGCCGCAACCTCGTCACCGACATCGGCAAGATCCTCGACCCGATCGCCGACAAGGTGCTCACGGGTGGCGCGCTCGTCGCCCTGTCGATCCTCGGCGAGCTGTGGTGGTGGGTGACGATCGTGATCCTCGTGCGCGAGTTCGGCATCACGGTGTTCCGCTTCATCGCGCTGCGCGACCGGGTCATCCCGGCCTCGCGGGGCGGCAAGATCAAGACCTGGGTGCAGTCGGTCGCGATCACGGTGGCGCTCATGCCGCTCGCTGCGGCGCTGCCGTGGTGGGGCTGGCTCGCCGCGATCCTGCTCGGCGCCGCGCTCGTGCTCACCGTCGTCACGGGCGCCGACTACCTGTGGCAGGCGTGGCGCCGCAACCGGTCATGACGACGGATGCCGCGCTCAGCGCGCGCGTCGTGGCGCTCGCGGCGGAGCGCGGCCTTCGCATCGCGGTCGCCGAGTCGCTCACCGGCGGGCTGCTCACGGCCGCGATCGTCGCGACGTCCGGCGCCTCCCGCGTGCTGTCGGGCGGTGTGGTCGCCTACGACACGGCGATCAAGCGCTCCGTGCTCGGCGTCGACGCGGCGCTGCTCGCCGAGCGCGGCGCGGTCGACCCCGAGGTGGCGCGCCGGATGGCGGACGGCGTGCGCGTCGCCCTCGCGGTCGACGGGCGGCCCGCGGACCTCGGCGTCGCGACGACGGGCGTCGCGGGTCCCGACCCGCAGGACGGCAAGCCCGTGGGCCTCGTCTACGTCGGGATCGCGGTCGGGGAGCGCGTGACGGCGGTCGAGCTGCGCCTCGACGGCGGCCGGGACGGCATCCGTTCCGCGGTCGTCTCGGCGGCGCTCGCGCGCCTCGCCGAGGCCCTCGAGAGCGCGTGAGCCGACCCGGCTCAAGCTGGGGGAATACCGGCGGTTTCCATCTCGTTACGAAACGTGCGTTCACAACGTCGATGCAGGTGATCGAATTAGAGTTCTCGGTACCGCACGATGAGACAGGGAGGGATCACATGGTTCTGGTACGTCAGGAGATCGGAGACGTCCTGCGTGATGTCCGCCTGCAGAAGGGTCGCACGCTGCGCCAGGTCGCGAGCAAGGCGAGCGTCGCGCTCGGCTACCTGAGCGAGGTCGAGCGGGGTCAGAAGGAGGCGTCGAGCGAGATCCTCGCCTCGGTCGCCGACGCGCTCGACACGCCCATCTCGACCATCATGCGCGAGGTCGGCGACCGGCTGGCCGTGCTCGAGGGGCTCTCGCCCATCCCGGACACGCTGCCCGACGAGCTCGTGGCCGAGTTCGACGACGAGAGCGAGCTCGTCTCGCGCTGAGCGGACGCACGAGCGTCGGAACGGATGCCCCGGGCCCGAGCGGCCCGGGGCATCCGTCGTTCGTCGTGGGCGTCTCGTCGGCGGTCCGCGGCGACCGGGCGTGAGCGGCCGGCGGGTCGGGCGTCGGCGGTCGCGGCGAGGCCTTCGTAGGATCGACGGATGCGGTTGAGCGAGTTCCGGTTCGCGATGGACGAGGAGTTCGGCGCGGCGCACGCGCGCGTGCTCGAGCACGACCTCGTGCTGCGCGCGCTGGGGGAGCGCACGGCCACCGAGGCGCTCGCGGGCGGGGTGCCGGTGCGCGACGTGTGGCTCGCGATCTGCGAGGCGCAGGGCGTCGCGCCCTCCCGCCGTCACGGCCGCGGACGCCCGAAGCCCCCGAGCGAGTAGGACGTTCTCGTCGATCGACGCGACATCCGAAGAGAGCGCTCGTTGCCCCGTTGCTCCGTGCGTCACGGCGACACGCCGAGCCCGGTGATGCTCGAACATCTGTTCGATACGGGCGTAGTCTCCTCCACAACGTCTTTCGAAGACGGGTTGTGCGCACGAACCGCGCGGCGCCGACGCGATGTCGGCGGCCGCGCGTAGCGTCGCACGCAACCAACAGCCTTTGCCGGGAGGCTGCGGACCCTGCTCCATCGGTCCGCGGAGTATCGGCAGCCTATGGGCGGCCACATCGACGCTGAGAGGAACAGCAATGGCAGGCAACGACCGCGAGAAGGCCCTCGAGACCGCACTCGCACAGATCGACCGACAGTTCGGCAAGGGGTCCGTCATGCGCCTCGGGAGCGACGAGCGCGCCCCCGTCGCCGTCATCCCGACGGGCTCGGTGGCGCTCGACGTGGCGCTCGGCATCGGCGGCATCCCGCGCGGCCGCATCATCGAGATCTACGGTCCGGAGTCGTCGGGCAAGACGACCCTCACGCTGCACGCGATCGCGAACGCCCAGAAGAACGGCGGCATCGCCGCGTTCATCGACGCGGAGCACGCGCTCGACCCGGAGTACGCCAAGAAGCTCGGCGTCGACATCGACGCGCTGCTCGTGTCGCAGCCCGACACCGGTGAGCAGGCGCTCGAGATCGCCGACATGCTCGTGCGCTCGGGCTCGATCGACCTCATCGTCATCGACTCGGTCGCAGCGCTCGTGCCCCGTGCCGAGATCGAGGGCGAGATGGGCGACGCGCACGTCGGCCTCCAGGCCCGCCTGATGTCGCAGGCGCTCCGCAAGCTCACGGGCGCGCTGAGCTCGACGAACACGACGATGATCTTCATCAACCAGCTGCGCGAGAAGGTCGGCGTGTTCTTCGGCAGCCCCGAGACCACCTCCGGCGGCAAGGCGCTCAAGTTCTACGCCTCCGTGCGCCTCGACATCCGCCGCATCGAGACCCTCAAGGAGGGCACGGATGCGGTGGGCAACCGCACGCGCGTCAAGGTCGTCAAGAACAAGATGGCGCCGCCGTTCAAGCAGGCGGAGTTCGACATCCTGTACGGCGGCGGCATCTCGCGCGAGGGCAGCCTCATCGACTACGGCGTGGACCAGGGCATCGTCAAGAAGTCGGGCGCCTGGTACACCTACGACGGCGACCAGCTCGGGCAGGGCAAGGAGAACGCGCGTCGCTTCCTGATCCAGAACGCCGACATCGCGGACGAGATCGAGCGCAAGATCTTCCTCAAGCTCGGCATCGGCGCGGAGGCGAAGGCCGAGAACGAGCGGCTCGCGCGCGTCGAGGCGGAGGCCGAGGCCAAGGCGGCGAAGGCCGCCGCGAAGGAGCCCACCGGCCCGAAGCTGCTCACCGCCGTCGGCGACTGACCGGCGCACGACGAGATGACCGACGAGCGCTCCGGCGACCGACTCGCGCCCGTGACCTACCTCTTCGGTCGCGGGTCCGGGCCGGCGCCGGAGCGTCCGTCGTCGGTCCGGCGGCCCGACGGCGACGCCTGGGCGATCCCGGGGCTCGCGCCCGACGGCACACCGGCGACCCCGCTCGATGCCGACGAGCCCGGGCCCGACGATCGCGACGCGCGCCGCGCCCACCACACCGGCCTGAACGCGCTCGCGCGCCGCGGCATGTCGGTCGCCGAGATGCGGGCGCTGCTCGAGAAGCGCGAGCTGCCCGCGGACGCGATCGAGATCGAGATCGAGCGGCTCGAGGGTTCCGGTCTGCTCGACGACGCGGCGCTCGCGGAGACGCTCGTGCGCACCCTGCACGACCGCAGACGGCTCGGGCGATCGGCGATCGCGGCAGAGCTGTCGCGCCGCCGCATCCCGGCCGATCTCGCACGGCCCGCGCTCGAGGCCCTCGACGGCGACGATGAGCTCGCGCTCGCGACCGAGGTCGCGCTCAAGCGCGCGGCCCAGCTGCGCGGCTACGACGACGAGACGGCGAGGCGCCGGCTCGCGGGCTACCTGCAGCGCCGCGGCTACTCCGGCTCGACCGTGTCCGCCGCGACCCGCGCGGCCCTCGACGAGCGCCGCGGCGGCGCCCGCGGCCGCACGAGCACCGGTCCGCGCTTCGAGTGAGGCCCCGGCGCCCCGGGCCGCTGGCATCCGGGAGACGACCAGGACGTATCCGCGATCTACACTGAGGGCACTATGACGCTGCTCGCTATCGACGAGACCAGCGCGGGAGACCGGCCCGCACAGTCACGTCCCCGCACCTACGAGGTGCGCACCTTCGGCTGCCAGATGAACGTGCACGACTCGGAACGGCTCTCCGGCTCGCTCGAGGCGGCGGGCTACGTGCGCGCGACGACCGACGCCGAGCCCGACATCGTCGTCATCAACACGTGCGCCGTGCGGGAGAACGCCGACAACAAGCTCTACGGCACCCTCGGCCACCTCGCGAGCCGCAAGCGCGTGCACGAGGGCATGCAGATCGCCGTCGGCGGATGCCTCGCCCAGAAGGACAAGAACGTCATCCTCGAGCGGGCGCCGTGGGTCGACGTCGTGTTCGGCACGCACAACATGGGATCGCTCCCCGCCCTGCTCGAGCGCGCCCGCCACAACGACGAGGCGCAGCTGGAGATCCTCGAGTCGCTCGAGGTGTTCCCGTCGACGCTGCCCACGAAGCGCGAGTCGAGTCACTCCGCGTGGGTCTCGATCTCGGTCGGCTGCAACAACACCTGCACGTTCTGCATCGTCCCGAGCCTGCGCGGCAAGGAGAAGGACCGCCGGCCGGGCGACATCCTCGCCGAGATCCAGGCGGTCGTCGACGACGGCGCGATCGAGGTCACGCTGCTCGGCCAGAACGTCAACTCCTACGGCGTCGAGTTCGGCGACCGGCAGGCGTTCTCGAAGCTGCTCCGCGCGGCCGGCGCGATCGAGGGGCTCGAGCGCATCCGTTTCACGAGCCCGCACCCCGCCGCGTTCACCGACGACGTCATCGACGCCATGGCCGAGACGCCGAGCGTCATGCCGCAGCTCCACATGCCGCTGCAGTCGGGCTCCGACCGCATCCTCAAGGCGATGCGCCGCAGCTATCGCAGCGAGCGGTTCCTCGGCATCCTCGATCGCGTGCGCGCCAGAATCCCGAACGCGGCGATCTCGACCGACATCATCGTCGGCTTCCCCGGCGAGACCGAGGAGGACTTCCGGGAGACCCTGCGCGTCGTCGAGGCCGCCCGCTTCGCGTCGGCGTTCACCTTCCAGTACTCGATCCGTCCCGGAACCCCCGCCGCGACGATGCCCGACCAGGTGCCGAAGGCGATCGTACAGGAGCGCTACGACCGCCTCACCGCGCTGCAGGACCGCATCTCCCGCGAGGAGAACGAGAGGCTCGTCGGCCGCACGGTCGAGCTGCTCGTCACGCACACGGAGAGCAAGACGGATGCGGCGCGCATGACCGGCCGTGCCGCCGACTCGCGCCTCGTGCACTTCGAGCTGCCCGCCGGCACGCCGGCGCCGCGGCCGGGCGACATGGCGACCGTCACGATCACGAGCGCGGGCGCGTTCCAGCTCGTCGCCGACGCGAGCCACCCCGTGACGGTGCGGCGCACCACGGCCGGCGACGCCTGGGATCGTGCGCAGGCGGAGTCCTGCGCGGTTCCCGCGCACGCGACAGCGGCGAAGCCGGGTGCCGTGAGCCTCGGGCTGCCCGGCCTGCGCGTCGGCTTCCCGTCCGGCTCGGGCGCGGCAGGCGCGGCCCCCGCCGGCGTCGTCACGCTCCCGATCTACGACGTCACGGACGGCGAGCGCTGAGCGCACCCGCACCCGCCCGCGGCGCGGCGCCGCTCGTCGCGGTCGTCGGCGCGACCGGCACCGGCAAGTCCGGGCTCGCCCTCGACCTCGCGGATGCGCTCGCCCTGCGCGGCGAGCGCGTCGAGGTCGTCAACGCCGACGCCATGCAGCTGTATCGCGGCATGGACATCGGCACGGCGAAGCTCCCCGCGTCCGAGCGCCGCGGCGTCCCCCACCACCTGCTCGACGTGCTCGACCCGGCCGAGGAGGCATCCGTCGCCCGCTACCAGGCCGAGGCGCGCGCCGCGATCGACGACATCGCGGCACGCGGCGCGGTCCCGGTGCTCGTCGGCGGGTCGGGGCTGTACGTGTCGAGCGTGCTGTTCGACTTCCGCTTCCCGGGCACCGATCCGGCGATCCGCGAACGGCTCGAGACGGAGGCGGTCACGATCGGCCCGGCCGGCCTGCACGCCCGCCTCGCGAGCCTGGACCCGGCCGCCGCGGCGGCGATCGGTCCCCACAACGCGCGCCGCCTCGTCCGCGCTCTCGAGGTCGTCGAGCTGACCGGCGAGCCGTTCGGCGCCGGCCTGCCCGACGACGACGCGCTGTGGTGGCCGCGCACGCGCATCCTGACGATGACGACTCCGCGGGAGCGCCTCGTCGGCCGTCTCGACGCCCGCGCCGCCGCGATGTTCGCCGACGGTCTCGTCGCCGAGGTCGAGGCGCTCGGCATCGACGCGATGGGCGTGACCGCGAGCCGGGCGATCGGCTACGCGCAGGCGATCGCCGTCGCGCGGGGGACGAGCGGGACGGATGCCGCGGTCGCCGAGACCGCGGCCCTCACCCGCCGCTACGCGCGCCGCCAGGTCGGCTGGTTCAAACGCTACCCGGCGGCGACGCCGCTCGACGCGGACGACCCCGGCCACCTGTCCGCGGCGATCGCTACGATCGAGCGGTGAGCACCGCCATCCGTTTCACCAAGGGCCACGGCACGGGCAACGACTTCGTGCTGTTCGCCGACCCGGACGGCGAGCTCGACCTCACGCCGGCCCAGGTCGCGGCGATCGCGGACCGGCATCTCGGAGTCGGCGGGGACGGCGTGCTGCGCGCCGTGCGCTCGCGCAGCATCCCGGAGGGCGGCGCGGCCCTCGCCGAGGACCCGGACGCGGAGTGGTTCATGGACTACCGCAACGCGGACGGCAGCATCGCCGAGATGTGCGGCAACGGCATCCGGGTGTTCACGCGGTTCCTGCTCGAGGAGGGGCTCGCGACGCTCGACGACGGCGAGACCCTGCCGGTCGGCACGCGCGCTGGCGTCAAGGACGTGCAGCTGAGCCGCTCGGGCTTCCAGGCCGACCTCGGCCGCTGGCGTCTCGACGGCTCCGAGCCGCTCGTGCGCGCGAAGAACCTGCACGCGGCCCGGCCCGGGCTCGGCATCAGAGTCGGCAACCCGCACGTCGTCGTCGCGCTCGCGAGCGACGAGGAGCTCGACGCGCTCGACCTCGGCTACCTGCCCGTACTCGAACCCGAGGCGCCCGACGGGGCGAACGTCGAGTTCGTGGTGCCGGCCGATCCGCTCGTCGTCGACGGCGTGGGCCGCATCCGGATGCGCGTGCACGAGCGGGGCAGCGGCGAGACGCTGTCCTGCGGCACGGGCGCGGTCGCGGCGGCGCTCGCGACCCGGCACTGGGCGGGCGCGGGCGCGCCCGACCAGTGGCGCGTCGAGGTGCCCGGCGGCGTGGTCGGGGTGCGGATGTTCCCGGCCGAGGACGGCGAGCACGTCGCGCTGAGCGGCCCGGCCGAGCTCGTCTACACGGGCGACCTCGCGCTCTGAGCGCGCCGTGGCCCGAGCAGAGTGGCCCATCGGAACGGCCCCGTCAGAGCTCGGGGATCACGCCGATCGGTTCGGTCGTTCCCGACCGGCGACGGGTGCGCAGCACGCGGAAGCCCTTGTTCGTCGAGGCGCGCGCGATGGAGAAGTCGGCCGGGAGGGTCGCCTGCAGCCAGCGCTGCAGCGAGTCGGCGCCGAGGTTGCGGGCGACGACGAGCCACGCGTCGCTGCCCGGCTCGAGCCGGGGCAGCCAGCGCGTGAGCATGTCGTGCAGCTCGTTCTTGCCCACGCGGATCGGCGGGTTCGACCAGATCGTCATGAACCGGATGTCGTCGGGAACATCCGCGGGGGTCACTGCGTTGACGTTCTCGAGTCCCAGACGCTCGGCGTTCGCCCGCACCAGGTCGAGCGCGCGCTCGTTCACGTCGACGGCCCACACGGTCGCGCGGGGTGACTCGAGCGCGAGCGTGAGCGCGATCGGCCCCCAGCCGCAGCCGAGATCGAGCAGGTGGCCGCCGGGGGGCGGGGCGTGCACGCCGGCGAGCAGCACGCCCGTGCCGGTGTCCACCCGGTCGGGGCTGAACACGCCGGCCGCAGTCTCGAGCGCGTACGTCGAACCGGCCAGGCGCACCGTGATGGTGCGGCGACGGAGCTCGCTCCCCGGGGAAACCGAGAAGTAGTGCTCGTCAGCCATGGAGAAACGGTAGCGGAGCGGGCGGAACTAGGGTTAACGATGATCGAAGGAACACGGATGAGCGACGAGGCGACCACCACCGAGCGAGACGACGATGTCGTGGAGCGCGTGCTCGCGCGCCAGGCCGCGGCGCCGGCATCCGTCCGCGTGTTCGGCGCGGACGGGGCGCAGGCGCTGCAGGCGGATGCCGCCTACGACGACTCGCGCGACGGCGACCAGCTCGACCGCGAGGAGCGCGAGGCGCTGCGCCGCGTCGCGGGACTGTCCACCGAGCTCGAGGACGTCACCGAGGTCGAGTACCGGCAGCTGCGCCTCGAGCAGGTCGTGCTCGTCGGCGTGTACTCCGGGCGTGACACCGAGGACGCGGAGAACTCCCTCCGCGAGCTCGCCGCGCTCGCGGAGACCGCCGGCGCGGTCGTGCTGGACGGCCTGCTGCAGCGCCGTCCGCATCCGGATGCCGCGACCTACCTCGGCAAGGGCAAGGCGCAGGAGCTCGCCGCTATCGTCGCGAGCGTCGGCGCGGACACGGTCGTCGCCGACACCGAGCTCGCGCCGAGTCAGCGGCGCGCCCTCGAGGACGTCGTGAAGGTCAAGGTCATCGACCGCACGGCCGTCATCCTCGACATCTTCAGCCAGCACGCGAAGAGCCGCGAGGGCAAGGCGCAGGTCGAGCTCGCGCAGCTCGAGTACCTGCTGCCGCGACTGCGCGGCTGGGGCGAGTCGCTGTCCCGCCAGGGCGGTGGCGCGGGCGGGTCGGGCGCGGGCATGGGCTCGCGCGGTCCCGGCGAGACGAAGATCGAGCTCGACCGCCGCCGCATCCACACCCGGATGGCGAAACTGCGCAAGCAGATCAAGGGCTTCGCGCCCGCGCGCGAGGCGAAGCGCGCGAACCGGCACCGCTTCGAGGTGCCGAGCGTCGCGATCGCCGGCTACACGAACGCGGGCAAGTCGAGCCTCGTGAACCGAGTGACCAGGGCGGGCCTGCTCGTCGAGAACGCGCTGTTCGCGACGCTCGACGCGACGACCCGCCGCACGCAGACCGCGGACGGCCGCGAGTACACCATCAGCGACACGGTCGGGTTCGTGCGCAACCTGCCGCACCAGCTCGTCGAGGCGTTCCGGTCGACGCTCGAGGAGGTCGGCCAGTCCGACGTCATCGTGCACGTCGTCGACGGCGCGCATCCCGACCCCGGTTCGCAGATCGCCACCGTGCGCGACGTGATCGGCGACGTCGGCGCGCGCGACCTGCCCGAGATCGTCGTGTTCAACAAGGCCGACCTGATCGGACCGGACGACCGGCTCGTGCTGCGCGGCCTCGAGCCGGATGCCGTGTTCGTCTCGGCGCGCACCGGTGAGGGCATCGAGGAGCTGCAGGAGCGCATCGCGGCCGTGCTGCCGTCGCCGGAGGTGCGCGTCGAGCTGCTCGTGCCGTACGACCGCGGCGAGATCATCTCGCGCCTGCACGTCTCGGGCCGCGTTCTCGAGACCGAGTACCTCGACGAGGGCACCCGGGTGAGCGCCCTCGTGCACCCGTCACGCGTCGGCGACCTGGAGGCGTTCCGCGTCGACGCGCCCGCGCGCGCCTGACGCCCCGGGCGCACCGGGTGCACCGGGCGCGCCCGGGGCGGCCGGCGGGCGTAACACGGCGCAACCGCGATTCGCCGGGCGCGAGGGCGCGCCCCTACGATCGATCCGCCGGGGCATGCCCGGCCTGCAGGAACAGCCGAGCCCGGCGAGGGTCGATCGGACCGTCGTCGAGCGAGAGGGAGTGCGTGACCACGTTCTCGTTCGAGCTCTACCCGCCGCGCAACGCGGCCGCGGAGGTCGCGCTGCAGGACTCGCTCGCGCACCTGGTGGCGTCGCGGCCCGAGTTCATCTCCGTCACGTACGGGGCCAACGGCTCGACGCGCGGCATGTCGCTCGGCGTGCTGCGCCAGCTGCTCGCGACCGACGTGAAGCCCATGGCGCACCTCACCTGCGTCGGGTCCTCGTACGCGGAGGCGAGCCGCCTCATCCGCGAGTTCCTCGACGCGGGCGTGACGAGCTTCCTCGCGCTGCGCGGCGACCCGCCGCGCGGCGCGACGGAGGCGGACGCGTTCCTCGGCGACCTCGGCAGCGCGAGCGAGCTCGTGCAGCTCATCCACCGCGTGCAGGCGGAACGGTCGCCGTTCTCCCTCGCGGATGTGCCGGGCTTCCCCGGCGCGAAGAAGGTCGCGAGCGGCGAGAAGGTCACGATCGCGGTCGCGGCGTTCCCCAACGGCCACCCGCGCTCGCGCTCCGTGGAGCAGGACCTCGACACGCTGCTCGCGAAGGAGGCGGCGGGGGCGAACCTCGCCATCTCGCAGCTGTTCTTCCACGCGGACGACTACCTCGGCTTCGTCGACCGGGCTCGCGCCGCGGGCGTGACGATGCGCATCCTGCCCGGCATCATGCCGGTGCTGAGCCCGCAGCGGCTCGCGCGCATCCTGCAGCTCACGGATGAGGCGGAGCCGATCGCGCTCCGTCGCGCCCTGGCGAGCACCGACGATCCGGAGGCGCAGCGCGCGATCGGCATCGAGCACGCGACCGCGCTCGGCGCCGACCTGCTCGCGGGCGGCGCGAGCGGCCTCCACCTCTACACGTTCAACCAGCATGCGGCAGTGCTCGACGTCCTCGAGGGCGTCGGCGTGCTGCACGATTCGAAGGAGCACGCATGAGCGGCACCCCTTTCCCGACCGGCACGATCCTCGGCTACCCGCGTATCGGCCGCCGCCGCGAGCTCAAGAAGGCCGTCGAGGCGTTCTGGGCCGGACGGATCACCGCCGACGAGCTCGAGGCGACCGCCGCCGAGCTTCGCGCGGCGACCCGCGAGCGTCTCGCGTCGCTGGGCCTCGGCCGCGACGACTCGTCGATCCCGGAGTCGTTCTCGTTCTACGACCAGGTGCTCGACGCCGCGGTCGCGGTCGGCGCCGTGCCGGCGCGCCTCCGGCGGCTCCAGGCGGACGACGGCTCCGTCGACCTCGCCGGCTACTTCACGATCGCCCGTGGTGAGGGCGCCGACGCGCCGTTCGAGATGACCAAGTGGTTCGACTCCAACTACCACTACCTCGTTCCCGAGATCGCGCCCGACACCGACTTCCGGCTCGCGTCCGACCGCCTCGTGCGACAGGTGCGCGAGGCGGCGGATGCCGGCTTCCGCACGCGTCCCGTCGTCGTCGGCCCGGTCACGTTCCTGCTGTTGAGCAAGGCCGCCGACGGCGCGCCCGAGGGGTTCCGTCCCTTCGACCGGCTCGCCGACCTGGTGCCGGTCTACGCGGAGCTCATCGCGGCGCTGCGTGCCGCGGGCGCCGAGTGGGTGCAGCTCGACGAGCCCGGTCTCGTCTCCGAGAACGTCGAGGTGCCGCGCGCCGAGGTGCTCGAGGCGGCGCGGTCGACGTACGCGAGCCTCGGCGCGGTCGCGGGGCGTCCGCAGATCTTCGTCGCGGCGCCGTACGCCTCGCTCGGCGACGCGCTGCCCGTGCTGCTCGACTCGCCCGTCGAGGCGGTCGGCCTCGATCTCGTGCGCGGCGAGGTGCCCGCGGGCGTCAGCACCGACAAGGTGCTCGTCGGCGGGGTCATCGACGGGCACAACATCTGGCGCGGCGACCTCGAGGCCGCGTGGGCGAAGCTCGAGGCGCTGCGCGCCGTGTCGCCGCGGGTCGCGGTGTCGACCTCGACGAGCCTGCAGCACGTGCCGCACGACGTCGAGGACGAGTCGAAGCTCTCGGCCCGGCTGACGAGCTGGCTCGCGTTCGCCGACCAGAAGGTCCGGCAGGTGGTCACCCTGGCGACCGCCCTCGAGCGCGGCGCGGACGCCGTGCGCGCCGAGCTCGACGCGGCGACCGCCGCGCTCGAGGATCGCCGCACGGCCGCCGGGGTGCGCGACGGCGCGGTGCGCGATCGCGCCGCCGCCCTGACCGACGCGGACTTCGCGCGCACCGAGTACGGCATCCGTCTCGCCGCGCAGGAGACGGCGCTCGACCTGCCGCCGCTGCCGACGACGACGATCGGCTCGTTCCCGCAGACCAGCGACATCCGCCGTCAGCGCGCGCGTCTCGTCAGGGGCGAGATCAGCGAGCAGGAGTACGTCGACGCGATGCGCGCCGAGATCGCCCGCGTCGTCGAGCTGCAGGAGTCGATCGGCCTCGACGTCATCGTGCACGGCGAGCCCGAGCGCAACGACATGGTGCAGTACTTCGCCGAGCACCTCGACGGCTTCGCGGTGACCGAGAACGGCTGGGTGCAGTCCTACGGCTCGCGCTGTACGCGCCCGAGCATCCTGTGGGGCGACGTGTCGCGTCCGGCGCCGATCACCGTCGAGTGGAGCGCCTACACGCAGTCGCTCACGCCGAAGCCCGTCAAGGGGATGCTCACCGGTCCCGTGACGATCCTGGCCTGGTCGTTCGTGCGCGACGACCAGCCGCTGCGCGACACCGCCAACCAGGTGGCCCTCGCGCTGCGCGACGAGATCGCCGACATCGAGGCGGCCGGCATCGGCATCATCCAGGTCGACGAGCCGGCGCTGCGCGAGCTGCTGCCGCTCAAGCTCGCCGACCAGCCCGACTACCTCGACTGGTCGGTGGGCTCGTTCAAGCTCGCGACCGCGGGGGCGGCGGATGCCACGCAGATCCACACGCACCTGTGCTACTCCGAGTTCGGGGTCGTCATCGACGCGATCAACGCCCTCGACGCGGACGTCACGTCGATCGAGGCCGCGCGCTCGCGCATGGACGTCGTCGCCGACATCGAGTCGAGCGGCTTCGGCCGCGGGATCGGCCCGGGCGTGTACGACATCCACTCGCCGCGCGTGCCGAGCGTCGAGGAGGTCGGCGAGCTGCTCGACATCGCGATCGGCGCGATCCCGCAGCGTCAGATCTGGGTGAACCCGGACTGCGGCCTGAAGACGCGCGGCTACGACGAGACGGTCGCGTCGCTCACGAACATCCTCGAGGCGACGCGCGCGGCGCGGGAGTCGCTCGCGGTCAGCGTCTGACCCGGGTGTCGCCGCCCGAGTGGTCCCCTCCGGGCCCGCTCGGGCGGTGAACGGTCCGGATTGGGCCCACTCGGCGCGGCCGGGTAGCGTCGGGGCGTGCACGACGAGAGCCCGCTCGACAACCCCGCCTGGTCGGCGCTCACCGGCCCCGACGCCCGCGTCGCCGAGCGCCACGGGCGCGCGGCGCGATTCGACCCGGCGATCTCCGTGTTCACGGCCCTCGACGATGTCACGGTCGACGCCACGGCCGCCTGGGATGACGTCGCGGCCCTCGTCGGACCGGGCGGCGTAGCCGTCTTCCCCGGCTCGCCGCTGCCCGCCCCGCCCGGCTGGCGGGTCTGGCTCGACCTGCCGGGCCTGCAGCTCGTCGGCGACGCGTTCGAGCCGCGCGAGGATCCCGAGGTGGTGCCGCTCGGCGCCGAGCACGTCGACGCCATGGTCGACCTCGTCGAGCGCACGAAGCCCGGGCCGTTCACGGCGCGCACCCATGAGCTCGGCGGCTACCGCGGCATCATCCGCGACGGCGTGCTGCTCGCGATGGCGGGGGAGCGGATGCACCCGCCCGGCTTCACCGAGATCAGCGCCGTGTGCACCGATCCGTCCGCGCGCGGGCAGGGCCTCGCGACGCGCGTGATGCGCGCGGTCGCCGCGGGCATCGCCGACCGGGGCGAGACGCCGTTCCTGCACGTCGCGACGGAGAACGAGGCCGCGACCCGGCTCTACCAGTCGCTCGGATTCCGGGTGCGCCGGCCGATCGACTTCGTCGGGCTCTACGCGCCGGGACCGGTGGTCTGACCGCCCGGATGCCGCACCGCCGCCGCGGTCAGAGCTTGCGCAGCACGGTGACGACCCTGCCCAGCACGGTCGCCTCATCGCCGAGGATCGGCTCGAACGCGGTGTTGCGCGGCAGCAGCCAGGTGTGCCCGTCGCGCTGACGGAAGACCTTGACCGTCGCCTCGCCGTCGAGCATCGCGGCGACGATGTCGCCGTTCTCCGCCGTGTTCTGCTGGCGCACCACGACCCAGTCGCCGTCGCAGATCGCCGCGTCGATCATCGACTCGCCGACGACCTGCAGCATGAACAGCTCGCCCGTGCCGGTGAGCTGACGCGGCAGCGGCACGACCTCCTCGACCTGCTGCTCGGCCGTGATCGGGATGCCGGCCGCGATGCGCCCGACGAGCGGCACCATGACCGCGTCGCCGAGGCTCGGCGCGTTCTCGACCGCGTCGGCGAGGCCGGGCGTCTCGATGAGCACCTCGAGCGCGCGCGGCCGGTTCGGGTCGCGCCGCAGGTAGCCGGAGAGCTCGAGCTGGCCGAGCTGGTGGGTCACGCTCGAGAGCGAGGCGAGCCCGACGGCGTCGCCGATCTCGCGCATGCTCGGCGGATAGCCGCGGGTCGCGACCGAGCGCTGGATGACCTCGAGGATCGCGCGCTGCTTGTCGCTCAGGCTCGTGCGCCGGCGCGTGGTGGCCATGGCTCGCTCCAATGTCTCGTCCGAATGTCGGTGGGTGCTGATGGGCTGTCCCCGACATTCGAAACCGTATCCGACGAATCGACGGCAGGCAAACATCCGTTCGAGCGTGTCGGCGACGAATCAGGCGGATGTCGCGCGAACCGGCGCCCGTCGAGTCAGCACTTGTCATCTCAGGAGTTCGAATGTATGTTCGGAACACAGTTTCGCATCCGGCACCTCGGGCCATCGGCGCTCCACCGGCCCGGAGCCCTCGGTCCGGGGGCCGGATGCGATTTCCCCAGCACCGCGCCGACCAGCACCGCACCGACCAGCACAGCACCACCCGGATCCCCGAGGGAGCGACCATGACCGCGATCACCGGCTTCACCGCGTACTCCGCCCCGCGCGCCCCGCGGTCGCGGCTGCGTCTCACGACGCGCGGCCGGCGCGTGCTGCTCGTGCTCGCAACGGTGCCGCTCATCGTCGCGGCGCTCGTCTACGCGCTCAACGGAGGCGGCGCGACGGCGACCGACTCGAGCGGCTCGCTCGAGTACGTGACGGTGCTGCCGGGCGACTCGCTGTGGTCGATCGCCGAGCAGCTCGCGCCCCGCTCCGACCCGCGCGACGTCATCGACGCGATCGTCGACGCCAACGGGCTCACCGACGAGTCCGTCCGGGCCGGGGAGCGCCTCGCGATCCCGGCGGCCTACGGCGACTGAGCGGCCGCGGCTTCCGAACGGATACGGTCTCCGGACGGATGGGGCAGCCCAGCCCGTCGGCCGCGTTCCGTGCCACGTGTTCCGTACCATGTGGGGAGTGACCGCGTTCTCCGACCTGCCCATCCGTGACGACCTGCGCGGCCTGACGCCGTACGGCGCGCCCCAGGTGCACGTGCCGATCCAGTTGAACGTCAACGAGAACACGCACGGCATCCCGGAGGACGTCGCCCGCGACGTCGTGGAGAGCGTCGCGGCAGCCGTGCTCGGCATGAACCGCTACCCGGATCGCGAGTTCACCGAGCTGCGCGAGAGCCTCGCCGGCTACCTCGCCGCCGACGTCGCGCCCGAGCGCACCGGGAGCACGCAGACGATCACGGCCGAGCAGGTCTGGGCGGCGAACGGCTCGAACGAGATCCTGCAGCAGATCCTGCAGGCGTTCGGCGGTCCGGGCCGTAGCGTGCTCGGCTTCCCGCCCACCTACTCGATGCACTCGATCATCGCGGCGGGCACCGGCACGCGCTGGATCGCGGGGGAGCGCGGCGACGACTACGCCCTCACGCCCGGCATCGTGACCGACTGGATCGAGCGGACCGAGCCCGATCTCGTCTTCCTGTGCGCGCCGAACAACCCGACGGGCACGCCGCTCGGCCTCGACGTGATCGAGGCCGCGTACGCCGCGTCCCGGGGCATGGTCGTCGTCGACGAGGCGTACGCCGAGTTCATGCCCGACGACGCGCCCCGCGCGACGACGCTCCTGCCCGGCCGCGAGCGGCTCATCGTGAGCCGCACGATGAGCAAGGCGTTCGCGTTCGCCGGCGCCCGGCTCGGCTACCTCGCGGCCGATCCGGCGGTCGCCGACGCGCTGCGGCTCGTGCGGCTGCCGTACCACCTCTCCGCGCTCACCCAGGCCGCCGCGGTCGCCGCGCTGCGGCACGCGCCGGAGATGCTCGCGATGGTCGACGACATCCGCTCCCAGCGCGACCGGATGCTGCGCGAGCTCCCGGCGCTCGGCTACTCCGCGCACGACAGCTGGGCGAACTTCGTGCTGTTCGGGGGCGTGCGCGACCCGCGAGCGGTGTTCGAGGCGCTGCTCGGGGAGGGCATCATCATCCGCGACATCGGCATTCCGAACCACCTGCGGGTGACCGCGGGCACGGAGGCCGAGACCAGCGCGTTCCTCGACGCTCTCGCGGCACTCGGGGCGTCGCAGTCCGAGCCGGTCGATAGGATCCTCGGGTGAGCCCCCGCACCGCACGCATCGTGCGCACCACGAGCGAGTCGAGCATCGAGCTCGAGCTCGACCTGGACGGCACGGGCGCGTCCCGGATCAGCACGAGTGTGCCGTTCTTCGACCACCTGCTCACGGCGCTCAGCAAGCACTCGCTCATCGACCTGCGCGTGCGCGCGACCGGCGACACCGACATCGACGTGCACCACACGGTCGAGGACACCGGGATCGCGCTCGGCACCGCGCTGAGGCAGGCGCTCGGCGACAAGGCCGGCATCGCGCGCTACGGCGACGCGACCGTGCCCCTCGACGAGGCGATCGCCACGGCGGTCGTGGACCTGTCGGGGCGGCCCTATCTCGTGCACACCGGCGAGCCCGCGGGCTTCGAGCACCACCTCATCGGCGGCCACTTCACCGGGTCGATGGTGCGCCACGTCTTCGAGGCGATCGCGTTCAACGCCGCGCTCACCCTGCACCTGACCGTGCTCGGCGGCCGCGACCCGCACCACATCGCCGAGGCCGAGTTCAAGGCCTTCGCGCGGGCGCTGCGCGCCGCGGTCGAGCCCGACCCGCGCGTCATCGGCATCCCGTCGACGAAGGGCGCGCTGTAGTCGTGACAGCGCCATCCGTCGTCCTCCTCGACTACGGCTCGGGCAACGTGCACTCGGCGGCCAAGGCCCTCGAGCTCGCCGGCGCCCGGGTCGAGCTCACGGCCGATCGCGAGCGCGCGCTGGCGGCCGACGGGCTCGTCGTGCCCGGCGTCGGCGCGTTCAGCGCCGTCGCGACCGCGCTCGACGCGGCGCACGGCGGCGAGCTCGTCGACCGGCGGCTGTCCGGGGGCCGGCCCGTGCTCGGCATCTGCGTCGGCATGCAGGTGATGTTCGAGTCGGGCGTCGAGCGCGGTAACGCGACGCCGGGCCTCGGGGAGTGGCCGGGCGTCGTCGAGCAGCTCGACGCCCCCGTTCTGCCGCACATGGGCTGGAACACGATCGACGCCCCCGATAGCTCGACGCTGTTCGCGGGCATCCGCGACGAGCGCTTCTACTTCGTGCACTCCTTCGGCGTGACGCACTGGTCGCTGCGCGTCGAGCCGCCGTTCCCCGAGCCGCGCCTCACCTGGGCCGAGCACGGCGAGCGCTTCCTCGCGGCCGTCGAGAACGGGCCGCTCTCCGCGACCCAGTTCCACCCCGAGAAGTCCGGGCCGGCGGGCATCCGCCTGCTGTCGAACTGGCTCGGCACCCTCTGACCCCGCGCCCGCGCGCATCGACACCGGAAAGCACCATGCCCGACAAGCTCATCCTCCTGCCCGCCGTCGACGTCGCCGACGGCCAGGCCGTCCGGCTCACCCAGGGCGAGGCCGGCAGCGAGACGAGCTACGGCGACCCGGCGGATGCGGCGGCGGAGTGGGTCGCGCAGGGCGCGGAGTGGATCCACCTCGTCGACCTCGACGCGGCGTTCGGTCGCGGCGACAACCGCGACGTCATCCGTCGTGTCGTCGACGCGATCCCCGACACCGTGCACATCGAGCTGTCGGGCGGCATCCGTGACGACGCGAGCCTCGCGGCGGCGCTCGCCACGGGTGCGCGGCGCGTCAACCTCGGCACCGCCGCGCTCGAGGACCCGGCCTGGGCCGACCGCGTCATCGGGGAGTTCGGCGATCGCATCGCGGTCGGTCTCGACGTGCGCGGCACGACGCTCGCGGCGCGCGGCTGGACGAGGGAGGGCGGCGACCTCTGGGATGTGCTCGCGCGTCTCGAGGCGGCCGGCTGCTCGCGCTACGTCGTCACCGACGTCACGAAGGACGGCACACTGCGGGGCCCGAACCTCGAGCTGCTGCGCGAGCTCGCGGCGAAGACCGACAGGCCCGTGATCGCCTCGGGCGGGGTGTCGAGCCTCGACGATCTCGCGGCGCTGCGCACGCTCGTGTCGGAGGGCGTCGAGGGCGCGATCGTCGGCAAGGCGCTGTACGCGGGCGCGTTCACCCTCGTCGAGGCGCTCGAGGTCGCGGGCCGCTGAGGCCGCGACTTCCGGAGAAGCCCCGCATGACCGGCACCGACTCCGCGGGCGTCCCGTGGGAGGGACGGTCGTTCCACGCGCACGAGAGCGCGTGGGGTGACGACGACGGCACGCCGCCGCCGCTGCTGGTCGAGGCGATCCGCCGGTTCCGTGCCCAGGAGGTCGGCGAGGCCGAGGTCGCGGATGCCGTGCGCGCCGTTCGCCTGCTCGTGCCGCTCGTCGCGGAGCTCGGCGCCGACGGCACCGCGTTCGACGAGCACGGCCGGAGGATCGACAAGTCCCAGGAGCTGTCGATCGTGACGGTCTCCGCGCCCGACGGCCGGGCGGCGCTCCCGGTGTTCTCCTCGGTCGCCGCGATGTCCGCGTGGAACCCCGGTGCCCGGCCGATCCCGACGCCCGGCCCGCGCGTCGCCCTCGCGGCGGCGGGCGAGGGCACCGACCTCGTCGTGCTCGATCCGACGGGCGACACCGAGTTCGCGCTGCGCCGTCCCGCGCTCGCGGCGATCGCATCCGGAACGCCGTGGACGCCCGCCTACCTCGACCCGGAGGTGCGCGCCGAGTTCGAGCGCGTCGCGGCGCTCGAACCCGACGTCGCGGGCGTCGTGGTCGCGCCGGGCGATCCGCTCGCCCGGCTCGCCGGACCCGAGCTCGCGCTGTTCGTCGGCGTGCGCGCGGGACTCGACGCCGTCGCGGTGAACGCGCTCGTCGCACGCATGCAGGAGCGCTGGGCGCCCGAGATCCGCGCCCGCATCGACTCGATCGGAGTGCGCGTCGAGGCCGACCCGCGCTCCTGACGGTGGCCGGCATCCGCGTCCGCCGGGGCGACCTGCCTATCATGGCGGCCATGCGGAACCCGGGCGCCCGTCTGCTCGGCGCGCTCGCCGCCCTCGTCGTCGTCGCGGCATCCGTCACGGCGTGCTCGACGCCCGCGCCCGCGCCCGCGGCGACCGCGCCCGCCGTCTCCGAGGTCGACAGCGGGGCGACCACGATCGACGTCGGCGGAGCGGCCCGCTCGGTCATCATCCGCGACACGACGTCGAGCGCGATCGCGCAGGCCACGAACGCGCGCGTGCCCGCGCTCATCGTGCTGCACGGCGCGAGCGGCTCGAACACGCGCACCGAGCGATCGAGCGGCCTCACGCCGCTCGCCGAGCGCGACGGGTTCGTCGTCGCCTACCCGCGGGGCACGTCGTTCGGGCGCGCGGTCGGTGGCTACGCGTGGAACGCGCAGGGATGCTGCGGCCGGCCCGTGACGCGCGACGTGCCGGATGTCGCGTTCCTCTCCGCGATCATCGACACGCTCATCGCCGAGCACAACGTCGATCCCGACCGCGTCTACCTCGCCGGATTCTCGAACGGCGGCATGATGACCTACCGCTTCGCGTGCGAGCTCGGCGGCCGGCTCGCCGGGATCATGGTCGTCAGCGGGGCGCTGAACGTGTCCTCGTGCGCGGCCCCGAAGGCGCTGCCGGTGCTCATCGTGCACGGCACCGCCGATCGGACGGTGCCGTACGACGGCGGGCCGCCGGGCTCCGCGCAGCGCAAACGACTCGGCACCTGGACGAACGCGTCGGTCGCCCGGGCTGCCGCGTTCTGGGCGTCGCGCGACGGATGCGGCGGCGCCGACCGCTCGTCGCACGGCCGCATCCGCACCGCGATCTACGCGGGATGCGACGCCGGCAGCGGCCTCGAGGTCGTGTCGATCCGCGGCGGCGGGCACACCTGGCCGACGACCGCGGTCTCGGGCTACGACGCCGCGCGCGCCGCGGTGAGCTACTTCGGACTGGACCAGCCGACCGACCCGTTCGCCCCCGCCGACCCGACGCAGCAGCAGCCGCCGGTCGAGCAGGCGACCCCGGCCCCGACGTCGGCACCGTAGCCCGACGGCCCCGACAGCCGGGACGGCGTGCCTCATGACGGCTCCGGCTCTGGCGGGCGTCACGGGCTGATCGGGTCGAAACGCGCGACGACATTGATTATTGCTTCGCTATAGCCCGAAACCGCGCCTATACTGACGTTAGGTCGCTTGAGTCGGTCCTCCGGGCCCTGGATTCGACCGACAACGCGTGGGGGAGAAGCAGATGAGGGCCGTGCTGACCGATGTACGCCGATCGTTCGCGTCGCCGTGGGCAATCGTGTCGCTCGTCTTCCTGGCGTCGCCGTTCCTCTACGCGTCGACGTTCCACTACTACTCGCCGGCGCCGGTCTACCGGTTCGCGGATGCGGTGAACGGACCGCTCGTGATCGCGTATCCGGTCATCGCGATGCTGGTGTTCGTGGCGCCGTTTCTGGCGGAGTGGCGACACGGGTTCGTGCGCCTCACCGCAACGCGGGTCGAGTTCTCGCGGTACGTGCGGCGCAAGTTCGCCGCCAACGCGATCGCGGTGTTCATCGTGTTCGCCCTGGTCGGGGCGCTGCCGGCGATCTGGTTCCTCGTGGTCGATCCCGCGCTCGCGCTCACGGACTACCCGACGGCGAGCGAGTACGGCGGAACGATCACGTCGATGCAGCAGTTCGGGAGGCTGACCGACCTGTGGCTCATCTCGCCGGCGCTGTACATCACCGCCTACGCGGTTTCGTCCGGCCTCACGGGGGCACTGCTCTCCTCGGTCGGGTTCCTCACGCTGTTCCTGGTGCGCTCGCGATTCCTCGCGATCATCACCCCGCTGCTGTTGTTCGTCGTGCAGGCCGTCGTGTTCTTCAGTCAGGGCTGGGATCTCTACACGTTCTACTTCGCTTTCGAGCAGTTCGGTGTCTCCCCGGCCTCGGATCACACGCTCGTCGTGCCGCTCGCGCTGCTCGCGGTGATCGTTGCGGCGCAAGGATTGGTCTTACGCGCGCGCCGCGAGCCGCTCGTCGCCGCGATCGCGTGAGGGGACTCCGGGCATTCGGCCGCTCACTCGTCTCCCCGCCCGCGGCCGTCTACGCGGTCGCGACGGTCGCGGCCGTCTACATCGGTGGTCACTCGCTCCTCGCCGAGCGAGCGGGCGGTGAGTGGTCGGCGTACGTACTCGGCGTCGTCTCCCATCCCTACGTCATCACACTCGCGGCCGCGCTCGCCTGGTTTCTCGTGACCGTGCCCCGGGTAGTGCGGGCATCGGGTGCAGAGGTCGTGGTGCGACACGGCTCGAGAACGTGGTGGCTCTGGCGCGTCGGGGTGGTCGAAGCGATACCGCAACTCGCCGCGGGTCTCGTCATCCTGCTCGCGATCGCCGCGGTGACGGGTATCGGACTCCGCGTCACGGGTGAGCGGGCATCCGCCGTCGCCGCGGCGATCGTGCTCCTCGCACTCTCCGCGATCACCACATCACTCGTGCTCGGAACGGTGGTCCTGTTCTCAGCCTCAGCGCTCGCACCTCTGATCGCCGTCGGCGTCATCTTCGCGCTCAGCGCGGCAGCGCCGGCATTGGCCATCTCGTCCAATGCCGTCCTGCTCGAGACCCTCGATCCGGCGACGCCGTTCGGCTTCGACGCTCCGGCGCGTCAGGTGGCGCGGGGTGTGCTGTATCTCGCAGTGGTGGTGGCGGTAGCGTTCGCGATCGTCCGAGTGCGCGACGCGGGTGGTCGGATTCCGCCGCGGGTGAGAGGCGGCGTGCTGGGCGTTCTCGCCGCCGTGGCCGCGGTAGCCGGGCTGGCTGCGGCGGGCAGTGGCGGTGGTGTGGTCGGCAGTCTGTACGCCCTGTTCTCCGAAGGATCGCCGGGGCGGGGATTCGCCCCGATGGGGTTCCTGGTGGTGAGCGCGGTGACGTGGACACCGGCGGTGGTGGCGGCGTATCGGTTCGGTGAGCGCGGTCGGCCGTGGTTGCCGTATCTCGTGATCCGGCGCGGCACGGGGGCTCGCGTGTTCTGGCGGTTCTGGCTGAGATACGCGCTCCCGGGGCTCTCGCTTCACGTCGGTGCGGTGGTGCTCGTGGTGCTCGTGGTGGTCGCGGTCACGGGGCCGGGTCGGGGCGGTCGATCCGGCGCTGTGGCCGACGATCGCGCGTCTGCTCGTCGTGGGGCCGCTCGCGTCCGCGGACGCGGTGGCAGTGGCGCTCACGGTGGGCTGGTTGACCGAGAACGAGAGCGTCGTGCTGGGGGTCGCGGGCCTGGGTGCGCTGCTCGGCGGGGTGAACCCGTACGCCGGGGGCGTGCTGCCGTTCGGCAGCACTGCCCTGCCGGGACTTCCCGTGCGGTGGGATGCGGTTGTCGGGTCGGCGGCGGTCGAGTTGGGATGGCTCGCGGCGGCGGCCGTGGTCGCGGTGGTGGCGGTGCGTCGGCTCCCCATCGGCCGGTGAAGAAGGAACATGAAACGGCAAGGAGATGCGGATATGACGACGGCGATCGAGCTCGACGGTGTGGTGAAGTCGTTCCGTGGGCGGACGGTCATCGTGGATGCATCGGCGCAGTTCGCCGCGGGGGCGGCGCACGCGGTACTCGGCCCGAACGGGTCGGGCAAGTCGGTGCTCTTGAAGATCATCGTGGGGTTCCTGCGACCCGATCGGGGCACGGTGCGGCACGCGAGCGGGTTCTCGAACCCCGGTGACGGCTTTCCAGCGGACGTGGGTCTGACGCTCGATCCGCCCGGTTATCTCGGGGGACTGAGCGCCTCGGGCAACCTGGAACGACTGGCGGAGATCCGCCGGATCGCGGGTCCCGGCGACATCCGTGCGGCGCTGGAGCGGTTCGAGATCGCCCACACCGGGTCGCAGAGGGTGCGCTCGTTCTCGCTGGGGATGAAGCAGCGCCTGGCGCTCGCGCAGGCAACGTTCGAGGGTCAGCGGGTGCTCGTGCTCGACGAGCCGTTCAACGGGCTCGACCGCAGCGGTCAGGAACTCGCGCGGCGGGCTCTCTCCGAGCTGCGCGACGAGGGGCGAACGATCGTCTTCACGAGCCACAACCCGCTCGACGTGGAGGCGCTCGCCGACCAGGTCTACGAGTTCGACCAGGGACGCCTCCTCGCACGCTGACCGACGGTCCGGCGACGCGACCCTCAGTTCACCGGCCCCGTGAGTCTCTCGCCCGGTCCCTTGCCGGGCGCGTCCGGGTAGGGCGAGGCCTCGCGGAAGGCCAGCTGCACCGTGCGCAGCCCGTCGCGCAGGGCGAGCGCATGGTGGTCTCCGAGCGACGGGGCGGCCGCCGTGACGAGCCCGGCGAGCGCCTCGATGAGCTTCCGCGCCTCGTCCAGGTCGACGTCGGCCGCGGCATCCGGTTCGTCGGCGAGCCCGAGCTTGACCGCCGCGGCGCTCAGCAGGTGGATCGCGACGGTGTTGATGACCTCGACCGCCGGCACCTCGGAGATGTCGCGGATCTCCTCGTCGACATCGGTGTTCGCGGTGGGCTCTGGGTCGGTCATCTCGCTCCTTTGCGCTCGGCCTTACCGGCGCGGGGTGGTTCTGCTAGCATTGCCGAGGCTCCGGGGCACGCCCCGGTACGAAAGAGGAGCTCGCTCCCACCCGTCGACCGCCTGCGAGGCCCGCTTCGCAGGTTCAAGGTTACCGGGTCAGCCGCACCGCACTCCGTCCCCCGACGGCCGCCCGCCGGGCGCGCAGCGTGTGCGGGCGCGTGAGAACGCGCCGATCAGCCTCCTTTCGTGCGTCGCCGGCTCCCGCCGAGGTCGTAGCCCCGAGCACACGATGAAGGAGTTTCGCATCAGCGATCCCCGCACTAACGACCGCATCCGCGTCCCTGAGGTCCGACTCGTCGGCCCCGGAGGCGAGCAGGTGGGCATCGTCCGCATCGAGGACGCCCTGCGTCTTGCACGCGAGGCCGATCTGGATCTGGTCGAGGTCGCACCGAACTCGCGTCCGCCCGTGGTCAAGATCATGGACTACGGCAAGTTCAAGTACGAAGAGGCGCAGAAGGCCAAGGAGGCCCGGCGCAACCAGGCGAACACGATCCTCAAGGAGGTCCGGTTCCGCCTCAAGATCGACAAGCACGACTACGAGACGAAGCGCAAGCGCGCCGAGGGCTTCCTGTCGCAGGGCGACAAGGTCAAGGCCATGATCCTGTTCCGCGGACGCGAGCAGTCGCGCCCCGACCAGGGCGTGCGCCTGCTGCAGCGCTTCGCCGAGGACGTCGCCGAGTTCGGCAGCGTCGAGTCGAACCCGACGATCGACGGCCGCAACATGGTGATGGTCATCGGCCCGCACAAGAACAAGGCCACGGCCAAGGCCGAGCAGAACGAGAAGCGCCAGTCGACCCGGCCGCCGCGTCCCGAGGCCGCGCCCGCCGAGACCGACCCGGCCTTCGCCGCCGCAGCCGCCTCGGCGGTCGCGACGGCTGCCGCGGCCCCCGCCCGCGCCCAGGCCCCCGTCGAGACCCCGGTCGAGCGGGATGCCGCTCCCGCGGCTGCCCCGGCGACCCCGGTCGCGCGCACCGCGGCCCCGGCCGCCACCCCGGCCGCGGCGAGCAAGCCGGCGACCGCGAGCCGCCCCGCGGCCGCCGCCCGGCCCGCCGCGAGCGCTCCGTCCGGTGCGAGGCCCGCGGCCGCGCGCGCCGCCACGCCGGCGTCCGCTCCGAAGCCGGCCGCGGCATCCGCTCCGTCGCCCGCCGCGGCCGCGAAGCCCGCCGTCCCGAAGCCCGCGGTGCCCAAGCCGTCGGCATCCGCCCCGAAGCCCGCGGCCCCCAAGCCCGCGGCACCCAAGCCCAGCGCGCCCAAGCCCCAGGCGCGCTAAGAATCCTTCGCCGCCGGCGCCCCGGTCGCGAAACCTCCCCAGAAAAGAGAGCAGCAATGCCCAAGCAGAAGACCCACTCGGGTACGAAGAAGCGCTTCAAGGTCACCGGCAGCGGAAAGATCAAGAAGCAGCAGGCGGGAATGCGCCACAACCTCGAGGTCAAGAGCGGCAAGAAGAAGCGCGACCTCAACCTCGATTCGGTTATCGCCCCGGCTGACGTCAAGGGCATCAAGCGCCTCCTCGGCAAGTAAGGAACCAGAGCAATGGCACGTGTGAAGCGGGCGGTCAACGCCCACAAGAAGCGCCGCGTTATCCTCGAGCGCGCGTCCGGCTACCGCGGACAGCGCTCGCGCCTCTACCGCAAGGCGAAGGAGCAGGTCACCCACTCCCTCGTCTACGCGTACCGCGACCGTCGTGCGCGCAAGGGCGACTTCCGTCGCCTGTGGATCCAGCGCATCAACGCCGCGGCCCGCGCGAACGGCATCACGTACAACCGCTTCATCCAGGGCCTCGGCCTCGCGGGTGTCGGTGTCGACCGTCGCATCCTCGCCGACCTCGCCGTCAACGACCCGGCCACGTTCGCCGCGATCGTCGCGACCGCGAAGGCCGCGCTGCCGAGCGACGTCAACGCGCCCAAGGTCTCGGCCTAGGCAGCATCCCGCCGATGGCGCGCCCCCGCATCGCGGGCGGCGCGCCTTCGTCGTTCCCGGCGCCGCTCGGATGACCTCGGCGCGTCGCTCGTAGCTCCAGCGCGCGGCGCGGCTCACCCCGACCGTATGGCGGGCGTGGCTAGCATCGGCACCATGATCGACAACCCGCGCTCGCCGCGCGTGCGTGCGGTCGCGAAGCTCGCCAAGCGCGACCACCGTGCCGACACGGGACTGTTCCTCGTCGAGGGGCCGCAGTCGGTCGGCGAGGCGCTCGCGTGGCGTCCGGACCTCGTCGTCGACCTGTTCGCGACGCCCGTCGCGCTCGATCGGCACCCGGCGCTCGCCTCGGCCGCGCGCGGCGCGGACATCGACGTCGAGTACGTCACCGATCAGGTGCTCGACGCGATGGCGGACACGGTCACCCCGCAGGGTGTCATCGCGGTCTGCCGGATGTTCCCCACCGCCCTCAAGGACGTGTTCGGCGCGGCACCACGCCTCGTCGCGATCCTCGAGGAGGTGCGCGATCCCGGCAACGCGGGCACGATCATCCGTGCCGCGGACGCCGCGGGGGCGGACGCCGTCATCCTCTCCGGCCGCAGCGTCGACCCGTTCAACCCCAAGGTGGTGCGCTCGACGACCGGCTCGCTGTTCCACGTGCCGGTCACGACGGGCGTCGAGCTCGCGGATGTCGTCGACCGCGCCCGCGAGGCCGGCGTGCGGGTGATCGCGGCGGACATCCGCGGCGAGGATCTGCTCGCCGCCCGCCGCGCGGGCGTGCTGGACTCGCCGACCGCGTGGCTGTTCGGCAACGAGGCCCGGGGCCTCACCGACGAGGCCCGCGCGCTCGCGGAGCGCGCGATCACGGTGCCGATCTACGGCCGGGCCGAGTCGATGAACCTCGCGACCGCGGCATCCGTCTGCCTCTACGAGAGCGCGTTCGCCCTGCGCCCCTGACCTCCCGCCCACAACGGATTTCACGGATGCTGCGCCGCTCCGCCCCCGGCGTCCCGCCTGCTGTGGGGATAGACCGCATCTGATCCGTGAAATCCGTTGTCCCTGCCACATCCGTGAAATCCGGTGTCGCCGCCAGATCCGTGAAATCCGTTGTCGGGTGCTCGCAACTAGACTCGTCTCTCGTGTCAGAACCCACCCCGATCACGCCCGAGGGGGTCGAGCAGGCGGTGAGCGAGGCCCTCGCGGCCGTCGCCGAGGCCGCCACGGTGAGCGAGCTCAAGCAGGCCCGGTCCGCGCACGCGGGGGAGGGGTCGCCGCTCGCGCGCTTCAACCAGGGCCTGCGCTCCGTGCCGAACGACCAGAAGGCCGCGCTCGGCAAGCTCGTCGGCCAGGCCCGCGGCCGGGTGAACGCCGCGATCGCCGACCGGGAGGCCGAGCTCGCCGTCGCCGAGGAGGCCGCGCGTCTCGCGGCCGAGGCGCTCGACGTGACCGCGGTGCCCTCGCGTGCCCGGGTCGGGTCGCGGCATCCGCTCTCGATCCTCATGGAGCGCATGGGCGACATCTTCATCGGCATGGGGTGGGAGATCGGCGAGGGCCCGGAGGTCGAGAACGAGTGGTTCAACTTCGACGCCCTCAACATGGACGCCGACCACCCCGCCCGCAGCGACCAGGACACGTTCTACCTCGCCCCCGAGGAGCGTCACCTGCTGCTGCGCACGCAGACGAGCCCCGTGCAGATCCGCTCGCTGCTCGGGCGCGAGCTGCCGGTGTACGTCGTCTCGCCCGGCAAGACCTTCCGCAAGGACGAACTGGATGCCACGCACCTGCCCGTCTTCCACCAGATCGAGGGCATCGCGATCGACCGCGGCCTGACGATGGCGCACCTGCGGGGCACGCTCGAGCACCTGGCCCGCGCGATGTTCGGCGCGGGCGCACAGATCCGGCTGCGCCCGAACTACTTCCCGTTCACCGAGCCCTCCGCCGAGATGGACGTCTGGCAGCCGAACGCGAAGGGCGGCGCCCGCTGGGTCGAGTGGGGCGGATGCGGCATGGTCAACCCGAACGTGCTGCGGGCCGCGGGCGTCGACCCCGACGAGTACCAGGGCTTCGCGTTCGGGCTCGGCATCGAGCGCACGCTGCAGTTCCGCAACGACCTCAACGACATGCGCGACTTCGCCGAGGGCGACATCCGCTTCAGCCAGCAGTTCGGGATGGTGATCTGATGCGCGTGCCCGCGTCGTGGCTCGGCGAGTACGTCGGCCTGCCCGAGGACGTCTCCGCCGAGCACCTGCACGCCGCCCTCGTGCGGGTCGGCTTCGAGGAGGAGGAGGTCATCGCGACCGGCATCTCCGGCCCCGTCGTCGTCGGCCGGGTGCTGTCGCTCGAGCCCGAGCCGCAGTCGAACGGCAAGACGATCAACTGGTGCTCCGTCGACGTCGGCCCCTCGACGGGCCCAGGACACGCGCGAGACATTCGAGGGATCGTCTGCGGCGCCCACAACTTCGGGGTCGGCGACAAGGTCGTGGTGACGCTCCCGGGCGCCGTGCTGCCCGGTCCGTTCCCGATCGCGGCGCGCACGACCTACGGCCACGTCTCCGACGGCATGATCGCCTCGGCGCGGGAACTCGGCCTCGGAGAGGACCACGCGGGCATCCTGCGTCTGGCCGAGATCGGACTCGGCGACGCGCCCGTCGGCGCGGATGCGATCGCCCTGCTCGGCCTGGACGACTTCGCGGTCGACGTGAACGTGACGCCCGACCGCGGCTACGCGCTCTCGATCCGCGGCCTCGCCCGCGAGTACGCGCTGTCGACGGGCGCCGAGTTCCGCGACCCGGCCGTCTCGCTCGCCGATGCTCTCGAAGCGCTCCCGGAGCCGGCGGGCTTCCCCGTGACGGTCGCCGACGACGCCCCGATCCGCGGGAACGCCGGATGCCACGGTTTCGTCGCGCGCGTCGTGCGCGGCATCGACCCGACGCGTCCGACGCCGGCCTGGATGATCTCGCGGCTGAAGCTCGCCGGCATCCGATCGATCTCGCTGCCCGTGGACATCACGAACTACGTCATGATCGAGCTCGGCCAGCCGCTGCACGGCTACGACCTCGGCACCCTCGCGGGCGGCATCACAGTGCGTCGCGCGCGCGCGGGCGAGACGCTCGAGACCCTCGACGGCGTCGTGCGCGCGCTCGACCCCGAGGACCTCGTGATCACCGACGACTCCGGCCCGATCGGCCTCGCGGGCGTCATGGGCGGAGCTGCGACCGAGATCACGGCCGTCACGACCGACGTGCTCATCGAGGCCGCCGGATTCGACCGGGTGTCGATCGCGCGCACGGCTCGCCGCCACAAGCTGCCGAGCGAGGCCTCGCGACGCTTCGAGCGCGGCGTCGACCCCGCCGTCGCGGCGGTCGCCGCGGCGCGTGCCGCCGAGCTGCTCGTCGGGCTCGCGGGCGGCACGATCGACGAGCTCGGTGCCGTCTTCGCGGACGTCGCGCCGACCCCGTCGATTCTGCTGCGCGACGGCCGCGCCGCGAGCCTCATCGGCGTCGACTACACGGCCGACGAGGTGCGCGGCGCCATCGAGGCGATCGGCGCGAGCGTCGAGGCCGTCGACGGCGGCCTCGCCGTCACGCCGCCGAGCTGGCGCCCCGACCTCGTCGACGACGCCTCGCTCGTCGAGGAGGTCGCGCGCATCACAGGCTACGACCGCATCGGCTCGGTGCTGCCGGTCGCCCCGCCCGGGCGAGGGCTGACCCGAGCGCAGCTGCTGCGCCGCCAGGTGGCCGCCTCGCTCGCCGCGGCCGGTCTGACGGAGGTGCTCACCGATCCGTTCGCGACGGATGCGCAGGCGCAGCTGTTCGCGGATCCTGCTGGCGCGACCGTGCCCACCGTCGTGATCGCGAACCCGCTCGACGCGACCGCCGCGAACATCCGGACATCGCTCGTCCCCGGACTCATCGCGACCGCGCACCGCAACCTCGCGCGCGGTCTCGGCGACCTCGCGCTGTTCGAGGTCGGCAGCGTCGCACGTCCGGAGGCGGGCGCGGAGTACGGCGTCGCCGGGGCACTCCCGGACGCCATGTCGCGGCCCTCGGGGGACGAGCTCGCGGCGCTGTTCGCGAGCGTCCCGCCGCAGCCGCGGCTCGTGAGCGCCCTGTTCGTCGGTGACACGGTGCCGCGCCAGCCGGGCCTCGCCGCCGTGCCCGCGGGCATCGCGGATGCGCTCGACGCCGCCCGCGTGGTCGCGGCATCCGTCGGCCTCGAGCTGCGGGTCGAGAAGGCCGCGCACCACGCCCTGCACCCGGGCCGCTCGGCCGCCCTGTTCGCCGGGGCGAGGCGCGTCGGGTACGCGGGCGAGCTGCTGCCCGCGATCGCGCTCGAGGCGAACCTGCCGCGCGTCGTGGGCGTGCTCGAGCTCGACCTCGACCAGGTCATCGCGGCCGCGCCGGAGCTCGTCGCGGCGTCCCCGATCTCCGGCTACCCGGCCGCGACCCAGGACCTCTCGCTCGTCGTGACGGATGCGACCGCCGCGGCCGGCGTCGCCGCCGCCGTCGCCGAGGGGGCGGGCGCGCTGCTCGAGAGCATCCGTCTCGTGGACGCGTATCGCGGCCAGGGCGTGCCCGAGGGCTCGGTCTCGCTGACGTTCGCGCTGCGTTTCCGCGCGGACGACCGCACGCTCACGGCCGAGGAGGCGACCGCGGCGAAGCTCGCGGGTGTCGCCGTCGCCACCGAGCGCACGGGGGCCGCGATCCGCGACTGACCAAGGTTGTCGCGCTGAGGGACGCGAACAGCCGCGCGCGCAGCGTCCGAGCGGCAGCACCGTTCCCGTTTCGCTTGGTGGAGTTCGTGCACCGGGTGCACGAACTCCACCAAGCGAAACGCCAACCGCTGCCTCGCGGCGAGCTCGCGGCGCCGCCGCTCGCACACCGACCCGGACGCGCAATGATCCGCCGTTTGGCGCAATGATCTGTCGCGCGCTACGGTAGGGCCATGGACATCCGCACGACCCGGCAGAGCGCACTGCGCCGCCGCGTCCGTCGTGCGCGCCGAAGCTAGGCGACACTCCGGATGCGGGCCGTCGTGCCCGGACGAGGGATGTCGCCGCCTCCGACGTTCCTGTCCCGATCCCCCTTCTAAGGTAGAGAGATGCCTTATTCCGTCGCGGTAGCCGGGGCCTCCGGCTACGCGGGAGGCGAACTGCTGCGGCTGCTGGCCGCCCACCCCGAGTTCGAGGTCACGACCGTGACCGCCCATTCGAACGCCGGTCAGCCGCTCATCGCCGTCCAGCCCCACCTGCGCTCACTCGCGCACCTGACCCTCGTCGAGACCACGGCCGCGAATCTCGCCGGTCACGACATCGTCTTCCTCGCGCTGCCGCACGGCGCATCCGGTGCGATCGCCGCCGAACTCGGCGGCGGCACCGTGGTCGTCGACTGCGGCGCCGACCACCGGCTGACGGATGCGGACGCCTGGGCCCGCTTCTACGGCGGCGAGTACCACGGCGCGTGGGCCTACGGCCTGCCGGAGCTCGTGCACGCCGACGGGTCGAAGCAGCGCGACCACCTCGCGGGCGTCAACCGCATCGCGGTGCCCGGATGCAACGTGACGGCGATCAGCATCGGCCTCGCCCCCGCCGTGCAGGCGGGGCTCGTGAGCGCCGAGGACCTCGTCGCGATCCTCGCGGTCGGTCCCTCTGGCGCCGGCAAGAGCCTGCGCACCAACCTGCTCGCGAGCGAGGTGCTCGGCAGCGCGTACGCGTACGGTGTCGGCGGCACGCACCGGCACACGCCCGAGATCGTGCAGAACCTGACCCTCGCGGGCGGCACGGGCACGACCGTGAGCTTCACGCCCATGCTCGTGCCGATGAGCCGCGGCATCCTCGCCACCGCGACCGCGCGGCTCGCGCCCGGCAGCACGCTCGAGAGCGTGAGGGCCGCGTACGACGCCGTCTACGGCGACGAGCCGTTCGTGCACGTGACGCCGGCCGGGCAATACCCGCGCGTCGCCGACACGATCGGCGCGAACACCGCGCTCGTCGGGCTCGCGATCGACGAGACCGCCGGGAGGCTCGTGACGGTCACGGCCCTCGACAACCTCGTCAAGGGCACCGCGGGCGCCGCGATCCAGTCGACCAACATCGCCCTCGGCCTCGACGAGACCGCCGGGCTCAGCGTGAACGGGGTGGCGCCGTGAGCGTGACGTACGCCGAGGGCTTCGTGGCGGCGGGCGTCGCCGCGGGCCTCAAGAAGACCGGCAACAAGGATGTCGCGCTCGTGCAGAACGTGGGCCCGCAGCGCAGCGCGGCAGCGGTCTTCACGAGCAATCGCGCCCAGGCGCATCCGATCATCTGGTCGAGGCAGGCCATCGCCGACGGCCGCGCGGATGCCGTCGTGCTCAACTCCGGCGGCGCGAACTGCTTCACCGGCGCCTACGGCTTCCAGACAACGCACCTGACCGCCGAGCGGGTCGCCGAGCGGCTCGGCATCGCGGCGGGCGACGTGCTCGTGTGCTCGACGGGCCTCATCGGCTACGGCCGCGAGGAGTTCCGGGACGGCGTGCTCGCCGGCGTCGATCGGGCGGCGTCCGCGCTGAGCGCCGACGGGGGCGAGGCGGCATCCGAGGCCATCATGACCACCGACTCGACGCCGAAGCGCTCGACGTTCGACGGGGACGGCTGGAAGGTCGGTGCGATGGCGAAGGGCGCGGGCATGCTCGCCCCCGGACTCGCCACCATGCTCGTCGTCATCACGACGGATGCGGTGGCGGCATCCGCGGACCTCGACGCCGCCCTGCGCGCAGCGACCCGCGTGACGTTCGACCGGCTCGACTCCGACGGCTGCATGTCGACGAACGACCAGGTCACGCTGCTCGCGAGCGGGTCATCCGGTGTGACGCCGACGCGAAGCGCGCTGACCGCCGCGCTCACGGCGGTGTGCGACGACCTCGCCCGTCAGCTGCAGGCGGATGCCGAGGGCGCGAGCCACGACATCGCGATCGAGGTGATCCACGCCGCGAGCGAGGACGACGCCGTCGAGGTCGGCCGCAGCGTCGCCCGCAACAACCTGTTCAAGGCGGCCGTGTTCGGCAACGACCCGAACTGGGGTCGCGTGCTCGCCGCGATCGGCACGACGGACGCGGACTTCGATCCGTACCGGGTCGACGTGACGATGAACGGCGTGCGGGTGTGCGCGGCGGGCGAGCCCGACCGGCCGGCCGAGGCGGTCGACCTCACGCCGCGCACGACGCACGTGCTCATCGACCTCAAGGCCGGCGTGCACGAGGCGACGATCCGCACGAACGACCTCACGCACGACTACGTGCACGAGAACTCGGCCTACAGCTCATGAACGGAGCCGACTCATGACCGTGACAGCCGAGCAGGCGGCGCAGAAGGCGGCCGTGCTGGTCGAGAGCCTGCCCTGGCTGCAGCGTTTCCACGGCGAGACGATCGTCGTGAAGTTCGGCGGCAACGCCATGGTCGACGAGCAGCTGCAGCGCGACTTCGCGGCCGACATGGTCTACCTGCGCTACGCGGGCGTGCGCCCGGTCGTCGTGCACGGCGGCGGCCCGCAGATCTCGGCGCGCCTCGCCCAGCTCGGCATCGGGAGCGAGTTCCGCGGCGGCTATCGCGTGACGACCGCCGAGACGATCGACGTCATCCGCGACGTGCTCTCGGGCACGATCAGCGCCCGGCTCGGCGGGTACCTCGACGAGCACCGCGTCGGCCCACGTGCACCCGGGCTCGCCGAGGTCATCCCGGGCGAGACGGTGTTCCGCGGCGAGAGGCGCGGCGCGATCGTCGACGGCGTCGAGGTCGACCTCGGGCTCGTCGGCGACGCGGTCGAGGCCGACACGCGCGCGATCGTCCGCGCGCTCGACGAGGGCCGCATCCCGGTCGTGTCGAGCGTCGCACGCGGTCCGGACGGCTTCCTCAACGTCAATGCGGATGCCGCGGCGGCCGCGCTCGCGACGGCGCTCGGTGCCGCGAAGCTCGTCGTGCTGACGGACGTGGCCGGGCTGTACAGCGACTGGCCGAACCGCGACTCGCTCGTCTCGGTCATCGACACGGAGCAGCTCATGCGGATGCTGCCCGGTCTGGAGAGCGGCATGATCCCGAAGATGACCGCGTGCCTCGATGCCGTGCAGGGCGGCGTCGCGAAGGCCGCGATCATCGACGGACGGCAGCCGCACAGCATCCTGCTCGAGGTCTTCACGACCGAGGGCATCGGCACGGAGGTGGTGCCCGCATGAACGCGGAATCCCGCTGGTTGAGGAGCGACGAAGGAGCGTCTCGAAACCCGGCCCCAGAATCCGAGTCGTGGCGCGACCGCTTCGCCGCCTCGCTCATGAAGAGCACGCCCGCCCCGCTCACCCAGCTCGACCACGGCCTCGGGGCCGAGGTCTGGGATGTCGACGGCAAGCGCTATCTCGACTTCCTCGGGGGCATCGCGGTCAACGCGCTCGGCCACGCGCATCCGGTGTTCGTGGGTGCCGTCGCGACGCAGGCCGCGAAGCTCGCGCACATCTCGAACTACTTCGCGTCGGCGCCGCAGGTCGAGCTCGCCGAGCGGCTCAAACGCGTCACGGGCGCGGGGGACGCCGGCCGGGTATACTTCTGCAACTCGGGCGCCGAGGCGATGGAGGCGGCGTTCAAGCTCGCGCGGCGCAACCGCCAGCACGGCACGATCGTCGCTCTGCACCAGGCGTTCCACGGCCGCACGATGGGCGCGCTCGCGCTCACCGGCAAGCCCGCGCTGCAGGGTCCGTTCGAGCCGATGGTGCCGGGCGTCGTGCACATCGACTCGACGATCGCCGCCCTCGAGAGGGCGATCACCGGGCAGACTGCGGCGCTCGTCCTCGAGCCGATCAAGGGCGAGGCGGGCGTGCTGCCGCTGCCCGCGGGCTTCCTGGAGCGGGCGCGGGAGCTCACCGCGCAGCACGGCGCGCTGCTCATCGTCGACGAGATCCAGACCGGCATGGGCCGCACGGGCACCTGGTTCGAGTACCAGCAGCACGGCATCCTGCCCGACGCCGTCGCCGTCGCGAAGGGCATCGCGGGCGGCTTCCCGCTCGGTGCGCTCGTGACGTTCGGGGCGGCATCCGACCTGTTCACCGCGGGCCAGCACGGCTCGACCTACGCCGGGAACCCGCTCGCGACGGCCGTCGGCAACGCGGTCATGGGCGAGATCGAGCGTGCCGATCTGCCGGCGAACGCGGCCCGCCGCGGCGCCGAGCTGCGCGCCGCGATCGAGGGCATCGGCTCGCCGCTCGTCGAGGGAACCCGGGGCGCGGGGCTGCTCGTCGGCGTCGCGCTCACCGCGCCCGTCGCGCAGCGCGTCGCGACCGCGGCGCTCGCCCGCGGACTCATCGTCAACGCCGCCAACGACTCCACCATCCGTCTCGCGCCGCCGCTCACGATCGGCGACGCCGAGATCGCCGAGTTCACCGCCCTGTTCTCCGCAGCCCTGAAGGATGCCGCATGACCCGCCACTTCCTCCGGGATGACGACCTCACCACCGCCGAGCAGGCGGAGATCCTCGACCTCGCCGTCGCCATCAAGGCGGACCGCTGGGGGCGCAAGCCGCTCGCCGGGCCGCAGACCGTCGCCGTGATCTTCGACAAGTCATCCACACGCACGCGCGTGAGCTTCGCGGTGGGCATCGCCGACCTCGGCGGCAGCCCGCTCATCATCTCGACCGCGAACAGCCAGCTCGGCGGCAAGGAGACCCCCGCGGACACGGCCCGCGTGCTCGAGCGGATGGTGAGCGCGATCGTGTGGCGCACCTACGCGCAGTCCGGGCTCGAGCAGATGGCCGCGGGCACGACCGTGCCCGTCGTCAACGCGCTCTCCGACGACTTCCACCCCTGCCAGCTGCTCGCCGACCTGCTCACGATCCGCGAGCACAAGGGCGAGCTCGCCGGGCTCACGGTCACCTTCCTCGGCGACGGCCGCAGCAACATGGGCCAGAGCTACCTGCTCGCGTGCGCGGTCGCGGGCATGCACGTGCGGGTCGCGAGCCCCGAGGAGTACAGCCCGGATGCCGCGGTCGTCTCCGACGCGGACGCGATCGCCGCGACGACCGGCGGCTCCGCGACGCTCTACACCGACCCGTTCGAGGCGGTCGCGGGCGCCGACATCGTGGTCACCGACACCTGGGTGTCGATGGGCAAGGAGGACGAGAAGGCACAGCGCGTCGCGACCTTCGGCGCCTACCAGGTGACGACCGAGCTCATGGCGACGGCGGCGAGCGACGCGATCTTCCTGCACTGCCTCCCGGCCGATCGTGGCTACGAGGTCGCGGCCGAGGTCATCGACGGTCCGCAGAGCGTGATCTGGGACGAGGCGGAGAACCGCCTGCACGCCCAGAAGGCGCTCCTGGTCTGGCTCCTCGAGAAGAACCCCCGCACCCTCGCTGGTTGACGCACCCTCGAACACCCCCGCTGGTTGAGGAGCCCGCGAGCGCAGCGAGCCGGCGTCTCGAAACCACACCCGCCCCACCCCGCAATACACTTCGGAGCACGATGACCGACCAGCACCAGACCAACGCCGGGCACCTCTGGGGCGCGCGCTTCGCGGGCGGCCCGAGCGCCGAGCTCGCGGCGCTGAGCCGATCGACGCACTTCGACTGGCAGCTCTGGCCGTACGACATCGCGGGCTCGAGGGCCCACGCGTCGGCCCTCGCGGCCGCCGGCTATCTCTCCCCGGACGACCTGGAACGGATGCGGCACGGCCTCGACGAGGTCGCGCGCCGCATCGAGGCGGGCGAGCTCGTGCCCGCCGAGACGGATGAGGACGTGCACGGCGCCCTCGAGGCGGCCCTGATCGCCGTCGTCGGCCCCGAGCTCGGTGGCCGCCTGCGCGCCGGGCGCAGCCGCAACGACCAGATCGCGACCCTCATCCGGCTGTACCTGCTCGACCACGCGTCGAGCATCGCCGCGAAGACCACCCAGCTCGTCGACGCGATCGCGGCGCAGGCGGAGGCGCACGGGGCCGCGATCATGCCGGGCCGCACGCACCTGCAGCACGCGCAGCCGGTGCTGCTCGCGCACCACCTGCTCGCGCACGCCTGGCCGCTCGTGCGCGACCTCGAGCGCCTGCGCGACTGGCGGGTGCGGGCCTCGACGAGCCCGTACGGCTCTGGTGCCCTCGCGGGCAGCTCGCTCGGTCTCGATCCCGCGCTCGTCGCGGCCGAGCTCGGCCTCGCGGGACCGACCGAGAACTCGATCGACGCGACCGCGAGCCGCGACGTGACGGCCGAGTTCGCGTTCATCACCGCGCAGCTCGGCATCGACCTCAGCCGGTTCGCGGAGGAGATCATCCTCTGGAACACGAGGGAGTTCGGCTTCGTCACGCTCGACGACGCGTTCTCGACGGGGTCGAGCATCATGCCGCAGAAGAAGAACCCGGACATCGCGGAGCTCGCGCGCGGCAAGGCCGGCCGGCTGATCGGCAACCTCGCGGGCCTGCTCGCGACGCTCAAGGGACTCCCGCTCGCGTACAACCGCGACCTGCAGGAGGACAAGGAGCCCGTCTTCGACTCCGTGGAGACGCTCGAGACGCTGCTGCCGGCCTTCACGGGCATGGTCGCGACGCTGCGCTTCGACACCGAGCGGATGGCCGCCCTCGCCCCGCAGGGTTTCTCGCTCGCCACGGATGTCGCCGACTGGCTCGTGCGTCAGGGCGTGCCGTTCCGCGACGCGCACGAGATCTCCGGCGCTCTCGTTCGGTTCTGCGAGGAGCACGACCTCGACCTCGACGGGCCCACCGACGAGCAGTACGCCGCGCTCTCACCGCACCTCACCCCGGACGTGCGGGCGGTGCTCACCATCGAGGGCTCGGTGGCGAGCCGCGCGGGAGCCGGGGGCACCGCGCCGGCCCGCGTCGCCGAGCAGCTCGCCCAGCTCACCGACCGCGTGCGCGCGCTGCGCGACTGAGCGCTCGCCGCTCGTCCGATGCTGGGATGATGGCCTCATGACCGAGTCGAAGCCCCGGCGTCCGAAACACGACTGGTACGCCCCGATGAGCCGCCGGCTCACGACGATCGTGGTCACGGTGGCCGTGATCGTCATCGTCGCCGGGGTCGTCTACGTGGTCGCGTCGGGCGGGTCGCTGTTCTGAGCATCGACCGGGCGGCGCTCGGGCGCTCCTCGCTCGAGGTCGCGCCCGGCCTGCTCGGCGCGCACCTCGTGCACGGCGACGTGCGGGTGCGGCTCACCGAGGTCGAGGCCTACCTCGGCGAGCTCGACCCGGGCAGCCACGCGTTCCGCGGCCGCACGCCGCGCAACGCGGTCATGTTCGGCGAGCCCGGCCACCTGTACGCCTACTTCACCTACGGCATGCACACCTGCGTCAACGTGGTGTGCTCGCCCGTCGGCACGGCCTCCGCGGTGCTGCTGCGCGCCGGCGAGGTCGTCGACGGGCTCGAGCTCGCGCGGTCGCGCCGACCGGCCAGCAGAACGGATGCCGACCTCGCCCGCGGTCCGGCCCGCCTCGCGACGGCCCTCGGCATCCCGCTCGCGGCGAACGGCGCCGACCTGCTCGCGGGCGGCGAGCTGCGTCTCGAACCGGGCGACGCCGCCCGCCCGGTGCCGGCCGCGGCGACCGGCCCCCGCACGGGTGTCTCGGGCGATGGCGGCAGCATCCGTTTCCCGTGGCGGTTCTGGATCCCGGGCGACACGACCGTCTCGTCGTACAAGGCGCACGTCCCGAAGCGCCGCGCGTGAGCCGATCCCGCTTCACCCGCACCGAGCGGGGCTTCGACGACCTCGCGCACCGCGCTCGCGGGCGACCCGGCATTCGCTCGCCCGCGCGCCGGCGACCGGCATCCGCGGCGTCCTCGTCGAGTTCCTGCCGCCCGATTCGCAGCTCACCACCACGCGCGGGCGACGAGCGCGCACCCCGCCGACCAGATGAGGCTCGCGAGGGTGCCGATGATGAACCGTTCGCGCGCCTCGGCGCTGTCGAGCTCGGAGAACCGGCCGAGGCCCTTCACCGCGATGACGATGGCGACGGCGCCGGGCTGACCGACGGCGATCGAGCCGATGACCGCAGCGCGCTCGAGCAGCCCGATCGTCGAGCCGCCGCGCAGCACCGTGCGCTCGCCGGCGCGCTCGGGCGCCGGCGAGCGGAGGTCGGGCACGAGGATGCCGCCGTGCGACCGCGGCGCCACGCGCGTCGCCGGGGATGCCCACGCGAGCACGAGGGTCACGAGCGGCGACCCGGACGCGATGCCGAGCGCGCCGACGCCGAGCGCGACGACCGGCCCCCAGGGCTGGGGCAGGTCGACGGTGCCGGCGCCGGGCCAGGGCACGCGCGGCACCGCGAGCAGGAGTGCGGCGGCGACGGCGGCGATGCTCCAGATCGGCCGTCCCAGTAGGAGCGCGACGACCGTTCCGGCGATGCCGACGGCTACGGCGAGCAGGGCGGCCACGAGCAGTGCCACGTCAGGCCCGCCCCGCCGTCTCGTCGAGCTCGCGCAGCAGGTCGACGAGCGCGGCGCGAGCCGCGGCATCGACGCGCAGATCGGCGGCGAGTGCCCGACGGCTCACGGCCTGCGGCGTGATGCCGAGCCGTGCGGCGGCGGCGGCCTGCGTCATCCCCGCCTCGAGCAGGTCGGCGAGCTCCCAGCCCTCGGGGCTCCGACGCGCCCGCAGCGCGACGAGCACGTCGACGAGCGCCTCGCAGCGTTCGGCGACGGATGCCGCGGCCGGTGCCGCGATGGCGCTGCGGGTCTGCTTCCGCTTCGCCCGGTCGACGGCGGTGCGCGCGCCGAGGAACGCGTCGCCGGTCGCCTCGCGGATGCTCATGGGAAGAGGATCGACGACACCGCCGACACCGAGCCCGACGCTCCAGCCGCCGTCGCGTGCGAGGGCGAGGAGCGCGTCGAGGGCGCGCTCCGCGTCGGGGGTGATGGCCTGGAACTCGTCACCGGCCGTGCGCTCGGGCTCGATCACGGGATCGCCGAGCGCCGAGAGGGTCATCCCGATGCCCGATCGAACGGCATCGGCGTGCGATCGGCTGCCGATCTGGTCGACGGTGAGGACGAACATGCATCAAGCCTGACAGCTTGATATGGACAAATCAATCCCAGCGACTTGATTTGTGGTTCATCAAGCCGGAGGGCTTGACGCGCCGCTGCTAGCCTGAACGTCGTGCCCGCAACATCCGTCCTCGACACCCAGCGCAACGACGACTCGTTCGACGACGTCTGGGAGGAGCTCCGGTGGCGAGGCCTCGTCCACGTGTCGACGGATGAGGCGGCGCTGAAGGCAGTCCTGGCGGGCCCGCCGATCACCTACTACTGCGGTTTCGACCCCACCGCCCGCAGCCTGCACCTCGGAAACCTGGTGCAACTGCTGACCATGCGGCGCATCCAACTCGCGGGCCACCGCCCGCTCGGCCTCGTCGGCGGCTCGACGGGCCTCATCGGTGACCCGAAGCCCAACGCGGAGCGGCAGCTCAACGAGGCGAGCGTGGTCGCGGAATGGGTCGGCTACCTGCAGGCGCAGGTGAGCCGGTTCCTCAGCACCGACGGTGAGAACGGCATGGTGCTCGTGAACAATCTCGACTGGACCGCGCCGATGAGCGCGATCGACTTCCTGCGCGAGGTCGGCAAGCACTACCGCGTGGGCACGATGCTCAAGAAGGACACCGTGAGTACGCGCCTCAACTCGGATGAGGGCATCAGCTACACGGAGTTCAGCTATCAGATCCTGCAGGGGCTCGACTTCCGCGAGCTCCATCGGCAGTACGGCTGTGTGCTCCAGACCGGCGGCAGCGATCAGTGGGGCAATCTCACGAGCGGCGTCGATCTCATCAAGCGCAGCGACGGCGTGAACGTGCACGCGCTCGGCACCCCACTCGTCACCGACTCGAGCGGCCGCAAGTTCGGCAAGAGCGAGGGCAACGCGATCTGGCTCGATCCCGACCTCACGAGCCCGTACGCGATGTACCAGTACTGGCTCAACACCGAAGACGCCGACATCGTCGACCGCTTCAAGGTCTTCACGTTCCTGTCGCGGGCAGAGATCGAGGAGCTCGCGGCGCGCCACGCCGAGGCTCCGTTCAAGCGCGAGGGCCAGCGCTCGCTCGCCCGACTCGTCACGGAGCTCGTGCACGGCACGGAGGCGACGGATGCCGTCATCGCCGCCGCGGACGCGCTGTTCACCGGGGGAGACCTCGCCGCGCTCGACACCGCGACGCTGCGTTCGGCGATCGACTCGCTGCCGCACGTGTCGGCGTCCGCGGATGCCGCGGTCGCCCAGCTGCTCGTCGACACGGGACTCACGCCGAGCCTCACCGCGGCACGCCGCGCGATCGCGGAGGGCGGCGTCTCCGTCAACAACGTGCGCGTCACGAGCGACGACGAGACGATCGGCGCGCACCTGCTCGCGGGCGGGCTCGCCGTGCTCCGGCGCGGCAAGAAGACCCTCGCCGGCGTCGTCGCCTCCTGACCAGGACGACTCACCGGGCCGGTCGTCGCGCGTAACAATCGCGTCACCCGGAGCAGCGCGCGGCGCGTTTCCGGCGTCGTCGAAGGCCGCCATCCGCCGGGATGCCGTGCGTGTAAGGCAAGCCTAAATGAGGTAAGGCAACCCTTACAAGCCGTGCTAGCTTTCCCTCGCCGGACGAGCGGACGAGCTCCTCTCGTCGGCACCACCATCCCCGATCGACAAGGAGCCTTCGTGTCACACACGGCCTCGTCGCGAGCCAGCCGTTTCCGGCCGCTCGCCGTCCTCACCGCCGCGGCGCTCGCCGCCGGTGGCCTGACCCTGGCGGCATCCGCCCCCGCATCCGCGACCGTCACCGGCGCGGTCGCCGACGCGACCCTGGAATGGGGCTTCCAGACCGGCGCCGACGGCTGGCGCATCGAGACCACCGGCGCGAGCCCCATCGATCCGACCACGGCGTCGACGAGCATCACGGGCGCCCCGCTCGATGCGTTCACGACCTCGCAGGGCTTCACGCTCCAGGGCGGGTCGGGATCGCTCAACGCCTCCACCGGCGTCGGCGAGATCGACTTCCCGAGCAGCGTCCGGTACTTCCCGCAGTGGAGCTACGGATCACTCGTCGCGGACCAGCCGTGGATCTCGTTCGCGGACTTCCAGTACGTCGCGGCCTCCACGACGCGCGGCAGCCTGACCGCCGTCGTCGACTGGCACAAGTCGAACGGCGCGAACCTGGCCACGCCGACGCGGGTCGAGATCGCCGCCTTCGACATCGCGTCGTTCGACGCGACCGGAGGCGTGCGGGTGGTGAGCGCGTCGCCCGATTGGACGGCGGCCGTACCGGTCGGCACGTACGCGGCGGGCTACTCGGATGCCTGGCCGGCCGAGCTCAACGACCTCCTGCTCCCGAAGCTCAACAGCCAGGACATCAACGTCTACTTCCACCGCACGGGCAACACGGCGGGCAACGACGCGAAGGCGCCGCTCCCGCTCACGCTCTCGGCAGGCACGGTCGTCGCGCCCAGCGTCGACGCTCGAGTGACCGGGGACGCCACGGCCGGGTTGTCGGTCGCGGTCGCGGGAGACGGCTTCCGCGGCGTCACGAACGCGGGGGACGCCGGCATCTACGTGGGCATCGCGCCCTCGGGCGGTCTGCCCGACGTGAGCAGCGCGGCCAACATCGCGCTGTTCGCCGCCGCGTCGTACGTTCCCGCAGCGCAGCTCACGACGGGATCGTTCTCGGCGACGCTGAGAGCTCAGGCGAGCAAGCTCGATCGCGCCGAGCGCTACTCCGTGTACACCTGGCAGGCGCACGCGCACTCGAACACCTCGCAGGACACCGAGACGCCGCTCGTCGTCCCGACCGAACCGACCCTCGTCGCGCTGACGGTTGCGACGTCCGCGACCGCCAGCGCTCCCGTGACGCTGTCCGCATCCGTTCCCACGGGCGCGGTCGGCACCGTCGAGTTCTTCGACGGGACCGACTCGCTCGGCACGTCGGCCGTAGCCGACGGCTCGGCGGCGGTCACCGTGTCGACGCTCGCCGTCGGCACGCACAGCATCACGGCGGCGTACTCGGGCGACCTGTTCCTCGACGCGGCCGCCTCGGCCGCTGCCGCGCTCGTCATCACCGCGGGCGACGGTGCCCCCGCGGGCGACGGCGCGCCGGCGGCCGCGAAGAGCGCTTCGTCGATCGCGCTCGTCGCGACCTCGGCGAGCTATGGCAAGGGGACCACGATCACTGCGACCGTGACGGGCGCTTCGACGGGCTCGGTCACCTTCAGCGAGGGAGGCGTCGTCCTGGGAAGCGCGACGTTCAGCGCGGGTCGCGCCACGCTGTCGCCGAAGCTCGCCGTCGGAAAGCACGCCATCGTGGCGGCATACGGCGGGTCCGACACCGTCGAGGGCTCCGCCGCGACCGTCCTGGCGCGGGTGACCAAGGCCGTCTCCGCGACGACCGTGACGACGTCGACCTTCGCGAAGAGGAGCAAGCCGAAGGTGACCGTCAAGGTCGCCAGGCTCGCGAGCGGCACGTACGCGACCGGGAACGTGCGCCTCTACGTGAACGGCAAGAGCGTGAAGCTGGCGAAGCTGAAGAGATCCGCGAGGGGCGTCGTCACGGTCACGCTGCCGAAGAAGTACGCGAAGTCGATCACGGTGACGGCCAAGTTCGGGGGCAACACGATCGCGACCTCGAGCGTCTCGAAGAAGGTCACGCTCACCGCCACGTGACCAACGGCGAGGTTCCGGACCCGCGATGTCGAGGGGGCGTCGGCGACGCGCACAGCGTCGCCGACGCCCGCTCGCGCCCGTGTGCGGCTCGTGACGGATGCCGGCGGGCGCGATCGCGCGCGGTCCGGCCCGCGCGCCGCGACACGCCCGGGGTGCAGCGCGCTTGCGAGCGCCGAAACCTGGCCGTAACGTAGACACCCGTCGCCGCGACGACCGGAGCGAGAGCCCGGGCGAAGCAGCGACCGGCACCCCGGTCACACGGCCCCGTCTCGATCCGAGACGAGCGCCTCACATCCGGGGTGTGAACCTCAGCCGAAGTCCTTCCGGACCGAGAGCGTTCCAGCCCCGCGCAACGCGGTGCACACGGAGCGATCGAGAGTGCTAGGGTAGTGAAGTTGCCCGGTGCGAAAGCGCGGCAGCGAAGAGATCAGCCCCGAGGGCCTGCGCGGTGACGTGTGGGGGCGGGTGTGTCCGATCCTTGAGAACTCAACAGCGTGCACTATGTCATATGCCAAATTATCCTCGTCGGCTCTTCGGAGTCGTTGA
>NZ_JAUASV010000051.1 GCF_030345695.1 Galbitalea sp. SE-J8 | reverse complement strand
GCACGATCGTGGAGCACCTCGGGTCCGCGCATGACGAGGTCGAGCTCGCCGCGTTGGTCGCGGCAGCGCGGGCGAAGATCACGGCCGGGCAGGTCGCGTTCGGCCTCGATGTGCTCACCCCGCCGGGTGCTGAGCGGGTCACGGTCGAGCCGGTTGTGGTCGGGTCGAGGTCGAGAGTGCTCTGGGATGTCCTCGCTTCGGCGTATCGGCGGCTCAGGTTCGAGGCCGTCGATGATCGCGTCTTCGAGTACCTCGTCCTCGCGCGGCTGGTCGAACCGACAAGCAAAGCGGACACGATCAGGGTCTTCGCCGAGATGGGCGTTCCGGACGCGCCGAGCTTGCCGACGATCTACCGCACGTTGAAGCGCAGCATCACCGCCGACTGGCGGGGCATGATCGCGACTGCCGCCTATGCGCACGCGGCCCGGCATGGGCCGCTCACACTGGTGCTCTACGACGTGACGAGGCTGTACTTCGAGGCGGAGTACGAGGACAAGCTCCGCAAGGCCGGGATGTCGAAAGAACGCCGCGTCGACCCGCAGATCACGGTCGGGCTGCTCGTCGACGCGGGTGGGTTCCCGCTCGAGATCCACGCGTTCGAGGGCAACAAGGGCGAGACGACCACGCTGATCCCGGTCCTGGACGCGTTCCGGGGCCGGCACAAGGTCACCGATGTCGTGGTCGTCGCCGACGCCGGGATGCTCTCGGCCGCCAACCTGACCGCGGTCGAAGACGCCGGCCTGTCCTTCATCGTCGGGTCGAGGGTCTCGAACGCCCCATACGACCTCGCTGATCAACTCGCGAACCGGGGGAATTTCTTCACCGATGGGCAGACGATCGAAGCGTCCCGCCGGATGGGCACCGGGAAGGAGGCACGGGACCGACGGGTGGTCTGGCAGTACTCCGCCGCTCGCGAATGCCGCGACAACCGGACCCTGAACCTGCAGATCGAACGTGCCCAGGAAGTCGCCGACGGCAAACGCCCGATCAAGAAGGACCGATTCGTCACGTTCACCGGCGACAAGCCCGGCATC
>NZ_JAUASV010000050.1 GCF_030345695.1 Galbitalea sp. SE-J8 | reverse complement strand
TGACGTACAACCGCCCCGCGCTGTTCGCCGAGGCGCTCGCCGCCATCCGTGCGCAGAGCCGCCCCGTCGACGGCATCGTGGTCGTCGACAACGCGTCCGACGAGCCCGTCTCGGTCGAGCAGCCCACGCCGGTGACGGATGCCGTGGCCGGTCCCGGGGCGCCGGTACCGGATGCCGCGGTCGGTCCCGACGCACCGGCGATCGCACCCGCAATCGCACCCGCTCTCTCGCCCCGTCCGGCCGGTCCCGTCCGTCTCATCCGTCTCGAGCGGAACACGGGCGGCGCGGGCGGGTTCGCGGTCGGCATCGCGGTCGCCGTGGAGACCGAGCGCGCCGACCTGGTCTGGATCATGGACGACGACACCGTGCCGACCGATACCGCGCTCGAGGAACTGCTCGCGGTGCAGCGCCGCGCGCCGGCGAGCGCGCGGCTGTTCGGGTCGCGCGCGCTGTGGACCGACGGGCGACCGCATCCGATGAACGAGCCGCGGCGGCGTCCGTTCGCGAGCCGCTCGACGATCGAGGCGGCCGCCGCGCACGGCGCCGTGCCGGTGCGCTCACTGAGCTTCGTGTCGCTGCTCGTCGACGCGCGCGCCGTGCGGGAGCTCGGCCTGCCGGTCGCCGACTACTTCCTCTGGAACGACGACTTCGAGTACACCGCGCGCATCCTGCGCCGTCACACGGGCTACTTCGTGCCCGCGAGCCTCGTCGTGCACAAGACCGCGGTGTTCGGATCGACGGATGCCGACCCCGGTCCGCGATTCCGCAACGAGGTGCGCAACAAGCTCTGGATGTTCGGCCGCTCCCGCGCCCTCGACCCGCTCGAGTGGGCGGCGTACGCGGGGTCGAGCGCCCTGCGCTGGGGACGGACCGTGCTGCGCTCGAGCGACCGCGCGCTGCTCGGCGCCGGATTCCGCGCCGGGCTCGCCGAGGCGCGCCACGCGCCGCGGCCGAACGTCGAGGCGCTCGCCGACGCGCCCGACGAGGCGCTCGCCGCCGTGCGCACGATCGAGCGTGCTGCGTCCGGCGCCGCGCCGGTGGCCGGCGACGTGAACCCGGGCGCGCCCGGCGGCGCTGGCCCGGGCGCGGCCGGCGGCGCCGGCCCGCGCTCGGCCGGC
>NZ_JAUASV010000005.1 GCF_030345695.1 Galbitalea sp. SE-J8 | reverse complement strand
GGGCGCCGGCCGGCTCGGTCCGCGAGCCGGCGTCTGCCGCAGCGGGGGCAGCGGGGCCCGCGCCGGCCGCGCCGGCCCCCGCCGCCCCCTCGACGCCGATGCGCCGCTCGAGCCGCTCGACGCGGGCGAGCGCGCCGCGCTCCGCGTCGTCGGCGGCGGGCACGAGGGCGCGCGCCATCATGAGCTCGAGGTGCAGGCGGGGCGACGTCGCGCCGGTCATCTCGGTGAGTGCGGCGTTCACGATGTCGGCGATGCGGGACAGCTCGGCCTGGCCGAACAGCGCGGCCTGCTGCGACATCCGCTGCAGCTCCTCCTCGGGGATGCCGCGGAGCACGCTGCCGGCGCGGTCGTGCGTGGCCGCGACGACGACGAGGTCGCGCAGGCGTTCGAGGAGGTCCTCGACGAAGCGCCGCGGATCCTGACCGGTCTGCACGACCCGGTCGACCGCGGCGAACACTCCCGCGGCGTCGTGCGAGCCGAGCGCGTCGACGACCTCGGAGAGCAGGGCGCCGTGCGTGTAGCCGAGCAGCGCCACCGCCCGCTCGTATTCGACGGTGACCGTCGGCGCCCGTCCTGAGCCCGTGGAAGGGTCGGAGCCCGCGATGAGCTGGTCGAGCAGCGACAGGGTGTCGCGCACCGATCCGCCGCCGGCGCGCACGACGAGCGGCAGCACGCCGGGCTCGACCGCGACGCCCTCGCTGTCGCAGAGCTGCTGGGTGTACTCGAGCATCTGCGCGGGCGGCACGAGCCGGAACGGGTAGTGGTGGGTGCGCGAGCGGATGGTGCCGATGACCTTCTCGGGCTCGGTCGTCGCGAAGATGAACTTGACGTGCTCGGGCGGCTCCTCGACGACCTTGAGCAGCGCGTTGAAGCCCTGCGGGGTCACCATGTGCGCCTCGTCGAGGATGAAGATCTTGAAGCGGTCGCGGGCGGGGGCGAAGATCGCCCGCTCGCGCAGGTCGCGCGCGTCGTCGACGCCGTTGTGCGATGCGGCGTCGATCTCGATGACGTCGAGCGAGCCGCCGCCGTCGCGTGACAGCTCGACGCACGACGGGCACACGCCGCACGGGGTGTCGGTGGGCCCCTCGACGCAGTTCAGGCAGCGCGCCAGGATGCGCGCGCTCGTCGTCTTGCCGCAGCCGCGCGGACCCGAGAACAGGTAGGCGTGGTTGACGCGGTCGGTGCGCAGGGCGGTGCGCAGCGGATCGGTCACCTGCGACTGGCCGATGAGCTCGGCGAACGTCTCCGGCCGGTAGCGGCGGTAGAGGGCGGTGACCACCTGTCGAGGATAGCCGCGGGGTCGGACACCCCGCCGTGGCATCCGCTCCCCGGTGGCGGGATCCGTGGCCGCGACCCGGCCTGGGGAGGAGCGGCGGTCAGATGAGCGCGGCGGTCTGGCGCGCGATCTCCAGTTCCTCGTTGGTCGGGATCACGAGCACGGAGACCGGCCAGTTGTCGGGCGAGATGCGGCGCTCGGACTTCGAGGCGACCTCGTTGCGGTCGGGGTCCACGTGCACGCCCATGAACTCGAGGCCGCGCAGCACGCGCCGCCGCACGAGCGTGTTGTTCTCGCCCACCCCGCCCGTGAAGACGATCGCGTCGAGGCCGCGCAGCTGGGCCGCGTAGGCGCCGACATAGTGACGGATGCGGTGGCGGTAGAGCGAGAGCGCCACCTCCGCCGCCTCGTCGCCCTCGACCGCGGCCTTCTGCACGTCGCGCTCGTCGCTGTAGCCGCTGAGCCCGAGCAGTCCGCTCCTCTTGTTCAGCACGTCGTCGACCTCGTCGACGCTCAGCCCCGCGCGGCGCTGCAGTTCGAGCACGACGGCCGGGTCGAGGTCGCCCGACCGGGTGCCCATCACGAGGCCCTCGAGCGGGGTCATCCCCATCGAGGTGTCGATGGAGCGTCCGCCGTCGATCGCTGTCGCGGACGCGCCGTTGCCGATGTGCAGCACGATGATCTTGAGCTGCTCGAGCGGCCGGCCGAGGAACGCGGCCGCACGCTCGGACACGTACTTGTGGCTCGTGCCGTGGAAGCCGTAACGGCGGATGCCGTACTCGCGGGCCAGGTCCGCGGGGATCGCGTAGGTGTACGCCGCGGCATCGAGCGTCTGGTGGAACGCGGTGTCGAACACGACCACGTTCGGCACGCCCGGCATGGCCGCCCGTGCGGCACGGATGCCGGTGAGGTTCGCGGGGTTGTGCAACGGCGCGAGCACCGAGAGCTCCTCGATCGCGGCCTCCACCTCGTCGGTGACGATGACGGCGCGGTCGAAGCGGTCGCCGCCGTGCACGACGCGGTGGCCGATCGCGTCGATCCTCGCGTCGCCGAGGCTCGTCAGCACGGCGGCGATCCCGGCCTGGTGATCCGGCACCTGGCCCGGTTCGCCGATGCGCTCGACGAGCCCGCGCGCGAGCACCTCCTCGGTGTCGAGGTCGATGAGCTGGTACTTGATCGACGAGCTGCCCGAGTTGAGGACGAAGATGTTCATGCGCGCTCCGATTGGGCCTGGATCGCGGTGATCGCGATCGTGTTGACGATGTCGCGCACGAGTGCACCGCGCGAGAGGTCGTTGACGGGCTTGTTGAGGCCCTGCAGCACCGGCCCGATCGCGACGGCGCCCGCCGAGCGCTGCACCGCCTTGTAGGTGTTGTTGCCCGTGTTGAGGTCGGGGAACACGAACACGGTCGCTCGCCCGGCCACCTCGTTGCCGGGCATCTTCGACCGCCCGACCGCGGCATCCGAGGCGGCGTCGTACTGGATGGGGCCGGCCACGAGCAGGTCGGGCCGGCGTTGGACGACGAGCGCGGTCGCGGTGCGCACCTTCTCGACGTCCGCGCCCGATCCGGACTCGCCGGTCGAGTACGACAGCATCGCGACGCGCGGCTCGACCCCGAACGCGCTCGCGGTCGTGGCGGAGGAGATCGCGATGTCGGCGAGCTGCTCGGCGGTCGGGTCGGGCACGACCGCGCAGTCGCCGTAGACGAGCACCCGGTCGGCGAGCGCCATGAAGAACACGCTCGAGACGACGCTCACGTCGGGCCGCGTCCGGATGATCTCGAACGAGGGACGGATGGTGTGCGCCGTCGTGTGCACGGCCCCGGACACCATGCCGTCGGCCAGTCCGTCGTGCACCATCATGGTGCCGAAGTAGCTGACGTCGGTGACGACGTCGCGCGCGAGCTCGTACGTCATCCCGCGGTGCGCGCGGAGCTCGGCGTACTCCGTCGCGAACCGGTCGCGCAGCGCCTCGTCGCGCGGGGACAGGATCTGCGCGGCCTCGATGTCGACGCCGAGTCCGGCGGCGCGGCCGCGCACCTCGGTCTCGTCGCCGAGGATCGTCAGGTCGGCGATGCCGCGGCTGAGCACGGTCGCCGCGGCGCGCAGCACGCGGTCGTCGTCGCCCTCGGGCAGCACGATGCGGCGCCGGTCGGCGCGCGCCCGGCCGAGCAGGTCGAACTCGAACATCAGCGGTGTCACGACGTCGCTGCGCGTCACGCTGAGCGCGTCGAGCAGCGCCGCGGTGTCGACGTGCTGCTCGAACAGCGCGAGCGCCGTGTCGTACTTGCGCTGCGAGTCGGCCGCGAGGCGGCCGCGCACGCCGCCCAGCTGCTTCGCGGTCTCCCAGGTGCCGCCGTCGGTCGCGACAATCGGCAGCGCGGAGCGCAGTCCGCGGATGAGCGTGGTCAGCGGCTGCGAGATCGTGAAGCCGCCGTTGAGCACGAGCGCGGCGAGCGACGGGAACGTGTCGGACGCGTGCGCCATGAGCACCGCGAGCACGATCTCGGTGCGATCGCTCGGCACGATCACGACGCCGCCCTCGGTCAGGCGCGGCAGCACGTTCTCCATGCTCATCGCGGCGACGACGAAGTCCAGCGCCTCCCGGTCGAGCAGGGTCTCGTCGCCCGAGACGAGGCGGCCGTCGATCGCCTGCATCACGGTGCGCACGGTCGGCGCCACGAGGAAGCGGTCCTCCGGCACGGTCCACACCGGCACGCCCGCGTGCTCCGACGCGATCGCGTCGCGGATGCCGTCGAGGTCGTCCGCATCGGCCCGGTTCACGACGATCCCGAGCAGACCCGCGTGCGCCTGCGCGAGCTCGGGAACCGTGAGATCGGCGATCTGGCGCATCTCGTCGGCCGTGCGCGCCCGGGACTCGTCGACGCTGCGGCCCGTGAGCACGAGCAGCACGGGGGCGCCGAGGTTCGCCGCGATGCGGGCGTTGAATCCCAGCTCGGTCGGGGAACCGACATCCGTGTAGTCGCTGCCGACGATCACGACGGCGTCGCACTGCCGCTCGACCGCGTGGAAGCGCTCGACGACGCGGCCGAGCGCCGCATCCGGGTCGTCGTGCACCTGCTCGTAATCGGTGCCGACGCACTCGTCGTAGGAGAGGTCGACGCCGTCGTGCTGGAGCAGCAGGTCGAGCACGTAGTCGCGCTCGTCGGTGCTGCGCGCGATCGGACGGAACACGCCCACGCGGCCGACCTCGTGGCTCAGCAGGTCGAGCACGCCGAGCGCGATCGACGACTTGCCCGAGTGTCCCTCCGCGGACGAGATGTAGATGCTGCGCGCCACGCGACCAGCCTAGGGATGCCGGGTGAACGGCCCCCAGGGACTTTCGGCCCCGTGGTCGGTCTCTCGTATACCCGTTCGATACTCGATGTGCATTGCGTCTTGCAGCATCGAATCCGTGTGCTACAATGGACTTGCTTGCGCCACAAGCATGAGGTTCACCACCATGAGCACGTTCACCGGCGCCCAGCGACTCGAGCGGGTCGCGCGCGCCGTCGCGGATGCGGCGGAGCGCGGCGACGCCCTCACGGATGCCGAGCTGCTGTCGGCGATCGACAGGCTCGGTGACCTGGTGCGGCTCGTGGATTCGGCGGCGGTCGCGCTGAGCGCGCAGGTCGTGCGGCGCAGCGACAGAGCGGATGCCGCCGACTCCGGCGACCTGGCCCGTGCGCACGGCGCTCGCGGGCCGGCCGACCTCGTCGTGCAGCGTGCGCGGGTCGCATCCGGCGCCGCATCCGCGTGGGTCGCTGCGGCGCGCGCGACCGCCGCGCGCACCTCGCTCACGGGCGAGCCGCTGCCTCCCGCGCATCCGGCCGTGGCGGCGGGGCTCCTCGCCGGGCGGGTCGATGCGGCGACGGCGCGCGCGATCGCGACGGCCATCGACGAGTGCAGCACCGATCCCGAGACCGCCGTCGCGGTCGAGCAGCAGCTCGTCGACGTCGCCGCGACCCTCACGCCGCGCGATGCGGCGGCCCTGTGCCGTCGCGTGATCGCCGACTACGCGCCCCTCGACGCCGAGGAGCGCGAGCGGCGACTGCGCGCGAGGCGGGGCCTCGCCATCGGCGTCCCCGTCGACGGCATGACGCGGATGGTGATCGACGCCGACCCCGAGTCCGCCGGGTTCCTCCTGGCCGCGCTCGACGCCCGCACCGCGTTCCGTCGCGGCGTGCGCTTCCGCCCCGTCGACGCGGCGGCCGCCGAGCCCGGCGCCGACGGTGCTGGCACCGATGACACTCACGGCACCGACCTCGACGAGCCGGCGCCCGACGATCGCCGCACGCTCGCGCAGCGGCGCCTCGATGCGCTCGTCGACCTGTGCCGCGAGTCCCTGGGCCGTGACGACGGGGAGCTCGCGGGCATGTCGGTGTCGATGCTCGTCACCGTGCCGCTCGAGGTGCTCGCGACGGGTGTCGGCACGGGCGTGATCGGCGGCGTCGACGAGCCGGTGTGCGCGACGACCGTGCGGCGGCTCGCCGCCGGCGCCGAGATCATCCCCGTCGTGCTCGGCGGCGAGGGCGAAGTGCTCGACGCCGGCGAGAGCCGGCGGTTCTTCTCCCGCGCGCAGCGCCGGGCGATGGCCGCCCGGGACGGCGGATGCGTGTTCCCCGGCTGCACCGCCCCGCCCTCCCAGACGGAGGCGGCGCACTGGACGCCCTGGGCGCCCGGTCCGGACGGTCAGCACGGTCCGACCGACATCGCGAACGGTGTGCTCTTGTGCTGGCTGCACCATCGCGTCTTCGACGAAGAGGGCTGGAACCTCGAATGGCGCGACGGCGTGCCCTGGTTCGTGCCGCCGCCCTGGGTCGACCCCACTCGCCGCCCCCGCCGTGGCGGCCGGCCGCGCCTCGCGGCCTAGGCTCCCGCCCGCCCCGTCGGTCGGACCCGCGTTCGGTCTCGGCTACGATGGACGACGGCCGTCCGCGTGGCGCCATCCAGGCCAACTCCCCCAGGGCGGAGACGCAGCAAGGGTAACCGGGCTCTGGCGGGTGCGCGGACGGTCCTCAGGAGAATTCGCCTAGTGGCCTATGGCGCACGCTTGGAAAGCGTGTTGGGTGCAAGCCCTCGGGGGTTCGAATCCCCCATTCTCCGCCGATTTCTCACGTTGTTGCCCGCGGCCCGCGAGTACCGTGAGAGGCATGGCGATCGCGACCATCAACCCCACCACCGGCGAGACCGAGAAGACCTTCGAGGCGCACGACCCGGCCGAGGTGGACCGGCGCATCGCCCTCGCGGATGCCGCCCACCGCGCCCTGCGCGAGACCGGCTTCGACGAGCGAGCCACCTGGATGCGCGCGACCGCCGACCTGCTCGAGGCCGACGTCGAGGAGGTGGCCGCGATCCTGACCCGCGAGATGGGCAAGCCCATCGGCCAGTCACGCGCCGAGACCCTCAAGTGCGCCGCGTGCATGCGGTTCTACGCCGACCACGCCGAGGGCTTCCTCGCCGGGGAGCAGCTCGCCGACGCATCCGTCGTCACGGCGAGCTCCGCGGGCTTCCGGTACGAGCCGATCGGCGTCGTGCTCGCCGTGATGCCGTGGAACTTCCCGCTCTGGCAGGTGGTGCGCTTCGCCGCACCCGCCCTCATGGCCGGCAACACCGGCCTGCTCAAGCACTCGTCGAACGTGCCGCAGGCTGCGCTCTACCTCGACACGCTGTTCGAGCGCGGCGGCTTCCCGGCCGGGTCGTTCCAGACGCTGCTGATCGGCTCGGCCGAGGTGGCCTCCGTCATCGACGATGCGCGCGTCACGGCGGTCACTCTCACCGGCTCGGAGCCCGCCGGCCGCCAGGTCGCCGAGCGTGCCGGCCGCAACCTCAAGCACACGGTGCTCGAGCTCGGCGGGTCGGACCCGTTCATCGTGATGCCCTCCGCCGACCTGGACCGCGCCATCGACACGGCGGTCGCCGCCCGCACCATCAACAACGGCCAGTCCTGCGTGTGCGCGAAGCGGTTCATCGTGCACGCGGACGTCTACGACGAGTTCGCCGCACGCTTCACCGAGCGCATGGCAGCCCTCGTGGTCGGCGACCCGTTCGACGAGGCGACCCAGATCGGCCCGATCGCGACCGCCCAGGGACGCGACGACCTCGCCGGACTCGTCGACGACGCCCGCGCCCACGGCGCCACGATCCTCACCGGCGGCACCGTGCCCGACGGACCCGGCTTCTTCTACCCGCCGACCGTCGTCGCCGACCTGCACGGCGAGATCCGGCTCGTCATGGAGGAGGCGTTCGGCCCGGTCGCGTCGCTCTACCGCGCCTCGACCCGCGAGGAGGCCGTCGCGCTCGCCAACCAGACCGCGTTCGGCCTGTCGAGCAGCGTGTGGACGACGGATGACGCCGAGGCCGACTGGTTCGCGACCGCCCTCGAGGCGGGCGCCGTCTTCATCAACGGCATGACCGTCTCGTTCCCGGAGCTGCCGTTCGGCGGCATCAAGAACTCGGGCTACGGCCGCGAGCTGGCCGCCGCCGGCATCCGCGAGTTCTGCAACCTGAAGACGATCTGGAAGGCGTGACGGTCAGGCGCCCAGCGTCTCGGGCGGCCGGGTCGCCCAGGCCGCCACGAGGTCGTCGCGCACCGTGACGCCGCTGCCCGCACCGGTCGGCACCGGCAGGCGTCCGTCGACGAGCACGAACGGCTCGGTGAGGTCCTCGGCGAAGTAGCGGTCCGAGGCGCTCGTGTCGCCCGGCAGCGTGAAGCCGGGCAGCGCCGCGAGAGCGACGTTGGCCGCTCGGCCGAGTCCGGTCTCGAGCATGCCGCCGCACCACACCGGCACACCCCGGGAACGCGCCACGTCGTGCACCCGCACCGCCTCCAGGTAGCCGCCGACACGTCCCGCCTTGATGTTGACGACGGATGTCGCGCCCCGGTCGATCGCGTCGGCGGCGACCACGGCATCCGTGATCGACTCGTCGAGGCACACCGGCGTCGCGATCGCCCGTGACAACGCCACGTGCGACGCGATGTCCTCCTCGACGAACGGCTGCTCGATGAGCAGCAGGTCGAACGCGTCGAGCGCGCGCAGATGGTCGATGTCGTCACGGCTGTACGCCGTGTTCGCGTCGACCTGCAGCGGCAGCTCGCCGATGAGCTCGCGCACCCGGGCGACCGGCTCGAGGTCCCAGCCGGGTTTGATCTTGAGCTTGATGCGCCGGTAGCCGGCCTCGACGTAGCCGCTCACCTCGGCGAGCAGCCCGTCCAGGTCGGGGGCGATGCCCACGCTCACGCCGCAGTCGACGGCCTCGCGCGTGGCACCGAGCCGGCTCGCGAACGACTGTCCCGCGGCACGCGTCTCGGCATCCAGCAGTGCCGTCTCGAGCGCCGCCTTCGCCATCCGGTGGCCGACGACGAACCGCGCGACACCGGCGAACGAGTCGGCCGTGGCATCCGTTCCCGCGGACGACGCGCGCAGCAGCGCGGGCACGAGGTAGTCGCGCAACACCGCCGCACAACCCTCGACGTACTCGCTCGAATAGACCGGGTCGGCCATCGCGACGCACTCGCCCCAGCCGTCGCCGACGTCGGTGCGCACCCGCAGGAGCAGGATGTCGCGCGCCGTCTGCGAGCCGAAGCTCGTCGCGAACGGCCGCACGAGCGGCATGGAGATGCGGTGCAGCTCGACGGCCTCGACCCTCATCCCGCCAGCCTAGGCGGGTCAGCGCGGGCGGCCGCCGGTCACCCGAAGCGGTAGCCGTCTCCCGTGAACCGGATGCCGCGGCCCGCCGCCGCCGCGCTCGCGAACGCCGCGCCGCTCGTCGCCCGCAGCACACGGGCCGCGGCCGCGTCCTCGCGCCGCAGCGCCTCGTAGTCGGGCGGGAGCACCACCTCCGCCGGCCCCCCGGCCGGTGCCGCGCCGAGCGGGGCGTCGAGGCGCCAGCCCACCTCGAACCGGTCGGTGGCGTCGTCGCCGTTGATCGCGTCGGCGAGCTCGCCGTAGAAGTGCGGCCGATACGCGAGCACCCGCGCGCCGAGCTTCACGAGGTTGAGGTGGGCGTTGCGCCGGATGAGCGGGTCGAACGTCCAGCGCATCTCCGCGACCCCGTGGTCGAGGCACTCGGCGCGCTGCGCGAGCTTGATCGCGAAGCCGACGCCGCCCGCCCGCAGGCCGGGATCGACCGCGACCATGTGCGAGTGCAGGTGCAGGCCATCGGTCCAGCCGAGCACACCGAGCGCCGCCCCGACGATGCGCTCGTCGCGGTACGCCGCGAGCACCGAGTTGCCCGCGTGCGCGATCACCCGCAGCAGCGCGGGGTCGCCGGCGCGGCCCGCTCCCCAGATCGACTCGAGGAACGGCACGAGCACCACGCCATCCACCGGACGGACGCCGACCCCGGCGGCGTGCGCCGCCGCATCCGCCTCGCGCCGCGCGTCGATCACACCCGGACGGACGCCGACCCCGGCGGCGTGCGCCGCCGCATCCGCCTCGCGCCGCGCGTCGATCACGACGCCAGACGGTCCTCGAGTCCCCACGGCTGGCCGTAGCCGCCCTCGTCGATCGGACGCGCCATGAGCTCGAGGAACGGCCGCGCGTCGAACGCCTCCGGCCCGACCACCCCGGTGCCCGCCCAGACGCCGGTCGCGAGCAGCTCGAGCGCGATGACCGGGTTCAGCGCGGTCTGCCAGACGACGCACTGGCTCTCGTACTCGCGCATCGTCCACTCGTTGTCGCTCACGTGGTAGAGGTACACCTCCCGCGGGGCACCGTCGACGCCCGTGCCGGTCACCCACAGTCCCGCGCAGGTCTTGCCCGTCATCCGGGGTCCGATCGTCGCCGGATCGGGCAGCGCTGCCGCCACGACATCGCGCGGCGCGACCTCGACCGGTCCGTTCGCGCTGCGCACCCGCAGCGGCGCGGTCTTGTCGAGGCCGAGCAGGTTGAGCGTCTTGAGCACGCCGATGAACTCGTCGCCGAGCCCGTACTTGAACGTGACGCGCTCGGCGTCGACGAAGCGCGGCATGAGGAGCACCTCCTCGTGCTCGACGTTGACGCACTCGACGGCGCCGATGCCCTCGGGGAACACGAACGTCTCGGGCTCCGAGAACGGCGGCGTCGTGAACCAGCCGCGGTCCTTCTCCCACACCACCGGCGGGTTGAGGCACTCCTCGATCGTCGTCCAGATGCTGAACGACGGAGCGAAGATCTCGTTCCCCGCGTCGTCGCGCACCACGAGGTTCGCACCGTCGCGCGTGCCGAGCTCGTCGATCGCACTGAACAGCTCGTCGGCCGCGTAGCGCGCGAACACGTCGGAGAGCCCGGGCTCGACGCCCATGCCGACGAGCGCGAGCCGGCCCGCGCTCTCCCAGTCGGGCGCCTGGGCGAACTGGTCGTCGCCGAGCTTGACGCCGGTCTGCGCGTACGGATCGGTCGGATGCGGCTCGGACAGGCTCATCGCCATGTCGAGGTAGTCGGCCCCCGCCGCGAGCGCGCCCGCGAAGATCGACTGCACGAACCTCGGCTCGACCGCGTTCATCACGTGCGTCGCCCCGTGCTCGCGCGCGACCCGGGCCACGTCGTCCGGATCGGATGCGTCGATGCGGGCCGCAACGAAGCGACCGTTCTCGAGTCCCGCGTCGCCGGGCCCGGACGGCGTGTGCGCCTCGACCCACTCCACCGTCGACTCCGCCCGGCCGAGGTCGTAGTCGCTCACCACCATCAGCTCGAAGAAGGAGCGACGGGCCGCGATCTTCGCGATGGCGTTGCCGACGCCACCGGCGCCGACGAGCAGGATCCTCATGGCCCGACGCTATCGGTCGCGCCCGGCTCGGCGCGAGCGGATGCGGCGCTCAGCGACTGAGCGCGGGCACCGATCGCGGCCGGATGACGAGCGCGATCACGAGGAGCGACACCGTCGAGGTGCACAGCTGCATGGTCGCCATCGGGATCGCGTTCGTGATGCCGAACAACCCGACGACGGGCGAGAGCAGCCCCGCGAGCCCGAAGTTCACGGCGCCCATGAGCGACGCCGCCGTCGCCGCCTCGCCGCCGTGGTTCGCGAGCGCGAGCACCTGCTGGCACGGGAACGCGAACCCGCAGCTGCAGATGAAGAACCACAGCGGCACGAGGATGCCCCACAGCCCGGCGTGCGCCGCGTCGAGCGTCACGATCGTGGCGGCACTGAGGAACATGCCGCTCACCGCGCCGAGCAGGATCCACTGCGGGGGCAGGATGCGGGCGAGACGCGAGCTGGTCTGGATCCCCGTGACGACCCCGAGCGAGTTGACGGCGAACAGCACGCCGTACTGCTGCGCGTCGAGCCCGTAGACGTCCTGGAACAGGAAGGACGACGAGGAGAGGTAGGCGAACAGGCCGCTGAACGTCATGCCGGCCACGAGCGCTGCGCCGACGAAGACGCGGTCGGAGAACAGCGCCCGGTAGCGCTCGCGCGCGCTGCTGTGCCCGGCATCCGCTCGTCGTTCCCGCGGCAGCGTCTCGACGATGAAGAACGCGCTCACGGTGAGCACGACGAGGCCGTACGCGGCGAGGAACCAGAAGATGCCGCGCCAGGGGAACAGCAGCAGCAGCTGCGAGCCGATCACCGGGGCGAGGATCGGCGCGAGCCCGCTGACGGCACCGAGGCGGGCGAGCATCCGCACGAGCGGGAGGCCGCCGAACAGGTCGCGCACGGTCGCCATCGCGACGACCCCGCCGCCGGCCGCGCCGATCCCCTGCAGCAGGCGCAGCGCGCCGAGCAGCTCGACGTTCGGCGCGACCGCCACCCCGATGCTCGCGAGCACGTGCACGGCGGTCGCGACGATCAGCGGCACGCGACGGCCGACCGTGTCGCTCCACGGGCCGATCACGAGCTGGCCGAGCGCGAAGCCCACGATCGTCGCGGACAGGGTCAGCTGCACGACCGCCTCGGTGGTGAGGAACTCCGCCTCGACGCTCGGGAAGGACGGCAGGTAGAGGTCGATGGTGAACGGGCCGAGCGCGGTCAGCGCCCCGAGCACGATCACGTACACGAGGCGCTGGCGGCGCGTCAACGAGTCACCCGGGTGGACGACGATGGTCACAGCGGGTTCCTACGGGAATGGATGGGGACGGCTCGGCGGGGTGCGCCGCGGCTCACCGCCAGCCTATCGAATCGATTCGAGCGCGCGCGACGATCGCGCGACGCGAGAGCGGTGCCCGCGCGACGCCGGCCCCGGCATCCGCCGCTCAGACCGCGGGCAGGCGGTGCGTGCGCGCGACCTCGGCGAGCCAGCGCCCGCTGTCCTTGACCGTGCGCTCGAGCGTGTCGTAGTCGACCCGCACGACGCCGAACCGCTTCGTGTAGCCGTAGGCCCACTCGAAGTTGTCGAGCAGCGACCAGACCAGGTAGCCGCGCAGATCGACACCCCGCGCGATCGCCCGGTGCGCCGCGACGAAGTGACGCTGCAGGAAGTCCACCCGCCGCGGGTCGTGCACGGCGCCATCCTCCGACACCCGGTCGTCGAACGCCGCGCCGTTCTCCGTGATCATGAGCGGCTGGTCGGGGAACTCCTCGTGCAGGTGCACGAGCAGCTGCTCGAGCGCCTCGGGGGCGATGTTCCAGCCCATCGCCGTGTGCGGCCCGGGCTGCTCGAGGAACTCGACCCCCTCGCTGCCCGGCCAGGCCGTGCCGGCGCTCGGCCGGTGCCCGTCGGCGTGCTGCCTCGGCGCCACCCGGTCCCAGTCGCGCACCGTCGCGGTCGAGTAGTAGTTGACCCCGAGCACGTCGATGCCCTGGCGGATGTCGTCGAGGTCGCCCGGGCGCACGAACGCCCAGTCCGTCACGGCCGCGGTGTCCTCGAGCACGTCGGCCGGGTACTCGCCGCGCAGCATCGGGTGCGTGAACACCCGGTTGGCGAGCCCGTCGATGCGACGGATCGCGTCGGCCGCGTCCCGCGGGTCCTCGGTGCCGGGCCGCAGCGCGTGGAAGTTGAGCGTCACGGAGTAGTGCGGTTCGCCCGCGCTCGTCGCCCGCAGCGCCTGCACCCCGAGCCCGTGCGCGAGGTTTAGGTGGTGCACGGCGGTGAGCGCGTCGCGACCGCTCGTGCGCCCGGGGGCGTGCGCACCCGATCCGTAGCCGAGGTAGGCCGAGCACCAGGGCTCGTTGAGCGTCGTGAACGTGTCGACCCGGTCGCCGAGCGCCTCGCCCACGATCGCCGCGTAGTCGGAGAACCGGTAGGCGGTGTCGCGGTTCGTCCAGCCGCCCGCGTCCTCGAGCGCCTGCGGCAGGTCCCAGTGGTACAGCGTCGCGATGGGACGGATGCCGCGGGCGAGCAGCCCGTCGACGAGGCGCCCGTAGAAGTCGATCCCCGCGCGGTTCCCCGGCCCGCTGCCGGTCGACTGGATGCGGGGCCAGGCGATCGAGAAGCGGTACGCCTCGAGCCCGAGTCCGGCCATCAGGTCGAGGTCGGCGTCGAGCCGGTGGTAGTGGTCGCACGCGACATCGCCCGTGTCCCCGTCTCGCGTGCGGCCGGGCTCGTGACTGAAGGTGTCCCAGATCGACGGGCCCCGGCCGTCCTCGGCCACGGCGCCCTCGATCTGGTAGGCCGCGGTCGCCGCGCCGATGAGGAAGTCGGCGCCGAACTCGAGCCCGCCCTCGCGATAGTCGTCGTCCGCCACCGTCGTCCCCGTCCGTTCCCGGCGACGACCGCGTCGCCGTCGGCGAGCCTAGCCGAGCACCGCGCCGCCCGGATCGGCGCCGGTCGGATCGGCGATGAGCGCGGCGAACACCCGCTGCGCGGCGCCGATCAGCAGCCGGTCGGAGCCGAGCGCCGCGGGCTCGATCCGCATCCCCTCGACCGCCGCCGGGATCGCCTGGGCGGCGATCTGCGCCCGCAGGTCGCCGCGATCGGTCTCGAGCAGCGTGGCCAGGAACCCGCCGAGCACGATGAGCTCCGGGTCGAGCACGTTGACGGCGTTGGCGAGTGCCGTGGACAGGATGCGGCGCTGACGCCCCAGCTCGCCGAGCGCCACCGGATCCGCGGTCGCGAGCGCGGCATCCGTCAGCGCCCGCTCGTCGCCGGGCTCGACACCGAGCACCTCGACGAGCCGCGCACGACTGACCTCCTGCTCGAGCTCGCCGAGCGGGGTTCGGCGGTCGTCCGGGTCGTGCACGCCGGGCCGGTTGTGGCCGAACTCCCCCGCGTAGCCGCCCGATCCGCCGAGCGCACGCCCGCCGGCGATGACACTGCCGCCGATGCCGCTCGCCCCGCCGTTGAGGTAGACGATGTCGTCGGCGCCGCGGCCCGCGCCGAACAGGTGCTCGGCGAGCGCCGCGCACGCGGCGTCGTTCGCCGCGACGGCGCGCAGGCCGGTGGCGCGCGCGACGAGGGCCGTGAACGGCACGTCGGTCCAGTCCAGGTGCGGCGCCCAGCGCACGACACCGTCGGAGGCGCGCACGAGTCCCGGCACCGCGAGCCCGACTCCGACCAGTCGCGCGCCCCCGGTCACCGACGCGGGCAGTGCCGCGATCTCCGCGGCGATGATCGCGGCCGCCTCCTCCGGGCCCGGGATCGCGCCGAGCGCACGGCGAACCCGGTGCACGACCCGCGCGCCGAGTCCGACGACGCCGATGCCGATCGCGTCGATCTCGGGGTTGACGGCGATCGCGAGGGGCGCCGGGTGCGGCGCGACGGTGAGCGACGGCCGGCCCACGCGGCGGGTCGCGCCGGGCCCGCCCTCCACGACGAGCCGCCGCTCGGCGAGGTCCGCGACGAGCGCCGCGACGGTCGACCGGTTGAGGCCGGTCGCGGCCGTGAGCTCGGCGCGGCTCAGCCCGCCGCTCAGGTGCACGCGCTCGAGCACGGCCGACAGGTTGCGCCGGCGCACGTCGTCGAGGTTGCTGCCGATGCGCGCCATGCGATCACAGTAGCCGCGGGATCGCTTGCGTCCGGGGCGATGAGCCGTAATATGTCCTTAGCAACAACAAACTGCGTCGCGGTGGCGACGCGAGACAAGGACGTCACGATGACCCCCACCCCCACGCCCGCCGACCGGTTCTCCTTCGGCCTGTGGACCATCGGCTACACCGGCACCGATCCGTTCGGCGGTCCGACCCGCCCGCCCCTCGATGTCGTGCACGCCGTCGAAAAGCTCGCCGAGTACGGCGCCTACGGCCTGACCTTCCACGACGACGACCTGTTCGCGTTCGGATCGACGGATGCCGAGCGCCGGCGGCAGATCGACCGCCTCACGAGGGTGCTCGCCGACACCGGCCTCATCGTGCCGATGGTGACGACCAACCTGTTCAGCGCGCCCGTCTTCAAGGACGGCGGCTTCACCTCCAACGACCGCCAGGTGCGCCGCTTCGCGCTGCGCAAGGTGCTGCGCAACCTCGACCTCGCGGCCGAGCTGGGAGCCACCACCTTCGTCATGTGGGGCGGCCGCGAGGGCGCCGAGTACGACAGCGCCAAGGACATCCGGCAGGCGCTCGAGCGCTACCGCGAGGCCGTCAACCTGCTCGGCGACTACGTCACCGACCGGGGCTACGACATCCGCTTCGCCATCGAGCCGAAGCCCAACGAGCCCCGCGGCGACATCCTGCTGCCGACGCTCGGCCACGCGATCGCCTTCATCGACTCGCTCGAGCGCCCCGAGCTCGTCGGCCTCAACCCCGAGGTCGGCCACGAGCAGATGGCGGGCCTCAACGTCGCCGCCGGCATCGCCCAGGCGCTGTACCACGGCAAGCTCTTCCACATCGACCTCAACGGCCAGCGCGGCATCAAGTACGACCAGGACCTCGTGTTCGCGCACGGCGACCTGCACAACGCGTTCGCGCTCGTCGACCTGCTCGAGTTCGGCAGCCCGGCCGGCGGCCCGACGTACGACGGACCGCGGCACTTCGACTACAAGCCGAGCCGCACCGAGGACGAGACCGGCGTGTGGGACAGCGTGCGCGCGAACATGGCCAACTACCTGATGCTCAAGGAGCGCGCGGCGGCCTTCCGCGCCGACCCCGAGGTGCAGGAGGCGCTCGCCGCCGCGAAGGTGCCGGAGCTCGCCGTGCCGACGCTCGGCGGGGACGAGACCTACGACGACCTGCTCGCCGACCGCTCGGCCTTCGAGGACTTCGATCCGAGCGTCTACCTCGGCGGCAAGGGCTTCGGCTTCGTGCGCCTGCAGCAGCTCGCCACCGAGCACCTGCTCGGCGCGCGCTGAGCGTCACACGCGACCGCGGCCCCGCGGACGTGCCCTACCGTGGACGCTGATGTTCACCGACGACCCGCTCGATCTCCTGCGCACCCGCGAGACCACGGCCGTCGAGCCGCCCGACCTCGACGCGTTCTGGGCCGGCACCCTCGCCGAGTCCCGCGCGCTCGCGGCACCGCCGGCCCTCGAGCGGATCGCGGGCCCGCTGACCGCGATCGACGTGTACGACGTGAGCTTCTCGGGCTTCCGCGGGCAGCGCATCCGGGCCTGGCTGCGCGTGCCCGCCGGCACGACCGGGCGGCTGCCGACCGTCGTGCAGTACGTCGGCTACGGCGGCGGCCGAGGATCCGCGATCGACGAGCTGGAGCTCGCGGCGAGCGGCTTCGCACACCTGCACATGGACACCCGCGGCCAGGGCTCCGGGTGGAGCACGGGCGACACCCCCGACGACGCACCGCCGTCCGGGCCGCAGGTGCCGGGCGTCATGACCAAGGGCATCCAGTCCCGCGACGACTACTACTACCGCCGGCTGTACACGGATGCCGTGCTCGCCGTCGACGCGGCGCGCGGGATCGAGCTCGTCGACGCCGATCGCGTGGCGGTGCGCGGCGGCAGCCAGGGCGGCGCTCTCGCGATCGCGGCGGCAGCCCTCGGCGAGGGCGTGCGCGGCGCGATCGTGCGCGTGCCGTTCCTCGCGGACATCCCGCACGCGATCGAGATCACCGACGCCTACCCGTTCCGCGAGGTCGTCGACTTCCTGCGCACGCACCGCACCCTCGTGGCGCCGACACTGCACACGCTGTCCTACGTCGACACGTCGCTGCTCGCCCGGCGCGCGACGATCCCCGCCGATTTCACGGTCGGGCTGATGGACGGCGTCACCCCGCCGTCGACCGTGTTCGCCGCGTACAACGCCTGGGCGGGGACCAAGGCGATGACCGTGTGGCCGTACAACGGGCACGAGGGCGGCGGGCTCGACGACTTCGAGCGCGAGGTGGCCTTCCTGCGCGCCGCGCTCGCCTGACCGGCCCGGGCCGCGCCGCCGGGCTCAGTCGCGCGACACGGGCTCGACCGGGGACACGCGCCACGTCACGAGCCGCTCGTCGAGCGGCGTCACGTCGTGTCGGCCGCCCGTGATCCGCACCGCGGCCCGCTCGGTCGCCGTGCCGGGGATCGTCCGGCCGATCGCGCGCCTGCCGTTCACGATCGCCCCGCCGGTGCTCTCGCCGATCTCGGACGCGGCGCGGGACGCCTCGGCGTGCGACGCGACCCACACCTCGACGTCGCCCGGCTCGACGGTGCGCACCATCCGCGGGTCGCTGAACGCGAGCCGCGTCGTCGGCACCGAGAACTCGACACGCGCCGACCGATCCGGCTCGAGCCGCACCCGCGCGTAGCCGAGCAACTGTGCGAGCGGGCGGGCGATCGAGGCGTGCACGTCGTGCCCGTAGAGCTGGACGACCTCGTCGCCCGCGAACGCCCCGGTGTTCGTGACGGTGACCGCCGCGGCGAACGACCCCCCGGCGGCGACCGCCGGATCGACGACGAGATCGGAGTACGCGAACGTCGAGTAGGACAGGCCGAAGCCGAACGGGCGCACGGGGGTCGAGTCGCTCGCCGACACGTCCGACGGCCCGCCCAGACGGGGGTGCAGGTAGGAGTAGGGCATCGCACCGGCCGACCGGGGCAGCGACAGCGGGAGACGACCGGACGGCGTGACGCGACCGGTGAGCACGTCGCCGATCGCGAGCCCGCCGCCCTCCCCCGGGAAGAAGGACTGCAGCACCGCGCCGGGGCGGGCGCCGTCGTCGTCGAGCGCCCAGCGGAGCACGTACGGCCGGCCGGTGAGCAGCACCATGACGACCGGGGTGCCGGTGGCGACGACCGCCTCGACGAGCTCGCGCTGCACACCCGGCAGGTCGAGCGATTCCGAGTCGTTCCCCTCGCCGACCGTGCCCCGGCCGAACAGGCCCGCCTGGTCGCCGACGACGACGATCGCGACGTCGGCGCCCGAAGCGACATCGACCGCCTCCGCGAAGCCGGACGTGTCGTCGCCCTCGACCTCGCACCCCCGGGCGACCGCGAACTCCGCCGCCGAGCCGGCAGCCTCGAACGCTCGCGCGAGGCCGTCGAGCACGGTCGGCATCTCCAGGCCGAGCGGGAGCTCGGGGTGGTGCGCGAGCACGTGGTTGGCGAACGAGTAGCAGCCCTGCAGCGCCTCGGCGCGATCCGCGTTGGGCCCGATGACGGCGACGCGTGCCGGCGCCCGCCCGGCGCCGAGCAGCGGCAGCACGCCGTCGTTCGACAGCAGCACGATCGACTCCTCCGCGAGGCGCCGCGCGAGCTCGCGGTGGCGCGGCGAGTCGAGGTCGACGGCGGTCGGCGGCTCGTCCCGGTAGGCGCCCGGCTCGAGGAGTCCGAGCTCCTCCTTCTGGGCGAGCGCGCGCAGCACCGCGCGGTCGACGTAGCGCTCGTCGAACGCGCCGGCGCGGATTCGGTCGGCGAGCGGCGCGAGATACGCGTCACCGCTCGGCAGCTCGACATCGACGCCCGCCTCGAGGGCGAGCGCCGCCGCCTCGCCGCGGTCGCGCGCGATGCCGTGCATGACCTCGAGGAACGCGACCGCGAAGTAGTCGGCCACGACGACTCCGTCGAAGCCGAGCCCCTCGCGCAGCACTCCCGTGAGGTATGCGGTGTTCGCGGCCATCGGCATGCCGTCGACGTCGTTGTACGAGTTCATCACCGAGCGCGCGCGCCCGTCGCGTACGGCCATCTCGAACGGCGGCAGGTAGACGTCCGCGATCGCGCGCGGTCCGACATCCGCGGGGCCGTGATTGCGACCGGCGCGCGAGGCCGAATAGCCGATGAAGTGCTTGAGCGTGGCGTGCACGCCCGCGCTCTGCAGGCCGCGCACGTAGGCGGTGCCGATCGTGCCCACGACGTAGGGGTCTTCGGCGATGCACTCGTCGACCCGTCCCCAGCGCGGGTCGCTGATGACGTCGAGCACGGGCGCTAGCCCCTGGTGGATGCCGAGGGCTCGCATCGATTCGCCGATCGCCGCGCCGACCTCGCGCACGAGCTCCGGATCGAAGGCCGCGCCCCACGCGAGCGGCGTCGGGAAGGTCGCGGCCGTCCAGGCCGCGAGGCCGGTGAGGCACTCCTCGTGCACGAGCGCGGGAATGCCCAGGCGGGTCTCGTCCCTGAGGCGACGCTGCTCGTTCCACAGCCAGGCGGCGCGCTCGACGGGCTCGACCGGCCGGGTGCCGTACACGCGGGTGAAGTGACCGATGCCGTTCCGGGTGATCTCGGACAGCTCGGCCGACGGCGCCTGCCCGGCGGTCATCTCGCTCTGCATCGGGGCGACCACCCCGTTCTGGTCGAGCCAGTACCCGACGAGCTGGGCGAGCTTCTCCTCGAGCGTCATCCGCGCGTGGAGCGCGCGCACGCGATCCGAGACAGCGGGCATCGCGGGAACGGGCCGGGTCATCCGGTGCTTGCCGTCGGCCGGAGCGCTCGACGGATCGACGGGCGAGGTCATCCCTTGACGGCGCCGGTAAGACCGCCGACGATGCGGCGCTCGAAGATGGTGAAGAAGATCAGCGCCGGCAGCACAGACAGCGACGTGAACGCGAGCACCTTGGCGGTGTCGACCGAGTACTGCGACGAGAACGCCTGCACCCCGAGCGGCAGCGTGAAGGTGGCCTCGTCGTTGAGGATGAACAGGGGCAGCAGATAGCTGTTCCAGCTCGCCACGAACGCGAGGATGCCGACCGTCACGACGCCCGGGAGCGAGAGCGGCACGACCATCCGCCAGAAGAACCCGAGCCGGCTCGCGCCGTCGATGAACGCCGCCTCCTCGATCTCGGCCGGGATGGCGCGGAGGAACGGCACGAGGATGATCACCGTGGTCGGCAGGCCGAACGCGATCTGCGGGATGATGACGCCCGCGAGGCTGTTCACCAGACCGAGGTCCTTGATCAGGATGTACAGCGGCGTGATCGCGACCGTCATCGGGAACATCAGCCCCGCCGCGAACAGCGAGTACAGCGCGCCCGTGCCGGCGAACCGGTAGCGCGCGAGCACGTAGCTCACCATCAGCCCCAGCACGACGACGCCGACGGTGGTGATGAGCGAGACGACGGTCGAGTTCGCGAACTCGCGCCAGAACGTGATCGACGTCAGCACGTCGATGTAGTTGCCGATCTGCCACGGGCTCGGCAGCCCCGACGGATCGGCCGTGATCTGCGAGTTGGTGCGGAATCCGCCCAGCACGATGTACGCGACCGGGGCGAGGCACACCGCGACGAGCAGCAGCGCGATGAAGTAGGTGACCGGGTTGCCCCACGCGACGCCGCGGGTGCGACGCGGCAGCACCGGCTTCCCGCCCGGCGTGGTCTCGGCGGCGAGTGCGGACATCATCGACGGCCTTCCGTGACGGCGCCCCGCAGGTCGCGGCGCAGGACGAAGCGCTGGTAGAGCAGTGCGACGACGAGGGAGATGACGAACATGACGACCGCGACGGCGTTGCCGTAGCCGAAGTTTCCGGCGCCGCGCCCCTCCTGCACCATGTACGTCGCCATGGTCGAGGTGCCCGCCGTCGACGACACGTACTGACCCCAGATGATGTAGACGAGGTCGAACAGCTGGAGCGATCCGATGATCGACAGGAACGCCCAGATCCGGATGGTCGGGCCGAGCAGCGGGAGCGTGATGGTCCACTGCGAGCGCCAGTAGCCGGCACCGTCGAGCGACGCCGCCTCGTAGAGCTCCTCGGGGATCGACTGCATCCCCGCGAGCATGAGGATGATCGCGAACCCGATGTACTTCCACGAGATGATCCCCATCAGGGTCCACAGCGCGAGGTTCGGGTCGGCCAGCCAGCTCGCCGCGAAGGCGTCGAGGTGCAGCTTCGCCAGCAGGTCGTTGACCGCGCCGGTGTCCTGGAGCATGAGACTCCAGCCGGTGCCGACGATGACCTCGGAGATGACGTACGGCACGAAGATGAGCACGCGGATGAGCGAGCGCCCGCGGATCTTCTGGTTGAGCAGCAGCGCGAGCCCGATGGCGAGCGGTCCCTGGATGACAAGCGACAGCACCACGATGAAGAGGTTGTGCTGCAGCACCTGCTGGAACTGCGGGTCCTGGAGGATCAGCAGGTAGTTCTGCAGGCCGACGAAGTCGGTCGGAACGCCGTAGCCCTTCCACTTGTAGAAGCCGTAGTAGGCCGCCAGGACGACCGGGAAGACCACGAACGCGACGAAGACGATGACCGCGGGCCCCGCCAGAAGCAGGACCTCGAGCCGGAGGCGCGCCCGACCGGTGCGGCGTCGCTCCGGCCGTGGCGAGGCCGGGGACGCGGTGACCGCGCCCCCGACCTCGGGCGTGCCCTGCAGCTCGTCGCCGACGGGTCGGCTCGTGCTCAGGGTGGTGCTCATGACTGGCTGCTCAGCCCTTCGCCGCGGCGTCGTTCGACTGCGACGCGATGTCGGCGGCCGAGCCCTTGCCCGCGAACAGGTCGACCACCGCGGTGTTCATCGCGTTGCCGACGTTCGCGCCGTACAGCGTGTCGAGGTACTGCGACACGAACCCGGACTTGTTGAACGCCTCGAGCGCCGAGACGTTGTACGGGTCGGTCACCCCGCTCTGGGCGTCCTTGTTCACCGGGATGGCGTTGAACGCCGTCGCGTAGGCCTCCTGCTGCTCCTTCGTGAGCAGGAACTCGAGGAACTCGGTCGCCTGCTTCGGCGCATCCTTCGACACGGAGTAGCCGTCGATGCCGCCGAGGAGAGCGGTCGGGTCGCCCTGGCCGCCGTCGATGGTCGGGAACGGGAACCAGCCGAGGTCGGGGAGCGGCTTCTGGTCGGGCGTGAGCGACGCGATCACGCCGGGGTCCCATCCGCCCATGAGCTCCATGGCGGCCTTATGGTTCGCAAGCAGACCAGCTGACGATCCGGCGCCCTGCTGCGCCGGGGTGGTCAGGAAGCCGTCGTTGAACGGATCGGTCGCGAGGAAGTCCTCGAGGTCCTCGCCGGCCTTCGTCCAGCACGCGTCGTCGAACGCGAGCGACTTCGCCGTCTCGTTCATGACGTCGCCACTGCACTCGCGCAGGGCGAAGTTGTAGTACCAGTGCGCGGCGGGCCAGGCGTCCTTCGCGCCGACCGCGATCGGCTCGATGCCGGCGTCCTTGAGCTTCTGGACGACGGCCTCGAGGTCGGAGAGCGTCGTGGGCGTGCCGTCGATGCCGGCCTGCGTGAACAGGTCCTGGCTGTAGTAGATGCCCTCGGGCAGGAAGTCGAACGGCACCGCGTAGACCGTGCCGTCGATCGACTCGCCCGCGAGCGCGGCCTCGCCGGCGTTGGCCGTGGCCTCGTCGCTCAGGTGGAGAGCCTGCAGCTGGTCCGCCTCGACCATGGCCTGCATCTTCCCGCCGCCGCGCTGCAGGAAGATGTCCGGTGCCGAGCTCGAGTTGAGCGCCGTCTGCAGCTTGCCGTCGAGGTCCTCGTTCTGGATCGACTGGACGCTGACCGTGACGTTCGGGTCCTTCTCGTGGTACGCCTTGGCCGCATTGGTGAAGAACTCGAGACCCGGACCGGTCGTCGAGTTGGTCCACACGGTCAGCGTGACGGTGCCGTCCGCGTCGCCCTGGTCGCTACCGCCCGCGCATCCGGCGGCGGCGAGGGCGACGCCCATGCCGATCGCGACCGTGGTCGCCCCGCGAAATTTCCTCTTCATTGGGGAACTCCTTGCTGTTGTCGTCATTGACTCGGTGATCGCGCCCTGGTCACGCAACCGGTGCTCGCTCCGCGGTGACGCTGCGGCCGATCGTGCCGTCAGGACACAACGTGCCAGACCGGAGCTGGCTTGTCAAACGATATCGATAACGTTTTCGATTCGCCCGTCCGCGTCGACCTGCCCGGCGTGGATCGGGGATATGGTGTTCGCCATGCCCCCCGACGCCGAGCTCTCCCCGGTCTCGGGCCGCACGACGATCCACGACGTGGCGCGCGCCGCCGGCGTGTCGGTGGCGACCGTCTCGAAGGTCATCAACGGCCGGTACGGAGTCGCCGCGTCCACGTTCTCGCGCGTCATGACGGTGGTGTCCGAGCTCGGCTACGAGTCGTCGCTCGTCGCGAGCAGCCTCCGGCGTTCGAAGACCAACGTGCTCGGCATCCTCGTCGCCGAGTTCGAGCCCTTCTCGACGGAACTGCTCAAGGCCGTCTCGGCGGCGATGTACGGCACGGACTACGAGCTGCTCGCCTACTCGGGGCCGAACTCCGACCGCGGCAACGTGGGCTGGGAGCGCCGCTCGCTCTCGCGCCTGGCCGGCACGCTCATCGACGGGGCGATCATCGTCACGCCGACCGTCACCATGTCGTCCACCTCGATCCCCGTCGTGACGATCGACCCGCACACCGGTCGCGGCGGTCCCGCGAGCATCGGCTCGGACAACGTCGCGGGCGCCTACACCGCGACGCGGCACCTCATCGAGCTCGGCCACCGCCGCATCGCCCACATCAGCGGCCGGCGCGACCTCGAGTCGGCGGAGCTGCGCGAGCTCGGCTACCGCCGCGCCCTCGAGGACGCGGGCATCCCGTACGATCCCGCACTCGTGCGCGACGGCAACTACCGTGCGCCACAGACCGACGACGCGGCGCGGGCGCTGCTCACCATGACCGACCGTCCGACCGCGATCTTCGCCGCCAACGACCAGTCCGCGATCCGCGTGCTCGAGATCGCCTCGGAGCTCGGCATCCGCGTGCCCGGCGACCTCTCGGTGGTCGGGTTCGACAACATCCCCGAGGCATCGGCGGCCGTGCCCCAGCTCACCACCATGGCCCAGCCGCTGCGGGAGATGGGCGCGGAGGCCCTCCGGATGCTGCTCGCGCTGCTCGGCGGCACCGACACCCCGCAGCACGTGCAGCTGCACGCCGAGCTCGTCGTGCGGGGCAGCACCGGTCCGGCGCCGACCGGGTGACCCGCGCGGCGAGCGCCGGGCGAGCCGATCCCGCCTACAGCCCCTGCGCGAGCCGGAAGTAGGCCGCGTTCGCGCGCAGCCGGTCCTCGAAGCCGCGCACCGTCGTCGACTCGTCGATGACGAGGAGCTCGATGCCCGCGATGCGCGCGAGATCCTCCCAGGCCTCGACGCCGACCTGGTTCGTCATGACGGTGTGGTGCGCGGCTCCCGCGATGAGCCACGCGGTCGCACTCGTCGTGAAGTCCGGCGCGGGCCGCCACACCGCGCGCCCCACCGGGAGCTTCGGCAGCGCCTCGGGCGGGGTCACGGTCGTCACGGCGTTCGCGACGAGGCGGAAGCGCTCGCGCTGGTCGCTGAGCGCGACCACGACGGCCGGTCCCGCATCCGCCGTGAACACCAGGCGCACCGGGTCGTCCCTGCCGCCGATGCCGAGCGGATGGACCTGAAGGCTCGGCCGGGCGGAGCTGAGCGACGGCGAGACCTCGAGCATGTGCGCGCCCAGGATGAGCTCCTCGCCCGGGGTGAGGTCGTAGGTGTAGTCCTCCATGAGGCTCGCACCGCCGGGCAGGCCCGCCCCCATGACGGCCGCGATGCGCACGAGCACGGCGGTCTTCCAGTCGCCCTCCGCGCCGAAGCCGTAGCCATCGGCCATGAGCCGCTGGACCGCGACGCCCGGCAGCTGCCTCAGCCCGCCGAGGTCCTCGAACGTGTCGGTGAACGCGGTCGCGCCGAGCCCCTCCAGCACCGAGCGCAGGCCCAGCTCGATCGCCGCGGCGTCGCGCAGCGACGCGTGCCGCTCCGCCCCCGGCAGCAGCGCCGGCGCGACGTCGTACTCGGCGAGATAGACCGCGACGAGCGCGTCGATGTCGGCATCCGTCTGCGCGTCGACCCGCTCGACGAGCTCGTTCACGCCCCAGGTGTTGACGCTCACGCCGAGCCGGATCTCCGCCTCGGTCTTGTCGCCCTCGGTCACCGCGACGCCCCGCATGTTGTCGCCGAAGCGCGCGACCCGCATGCCCTGGGACGCCGCCCAGCCGGATGCGGCGCGCGACCAGGTCGCGATGCTCGCGACGACCGCGGGGTTCGACGCGTGACCGACGACGGTCTTCCGCGGCACGCTCATCCGGCCGAGGAGGTAGCCGTGCTCGCGGTCGCCGTGCGCGGCCTGGTTGAGGTTCATGAAGTCGAAGTCGATGTCGGCCCACGGCAGCGCGACGTCGGCCTGCGTGTGGAAGTGCAGCAGCGGCTTGCGCAGCGCGTCGAACCCGTGGATCCACATCTTCGCGGGGCTGAAGGTGTGCATCCAGGTGATCACGCCGACGACCCGGTCGTCGGCGTTCGCGTCGATCATCGCCCGCCGGATCGCGTCGGAGCCGGTCAGCACCGGCCGCCACTCGACCGCCACCGGGATGGCGCCGTCGGCGAGCAGCGCGACGACCCGCCGCGACTGCTCGGCGACCCGGCGCAGCGTCTCCTCGCCGTAGAGCTCCTGGCTTCCGGTGAGGAACCAGACGACGTTCTCCCCGAGGTCCGGGATGACGGAGGTCATGCCATGGCTCCCGTCGGCTGCTGCCCGTAGACGTTCTGGTAGCGGTCGTACAGCCGGTCGATCGCCTCCGGGGGGATGGGCACGACCTCGCCGCCCTGCCGCGCGATGTGCACGGTGCGCGCGACATCCTCCGTCATGACGGCGGCCTTCACGGCGTCCCGCGCGCTCGTGCCGATCGTGAACACGCCGTGGTTCTGCATGAGCACGGCCCGCGAGCGGTGCCCGGTGAGCGTCGCGACGATGCCGCGGCCGATCGAGTCGTCGCCGATGATCGCGAACGGGCCGACCGGGATCGGGCCGCCGAACTCGTCGGCCATCGCCGTGATCACGCACGGGATCGGCTCGGCGCGCGCCGCCCACGCGACCGCGTAGGTCGAGTGGGTGTGCACGACCCCGCCGACCTCGGGCATGTTGCGGTAGACGTAGGCGTGCGCGGCGGTGTCGCTCGACGGACTGCGCTCGCTGCCCGGGCTGCCCGCGACCACGGTGCCGTCGAGGCGGCACAGGATCATGTTCCCGGGCGCGAGCTCGTCGTACAGCACGCCCGAGGGCTTGATCACGAACAGGTCGGCGCCCGGCACCCGGCCGGAGACGTTGCCGCCGGTCCACACGACGAGCCCGTAGCGCACGAGCTCGCCGTGCAGCCGCGCCACGTCGTCGCGCACGCGCGCGATGGCCGCTTCGGTCTCGGGACTGAACTCGTTCACGGGGTGCTTCCTTCCAGCACGGGCAGCGCGGCGATCGCGGCGCTCTCGACCGCGAGGCCGGCCGCATAGCGGTCGAGGTAGGCGGCGAAGCCCGCGACATCCGCGGGCACGGGGTCGACGGATGCCGCTTCCGCGCCCCCGAACACGGCCTCGCCCAGGTAGGCGGCGAGCCCGCCGCCCGCACCGCCGGCCACGGCGCGGCGGTAGGCGGCGAGCACCGCCATCCCCCAGGCGCCGCCCTCCGACGCCGTGCCGGCCACGGAGACCGGGGCGTCGAGGGCGGCCGCGAGGAAGCGCTGGGCGACGCCGGCCGTGCGGAACATGCCGCCGTGCGCGAACATCCGGTCCAGGCGCACGCCCTCGTTCGCGAGCACGCGCATGCCGATCGCGAGGGTGCCGAACACCCCGTACAGCTCGGCGCGCACGAAGTTCGCGAGGGTCAGCCGGCTGTCCGGGGTGCGCAGCACGAGCGGGCGGCCCTCCTCGAGCCCGGCGATGGGCTCGCCGGCGAGGTGGTTGTAGGCGAGCAGGCCGCCCGCGTCGGCCTCGCCCGCGAGCGCCTCGCGGAACAGCGTCTCGTAGACCGCGTCCGGGGACAGCCCCGCGCCGCTCGCGACGGAGAACCGCGAGAACAGCCCGGCCCAGGCCGCGAGCTCGCTCGCGCCGTTGTTGCAGTGCACCATCGCCACCGGGTCGCCCGCCGGGGTCGCGACGAGGTCGAGCTCGCGGTGCACGCTCGACAGCGGGCGCTCGAGCACGACCATCGCGAAGATGCTCGTGCCCGCGCTCACGTTCCCCGTGCGCGGGGCGACCGAGCTCGTCGCGACCATGCCGGTGCCCGCGTCGCCCTCCGGGGGAGCGCACGGCACGCCCGGCCGCAGCCGGCCGGTCGGATCGAGCAGTGCCGCGCCGGCCGCGCTGAGCTCGCCCGCGTCGGCCCCCGCGGGCAGCACCTCCGGCAGCAGCTCGCGCAGCGGCCCGAGTCCCCGCCCGGCGACGAGCTCGTCGTAGCTCGCGAGGATCGCCGCGTCGTAGTCGGCGGTCGCGGCATCCGTCGGCACCATCCCCGAGGCGTCGCCGATCCCGAGCACGCGACGGCCGGTGAGCCGGGTGTGCACGTACCCGGCGAGCGTCGTGATCGAGTCGAGCGCGTCGAGGTGCGGCTCGTCGTCGAGCACGGCCTGGTGCAGGTGCGCGATCGACCAGCGCAGCGGGATGTTGACGCCGAACCGCTCGCTCAGCTCGGCCGCCGCGACGCCCGTGCTCGTGTTGCGCCAGGTGCGGAACGGCACGAGCGGCTCTCCCGCCGCGTCGAGCGGCAGGTAGCCGTGCATCATGGCCGAGACGCCGAGGGCGCCGAACGTCACGGGACGGATGCCGTGCCGCGACTCCGCGTCGGCCACGAGCGCCGCGTAGGCGGCCCGCAGTCCGCTCCACACCGCGTCGAGGGAGTAGGTCCACCGCCGGTCGACGTACTCGTTCTCCCAGTCGTGGCCGCCGGTGGCCAGCACGACGGCCGGGTCGTCGGCGTCCGTGAGGCACGCCTTGATCCGCGTCGAGCCGAGCTCGATGCCGAGGGCGGTGCGCCCGGACGCGATCGCGTCGCGCCCGGTGGTCGTCGTGGTGCCCATTCGCGCTCCATCGTCGGGATCAGCATCATCGGGATGGGCGTGTGACCGTTCACACGCTGATCCCGACGTTACACCGGTCGGCGCGCGGCCGTCGACGACCGCGAGATGAGGCGCGGCAGCACGGGCGCGGTCTCCTCCGCGGCCGGGTCGCCGCCGAGCTGCGCCACGAGCGCGGCGATCGCGCGGCGGCCGACCTCCGCGAAGTCCTGGCGGACGGTCGTCAGCGGCGGCAGGAAGTGCGCGGCATCCGGGATGTCGTCGAAGCCGACGACGCTCACGTCGCGCGGCACGTCGACGCCGAGCTCCCCGCAGGCGTGCAGGAAGCCGAGCGCCATCTGGTCGTTGCCGGCGAACACCGCGGTGAAGTCCCGGTGCGCGAGCAGCTCGAGGCCCGCACGGTAGCCGAACTCCGACGACCAGTCGCCGACGATCGGCTCGCGCGCCGGCAGCCCGGCCGCGGCGAGCGCCGCGCGGTACCCGCGCACGCGACCCTCGGTCTCGCTCCAGTCGAGCGGCCCCGCGAGGTGCACGATGCGCTCGTGCCCCCGCTCGATCAGGTGGCGCACGGCGAGCTCCGCCCCCGCGACCTGGTCGACCGCGAGGCTGTGCCGGGGATCCCGCGCCGCCGCGTCGAGCGTGACGAACGGCAGGTCGAGACTCAGCTCGGCGACCACGTCGAACACGCGCGCCTGCGGGGCGGCGACGACGATCGCCTCCACCGCCTGGCGGCGTAGCACGTCGAGGCCGTCGCGGATCGCCGCGGCATCCGTCGACGCGAGGTAGGTGGTCGAGACGCCGTAGCCGGCGGTGCGCGCCGCGAGCTCGAGCGCGCCGAGCGACGCCGTCGGACCGTACAGCGCCTCGCCGTGCGTCGCGAGCACGCCGATGACGCCCGACCGGCTCGTGACGAGGGCGCGCGCGGCGGGGTTGGGCCGGAAGCCGAGCTCGTGCATCGCGGCGCGCACGCGCTCGCGCGTCTCGGGACGGATGCGCTCGCTCGCGTTGAGCACGCGCGACACGGTCTGGTAGGACACACCGGCGCGCGCCGCGACGTCCCGGATCGTCGGCGGCCGCGTCGTCATCCGCTCATTATGACGAGGCGACCGGTGGCCGGATCCCCGGCGGCGTCCGCGAACGCCGCGGGGCCCGGCCGCGCGAACGCGACCGGGCCCCGCGGGTGTGCCGATCCCGGGTTACTGCTGGGTCAGCGGGTAGAGCGTGTCGTTGTCCTTGTAGACCTCGGCGGCGTTGTCCTTCGTGACCACGACCGGGTCGAGGTAGAAGGTCGGGACCTTCTTCGATCCGTTGTCCTCGGTGGTGTTCGTCGTCGCGTCCTTGCCGGAGGCGAGGTCCTTGATCATCGACACCGTCTGCTCGACGAGCTTGCGGGTGTCCTTGTAGATCGTCATGTACTGGCGACCGTCCATGATGTACGGGATCGACGCCTTCTCCGAGTCCTGACCGGTGATGACGATCGGGCCGAGACCCGCGTCCTCCACCGACTGGATCGCGGCGCGCGCGAGGGTGTCGTTCGGCGACAGGACGCCGTCGATCTTCGTGTCACCCGTGTAGTTCTGGTTGAGCAGGGTGTCGAAGCGCTCCTGCACGTTGGCCGCATCCCACTTGTCGGTCTGCACCTGCTCGAACGACGTCTGCTTCGAGACCACGTTGAGCGTGCCGTCGTCGATCTTCGGCTGGAGGACGTCCATCGCGCCGTTGAAGAACACCTGCGCGTTCGGGTCGGTCGCGGCACCCGCGATCAGCTCGACGTTGTACGACTTCTGGTCGGGGAACTTCGCGGCGAGGCCGTCGAGCAGCGCCGTGCCCTGGTCCTGACCGACCTTGAAGTTGTTGAACGCGACGTAGTAGTCGACGTTCTCGGTGTCGCTGATCAGACGGTCGTAGCTGATGATCTTGACGCCCTGGGCGGCCGCGTCCGCGACCTGCGAGCCGAGCTGCTTGGCGTCGTTGGCACCGATGACGATGACCTTCGCGCCGCTCTGGATCATCGCGCTGATCTGAGCCTGCTGGTCCGGAACGGGCGAGGTCGAGCCCGCGTACTGCACGTCGGGCTTGAAGCCCGCCGCCGTGAGGTCGTCCGTGAAGATCTGACCGGCAATGGTCCAGTTCTCACTCGTCTTGTCGGGGAGGGCGACACCGATGGTCGAACCGGCGTCGAAGCCGGCCGAGGCGCCGTCGCCGTCGCCCCCGGTGCTGCCGCCGCGGTCGGAGCCGCCCGAGCAGCCCGTCAGGGCCAGGGCGGCCGCGGCCGCGATGGCCACGGATGTGAATACGAGTTTGCGCATCGTTGCATCTCTCTTCTCTGTGGTGGTGGTGCGGGGTGGGGCCGAGACCCCCTACGCCCGAACTCAGGCGTTCGGCGTAGTGCTGGAGGGCCGGGCGGATGCCTCGGCGGGGTCGCCTGTCGGGGCGACATCGGGTCGGTTGATGACGCCCGTGAGCGTCGGGCTCGCGTCCAGGTCTCCGCCGGGCCGACGGAAGCGGGCGATGAGCGAGCGTCCGCCCGACCGCTTGCTGACGACGTCGAGCGCGACGGCGACGAGCAGCACCAGGCCCTTGATGACCTGCACCTTGTCGCTCTCGACGCTCAGCAGCTGGAGACCGTTGTTGAGCACGGCGATCACGAGGCCACCGATGATCGAGCCGATCACCGTGCCGATGCCGCCCGAGACCGCGGCGCCGCCGATGAACACGGCCGCGATGGCGTCGAGCTCCCAGCCCTGTCCGTCTCCCGGACCGGTGCCGAGCGAGCGCGAGACGTACACGACGCCGGCGAGGCCCGCGAGCATCGACATGTTCATCATCACGAAGAAGTTCGTGCGCTTGATGTTGACGCCCGAGAGCTCAGCCGCGTGCCAGTTGCCGCCGACCGAATAGATGTGCCGCCCGGTCACGGTGCTGTTCGTGACGAACGAGTAGATGAGCACGAGGACGACGAGCAGGATGCCCGGTATCGGGAAGCTCGTCCCCGCACGGCCCGTGCCGAACAGGAACGTCGCGAACGCGATGACCGCCACGAGGAGCACGAGCTTGAGCCCGCTGACCCAGACGGGAGCGGATGCCGCGCCCATCTCGCGCTGGCGACGCCGCATCCTCAGCTCGTTCCAGATCACGGCGAGCGCAGCCAGGATGCCGAGGATGACCGTGCCGTTGCTGAACGGCAGATAGGGCGGGAAGTCGGGGATGTAGCCGCCGCCGATGAAGTTGAAGTAGTTCGGCACCGTCTGCGGCGTCGAGTTGCCGATCCACTGGTTGGCGCCGCGGAAGACGAGCATGCCGGCCAGGGTCACGATGAAGGCGGGGACGCCCACGTAGGCGACCCAGAACCCCTGCCACGCACCGACTATCGCACCGATCAGCAGGGCGAGCGCGATCGCGATCACCGTCACCACGACCGGCTTCAGGGCCGAGTCTCCCGCCCCCCAGGCCTGGTCGATGGCCTTGAGGGCGATGACCACGACGATGTTGACGAACGCTGCGACCGATCCGACCGAGAGATCGATGTGGCCGGCCACGATGACCATGACCATGCCGATCGCGAGGATGAGCACATAGGCGTTCGCCCGGACGATGTTGATCACGTTGCCCGGATCGAGCGTCTTCCCGCCGGTGAGCACCTGGAAGATGATGATGATCAGGACGAGGGCGCCGAGGATGCCGAACTGGCGAGCGCCCGAGGTGCCGGCCCCGAACATCTTGCCCAGGTCGCGGATGCCCCCGGACTTCGCGGGGGCTGTGCTGTCGGTCATCAGGCTGCGTCCTTCTTCGAGATCGAGGTCATGCTCTTCATGAGGGTCTCCGGGTCGGCCGTCGTCGCGGCCAGCTCATCGGTGATGCGGCCCTCGAAGATCGTGTAGATGCGGTCGGCGACGCCGAGCAGCTCGGGCAGCTCGGACGAGATGAGGATGATGCCCGCGCCCTGCTCGGCGAGCTTGCGGATGATGCCGTAGATCTCCGTCTTCGCACCGACGTCGATGCCGCGGGTGGGCTCGTCGAGGATGAGCAGGCGCGGATCGGTGAACATCCACTTGGCGAGGACGACCTTCTGCTGGTTGCCGCCGGACAGCTTGTTCACGCCCTCGAGCACCGTGGGCGTCTTGATGCGCAGCGACGTGCGGTACTGCTCGGCGACGTCGTGCTCGCGGTACGCGTCGATGCTGCCGAGCCGCTTGGAGGCGATCTTCTTGAGCTTGGCCGAGACCACCGAGGTCTGGATGTCGTCGAGCAGGTTGAGTCCGAGCGCCTTGCGGTCCTCGCTCACGTAGGCCAGCCCGTGCGCGATGGCGTCGCTGACGTTGTTGATGGTGACGGGCTTGCCGTCGATGAGGATCTCGCCGCTGATCTTGGTGCCGTAGGACTGGCCGAAGATGCTCATCGCGAGCTCGGTGCGACCCGCGCCCATGAGGCCCGCGAAGCCGACGACCTCCCCGGCGCGCACGGTGAAGCTCGAGTTCTTCGCGACGAGGCGCTCCGGGGTGAGCGGGTGCCGCACCGTCCAGTCGCGCACCTCGAAGAACACGTCGCCGATCGTCGATCCGTCGTGCGGCGGGAAGCGGTTCTCGAGCACGCGGCCGACCATGCCGCGGATGATGCGGTCCTCGTCGACCCCGCCGGCGGCGACGTCGAGCGTCTCGATGGTCTTTCCGTCGCGGATGATCGTGATCGCGTCGGCGATGGCCTCGATCTCGTTGAGCTTGTGGCTGATCATGATCGACGTGATGCCGCGGCCCTTGAGTCCGCGGATGAGGTCGAGCAGGTGCTGGGAGTCGCTCTCGTTGAGCGCCGCCGTCGGCTCGTCGAGGATGAGCAGCTTGACGTTCTTGTTGAGCGCCTTGGCGATCTCGACGAGCTGCTGCTTGCCGACGCCGATGTTCTTGATCTTCGTGTCGGGGTCGTCGTCGAGGCCGACCCGCGCGAGCAGGTCGACGGCGCGCTTGTGCGCCTCGACCCAGTCGATCGGGCCGCGGCGACCGCCGCCGCGGCGCGGCTCGTTGCCGAGGAAGATGTTCTCGGTGATCGAGAGCTCGGGGATGAGCGCGAGCTCCTGGTGGATGATGACGATGCCCGCGGCCTCGCTCTGCTTGATGTCGCGGAAGCGCACGACCTCGCCGTTGTAGACGATGTCGCCCTCGTAGGTGCCGAACGGGTAGACGCCCGAGAGCACCTTCATGAGCGTCGACTTGCCCGCGCCGTTCTCGCCGCAGATGGCGTGCACCGTTCCGGCGTCGACGCGCATCGTGACGTTGTCGAGCGCCTTGACGCCCGGGAACTCCTTGGTGATGCTGCGCATCTCCAGGATGGTGGGGCGGTTCGACGGTGCTGACGTCGATGGGGCGGATGCCGGCTGCACGGGCGCCACTGGCGGACCTCCTTGTCTCGCGGAACTCGCGGATGCCGATTCGCTCGGTCCGCGGCTCCGAATGTAGGCCTCAAAGCCCTTGGCGTCAAATAATGAACCCAAAGCGCGGTTTCATGCGGCCCGTGCACGGTTTCGCCCCCGGTTGTCGTCATCGCCTGAACCCATTGCAACGATTGGGTCACGGTCGTGGCATCCGTCCCCGGAGCATGCTATCGCCCCCCGGACGGGGGTGGATCGGGCCGTCCCGTGTATCCTTCCCCCGTGACGGGCAGGCAGCGGACCCCGGGATCGCAGACTTCACTGCGCGAAGCCAACCGCGCGCGCCTCGTCGACTCGCTCAAGCAGCACGGCCGCCTCACCCAGGTCGAGCTGGCGGGCGTCACGGGCCTGTCCCCCGCCACCGTCTCCAACATCGTCAAGGAGCTGAGCGCATCCGGCGTGCTCACGACGACGGCCTCGTCGCGCAGCGGGCGCCGCGCCGTCGAGGTCGCCCTCGCCCGACAGCTCGGCCTCGTCGCCGGCCTGCACTTCTCATCGCGACACCTGCGGATCGCGATCTCCGACGTCGGTCGCGCCGTCGTCGCCGAGAACCACGTGCCGCTCGCCTTCGACCACCGCCACGACCGCGAGCTCGACCGCGCGGCCCTCCTGCTCGGCGACATGCTCGACTCGGTGGGGGCGAGCCTCGACGACGTGCTCGCGGTCGGCATCGCGCTGCCCGTGCCGATCGACCAGTCCACCGGCATGATCTCCGCCCCCGGCCTCATGCGCGGCTGGGAGGGCGTGCCGATCGCCGAGGACTTCGAGCAGCGCGTGCAGCGGCCCGCGATCGTCGACAGCGACGCGAACGCCGGCGCCCTCGCCGAGCACCGCCAGGGCGCGGCGCGCGACGTGTCGAGCGCCGCCTACGTGCGCGCCGGACACACCATCGGCGCCGGCCTCATCCTCGACGGACGGGTCTTCCACGGCACCCGCGGCAAGGCCGGGCAGATCGGCCACGTCACGATCGACGAGAACGGACCGATCTGCCGCTGCGGATCGCGGGGCTGCCTCGACACGCTCGCGGGCGGTCCCGCGCTCATGGAGCTGTTCCGCGGCGACCCGCGCATGCAGCGGCTGCGCGACCTGCTCGCCCAGGCCGACGCGGGCGACGCGAGCTGCCGTCGCGTCATCGCGGATGCCGGGCGCCACATCGGGATCGCCCTCGCGAACCTGTGCAACATCGTCGATCCCGAGCTCGTCGTCGTCGGCGGGGAGCTCGCCCAGGCCGGCGAGACCCTGCTCGCTCCGATGCGCCACGCGCTCGAGCGCAGCGCGCTCGCGGGCGCCGCGGGCGTGCCCGACATCGTGCAGGGCGCGCTCGAGAGCCGCGCCGAGCTGCTCGGCTGCCTGAGCCTCGCGATCGACAGCATCGGGGTGGGCGACGGCATCCGTTTCCCGGCCGTCGCCGGCTGATCGGGCCCGCGGCGGGTTCGGACCCGCCCGCCGCGCGGCGTACGCTTGACCCACCCACAGCACCGGGAGCCCATCGATGTCGATCCGACTCCGCACGGTCGCGGTCGCGCTCGTCGCCGCGGCCCTCATCGTGCTGTCCGGATGCGCGCCCGCGGGCGGCGGCGCCGCGATCGCGCTCCTGCTGCCCGAGTCCAAGACGGCGCGCTACGAGGCGAGCGACCGGCCCGTGTTCGAGTCGGAGGTCGCCCGGCTCGGCGGCGGGCGGGTGCTCTACTCGAACGCCGACCAGGACGCCGCGAAGCAGCAGACGCAGGCCGAGGCCGCCCTCGCGCAGGGCGTCAAGGTGCTCGTGCTCGACCCGGTCGACGCGGAGGCGGCGATCTCGATCGTTCAGGCCGCGAACGCACGCGGCGTGCCCGTCGTCGCCTACGACCGCCTGCCCGCGGGCGGCGACATCGCCTACTACGTGTCGTTCGACAACGAGGACATCGGCGTGCAGCAGGCGACCGCGTTCGTCGCGCGCGTCGACGAGGTCGGCGCCGGCCGCGGCATCCTCATGCTCAACGGCGCGCCCACCGACCCGAACGCCGCCGAGTTCAAGGCCGGCGCGCACAGCGTCATCGACGCGAGCGACCTCGACGTGCTCGCGGAGTTCGACACCCCGGACTGGAGCCCCGACCAGGCGCAGAGCTGGGTCGCGGGCCAGATCACCCAGTTCGGCTCGCGCATCGCCGGCATCTACGCGGGCAACGACGGCACCGCGGGCGGCGCGATCGCGGCGCTCAAGGCGGCGGATGTCGCGCGGCTTCCCGTCGTCTCCGGGCAGGACGCCGAGCTGGCCGGCATCCAGCGCATCGTCGCCGGCGACCAGTACCTCACGATCTACAAGGCGATGCGCGCGCAGGCGGCGCGCGCCGCGCAGGTCGCCGTCGACCTCGCGACCGGCCTCGCCGTCACGGGCGACACGACGATCGGCGGCATCCCCGCCACCGTGCTGCCCGCCGAGGTCGTCACGGTCGACACGATCGCGTCGACCGTCGTCGCCGACGGCGTGTACACGATCGCCCAGATCTGCACAGCCGAGTACGCCGCCGCCTGCGCCCGCGCCGGGCTGACGGGAGGATAGACCGGTGACCCCGCCCGAACCCGCGCGTCGCCTCGCCCTCGCGGAGGGCGACGAGAACCCCGAGCGCATCCTGTCGCTGCGCGGCATCACCAAGCGCTTCGGCGCCGTGCGCGCCCTGGCCGGCATCGACCTCGACGTGCACGCCGGCGAGGTCGTGGCGATCGTCGGCGACAACGGCGCCGGCAAGTCGACGCTCGTGAAGATCCTCGCCGGGGTGCACCCGCAGGATGCCGGCTCGATCACCGCGTTCGGCACGACGACGACGATCGCGAACCCCACCGACTCGATCGAGCTCGGCATCGCCACGGTGTTCCAGGATCTCGCGCTGTGCGACAGCCTCGACGTCGTGTCCAACCTGTGGCTCGGCCAGGAGCTCACCCGGTCGGGCGCGCTCGACGAGGTCGCCATGGAGGCCCGCTCGTGGACCCTGCTGCGCGAGCTGCGGGCACGCCTCACGAGCGTGCGGGTGCCCGTCGCCGCGCTCTCGGGCGGCCAGCGGCAGACCGTCGCGATCGCCCGCGCCCTCATCGGCGACCCCGGCATCGTCGTGCTCGACGAGCCGACCGCGGCGCTCGGGGTGTCGCAGACCGCCGAGGTGCTCAACCTCATCGAGCGGCTGCGCGAGCGCGGCCTCGGCGTCATCCTCGTCTCGCACAACATCGCCGACGTGCTCGCCGTCGCCGACCGCGTCGTCGTGCTGCGCCTCGGGCGCAACAACGGCGACTTCCTCGCGAGCGAGATCACGAGCGACACCCTCATCGCGGCGATCACGGGCGCCACCGACCGGTCCGCCACGCGCCGGCCGGTCGGCGAGGACGCCCGGTGACCGGCGAGCTGGCGCGCGTCGAGGCGGCGCGCCCCGGCATCCGTTCGCTCCTCGGCGCGCTGCGCGACCGCGTGCGCACCGGCGACCTGGGCTCGGCGCCCGTGCTCATCGGCCTCGCGGTGATCTGGATCGTGTTCCAGGTGCTCAACCCGTTCTTCCTGTCCAGCGAGAACCTCGTCAACCTGACGATGCAGAGCGCGGCGACCGGCACGATGGCGATCGGCATCGTGCTCGTGCTGCTCGTCGGCCAGGTCGACCTCTCGGTCGGCAGCGTGAACGGGCTGGCCGGCGCCATCGTCGCCGTCGGGTTCGTGCAGCTCGGCCTGCCGCTGTGGCTCGTCGTCATCGGCGCCGTGCTCGCGGGCTCGGTCGTCGGGGTGGTGTTCGGCGTGCTGTACACGCGCTTCGGCGTGCCCGGCTTCGTCATCACGCTCGCCGGACTGCTCGCGGTGCTCGGCCTGCAGCTGCTCGTGCTCGGCGACGCGGGCTCGATCAACCTCCCGTTCGGGTCGTGGATCGTCGAGTTCGGCCAGCAGATGTTCCTGCCGGCGTGGCTCAGCTACCTCATCGCGGCGGCGTGCACGGCGCTCTACGCGGTGCGCGGCTTCGGCGAGCGGCGCCGGCGGCTGGATGCGGGGCTCGCGGCGTCCTCCCGGCTCGCGACCCTCGCGCGCACCGCCGCGCTCGGCGTGCTGCTCGGCGCCGTGATCAGCTACCTCGACCGGTCACGCGGCATCGGGCTGATGTTCCTGGTCTTCATCGCCCTCGTGACGGGCGCGCACATCGTGCTCACCCGCACCCGCTGGGGACGGGCGGTGTACGCGGTCGGCGGCAGCGTCGAGGCGGCGCGGCGGGCCGGCATCCGGGTCGATCGCGTGTTCGTGTCGGTGTTCGTCGCGTGCTCGACCCTCGCCGCGGTCGGCGGTGTGATGGCGGCGGCGCGGCTCGCCGGCGCGACCCAGTCGAGCGGCAGCGGCGACGTCTACCTGATGGCGATCGCCGCCGCGGTCATCGGCGGCACGAGCCTGTTCGGCGGCCGCGGCTCCGCGTTCTCCGCGCTGACCGGCACGCTCGTGCTCTCGTCCATCACGAGCGGACTCACCCTGCTGAGCCTCAACTCGTCGGTGCGCTACCTCGTCACGGGCGGCGTGCTCGTGCTCGCGGTCATCGTCGACTCGATCAGCCGGCGCACGCGCCGCGCCGCCGGTCGCGCCTGACGCGCCGCGCCCGACCCGGTGCGGCCCGGCGCTCAGCCCAGGATCGCGAAGGCGCGCACCGGGAAGGTGCCGAAGTCCTCGACCGCGGGCGGTGCCGCCGTGAAGCGCGCGCCGGTCTCGGGCAGCTCGCCGAGGCCGGTCAGGTGCTCGACGACGTGGATGCCCGCGGCGAGCAGCCGCGAGTGCGCCGGCCGCTCGCCGCCCGACTCGGTGTCGTCGACGTTGAGCGCGTCGATGCCGACGAGCGCGGCGCCGCGCTCGACGAGGCGCTCGACCGCCCCCGTGGTGAGGAACGGCGAGCCGGAGCCGTACTCCGGGGTGCCGAACCGCTCGTCCCATCCGGTGTGCACGAGCACCGCGGCACCGCGCAGGTCGAGGTCCGGCAGTGCCGAGGCGGGCACGCCGCGCTCCGCGGCATCCGTCACGTGCACGACGACCGCGGGCAGGTCGACGAGCGTCGCGAGGTCGAGGCCCGCGAGGTCGGGTCCGTCGGCGTACCGGTGCCACGGGCTGTCCAGGTAGGTGCCCGTGTTGCCGATCATCGTGATGACGTCCATCGCGAACTCGGTTCCGGGCGCGTAGTGCGACCGGGACTCCGCCCGCGTCAGGTGCGGCTCGATCCTCGGCGCCGGGAGCCCCGGATACGTGACCAGCCCGGCACGGATGCGGTGGCTGAGGTCGACGACGCGGCGCGCGGCCGGCGACGACGACGCAGCGTCGTGGCGGGCGCGCCGCTCAGGCGCGGAGGGTGCGGGCACGGCGGCTCCTTCGGGGTGTCGCCGAGCGGCGCGCTGCCGCCCGGCGGATGAGCGTGAGCGCGACCGCCACGACGACGAGCGCGAGCGGGATGACGAGGTGCAGGCCGGCGAGCCCGACGAGACCGGCGACGAGCACGACCGTGACGACGGCCGCCGCCCGGCCCGCGGTGCGTCGCGGCAGGATGCGCACCGCGGCGATCGCGCCGAGCAGGTAGACGACCACCATGCAGCTGGTGTGCACGAGGATGAACGGCGCGAGGTCGAGCCCGCTCGCGACGAGCGCCGCGCCGTAGACGAGCGTGAGCACGCCGACGACCGCGAGGGCGCGTCGCGGCGCCCCGCCGCTCTCGGCACCGGGCGCGAGCGCGCGAGGCAGGTCGCCGTCGCGGGCGAGCGACGCCCCGAGCTTCGCGAACGCGGAGAGGTAGGCGCCGAGCACCCCGAGCGTGACGATCGCCGCGATGACCGCGATGACCCAGCGCGCGGCACCGGGTGCGCTGCGGGCGAGGACGTCGAGCAGCGGCACGCTGCTCCCGCCCGCGGCGTCGCCGAGCACGCCGACCGCGACGAGCTGCAGCGCGAGGTAGGCCAGTCCGACGACGACGAGCGCGATCGCGGTGGCCGCCGGGATGGTGCGTCGCGGGTTCCGGAACTCCCCCGCGATGTGCGTCACCGCCTCCCAGCCCGCGAACGCCCAGACGAACAGGCTCATCGCGGCGCCGACGCCGCCCCAGCCGCGCGGGAGCGGCGGCGTGAAGTTCGCCGGATCGACGGCGGGCGCCGCGAGCGCGACGACACCGATGACGATCGCGACGAGCAGCGCCGTGAGCACGAGCTGCACGCGGCCGGAGACGCGCAGCCCGAACGCGGTCGACACGAACGGCGGCACCAGCAGTGCCGCGGCGACCGGCACGACGGCCCACGACGCACCGCCGAGCACGGCGACCAGGTAGCTCGCGCCGGAGACCGCGACGACCGGGATGCCGACCGCGACGCCGAAGAAGAACAGGTAGCCGGCCGAGCGCGCCGCGGTCGCGCCGAGCGCGAGCCGCACGTAGGTGGCGACACCGCCCGCGTCCGGATGCCGCGCGGCGAGCGCGGCGAACGTCGCGGCGAGCGGCACCGACAGCGCGAGCACGCCGAGCACCCCGACCACGGATGCCGGCCCCGCGGCGCGGGCGGCGAGCCCGGGCAGCACGAGCACGCCGGTGCCGAGCACGGCCGCGACGTAGAGCGCGGCGGCGCTCGGCAGGCCCAGGGTGCCGCCCGCGCGGGGCTCGGCGGCGCGCGTCCCCGCGCGAGTGGTGGTGCTCATGTCTCGAGCCTGCCGTGGCATGAACGCGATGACCAGCGTATTTCAGCCATCGCGTCCCGCATTCGCGCCAGCCGCATCCGTCGCGCCGGCACGGTGGCCTTCGGACGCTCTCGGACCGGACGCGATGCCTTCCGGCCGTTGTTCGGGCAGAATGTCGCGCATGAGAGAGATTCGCGAGGGTGCCGAGCTCATTCCCGCCGACCTGCTCGGCCGGATCGATCCCGCTCTCCCGGCCCTGCTCGGCCGGGTGGCGATGACCTCGGCGCTGCTCGAGCGCGAGATCGCCCTCCTCACCGCCGCGATCGTCGGCGGCAAATCGCAGACGCGGGTGCGCGCCCGCGTCTCGGCGAACATCCGCGGCATCCGGCGCGCGCTCGACGGCGCGCGCCGGCAGCCCGCGTGGGCCGCCCACGCCGATGCCGTCGAGTCGCTGCTCAGGCGCGCCTCGGCGCTGCTCGTGGAGCGCGACCGGATGCTGCGCGTGGTCTGGACGCAGCCGGGCGGCTCGAGCTGGGGCGGTCATCCGGGCTCGGTCGTCGACCCGCCGGTCGGCACCGCGCTGCCGACCTGGACCGACGCGGACCGGATCGACGTCGGTCCCGAGCGGCTCGAGCAGCTCGTGCTCGACCTCGCGGCCGCCGCGACCGATGCGTCCCACTCGGTCGCCCGGTTCGCGTCCTACCGCCGCCCGGCGACCATTGCTCCGGCGAACCGGGCGCCGCGCTCCGGCGTCGGCGACTGGGGGCGCGTCGCGACCGGCGACCGCGTGGAGCTGCGGGGCAAGCGCGCGCTCGACCGGCGCTCGCTCTCTGTCGTCGACGTGCTCCCGCGCACGCTCGCCGACCGGCACGGCATCCTCGGCGATGACGGCGTCGAGTACCGCCAGTTCCACTGGGACCTCCGCATCATCGGGTAGCGGTCGCCCGGCGCCCCGCCGCGCTACAGCCGGTCCAGCGCCCCGAGCAGGTCGTCGCGGAGGTCGTCGAGGTCCTCGATCCCGACCGAGAGACGCACGACGTTCTCGGGCACCTCGAGCTCCGTGCCGCGCACCGACGCGTGCGTCATCTCGCTCGGGTAGCAGACGAGCGACTCGACACCGCCGAGCGACTCCGCGAGCTGGAAGTAGTCCATCGAGTTCGCGAACGCCTTCGTCGCATCGCCACCGGCCCGCAGCGCGATCGTCAGCATCCCGCCGAACGCCCGCATCTGGGCGGCCGCGAGCGCGTGACCGGGGTGCGTGTCGAGCCCGGGGTAGTAGACGGCCTCGAGCTTCGGATGCCCGACGAGCGCCTCGGCGAGCGCCTGCGCGTTCGCGGAGTGCCGGTCCATCCGCACGCCGAGGGTCTTGATGCCGCGCACCGTGAGCCAGGCGTCGAACGGCCCGGAGACGGCGCCCGCGCCGAACTGCAGGAAGCCGACCTTGTCGGCGAGCTCGGCATCCGCGGTGATCACGGCGCCGCCCACGACGTCCGAGTGGCCGCCGAGGTACTTCGTCGTCGAGTGCACGACGACGTCGGCGCCGAGCGAGAGCGGCTGCTGCAGGTAGGGCGTCGCGAACGTGTTGTCGACCACCACGAGGATGCCGTGCTCGTGCCCGATCGCCGCGAGCGCCGCGATGTCGGTGATCTTCATGAGCGGGTTGGACGGCGTCTCGACCCAGAGCACCCTCGTCGCGGGCGTGATCGCGGCGCGCACCGCATCCAGGTCGCTGAAGTCGGCGGTCGAGAGCGACACGCCCCACGGCACGAACAGGCGGTTCACCAGCCGGTGCGTGCCGCCGTAGACGTCGTTCGCCATGAGCACCGCGTCGCCCGGGCGGAGCACGGCGCGCAGCAGGGCGTCCTCGGCGGCGAGGCCCGAGCCGAAGCTGAACGCGTGCGTGCCGCCCTCGAGCGAGGCGAGCAGCTGCTGCAGGCTGTCACGCGTCGGGTTGCCCCCGCGCGCGTACTCGTAGCCGCCGCGGAAGCCGCCCACGCCGTCCTGCACGAACGTGCTCGTGAGGTACACCGGCGGCACGACCGCCCCCGTGGTCGGGTCGAAGGCCTGGCCGGCGCGGAGCGCGCGCGTGGAGAACCCCGCGGTCGGGAAGTCGGTCATCGGGAACCCTCCGAGAGGAACGTGAGCAGGTCGTGGCGGGTGAGCACGCTGACGGGCTTGCCGTCCTGCGCGACGAGCAGGGCATCCGTCGCCGAGAGCGCGGACCGCGCGTCGCTCACCGGCGCGCCCGTGCCGATGAGCGGCAGCGGCGCGCCGACGAACGGGGCGATCGCGTCGGCGAGCCGGGCGCGCCCGCTGAACACGAGGTCGAGCAGCGTCGCCTCGTCGAGCGCGCCGACGACCTCGCCCATCACGACGGGCGGCTCGGCCGTGAGCACCGGCACCTGGCTGACGTCGTACTCGGTCATGATCGCGATCGCGTCGCGCACGGTGTCCGACGGATGCACGTGCACGAGATCCGGGAGCGCCCCGGTCTTCGCACTGATCACGTCGGCGACCGTCTGCTCGAGCGTCGGCTGCGCGAACCCGTAGGACTGCATCCAGCGGTCGTTGAACACCTTGCCGAGGTAGCCGCGGCCGCCGTCGGGCAGCAGCACGACGACGACGTCCTGCTCGGTGAGGTCCTCGGCGAGCTCGAGCGCCGCGGCGACCGCGAGACCCGACGAGCCGCCGACGAGCAGCCCCTCCTCGCGCGCGAGCCGCCGGGTGAGCGCGAAGCTCGCGGCGTCGGACACGGGGATGATGCGATCGACGACGCCCGGGTCGTAGGCGTCCGGCCAGAAGTCCTCGCCGACGCCCTCGACGAGATACGGGCGGCCGGTGCCGCCGGAGTAGACGCTGCCCTCGGGGTCGGCGCCGACGATCTGCACGCCGCCCTCCGAGACCTCCTTGAGATAGCGGCCGGTGCCCGAGATCGTGCCGCCCGTGCCGACGCCCGCGACGAAGTGCGTGACGCGGCCCTCGGTGTCGCGCCAGATCTCCGGGCCGGTCGTCTCGTAGTGGCTGAGCGGCCCGTTCGGGTTCGCGTACTGGTTCGGCTTGAACGCGCCGGGGATCTCGCGCGCGAGCCGGTCGCTCACCGAGTAGTACGACTCCGGGCTCTCCGGGGCGACGGATGTGGGGGTCACCACGACCTCGGCACCGTACGCGGCGAGCACGCTGCGCTTGTCCTCGCCGACCTTGTCGGGCAGCACGAAGACGCAGCGGTAGCCGCGCTGCTGTGCGACGAGGGCGAGGCCGACTCCCGTGTTGCCGGAGGTCGGCTCGACGATCGTGCCCCCCGGCCTCAGGAGGCCGTCCCGCTCGGCGGCGTCGATGATCCGCTCGGCGATGCGGTCCTTGCTCGACCCGCCGGGGTTGAGGTATTCGACCTTGGCGAGCACGAGCGGCTTCACGTGGCTCGCGAGGGCGCTGAGCCTGACGAGGGGCGTGTCGCCGATGAGGTCGAGGACGGAGTTCGCGTACTTCACGTCGGAGGTCTTTCGATTGTCGTCGGGGCTGGGCGGCCGGGCCGGTTCGAGCGGAGCCGGGCGCGCGTCAGCGAAGGTCGGGGTCTGGGTTACCGACAGCGACGACAGCGAGAGAGCACGCGCCCACCCTAGTCGCATCCGGCCCGGCGGGCGAGGGGCGCGGACGGCCCGGGGCGACGAGAGCCCGGAACTCCCAGCAGACGTCCGTGATCGCGATACCGCACCCGTACGCCCGTGACGCTGGCGCCCTCGTCATCGACCTCCACCTCGGCCACGATGTCGTCGGCGTGGTCCGATCGGGCCGCGATGGGCGCGGTTCTCTCCTCGTGAACGATCAGACGTCTCCGCCGGCCGCATCCACTCCCCACCCGACGTCGCCGACGTCGCCGATCTGCCCTGGATGCGCGGGTCTTCGGCCGGGGCAGCCCACACCCTAGGGCAGATCGGCGAACCCCGCGGCGGGCGCCGGCGAGGTGATCGGCGCGGCGGACTGGCGCGACCACAGGTCGGCGTAGACGCCGCCGCGCCCGAGCAGCTCGGCGTGCGTGCCCGACTCGACGATGCGGCCCGCCGCGACGACGTGGATCACGTCCGCGTCGACGATCGTCGAGAGCCGGTGCGCGATCGCGATCGTCGTGCGACCGGATGCCGCCGTCTCGATCGCCCGCTGCACGACCGACTCGCTGAGCGAGTCGAGCGCGCTCGTCGCCTCGTCGAGCACGAGCACGGGCGGGTCCTTGAGCAGCACGCGCGCGATCGCCACCCGCTGCTTCTCGCCGCCGGACAGCCGGTAGCCGCGCTCCCCCACGATCGTGTCGTAGCGGTCCGGGAAGCTCACGATCGTGTCGTGGATGTCGGCGGCACGGGCCGCCGCCTCGAGCTCGGCGTCGGTCGCATCCGGCTTCGCGTAGCGCAGGTTCTCGGCGATCGTGGCGTGGAACAGGTAGGTCTCCTGCGTGACGATGCCGACGGCGCCGACGAGCGACTCCGCGCGCAGCTCGCGCACGTCGTCGCCGGCGAAGCGCACGACGCCGCCTGTCGCGTCGAACAGCCGCGGCACGAGCGACGAGATCGTCGTCTTGCCGGCCCCCGACGGCCCGACGAAGGCCACGAACTGGCCGGGCTCGATCGCGAACGACACGTCCTGCAGCGTCGGCCGGGACTCGGCCGGCGCATCCGGATAGCGGAAGCCCACGCGCTCGAAGGCGACCGCCCCGAGCCGGGTGGGGTCCACGTCGCGCGCGTCCGCGGCATCCGTGATGGCGGGTCTCAGGTCGAGGTACTCGAAGATGCGGGCGAACAGCGCGCCCGACGTCTGCAGGTCGAGCGCGACCCGCAGCAGACCCATGAGCGGGAACATGAGCCGCGACTGCACGGTCGTGAACGCGACGATCGTGCCCGCCGTGACGGGGATGTCGCGCAGGATCAGCCAGGCCGCGACGAGGTAGATGACGGCCGGCACGATCGACATGACGACGCTCACGAACGCGAAGAACCACTGCCCGCTCATCGCCTGCCGCACCTGGAGCCGGATCTGGCGCTCGTTCTCGCTCTCGTAGCGCGCGACCTCCAGGCGCTGCATCGTGAACGCCTTCGCGAGCAGGATGCCGCTCACGCTCAGCGACTCCTGCGTGATCGCGGTCATCTCCGACAGCGACTCCTGCGTCTTGGTGGCGATGCGGGCGCGCACCTGGCCGACCCGCCGCTGCGCGATGACGAGCGCCGGGAGCAGGATGACCGCGACGATCGTCATCTGCCAGCTCAGCAGCAGCATCGAGACGAGCGCCGCGAGCACGGTGACCGTGTTGCCGATGACGCTCGAGACCGTGTTGGAGAGCACGTTCGCGACGCCGCCGACGTCGTTCTGCAGCCGGGACTGGATGACGCCCGTCTTCGTGCGCGTGAAGAACGCGAGCTCCATCCGCTCCAGGTGCTCGAACAGCCGGATGCGCAGGCGTCCCATCACGGAGTTGCCGACGACCGCGGTGAGCCAGGTCTGCCACACGCCGAGCCCGGAGCTGATCAGCCAGAGCACGACCATCGCGCCCACGATGCCGGAGAGCACCGGCACGTTCGGGGCGCCGCCGCCGACGGGGAACAGGCCGAGGTCGAACGCCTCACGCGTGAGCAGCGGCGGCAGCACGCCGAGGCCCGCGCTGATGAGCACGAGCACGACGGTGAGCACGAGCTTCGACCGGTACGGCGTGAACAGGCTCGCGATCCGGCCGAGCAGGTGGTCGATGCGCGGCGCGGTGGCGTTCTCGGCGCGCTGGGCCGCCGCATCCCGGCCGCCGACCCGCTCGCGCTGCATCCCCGCCGCGCGGCGCGCGCCGCCCATGCCCCCGCCCATGCCGCTCACGGCACCACGCTACGCGTGCCGCCCGCCGCGGGAGTGCGCGTCCGCTGCGAGCGCACGCCCGCATCCGCCGCCCGCGGGTGTGCCCGAAAACGAAGGAGGAACCGGCCGGGGCGCGCCGGATCGCGCCGGAAGCGCGGCATCCGGGGCGATCCTCCTTCGTTTTCGGACGTCGGGTCCGGAACGGATGCGGGCGGGGCCGCCCGGTCAGCCCTTCGTGGAGCCCGCGAGCAGGCCGCGCACGAAGAAGCGCTGCAGCGCGAAGAACACGAGCAGCGGGATGAGCATGGCGATGAACGCGCCCGCGGGCAGCAGGTAGGCGTTCTGGCCGAACTCGCCCGTCAGCTCCGCGAGCGTGCGCGTGATCGGCGATGCCTTCCCGCTCGCGAAGATGAGGGCCACGAGCAGGTCGTTCCACACCCAGAGGAACTGGAAGATCGCGAACGACGCGATCGCGGGAACCGTGAGCGGCACGACGATCCGGAAGAAGATCTGGCCGTGACCTGCGCCGTCGACCCGGGCCGCCTCGATGACCTCGCGCGGGATCTCCGTGACGAAGTTGTGCAGCAGGAAGATCGCGAGCGGCAGCGCGAAGATCGAGTGCGCGATCCACACCTGCGTGTAGGTGCCGGCGTCCTTGAAGCCCTCGAACACCTCGTAGCCGTTGATGTAGAGGCCGCGGGAGAACAGCGACAGCAGCGGCACGAGGGTCATCTGGATCGGCACGATCTGCAGCGCGAACACGCCGACGAACAGGAAGTCCTTGCCCGTGAAGTCGATCCACGCGAACGCGTACGCCGCCATCGCGGCGATCACGAGCGGGATGACCGTGGCGGGCAGCGCGATCGAGACCGAGTTGACGAGCGACGCGAGCAGATTGTCGTTCGCGAGCACCGTCTGGTAGTTCTCGATCGTCAGGTCCCAGTTGACGAAGACGCTCCACCAGCCGGTGCGCACGACCTCCGACTGCGGCCGGAGCGAGGTCACGAACAGGCCGAAGGTGGGGATCGTCCACAGCAGGGCGATGATGAGCGACGCGATCGTGGCGCCGCGGCTCGTCAGCCGCCGCTTCGTGCGCTTGACCACGGAGCGCACGTCCGTCGCCTCGATCGCGCCCTTCCCGGAGCGCGTCACGGGCAGGTCCACCGGTGTCGCGCTCATCAGCGCACCTCCCTGGTCTTCTTGATCTGTCGGGCGTTGTAGATGACGATCGGCAGCACGAGCAGGAACAGCAGCACCGCGAAGGCGCTCGAGCGTCCCGGCTCGAACTTCTGCAGCAGGGTCACCATCTCGTTGGCGATGACCGAGGTGTCCGGATACGCGGTGCCCATGGTGCGCACGATGTCGAACACCTTGAGCGACGCGATCGAGATGGTCGTGAGCACGACGATGAGCGAGGGACGGATGCCGGGCAGCGTCACGTTCCAGAAGCGCTGCCACGCGTTCGTGCCGTCGATCTCGGCGGCCTCCAGCTGCTCGGTGGGCACGTTCTTGATCGACGCCGACAGCACCACCATGGCGAAGCCGGTCTGCACCCAGATGAGCACGACGATGAGCAGGAAGGTGTTGAGCGGCACCTGCTGCAGCCAGTTGACCGGGCTGCCGCCGACGAAGTCGACGAGGCCGTTGAGGATGCCGAACTGGTCGCCCTCGCCCCGGTAGCCGTAGACGAACCGCCAGATGATGCTGGCGCCGACGAACGAGATCGCCATCGGCATGAAGACGAGGATCTTGAAGAACTTCTCGCCCCGGGACCGGTCGATGAACACCGCGTAGGCGAGACCGGCGATCGTCGAGATCACCGGCGTCACGACGACCCACAGCACGGTGTTGCGGATGACGACGAGATTCTGCGGCTGACTGAAGATCCAGGCGAAGTTGTCGAACCCGACGAACTGCGGGTTCGCCGAGTTGTTGTTCATGAACGCGTAGATGATCGTCTGGATCGTCGGGTAGATGAGCCCCGCGATGAGCAGCAGGAACGCGGGCGCGAGGAACGCCACGAGCTGCAGCAGGTAGCCGCGTCCCGATCGGGCGCGGTAGTCGAGCAGGAACATCGCTGCGCCCAGCACCGCCCCGATGATCGCGACGACGGGCGTCCAGCCCGGGTTCGGGTTCCACGGCTCGGAGCCGAGGCCGAGCAGCAGCAGCGCGGGAACGACCACCGCGACCGCGAGGCGCAGCACGGTGTAGCCGCGCCCGGGGCGGGGGGCGACCTCGACGAAGAACAGCACGAGGGCGATGGCGACGAGGAACGCCAGGATGATGACGGGTATCTGCGCGAGCGGCGGAAGACTTCCGATCCACTCGAAGAGGTCTTTGAACACGGGATGCCTTTCGAGACGGCGTTGTCTAGGCGTACGGCGGTGGACGCGGTCGGCGGAACCGAGACTAGTGAACGGATGGGGCCGCGAACCAGGTTCGCGGCCCCATCCGTGTCACGGGTGGCTAGCTCGAGGGCCAGCCGGCCTCGATGGCCGACAGCACGGAGTCCGTCGAGTCGCCGTTCACCCAGTTGACCATCCCCTTCCAGAACGTGCCCGCACCGACGGCGCCCGGCATGAGGTCGGAGGCGTCGAAGCGGAACGTGGTGTCGGGGTTCTGCAGGATCTGGATGGCCTGCGTCAGCACCTCGCTCGACGCGTTCGCCGGGTCGAGACCCTTGTTGGCGCTGATCACGCCGCCGAGCTTCACGCGGCTGTTGGCCCAGTCCGCACTCGACAGGTACTCCTGCACCTTCTGGGTGTCGGCGTCGTTCGAGAACGCGGCGACGATCTCGCCGCCGCCCGTGACCGCCTGGCCCGCGTCGGCGTCCACCGGCGGGGTGAGGAACGCCCAGACGTCACCGTCGGGAGCGACCTTGCCGCCCGCATCCGTCAGGAAGCCGTCGAAGAACGACGCCTGGTGCGTCATCGGGCACTTCCCGTCGACGACCGCCTGCGCGACATCCGCGCCGAACGGCGTCGAGTTGATCGACGCGACGTCACCGATGCCGGCGTTCACGTAGTCCGGGTTGAGCAGGATCTCGCCGAGCGAGTCGAACGCCTGCTTGATCTTGGGGTCGGTGAACTTGACCTTGTCGGCGACCCACTGGTCGTACACGTCGGCGCCCTGCTGACGCAGCACGAGGTCCTCGATCCAGTCGGTGCCCGGCCAGCCGGTCGCCGCGTCCGAGCCGAAGCCCGCGCACCACGGCTTCGTGCCGGAGTCCGCGATCTTCTTCGTCAGGTCGAGCAGCTCCTGCCACGTGGTCGGCACCTCGTAGCCGTTGTCGGCGAAGTACTTCGGCGAGTACCAGATGAAGCCCTTGACGCTCGCCATCAGCGGCGCGCCGTAGAGCGTGCCGTCGACGGTCGCGTACTTGGCCCAGTCCTCGCTCCAGCCGCTCTTCACGTTGGCGGCCACGGCATCCGGTGCCGGCTGGATGTAGCCGCGCTTGACGAGGTCGCCGAGCAGTCCCGGCTGCGGGAAGATCGCGATGTCGGGGGCGTCGCCGCCCTGCGCGCGAACACCGATCTGGGCCTCGAACTCCTTGCTCGACTCGTACTTGATGTCGATGTTGTTGGCCTTCTCCCAGTCGGCCCACGACTGCTCGAGCAGGTCGGCCTCGGTGTCGGCGATCGTGCCGTAGATGGTGACGACGCCGTCGGCGTCGCCGGCATCCCCCGGGCCGTTGCCGCCTCCGCCACCGCCTCCTCCGCCACCGCCGCCGCCGGAACAGCCGACGAGGGTCAGACCCACGATGGCGGCGAGTGCGATGGGAGCGGCGAACCGTCGATGCAGGGTACGAACCATTCCTTTTCCTCCTCATTGAGGCCGGTCGACCGCAATCGGGCGACCAGACGGTGCAGTGCTGTCCGGACACCGCGAGCGACGGGCGCGCCATCGCAAACGGGAACCGGTTCCACGCACACCGTAGGCCACACGGGAAGCGGTATGCAACCGTTCACGGCCACGGATCGGTCACGATTGCTACACGCTCCCACGACGATGCCCTGGGACCGGTTCCACATCGGCGCCCGGTGCGCTATGGTGCGATTCGGCGACCCGAGCGCCGACCTTTCCCCCGGCCGATGGAGGTGACGGGATGAGCGGCATCACGGATGTCGCACGCGCCGCCGGCGTGTCCAAATCGACGGCCTCGCGCGCGCTCAGCGGCACCGGCTACGTGTCGGACGCGACCCGCCAGCGCGTCGTCGAGGCGGCGCGGGTGCTGGGCTTCGTCGCCTCGCAGAACGCCGCGAGCCTCGTCACGGGCCGCAGTCGCAACGTCGCCGTCGTGCTGCCCTACCTCAACCGCTGGTTCTTCGCCGAGGTGCTCGACGGCATCGAGTCGGCCCTCATCGACGCGGGCTACGACATGACGCTGTACCGGCTGCGGGACGACGAGGCCGAGCGCCAGCGCGTGTTCGAGTACTTCATCGTGCGCAAGCGGGTGGATGCCGTGGTCGCCGTCAACATCGCGCTCACCCCGACCGAGGTGCGCGCGCTCGGAGCGCTCGGCAAGCCCATCGCCGGCATCGGCGGCAACATCGACGGCATCCCGACCCTGAGCCTCGACGACGTCGAGGCGTCCCGCCGCGCGACCGAGCACCTCATCGGGCTCGGGCACCGGCGCATCATGCACCTGGGCGACGACCCGGATGTGCCCACCGAGTTCCCCGTGCACGCGAACCGGTTGCGCGGCTTCCGGCTCGCGCTCGCGGACGCGGGCATCACGATCGCCGACGACTCCCGCAGCTGCCCGTACACGATCCCCGGCGGCTACCGCGTGGCTCGCGAGGTGCTCGCCGACCCGCGCACGCGCCCCACGGCGATCGTGGCCGGATGCGATGAGATCGCGATCGGCGCCATCATCGCGGCGCGCGAGCTCGGCATCCCGGTGCCCTCGGGCCTGTCCCTCGTCGGCATCGACGACCACGACCTCGCGGAGATGTTCGAGCTCACGACGGTGCGGCAGCGCCCCGCCGAGCAGGGGCGGCACGTGATCGACCTCGTGCTGCGCTCGCTCGCCGACCCGCAGAGCACGGTCGCGCCCGAGGCGCTGCCGATCGAGATGGTCGTGCGCCGGAGCACGACCGCGCCGTCCGCCGCCGGCTGAGCGGAGGCCGGCCACGGCCGTCTCGAAGCCCCCACCGGGACGACGAACGGCCGCCGCGGGCGAACCCGCGACGGCCGTTCGGTGAAGAGGCCCCCTCGCGAACGAGGGGAGCGATCACTTGAGGGTGATCGTGGCGCCGGCCTCCTCGAGCTGCGCCTTCGCCTTCTCGGCGGCCTCCTTGTTCGCACCCTCGAGGACCGTGCTCGGGGCACCGTCGACGAGAGCCTTCGCCTCGCCCAGGCCGAGGGACGTGAGGGCACGCACCTCCTTGATGACCTGGATCTTCTTCTCGCCTGCGGCCTCGAGGACGACGTCGAACGAGTCCTTCTCCTCGACCTCCTCGACGGCGGCACCGGCGCCACCGGCGGCCGGGGCGGCCACGGCGACGGGGGCGGCGGCGGTGACCTCGAAGACCTCCTCGAACTTCTTCACGAAGTCGCTGAGCTCGATGAGGGTGAGCTCCTTGAACGCGTCGATGAGCTCGTCAGCGGTGAGCTTAGCCATTGTGTACTCCTTGTTGTGTGCTGGTCGGCGCCGCAGCCGAGGCCGCGGCGTCTGGTTCGAAAACCGCGGTCAGGCCGCGGACTCCTGCTTGTCGCGCAGCGCGTCGACCGTGCGAACGGCCTGCGCGAGGGGCGCGTTGAACACGTAAGCCGCACCGAAGAGCGAGGCCTTGAAGGCGCCGGCCAGCTTGGCCAGCAGCACCTCACGGCTCTCGAGATCGGCGAGCTTGGTGACCTCCGCCTCGGTGAGGGCGTTACCGTCGAAGTAACCGCTCTTCACCACGAGGAGGGGGTTCGCCTTGGCGAAGTCACGCAGCGCCTTCGCGACGGCGACGGTGTCGCCGTGCACGAACGCGATCGCCGACGGGCCCGCGAGGGCATCGTCGAACGCCTGGATCCCCGCGTTGTTGGCGGCGATCTTGGTGAGCGTGTTCTTCACCACGGCGTAGGTCGCGTCTGCACTGATGCTCGTGCGCAGCTGCTTGAGCTGAGCCACCGTGAGACCGCGGTACTCGGTGAGCAGAACGGCGTTCGAGTCGCGGAACTTGTCCGTGAGCTCGGCGACCGATGCTTCCTTGTTCGCCATGGCACTCCTTCTGGGATTCGTCGGCCCGACCGTGCTTCGTCGTGAAACGGAAAAAGCTCCGAGCGCAGGCGCACGGAGCTTCGGCACGGATGTCGCCATCCGCGAGTCTGATTCGTTCACCTGCGCAGGTCGTCCCTCTCGGGACTCTTCGATCGGTGTCCGCTCGCGCGCACACCGATGACCGGCGGTCTTGGGCCTCGGACAGCGTACGCGGGAACGCATCCGTGCGCAACCGCGGTCGCGCGGGCGGGTGCGGGTGCGCGGTCAGGCGCGCGGCGCCGTCGCGGCGAGCGGCAGCGTCACCGTGAACACCGTGCGACCCGGTTCGCTCGCGACGTCGACCGTGCCGTCGTGCGCCGCGACCACCGCGGAGACGATCGCGAGACCGAGTCCCGTGCTGCCCGAGCCGGAGCGCGCGCCCGAGCCCGGGCCGCCGCCGACCCGCGCCCTCGAGCCGTCACCGCGCACGAAGCGCTCGAACACGGTCGGCAGCACCTCGGGGGCGATGCCTGGTCCGTCATCCGTCACCGACACGCGCGCGACGTCTCCGTCCACCGTCACCGCCGCGACGACGTGCGTGCCGGCGGGCGTGTGCACCCGCGCGTTGGCGAGCAGGTTGACGACGACCTGGTGCAGCCGCGGCGCGTCGCCCGTCACGAGGACCGGGGTGCCGGGCGCGTCGAGCGCCCAGTCGTGATCCTGTCCGGCCGCGTAGGCGTCGCTCACCGCGTCCGCGAGCAGCGGCACGAGATCGACGGGCTGCTTCTCCAGCTCCCGGCCGTCGTCGAGGCGGGCGAGCAGCAGCAGGTCCTCGACGAGGCTCGTCATGCGCACGCTCTCCGACTCGATGCGACCGAGCGCGTGCACCACGTCGTCGGGCAGCACGTGTCCGCTGCGCCGGGTGAGCTCGGCGTAGCCGCGGATCGAGGCGAGCGGCGTGCGCAGCTCGTGGCTCGCGTCGGCGACGAACGTGCGGAGCTTGCCCTCGCTCGCGTCCCGCAGGGCGAGCGCACCGGCGATGTGCCCGAGCATGCGGTTGATCGCCGCGCCCACGCGGCCGACCTCGGTGCGGTCGTCGGCATCCGCCTCGGGCACGCGCGCCTCGAGCGCGACCCCGCCGCGCTCGAGCGGCAGCTCGGAGACGTGCGACGCCGTCGCCGTGACGCGCTCGAGCGGGCGCAGCGCCGAGCGGATGACGGCGGCGCCGGCGATCGCGGCGAGTGCGAGCACGACGAGCACGACGATGAACACGACGGCGGCCACCGTCGTCACCGTGGACGTCACCTCCGTCATCGGCAGGCCGATCGCGACCGACCCGTACACGCGCGACTCGAACGCGACGATGCGATACGCCCCGAGGCCGGTGAGCGTCACCGTCGTCGGTCGTCCATCGCGCGTGATCGCCCCGACCTCGGCGAGCTGCCGCGCGGTCAACGCGATCGGGGTCAGCACCGGCGGGCCGCCGCCCGTGCGGGACACCTCGTCGCCGAGCACGGAGCCCGCCGCCGGTTCCCCGTCGATCCGCTGCCACAGCAGCGCGCCCGGTCCGAGGCCCGCGGGACCGGGCCCCCGGCCGAGCGCCTCCCGCAGCTCCTGGTCGAGCTTGACGGTCAGGGACGTCTGCAGGGTGAGCACGCTCACCGTGCCGATCACGACGCCGAGCACCGCGAGCAGCGCGACCGTGCCGAGCACGAGGCGCCGGCGCAGCGTCCACGGCCGCGTCATCCGCTCGCGCGCCGCACCGGTTCCGGTCATGGCACCGGTTTGAGCACGTAGCCGACCCCGCGCACGGTGTGGATCATCGCCGGGCCGAGCGTGTCGATCTTCTTGCGCAGGTAGGAGATGTAGATCTCGACGACGGATGACGTGCCGCCGAAGTCGTACGACCAGACCCGGTCGAGGATCTGGTTGCGGCTGAGCACCCGACGCGGGTTGCGCATCAGGTAGCGCAGCAGCTCGAACTCCGTCGCGGTCAGCTCGACGAGCGTGTCGCCGCGGTACACCTCGTAGGTGTCCTCGTCGAGAGTGAGGTCGCCGACGGTGATGAAGGAGTCCTCCTCCCCCGCGGTGACCATCGCGGAGCGGCGGATGAGACCGCGCAGGCGCGCGACGAGCTCCTCGAGGCTGAACGGCTTCGTCACGTAGTCGTCGCCGCCGACGGTGAGACCCGCGATGCGGTCGTCGAGCGAGTCCTTCGCGGTGAGGAAGAGGATGGGCGTCTGCACCCCGTCGTTGCGCAGCCGGGTGAGCACCTGGAACCCGTCGATGTCGGGCAGCATCACGTCGAGCACGATGACGTCGGGGCGCACCTCCCGCGCGGTCGAGAGCGCCTTCTGCCCGTCGGCCGCGATGCGCACCTCCCAGCCCTCGTAGCGCAGGGCCATCGAGAGCAGGTCGGTGAGCGACTCCTCGTCGTCGACGACGAGCGCGCGGATCGGGCTGCCGTCGGCCCGGGTGATGCGCGGCAGCGGCTGGCGGGGGGCGTGCGTCTCGGTCACCCTCCCCAGTATTGAGAGTTTCCTATGAGCGGCCTGTGTGGCCGGGCCGTCGCTGCGACGCGCGCGGCGTCGCGCGGATGTCGTCGCCGGCGGCGATGATGGAGCGGTGACCGCCGTGCAGCCCACCCTCGCGCTGTGGGACGAGCCGGTCGCCCCGCGCCGTCCGCACACCCAGCGCGTCGTCGCCTCGGCGAGCGACCGGGTCGCCTGGCTGCGCGCCCGCGCCCACGGCGTCACCGCGACGGATGCCGCCCGCCTCACGAGCGTCCGCGCGGCCGAGCAGGTGGCCGTCGACAAGCTGCTCGGCACCGGGTTCGGCGGCAACGACTTCACCGCGCACGGCCGCGCACGCGAACCGGAGATCGCCCGCTGGGTGTCGCGCGAGCACCGCATCGCGCCGAACGAGCTGCTGTTCCACGCCGACGCCGACGTCCGGCACCTCGCCACTCCCGACGGCGTCGCCGTGCACGACACGACGCTCGTGCTGTGCGAGATCAAGACGACGGCATCCGCCTGGCGCTCGATCCCGCGGTCCTACCTGCGTCAGGTGTGGTGGCAGCAGTACGTGCTCGGCGCGGAGCGCACCCTCGTCGTCTGGGAGCAGCACCGCGACTTCGTGCCCGTGGACGCCGAGCCGCAGTGCCGCTGGGTCGACCGCGACGAGAACGAGATCCACATGCTGCTCGCCTACGCGGAGCACGTGCTGACCCGACTGCGTCGCTGACGCGCGCGGATCGGACGCCGGGCGCCGGGCGCCGGGCGCACGACATTGGGTCTTCCTCGCGGTCCCTGCGGGTCTATGCTCACGAGTGGGGACGAGTTCGTCTCGACTTGGCCAGGGCGGCCGAGTCCACCTCTGCAAAGGAGCAGCACGTGAAACCCACCTACGCACGACGCCTCATCGGCGTCACCGCGGCCGGGGCTCTGGCCCTCGGCGGCACTCTCCTCGGCACCACCGCTGCGTCAGCCGACGCACCGCCCGTCACTCTCACCGGCACCGTGCTCGACGCGGGCGCACCGGCCACGGGCGTGTGGGTCGAGCTGGAGCGGCTCGACCCGGCGAGCGGCAACTGGTACTGGGTCGACGACGAGCTCACCGACGCGTCCGGCGCCTGGAGCCTCACCGACACGCTGAGCGACGGGAGCTACGCGTTCTGGTTCTCGCCGACGAGCTCCAGCTCGGCGATCTACTCGACCGAGCAGACCTCGACCGGATCGGACGAGTGGAGCGACATGGCCCCGCAGTTCACCGTGACGAGCGGCGCGGCATCCGTCACGACGTTCCCGCAGACGCTCGCCCGCAACGCGGGGGCGGTGTCCGTCACCATCCAGGACGTCAACGGGGTGACGCTCGGGGCTCCGGGCACCTACTCCGGCAGCGCCCAGATCAACAGCGGGTACGACGCCCAGGGCAAGTACGTGGGAGGCCGCGACGCCTACTCGGCCGAGCACTACGACCCCGTGGCGGCGACCTGGGTCTCGGACTTCGCGGGCACGGTCGTGGTCGGCGGGCTCAAGCCCGGAACCTACTACGGCGGCAGCGCGTGGGCGAGCGGCTACCCGAGCGAGTACTTCGACACCGTGATCCCGGTCGCCGTCGGCGCCACCACGGACCTCGGCGCCGTCCGACTGCCCGCGACCGCTGCCGCGCCGAAGGCGCTGACACTGCTCACCGCGCCGCGCAAGGTCGCGGTCACCGGTGAGCCGAAGGTCGGCTCGCTGCTCACCGCCACCCTCCCGGCCGGCGCCGTCACCGCGAGCTACCAGTGGTACGCCGACCACGGCGTGATCCCCGGGGCGACCGCGCAGACCTTCGCACCGACGACCGCGCAGCTCGGCCAGAGCCTCAGCGTCACCGCCACCGTCCGCCAGGTGGGCTACGGCAGCTCGCAGCTGTACTCGGAGAGCACGGTCCCGGTCGCGCTCGGCGACCCCGACGCGCCCGTCGTCACGCTGGCCGGCACCGCCACGTTCGGCAAGGCCCTCAAGGCGGTCGTGTCGGCTCCCACCGTGGGCGGCGCCGTGTACACGTACCACTGGTACCGCAACGGCGCCCCGATCGCGGGTGCCGACGGCAGCTCCTACACGATCGCCAAGGGCGATGTCGGCAAGAGGATCCGTGTCGGCGTCTCCTCGTTCGCGCAGGGACACTCGGATGGCGTGATCCCGTCGGCCGAGGTGCTCGCCAAGGACACCACCAAGCTGACGGTCACGCCGGCGTCGAAGAAGATCACCGCGAAGACCAAGCTCAAGGTCAAGGTCGCTCTCAGCAAGGGCGGCTCGACGGTGAGCCCGAAGGGCACGGCGAAGGTCTACTACAGCACGACCAGATTCACGTCGGTGTCGCTCAAGGGCACCAAGGCGAAGTCGGTCACGCTGCCCAAGCTCAAGAAGGGCACCTACACGATCAAGGTCGTGTTCGAGTCGGGCACGTTCACGGCGGCGACGAAGACGTTCAAGCTGAAGGTCACGAAGTAGCCGGTCACCGCATCCGCGGGCGATGATCGCGGCAGGGCGGTCCGGAGCTCTCTCCGGACCGCCCTGTCGCGTGAAGCGCCCGGGTCAGCGCGCCAGGATCAGCGCGCCCGGATGATGCCGCGCCAGCGACTCGCCCACCACACGAGCGCCCCGACGAGAACGAACGCGACGGCGATCACCGCGACCCAGAACCAGACCCCGGCGCCGAGGCGCGCGAGGTTGAGGAACGGGTAGGGCACCCATCCGCCGGCACCCTCGGCGACCTGGCGGAGGAGCACCACCGCGACCCAGACGATCGGATACCCGAGCACGAGCGGCAGGCGCGACCAGCGCAACGCCGGCCGGTCGCCGACGACGAGCCAGTCGACGGCCGCGTACACCGGCAGCACGACGTGGAGCACGGCGTTCGTCCACGGCACGACCGTTCCCACGTCGACTCCGGTCAGCAGGGTGTTGTAGACGAGCCCGACGATCACGATGTACACCGTCGCGGCGGCCCGCGCGAACACGAGCACGGTGCCCTGGCGCCCGCCCGTCAGGCCGGCGATGCCGGCCGCCGCGAACACGGCGACGCAGATCAGGTTGCCCTGCACGGTGAAACACCCGAAGAAGTTCACGAGCACGAACCGGCCCGCATCGAGCGAGCCGTGGGCCGTGACCACGACGGCCGTGGCGGATGCGATCGCCGCGATCAGCCGGATCGCGCCGACGCCCTGTCCCATGACCCCGCATCCTACGGTCCGCATAGTTTCCACCGAGGTGACACCCTCGTAACAGCGCCGAATCATTGCCTGCGTTGACTGGTCGTCGACCAGGAAGGGTTGCAATGGGCACCATGCGGGCCGTCGTCATCGAAGGCGCGGGCGGACCGGACGCGTTGACCGTCGCCGAGCGACCACTCCCCGCGAAGGTCAATGCCGAGTTCCTCGTCAAGGTCGTCGCCGCGGGCGTGAACCCGATCGACGCGAAGACGCGTTCGGGCAAGGGCGTCGCGGCGTCGCTCGCCTATCCGGCGATCCTCGGCAACGAGTTCAGCGGGATCGTCGTCGAGTCGCCCTACGAGGCGCACCCGATCAAGCCGGGCGACGAGGTCTACGGCATCACGCCCGTGCCGCGCTCGGCGGGAAGCTACGCGGAGTACGTCACGGCATCCGCTCTCCACCTCACGCGCAAGCCGGCCGCGCTCTCGCACGTCGAGGCGGCGGGGGTCCCGCTCGCCGCGCTCACCGCGTGGGGCATGGTCGTCGAGATCGCGAAGGCGCACGAGGGCCAGCGCATCCTGATCCACGCCGGGGCGGGCGGGGTCGGTCATTTCGCCGTGCAGTTCGCCCAGTACTTCGGTGCGTACGTCATCGCGACCGCCTCGACGCGCAACGTCGGCTGGTTGCGCGAGCTCGGCGCGGCCGAGGTCGTCGACCACTCCGTCGACCGGTTCGAGGACGCCGTCTCGAACGTCGACGTCGTCATCGATCTCGTCGGCAACACCGCGGATGAGACCGGCACCCGATCGCTCCGCGTGCTGCGGCCCGGCGGGCTGCTCATCAACGCCCCGACCGGCAGCTGGCCGAGTCTCATCGACGACGCCGCCGCCGCGGGCGTGCGCGCCACGACGTTCAAGTACACCCCCGACGGATCGACGCTCGCGGTCGTCTCGCGGCTGCTGCAGTCGGGCGACGTGCGGGTCTACGTCGATCAGGTCTTCGACCTCGACGACGCTGCGGCAGCGCACACGGCGCTCGAGACGGGGCACACGCGCGGCAAGATCGTGCTCAAGGTCTGCGACGGCTGAGCCCTCGCGAGCCGGACGTGATGGGGGTCGCGTCCGGAACGACGAAGGCTCCGCGCGTGCTGCGCGGAGCCTTCGTTTCGTGAGGCGTTCGCCGGGCTGAGGAACCCGCCGAGGAGGCCGGTTACGGCCGTCTCGAAGCGCTCAGGCGAGGGTCGCGACATCCACCGGGATGCCGGGGCCGAACGTCGTCGAGACGGTCGCCTTCGTGATGTAGCGGCCCTTCGAGCTCGACGGCTTCACGCGCACGATCTCGTCGATCGCCGCCTTGAGGTTCTCGTTGAGCTGCTCCGGCGAGAACGAGGCCTTGCCCGCGACGAAGTGCACGTTGGCGTGCTTGTCGACGCGGAACTCGATCTTGCCGCCCTTGATCTCCTCGACGGCCTTGGCCGGGTTCGGGGTGACCGTGCCGGTCTTCGGGTTGGGCATGAGACCGCGCGGGCCGAGCACCTTGCCGAGTCGGCCGACCTGGCCCATGAGCTCCGGGGTGGAGACGGCCGCGTCGAACGACGTGTACCCGCCCGCGACCTTCTCGATGAGCTCGGCGCCGCCGACCTCATCCGCTCCGGCCGCGATCGCGGCCTCGGCCGCCGCACCCGTCGCGAACACGATGACGCGAGCGGTCTTGCCCGTGCCGTGCGGGAGGATGACGGTGCCGCGCACCATCTGGTCCGCCTTGCGGGGGTCGACGCCGAGCTTGAGCGCGACCTCGACGGTCGAGTCGAACTTCGCCGAACCGGTGACCTTCGCGAGGTCGACCGCCTCGGCCGTCGTGTAGAACCTGCCGTCCTCGATCTTCTCGGCGGCGGTGCGGTATGCCTTGGACTTGGTCGCCATGATTACGCCTCCACCGTGATCCCCATCGAGCGGGCGGTGCCCGCGATGATCTTCTCGGCCGCCTCGATGTCGTTCGCGTTGAGGTCGACCTGCTTCTGCTCGGCGATGGCGCGGACCTGCTCACGCGTGAGCTTCGCGACCTTGACCGTGTGCGGCGTGGACGAGCCCTTGGCGACGCCCGCGGCCTTCTTGATGAGCTCGGCCGCCGGCGGGGTCTTCAGGACGAACGTGAACGAACGGTCCTCGTAGACGGTGATCTCCACCGGGATGACGTTGCCGCGCTGCGACTCGGTCGCGGCGTTGTACGCCTTGCAGAACTCCATGATGTTCACGCCGTGCTGACCGAGAGCCGGTCCGATCGGCGGAGCGGGGTTGGCCGCACCGGCCTGGATCTGGAGCTTGATGAGCCCCGTCACCTTCTTCTTGGGCGCCATGAAGCGCTCCCTTCTGTCGTGCGTCCTGCGGACGCGCTCCCGACATCCGGGCGACTCCCGGATGCGGTGGTGCTGCGCGCGGGCACGCCAGCGCCCGGACAACCTGTTCATGATACGCGGATGGTGGGGTTGCCCGCCAGTGCGGTGACCGGTCAGTCGCCGGCGCGACGCACCACCGCCACGCCCTCCGCACGGGCGGCTCCTGCGAGCCGCTCGTCGAAGGTCGCCAGCCGGGCGCCGTCACGCAGCGCGGCGTGAAGCACGCAACAGTCCGGCATCTTCAGCCCATGGCGCGCGCGAAGCTGCGCCAGCACGCGCGGATCGTCGGGCTCGTCCAGTCGTCCGACTCCCATCGCGTCGAGAGCCGAGGCGACGGCATCGTCCTTGCCCGCGCCCGCTGGGCGCACAAGCACCTCGGCGAGCGTGATCCGATGAGCCACGAGACGCTCACGGCCGGCGCTGCGGAGGATGGCTTTCGCCCGGCGGAAATGGGCATCCGTCCGATCGAGTGCGGCGATCATCACGCTCGCGTCGAGCACGATCACGTCGGCCCGCTCACTCGGGCCAGTCGGAACGGAGCTCCTCGAGATAGCCCTCGGGGTAGACCCCGGCGAAACTGCCCGCAAGCGAGTCGACGGCGGCAGCGCGACGAGCGGCCTCCTCCTCGGTCAGCTCGGCGACGCGGGCGCCGTTCTCGATGACGAGGCGCACGAGCAGGCGCGATCGCGGCTCACCGGGCCACCGGCGCTCGGCCGCGTCGAGGGCGCGCGCCACCTCATCCGTCTCGGTGATCTGGTAGCGCGGGCGGGTGGTCGGCATCGACCGAGTGTACCACCGCGGGCGCGGTGTACCACCGGCTGGCCGTCAGTCGGACGACAGCTCGCCGCCGCGACAGACATCGACTCGTCGAACATCCGCGCCTACGAGGGCGGACGCGGGATGCCGAACGTGCACTCGCTCGTGCGCATCGCTGCCGCGCTCGGCGTCGAGCCGGGAGACCTGCTCGAGGGGCTCGACCTCGCGATGTTCATTCCGCGTGCGCAGGACGGTCGGCGCCGCTCGGCGTGAGGTGCGTCGACGGGCCGGCTGACGGCATCCGTTTGGACGACGAAGCGGGCGGCACCGGGGTGCCGCCCGCTTCGGGGCAATGCGTGCTGTGGTCTCGAGACGCGTACTCGCTACGCTCGTGCGCTCCTCGACCAGCGGAGGAGGTGCGCTCCTCGACCAGCGGAGCGGGTGCGCTCCTCGACCAGCGGAGCGGGTCAGAGCTTCGTGACCTGGTCGAACGACAGCTCGACCGGCGTCTCGCGCTCGAACAACGACACGAGCACCGTGAGCTTGCCGCTCTCCGGCTTGATCTCGTTGATCGTGCCCGGAAGACCCGCGAACGAGCCCTCCTTGATCGTGATCGTCTCGCCGATCTCGAAGTCGACCTCGGCCGGGATCGAGCGGCTGACCGCCTTGCCCTTCGAGGCCGCGCCGCCCGCGGCGCTCTTCGCGGCCGGGGCCTCGACGACCTGCACGAGGCTCTTGAGCATGCTGAACGCCTCGTCGAAGCGCAGCGGCGTCGGGTTGTGCGAGTTGCCGACGAAGCCCGTCACGCCGGGGGTGTGACGCACGACCGACCAGCTGTCCTCGTTGAGGTCCATCCGCACGAGCACGTAGCCCGGGATGCGCACCCGGTTGACGAGCTTGCGCTGGCCGTTCTTGATCTCGACCACGTCCTCCATCGGCACCTGCACCTCGAAGACGTAGTCCTCCATCGACATCGAGACCTTGCGGTTCTCGATGTTCTGCTTCACGCGCTTCTCGAAGCCCGCATAGGAGTGGATGACGTACCACTTGCCCGGCTTGCCGCGCAGCTCGAGCTTGAACTCCTCGTACGGGTCGACCTCGACGGCCTCCTCCGCCTCGATCTCCGCCTCGACGATGTCGGCCGGGTCGGTGTACTCGGTCGGACGGTCATCGGGACCGTTGACGTCCGGGCCGTCGTAGGGCGTCACGTCGTCGTCCTCCTCGTCTCCGTCGTCCTCCTCGTCGTCGGTCGCCTCCGCGGCGGCCTCCGACTCGTCGTCCGAGTCGATGTCCAGGGCGTCGTCGACGACGGCATCCGCCTCGGTGTCGACGGCCGCGTCGAGCGCGTCGAGCAGTCCCTGGAGGTCGCCGGCGTCATCCGCCGACTCGTCCTCGACGTGCAGGGCGCGGTGCTCGGCCGAGTCGACGCTGCGCTCCTCGGCGGCGAGGGTGTCGCCCTCCTGGGCCTCGTCCTCCTCCGACGACTGCTCCGCAGCGGTCGCGAGGTCGATGTCGTTCTGGTGGTTGTCCGCCACGATTCTCATTCCATTTCGTGTGGGCCGGCGAACCGGCCCGGTCGCCGGGCGACCCTACTGCTCGTTGCTGCCGAAGACGACGTTCACCGCGAGGGAGAACACCCAGTCGAGCGCGCCGACGATCGCCATCATGATGATGACGAAGACGAGCACCACGAGCGTGAAGCTCACAAGTTCCCGCCGCGTCGGCGTGACGACCTTGCGCAGCTCGGCGATGACCTGGCGGATGAACAGGGCGACCCGCGCGAACGGGTTGCGCCGTTCGGCGCGATCCTTCCGCGCGTTGGCGACGACGTCCTCACTGGGCTCGTCGATGATCTTGCGTGCCACTCTCGTCCAACCTTCCGACAGTTTCGTCGTTCGGATCACTTGTCATCCGAGATCACCGGCCGGCATCCGCACGGATGCCGAACCGCGTTCACTCGAACACCGCGTCCATTCGAACACGGCCCTGCAGGGCGGACAGGAATCGAACCTGCAACCTGCGGTTTTGGAGACCGCTGCTCTGCCAATTGAGCTACCGCCCTAGGCGCCCGGATGGCCGGACCGCCGAGGGGAGGAGTTCCGCGCGACCGTGCGCCGCCGACCAACGTTCATCGCCGGTTAGCGGGCACGGCGAAGCTTGGTGCTCCCCACCACTTCAGTCGAGTGTACGTCATCCGGCCGGGCCGGGGAATTCGGCGCCGGTACGCTGGACGTCGTGCCGAGCCCCCACCGCATCTCCTCCCGCATCGCCGCCATCGCCGAGTCCGCGACCCTCAAGGTCGACGCGAAGGCGAAGGCACTGAAGGCGGCCGGCCGGCCGGTCATCTCCTACGCGGCGGGAGAGCCGGACTTCGCGACGCCCGCGCACATCGTCGAGGCGGCATCCGCTGCGGTGCTCGATCCGAAGAACTACCGGTACACGCCCGCCGCCGGCCTGCCGGAGCTGCGCGAGGCGATCGCCGCCAAGACGCTGCGCGACAGCGGGCTCGCCGTGCCCGCATCGCAGGTGATCGTCACCAACGGCGGCAAGCAGGCGGTGTACCAGGCGTTCGCGACGCTGCTCGACGACGGCGACGAGGCGCTGCTGCCCGCGCCGTACTGGACGACCTACCCCGAGGCGATCAAGCTCGCCGGCGGCGTGCCCGTCGAGGTGTTCGCGGGTGCCGGCCAGGAGTACAAGGTCACGGTCGAGCAGCTCGAGGCGGCCCGCACGGAGCGCACCAAGCTGCTCGTGTTCGTGTCGCCGTCGAACCCGACCGGCGCCGTGTACACGCCCGCCGAGACGGAGGCGATCGGCCGCTGGGCGCTCGAGCACGGCGTCTGGGTGGTCTCGGACGAGATCTACCAGAACCTGACCTACGACGGCGTGACCGCGGTCTCCATCGTGCAGGCCGTGCCGGAGCTCGCCGCGCAGACGATCCTCGTCAACGGCGTCGCGAAGACCTACGCCATGACCGGATGGCGGGTCGGCTGGATGATCGGCCCGGCCGACGCGATCGCCGGCGCCGCGAACCTGCAGTCGCACCTCTCGTCCAACGTCTCGAACGTGTCGCAGCGCGCCGCGATCGCCGCGCTCACCGGGCCGCAGGAGTCGGCATCCGTCATGCGCGACGCGTTCGACCGGCGTCGCAGGCTCATCGTCGCGGGACTCTCCGCGATCGACGGCGTGATCTGCCCGACGCCGCACGGCGCGTTCTACGTCTACCCCGACGTGCGCGGCCTGCTCGGCCGCAGCTGGGGCGGCGTCACCCCGACCACGACGCTCGAGCTCGCCGACCTCATCCTCGAGCAGGCCGAGGTCGCCGTGGTGCCGGGCGAGGCGTTCGGGCCCTCGGGCTACCTGCGGCTCTCGTACGCCCTCGGCGACGACGACCTGCTCGAGGGCGTCGCACGCCTGCAGCGGCTCTTCGCCTGATCGCCGTGCCGCCGGATCGCCCGCTGCGCGGCCGTCGGCGCGGCCGGGGCAGGTGCGCGCGGCCGCTGCCGGGCGCTCGTCAGCGCGGCAGCGGCAGGTGCGCGCGGTAGCGGAGCGCGACGACGCCGCAGCAGATCGCGGCGGCCACCACGCCGACGAGGAACAGCGCCGGGTAGCCCCAGGCGACGGATGCGATCGCGAGCGCGGCCGGCACGAAGAAGCCCAGGTAGCTGATCGAGTAGTAGACGGCGGTGAGCCCGGCGAGGTCGTCCGGGCCGGCGATGCGCTGCACCTCGAGCAGCCCCGAGACGAGCAGCAGGCCGTAGGCCGCGCCGAGGGCCGCGGCCGCGACGAGCCCGATCGCGACGCTCGCCGCGAACGCCGCCACCGCCGCGAGCCCCATGCCGAGCGCGGCGACCGCGAGTGCGACGACGATCGCGCGCGCCGAGTGCGGCGAGTCGATGCGCTTCGCCGCCTGCTGGCTGAGCACGCCCGCGCCGATCGCCACGAAGCAGAACAGGCCGGCCGCGCCGACGCCGAACCCCGGCATCCGCCACGACAGCACCACCGGCAGCACGGCGTAGGCGCTCGCCGCCGAGCCGAACACCCAGGGCGCCATGGGCACGACCACGAAGAGGAAGCGGCGGTGCCGTGCGGCCGGCACCCGCAGGTCGTCGCGGAGCCGCCCGGGCGCGGCGGACCGGGCCCGCGTCTCGGGCGACGCGGACAGGAGCGCCCACGCCGCGAGCGTCGCCACGACGTTCACGGCGTAGGGCAGCACCTCCGGCAGCGGCGAGAACTGCGCGAGCAGTGCCGCGGCGACCGCGCCCGTGCCGAACCCCACGGTGAGGGCGAGGGATGCCCGCCGCGCCCCCGCACCGGACGTGCCGCGCGGGTCGAACGGCGGCTCGGAGAGCTCCTTCACCCAGCTCGTGCCGACCGCCATCACGACGCCGAGGGCGAGGCCCGAGAGCAGGCGTCCCGCGAGCAGCGCGCCGGGGAACAGATCGCCGAGCGCGAGCACGCCCGACCCGAGCACGCACAGTGCCGCCGCGACGTGCATGAACGGCCGGCGGCCGTAGCGGTCGGACAGCGGTCCGCCGAGCAGCAGACCCGGGACGATGCCGAGCACGTACACGCCGAGCAGCACGTCGACCGCGAGCGCCGTCAGGCCGTCCGCCTGCCGGTACAGCACGAGCAGCGGGGTGAACTCGTTGCCGCCCCAACCCACCGCGACGAGCGCCGCGGCGCCCCCGAGCCAGGCGCGCGGGCCGGTCCGGCCTCGCGGACGGATGCGGCCCCGCGCTGGGGCGGCGGAGCGGACGCTCCGCACGGGAACGGTGCCTGTATCGGCCGTCACCGGTCGTTCTCCTTCGTCGTGGTCGGGTGCCGCGCTGGTCGTGCTGGGTGCTGGTCGTGCTGCGTTGGTCACGCTGCGTGCTGGTCGCTGCGTTGGTCGTGCTGCGTGCTGGTCGGGTGCTGTGTTGGTCGTGCTGCGTGCCGGTCGCGCCGTGCGGCAGTCGTGCTGCGCGCTCGCGCTAGTCCGCGGTGAGCTCGCGGTGGATGTCCGCGAAGTGCCGCTCGAGCACCTCGGCGAACGTGCTCCCGGCGCCGAGCGCGGCCGCCAGCCGGCGGTGCTGCTCGACCACCCGGTCCAGGCGTGCCGGCTCGGCGGCGACGGCCCGGGACGTCATCCGCCGCTGCCGGTCGTCGAACCCGCGGTACACCGCGGAGAGCACGTCGTTGCCGCCGGCGTCGACGATCTCCTGGTGGAACCTGGCGTCGAGGCGCGCGAACTCGTCGAGGTCACGCGTGCCCGCGACGCGCTCCTGCTCGTCGGCGAGCTCGACGAGGCGTTCCGCGAGGGCCGCCCGCGCCGCGTCGTCGAGGCCGGATGCCGCCCACTCCTCGATCACGCGGCGTGCCTCGAGCACGTCGCGGGCCTCGCGCCGGCCGATCGGCACGACGACCGCTCCGCGCTTCGGGTAGAGCTGCATCCAGCCCTCGGTCTGCAGCCGATGGAACGCCTCGCGCACCGGCGTGCGGCTCACCCCGAGCTGCGCGGCGATCTCGTTCTCGCTCACGAGGGAGCCGCCCGGCAGCTCGCCGTCGAGGATGCGCGCGCGCATGGACGCATAGGCACGACTCGCCGCGGACTCGCTCGTGGCCGGCATCCGTTCCTCCTTGTATACAAGTTGCATACTACACGCTCGCCGTCGGAGCGCCATCGCTCGCCGCTGAGGGGACGCATCCGGTCAATATCCGCTCCCCCATTCCGACGGAATGCGACCCCTCAGCTGGTCGTCAGAGCAGCTTGCCTCGCGCTCGCGCGCCGAGAGCCGGTCGAGCTCGTCGTCGGTCGACGCCTGCTCCCCCGCGACCGCGCCGAACGCGTCGAGCACGATGCCCGCCAGGCGCGGCGAGAACACCGCGTCCCCGGATGCCACGGCCCGCACCCCGGCAGACACCTCCGCCCCCGACGAGCCCTTCGTGATGTACCCGCGGGCGCCCGACCGGATGACGCCGACGACGTCCTCCGCCGCGTCGGAGACCGAGAGGGCGAGAAACCGCACCGCACCCGCACCAGCACCAGCACCAGCACCAGCACCAGCACCCGCGACCACCCGCCGCACCACCTCGGCCCCGCGCCCGCCGGCGCCGCCGGGCAGGTGCACGTCGAGCAGCACGACCACGGGGGTGAGGCGCCCGATGGCGGCGACCGCCGCATCCGCGTCCCCGGCCTCGCCGACCACCTCGAGGTCCGCGTCCAGGTCGGCGCGCAGTCCCGAGCGGAAGATCGAGTGGTCGTCGACGATGAGCACGCGCGTCATGCGGGAGCCTCCAGGTCTGGGGCGGGGCGGTCGTCGTCGGGGCGCTCGTGGTGGGCGGATTCATCCTGCTGCAGGGCCTGCTCGCGCTCCTGCGGCGCACCCAGCGCCCCTGAATCCCGGCCCCCGGGTCCACCGGTCGGTGGAGGGCGGGTCGAACGGATGGGGGCTGCCGCCCGTGCCGGCACCCGGGCACGCTGAGGGCATGGAATCAGTCGTCAGCGTGCGGAACCTCCGCAAGAGCTACGGGGAGCACCCGGCCGTCGAGGACGTGAGCTTCACGATCGAGCGCGGGGAGACCTTCGCGCTGCTCGGCCCGAACGGGGCCGGCAAGTCCACGACCATCGAGATCCTCGAGGGCTACCGCGACCGCACGGGCGGCGAGGTGAGCGTGCTCGGGGTCGACCCGGCGCACGGCGGCCTCGACTGGAAGGCGCGGCTCGGCATCGTGCTGCAGTCCACCGGCGAGACCGGCTCGGCGACGGTGCGCGAGCAGCTCGCGCAGTTCGCCGGCTACTACGCGCACCCCCGGGACGTCGACGAGGTGATCGCCGCGGTCGGCCTCGCCGACAAGGCGCGCAGCCGCATCTCGCGACTCTCCGGCGGCCAGCGCCGCCGGGTCGACGTCGCCCTCGGCATCATCGGCCGGCCCGAGCTGCTCTTCCTCGACGAGCCGACGACGGGGTTCGACCCGCAGGCCAGGCGCGCGTTCTGGGACCTCATCCGTCAGCTGCAGGCCGAGGGCACCTCGATCCTGCTCACGACGCACTACCTCGACGAGGCCGCGCAGCTCGCGACCCGCGCGGGCGTCATCGCGAACGGGCGGATGCTCGCCCTCGGCCCGCTCGACGAGCTCGGCGGGCCGACCGCGCGGGTCCCGATCGTGCGCTGGCGGACGGATGCCGGCGACCGCGCCGTGCGCACCGACGAGCCGGGTGCGCTCGTCGCCCGGCTCCTCGCGGAGAACGGCGGCGCGGAGCCGTCCGAGCTCGAGATCGTGCGCCCGAGCCTCGAGGACATCTACCTCGGCCTCGTCGGCGAACCCGAGACCGACAGCGCAGAACGGGAGGACGCGCGATGAGCGACGACACGACGACGGGGCGTCGAGACGGCGCCGGCGCGGGCTCCGCGACGCCCGCGCAGCCGGCGGGGGTGCGCACCGTCCGGCTCGGGCTCGCCCGCGCCCGGTACGAGGTGCGCAGCTACTTCCGGCAGGGCGACACGGTGTTCTTCACCTTCCTGTTCCCGCTCGTGCTGCTGACGATCTTCTCGGTGGCGTTCAGCGAGCAGCCGTTCGGGCCCGGGGTCTCCGCGGCCCGGTTCTACCTGCCGGCCATGCTCGCCGCGGGCGTGCTGCTGTCCGGCCTGCAGAACATGGCGACCGACATCGCGCAGGAGAAGAGCGACGGCACGCTCAAGCGCCTCGCGGGCACCCCCCTGCCGGTGGTGAGCTACTTCATCGGCAAGATCGGCCAGGTGCTCGTGACCGCGACGCTGCAGGCCGCCCTCATCCTGCTCGTCGCACGGTTCGCGTTCGGGGTCGAGCTGCCGGCGGATGCCGCGAGCTGGCTCACCTTCGCGTGGGTGTTCGTGCTCGGCGTCGCGACATCCGCGGTGCTCGGGATCGCGCTGTCCGGCATCCCGCGCTCCGGTCGCAGTGCGACGGCGGTCATCATCCCGATCACGCTCGTGCTGCAGTTCATCTCGGGCATCTACCTGCAGTTCTCGCAGCTGCCGGGCTGGCTGCAGAACGTCGCGAGCGTGTTCCCGCTCAAGTGGCTCGCGCAGGGCATGCGCAGCGTGTTCCTGCCGTCGGCGTTCGAGAGCGCGGAGGCCAGCGGCTCGTGGCAGCTGCCGGAGGCCGCGATCGTCACGGGCGTCTGGCTCGTCGCCGGTCTCGTGCTCTGCCGGATCACGTTCCGCTGGATCCGCAAGGATGGCTGAGTGACCGAGGCGCGCGGATGGACGGTGGCGGTCGCGGTGGTCGCCGCCGTCTGCGTCGGCGTGCTGCTCGCGATCCAGCCCGACGGATGGCGCATCGCGCTCGGCGCATCGGCGGCGGCCGCGCTCGTGACGGGCTGGCTGCTCGTCGGGCGCCGCAGCACGGAGGACTCGGCCGGCGCGATCGCGTTCATCGTCATCGTCGTCGTCGCCTCGGCCGCGATCACGTACGCCCATCCGTCGCTCGCGACCGTGCAGTGCATCGCGTTCCCGCTCGTGTGGACCCAGCTCGACCGCCGCACCGGCATCCTCGTCGCGAACCTCGCGCTCGCGACGAGCGTCGGCGTGGCCATGGCGGTGAGCTACCCGCCCGATGCGAGCTCGATCGCGCAGGCCGTGGTCATCGAGCTCATCTCGCTCGGCTTCAGCCTCGCCTTCGGCGCGTGGATCTCCGGCATGGCGCGGCAGAGCGAGGAGCGCCGGCGCCTGCTCGACGAGCTGCGCGCCTCGCAGGAGGCCGTCGCCGCGCTGCACCGCGAGGCGGGCGTCACCGCCGAGCGCGAGCGCCTCGCCCGCGACCTGCACGACACCGTCGCCCAGGACCTCGCGGGCGTCGTGCTGCTCGCCCAGCGCGCCCGGCGCGAGGTCGGCCGCGAGCTCGCGGCGGACGCCGCCGGCGCGCCGGAGACCGCCGGCCCCCTCGCGACGCTCGACCTGCTCGAGGAGGCGGCGCGGGCCGCGCTCGGCGAGACGCGCGCGCTCGTCGCGGCGACGGCATCCCCCGGGCTCGAGGGCGGGATCGGCGCCGCACTGGGCCGGCTCGCGGCGCGCTTCGAGCGGGAGACCGGCATCCGGGTGTCCGTCGACGCGGAGCGCGTCGACACGGCGCTCGACCGCGACGCGGAGGTCGTGCTGCTGCGCTGCGCGCAGGAGGCGCTCGCGAACGTGCGCTCGCACGCGGGAGCGGCATCCGTCGCCCTGCGCGTGACCGCGGACGCGGGCGTCGAGCTCACCGTCGCCGACGACGGGCACGGCTTCGACGCGTCCGCGGTCTCGACGGGCTTCGGCCTCCCGGGCATGCGCGAGCGGCTCGCCCTCGTACACGGCTCGCTCGCCGTGGCCTCGGGCGATCGCGGCACGACGCTGAGCATCCGGCTGCCGGGGGCGGCGTCGTGATCCGGGTGCTCGTGGCCGACGACCACCCGATCGTGCGGGGCGGCATCGTCGCGCTGCTCGACTCCGCCGACGACATCGAGGTCGTCGGCACGGCCGCGACCGGCGACGAGCTCGTGGAGCGCGCCCTCGCCCTCGACCCCGACCTCGTGCTCACCGACCTGCGGATGCCCGGGCTCGACGGCGACGCCGCGACCGCGCGCATCCTGGCTGAGCGCCCCGGCATCCGGGTCGTCGTGCTCACGACGTACGAGACGGATGACGCGATCCTGTCCGCGATCGAGGCGGGCGCGAGCGGCTACCTGCTCAAGGCGGCGCCCGAGGCGGAGGTGCTCGCCGGCATCCGTGCCGTGGCCCGCGGCGAGGTCGCGCTCGCGCCGTCGCTCGCGGCCGCCCTCGTGCGCCGGGTCGCGGCGCCGCCGCCCGCCGCCCCCGCGGTGTCGCTGAGCCCGCGCGAGCTCGAGATCCTGCGACTCGTCGCCGGAGGTGCCTCGAACCCGTCCATCGCGCGACAGCTGTTCATCGGCGAGGCGACCGTGAAGACGCACCTGCTGCACGCGTTCGAGAAGCTCGGCGTCAACGACCGCACCCACGCGGTGACCCGCGCGATGGAGCTCGGGCTGCTCTGACCCACCCGCTCCCTAGGGACGGACCGCGTCGCCGTCGTAGCCCGCTTGCGACGCCTCGACGTCGCCGAGATGCTCGATCGCCCAGCGCTGGAGGGCGCGCAGCGGATCGAGCAGGGTGCGTCCGGCATCCGTGAGCGCGTACTCGACCCGCACGGGCACTTCGGGGTAGACCGTGCGGCGCACGAGCCCATCGCGCTCGAGACCGCGGAGGGTCTGCGTGAGCATCTTCTGCGAGATGCCCTCGATGCGGCGCAGCAGCACGGAGAAGCGCGCATCGCCCTCGCCGAGCACGCCGACGACGAGCACCGTCCAGCGGTCGCCGATGCGGTCGAGGATGCGGCGCGTCGCGCAACCGGCCTGGTACGGATCGGGTGCGAGCGCCACCGCGGATGTGCTGATTACCACCAGGTACCTTCTTCCCCTCGGTGATCTGCCTACCTAGAGTAACCGAGGCGACCGCCACCCTCGGTCGCGCATCACCGAACGAAGGGCTTCCATGTCTCGCATCACAGTTCTCGGCGGCACCGGCTACGCCGGATCGGCCATCGTCGCGGAAGCCGCCGCGCGCGGCCACGAGATCACGGCACTCAGTCGTTCCGTACCCCCAGAGCCCGTGGACGGCGTGCACTACGTGCAGGGCGACGTGACGGATGAGGCGACCCTGGCATCCGTCATCGAGGGCGCGGATGTCGTCGTCGGAGCCCTCTCGCCGCGCGGAGCGCTCGCGGACGGCTTCCGCGACGTGTACCGCTCGGTCGCGCGCATCGCCGACGCCGCCGGGGCGCGCCTCTACCTCGTCGCCGGCTTCTCGTCGCTGCGTCCGGCGCCCGGCGCCCCGCGGTTCGTCACCGACCTGAGCCATGCGCCCGCCGAGTACCACAACGAGCTCTCGACGGTCTCGGCGCTCGTCGCCGACGACCTGCCGGCCACGCCGGAGACCCTCGACTGGGTCGCCGTGAGCCCCGCGGGGAAGTTCGGCGCGCACGCCCCGGGCGAGCGCCGTGGCGAGTACCGGGTCGGCGACGACGTCGCCCTCGGCGGCCCGACCGGCGGCGAGATCTCGGGACCGGACTACGCCCTCGGGCTCGTCGACCTCATCGAGAGCGCCGACCACCACCGCGCGCACCTGAACCTCGCGCACTGACCCCTCCTCGTTCGCCGAGATGCCCTAGATCGCCCCGAAATGGGCCGAATCTGGGGTGTTCTAGGGCAACTCGGCGTCAGAGGGTCAGGTTGATGAGCTGGGGTTCGGGCTGGAGCACCACGCCGAACTCCGACGCGACGCGCAGCTGCACGTAGCGGGCGAGCTCCGCGACATCGGATGCCGTCGCACCGCCGCGGTTCACGAGCGCGAGCGTGTGCTTGCTCGACACCGCCGCGCGGGAACCCGGCAGGGCGAAGCCGCGCGCGACGCCCGCGCGCTCGATGAGCCACGCCGCCGAGAGCTTCACGCGCGCGTCCAGCACGGGCGGCGGCGCCGGCTCGGCGCGCCCCGCCGCGACCGCGTCGAGCGGCACCGCCACATCCGTCGGCTCCGGCGCGACCGGGTAGCGCGGCGCATCCGGAGGCAGGGTGGCGGCGACCGAGGACGCGACGATCGGGTTCGTGAAGAACGAGCCCGCGGATGCGGAGTCCGGGTCGGCGGGATCGAGCAGCATGCCCTTGGACGCGCGCAGGCGCAGCACGGCAGCGCGCACGTCGGCGACGGCGGCGCGCTCGCCGATCCCGATGCCGAGCACGGTCGCGAGCTGCGCGTAGCGCACGGGCGTGCCGACCGAGGCAGCACCACCGCGACCGGCCTCCTCGGCCACCGGGCCCGTGGCGAGGCGCACCTCGATCGCCGTGACGATCCCGCGGCGACCCTGCTTGACGACCGACGTGCGGTAGCCGAGCTCCAGGTCGAGCGCGGTGAGCCGCCGGGCCGCGTCGCCGAACTCGTCGAGGAAGTCGACGGCGACGAGCGTGTCCGACAGCTCCTGGCCGTACGCGCCGATGTTCTGCACGGGCGCCGCGCCCACCGTGCCGGGCACGCCGCTCATCGCCTCGATCCCGGCGAGCCCGCGTTCGACGGCGAAGCGCACGAGCGCGTCCCAGTCCTCCCCCGCCTCGGCGCGCACGACGACGGATGCCGCATCCTCCCCGACCACGGAGATGCCCCGGGTGCGCACGGCGATCACCGTGCCGTCGAAGCCCTCGTCGGCGACGAGCAGGTTCGAGCCGCCGCCGAGCACGAGCCACTCCTCGCCGCTCGCCCAGACCGCGCGCACCCGATCGACGAGCGTCGCCGGGTCGTCGAGGGTGACGAACTCGCGGGCCGGTCCGCCGACGCCGAGGGTCGTGAGGTCGGAGAGCGGGCGCGTCATCAGGCCAGACTGACGCGCGCCTGCGCCTTGCCGAGCACGGTCTGCCCGTCCACGGTCACGGTGAGGTCGATGCGCGCGCTGGCGTCGTCGATCGCGCCCACCTTCGCGACGACCGTGACCGTCGCGCCCGCCTCGGGGTCGACGACGACGGGCCTCGTGAAGCGCACCTGGTAGTCGAGCACCCGGCCGGGGTCGCCGATCCAGTCGATGACCGGCTGCACGGCGAGGCCCATCGTGAGCATGCCGTGCGCGAGCACGCCCGGAAGGCCCACGGATGCCGCCACGTCGTCCCGGTAGTGGATCGGGTTGAAGTCGCCCGAGGCGCCCGCGTAGCGCACGAGGGAGTGTCGGCTCAGCTCGATCGTGCGCTCGGCGACGACCTCGCCGATCTCCGCGACGGTCATGCGTCGTCCTCGGCCTGCTCGGCCGACTCGTCGGCGCGCACCACGAGCGTCGAGATCGCCGTCACGACGTGCTCGCCCGCGGCATCCGTCATCGTCGACTCGGCCGTGACCATGGCGTTGCCGCCGAGCGTCTTGACGCTCGTCACCGCGAGCGTCGCGGTGAGCTCGTCGCCCGCGACCACGGGCCGGGAGTACGTGAAGCGCTGGTCGCCGTGCACGACCCGGCTGAAGTCGATGCCCGCGTCGGGCTCCGCGAGCAGCTGCTGCAGCGTGTGCTCCTGGACGACGACGGGGAAGGTCGGCGGCGCCACCACATCCGGGTACCCGGCGGCGCGCGCCGCGTCCGGGTCGAGCGTGATGGCGGAGGTGGCGAAGACGGCCCGCGCGAACTCCCGCACCTTCTCGCGGCCCACGAGGTAGGGCGCGACGGGCGGGAACGTGCGGCCGACGAGGGCGGGGTTCACTGGCACCGCACCAGTCTGCCCGACCGCGCCGCGCGCGGCGCCCGGACATGCGAAAGGCCCCGGTCCGCTGAGCGGGCCGGGGCCTTCCGGGTGAACGCTGGGTGCCCAGCGCCGGTGGTCGGTGACTCGAGGTCAGTGACTCGAGGTCAGTGACTCACTGGCAGCTGTCGCACTGCAGGAGGTCCATCGGGTCGACGGGAACTGCGTAGCCGCCGACGTTGTCCTCGTTGTCCATGGGCAACTCCTCTCCGTCTGTGGGCCCGAACGCGGTGCTCCGCGCGGGGGTTCCCACTATATAACGGGAATCACACGGATGTCATTCCCCAAGATGTTGTGGTCCGTTCGGCGTGTCGTAACCGACCGTACGCCGGGGGTCCGACATCCGGGCGGCGCCCGAAAACGAAGGAGGACGCGCGCGGATGCCGCCGGAAGCGGACGGAAGCGGCCCGGAACGACCCGGGCTCCTTCGTTTTCGGGAGCGGGGATCAGGCGGGGTCGGCGAAGCGGATGCCGGCGAGCGCTCCGAGGGCGACCGCGACGATGTCGTCGTAGACGCCGACGCTGTGGGCGTCGAGTTCGAGCTGAACCGCGTGCGCGGCCACATCCGGGAACACGGTCGTGACGCAGCGCTCGATGACGTCGGCGCCGGCGGGGAACTCCGCGACCGCGAACTCGTGCACGACCTCGGCCGGGAACCTGCCGACCGTCGCGAGCGCGACCGTGTGCAGCCAGCTCACCGCGCCCGCGCCGAGCGCGCCCGCGCCGCCCGCGCCCGAGCCGAGCGCGCCCGAGCCGCCCGCGCCCGAGCCGAGCGCGCCCGCGCCGGAGGCGGCGGCGAACTCCGCTGCCGCGCGCTCGTCGGCGGCGACCTCCGCGGACTGCACCCGCAGCGAGGCGAGCCCGTGCACGACGCTGAAGTCGTCCGGGTCGGTCACGAGCAGCCAGGCGCCGTCCCGCGCACGGGCGAGCGCGAACGACGCCGCGATGCGCAGGTCGGCGGCGAGCTGCGCGCGACGGCCGGCCGGCGCATTGCTCTCCTCGATCCACTCGAAGATCCAGCCCTCGCCGGCGAGCACGCTCGCCGGAGGCAGCTCGCGCCAGCCGCGCGGGAGGTCGAGCTCGACGGATCGAGCCACCGACACGATCACCGCGATGCCCTCGCGGTCTCGGCGCCCGGAACGGCCGGCGCTGTGACGCGCGTCGACCTCCGGGTGTTCCGCATGCGCCCCACCGTGACACGTAAAGAACGGTCTGACCAGGGAGCCGTTCTGGTGGCACCCGTTCGGGGGGACCGCCCGCTTCGGGCTATCGTGGGGCCCATCGGGATGCTCGCGGGGAGTACGGCATGACGGATGAGATCGACGCGACCACGCGCGCCCCGTTGCGGATCGCTCTCGTCGACGATCACGAGATCGTGCGCGTCGGGATCATGGAGCTGCTCGCCCCGCATCCGACGGTCGAGGTCGTGGCATCCACCTCGACGGTCGCGGAGCTGTTCGCGCTCGACGCGTCGCCCGAGCTCGTGGTGCTCGATCTGCGGCTGAGCGACGGCTCGACGCCCGGCGAGAACGTCACGGCCATCCGCTCGCACGGCCTCGACACCCTCGTGCTCACGGGCGGCGACGACCCGCGGCTCGTGCGGTCGGCCGCCCGCGCGGGCGTGCTCGGCGTCATCCGCAAGGCCTCCCCCGCCGCGGAGATCGTCGACGCGCTGCTGCGCGCGGGCGTCGGCGAGACCGTGCCCACGACCGACTGGGCCGCCGCGCTCGACGCGGATGTGGAGCTCACCGACGCGCGGCTCAGCGCGCGCGAGCGCGAGATCCTCGCGCTCTACGCCTCGGGCGAGAAGGCCCAGGCCGTCGCGTTCCGCACCGGTCTCTCGCGCGACACCGTCGCCAACTACATCAGCCGCATCCGCGTGAAGTACGCGAACGTCGGCCGTCCCGCACTCACCAAGGTCGACCTCCATCGCCGCGCGATCGAGGACGGTCTCATGCCGGACAGCTGACATGCTCGCCCTCGAGGCGTCGGGCGAGGGCACCGCGGTCGCACGGATGACGCGCATCCTGTTCGTCGGCACCGCGGCCTTCGGCCTCGCGTTCACGGCGCTCGCCACGGGCTCGATCGTGGCGCAGTGGCGGCTGCTCGCCGAGCCGTACGCGATCACGATCGCCCTCGTCCTGGGGCTCGGGCCGATCGTGCTCATCGCGATCGCCGGCTGGGCGCCGCTCGGTGCCGTGCGTGCCGTCGCCGCCGGCTACCTCATCGCGTACTCGTCGGCGCTCGTGACGTGGCCGGCCGCGCAGCGGGTCGACCGCATCCCGGACGGCTCGCAGCCGTGGGTCATCACCCTGCTGCCGATGGCGGTCTTCGCGGCCGCGGTGCTGCTCGGCCGGATCGGCGCGTGGGTCGCCCTCGTCGGGCTGTGCCTCGTCGCGGGCGGGCTGCGCTACGTCGCCGACGGCGCCCGCTCGCTCGAGATGCCCGTCGAGGACACCCTGTTCAACGTCATGACGATCGCGGTGTTCGTCGCCATCATCATCGTGACGCTGCGGGCGGGACGGCGACGCGACGAGACGGCGCGGGCCACGGCCCAGGATGCGGTGCTCGCGGCCGCGGCGGAGGCTCAGGACCTGCAGCGCGCCCACGTCGCCGCGCTCACCCACGACGACGTGCTGTCGACGCTGCTCGCCGCGGCGCGTTCGACGGAGGCATCCGTCGACCTCGTGCGCCGCCACGCGCGCCGCGCGCTCGACCGTCTCGCCGAGCTCGGCGCCGACCCGGACGACCACGACCTGCTGGTGAGCACCGAGACCCTCGTGGCGTCGCTGCGCGACACGGTGGCCGCCCTGTCGGGCGACGTGCGCTTCGTCGTGGCGGGCGCCGAGACCGGCACGCTGCCGGGCGTCGCTGCGCGCACCCTCGTCGAGGCCACCGCCGAGGCGGTGCGCAACACGCTGCGGCACGCCGGCTCGTCGACCGACCGCCGGGTCACGGTGAGCATCGGAGCGGATGCGGCCGCCGTCGAGGTCCGCGACGACGGCCCCGGCTTCGACCCGCTCGCGGTGCCCGAGGACCGGTTCGGCGTGCGCTTCAGCATCACCCACCGGATGTCGCTCGTGTCGGGCGGATCGGCGATCATCGACTCCGCGCCGGGGACGGGCACGCGCATCCGGCTCGTCTGGCGACCCGACGACGCGGGGACGCGATGACCACGCCCGAGCGCGCGGCGGCCGCGGGCATCCTGCGCCTGACCAGCGCGGGCGCCCGGGTGATCCTCGCCCTGTTCCTCGCGGTCGACCTCGTGCTCGCGATCGCGACCCTCGACAACGTGCTGAGCCCGTGGCCGGCGCTCGTCGCGCTCGTGCTCGTCGCGGCATCCGCGCTGCTCGTCACCTGGCCGCGCGACGGGGTGCTGCCGCGGTCGCGCGCGATCGGGGTCGTCGCGCTCACCACGGCGGCGGCGATCGTGTCGACGCCGAACCTGCCGGTCGCGCCGGTGGCCGGGTACGCGACCTGGCACCTCGGCGCGATCACCCTCGTGCTGCTGTTCGTCGGCATGTGGGGACGCTTCGCGCTCGCCTGGACCGGGTTCGGGCTGCTCGTCGTCGTGACCGCGGTGTGGACGTTCACGCTCGGCGGCGGCAACCCGTACGTGCTCGCGCTGCTGCCGAACCAGTCGGGCACGCTCGTCGTCGGCACGCTCTTCGCGATCGGGCTGCGGCGCACGAGCCGGCGCATCGCCGAGCTGCACGCGCGCCAGGCGGCGATCGCGGCGGCGGACGCCGCGACGCGCGCTGCGGCGACCGAGCGCGCCGAGCAGGCCGAGCTGCTCAACGCGACCGCGCGTCCCGCGCTCGAGCGCATCGCGGCCGCCGAGCGCTACACCGACGCGGAGCGCGAGGCGTGGGTGCGGCTCGAGGCGTCGATCCGCGACCGGCTGCGCGCCTCGGCGCTGGTGTCGAGCGAGCTCACCGCGGCGACGGATGCGGCCCGCAGCCGCGGCGTCGACGTCACCCTGCTCGACGACAGCGCCGGCGCCGCGATCCCGGGCGCCGAACGGTCCCGGCTCGAGCGCGCGCTCGTGCGGGAGCTCGACGCCCTGCGCTCCGGACGGCTCATCGCCCGGGTGCTCCCGCCCGGCCGCGACCACGTCGCCACGATCGTCGTCGACGAGGAGGGCGGGGACAGCCGGCGCATCGACGTGTGACGCCCGGGCTTCGCGGTGCTCCATAACGTCGACGGCGCAGCGGATGCGTCGATGACGGCCACGCCGCCGACGGCCGTCACGCGCGGCCGGCGTCGAGATCGGCCAGCACGTCGGCGACGCTCACCGGGCCGCCGTCCGCGGCAACGCGCCGCGCATCCGCGAGCCAGCCGTCCACGCTCGGTCGGGATGCCGGCCCTTCGAGCTCGCGGGAGAGGTACTCCGGGAGCGATCGTCCCGACGCGGCGGCCTGAGCCGCGAGCCGGTCACGTGTCGCGGCCGGCACGTGGCGGATGGTGATGGCGACGGGCATGCCTGCCTTTTTACTGCACCGGGTTTGCTGCACCGGGCTCGCCCTCGCGGGTGTCGCGGGTGCCGGTTAGTCTCGATGGGTGCCCGGCCCCGTCATCATCGCTCGCGCCCTGACCAAGTCGTACGGGGAGTTCCGCGCCGTCGACGGCATCGACTTCGAGGTCGCGACGGGCGAGTCGTTCGGCCTGCTCGGGCCCAACGGCGCCGGCAAGTCGACGACGATGCGGATGCTGTCCGCCGTGTCGACGCGCACGAGCGGCGAGCTGTCCATCCTCGGTCTCGACCCGGACCAGCACGGTCCCGAGATCCGCGCGCGACTCGGCGTCGTGCCGCAGAGCGACAACCTCGACGGCGAGCTGCGGGTGCGCGACAACCTCATCGTCTACGGCCGCTACTTCGGCATCCCCCGCCGCCGCGTCGCCGAGAAGGCCGACGAGCTGCTCGCCTTCGCCCAGCTCGAAGACAAGCGGGATGCCCGGGTCGAGTCGCTCTCCGGCGGCATGAAGCGGCGCCTCACCATCGCCCGCGGACTCGTCAACGAGCCCGAGATCCTGCTGCTCGACGAGCCCACGACCGGCCTCGACCCGCAGGCGCGCCACCTGCTCTGGGACCGGCTGTTCCGGCTCAAGGAGCAGGGCACGACGCTCGTGCTCACGACGCACTACATGGACGAGGCTGAGCAGCTCTGCGACCGGCTCATCGTCGTCGACAAGGGCGCGATCATGGCCGAGGGCAGCCCCGCCTCGCTCATCCGCGACCACTCCAGCCGCGAGGTGCTCGAGGTGCGGTTCGGCTCCGACCGCAACGCCCTGGTCGCGGAGCGGATCGCGGATGTCGGCGACCGCGTCGAGGTGCTGCCCGACCGCGTGCTCGTCTACGCCGGCGACGGCGAGGCGGCGCTGCGCGAGGTGATCGGCCGCGGGCTCGATCCGATCACGTCGCTCGTGCGCCGGTCGAGCCTCGAGGACGTCTTCCTGCGCCTCACCGGACGGAGCCTCGTCGAATGACCTCGACCGCCGCATCCGCTCGTCCGCGTCGCTACGGCGCGCTGTACGTCACCGAGCACCGGCTGCGCCTCGTGCGGTCGTGGCGCTGGACGTTCATCGCCACGACGCTCGGCAACCCGATCATCTACCTGTACTCGCTCGGCGTCGGTCTCGCGACTCTCGTGCACACCGCGATCCCGATCGGCGACGGCCGCGAGGTGTCGTACCTGGTCTACGTCGCGCCCGCGCTCATCGCGAGCGCCGCGATGACGGCCGCCGTGGAGGAGTCGATGTTCCCCTACCTGGAGGGGTTCAAGTGGAACGAGACGTTCTTCGCGATCAACTCCGCGCCGATCACCGGCCGGCAGATCGTCGACGGAACGACGATCTGGATCGCCATCCGCGTCGTGCCCACGACGATCGTCTACCTCGTGATCGCCGCGCTGTTCGGCGCCGTGACGAGCGCCGGCGCCGGGCTCGTCGTCGTCATCGCGACCGCCGCGGGCCTCGCGATGGGCCTGCTGGTGTCGTCCTACACGGCGACGATCCGCGAGGACCGCGGCCAGATGGCGATCATCATGCGGATCATCGTGATGCCGCTGTTCCTGTTCTCGGGCACCTTCTTCCCCCTCGAGTCCCTGCCGATCGGGCTGCAGTGGATCGGATGGGTGTCCCCGCTCTGGCACGGCACCCAGCTGAGCCGCGTGGTCGCGTTCGGGCTCGCCGAGCCGATCTGGCTCACGGTCGCGCACGTCGGCTACCTCGCCGCGCTCGCGGCGCTCGGCCTGTGGCGCACGCGCGCCGTCGTGACGGCGAGGCTCGACCGATGACCGGCACCATCGCGCCCGCGCCGCAGCGCACCCGCCTGCTCGGGTCGATCTACGCGGGCAACGCGGCATCCGTTCTCGACCGCGGACTGCGCGCGACCCGCTCGTCGAACTGGGTCGTGATGCTCTCGGGCGTCTTCGAGCCGATCTTCTACCTGCTCTCGCTCGGCATCGGCCTCGGGCAGTTCGTGGGCACGGTCGACGTCGGCGGCGGGCAGGTGTCCTACGCGGCCTACATCGCGCCCGCACTGCTCGCCGTGTCGGCGATGAACGGGGCCGTGTACGACTCGACCTGGAACGTGTTCTTCAAGATGAAGTACGGCCGCGTCTACGAGGGCATGCTCGCGACCTCGCTCGGCCCGCTCGACGTGGCGATCGGCGAGATCCTGCTCGCCCTCCTGCGCGGCGCCCTCTACGCGATCGCGTTCATGCTCGTCATGCAGGCGCTCGGACTCAACCTGTCGTGGACGGCCCTGCTCGCCCTGCCCGCGATCGCGCTCATCGCGTTCGGCTTCGCGAGCCTCGGGATGGGCATCACGAGCTACCTGAAGACGTTCCAGCAGATGGACTGGGTGAACTTCGTGCTGCTGCCGATGTTCCTGTTCTCGGCGACGTTCTACCCGGTCACGGTGTACCCGGTGTGGCTGCAGTGGGTCGTCGAGGCGCTGCCGCTGTGGCACGGCGTCGAGCTCGTGCGCGGCCTCACCACGGGGGTGCTCAGCTGGGCGACCCTCGGTCACGTCGCGTACTACCTCGTCATGGTCGCCATCGGGCTCGTCTTCACGACGCGGCGACTGCGGGCGCTCTTCCTCAGCTGAGGGGGCGCGCGCTCAGGAGAACTCGCGGTCGAGGATCGAGTAGACGGCCTTGTCGTGGAACACCCCGGCCACCTGCCACGCCTCGCGGAGCCGGCCCTCGAACGTCATGCCGACCCGCTCGGCCAGCGCGATGCTGCGCACGTTGTCGCTGCGGCAGCGCCACTCGGCGCGGTGCAGTCCGCGCACGTCGAACGCGTAGCGCAGCAGCTCGCGCACGGCCGCGCCGACGTGTCCGTGACCTTCCCCCGCGGGCTCGGACCAGCATCCGATCTCGCAGACGCCGGTGCCGGCACTGAACTCGACGAACATCACGCCGCCGATCAGCGTGCCCTCCGACCAGATGCCCCAGATGCGCGCGCCGTCGCGCGCTGTGGATTCGGCGTAGCGCGCGAGCGTCGCGCGGGCACCGCCGAGATCGGTGCTGACGAACGACGGACCCACCCACGGCCGGATGTGCTCGCGGGCGCGATCCAGGTGGGCGGCGAACTCGTCGGCGCGCCAGGGCTCGAGCGGCTCGAGCACCCCACCCGTCGGGAGGATCATCGCGGGCTCCCTGCCCTGAAGGTATCGGTAGACCTCTGCAGTGTCGTCGTTGCGGGCGTCTGCATGCACCCCGGAGGAACGGTAGCTGAGGCGGGGCACGATCCCGCGACCTCACGATTATGAGTCGTGCGCTCTAACCAACTGAGCTACTCAGCCACGAACGCCGCCCGCTCGTGACGGGAGGCGAGAGCCCCCTGTGGGAATCGGACCCACTACCTCTTCCTTACCAAGGAAGTGCTCTACCAATGAGCTAAGGGGGCGCGACGACGGGCTCGGCCCGTCGAGGCACCAGGAGACTCTAGCATCCGCCCCGAACGTCCCCGAACGCCGCTACCGTGCTCGCATGGGCCGGTACACGACGGATGCCGCCGACGCCGCCTTCGCCCCGATCGTCGCCCGGTTCGCGGGCGTGCTCGACCGCGGGACGATGATGGGCCGCCCCATCCTCAAGCACGCCGGACGGATGGTCGCGTGCCTCGACGGGGACGGCCTCGGCATCCGTCTCGGGCGTGAGTCGGCGGCCTTCGCCGACGCGATGGCGCTGCCCGGCGCGGTGCTGTTCTCGCCCGGCGCCTCGGGCCGCGACTTCGCCGACTGGGTGCGGTTGCCCGTGGCGCTCGAGGACCACTGGGAGGAGTTCGTCGCCCGGGCGCTGTGACGCCCTGCTCGGCCGGCCCGCCCTACTCGGCCAGCACGGCGCGCGACGCGCGGGCCACACGCAGAGCCGAGCGGCCCGAGGGCAGCGCGACCGCGGTGCCGAAGACGACGATCATGAGCGCACCGCCGATCACGAGCAGCGCCTGCACGCTGATCAGGTCGGCGAACGGACCGAACACCGTCATGCCGATCGGGGTCGCGAGCGCCATGACGATGCCGACGTAGCCGAACACCCGGCCCTGCATCTCGGGGGCCGTCGTCTCCTGCAGCAGGGTCGTGAACGGGCCCGAGAACAGCGGCACGAGCAGTCCGATGCCGAACATGAAGCCGTAGAACACCGGCAGCGTCGGGCTCAGCCCGCAGCCGATCGTGAGCACGCCGAAGCCGACGCACGAGACGACGACGAGCGAGAGCCGGTTCGCCTTCGCGAGCACGGTCGACAGCAGCAGACCGCCGAGCAGCATCCCGACGCTGAACGCGACCTCGAGCAGCGTCACGAGCAGCACGTCCTCGCCCCAGGTGCGCGCGACCATGAGCGGCGTGACGAACGACGGCGCGACGGTGAGCAGGAAGATGATCGCGAACACGACGAGCAGCCAGCGCACCACCGGCTGACCGCTCACGTAGCGCGCCCCGGCGACGAGGTCCTGCCGGAACGAGCTCGTGCTCTCGGCGACCGCCCGCAGCGTCGGCACCGCGACGAAGAACAGGATGCCGATGCCGAGCGCCGCGGTGACGACGTCGATGAAGAACACCGGCACGATGCCGAACAGGCCGAACACGGCGCCGGCGGCCGCGGGGGCGGCGAGCGCCATGGCGGCCTGCACGGTGCCCACGACGCCGTTGATGCGCAGCAGCTGGTCGGCGGGCACGAGCTGCGGGATCATCGCCTGCACCGCGGGCTGCTGCACGCCCGCGCCCACGGAGCGCACGCCGACCGCGAGCAGGATGACCCACAGCTCGGTCACGCCGAGCGACATGAGCATGGCGAGCGCGAGCGTCACGACCGCGATCGTGCCGTCGGACACCATGACGAGCACCCGCCGGTTGAACCGGTCGGCGAGCGCGCCGCCGAAGACCGACACGAGGCCCTGCGGCAGGAACGCGGCGAGCGCGTAGAGCGCGACCGCCCCGCCGCTGCCGGTCTCGAACGTGACGTACCACATGACCGCGTACTGCACGACGGCCGAGCCGAACAGCGACACCGTCTGGCCGGTGAGGAACAGGGCGACATTGCGCTTCCAGCCGGCGGGGGCCTCGGTGTCCATGCGGACGAGGCTACGAGGTGCCGCCGTCACGCACCACGGGGGCCCGGCCGCACACCGATCGCGCCACGGGATGGTTGCATGGGTGCCGGGGGTGAACGGATGCCACAGGACACCGCGCGATCGGTGCGGCTGCGGCCGCGACCGAACACCCGGATCGCGGGGCTCGCGATCGCCGTGCTGCTCGGCGCGCCGATCGTCGTCGCCGCGCCCCAGGAGCCGCGCGTGCTGTGGGGGCTGCCACCGCTCGCGCTGATCCTGCTGCTGACCCGCGCGCTCACCGCATCCGTCGTCATCCGCCCGGGTGTCGACGCGCGCTGGCGCGACGTGCTGCTGCGGCCGCGCGCGCTGCCGATCGACGCGAGCACGCGGATGTGGACGACCCTCGCCGCGGATGCCACCTCCGGGCCGGCGCGCCGGCTGGGCACGCCGCACGGCGTCTACAACGCGATGTGGGTCGCCGTGCGCACGGACGGCGCGCGGCCCGTGCTGCGGCTGAGCCGGCAGCAGTGGCCCGACGAGAGCATCGACCGCGTCCGTGACCTGCTGCCCGCGCCGCTCGAGGCGGGCACCGCGGGCCTGCCGGCGCGCGAGCTCGTGCGGGCGCAGCCGTGGATGTACACCTGGCTCGAGCGGCACTACCGCGTCTTCCAAGCCCTCTACGTCGCCACGATCCTGTGGCTGTGCGTCACGGTGCTGTTCACGATCGGCAGCGCGCTCCTCGTCACCGGGCAGCTGCCCGGCTAGTGCGCCGGCGCAGGACGTCAGCCGCCGAGGTGTGCTCCGCCGTCGGCCTCGATCACGGTTCCGGTGATGTTCGGGTTCGTCGCGAGAAGCGCGAGAACCTCCGCGACGTCATCCGCGGTGGCGATCCGCCTCGTCGGAAGGTTCGCGGCGACCTGGGCGAACAGCCCTTCGCGGTCGGCGTCGGGAACCATGCTCCACCACGGCGTGTCCACATATCCGGGAGAGACCGCGTTCACGCGCACGGGCGCGAGCTCCGCGGCCAGCGGGGCGACGAGCCCTTCGACGGCGGCGTTGAGTGCGCCGATGCCGGCCGTCCCGGGGATGCCGGCCCGGGCGGTGACCGCCCCGACGAGCGTGATCGAGCCGGACGGGGCGAGGTGCGGGAGCGCCGCCTTGATCGCGGAGATCGTCGGCCAGAACTTCTCCTCGAACGCGGTGTGCAGCACGTCGAGGTCGAGGTCGGGCAGGGGTCCCGCTCCCTGGTTGCCGCTGAGCGTGATGACGAGGCGGTCGATGCTGCCGAGCTCGACGGCCAGCGCTTCGACCGCTCGCGCGTCGCGCGCGTCGAGGGCGTGCGGATGCAGCACGGGGTGCGCGTGCGTCGCGGCCGCCAGGGTCTCGGCGCGACGGCCTGCGATGTGGACCGAATCCCCCAGCGCTGCGAGCCGGACCGCGGTGGCGAGTCCGATGCCGGAGCTGCCGCCGATGACGAGGGTGGTGGACATGAATGGTTCCCTTCACGAGACGTTGCGGTTCGTATTTACGGTAGCAGAAATACGGTCCGTGGCGTCTCGTTTTGGTAGCCTCGACGGCATGACGCAGACCGAGCCCGCCCGCCGCGGCCCGAAACGCAACGAGCGGGCCCGCCTGGCGATCCTGTCCGCCGCATTCGAACTCACCCAGGAGGTCGGCTACCGGGGCCTGACGATCGAGGGCATCGCTGCCCGCGCGGGTGTGGGCAAGCAGACGGTGTACCGGTGGTGGCCGACCAAGGCGGACGTGCTTCTCGAAGCCGGCGCCCTGAAGGCGGATCTGCGCGTGTCGACGGCCGACCACGGCTCCTACCGCGGCGACCTGGAGCAGTTCCTGCGCGACTCCTTCACGCTCCTCGGCCTCCCGGGACTCCCCGGCCTGTTGCGCAGCCTGATGGCGGAGGCGCAGGTCGATCCTGACTTCGCGGCCCGCTTCCGCGCCGGATTCCTGAACCGGCGCCGCGACGCCCTCACCGCGATCCTCGATCGCGCCCGGACGCGCCATGACGCGCCCGATGCATCCCCTGCGGACCTGCTCGCCGACGTCGTCTTCGGCGTGATCTGGTACCGCCTGCTCGCGACCGAGCGGCCGCTCGGAGCCGCCGACGTCGCGCCGCTGCTCGACCTGCTCGCTCCCGTGCGCCGCGGCCGGCCCCGCCCCTGATCCGAAGGAGGAGCGCCTGCCCCGCCCGGTGGCACGGCCGGCACCTTCCCGGACCCGCCCCGGCTAGAACGCGGGCAGCTCGATCCCGGGCAGCTGCCACGCGGTGAACGACGGGCCGGGCCCGCTGAGCCGGATGCCGTCCGGCGCGTGCGCGGCGCTCGCGTCGCCGACGATCGCCACCGGTTCCCCCGCGATCGCGTGCACGGGCAGCGTGACGTCGAAGGCGTTGCGCGCCGCGACGACGAGCACGCTCTCCGCCGCGCTCTCGCGCACGAACGCCACGAGGTCGTCGCCGACGTGCAGCCAGCGGAAGCCGCCGCCGTCCAGGGCCGGATGCTCGCGCCGCACCGCGACGAGCCGGCGGTACAGCGCGAAGGCGGCCGCCGCATCCGTCTCCTCGTCCTCGAGCGCGGTCCACGGGATCGGCGTGCGCGAGTGCTCGCCGTCGTCGCCCGTGAGCGCGAACTCGTCGCCCGCGAAGATCACCGGGATGCCCGGCAGCGTGAGCGAGAGCCCGAGCGCGACGGGCACCGCGCCCGGCAGCGCGTGCGTGCGGAAGCGCGGGGTGTCGTGGGTGTCGAGCGCGTTCATGGTGTGCAGTCGCACGCGCCACGGCACGGGCGCGGTGAAGCGCCGATGGGCCTCGGCGAACTGCTCGGCCGTGAACGGCGGGATGACGCCGAGCGGCATGTTGAGGCCGCCGCGGGCCGGCGAGCCCGGCTCGCTCAGCCAGCTCCACACCGGGCGGGTGAAGTTCGCGTACGTCATCGCGCCGTGCCACGCGTCGCCCTGGAAGTCGGCCGTCGCGTCGTTCGTCGACTCCCCGAGCAGGATCGTGTCGGGGTTGACCTCGAGCATCGTCGCGCGGATAGTGCGGCGCACGACCTCGTTGAGGTCCTCCTCGAGGTAGCGGCCGGTCATGTTCGCGACGTCGATGCGCCAGCCGTCGAGGGAGTACGGCGGCTCGAGCCACTTCGCGACGACCGAGCCTGCGCCCTCGATGAAGCGGCGGCGCAGCTCCGCCGAGTTCCAGTTGAACTTCGGCAGGCTCGGCACACCCAGCCACGCCTCGTAGGAGCGCTGCTCGGCGTCGTGCCAGTAGTAGAAGTCGCTCTCGGGCGCCCCCGGCGTGAGGTGCGACGACGTGAACCACTCGTGGGCGTCGCCGGAGTGGTTGCTCGTCAGGTCGCCGATGACCCCGAGGCCGGCCGCGTGCGCGGCTTCGACGAGCGACACGAGCGCCGCGTCGCCGCCGAGCAGCGGGTCGACCGAGTGGAACGAGAGCGCGTCGTAGCGGTGGTTGGAATGCGCCGGGAAGATCGGCGTCAGGTAGATCATGGTCGCGCCGAGCGCGGTCACGTGGTCGAGGTGCTCACGGATGCCGTCCAGGTCGCCGCCGTAGAACTGCCGCGGCGTCGACGGGCCGATGTGCACGACCTCGTCGGTCCACGCCGCGGGCTCGGCCCACGCGGGAGCCTCGCGCGCATCCGCTGCGCCCGAGCGCGCGAACCGGTCGGGGAAGATCTGGTACAGCACGGTCGACCTCGCCCACTGCGGCGGCGGCGCGTGCGTGACGAGCTTGAAGTCCTCGGTGTCGAGCGTCTCGGTCCACGACCAGCCCCCGGCGCTCAGCCAGCCGACCCGGCCGTCGGCGAGCTGCACGAGGAACCGGTAGCCGTGCACCGGGTTCTCGACCGTGATGTCGGCCTCCCACCACTCCCAGCCGTGCTCGGCGTGCACGGGCGAGGCGACCGTGTACTGCGGCTCCCGGTTGGGGTTCGACCGGGTGCGGATGCTCGACACCGGCCCGAAGGTCGCTGGCACCCGCACGCGCACCCGCACGGTGTCGCCGAGTGCGGGCGCATCCGTCGACACGTACAGCGGCGACCCGTCGTGGTGCGGGAGGAGCTCGGGCATGGCGGGAGCGTAACCGGCGGTGATTTCGGCGCGGTTACCCGTGTCCCTAGGCTGGAGCGATGACCGACGCCATCGCCACCGTCGACGAGACCCCCGAGTCCGAGCCGGCCCCGACGACGACCGCAGCCCCCGCCGCCGAGTGGTGGCGCACCGCGGTGATCTACCAGATCTATCCGCGCAGCTTCGCGGATGCCGACGGCGACGGCATCGGCGACCTCCCGGGCATCACGCGCCGGCTTCCGGCGCTCGCCGACCTCGGCGTCGACGCGATCTGGCTCTCGCCGTTCTTCACGAGCCCGCAGAACGACGCCGGCTACGACGTCGCCGACTACTGCGACGTCGACCCGCTGTTCGGCACCCTCGCCGACTTCGACGGGATGCTCGCCGAGGCCCACCGCCTCGGCCTGCGGGTGATCGTCGACCTCGTGCCCAACCACTCGTCGAGCGCGCACCGCTGGTTCCAGGAGGCGCTCGCCGCCGGTCCCGGCAGCGCCGAGCGCGCCCGCTACCTGTTCCGCGAGGGGCGCGGCGAGCACGGCGAGCTGCCGCCGAACAACTGGGAGAGCGTGTTCGGCGGCGCCGCGTGGACCCGCGTGAACGCCGACGACCCCGCCGACGGCCAGTGGTACCTGCACCTGTTCGACTCCTCGCAGCCCGACTTCGACTGGCAGAACCCGTGGGTGCGCGAGCAGTTCCGCGGCGTGCTGCGGTTCTGGCTCGACCGCGGCGTCGACGGCTTCCGTGTCGACGTCGCCCACGGGCTCGTGAAGGCCGACGGCCTGCCCGACTGGACCCCGCCCGAGCACGGCGGCTCGATGGGCGGCAGCACCCCCGCGCTCGAGGGCGTGCCGCTCGAGGAGGAGATCAGCTCCGACCTCGACGAGCACGCCGCGCCGTACTGGGCGCAGGACGGCGTGCACGAGATCTACCGCGACTGGCACCGCGTGCTGTCCGAGTACGAGGGCGACCGCGTGCTGTGCGCCGAGGCGTGGGTCGAGCCGCTCACGAAGCTCGCCCGCTGGGTGCGACCCGACGAGATGCAGCAGGCGTTCAACTTCACCTACCTCGAGACGCCGTGGAGCGCGACCGCGCTGCGCCGCGTGATCGACACGTCGATCGCCTCGTTCGCGACGGTCGGCGCGCCGAGCACCTGGGTGCTCTCGAACCACGACGTCGTGCGCCACGCCTCGCGCCTCGCCCTCACCGCCGAGAACCCGCAGGGCGCCGGCATCGGCCCCGACTCGCCGGGCCTGCCCGATCCGGTGCTGGGCCTGCGCCGGGCGCGCGCCGCGACAGCCGTCATGCTCGCGCTCCCGGGCAGCGCCTACGTCTACCAGGGCGAGGAGCTGGGACTGCCCGAGGTGATCCACCTGCCAGCGGACGCCCGTCAGGACCCGACCTGGTTCCGAACGAACGGCGAGAAGTACGGTCGCGACGGATGCCGCGTGCCGATCCCGTGGGAGGCCGGCGCCCCCGCGTACGGGTTCAACGACTCGGGCGAGTCGTGGCTCCCGCAGCCCGGCGAGTGGGCGGCCCTTGCGCGCGACGCGCAGGACGGCGTGCCCGGCTCGACGCTCGAGCTCTACCGCTCGCTGCTGCGCGAGCGCGCCGGGCACGAGCTCGCGACGGGCGCGATCGAGTGGCTGCCCGGATTCGGCGCGGATGTGGTGGCCTTCGAGAACCGGGGCGTCACGGTCGTCGCGAACCTCGGCAACGACCCCGTGGAGCTGCCGGCCGGGGCGAGCGTGCTCATCGCGAGCGACTCGGTCGAGGGCGGCATCCTGCCGCCCGACACTGCCGTCTGGCTCGCCTGACGCTGCGGGGCGAGGTGACCCGCTACCCGGCGGCGACAGCCGTGGCACCGGTGCACGCTGGTCTCGCCGTCGCATGCTCACCCGGACCCGCAGTGGGGACACCCCCGATCAATTCTTCGACGCGGGGCATGCCGGATCACAACAGCGGCACTAGCTGTGTCATCCTTACGTCATCCCGTCATGCGAAACGGTGAGGGAGTCGTTCGTGCCCCGTCCATCTCTTCTCGCGATCGTTGTGATCGTTGCGGGCTGCCTCGGTACCCTCTCGGCATGTACCGCCGTGTCGGCGGATGCGAACGCCGAGCCCGAGACGCCCGCTGCGTCCCAGCCCGGCATCGGATCCGGCACCGCCGATGTCACGTGGACACGTCTCGTGGCCGAGTTTCCCTTCGAGCTCGCCCCGGGCTACTCATGGCCAACCGCGGCCCCGAAAGCCTACTTCGTCGCGGGAGGGCGGGTTGAGGACGGCGTTCTCGACTTCGACGTCGCGCAGTACTGGCTGTGCGGGTGGGAGACGACCGCGGTGACGGCACATGATGCCACATCCGTCGATGCGGCTCTTGACGAAATCGCGAAATTCAAGTCGATTCCCGCCGTGGATAGATGGTATATCGACGAAGACGTTTGGGAAGCTACGGTCGTGCACCCTGCCCCCGCGGCGACCTCTCCGTGATGAGGGAGGATGTGCAACAGAATTGCACCATCCTTGACGAGGAGGGTTAGAGATCCGAACGAGCGTGAGACGCCTGATCGCCTTGTTGACAGCTCTTATTGTCGGCATCGCGATCGCGGTCTTTCCGGGCACGGCGTCCTTCGGGACGACGACCACGCTCAATGGTGGATCGCCGGTGAACGGCGCTGTGTATGTATTCGCTCCAGGGTGATATCACGCCTCCAGTTCGAATAGCGAGCATATCGATATCACTATGACGTGGGAATCGGCGTGTAATCTCGGCGACCCCATCGACACAGCCCTGGCAACTAGCGGCGGCGCCCAAAGTGCTTGGATACAGATGAGTTCGATCCTCCATAAATTCTCCCGACTTTCGGGAGCCACATATAACTGACCCGATATCAACTTCCGCATTCAGACGTTGATCGCTTCGAGTTACTGTGGTGGAACAACGTCGGGAGTGAATGTCGACTGGACGGCCACACTGCGCTATTGAATCCTGACCCCCTCTCCCTGGTCGAGAGTTAGTGCACGACTCAAGCGCGCGCCATGACTCGAAGCGGTCGGCGCCGAAGCCCGATAGGCGCCGAAGCCCGAGGAGCTTCGAGACGCGCTGGCGCGCCCCCGCAGCCGACAGAGGAGGAGGTCAGCGGGCGTTCTTCGTGAGCCACGCGTACGGGTCGACCGCGACACCCTCGACGTGCACCTCGAGGTGCATGTTGGCTCCTGTGACCGTGCCGGTCGAGCCGACCTTGCCGACCATCTGACCGACCTTGACGGTGTCGCCGGCCTTGAGGGGGCTCGAGTTCATCTCGAGGTGACCGTAGACGCTCGTGATGCTCCGGCCGTCGATGACGTGGTCGATGACGACCTCGTTGCCGAGTCCGGCGTTCGAGACGATCACCGACTGCACCGTGCCGGCCGCGATCGCGTAGGTCGGCACGCCCTCGCCCGGTGTGAAGTCGATGCCCTTGTGGAACGTCGAGCAGCCGGCGCACGGCGCCTTGCGCGGCCCGAAGCCGTCGGAGATCGAGGTCGAGAACGGGAACGGCCAGCGCACCGAGCCCGTCGTCGGCGTGAACGTGTGGCCGCCGCTCGTCGTGGCCCACTCCCGCGCCTGCACCTCGGCGGCGGAGGCCGACGAGTACTTCGCGCGGGCTGCGAGCGCCGCGCCGACGTCGGCCGAGACGGCGACCGACTGCCCGTCGACGATCACGGTGAAGCCGCCCGGGTCGAGCCCCGGGGTGATGAACGCCGCCGCCGGCAGCGAGGTGCCGAGGGCGAGGGCGCCCGCGAACAGCAGCGCGCCCGCCGAGAGCAGGCGGTCGTGCACCGCGCGCGCGAACGGACGGCGTGCGGCATCCGTGTACGCGGCGACGGGACGGTCGGCCGCCCTCGTGCCCCGGCCGCCGGCCCCCTCGGCACGCGCGGCCGCTCGCTCGGCCCGGACGGTGCGGCGGCGCGACGGCGGCTCCCGGCGCTCGCGCAGCGCACGTCGCGTGAGGGCGGGCGACGCGTCGGGCACGTCTCGCTCGGTGACCGTCATGAGGGTCCCCAGGGTACCCGCGGCCCCGTCGGGCCCGCGACCCCCGTTGCGCGCGCGGCTCAGTAGCCGAGCTCGCGCAGCGTCTCCTCGAGCCGCGGCACGAGCGCGGGCTTGCCGGCGAGGATGAGCTCGCGCCCGGCCGCGTCGTCGCCCCAGCCCTTCACGATCGCGCCCGCCTCGCGCGCGACGAGCGCACCGGCGGCGTGATCCCACGGGCTCAGGCTCGACTCGTAGTACGCGTCGACCCGGCCGGCGGCGACCGCGCACAGGTCGAGGGATGCCGCCCCCAGCCGGCGGATGTCGCGCACCCGGGTGACGAGCCGCGCCGCGACCGCGCCCTGGTGCGCGCGCGTCGCCTCGTCGTAGACGAAGCCCGTCGCGACGAGCGACTCGGCGAACGGCGGCGCCGGGGCGAGCTCCAGCCGCGCGCCGTTGAGCGAGGCGCCCGCCGCATCCGCCGCCGTGTACACCTCGCCGATCGCCGGGTTGACGACGGCGCCGGCGAGGGCGCGCCAGGTCTGCGGATCGGGGCCGTCGCTCGCGCCCGCGGCCTCGACGACCGCGATGCTGACCGCCCAGTGCGGGATGCCGTAGAGGAAGTTGACGGTGCCGTCGATGGGGTCGACGATCCAGGTGAGCCCGCTCGTGCCCGAGTCGCCGCCGGACTCCTCGCCGAAGAAGCCGTCGGCGGGCCGGGCGTCGGCGATGCGCGAACGGATGAGCTGCTCCGCCTCGCGGTCGGCCGCGGTCACGATGTCGACCGCGTTCGACTTGGTCGCGACGACCCTTACGCCCTCGCGCTTGCGCGTCAGGGCGAGCTCCCCGGCCTCGACGGCGATCGTGCGGGCGAGGTCGAGGAGTTCGGAGGTCACACCGGCAGGCTACCGATCGCGAGCGGTCAGAGCGCGCCGCTCTCGCACGTCTCGCACCAGAAGCCGCCGACGACCGCGATCATCGGGTTCGAGCACGTCGAGCAGGTGGGTGCGACGGTCAGGTCGGGAGCGGATGCCGCGGCCGACGCCGCGTGCTTCTTCTGCTCGCCGTGCCACTCGTAGGTGGCCGACCCGCCCTCCAGGTTGGCACTGCGATCGAAGATGGACATGGGTCAAGAGTGCCCCCGTTCCCCGTGAATCCGCAGCATCGATCCCCAGGCGCACGCGACCCGCCGGCGACGTGGCCGTTCGTCTCGACCGCCGGATGCCATCAGTCGGACGCGTGCGAGTCGAGGAACTCGAGCACCTCGCGACGGTCGGCGCCGGCGAAGGAGCCCGCGGGCAGCGCCGCGAGCAGCGAGCTGGAGATCTTCGGGGTGGGCAGCGCGGCCTCGCCCCACCGGCTCTGCAGCTCGGCGGAGGGCTCGCGGCAGCACGCCGGATCGGGGCACGTCGAGGTCAGCCGGTGCGGCGTCGACCGCCCGCGGAACCACTTCGTGTGCGCGAACGGGGTGCCGACGCTCACCGAGAACAGCCCCTGCGAGGTCTGCTGGATGCGGCTCGAGCACCAGTAGGTGCCGTTCGGCTTGTCGGTGTACTGGTGGTACGCGCCGAAGCGGTCCTCGGCGTCGAACACCCGGCGGGCGCTCCAGTTGCGGCACACGGTCTGGCCCTCGACGGCGCCGAGCACGTCCTGCGGGAACATCACGCCGTCGTTCTCGTACGCCTTCGAGATCGCGCCCGACGCGTGCACCTTGACGAAGTGCACGGGGATGCCGAAGTGGTGCGTGACGAGGTTCGTGAACCGGTGTCCGGCCGACTCGTACGATGTCGCGAACGCGTCGCGCAGGTCCTCGACCGCGAGCTCGCGGCGCTCCTTCGCGTCCGCCAGGAAGGCGACCGCGCTGTCCTCGCGGATGAGCAGCGCGCCCGCGAGGTAGTTCGTCGCGACCCGCTGGCGCAGGAAGTCCGCGTAGGTCGCGGGCGCGTCGAGGCCCAGCACGTGCCCGGCGAGCGCCTGCAGCATCGCGACGCGCGGGTCGCGTCCCACCGCCTCGTCGACCGGCAGGTACATCCGTCCGTGCGCGCGGTCGATGATGCTGCGCGTCGAGCCGGGCAGGTCGGGCACGTAGTGGATCGAGAGCCCGACGTGCGCCGCGAGGTCGGCCGCAGCGCTCCGCGAGAGCGGCCCGTCGTGGTGGCCGACGGCGTCGAGCAGCTCGGCGGCGATGCGCTCCAGGTCCTCGTAGTGGTTGTCGAGGCTCTTCATCTCCTCGCGCAGCGCCGCGTTCGCGCGGCGCGCCTCCTCGGGGGTCGCCGCCCGCTGCTCGTGCATCTCGCGCAGCGCCTCGTGCAGCCCGAGCAGCGCGCGCAGCACGTCGTCGGACATGGTCGCGCGCGCGGCGATGCGCGGCAGCCCGAGCGAGCCGTAGAGCGGACCGGCCTGCGCCTGCTCGAGGGCGACCTCGAGGGCGATGCGCTCGCTCGGCGCGTCCGCCGAGAGCAGCGCGTCGGGTGCGACACCGAGGATGTCGGCGAGCCGGTGCAGCTCGCTGAGCCGCAGCTCGCGCTTGCCCGACTCGATCGTCGAGAGCTGGCTGATCGACCCGCCGAACCGCTCGGCGACCTGCCCGAGCGTCATACCGGTGCGCTTGCGCGCGGCGCGCAGCTGGTGTCCCACCATGAGCGTGTCCATCGCCCCAGCGTCGCCGACCGCCCGCGCGCGCGGCAAGACCCCCGTCGTGAAATTCCGCGTTTTTTCACGACAGCGGGAATTCGGCGGCGGGAACGGCGCCCGATTTCAGGGAGTCGGATGCCGCATCCGCCCGCGGATCCCGTCGACGCTGGGAAACGAACCGGCTCTCGTCGAGCCGGACCGACGAAAGGACCCGCCATGAACCCCCGCCCCGGAGACGCCGTGCAGACCGCCGAGGAGCTCGAGCTGGAGTGGCGCGCCGACCCGCGCTGGGCGGGCGTGCGCCGCGACTACACGGCCGCCGACGTCGTCGCACTGCGCGGCCCGGTGCAGGAGGAGCACACCCTCGCGCGCCGCGGCGCCGAGGCGCTCTGGCGGCTCGTCGAGCGCGACGACGGGCGGTGGATCGCCGCGCTCGGCGCGCTCACCGGCAACCAGGCCGTGCAGCAGGTGCGCGCCGGGCTCGAGGCGATCTACCTGAGCGGCTGGCAGGTCGCGGCCGACGCCAACCTCGCCGGCCAGACCTACCCCGACCAGAGCCTCTACCCGGTCGACTCGGTGCCGGCCGTGGTGCGCCGCATCAACAACGCGCTGCTGCGCGCCGGGCAGATCGATGCTTCGACCGGCTCAGCACCCGATGCGGGGCAGCCGCCCCGCGACTGGATGGTGCCGATCGTCGCGGATGCCGAGGCCGGCTTCGGCGGACCGCTCAACGCCTACGAGCTCATGCGCTCGATGATCGAGGCCGGCGCCGCGGGCGTGCACTGGGAGGACCAGCTCTCGAGCGAGAAGAAGTGCGGGCACATGGGCGGCAAGGTGCTCGTGCCCACCGGCCAGCACATCCGCACCCTGAACGCGGCACGCCTCGCGGCCGACGTCGCGGGCGTGCCGACGATCGTCGTCGGCCGCACCGACGCGCTCGCGGCGACGCTCATCACGAGCGACCACGACGAGCGCGATCGCGAGTTCCTCACCGGCGAGCGCACGGCCGAGGGCTTCTTCGCCGTGCGCCCCGGCATCGAGCCCGTCATCGCGCGCGGCCTCGCCTACGCCGAGTACGCCGACCTGCTCTGGGTCGAGTCGGACAGGCCCGACCTCGAGCTCGCCCGCCGCTTCGCCGAGGCGGTGCACGAGCGCTTCCCCGGCACGAGGCTCGCCTACAACTGCTCGCCGTCGTTCAACTGGCGCAGCCACCTCTCGGACGCCGCCATCGCGAGCTTCCAGCGCGAGCTCGCGGCGATGGGCTACGCGTTCCAGTTCATCACCCTGGCCGGCTTCCACTCGCTCAACCACGCGATGTTCCAGCTCGCCTCCGACTACCGCGATCGCCAGATGAGCGCCTACGTCGACCTGCAGGAGGCCGAGTTCGCGGCCGAGGCGAACGGCTACACGGCGACCAGGCACCAGCGCGAGGTCGGCGCCGGCTACTTCGATCGCGTGTCGAGCGTGCTCAACCCCGACAGCCGCACCCTCGCGCTCGTCGGCTCGACCGAGACCGCGCAGTTCCACTGACCCCCCGACCTCCGACCCCCCGGACCCCCGAAGGAAGAACACTCATGTCCCGCATCGACATCATCGCCCCGCTCGAGCCCCGGTTCGACGAGGTGCTCACCGACGGGGCCCTCGACCTCGTCGCCGCCCTCCACGACCGCTTCCTGCACCGCCGCGCCGAGGAGCTGCACCGCCGCGGCGAGCGCGCGCTCGCGATCGCCAACGGCCGCGACCCGCGGTTCCTCGACGAGACCCGCGCCGTGCGCGACGACCCGGGCTGGCGCGTCGCGGGCGCGGGCCCCGGCCTCACCGACCGCCGCGTCGAGATGACCGGGCCGACCGACCGCAAGATGACGATCAACGCGCTCAACTCGGGTGCGAAGGTCTGGCTCGCCGACCACGAGGACGCCCTCAGCCCGACCTGGCACAACGTCATCGACGGCCAGCTCAACCTCGCGGACGCGATCCGCGGGACGATCGACCACGAGACGCCGGACGGCCGGGTCTACGCGGTCACCGCATCCGCCGTGCCGACGATCGTGTTCCGGCCCCGCGGCTGGCACCTCACCGAGAAGCACCTGCGATACTCGCGCGACGGGGCGCCCGCGCAACCCGCGTCGGCGTCGCTCGTCGACTTCGGCCTCTACGTGCACCACAACGCCCGCGAGCTCGTCGAGCGCGGCACCGGGCCCTACTTCTACCTGCCGAAGCTCGAGAGCCGGCACGAGGCCCGGCTGTGGGACGACGTGTTCAGCTTCACGGAGAACCGCCTGCGCCTGCCGCACGGCACGATCCGCGCGACCGTGCTCATCGAGACGATCACGGCGGCGTTCGAGATGGAGGAGATCCTGTGGGAGCTGCGCGACCACTGCGCGGGCCTCAACGCCGGTCGCTGGGACTACCTGTTCTCGATCATCAAGAACTTCCGCGACCGCGGCCGGCGCTTCGTGCTGCCCGACCGGATCGAGCTCACGATGGAGGTGCCGTTCATGCGCGCCTACACCGAGCTGCTCGTCGCGACCTGCCACCGGCGCGGCGCACACGCCATCGGCGGCATGAGCGCGTTCATCCCGAGCCGGCGGGATGCCGCGGCCAACGAGCGCGCGTTCGCCCGCGTCACCGCCGACAAGCAGCGCGAGGCGCGCGACGGATTCGACGGCACCTGGGTCGCGCATCCGGACCTCGTGCCGGTCGCGCGAGCGGTGTTCGACGAGCGCCTCGGCGATCGGCCGAACCAGCTCGACCGGCTGCGCGACGACGTCGAGGTGAGCGCGCGCGACCTGCTCGACGTCGCGATCGACGGCGAGGTGACGGATGCCGGCGTGCGGCAGAACGTCTCGATCGCCCTGCGCTACCTGGCCTCGTGGCTCGCGGGCACCGGCGCCGCGGCCCTCGACGGGCTCATGGAGGACGCCGCGACGGCCGAGATCAGCCGCTCGCAGCTCTGGCAGTGGATCGCCCAGCGGGTGGTGACGCGCGAGGGCACGCCGGTCACCCGCGAGCACGTCGGCGCGCTCGCCGCCGAGGTCGCCGCGCGCCTCGGCGAGCACGGCCCCGGCGAGCACGGCCCCGGCGAGCGTGCCGGCGACGCGCTCGAGGTGTTCCGCGAGGTGACCCTCGGCGACGAGTTCCCGTCGTTCCTCACCTCGGTCGGCTACGCGCGCTTCCTCGCCGACGACGCCCGCGTGCCGGTCGCCGCCTGAGCCGGGCCGGCGCGACGTGACGGATGCGGCGCCCACCGCATCCGTCGCGTCGTGCTACTGCACGCCGGGCACGGCCGGCCAGTCGCTCACGCCGAGCAGCCGCTCGGCGAACCAGACGAGGCCGACCACGACGACGAACGCGGTGAGGGCGCCCGTGACCCACAGCGAGGCCCGGTGCGCGCGGCGGCGCAGCAGCATGAGCGGCGGGAACAGGATGAGGATGAGCCCGATCTGCACCGCCTCGATGCCGACGTTGAACACGAGCAGCGACCACAGCAGCTGCCAGGAGAACGCCTCCCGGATGCCGAGCGCGCCCGCGAACCCCAGTCCGTGGATGAGGCCGAACGCGAACACGATCGCGAGCCGCAGCCAGCCGGCCCGGTCGAGCGCGAAGTGGTTGTCCCCCGCCACGACGAGCTGGTCGGCCGTGTCGCGCTTGCGGATCAGCCGGATGAGGTACCAGCCCGCGACGGCGGCGATCGACAGCGCGATCGTCGGCTCGACGAGGATCGCGGGCGGGCTCACGACGCCGAGCGCGGCGAGGATGAACGTGATCGAGTGCGCGACCGTGAACGAGGTCGCGGCGAGCACGACCTCGCGCAGGCGGCGCGACCCGGCGATGAGCGCGAGCAGGAACAGGATGTGGTCGGGCCCGGTGAGCAGGTGCTCGGCGCCGAGGCGGAAGAACTCCGCGAAGCGCTCGTACCAGGCCTGCTCGGTGGAGAACGTGGTCTGCCGCTCGTCGAGCGTCGCCGATCCGCTCCGGTCGTCGACGTCGTAGACGACGATCGTCGTCGTGCCCTGGCTGACGAACCCCTCGGCGTTCGGGAACAGCGTCGAGCCGATCGTGTGCCCCGCCTCGGTGCGTCCCATCGCGGGGCAGGCGAAGTCGGCGACCACGGTCGCGTACGGCACCTGCTGCGTGTCGTTGAGCCTCACGTCCACCGAGTCCCCGAGCGTGCCCGCGCACGCGGCGCCGCCGTAGGCCGCGACCGTGACGTGGTCGAGGACGTAGCCGCCGACCGCGCCGAGGTGATCCCGCACGGCGGCGATCATGCCGGGGTAGTCGCCGTTCTCCCAGGCGGGCTGACCCTCCTGGAAGAGGCCGTCATCCTGCTCGCTCGTCGCGGCCGACACGAGCAGGAGGTCGTACTCGAGCTGCAGCGTCACCCGCACCGTGGCGGGCGCGGGCGAGGTGACGTCCGCGTAGGCCACCGACGAGAACCCGTGCGCGCTCGCGGCACCCGCGCCGCCGAACACGGCGAGCGCCGCCGCGGCGAGCATCGTCGCCACCCCCGCCAGGAGAACGGATGCGGTGGGGCGCGCCGAGCGGCGCCGGCGGGGGACGGACTGCACCCCTCGACGGTGCCGAGCCCGGGTGACGCGCGGGTGGACCGCGAGGAACGTCGAGGTGAACGCGCCGCGGCGACCGCCCGGCGCGCGGCGCGCGGCGCGCGGCGACCGCGCGGCGCTCAGGCCGGCGCGGACTCCGGGTCCTCGCGCCGGAACTCCACGACCGTCTGCGCGATGAGCTCCCAGGCCCAGCGCTGGGCGCCGTCGGGGTCGGCGGCCGCGATCGCCGCGGCGAGCTCGCTGTGCCGGTGCGCGGAGGCCGGGGTGTACTCGCTCACGGCGAAGCGCGGCTCGCTCTGCCTGGTGCGCAGCAGTGCGGCGACGGTGTCGGCGAAGTTCGCGAACACGTGGTTGCCGCTGCCGCGCAGGATGACGCTGTGGAACTCCACGTCGGCGCTCAGGAACCCGTCGTCGTCGCCGCGCTCGGTGGTGATGCGCAGGCGGTCGGCGATCGCGACGAGCCCGGCGGTCTCGGCGGGCGTCATCCGCTCGGCCGCGAGCCGCGCGGCCACCGGCTCGATCCCCCAGCGCAGCTCGAGCAGCTCGTGCATCTGCTGGAAGTACTCGCGGCCGTGCCCGCGCCACGCGATCACGTACGGGTGCAGCAGGTTCCACGACTCCCGCGGCAGCACCTGGGTGCCGACGCCCTGGCGCGGGCGCACCATGCCGAGCGACTCGAGCACGCGTAGCGCCTCGCGGATCACCGACCGGGACACGCCGAACTCGACGCTCGCGGCCCCGGGGTCGATGACCCCCGCGACCGGGATCACGCCGTCGACGATCTGCGTGCCGAGGTCGAGCAGCACGCGGCCGTGCAGGCCGCGGCCGACCGCCGTGCGCGCGGCGGCGGGCCGGGACGAGATGCGGTCCATGCGGCCCCTTCCTCGCGGGTTCGTCGCGCGTTGACGAGAATCAGGATGCCATGGCACGATGGCAAAACCGATTATCGGATTATCCGAGAGAACGGGCACCCGGGCGCACGGATGCGGAGCACCGGCCGCCCACGACCTGCACAGTCGCAGTCGAGAAGAGGACGACGATGACCACTGCCCCCCACCCGACCCTGCTCGGAGCCGACGTCATCGAGCCGGCGGGCTCCACCGCGCAGCTCGTCACCGCCGCGCTCGTCGGCATCGTCGTGATCGTCGCACTCATCACCTGGCTCAAGGTGCACCCGTTCGTCGCGCTCACCCTCGGCGCCATCGGCGTCGGCATCGGCGCGGGGCTCGCTCCCGGCGCCGCGGTCACGAGCTTCACGAACGGCTTCGGGTCGACGGCCGGCGGCGTGGGCGTGCTCATCGGACTCGGCGCGATGTTCGGCAAGCTGCTCGCCGACTCCGGCGGCGCCGACCGCATCGTCGACACGCTCGTCGCCCGCGCGGGCGTGCGCTCGCTGCCGTGGATCGTCGGCCTGATCGGCGCCCTCGTCGGCCTGCCGATGTTCTTCGAGATCGGCCTCGTGCTGCTCATCCCGATCGTGATCCTCGTCGCCCGGCGCACCCAGACCCCGCTGATGCGCGTCGCGATCCCCGCCCTCGCCGGCCTCTCGGTGATGCACGGCCTCGTGCCCCCGCACCCCGGCCCGCTCACGGCCGTGACCACGCTGAACGCGGACCTCGGGCTGACGCTCGCGCTCGGCCTGCTCATCGGCATCCCGGTGATCGTGCTCGCGGGTCCGGTGTTCTCCCGGTTCGCGGCGCGCTGGGTGCCCGTCGCGGCGCCGCAGCCGCTCAGCGAGACGGAGGCCGACGAGGCCGAGGCGCGTCCCCGGCCGAGCTTCGTGGTCGCGGTGCTCGGCATCCTGCTGCCGATCGTGCTCATGCTGCTGCGCAGCATCGCGGATGCCGTCGCCCCGACCGCCACGGACGGCGGCAAGGGCCTCATCGACTTCCTCGGCACGCCCGTCGTGGCCCTGTCCATCGCCCTGCTCTACGCGATGATCTTCTTCGGCCGGGCCGCACGGATGGGGCGCGCCGGCGTGCAGGCCTCGCTCACCTCGTCCCTGCCCGGCGTCGCCGGCATCCTGCTCATCGTCTCCGCGGGCGGCGGCTTCAAGCAGGTGCTCATCGACACCGGCATCGGCACCGTGATCGCGGACGCCGTGAGCAACACCGGCATCTCGGTCGTGCTGCTGGCCTGGGTCGTCGCGGTGCTCATCCGCGTCGCCACCGGCTCCGCGACCGTCGCCACGGTGACCGCGGCCGGCATCATGGCCCCCATCGCGGCCAATCTCGCCGGACCCGAGGTCTCGCTCATCGTGCTCGCGATCGGCGCCGGCTCGCTGTTCCTCTCGCACGTCAACGACGCCGGCTTCTGGCTCGTCAAGGAGTACCTCGGCCTCTCCGTGGGTCAGACCCTCAAGAGCTGGACCGTCATGGAGTGCATCATCTCCGTGCTCGGCCTCGGCGGCGTGCTCATTCTCGACATCTTCATCTAGGACAACCCCGTGACCGACAACGCTCCCCGTCCCGCCGTGCTCGCCGACCTCGCGACCCCTCCCGTGCTCATCGTGATGGGAGTCGCGGGCAGCGGCAAGTCCACCCTCGCCGCGACGCTCGCCGAGCGGCTGGGCTGGCCGTTCGCCGAGGGCGACGCGCTGCATCCCGAGGCCAACGTCGCCAAGATGGCCGCCGGCACCCCGCTCACCGACGAGGACCGCTGGCCGTGGCTCGAGCGCGTCGCGGCCTGGATCCGGCAGCGCGAGGAGGCCGGCGAGCCCGGCGTCGTGACCTGCTCGGCTCTCAAGCGGGCGTACCGCGACGTGCTGCGCACGCCGAACTCCGCGTTCGTCTACCTGCACGGGCCGCGCGAGGTGCTCGCGGAGCGGCTCGCGACGCGCTCCGGCCACTTCATGCCGCCGTCGCTGCTCGACTCCCAGCTCGACACCCTCGAGCCGCTCGAGACGGACGAGGTCGGCATCCAGGTCGACGTCGAGCTCGAGCCGGAGGCCGCCGCCGACCTCGTGATCGCGACCCTCGGGCTGGAGCGCTCCGCCGGGCCGGTGCCCGCGAGCTGAGGCCGCCGCGCGCGCTGCACGCGCGACGATCGGTGCGCGACGATCGGTGCGCGACGGTCAGTGCACGGCGGGCCGGGCGCGGCGCCCGCCCGCGCTTCCGCGCCGCTCGCGCACCTCCCCGACGATGCGGCAGACCAGGTAGATCAGGAACGAGATCGTCGTCACGTACGGGCTGATCGGGATCGACGTGCCGAGGGCGACCAGGATGCCGCCGACCACCGAGACGACGCCGAACGCCATGCTGAGCACGGGCACCACGACCGGCGACGACGCCACCCGCAGCGCGGCCGCCGCCGGCGTGACGAGGATCGAGAGCACGAGCAGCGAGCCGACGATCTGCACGCTCACCGCCACCGCGAGCCCGAGCAGCACCATGAACAGCAGCGAGACACCCGCGGTCGGCACCCCGCGGCCGGCGGCGACCTGCGCATCCGTGCTCGCGAACAGCAGCGGACGCCAGGCGACGAGCAGTCCCGCGATCACGATCGCGCAGACCGCGAGCAGCGAGCCGAGGCGCGGGTCGTCGACGGCGACGATCTGGCCCGTGAGCAGGCCGAACTTGTTCGAGGCCCGCCCGGTGTAGAGCGCGAGGCACAGGATGCCGAGGCCGAGGCCGAACGGCATGAGCACCGCGATGATCGAGTTGCGGTCGCGCGCGCGCACGCCGAGCACGCCGATCAGGATCGCGGCCACGAGGGAGCCGCCGATCGCGCCGGGCACGACCCCGACCCCGAACAGCAGCCCGGCCGAGGCACCGGCGAACGACAGCTCGCTGATGCCGTGCACGGCGAAGGCCATGTCCCGGGCCATCACGAAGACGCCGATGAGCCCGCCGACGATGCCGAGGATCGCGCCCGCGATGATCGAGTTCTTCAGCAGCACCACGAGCTCGCCGTAGTTGGAGAAGTCGAAGAGCGACGACCAGAGCGAATCGTCGCTCACGAGGTGGGCGAGCGAGTCGATCATGCGGGCTCCTCGTCGTGGTGGCTCGAGTCCGTGGCGCCGACGACCACGACGCGCCCGCCGACGCGGATGACGTCGATGTGCGCCCCGTAGAGGTCGCTGAGCACGTCGCTCTGCAGCACCTCGTCGGGCGTTCCGATCCGGAACCGCCCCCCGGCGAGGTAGAGCACCCGATCCACCATGTCGAGGATGGGGTTGACGTCGTGCGTGACGAACAGCACGCCGAACCCGCGGCGGCGGCGCTCGCGGTGGATGAGCTCGCTCACCCCGCGCTGGTGGGCGAGGTCGAGCGAGAGCAGCGGCTCGTCGCACAGCACGAGCGCGGGGTCGCCGGCGAGCGCCTGGCCGACGCGCAGCCGCTGCTGCTCGCCGCCGGAGAGCGCCGAGAGCCTCGCCCTCGCGTACCCGGTCGCACCGACGTCGCGCAGGATGCCGTCGACGATCGCGCGCCGCTCCCGCGACGGCAGCGGCACGCCCCAGCGGTGCCCGTCGACGCCGAGGGCGACGAGGTCCCTGGCGCGCAGCGGCGTGCCGGCATCCGCCAGCTTCTGCTGGGGCACGTACCCGATGCGCCGGTTGCCGCGGCGCACGGGGCTGCCGAGCACCCGGATGCTGCCGGACGTGAGCGGGCGCTGGCCGAGGACCGTGGTCAGCAGCGTGGTCTTGCCGGAGCCGTTCGCGCCGAGCACGGCGATGAACTCGCCGGGGGCCATGTCGAAGGAGAGCCCGCTCCACAGGGTGCGCTCGCCGAGCCGGACGGCGGCATCGCGCACACTGAGCACCGGCCCGGCCGGGGACCACGGGTCCCCGGCCGGGCCGGTGGCGTCGCTCGTGACGGTGGCGATGTCAGCTCCCGAGAGCGGCCGAGACCGCGTCGAGGTTGTGCTGCATCCACTCAATGTACGACGTGCCGGCCGGGAGGGTCTCGGTCACGGGCACGACGGGCACGTCGTTGTCCTTCGCGGCGGTCAGCACAGCCTCGGTCTGCGGGCCCGTGGTCTGCGCGTTGTACGCCAGCAGGGCGACCTGGCCGGTGGAGAACAGGTCGGTCGTCTGCTTGAGCACGTCGGCGGGCACGTCGGTGTCCTCCTCGATCGCCTCGCTGAACTCGGCCGGGGTCTTGTTGTCGAGCCCGATCGCGTCGAGCAGGTAGAGCGGCACGGGCTCCGTGATCGCCACGCCCTCGCCCGCGTACTTCGTCTTCAGGTCGGCCTCCTGACCCTCCAGGTCGGTGAGCTTGCCCTGCAGGTCGGCGCCGTTCTTCTGGAACGTCGCGGCATCCGCGGAATCGATCGACGACAGCGCGTCGACGAGCTGGTCGACGACCTTGCTCACGGTCGGGAAGTCGTACCAGACGTGCTCGTTGAACTCGCCGTCGGCCGGCTCCTGGTCGTAGCCGGAGATGTCGGCGGCGTTGAGCACGGTCGCGGTCGTGTTGCCGGCGGACGACAGCAGCGTGTCGACGAAGTCGTCGTACCCGCCGCCGTTCTCGATCACGACCTGCGCCTTGGAGAGCGCGAGCTGGTTCTGCGCGTCGGCCTCGTACTCGTGCGGGTCCTTGTCGGGGTCGTCGATGATCGACGTCACGTCGACGAGGTCGCCGCCGATCGTCCCGGCGATGTCGCCGTAGACGTTCGTCGAGGCGACGACCGCGATGGGCGTCGAGCCGCCGCCGCCGGTGCCGGACGACGACGGGGTCGGCGAGCCGGAGCATCCGGCGAGGACGACGGCGAGCGTCAGTCCGGACGCGAGGACGGCGAGTGGGCGCAGGGTCATGGGGAAGCCAATCTGGGTCGTCGGGAGGGGGCGGAGCCCCTCGGTGACGCTACCCCCAACTGATAACCATAGTCAAAACGGTTATCGATTAGCCGTCCGATTCGGTGTCGAGGCGCCGCGCGCAGTCCGCGCACACGCCCATGATGTCGAGCACGTGGCGCACCCGCGTGAACCCGTGGTCGGCCGCGACCGCGTCGACCCAGCCCTCGATCGGGGCGTCGACCTCGACCGTGCGTCCGCACTCGACGCACACCAGGTGGTGGTGGTGGCCCTCCGAGGCGCACAGGCGGAACATCTGCCCCTGCGTGCCGGTGAACACGTCGGCCTGCGCGTGCTCGACCAGGTCGTTGAGCGTGCGGTAGACGGTCGCGAGCCCGATGCCCGAGCCGCGCTCCTTGAGCCGACGGTGCAGCTCCTGAGCGCCGACGAAGTCGGACGACTCCGCGAGCACGGCGCGGATGTCCCGCTTCTGCCGGGTCTGCCGGTGGGCGCGCTCCTCCATGACCGGTCCTTCCACGACGATGCGAGCAGCATTCTCAACAACGATACGCGGATGGGCACCGACCGGCTCAGTCGAATCGATTCTGAGGTCGCAGTGAGCGCGACGCCCAGAGGGCGGAGACCGAGGCGCCCACGACGATCAGCACGACGGAGGCCGCGAGCGCCGGCCACGGAACATACGGCTCGATGCCCCACCCGCCGACCGCGAGCACCACGATCGTCCCGATGAGTGCCGCGATCACCGACACCCCGAGGATCGAGCCCGTCACGTAGGCGATCTGCACGGCGAGAACGCCCACCAACCAAGGGCGCCCGATCCCGAGCGCCAGCAGACCGGCGAGGTTCGGGCGCAGCGAGCGTACCGAGCTGCCGGCGTAGTAGCCGATGAGGACCAGCTGTCGTCGAACCCGAGCGTCGCCGGTGCCCGCTCGGCGAGCGCAAGCTCCCCGGGAGTGACGCCGGTGTAGACCAGCGTCTCCTGCGAGAGCGGTATCGCGTCCTCGGCGGCCGCCTCGGCCAGCATGTAGCCGCCCCGGGACCGGTGACTCGGGTCGACGTCTCCGAGTGTGAGCGCGGGCACCGTGACGATGTGCGGGTCGTCGCTCTCGACGTCCAGCCGCAGCGTCGCTACATCGGGAGCCCTGGTCCGGAGCACTCCGCCCTCGCGGAGGAGGGCACGCTCCTTGCTCGCCAGGTGGCGCCCGATGTACTTCTGCACATCACTCGGCGAGGAGAACACGAAGATCGATCCGTCGCCGTACTCATTCCACGCATCCGCGGTCCACACGCACTTCGGCGCTCGTGAGGGCGCGCTGGTAACCAGTTTGGCAACCATCTGCATACCGCATTTTTGGTTACCTGCTGGGAGCCGTACTGCCTCTGACCAGCATTTTTCTTCGAAGTTGAGCGTTCGGTGGCAGGTGAGGGATTCGAACCCCCGAAGTTGAAAACGTCTGATTTACAGTCAGATCCCTTTGGCCGCTTGGGTAACCTGCCGAAGCGCCTCCACCCACCTGTACTCAGCTGTGCGAAGGCGCCCGATCACTGTACCCGAACCGCGACGGCCTCCCGACCACGGCATCCGTCATCGGGGCCCGTGCGCCGGCACCGGTTCACCTCCGCGCTCGGGGGGTCAGCGCCCGTACTCGATCGCCGCGCGGGCGACCGCGTGCAGGTACGAGGGCGCCGGGTTGTAGGCGCGGATGCCGCCCTGCCAGCCCGCGGTCGTCACCATGTCGGGCTCGCCCACCGCATCCTGGGTCGCCCGGCAGAGATAGTTCGCGGCGGCCATCGTCGCGTCGTCGATGTTCTGCGGGTCGCGCTTTCCGTCGCCCGAGCCGTCGGTGCGCCAGTTGCGCCAGGTCTGCGGGATGAGCTGCATCGGTCCCATCGCCCGGTCGTACTCCTTGTCCCGGTCGAAGCGCCCGTCGTCGCTGTCCGGGATGTGCTCCGTGCCGTCGCCGGTGAGCGACGGTCCGTAGATCGCGGGCCTCACCGCGCCGGACGCCGTCACGCGCGAGCCGCCGTGCGTGCCGTGCTTGCTCTCCACCCAGCCGATCGCGGCGAGCGTGTTCCACGAGATGCCGCACTGCGGCATCGCCCGCGCCTTCGCGATCGCGGCACCCGCGTATGCCGCGAGCGCGCGGGCCGGGATGCCGGTGCGCGCGCTCGTCGTCGCGAGCCAGACCGGGTCGACGAGCGTCGAGACGGATGCCAGCGAGTCAGCGGTGCCGACGGTCGCGTCGACGACGGGGGCGTCCATTGCCACGGCGGGCGGTGCCGCGGGGCGCGCGTAGCTCGGCTCCGGCGTCGGTGCCGGCCGGGGCGAGAGACTCCCTCCCGCGAGCGCCACGGTCAGGATGACCCCCGCGACGAGGAAGGCGATGCCCGCGATCGCGAGGAGCACGGCGGGGCGGGCGGGCATCCGTCGTTCCTACCATGCCGTCACTACGATTGACGCCATGGCAGATTCCTCGTTCGACATCGTCAGCAAGGTCGACAAGATGGAGGCCGAGAACGCGGTGAACCAGGCCCAGAAGGAGATCGCGCAGCGCTACGACTTCAAGGGCGTGGGCGCGTCGGTCGACTGGTCGGGAGAGAAACTGCTGCTCAAGGCGGAGACCGAGGAGCGCGTCAAGGCCGTGCTCGACGTCGTCGAGGCGAAGTTCGTCAAGCGCGGCATCTCGAGCCGCAGCCTCGACACGGGCAAGCCGTTCGCGAGCGGCAAGGAGTACCGCCTCGAGGTCGGCCTCAAGAACGGCATCGGCCCGGACGACGCGAAGAAGATCTCCAAGATCATCCGCGACGAGGCGCCCAAGACGGTCAAGAGCCAGATCCAGGGCGACGAGCTGCGCGTGCAGTCGAAGAGCCGCGACGACCTGCAGGCGACGATCGCCCTGCTCAAGGCCAAGGACCTCGACGTCGACCTGCAGTTCGTGAACTTCCGCTGAGCCGGGGCGGGCGCAGCGGATGAACCCCCCGTCCGGCGGCGACTTCTGGTCGGCCGTCGCCGTCACCTGGTCGATCGTCGTCGTGGTCGTCGACTGGACGATCCGCGTGCTCGCGCTCATCTACGTGCCCCGCAACCGCCGCCCGCAGACCGCGCTCGCCTGGCTGCTGCTCATCATGTTCGCGCCCGTGCCGGGCATCGTGCTGCTCGGCCTGTTCGGCTCCCGCCGGCTCCCCCGCCGCCGCCGGCGCAAACAGCGCGAGATCAACGAGTTCATCCTCGACGCGTCGCGCGGCGTCGAGGTCGAGCCCGTGACGCCCTGGCCGGACTGGCTGCCGCCCATCGTCGAGCTCAACCGCACCCTCGGCGCCATGCCGATGATCGGCGGCAACGTCACGAACGTCGTCACCGACTACGAGCGCTCCATCGAGGAGATGACGGATGCGGTGCGTGCCGCCCGCCGGTTCGTGCACGCCGAGTTCTACATCCTCGCCTGGGATACGACGACCGCGCCGTTCTTCGCCGCGCTCGCCGATGCCGTCGCCCGCGGGGTCACGGTGCGCGTGCTGCTCGACCACATCGCGACCGTGCGCAGCGCGCACTGGCGGCGCACCATCCGCAAGCTGAGCGAGACGGGCGCGCAGTGGGAGTTCATGCTGCCCGTGCAGCCGTGGCGCGGCCGGTTCCAGCGCATCGACCTGCGCAACCACCGCAAGCTGCTCGTCATCGACAACACGATCGGCTTCACCGGCTCGCAGAACATGATCGACGCGAGCTACAACAAGCGCGGCAACATCCGCCGGCACCTGCAGTGGAAGGACCTCATGGTGAGGTTCGAGGGCCCGATCGCCGCCGGCATCAACGCGCTCTTCATCACGGACTGGTACAGCGAGACGGATGAGCTGCTCGCCCCCGACGACGAACAGGTCGTCACGGCGCCCGCGGCCGCCACACTCGACTGCCAGGTGGTGCCGTCCGGGCCGGGATTCGAGGGCGAGAACAACCTGCGCCTGTTCAACGCGCTGGTCTACGCGGCGAAGGAGCGCGTCATCCTCGTCTCGCCGTACTTCGTGCCCGACGACTCGATGCTCTACGCGATCACGACGGCCGCCCAGTCCGGACTCGAGGTGCAGCTGTTCGTCTCGGAGATCGGCGACCAGCCCGTCGTCTACCATGCGCAGCGCAGCTACTACGAGCAGCTGCTGCGCGCGGGCGTGCGCATCTTCCTGTACCGCGCACCGACGCTGCTGCACGCCAAGCACTTCACGATCGACGACCAGGTCGCGGTGATCGGCTCGAGCAACATGGACATGCGCTCGTTCAGCCTCAACCTCGAGATCTCGGTCATGGTGCACGGCACGGCGTTCGTGAAGCGCCTGCGCGAGGTGGAGGCCGACTACCGCGCGGCGAGCACCGAGCTCACCCTCGAGGACTGGCTGAAACAACCCCGCCCGGCGCGAACACTCGACTCCCTCGCGCGCCTGACCGCGACCGTGCAGTAGGCCGCTCCCACTCCCGTGCGGTGGCGTTGCACGACCGTGCAGCGGCGCCGGACGACCGGGCAGTGGCGCCGCACGACCGTGCAGCGGTCGTGTCGACGGCCACTGTCTCGACGGCCACTGTCTCGACGGCCACTGTCTCGACGGCCACTGTCTCGACGGCTATCATCACGATTCGATAAAGGATCCTCAGCGCGGGCAACGGATGCGCCCCTCCCGGACATCTGTGTAGTGAGAGGCACCGTGCCGATCAGACGAGGAGCGATCATGGACCCCATCTCGAGCATCGGCGCCGGCATCCGCCCCGACGCGATCGACCTCCCGCCGACCGTGCCGATCTCGATCGCGACCTGGGTGCCCGACCGCTTCCAGGACTGAGGGTCGCTCGTCGAAGGTGGCGCGGAGGTCGACCGCACCAACTCGACGCGGCTGATGGCGACCCGCTGTGTCGTGGGTGGCGCGCCCGGAGGAGCAGCGCCGGTGCCGGCTCGCTGGTTGAGGAGCGCCCGAGCGCAGCGAGGACGCGTCTCGAAACCACCCGTCCGCCCGAACGATCCGTGGTGGTCCCGACCGCCGACATCACGGAAATGCAGGAGCGCAGCGCGGCGCACGCGCGCCCAGCCCCCGAATCACGCGAACCTCTCTCCGGTGACGCTCGGGTGCTCCTGCATTTCCGTGATCGAGGGGAGGGTTTCCGCGGTGGGGCCGCGTCGGGCGGCGCGCCCGGAGGAGCGGTGCCGGCGTCACACCCCGCTGGTTGAGGAGCGCCCGAGCGCAGCGAGGACGCGTCTCGAGACCACCCGCCCGCCCGAACGATCCGTGGTGGTCTCGAGCGCCGACATCACGGAAATGCAGGCGCGCAGCGCGACGCACGCGCGCCCGGCCCCCTAATCACGCGAGCGTCTCTGCGGTGACGCTCGGATGCTCCTGCATTTCCGTGATCCAGGGGAGGGTCTCCGCGGTGGGGCCGCGCAGGGCGGCGCGCCCGGAGGAGCAGCGGCGGCGTCATACCCCGCTGGTTGAGGAGCGCCCGAGCGCAGCGAGGACGCGTCTCGAGACCACCCACCCGCCCGATGAAGCTGTGGTGGTCTCGAGACGCCAGCTCGCTCCGCTCGCGGGCTCCTCGACCAGCGGGGCGGGCCAGCGGGGCGGACCAGCGGGACGGACCAGCGGGGCGGGGCCAGCGGGGCGGGGCCGGCGGGGCGGGGCCGGCTCGGCCGGCCCGGCCGGCGGGCCGCCGCGGGCTCCTCAACCAGCGGCAGGACGCGAGCGCTGCGACGCGCGGAGCATCTCGTCGCGCTCGACGACCTTGACGCGGGCCCGGCCCCGGGGCTCGCCCAGGCCGATCTCGTAGGCGTCGAGGTTGTGCCATCCGTCGAGGGTCGTGAACTCGACGCCGCGCGCGGCCAGCAGCGCGGGGATCGCCTGCTCCGACGGGTCGGCGGGGCTCCACCACGACGCCTGGTCGTTGATGAGGTGCGAGACGGTCTCCATCGCGTCGGACTTGGTGTGCCCGATGAGGCCCACGGGCCCGCGCTTGATCCAGCCGGTCGCGTAGACACCGGGCACCTTCTGGTCGTCGTCGCCGATGACCTGGCCCTCGCGGTTCGGGATGACGCCGCGCTTCTCGTCGAACGGCACCCCCGGCAGCACCGAGCCGAAGTAGCCGACCGCGCGGTACAGCGCCTGCACCCCGACCTCGCGGAACTCCCCGGTGCCGCGCACGCCGCCCGCGCCATCCGGCTCGGTGCGCTCGTAACGGATGCCGGTGACCCGGCCACCCTCGCCGAGCACCTCGGTGGGCGCCGCGTAGAAGTGCAGGTGCAGTCTGCGGCCGGCCTGCCCCACCGGACGCTGCCGCCACTGCTGCAGCACCCGGTCGATGACGAGGATCTGCTTGTTCGTCGCGATCGCCGTCTTCGACGCCTCGTCGTAGTCGAAGTCCTCGTCGTCGAGGATCATGTCGACGTCGCGCATCTCGCCGAGCTCGCGCAGCTCGAGCGGCGAGAACTTCACCTGGGCGGGCCCGCGCCGGCCGAACACGTGCACGTCGGTGACCGGCGAGGCCGCGAGTCCCCGGTAGACGTTGTCGGGGATCTCGGTCGGCAGCAGGTCGTCGGCGTGCTTCGAGAGCATCCGCGCCACGTCGAGCGCGACGTTGCCGTTGCCGATGACCGCGACGGATGCCGCATCGAGCGGCCACTCGCGCGGCACGTCGGGGTGGCCGTCGTACCAGTTCACGAACTCGGCCGCGCCGTGGCTGCCCGCGAGGTCGATGCCGGGGATCGCGAGCGGGGCGTCGAAGAACGAGCCCGTCGAGAAGATCACGGCGTGGTAGTGCCGCTTCAGGTCGTCGAGCGTGATGTCGGTGCCGAAGTCGACGTTGCCGAACAGCCGCACGGTGTGCGCGTCGAGCACGTCGCGCAGCGCGTTGACGATGCCCTTGATGCGCGGATGGTCGGGCGCGACCCCGTAGCGCACGAGTCCGTAGGGCGCGGGCAGGCGCTCGAACAGGTCGATCGAGACGTCGAACCTCCTCTCGGCCTTGCGCAGGATGTCGGCGGCGTAGATGCCGGCCGGGCCTGCTCCGACGATGGCGAGGCGCAGCGTGGTCATGGGGTGTTCCTTACGGGATCGGGGAGCGCGGGCCTCAGCCCTGGCGCTCGACGAGCGAGTCGGCGAAGCGGATGAGGGCGCGCGTCACGGCGCCCGCCGGGATCGCGTCGAGCGCGGCCACGGCCTCGGCGGCCCAGCGGCGGGCCTCGGCGAGCGTGCGCTCGGTCACGGGGTGGGCGCGCAGCTCGGCGACCGCGGCGTCGAAGGCGGCGTCGTCGAACGCGTCGTCGCCCGTCGGCGGGGCCTCCAGGCGCGCGAGCAGCGCGGCGGCATCCGGGTCGTCGGCGGCCTGGGCGCGCAGGTAGAGCAGCGGCAGTGTGGCGACCCCCGCGCGCAGGTCGGTGCCGGCGCGCTTGCCGGTGGCATCCGTCGCGGGCGACAGGTCGATGACGTCGTCGACGAGCTGGAAGGCGACACCGATGCCCTCGCCGTACGCGCGCACCGGCGCGCGGTAGGCGGCATCCGCTCCGGACATCATCACGCCGGTCTCGGCGGCCGTCGCGATGAGCGATCCGGTCTTGTCGGAGAGCACCCGCAGGTAGTGCGCGATCGGATCGGCGCCGTCCTCGGGGCCGACGGTCTCGTGCAGCTGGCCGAGGCAGAGCCGCTCGAAGGTCTCGGCCTGCAGACGGATGGCGTCCTCACCGAGGCCGGCGACGAGCCGGCTCGCGCGCGCGAACAGCAGGTCGCCCGAGAGGATCGCGACCGAGTTTCCCCAGACGTGCTGGGCGCTCGGCACGCCGCGACGCATGGTCGCGTCGTCCATCACGTCGTCGTGGTAGAGCGAGGCGAGGTGGATGAGCTCGACGGCCCGTGCCACGGCGAGCACGTCGTCGGTGCTGCCGGCGCCGAGCTGCGCGGTGAGCAGCGTGAGCGTCGGGCGCACGCGCTTGCCGCCCGCCTCGAGCAGGTAGCGCGTGGTGGTGTCGGCGAGCGAGTCGCTGAAGCGCATGTCGTCGCGCAGGTCGCCCTCGATGCGCTCGAGCGCGTCGTCGAGCTCGCGCGCGAGCTGCTTCTCCTCGGCCGAGGCGAACAGCCTCTCGCCGAAGCCGAACGAGGAGCTCAGCCGGCTGGCACGCCTGCTCGTGGCGCTCGGGGTCATCTCGAACCGATTCTGTCGGGGGCGGGGCGCCGGGGGATGGACTGCTGCGGAGGGGGCTACTGCGGCGCCGGCGGCTCGGGTGCGGCCGCGCTGCGGCGCGTCCGGCGCTTCTCGACGGATGCCAGCACCGCCGCATCCGCCGGCTTGCGACCGCGGTGCAGGGCGACGACGCCCGCCGAGAGGTTGCGGTAGGCGACCCGGGTGAAGCCGACGGCGCGCAGCCAGCGGCTCAGCTCGCCCTGGTCGGGCCAGGCGCGGATCGACTCGGCCAGGTAGTCGTAGGCGTCGGCGTTCGAGCTGCTGACCTTCGCGACCACCGGCATGACGGCGTTCAGGTAGCCGTAGTAGCCGGCGCGCACGATCGCGCGCGGCGGCCGGGAGAACTCGCACACCACGATGCGTCCGCCGGGCTTGAGCACCCGGTACATCTCGGCGAGCGCCGCCCGCGGGTCGTGCACGTTGCGCAGCCCGAAGCTGATCGTGGCGGCGTCGAACTCGTCGTCCCCGAACGGCAGCCTCGTGGCATCCGCCTCGATGAACTCGATGCGCGGGTGGCGCTTGCGTCCCTCCGCGATCATGCCCGGCGAGAAGTCGACGGCGACGACCGTCGCGCCGGACCTCGCCAGGGCGGCCGAGCTCGTGCCCGTTCCGGCCGCGACGTCGAGGATGCGCTCGCCCGCGACCGGGGCGACGGCCTTCGTGGTCGCGACCCGCCAGAGGATGCTCTGCCCGGCCGAGAGCACGTCGTTGGTGCGGTCGTAGTGCCTGGCGACGTCGTCGAACATGCCCGACACCTCGTCCGGGTGCTTCTCCATGTCCGCCGATGCCACCCGACGATCCTACCGGCGGGGCTCCGCGACCGACCCGGACGGATGCTCGCGGGGCCCAAAGTCCCGCCTCCCCGGCCCGCGGGGTCGTCCGTTGCCGCGTACCCTGGACCGAGTGAGTCCCACCCCGACCGTGCTGCCCTCGCTCACCGGCGTGAGCGAGCCCGTCGACGCTCTCGGCCCGGTCATCAAGCTGCTCGACCCGCGCGACCCGCTGCTGTTCCTGCGCAAGGGACAGGGCATCGCCGGCGTCGGCGAGGCGCTGCGGCTCGAGTTCACGGGACCGAACCGGATGACGGATGCCGCGGCCGCCTGGCGCGAGCTCGTGGCGACCGCGCGCATCGACGACCGCGTCGGCCTGCCGGGATCGGGACTCGTGGCCTTCGGGAGCTTCGCGTTCAGCGAGCACTCGGCCGCGACATCCGTGCTCATCGTGCCCGAGCTCGTGATCGGCCGCCGCGACGAGGCCACCTGGGTGACGCGCATCGCGAGCGACCGGCCGCTGCCCGAGCCGACCCCGCTCGGCCCGGAGTACCGCATCTCGCTGCTGCCCGGCGCGCTCGACGCCGCCGGCTACGTCGCCGCGGTCGACCGCGCGCTCGCCGCGATCGACGCGGGCCCGGTGCGCAAGGTCGTGCTCGCGCGCGACCTCGTCGGCCGGCTGCCCGAGGGCGCGGACCTGCGGCGCGTGCTCGCCGAGCTCGCCCTCGGATACCCGGACACCTACACCTACGCCGTCAACGGGTTCATCGGCTCGAGTCCGGAGACGCTCGTGCGCGTCGACCACGGCACGGTCTCGGCGCGCGTGCTCGCCGGGAGCATCGGCCGCGGCACCGACGCCGAGTCCGACCACGAGGCCGCCGTCACGCTCGCGACCTCGACGAAGGACCTCGACGAGCACCACTACGCGCTCGCGTCGGTCGTCGAGGCCCTCGCCCCGCACTCGGCCGGGCTGCGCGCGCCGGACGACCCGTTCGCGCTCAAGCTGCCGAACCTCTGGCACCTCGCGAGCGACGTCGAGGGAGCGCTCGTCGACGGCTCGTCGTCGCTCGACCTCATCGCGGCACTGCACCCGACCGCCGCGGTCGCGGGCACGCCGACGGATGCCGCGCTCGAGCTCATCCGAGCGCTGGAGCCGTTCGACCGCGGCCGCTACGCCGGTCCGATCGGCTGGGTCTCGGCATCCGGTGACGGCGAGTGGGCGGTCGCGCTGCGCGGCGCCCACGTCTCGTCGACCGGGCGAGTGACCGCGTACGCCGGCGCCGGCATCGTCGCGGGCTCGGCGGGCGAGACGGAGCTCGCGGAGACGACGATGAAGTTCCGGCCGATCGTCGAGGCGTTCGGGTAGTTCCCCTCCGCCGGTCGAGGAGCGCGCGACGAAGTCGCCCGCGTCTCGAGACCACAACAACACAGCGAACCAATGGTCTCGAGACGCGACCTCGCTGCGCTCGGACGCTCCTCGACTAGCGGAATGACCACACCCCTCGACCAGCGGAATGACCACACCCGACCAGCGGAGCGAGTCGGTCAGCCCTCCGCCAGGGGGACCTCGACGAGCGTCGTGCCGTCGAGCGGGGCGAGCGCCTCCTCCAGGCGCTGGCGGGTGTCCGCGCGCACGTGCCGCCAGCCGAAGGCGGCGGCGAGCGCCGCGAGGTCCGTGTGCTGGGGGGTGAGCATGACCCGGTCGAAGGCCGCCGCATCCGCCGTCGACGCGACCTCGAGGCCGGTGAAGATCGTGCCGCCGTGGTCGTCGCCCACGATGACCTGGATGCGCGGACGCTCCTCGCCGTCCGGGACCAGCAGCGCGCCCGCGTCGTGCAGCAGCGCGAGGTCGCCGAGCAGCACCCGCGTGACGCCGTGCGGATGCTGCCCCGCCTGGCTCGCGAGCGCGACCCCGATGCCGGTCGCGACCGTGCCGTCGATGCCCGCGAGCCCGCGGTTCGCGTGCACCCGGATGCGCTTGCCCGGCGCGACCTGATCGAGCTCCCGGATGAGGCGGCTCGCGCCGAGCACGAGCCGGTCGTGCGGCCAGGTGGCCCGCCACACCGCCTCCACGAGACGGCGGCGCGTGACCGGGGCGCGCAGGTCGGCGAGCACCGCGCGGTTGAACGCGGCCTGGTCGGCCGGCTCGCTCGACACCTGCACGTCGATCGGCGGGGCATCGTGCCGCTCGAGCGCGGCGCGGCTCGCGGCGACCCAGCGCCCGGACCACGCGCGCGGTGCCGGATCGCCCGCCACCTCGATCGCGTCGGCGAACACCGCGACCCGGCGGCCGGGGTTCCAGTCCTCGGCGCCGGGCCCGCGCACGACGATCGCCTCGACGTCCGGGCGCTGCACGAGCGCCGGCGCCTCGCGACTCAGCGTCGGACGACCGAACACGATCGCCCGGCGCACGGTCCCGCCGAATTCCGGATGCCGCAGCAGGCTCCGGTAGTCCACCACGAGGTTCGGTCCGAAGTGCGCCCCGCTCACCACCTCCGCGAGCAGCGGCGCGCCGAGCGCCCGGGCGGCCTGCTCGGCGGCCGGGCCGGCGCCCGCGCCGGCCACGACGACGGTGTGCTCGTCGGCGGTGACCGCGAGGGGCGCGGGGGTATCGGCAGGCTCGACCAGGGCGCCGGAGTCAGCCTGCGTGAGGGGCGCGCGACCGGCCACCGAAAACGAAGGAGTCCCGCGCGATTCGGGCGCGAGAGCGGCGCTTGCGGCGGCATCCGCTCGGTCGCTCCTTCGTTTTTGGTCCGGGAGGTCGACCGCGCCGCTCAGCGGATCGCGGAACGCGACATTGAGGTGCACCGGACCGGCCGCGCCGAGAACGCGCGCGACGACCGCGGCGGGGTCCGCATCCGTCGTCGCGCCGGTCGGCGCGGGCACGTCGACGAGCTCGGCGGCGGGCCCGAAGATGCCGCGCTGCTCGGTGGTCTGGTTCGCGCCGATGCCGCGCAGCTCGTCCGGCCGGTCGGCGGAGATCACGATGAGCGGCACGCCGCCGTGGTGCGCCTCGAGCACGGCCGGGTGCAGGTTCGCGACCGCGGTGCCCGAGGTCGTGACGACGAGCGCGGGCGCTCCGCTCTCCCGCGCGATTCCGAGGGCGAGGAACGCCGCGACCCGCTCGTCGACGCGCACCCGCAACCGGATGAGTCCCGCGGTCTCGAACGCGGCCGCGGCGAGCGCGAGCGCCTGCGAGCGGGATCCGGGGCAGACCACGACGTCGCGCACCCCCGCGCGCACGAAGGCGGCGAGGAGCGCGACCGCGAAGTCGCCGCCGGGCGAGGTCACCGGGACGAGTCGGGGCGGTCGCCGTCCGGCCGGCCGCCGTCGGGCTGGTCGTCGTCGAGGTCGGCGAGCTCCCGCTCGAGCTGGCGGATGCGCTCGTCCTGCGCCTCGCGCATCCGCAGCCGGTAGAGGAAGTCGGGGTCGTCGTCGGGTGCGACCGGGCCGCCGCGACCGGCGGCCGGGGGCGCCACGCGGCCTGCGGGCTCCTTGCCCAGGATGAACCAGATGATGCCGCCGATGGGCGACAGGATGATGACGATGATCGCCCAGATGGCCTTCGGCAGACCCCGCACGCGGGAGTCCTCGGTGAGGAGCACGTCGACGAACGCGAAGATCGTGAAGGCGATCACGAGCGCGGGGATGACGTACCGGATCATGCCGCGATCCTACTTTCCGCGCGCCCGCGGCGCCTCAGGGCCGGGGCGATCGACGCATCCGCGCCCGGCCGGGGCTCAGGCGGCGGAACCTAGACTGGGCGGGTGAGACCGGTCGTGCTCTACGGAGTCGTGCGCATCCTGCTGTTCGCCGCGGCGCTCGTGGTCTTCCTGATCGTGGTCCGCAATCCGTATGTCAGCGCGGTGCTCGCGGCCGTGGTCGCGTTCTGCATCGCCTACATCGCGTTCGCGCCGCTGCGCCGGGCCTCCGCCGAGGCCCTGGCCGCGCGGCGGCGCCTCGACGGCGAGGGCGACCACGTCGCATCCGCGCACGGCGACGACGAGGACGCCGAGGACGCCGCGGCGCCTCCCGCGGACCCGCGGTAGCCCGGTCACTTCGAGATCGGGATGACCGTGGGGTCTCCGATCGCCGCCAGATCGACGGGTGTCTCCGCAGCCTGCGCCCCGATCGCGTCCAGCGTCTCGCCGCTGTCCGGGTCGACGATCAGCACGAACTCGTCGAACGCGTCGGGCATGGCGGCCTGTGGCGGATGGTCGAACGACTGCTGGAACGATCCTCGCAGGAGCACGGCGAGGGCGGGAACATCGTCACCGACGGACTCGGGAATCGCTAATCGCGAGGCCCCCGGGAGCGCGCTGCGGATGCCGGCTCAGAACGCGATCGCCGCGCCCAGCCCGACGCCGTAGGCGAGCGCCGTGAGCGACGTCAGCTGCAGCGCCCAGATGAGCTCGCGCGGCGTGCGGGCGGTGAGCGTGATGACGGCCGCCGGGATCGCCGCGAGCAGCCCGAACAGCACGTACAGCGCGTTCGGGTACAGCACCGTGAACAGCGCCACGACCACGAACGGCAGCAGCACGAGCACCGCGAAGCTCACGCGCGACGCCCGTTCGCCGAGCCGCACCGCGAGCGTGCGCTTGCCCGCGAGCGCGTCCTGCGCCCGATCGCGGATGTTGTTGACCATGAGCACGGCGCACGCGAGCAGCCCGGCGCCGACGCCGCCCGCCCAGCTCTCCAGATTGACCTGCCCGACCTGCACGAACGTCGACCCGGAGGTCGCGACGACGCCGAAGAAGACGAACACGAACAGCTCGCCCAGCCCCGCGTACCCGTAGGGGCGCTTGCCGCCGGTGTAGAACCAGGCCGCGGCGATCGCGACCGCGCCGACGGCGAGCAGCCACCACTGCTGCGACAGCACGACGAGCGTCAGGCCCGCGGCGGCCGCGATCGCGAAGAAGACGAGCGCGACCGTGAGCACGGTGCGCGGCCTCGCGCGTCCCGAGCCCGTCAGCCGCGACGGGCCGACGCGGAACGCGTCGGTTCCGCGGATGCCGTCCGAGTAGTCGTTGGCGTAGTTGACGCCGATCTGCAGCGCGAGCGCGACGATGAGGCACAGCGCGATGCGGTACTCGTGCCACACCTCCTCGCCGATGACGTGGGCCGCGCCCGTGCCGAGCGCGACCGGCGCGATCGCGAGCGGCAGGGTGCGCAGCCGCGCCCCGCCGATCCAGTCGCCGAGGGTCGCGGGCCGGACGGCGACCGGGCCCGGCCGCCTACCGCCCGGCCGCCCCTGGCGCGCCGCCTGCGAGCGCGATCGGGCGTTCTGCGTCTGCTTCTTCCGCCCGGGCCTCGTGGAGGCCGGCTTCTTCGGGGACTGCTTCTTGGGAGACTGCGCCACGGATGCGGATTCTAGCCACCGAACTCACGGGCGATCCTGCGACGGTCGGGCTTGCCGCTCGCGAGCTGCGGGATCGCGGGGATCCGCTCGACGCGCGCGGGCGCCGCGGCCCGGCCGAGCTCCGCCGCGACCGCGTCGCGCACGCGGGCGAGCGTCGCCTCCGGCTCGACGGATGCCGCGGTCACCACGACCGGCGCGGCGCCCCACTCCGGGTGCGCGCCGCCGATCACGACCGCGTCGCCGAGCCCGGGGAGTCCGCGGACGACGCGCTCGACCGCCCCGAGGAACACGTTCACGCCGCCGGACACGATCATGTCGTCCCGTCGCCCGACGACCGAGACGACACCGCCGGCGTCGATCTCGCCGACGTCGCCGGTGCGGTACCAGCGCCGGCCGTCGCGCTCGACGAAGGCGGCATCCGTTCGCGCCGGGTCGCCGAGGTAGCCCTCCGCGAGCACCGGACCGCCGAGCAGCAGCTCGCCCCGGCCGGCGGCGTCGGCGCCCTCGATCCGCACGTCGACGGTGCCGAACGGCACGCCGTCGTAGACGCAGCCGCCGCTCGTCTCGCTCGATCCGTAGGTCGTGACCACGGCGATCCCCGCGTCGTGCGCCCGCTCGAGCAGCGCCGGCGGCGTCGCCTGTCCACCGACCAGCACGCCCGCGAAGCGCGCGAGCGCGGCCCGGCCGACCGGCTCGGCGAGCAGGCGGGCGAGCTGCGCCGGCACGAGCGCCGTGTACCGCCGCGGCTCGACGAGGAGCGCGGCGGCATCCGCGAAGCCGGCCGCGTCGAAGTGCCCCGCGGGCATCGCGACGGGCGTCGTGCCCGCGGCGATCGAGCGCACGAGCACGTTGACGCCGGCGATGTAGCTCGTGGGCAGGGCGAGCAGCCACTGGCCGGGACCGCCCAGGGCGGCGTCGGATGCGGCCGCGCTCGCGAGCACCGCATCCGCCGACAGCGCCACGCGCTTCGGTCGCCCGGTGGAGCCGCTCGACGCGACGACGAGCGCCACCCGCTGCGGCACGCGGGCCGGCAGATCGCCCGGGTCGCCCCCCGCGAACACGGCCGGTCCGCTGCCGTCGAGCGCCGCGTGCAGCGCCGCCGGCAGGGCCGCGGCGGGGGCGGCGGCGAGTCGCCGCGTCATGCTCCCAGGCTATCGCCGCGCGATGCCCCCCCGAACTGGGGTGAGCCGACACGGGCGGCGGCACCCCACTCTGATTCGAAGACCCGGGGGTGGCCATGAACGACGCCGGTGCGACGTCGCGCATGACACGCATCCTCGTCGTGGCGTGGGGACTGGGCACGTTCGTGTTCGCCGCCCTCATCGCGGGCGAGATCGTCGCCCAGGCGCGCACGCTCGCCCCGTGGCTCACGGGCGGGGCCGTCACGGTGTTCGTCGTCGCCCCCGCCGTGCTCGCGGCACTCGCCTACGCCGTTCCGGTGCGCGCGCTCCGCGTCGCGATCCTCGCGGATGCCGCGGTCGCGCTCGCGGTCGCGGCGCTCTGGTGGTTCGCGCTCGATCCCGCCGAGCTGCCCGCCCGTCCCTGGCTGTTCGACATGTGCGCCGTGGCCGGCTGCGGGGTCGCACTCGTGCTGCCCTACGCCGCGACCGCGTGCTACACGGTCGCGATGGCCGCCGTGGTCGCCCTGCTCGACAACGCCGTGACCGGCGGACGCGAGCCGCTCACCGCGATCCTCGACCTGCTCTTCACGCTCCTGTTCGCGGTCGTCTTCGTCACGATGCTGAGCCTCGCGCTCTACTCCGCCCGCCGGCAGGACGCCGTGCGCGCGACGGCCGAGGCGGATGCGGTGCGCGCGACGACCGCGGAGGCCGTCGACCGCCAGCGCGAGCGCTACCAGGAGTTCGTGCGCACGGAGCTGCTCGACGTGTACGCGTCGGTGCGCGCGGACGGCGCGACCCCGAGCGCCGCGACCCGGCTCGGCGCCCTGCAGGTGCTGACCCGCATCGACGAGCTGCGCAGCGGGCAGGTGCGCCCCGCGTTCGTGGACGCGGAGGAGTTCGAGGCGATGCTCGGCGCGGCGTCCGGCGGCGCCGTGCCGGTCGGGCTCACCGTGTTCGAGCCGCCCGGGCAGCGGGTGCTCATGCCGGTCGAGGTGGCCGACGTGCTCGCGGAGGCCTACGGCGAGGCGGTGCGCAACAGTCTCGCGCACGCCGCGCGGCGCCCCGGCGCGCTCGTGCTGCGCCGCTCGCGCGTCGTCCTCGCGCCCGAGTCGGTCGACATCGTCGTGTCCGACGACGGTCGCGGGTTCTCGCCCGCCGGCATCGCCCCCGACCGCGTCGGCGTGCGCATCGGCATCCTGCACACGGTGAACAGCACGCCCGGATGCGCGGCGCGCGTCACGAGCGGACGCGGGCGCGGCACCGTGGTCACCCTCGAGTGGCGTCGGGATCGGAGCCGCGCGTGAAGCCCGACGTCACGAGCATCATCGGCTTCTCGACCCGGCGCGGCCGTGCCCTGCTCGGCTTCTACGGCGCCCTGACGGCGGTCGTCGCGGTGCTCACCCTGCCCGGGACGATCTCGCCCGTGCCGGCGCTGCTCGCGCTCGCCCTCGTGCTCGCCGGCCTCGTCGTGCTCACCCTGCCCGGACGCGAGCCGTTCGCGTGGCGGATGACCCTGCCCGTCGTCGGGATCGTGATCGTCGTCACCGCCCTGTGCTCGTGGAACCTGCGCCACCCGGCCGACCCCGGCTACGCCGACTGGAACCTCGGCGCCACCACGCTGCTGCTGCTCGTGCTCGCGCTGCGCGGGCGCCGGCTCGTGGCCTGGATCGCGTTGGCGGCCGTCGCTGTGGTGCTCGTGACGGCATCCGTCACCCTCGGCGAGGCGGTCGCCGGCGCCCTCTACACGTCGGCACGCCAGGCGGCGACGCTGCTCGTCGGCACGCTGTTCGCGATCCTGCTGCGGCGCACCGCGCACGCGATCGGCGCGATCCAGAGGCGCGCGCTCGTGCACGCGTCGCGGGATGCGGCGACCGCCGCCCGGGTCGCCGAGCGCGCGGCGCAGAACGCGCGGCTCGAGCGCGACGCCCGGCCGGCCCTCGAGCGCCTGCTCGCCGATGCCCCGCTCGTGCCGGAGGAGCTCGAGGCGTTCGCGCTGCTCGAGGGATCGCTGCGCGACGGCATCGACGCCGCGGCGCCCGCGGACGACCCGCTCGCCGAGGCCATCCGGGCCGCGCGGCGAGCGCGCTGACGGCGACGGCGGATACGGTGGGAGTGACGCGGTACGCGTGACCCCGCGATCGTCGCGACCAGCGGGTCACATCCCGCGCGGACGGCGCGCGAAGGGGGGCGCTCAGCATGATCACCGAGAGCGCGATCGACCGTGTGCTGCGCGTGCTCGCCCTCTCCATCGGCGTCGGCAGCGTCATCTTCACCCTGCTCGGCCTCGGCGACATCCTCGCCCAGTCGCCGTACCTCGATCGCACCTACGTCATCGCGATCTGGGCCGTGTTCTTCGGCCTGCCGGCGCTGCTCGCCGTGCTCGCCTTCGCCGTTCCGGTGCGCGTCATCCGCATCCTGGCGGCCGCGCACGCGATCAGCGCGGTCGTGTTCCTCGTGTTCTGGGACCCCGCCCTGGCCGACGGCGGCATCCCCGGGCACCCGGAGCCGTTCCTGCTCAGCGTCATCAGCGTCGCCACCTGCACCGCGGCGCTCGTGCTCGGCTGGCTGCCGTCCTGGCTGTTCATCTTCGGCATCGCGGCGATCAGCTTCATCGTGCGCGTGTTCGGCTACATCGGCACCGCGCCCGACTTCTCGCGCGCCTTCCAGGACGCCCTGCTCATCGCGATGTTCTCGGGCGTCATGACGACCTTCATCCAGCTCACGATGGCGATCGGCCGCGGTCAGGACAGCGCCGTCGTCGCGACCCGCGAGTCGGCGGCCGCGGCGAAGGCCGCCGAGGCACTCGACCGGCAGCGCACCCGGTACCACGCGTTCACGCACGACGACGTGCTCGCGACGCTCAACTCCGCCGTGCACAACTCGCCCGACGCGCTGCTCGCGGTGCGCGCGAGCGCGCAGCACGCGCTCGCCAAGATGAACGAGTTCCGCGACGACCCGATCGGCCGCACGTTCCACGGCGAGAGCGAGATGGCGTCCCTGCTGCGCGGCGCGGCCGTCGACGCCGGCGCCGAGCTCGGCGAGATCGAGGTCGACGGCGAGGCCCCCGCGCTCGCCGTCCCCGTGGAGGTGAGCGACGCCATCGCGGAGGCGCTCGCGGAGGCCATCCGCAACAGCATCCGTCACGCCGGCTGGCCCGACGGCCGCCCCGTGCACCGCCGCGTCGGCATCGAGTTCGCCCCGCGCGGCCTGCGCGTCGTGGTCGCGGACGACGGCATCGGATTCACCGCCCGGCGGGTCGCCCCCGACCGGCTCGGCGTGCGGGTCAGCATCCTGCAGCGGGTCAACTCGCAACCGGGCGGCTCGGCGTCGCTCGCGAGCGCGCGCGGCCGCGGCACCACGGTGACGATCGGCTGGAGCTCCGCCGGGGACGCGTCGTGACCGACAGCACCGGGACGATCAACCTCACCGACCGACGCGGCCGGTTCCTGCTCGTGCTCTACGGATCGGGCACCACGCTCGTCGCGCTCGTCAACCTGCAGCGGCTCGAGGTTCCCGCACTCGGCTTCGGGTCCCTCGTGCTCGTCTGGGTCGCCCTGACCTTCCTCGGGCGGGCGTCGGACGACGGCTTCGGCATCCGTTCGACCGTGGCCGTGCTCGTGCTCGTCACCGGCATCACGCTCGGCATGGCCTGGAACATCACGGATGTCGCCGCCCCCGGCTACGCGAACTGGCACCTCGGCGCGATCACGTTCATGATGTTCGTGCTCGCCGCGCGCGGCCGGGTCGCCTTCTCCTGGCTCGGATTCGGGATCATGGCGGCCCTCTCGATCCTCTCCACCGTGAGCACCGGACAGGCGATCGGAGCGGCGATCGGCGACCTCGCCCGGCAGGCCGGCACGCTCGTGATCGGCACGGTCTTCGCGCTGTCACTGCGCCGGGCGGCCCGCACCATCCGCACCATCCAGGGACGGCAGGTCGACCGCATCGCCTCGGAGGCGGCGGTCGCCGCGGCCGAGCGCGAGCGGTCGTCGCAGAGCGCACGACTCGAGCGCTACGCGCGGCCCGCCCTCGAGCGCATCGCCGACGGCGCTCCGCTGACGGCGTCCGAGCGGCGCTCGATGGCCCTGCTCGAGGCGGAGCTGCGCGACGGCATCCGCGCTGCCGGGTTCAACACGCCCGCGATCGTGAACGCCGTGCGCAGCGCGCGGGAGCGCACGGTGCACGTCGCGCTCGTCGACGATCGCGGCGCACCGCTCGCCGACGAGGACCTCGAACGCGTCGAGGACGCCCTGCTGCACGAGCTGCGCCGGGCGGGCGGCGGGCGCGTCACGGCCCGCCTGAGCTCGGCCGACAGCGACGAGATCGCGACGATCGTGGTCGCGGAGGGAGACGCGTACCGCAGCGTCATCGTGCGCCGCACGGGCATCGAGGTCACCCGGCTCTCGAGCGACTGACCTCCGCGCCCCGCTCGCTGGTCGAGGAGCGCGCGCCCCGCTCGCTGGTCGAGGAGCGCGCGACGCAGTCGCCCGCGTCTCGAGACCACCTCCCTCGCTGGTCGAGGAGCGCGCGACGCAGTCGCCCGCGTCTCGAGACCACCACGGATCCCCTCCGACAGGCGAATGGTCTCGAGACGCCGGCTCGCTGCGCTCGCAGGCTCCTCGACCAACGGCCCGGCGAATGGTCTCGAGACGCCGGCTCGCTGCGCTCGCAGGCTCCTCGACCAGCGGGCGGGCGGGCGGGCGGGCTCAGTACTGCCAGGGGAAGGCCCCCCAGTCGGGCGCCCGCTTCTCGAGGAACGCGTCGCGCCCCTCCACCGCCTCGTCCGTGCCGTAGGCGAGCCGCGTCGCCTCCCCCGCGAACACCTGCTGGCCGACGAGCCCGTCGTCGACGGCGTTGAACGCGAACTTGAGCATGCGGATGGCCGTCGGCGACTTGCCGAGGATCGTCTGCGCCATCGCGTACGCGCTCGCCTCGAGCTCGACGTGCGGCACCACCCGGTTGATCGCGCCGATCTCGTAGGCACGCTGCGCGTCGTACGTCTCGGCGAGGAAGAAGATCTCGCGCGCGACCTTCTGCCCGACCTGGCGCGCGAAGTACGCGCTTCCGTAGCCGGCGTCGAACGAGCCGACGTCGGCATCCGTCTGCTTGAAACGGGCGTGCTCGGCGCTCGCGATCGCGAGGTCGGCGACGACGTACAGCGAGTGCCCGCCGCCCGCCGCCCAGCCGGGGATCACCGCGATCACGACCTTCGGCATGAAGCGGATGAGGCGCTGCACCTCCAGGATGTGCAGGCGCCCGAGGCCCGGGCCCTCCCCGTCGGCGTACTTGTAGCCGTCCCGCCCGCGCATGCGCTGGTCGCCGCCGGAGCAGAACGCCCAGCCGCCGTCCTTCGGGCTCGGCCCGTTGCCGGTGAGCAGCACGACGCCGACGCGCGGGTTCTGCCGGGCGTCGTCGAGCGCGCGGTACAGCTCGTCGACGGTCCGCGGACGGAACGCGTTGCGCACCTCCGGCCGATCGAACGCGATGCGCGCGACGCGGCCGTCGACGTCGAGGTGGTAGGTGACATCCGTGAGGTCCTCGAACCCGGGAACCGCGCGCCAGAGCGCCTCGTCGAACAGCTCGGACACGGCCATGCCCTCAGCCTACGGGCCGTCGTATTCGTCGATCGACGCAACCCATCGCACGACGTGCGTCGTTCGACGAAGAACACGGCCCCCGGGCGGGCAGACTGGGCGCGTGATCCCCTCGCTCGACGAGCTGCTCGACGGCGCGCGCATCGTCAGCATTCCGCTGCGCCGGCGGTTCCGCGGCATCGACGTGCGCGAGGCGCTGCTCGTCGAGGGCCCGCACGGCTGGACCGAGTTCTCGCCGTTCCTGGAGTACGACGACGCCGAGGCGGCGCACTGGCTGCGCGCGGCGGTCGAGGCGGGCTGGAGCGCCGCTCCCCCGGCACTGCGCGAGAGGATCCGGGTCAACGCCACCCTGCCGGTCGTCGACCCCGGCGACGTCGGGGCGGTGCTCGCCCGGTTCCCCGGCTGCCGCACCGTCAAGGTCAAGGTCGCCGATCCCGGCACCACGCTCACGGATGACGTGGCCCGCGTGCGCGCGACGCGCGCCGCGCTGGGGCCGGAGGGCCGCATCCGGGTCGACGCGAACGCCGCGTGGACCGTCGACGAGGCGGAGCACGCGCTGCGCGCCCTGTCCACCGCCGACCTCGAGTACGCCGAGCAGCCGTGCGCGACGATCGGCGAGCTCGCCGAGCTGCGCGAGCGGATCGCGGACCTCGCGATCCCGATCGCCGCCGACGAGAGCGTGCGCAAGGCCGAGGATCCGCTCGAGGTCGCCCGCGCGGGCGCCGCCGACCTGCTCGTCGTCAAGGTGCAGCCGCTCGGCGGCGCTCGCCGCGTGCTCGATCTCGTCGAGCGCACCGGCCTGCCCGTCGTCGTCTCGAGCGCCCTGGAGACGAGCGTCGGCATCGCCGCGGGCGTGCGTCTCGCGGCCGCGCTGCCCGCCCTCGAGTTCGACTGCGGCCTCGCGACCGTCGCGCTCTTGACGGATGACGTGGCACGGCATCCGCTCGTCCCGATCGACGGCGCGCTGCCGGTCGGCGCGGTCGAGGTGGATCCGGCGGCGCTCGACCGCCTCCGGGCCGCCCCCGAGCGCGAGGCGCACTGGCGGGCGCGGCTCTCGCGCTGCTACGGGCTCGCGTTCGGCGCCGCCACGGTCACGACCTAGCCGCGCCGCCCAGCCGCACCACGCAGCCGCACTACGCAGCCGCCGCATTACGCAGCCGGTGCCCCGGTCAGACGGGCGGCGGGTACAGGAACAGCGCGACATCCGAGACGTCGATCGTGCGCGTGTGGTACGCGCCGTCGCCGCCCCAGTTGTACTCCTCGAGGTTCACCTGGTCGCCGGCGACGCTCTTCACGTAGGCGACGTGGTTGCCGTAGAACCAGGCGACCGCTCCCCGCACGGGCGTGTGCGACGTCTTCCAGCCGTTGCGCTTCCACTGGCTCGCCCACTGCGACGCGCTGCCGCCGCCCGGGGTCATGACCGACCAGACGAGCTTGTAGTCGCCGCCCTTGCTGCCGGCATCCTGGTTCAGGCGCCAGGCCACGAAGTCGGTGCACTGGCGGATGACGTAGCCGAGCGGCGAGAGACCGCCGGAGTTGCGCCACGGGTAGTCGTCACCGGGGGCACGCGGCCCGTCGACCGTGCTGAACCCGCCGTCGGACGCCGCGGCGGACCGCGGGAACAGTCTGGCCCGCAAGGCGGCGCGCGCGTCCCGGAGGTCCTGCTCGCTCGTCGCGTCGAAGTCGGCACGAGCGGCGGTCGCGCCCGTGGCGTCGTCGGCGACGACGATCCCGTCCTGCGCGTCGGCGGCGACGTAGTGGTCGGACGCTCCGCTCGCGTTGGCGATCGCGAACGACGGGATCGAGGTCCCGGCGACGATGCCCGGGATGACGAGCACCGCGAGCACCCCCGCGAGCCGGCGCTGCACCGACGGGCGCTGCGCCGACGGGCGCCGCAACGGGCGGGCCGGGCGCGCCGACACCGGTGGGAGCGCGGGTCGCGCGTCGACGGATGCGGGCGCCCGCGGCACCGCGGGAGCGGCATCCGTGCGCGTGCGGGCCGTGCTCGAGGCGGCGTGCTCCCGCAGCGATCGGCGGGTCGGGAAGGGGTCGGTCGACGCTGGCCCGGTACCGGGCGTCAGCACATCGACCATGGTGGATCCTTCGGGTTGTGGTGCCCCCGGGCCGTCCAGCGCGGGTCGGGCAACCCGACCACCGTACGTGATCGCGTGCGCGATGTCTCCCCGTGCGGCGACATTGTTAACGTTTCGGTAACGCCGCAACGGAAATCGTGCCCCGGCCGGGGGTCACCCGCCGCGTCGCCCATCACGGGCCGGAGTACGGATCACAGGCCGGAGTACGAGTGCAGCCCCTTGAAGAACAGGTTCACGATCGTGAAGTTGAAGATGACGGCGCCGAACCCGATGATCGCGAGGACCGCGGACCGGCTGCCGCGCCATCCGCGTGTCGCCCGGGCGTGGATGTAGCCGGCGAACACGACCCAGATGATGAACGTCCAGACCTCCTTCGTGTCCCAGCCCCAGTAACGGCCCCAGGCGTGGTCGGCCCAGATGGCGCCGGCGATGAGGGTGAAGGTCCAGAACACGAAACCGACGAGGATGACGCGGTAGGCGAGGTTCTCCAGGCTCGTCGAGCCCGGCAGCGTCGCGAGGAAGCCGAGGCCCGTGCCGCGCGACTCGCGCCGCGCCTGCAGCAGCTGCGCGATCGAGAGTCCGGCCCCGATCGCGAAGATGCCGGTGCCGAGGCTCGCGACGAAGACGTGGATGACGAGCCAGTACGACTGCAGCGGCGGCGGCAGCGGCGTCACCGGCACGTAGAAGTTGACGGTCGCGAGGCCGAGCAGCACGAGCACGATGCCCGTGATGTACGCCCCCAGGAAACGGATGGGCTGGAACAGCCCGAAGATCAGGTAGACGCCCATGGCGATCGCCGTCGCGGTGAGCGTGAACTCGTACAGGTTCGCCCAGGGCACGCGGCCGGCGGCGAGTCCGCGGAGCACGTCGGCCGTGACCTGCAGCACCCAGCCGATGACCACGAGGGCGGTCGCGGTGCGCTGCGCGGCGCTCGCCGCCGGCGGGGCGCCCTCGGCGGGCGGTGCGTCGGTCGCCAGCCGCTCGAGCAGCGCCGTCGCGCGCCCGCCGACCGCGCGGGCGTTCGCCGCGTTCGCCGCGCCCGCCCCGCCGACGGCGGCCGCGGGCGCGGACCGCTTCGCGAGATCGACGGTGTACGCGATGAACGCGAGCGTATAGATCGCCATCGCCGCGTACACGGCGATGAGCGAATAGTCCTCCAGCACCTCGGTCACGGCATAAGACTAGGCGGTCCGCACCGCTCGCCGGCTGAGACGGCCGTGGCCTGCGCCCGCGGTGCCGGGCGGTCACGTTGTCGACCCTCGGGTCGCGAGGGTCGTGCGGTGCGCGGTGCGGAGCCGGTGTGCACCGCCGCCCGCGTCGGGCGCGGGACCGCGGGGTCTGTTCCTGTTCGGGCCCGGCGTCGAGCCGAACGGTGCGCCGAGCGGTCGCCGGGTGCAGATCATGCCGTCGGCCGCAGCGCGGCGGCGTGACGCTTCGCGACGTCGGCGATCGCCGCGTCGAGGCCCGGATCCTCACCGCGGGCGAGGCCGGCGTACTCGAGCCGCGTGCCGTCATCCGTCTCGGTCGCCGCGATCCAGACCCGGCGACGCGGGATGAACAGGCCGGTGAGCAGGCCGAGCACGACGAGCACCGCGAAGCCGCCGACCCACAGCTGTGCCGGATCGTGGTGGATGTCGAGCGACACGTAGCGCTTCACCGAGTCGAGCGAGATGGTGCCGAGCCCGTTCGGCAGGTCGGCGGTCTCGCCGAGGCCGAGCTCGATGCCGGGCACGTCCGTCCCGCGACCGGCGACCTCGGTCATCTTCGACACGTCGAGCTGGTAGACCGAGCGCGGGATGCCGTCGTCGAGCCCGAGGTCCCCGGTGTACACGTTGAGCGACAGCAGCGGATCGTCGAGCGCGGGGAACGTCGACGTGCGCGCTCCGCCGACCCCGCTCGTGCCGACGGTCGGGTAGAACAGCCCCTCGAAGCCGACCTGGTCGGCGAGCCCGTCCGGGATCTTCACGACGCCCGTTGAGGTGAGGTCGGTGTCGGTCGGCAGGAACGGCACCGCCTGCGAGTAGACGACCTGGCCCTGCGGGTCGCGCACGGTGATGACCGGCGCGTAGCCGTTGCCGAGCAGGTACACCGCGGTGCCGCCGATGTCGAGCGGCTCGTTGACCTTGACGGTGCGCTTCGACTCGGTGCCGTCGATCGTCGTCGTCAGGTGCGCCGTGTAGTCGGTGGCCTGGCCGATCGCGTGCTGGTTCGCCGTCTCGTACGTCACGTCGAACCGGTCGAGCGTCAGACGGTAGGGCGTGAGCGAGTCGGCGTTCACGAGCCGGCCCGCGCTCAGCGAGTCGTAGTCGCCGCGCGTGTTCACGAACTTCGACCCGACGACGACGAGCCGCTGACCGGTGAAGCCGTACGCGCCGCCGATGGCGACCGCGACGAGCACGCCGATGAGCGCGAGGTGGAACACGAGGTTGCCGGTCTCGCGCAGGTAGCCGCGCTCGGCGCTCACGCTGCCGCCCGCCCCGGCCCCCGCGCCGGCGGGGGCCGGTCCGAACCGCTCCACGCGATAGCCGGCGCGGCGCAGCACGCGCGCCGCGGCGTCGAGAGCGGATGCGGCATCCGTCGTCGTCGAGGTCTCGCGGTAGCCCGCCATCCGGGTCAGCCGCGAGGGCGTGCGCGGCGGGCGCGAGCGCAGCTGCTCGATGTGGTGCTTCGCGCGCGGCAGCACGCAGCCGATGAGCGAGACGAACAGCAGCAGGTAGATCGCGCTGAACCAGGCCGACGTGTACGTGTCGAACACCTGGAAGAAGTCGAGCACGCGGAAGGCGTCCGGGTGCTCGGACCGGTACAGCACGACGCCGTTCGGATCGGCGGAGCGCTGCGGCACGAGCGAGCCCGGCACCGCGGCGAGCGCGAGCAGCAGCAGCAGCACGAGCGCCGTGCGCATGCTCGTGAGCTGGCGCCAGAAGAAGCGCAGCCAGCCGAGCACCCCGAGGCGCGTGCCGGCCGGCGCCGGTTCGGGCTCGGGCGTGTCGAAGTGGTCAGACGGCCGGAGTGAAATCGAGGATCACCGCCCCGAGGGCGAGCATGAGGTGGTTCCAGACGCCCGACACCATGAGCGCGCCGATCACGACGAGCAGAGCGCCGCCGATGATGTTGACGACACGGATGTGGCGCCTGATGAACCGGGTGGAGGTCGCGAACCAGCCGAAGCCGAGCGCCGCGAGCAGGAACGGGATGCCGAGGCCGATCGAGAACGCGACGCCGAGCACGATGCCCTGCCAGGCGTATCCGCTCGATGCCGCGACCGCGATGATCGCGGTGAGGGCGGGTCCGACGCACGGCGTCCAGCCGAGCCCGAACACGATGCCGAGCAGCGGTGCGCCCGCGAGGCCGGCCCGCGGCGCCCAGCTCGGCTTGATCGTGCGCTGCAGGAACGTGAACTGCCCGATGAACACGAGCCCGAGCACGATGACGAGCACGCCCGCGACGCGCGTGATCGCGTCGCGGTGCACCGTGATCCAGGCGCCGGCGGTGCCGATGACGCTGAACGCCGTGACCGTGACCGTGAACACGAGCGTGAAGCCGAGCACGAACAGGCCGACGCCGCCGACGAGCCGGCGCCTGGACGGCGCGCCCGAGCTCGTGGTCGCACCGCCGACGTAGCCGAGGTAGCCCGGCACGAGCGGCAGGATGCACGGGCTGAGGAACGCGGTGAGCCCCGCGATCAGCGCGATCGGCACGGCGAGGTAGAGCTGTCCGTTGCCGACGAGCGCTCCGAGGTCGGGCATCACTGCTCCTCGAGCGCGGCGTCGATGTAGCCGCCGAGCTCCGCGGCCGACTCGATCCCGCCGAGGATGCGCGCCGCGACACGGCCCCGCTTGTCGAGCACGAGCGTCGCGGGGGTGGAGTTGGGCGGCACGACGCCCGCGTACGCGAGCTGCGCGTCGCCGGTGTCCGCGTCGAGCACGCTCGCGTACGGCACGTCGAACTTTCTCTCGAAGGCCTGCGCCGAGGCGACGTCGTCGCGCGTGTTGACCCCGACGAACACCACCCGGTCGCTCGGGTAGGAGCCGGCGACCGTGTCGAGCAGCCCCGCCTCCGTGCGGCACGGCGGGCAGGTGGCGTACCAGAAGTTGAGCACCACGACCTTGCCGCGCAGCGCCGAGGTGTCGACGGAGGCGCCATCCGTCATCGCCGTCGCGCGGAAGTCCGCGGGCGCCCGGCGGTCGCCCGGCGCGTAGAACTCCGAGCCGGTGCCCGTGTACCCGGCGTTCGCGTCGTTGGCGGTCGTCGCCACGCCGTCCGTGCTCGTGCACGCCGTCAGTCCGACGAGCAGAACGGATGCTGCGGCGAGCGCCGCCAGACCTCGCCGCGTCGGATTGCGGTGCGTCACACGGCCCGGCATCACACGGCCCCGCATCACACGGCCCCGCATCACACGGCCCGGCATCACACGGCCCCGAGGTCGATGGAGCGGGCGAGCAGGTCGGCCGCCGGGTCGCGGTAGCCGACCTCGCGGAACCGGCCGTCGCGCAGCTCGAAGCTCGTCACGCTCGACAGCGAGCAGCGGCGCTTGCGCGCGTCGTGGAACAGCGGGCGGCCCTGGGCGTGCAGCGCGACGATCCAGATCGGCAGCTGGTGGCTGACCATGGCGACCTCGCCGTCATCCGCCTCGTCCCACGCCGCGCGCATCGCCGCCTCCATGCGGGTGACGATGCTCGTGTAGGCCTCGCCCCAGGACGGGCGCAGCGGGTTGCGCACGCGCCACCAGTTCGCCGGGGTCTTCAGCACCTCGGGGAAGCGCACGCGCGTGCCCTCGAAGTCGTTGTGCGGCTCGATGATCCGCGGCTCGGTGCGGATCGGCAGTCCCGTCATCGCGGCCCACGGAGCGGCGGACTCCTGCGCCCGCTCGAGCGGGCTCGCATAGAGCCGCGTGATGGGCTCGCCGGCGAAGGCGTCGGCGGCCGACCGGGCCATCTCGCGACCGAGCGCGGAGAGGTGGAACCCCGGGATGCGCCCGTAGAGCACGCGCGTGGGATTGTCGACCTCGCCGTGCCGCACGAGGTGGAGGCGGGATGCGGGCACCCGCCGATTGTACGGATGTCGCCCCCGGCACCGCCTGTGCGCGCGGCGCGACCCCCCACCGCCCCCATCCGCTGGTCGAGGAGCGCGCGGCGCAACTCCCATCCGCTGGTCGAGGAGCGCGCGGCGCGAAGCGCCGCCCGCGTCTCGAGACCACCACGCCCCCACCCGCTGGTCGAGGAGCGCGCGGCGCGGAGCGCCGCCCGCGTCTCGAGACCACGCCAGCGGAGTCCTAGGCTGGACGCCGGCCCCGCCCGTCTCGCGGATCGTCACCGCCTCACCGAGAGTTCTCGCCATGTATCGCACGCACCACGCATCCGCTCTCCGCGCCTCCGACGCCGGAACCACCGTCACCCTCTCCGGATGGGTGGCCCGCAAGCGCGATCACGGCGGCGTCGCGTTCGTCGACCTCCGTGACTCCTCGGGCATCGTGCAGGCGACCTTCCGCGACGAGCTCGTGCCGCAGATCGAGGCCGTCCGCGTCGAGTCCGTCGTGACGGTCGTCGGCATCGTCCGGGAGCGCCCCGAGGGCAACGCGAACGACGCGATCGCCAGTGGCGCGATCGAGGTCGAGGCGACGCAGCTGACGGTGCTGTCGGCATCCGACGTGCTCCCGTTCCAGCTCGACGACCCGGTCGGCGAGGAGACCCGCCTCGCGCACCGCTACCTCGACCTGCGCCGCGCGGAGACGGCCTACCCGCTCAAGCTGCGCTCGAGGGTGTCGGCCGCGGTGCGCGGCGTGCTCGCCGACGAGGACTTCGTCGAGGTCGAGACCCCGACCCTGACCCGCTCGACGCCCGAGGGCGCGCGCGACTTCGTGGTGCCCGCGCGGCTCAAGCAGGGTGCGTTCTACGCCCTGCCGCAGAGCCCGCAGCTCTTCAAGCAGCTGCTGATGGTCGGCGGCTTCGAGAAGTACTTCCAGCTCGCGCGCTGCTACCGCGACGAGGACTTCCGCGCCGACCGCCAGCCGGAGTTCACCCAGCTCGATGTCGAGATGGCGTTCGTCGAGCAGGACGACGTGATCGCCCTCGCCGAGAAGGTGCTGCGCGCCGCGTGGTCGACGATCGGCTACGAGCTGCAGACGCCGATCCCGCGGATGACGTACGCCGAGGCCATGCGCCGCTACGGCTCCGACAAGCCCGACCTGCGCTTCGGACTCGAGCTCGTGGAGTGCGCCGGGTTCTTCGCCGACACGCCGTTCGCGGTGTTCCAGCAGCAGTACGTGGGCGCGGTCGTCATGCCGGGCGGCGCCGACCAGCCGCGGCGCACGCTGGACGCCTGGCAGGAGTGGGCGAAGCAGCGCGGCGCCCGCGGCCTCGCCTACATCCTCGTCGGATCGGATGCCGACCCGACCGAGCTGCGCGGCCCCGTCGCGAAGAACCTGTCCGACGCCGAGCGCGCCGGCATCGTCGCGCACGTCGGCGCGCGGCCGGGCGACGCGATCTTCTTCGCGGCCGGCGCCGCGAAGCCGTCGCGCGCGCTGCTGGGCGCCCTGCGCGGCGAGATCGCGTCCCGCCTGGGGCTCATCGACCCCGACGCGTGGGCGTTCACGTGGGTCGTCGACGCGCCGCTGTTCGAGCCCGCGGGGGATGCCGTGGCATCCGGCGACGTCGCCGTTGGCTCCGGCGCGTGGACGGCCGTGCACCACGCGTTCACGTCGCCGCAGGAGGCGTTCCTCGACTCCCTGGAGACCGACCCGGAGGGCGCGCTGAGCTACGCCTACGACATCGTCTGCAACGGCAACGAGATCGGCGGCGGCAGCATCCGCATCCACACGCGCGAGCTGCAGGAGCGCGTGCTCGGCATCATGGGCATCTCGAGAGAGCAGGCACAGGAGAAGTTCGCGTTCCTGCTCGACGCGTTCGACTTCGGCGCCCCGCCGCACGGCGGCTTCGCCCTCGGCTTCGACCGGCTCGTCTCGCTGCTGGCGAAGACGGAGTCGATCCGCGACGTGATCGCGTTCCCGAAGTCGGGCGGCGGCAACGACCCGCTCACGGGCGCGCCGGCCGCGCTCGAGGACGCCCAGACGACGGAGCTGTACCGCCAGCTCGGCGTGCGGGCGGTCCCCCGCGCCTGATCCGGCGCGCGGATGCCGCGCCTCGAAACCGGGCTCGCAATGCGTTCGCTCGCCCGACCTCCAAACATTCATTTGACAGTGGTGTCCTGATTTGTCAAGCTCGGCTCCATGGCCGACCTGGACGAGTTACGGGCGACGGCGCATCCGCTGCGACTTCGACTCCTGTCATTGCTCACGGGTGCGGCGCTGAGCGCGGCCGAGGCCGCACGGGAGCTCGGTGAGCAGCAGGCGAACGTGAGCTACCACTTGCGGCTTCTGCAACGCGCGGGGCTTATCGAGGTCACGGAGACCGTCCGGGTGCGCGGCGGTGTCGCCAAACGCTACCGCCACACCTCGTCGTCCCGACCGTACGAGCTCGAATCCCGCTCCGCGACGAATCCGACGCCCGAGGAACGCGAGACTCGAGCGGCGTTCGTCGCCGCGATGGGGGTCGAGTTGCGACGGCGCCTGGCACGGCGGCGCTCGGGTGCACAGATCTTCACCGACGCCGAGGTGTGGGTCGAGCGTGAGACCTGGCGTCGGGTCGTGGAGCTCGTCGGCCAGGCGTCCGCCCTGCTGCACGAGTCGGCGACGGCCCCGCGCACGGCCGGAACGGCGCCCGTCGCGATGTCCGCCGCCCTGTTCGAGCTGGACCCGGAGTGACATCGAGCCCATTGCGGCGTCCGGCGTACCGGCGTCTGCTCGCAGCGCGCACGGCGATCGTGGTCGGGAACGCGATCGCCCCCGTCGCGCTCGCGTTCGCGGTGCTCGACCTCACGGGCTCGGCCGCGGCGCTCGGGCTCGTCGTCGCCTCGCGTTCGATCGCGAACGTCGCGGTCCTCCTCGTCGGCGGCGTCATCGCCGATCGCCTCCCCCGGCAGCTCGTCCTCCTCGTCGCGTCCGTCGGTGCCACCCTCACCCAGACCGCGGTGGTGGCTGTCCTCGTCAGCGGCCGTGGCTCCGTCGGTGCGCTCGCGGCTCTCGCCGCCCTCAACGGCGTCGCGGCGGGGATCGCCCTGCCGGCCTCCTCGGCGCTCATCCCCACGACGGTGCCCTCCTATCTGCTCCGGCAGGCCAACGCGATCCTCCGCCTCGCCGTCAACACGGGCACCATCGTGGGCACGGCCGCTGGCTCGGTGCTCATCGCGGCGCTCGGCCCCGCGACGGGGATCGCCGTCGACGCCGCGACGTTCCTCGTCGGCGGGCTCCTCTTCGGCGCCGTCCACGGGCGGGCGCGGTCCATGCCGTCGAAGGACGCACCGGCGCCGAGCTCCGTCCTGCACGACATCCGCGTGGGCTGGCGCGAGTTCGCGGGCCGGCGGTGGGTCTGGGTCATCGTGGCCCAATTCGGCATCGAGAACGCCGCGTTCGCGGGCGCCGTCGCAATCCTCGGCCCCGTCATCGCCGACCAGTCCTTCGGGCGCGCCGCATGGGGCGTCATCCTCGCGACGCAGACGGTCGGCTACCTCGCCGGGGGCGCGCTCGCGCTGCGCTGGCGCCCCCGGCGGGCCCTCGCCGTCGGCGTCGCGCTGAGCGCGACGACCGCGCTCCCCGTCTTCGCCCTCGCCGTCGCCCCGGTCGTGCCGCTCCTGATCGCCGCGTTTTTCCTGGGCGGGCTCGCCGTCGAACAGTTCACGGTCGCGTGGGACCAGGCGCTGCAGACCCACATCCCCGCCGACCGCCTCGCGCGCGTCTACTCGTACGACGCCCTCGGCTCATTCGCCGCGATGCCGATCGGCGAAGCACTCATCGGCCCGGTCGCCACGACCGTCTCGACTCCCATCGCCCTCCTCGCTTGCGGCGCGGCGATCGTTCTCGCGACAGCCGCCGCGATGACGCAGCGCAGCATCCGTTCTCTCGCCACGTGACGGAGACGGTGGTCGCCCGCCGGATAGTCGTGCGCGACGCGGCACTCGAGCCACAGCGGCGGGCATGCTCTGGAAGCTCGCGCGCACGGCATCCGTCACCGGGTCAGGCGCCGTGCGTCGCGCGGTACGCCGCACCCGGATGCGACGCGGGCAGCCGCGGCGACGTGGCGCCGCCGAGGCGCTCGCGCATCGAGCCCGACCGCGGCGCGTCGGGCAGCCACCCCCGTGCGCGCAGGATCGGCATCACCTGCTCCGCGAAGTCCTGGAAGCTGTCCCAGCCGCCGTAGGTCCACTCGATGAGGAAGCCGTCGGCATCCGAGATCTCGATGTACTCGATGAGCTGGTCGGCGACCGACTCGGGGGTGCCCGTGAACGCCGGGCCGCCCATGGTGCGCGCGATGATGCCGAGGATCTCCCGGATCGTCTCGCCGTTCTGGAACCGCGCGAGCATCGTCCTGCCGACCTCGGTCGACACGGAGTCGAGCGTCGCGTCGAGGTCGAACCGCATCAGGTCGACACCGCTCCAGCCCATGAAGAGCGCCGCGGCGGCCTCCATCGACGGCGTCGAGTCGAACTCCTCGCGCAGCCGCGCTGCCTCCTCCTCCGTGTCGGCGACGATGATCGACACGCTCGGCATGGCCTTGATCGACCGCGGATCGCGGCCGTTCGCCGCGGCCCGGGCGCGCAGGTCGGCGACCGTGGCGGCCGCCGCGCGGGGGTCGCGGTCCTGCATGAACACGCACTCGGCGTAGGCGCCCGCGAACGCCTTGCCCGCCTCCGAGGTGCCCGCCTGCAGCAGGAACGGCGTGCGCTGCACGCTCGGCACAGCCGGGAAGTAGCCGTCGACGTCGAAGTACTCGCCGTGATGACGGATGCGGTGCACCTTCGCGGGGTCGGCGAACGTGCGCGTGGCCTTGTCGTAGACGACCGCGTCGTCCTCCCACGCGCCCTCCCAGAGCTTGAGGCAGACCTCGAGGAACTCGGTGGCGCGGCGGTAGCGCTCGTCGTGCGGCGTGACGCCGTCGTGCCCGAGCAGCTTCGTGAGGGCGACCTGGTTGTCGCTCGTGACGACGTTCCATGCGATGCGCCCCTCGGTGAGGTGGTCGAGCGTCGTGAAGGTGCGCGCGTTGAGGTACGGCTGCTGCGAGGTCGTGGACGCGGTGACGACGAAGCCGAGCCGGTCGACGGTCGCGGCGAGCCCGCTGATGAGCGCCAGCGGGTCGTGCACGGGCAGCTGCACGGCCTCGCGGATGACGACCTCCGGCACGTCGTCGCCGCTCATCGGGTAGCCGAGCGCCTCGGCGAGGAAGAGGAAGTCGAAGCCCGCCGCGTCGAGCTTGCGCGCGAGATCCTGCCAGTAGCCGAGCGTCGCGAAACCGCTCGTGTCGCCGCGCTCGTGGTGCCAGGCGTTCGAGATGAAGTTCGGCGTGAACTCCTCGAACGCGCCGATGATGAGCTGTTTGGGCACGGGACGACCTTCCGCGAGCGAGCCGAGTTGATAACCTGGTGTTATCACATCCGATGATAACCACGGGTTATCACCCTCGACAACCGGGAGCAGACGTGGCGACGGAGCCCCCCGCCGACGACATCGGCGCCGTCGTCAAGCGGCTGCGCACCGAGCGCGGCGCGTCGATGCGCGCGCTCGCCGCATCCGCCGGCGTCTCGCAGCCCTTCCTCTCCAAGCTCGAGTCGGGTCGTCTGCTGCCGAGCCTGTCCACGCTCTACGCGCTCGCCGACGCGCTCGGCGTCTCGCCCTCCGAGCTGCTGCCCGCGGTCGACGACAGCACGGCATCCGTCATCCACCTCTCGGCGAGCGACAGCGCCCGCACCCCGCGCGCCCAGCTGCTCGCGGGCGGCCCCGGACGCGCGACCGAGGCGTACCTGTTCACCGCGGATGCCGGCGACAGCGACGACGTCGACTTCGCCCACGGCGGCGAGGAGTTCGTGTTCGTCCTCGAGGGCTGCGTCGTGCTCACGCAGGACGGACGCGACCGCCGCATCCCCGCGGGCGGATCGGTCACGCTCGACCCGACCCTGCCGCACCGCTGGTCGGCCGCCGAGGCGACGCGCTACCTGCTCGTGACCACCCGAACGGATGCCGCACCCGCTCCGTAGACCGCGTTCACTTTCATGCGCCAGAATGCAGCCATGTCCAAGAGGATCGACGCGGCGCGCAAGCGCCTCAACCAGGCGCTCAAGAAGCACGCCGAGGTCGTCGGCGGCTCGGCGGTCTCCATCAAGAAGTCGCAGCGCGCCGCCGCCGAGGTGCGGGAGGCCGCCCTCGCCTATGCCGAGATCGTGGTCGAGAAGACGGGCCAGCCGAGCCCGTTCGACGGCCTGAAAGACACCTCGGCCCTGCGGGACACCACGATCGCCTCGCTCAAGAGCGAGCGCGACAAGATCGCGTCGAAACCGGCCAAGAAGGCCAGTTGACCCGGCGCTTCGGGTGACCTCGGTCGCGGGCTCCCCCGCCACGGCGACGCCGGCGCGCCGCTCCCGGCTCCAGCGCTACTCGACGACGTCGATCGAGAACCGGTCGGTCGTGTTCGCGCGGATGAACTCGACCGCGCGCTGGTGCTCCGGATGCGAGATGTAGCCGTGGAGGGCGTCCTCGCTCTCGAAGTGCGAGATGAGCGCGAGGTCGCGGTTGCCCTCGATCCCGACGCCGTTGCGGTGCACGCGCAGGTCGATGAGCCCGGGCACCACGCCCACGAGGCCCTCGAGCAGGTCGCGGATGGTGCCCGCGGCCGCGGTGCGCTCGGCATCCGTTGCGGCGGTCAGATTCCAGCCGACGAGGTGGGTGATCACGATCCGGCCTCCGTGAGCGCGTGGTCGAGGCGCGCCGGGTCGACGCGCCAGATGGTGTGCACTCGCCCGTCGACGAGCACGACCGGGATCTCCTCGGCGTACGTCTCCCGCAGCTGCGGGTCATCGAGGATCGACAGCTCGGTCACCTCGACGTCACGCCCGTCGACCACGGTCGAGACGACCGCGCGGGCGTCGTCGCACAGGTGGCAGCCGGGCTTGGAGAGCAGGGTCACGGAGACGGGCGGCACACCGATCAGCGTACGCGGCGCTCGTTAGGATCGTCAGACCATGCCCGACGACGACGCTCCGACCGGCGCGCTCGACGCGGTGCCGCCCTCCGACCGCCCGATCATCGCGTTCTTCGACGTCGACAACACCCTGCTGCGGGGCGCGAGCATCTTCCACATCGGGGCGGGAGCGTTCCGCAAGCGCCTCATCCGGCTGCGCGACATCGCGCTGTTCGGCTGGCACCAGCTGTCGTTCCTGCGGGTCGGCGAGAACGCCGAGCACCTCGCGGTCGCCCGGGACCGCGCCCTCGAGCTCGTCGGCGGTCATCCGGTCGCCGACCTCGTCGCCCTCACCGACGAGATCTTCGACCGCACGATCTCCCGCAAGCTCTGGCCGGAGTCGGTCGAGCTCGCCCGCGAGCACCTCGCGAAGGGCCACGAGGTGTGGCTCGTGACGGCGACGCCCCAGATCGTCGCCCAGGTCATCGCCGACCGGCTCGGTCTGACCGGCGCGCTCGGCACCCTGGTCGAGGAGGTCGACGGGCTGTTCACCGGACGCCTCGTCGGCACCGTGATGCACGGCGCCGCCAAGGCGGATGCCGCGCGCGCCCTGGCGCTCTCGCGCGACGCCGCACTCGAGGACTGCTGGGCGTACTCGGACTCGAAGCACGACATCCCGCTGCTGACCCTCACCGGTCACCGCGTCGTCGTGAATCCGGATGCCGCGCTCGCCGCCCACGCGTCGGAGCACGGCTGGCCGATCATGCGCCTCAAGCTCGCGAGCATCCGCGAGGCCCGGCGCCGCGTGCGCCGTGAGGCCCGCGCGGTGAGGCGCTCGGCCCGCAACCCCTGACCGCACGGCGCCGCATGCCCGGCTCGCTCGGGCCCGGTCAACTCGGGCCCGGTTAACGGAAGAAGGCCGGGCGGACCCGGCCTTCGTTCACTTCTTGTTGCGACGCTGGTGACGCGTCTTGCGAAGCAGCTTGCGGTGCTTCTTCTTCGCCATGCGCTTGCGGCGCTTCTTGATGACTGAACCCATGATTCACCTCCGTCGAGGAACCGATACGGACCACCCGGTCCGTCTCAGAACCGCGGAAAAGTACCCGTGCAGTGTACTCCGGATCAGCCGGCGTCCGCGCGCGGCACCTGAACCGCCGCGACGACCGCCGACTCGGGGATGCGGAACGAGCGCCCGAAGCGCACCGCGGGCAGGTCGCCGGAGTGCACCATCCGGTACACGGTCATCGACGAGACGCGCATCATCTCGGCCACCTCGGCGACGGTGAGGAACCGCAGGTTCGTGAGGTCGGACACGGTTTCCCCCGGGATGCGCCTGTGACGGCCGTGACGGATGTGACTGGAGTAGTCACCGCTCACTCTACGGTGCGCGGCCACCGACGTAAAGAAGGATCACTTCCCGCGGGCGACACGCTTCTTGATCGGCTCGGGCAGCCGCTCGGCGAGGTCGGCGACGCGCTCCTGCGCACCCTGCAGCGCCGACCGCACCCGGAAGGAGCGCTCCGCGACGGTGCGGCCGATGGTCTCGCCGACATCCGCTCCGCTCCACGCGGAGAACACCGTCGCACCGGCATCGACCGGGCCCAGCGCGAGGAAGGGCACGAGCCAGTCCTCGACCGCCTCGAGCGGGCTCGCGTCGAGCGACCAGCGTCGCCCCGCGCCCGCACTCCCGCCCTCGCCCGCGCCCTCGCCCGCGGGCACCACGAGCCCCGCCTCGGCGAGCGTCGCGAGCTGCCGGTTCACGCTCTGGCGCGTCGAACCGAGCGCCTCGACGAGGGTCGGCACGTCGACGGCCGCCTCCCCCGCGGCCGCGCGCTCGCGCAGCTCCTCGAGGATTCCGCGTCGGGTCGCGTCGGCGACGATCGTGAAGATGTCCGTCATCCGGCCAGAGTAGTGCGGGGCCCGCGATCCGCGCGGGTACGATGCGTTGTCGTCCCGGCGCTCGAGCGCCCGAAGCGGAAGGCGGCGCATGCCGAGGAGACCGGTCACGCGTGACCGCGTGGCCCGACGGCTCCGCGAGGTGCTCTCGCACTTCGCGGAGGTGCGGCCCGCCCGGTTCGCGATCGCCGTGTTCGCGGCGCTCGTGCTCCTGTTCGCGATCCTGCTGTCCCTGCCGATCTCGACCGCCGACGGCCGTATGCCGCGACCGGTCGACGCGTTGTTCACCGCGGTCTCGGTGATCTGCGTGACGGGACTGTCGACCGTGGACATGGCGACCTACTGGTCCACGTTCGGCCACACCGTCATCCTCATCGGCGTGCAGATCGGCGCCATCGGCGTGCTCACGCTCGCCTCGATCCTCGGCCTCGCGATCTCGCGCCGCCTCGGACTGCGCCAGCGTCTGCTCGCCGCGAGCGACGCGAACCCGCTGCGCATGCACAAGGGTGTGAGCGAGGGGCAGGCCGTGCACCTCAACGACGTCGGCCGCCTGCTCGTCACGGTCGCCCTGAGCCTGCTCGTGATCGAGGTGGCCTGCGCGGTGCTGCTGCTGCCCCGCATCCTGGCGGAGGGCACCGCGTTCGGCGAGGCGCTCTGGGAGTCGTTCTACTTCTCCACGATGGCCTTCACCAACACCGGGTTCACGCCGACGGATGCGGGCATCACGCCCTACGCGCGGGACCCCTGGTTCCTCTCCGTGCTCATGGTCGGCGTGTTCCTCGGTGCGGTCGGCTTCCCGGTCATCCACTCCCTGCTGCGCGGGTGGCGGCATCCGCACCGCTGGAGCGTGCACATCAAGCTGACCCTGACCGCGACGATCCTGCTGTTCGTGATCGGCGGCGTGATCTTCCTCGGGCTCGAGTGGGACAACCCCGCGACGTTCGGCGAGCTGGACACCGGACAGCGCATCTTCCAGCCGTTCTTCCTCTCGATGATGACGCGCTCGGGCGGCTTCTCGACGATCGACCCGAACCAGCTCGGCGGGTCGAGCCTGCTCGTGGCCGACATGCTCATGTTCATCGGCGGCGGCTCGGCGTCGACGGCCGGCGGCATCAAGGTGACGACGCTCGCGGTGCTCTTCCTCGCCGCGGCTGCCGAGGCCCGCGGCCACCAGGCGATGGAGGCGTTCAACCGGCGCATCCCGGGCGACGTGCTGCGGCTCGCGGTGAGCGTCGTGCTGTGGGGCGCGACGACCGTCGCGGTGGCGAGCATCATCATCCTGCAGATCTCGGGGGCGAGCCTCGACCGCGTGCTGTTCGACGTGATCTCGGCGTTCGCGACGTCGGGACTGAGCACGGGGCTCACGGCCCAGCTGCCCGACTCGGGCCAGCTCGTGCTCGCCGCGACGATGTTCATGGGGCGCGTCGGTACAGTGACCCTGGCCGCCGCGCTCGCCGCGTCGAGCAGTCCCCGCCTGTTCACGAAGCCGGAAGAGAGACCCATCGTTGGCTGATCGCATCGCGCACGACGCGCCCGTGCTCGTCATCGGCCTCGGCCGGTTCGGCGCCGCGACCGCCGGCCAGCTCGACCGCCTCGGCCGCGAGGTGCTCGCCGTCGACGGCGACGAGTCGCTCGTGCAGAAGTGGGCGGATCGGGTCACGCACGCCGTGCAGGCGGATGCGCGCAACATCGAGGCGCTCCGGCAGATCGGGGCGGCGGAGTTCGCGATCGCCGTCGTCGCGGTCGGCTCGTCGATCGAGGCGAGCGTGCTCATCACCGCGAACCTCGTCGACCTCGGCGTGCCGCAGATCTGGGCGAAGGCGATCAGCCAGTCGCACGGCACGATCCTCAATCGCATCGGCGCGAACCACGTGATCTACCCCGAGGCGGAGGCCGGGGAGCGCGTCGCGCACCTCGTCTCCGGACGGATGCTGGACTTCATCGAGTTCGACGACGACTTCGCCCTCGTCAAGATGCACCCGCCGAAGCTCATCCGCGGGGTGCCGCTGTCGAAGTCGCTCGTGCGCTCGAAGTACGGCATCACGGTCGTCGGCGTGAAGGCGCCGGGCCGGGAGTTCACCTACGCGACGAACGAGACCGTGCTCACCGACAGCGACATCATCATCGTGTCGGGCAACTCGGGCGACATCGAGCGCTTCGCCACCCTGACCTAGCCGGCCCCGAGGACCTAGCCGGCGGCGAGCTCCCGCGCACGGGCCAGCGCCGCGGCGGTCGCCCGGTCGAACAGGTCCTCGAGCCCGGCGCCCTCGAGCACGGCGATCGCGCGCTCGGTGGTGCCGTTCGGGCTCGTGACCCGGCGTCGCAGCTCCGCGGGGCCGACGTCGGATGCCGCGAGCAGCTCGCTCGCGCCACGGAACGTGCCGTTCACCATCGTCGCCGCCTCGTCCGGCGTGAAGCCCAGGTCGATCGCCGTGCGCGTGAGCTGCTCGATGAGGAGGAACACGTACGCGGGCCCGGATCCCGACACCGTCGAGAGCGCGTCGATCTTCTCCTCCGGCACGACGAGCACGTCGCCGACAGTGCCGAACAGCGCGACGGCGAGCGCGAGATCGTCGGCGGTCGAACGGGTGCCCGCGGCGATCCCGGTCACGCCGCGACCGACGACGGATGGCGTGTTGGGCATCGCGCGCAGCACCGATCCGGGCACGATCGCCTCCATCGTCGCGACGGTGACGCCCGCCGCGACGGAGACGACCACGGCATCCGTCTCGAGCGCCGGCGCGATCTCGCGCAGCAGGTCGGGCACCATCGCGGGCTTCACCCCGACGAGCACGATGCGCGCGCCGCGCACGGCGTCGAGGTTCGCCGACGGCGTCGAGACCAGCGCGTAGGACGTGACGCCCTCGCCCGTGATGCCCGCGGCCTTCTCGGCGCTGCGGTTCGTGACGTGCACGCCGCCCTCGATCGTCACGCCGGGCTGCAGCAGGCCGGAGAGGATCGCGCCGCCCATCGAGCCGGCACCGAGCAGGGCTATCCGCGGGAGGACGATGGCGGGAGGGGTCACGGGCACGCGCCCATCCTAGAATCGGGCCCATGAGCACCGAGTGGCGGCACGCATGAGCACCGAGGGCGGCACGAGGGCGATCATCGCGGCGCTCGGCGCGAACCTCGGCATCGCGCTCACCAAGTTCGTCGCGTTCGCGTTCTCCGGGTCGAGCTCGATGCTCGCCGAGGGCGTGCACTCGCTCGCCGACACCGGCAACCAGTTCCTGCTGCTGATCGGCGGCCGGCGGGCGAAGAAGGCGGCGGATGCGGAGCATCCGTTCGGGCACGGACGCGAGCGCTACGTGTACGCGTTCGTCGTCTCGATCATCCTGTTCTCGATCGGCGGCGTGTTCTCGATCTACGAGGGCGTCGACAAGCTCGAGCATCCGCACGAGCTCGAGACCTGGTGGCTGCCCGTCGTCGTGCTCGTCATCGCGATCGGGCTCGAGGGCTTCTCGTTCCGCACGGCGCTCAAGGAGTCTGCGCCCGCCCGCGGCTCGCAGAGCGTGCTGACCTTCATCCGCCGCGCGAAGGCGCCCGAGCTGCCGGTCGTGCTGCTCGAGGACTTCGCGGCGCTCATCGGCCTCGTGCTCGCGCTGCTCGGCGTCGGCCTCACGGTCGTGACGGGCAACAGCGCGTTCGACGCGATCGGCACGCTCGCGATCGGCGCGCTGCTCGTGCTCGTCGCGATCGTGCTCGGCATCGAGACGAAGAGCCTGCTCGTCGGCGAGGGCGCGTCGGCGGCCGACACGGAGCGCATCCGCGACGCGATCAACGCCCACCCGGCGGTCGAGGCGCTCATCCACATGAAGACGCTCTACCTCGGACCCGACGAGCTGCTCGTCGGCGCCAAGGTCGCCTTCGGCCGCGCCACGACGCTCACCGACATCGCGCTGTCGATCGACGAGGTCGAGGCCGCGATCCGTGCCGCCGTGCCGGTCGCCCGCGTCATCTACCTCGAGCCCGACGTCTACATCGAGCAGCACGACACCCTCGCGACGGATGCCATCGTCATCCGTGCCGCGGACTGAGCGCCCGCCGGGGCGCCGCGGGTGAGCCGGCGCGGCGTGACGGATGCCGCTACAGCTCGAGCGTGGAGTCCACGAGCCGCTCGGCGAGGCCCCGAGCGCCCGGCACCGCGGTCAGCCCGTCGAAGCAGGCGAGGAACGCGTGCTGGAACGCGGCCCCGCAGAGCAGGCTCGCGACCGCGAAGGAGTCCGTCGAGCGCTCGAGGCGGCCGAGCTCGATCTCGGCGTCGAGGTAGGCCTCGAGGGCGCGCAGCGGCGAGCGCGGCCCGGCGCCCCGGGTCGTCATCTGCTCCCGCCACGCCGTCAGGAGCGCGTGCGACGAGAAGATCGACGCCGACATCGGGAAGCTCACGACATAGAACGCGAGCAGGCCCTCGACCGTGTCGATGAGGTTGTCGCGCACCTCGCCCGTGCCCGGGTCCTCGCCGAGGTCGAGCGCACCGCCGGCGCGTTCGCGCAGCACGGCCATGAAGAGCGCCTGCTTGTCGGAGAAGTGCTTGTACAGCAGCGCCTCGGAGCAGCCGGCGGCGCGCGCGATCTCCTTCGTCGTGACGTGGGCGACGCCGCGCTCGCGCAGCACGGTGGCGGCGGCGTCGAGGATGCGCTCGCGCGTCGGCGAGGCGGCGTTCGGGGCGGGGGTCGGCATCCGTTTCTCTCCGTGGACTTGACAGGTGAGTGTCCGCTCACTCTATCCTGTGCAGGGTTAGTGAATACTCACCCACCCCAAGGAGAAGCCATGTCCATCGCCATCGTCGGAGCCAGCGGACGCACCGGGACCGCGGTGCTCACCGCAGCCGCAGCGCGCGGGATCGCCACCGTCGCCGTCGTGCGGAACGCCGCCCGGCTGAGCGCACCGAGCACGTCCATCGCGATCGCGGATGCCGCCGACCCGGCCGCGCTCGCGGCCGCGTTCGCCGACGCCGACGCCGTGATCTGGTGCGTCGGCCCCGTGAAGGGCGAGCCCGAGGGCGTCATGGCGCGCACGATCCCCGCGACGCTCGCGGCGATGCGCGAGGCATCCGTCGACCGGCTTCTCGTGGTGAGCGCGTCGGGGCCCTTCACCGAGGGCGATTCGTGGCTGCTCGCGCGCGTCATCAAGCCCATCGTCACGCTCTTCCTCGGCGGCGCGTTCCGCGACATCGCGGCGACGGATGCGATCGTGCAGGCGAGCGACACGCGCTGGACCCTCGTGCGCCCGCCCCAGCTGACCGACGCCCCGGCCCGCGGCTACCGGGCGGCGCGCGGCCGCAACGTGTCCGGCGGCTTCCGCGTCACGCGCGCCGACCTGGCCGCCGCCCTCCTCGACGCCCTGGAGGACCCGACGAGCGAACGCGGCATCATCTCGATCGCCAACTGAGCTCGGCGTCGCGTCGCCTCAGCGCCAATCGCTTCAGCGCGGCTCGCCTCAGCGCCGCCCGCCTCAGCGCCGCTCGCCTCAGCGCCGCTCGCCTCAGCGCCGCTCGCCGAAGAACTCGCGCAGCACGGCCGCGCACTCCGCCTCGAGCACACCGCCGACGACCTCGGCGGTGTGGTTGAGGCGGCCGTCGCGCAGCACGTCGTAGACGCCGCCCGCGCCGCCCGCCTTCGGGTCCCAGGCGCCGAGCACGACGCGCGGCACCCGCGCGTTCACGATCGCGCCCGCGCACATCACGCACGGCTCCAGTGTCACGACGAGCGTGGCATCCGTGAGACGCCAGTCGCCGACGGATGCCGCGGCCTCCCGCAGCGCCACGATCTCCGCGTGCGCGGTCGGGTCCCGGTGCGCCTCGCGCTCGTTGCGACCGCGCCCGAGCACCGTGCCGTCCGCGCCGACCACGATCGCCCCGATCGGCACGTCACCCGTCGCGAGCGCCGCGCGCGCCTCGGCGAGTGCGAGCCGCATCCAGGACGCGTAGTCGTCCACGAGTCCTCCCGGGCCGTTCAGATGGGTAGCCTGAGCCTATGCGCCTGCACGTCGCCGACCACCCGCTCGTCACCCACAAGCTCTCGGTGCTGCGCGACCGGGCGACCCCGTCGCCGACGTTCCGCGAGTTGGCCCGCGAGCTCGTGACGCTGCTCGCGTACGAGGCGACCCGCAACGTGCGCACCGTCGAGGTCGAGGTCGTCACCCCGGTGACCACGACGACGGGACTCGCGATCGCCGATCCGAAGCCGCTCGTGGTGCCGATCCTGCGCGCCGGGCTCGGCATGCTCGACGGATTCGTGGCCCTGGTGCCGACCGCCGAGGTCGGCTTCCTCGGCATGGCGCGCAACGAGGAGACCCTGCAGCCCACGACCTACGCGGAGCGCCTGCCCGACGACCTCACCGGCCGCCAGTGCTTCGTGCTCGACCCCATGCTCGCGACCGGCGGCTCGCTGTCCGCGGCGATCCAGTTCCTCGTCGACCGCGGGGCGAGCGACGTCACGGCGATCTGCCTCATCGCCGCCCCCGAGGGCGTGGCGGCGGTCGAGAAGGCGACCGCGGGCCTCGACGTCACCGTCGTCGTCGGCGCGCTCGACGAGAAGCTCAACGAGGTCGGCTACATCGTGCCGGGCCTCGGCGACGCGGGCGACCGTCTCTACGGCACGGTCGGCTGACTGGCGCGTCGCCCAGAGCTCCACCGCGCGGCGGTTGACACGACCGCGATCCCTGGAAGATAGTTGTCGCTATGACTATCGACGCGCGCGTCACGATCCCCTCGGGAGTTCGTGGAGCGACCGGCATGATGATGCCGGTCAGCGCCGTCGCATGTTGTCGAATGTGTGCCTGATCGGCCGAACCTCGCTGGATCCCATCGCGGATCCCCCGGACACCGTCCTCATGACGACGGCAGCACCGGATTCGCTCGATAACGCACCACCCCGAAGGAATCACACCCTCTTCATCACGAGGTCCTTCACCCGATAACGGCCCGAACCGCGGCCAGTCAAGGATCAGTCCTCCCATGTCCCTCGCGACTCTCGACACCCGTACGCCCTTCCCATCCCCCGTCGCCCCGGCCCCCGAGCCGAAGCCCACGACGGATGCCCCCCGCCTCCGCGCGGTGCCCACCGGCACCGAGGCCCGCGGCTTCGCCCTCTACGTGGGCGTCGACGAGCTCAAGGCCCTGCAGTCCGGCACGAGCCTCGCCGAGCTCGTCGCCCAGCTGCGGGCCCTGACCGCCCAGCTCGTGCCCGCCGCCGAGGTGCACGCCGCCGTCGCCCTCGCCCCCGTGGGGGCCGGCGGCCGCGACGTCGACGTCGTGCGCCTCGCGCTGCAGGACCCCGCCGCGCTCGCCGGCCGCCGCGCCGCCGAGCAGCGCGTCGAGGACGAGCCGCTCGAGCGCGGCGGCGTCGTCATCGACATCTCCCGCAAGCGCCTCGTGATCGACGGCGAGACCGCCGGGCTCACCTACAAGGAGTTCGAGCTGCTGCAGTTCCTCGTGCTCCGCGAGGGCCGCACGGTCGACCGCCACGAGATCATCGAGTCGCTCTGGGGCGAGGGCGAGGACGACATCCCCAACGAGCGCACGATCGACGTGCACGTGCGTCGCCTGCGCTCGAAGCTCGGCGCGTACGAGGACATCGTGCGCACCGTCCGCGGCGCGGGGTACCGCTTCGACCGGCACGCCGACGTCTCGATCCGCTACGCGAGCGCGCCGAGCCCGGACGTCTTCTAGCCCTCGACCCTCGGGCCCGACCCGCTACTCCTCGACGGCGGCGGATGCCGTGTCGAGGGCCGCGAGCTCGGCGGGTTCCAGGTCGAGCGCGGTCGACGCGAGGACCGCGCCGAGCTGCTCGGCCGAGCGCGCGCTCGCGATCGGCGCGACGACGTGCGGACGCGTGCGCAGCCACGCGAGGGCGACGGATGCCGGCGCCACCGCATGCGCGGCGGCCACCTCGCCGAGCGTCCCCAGCAGGGCGAGACCGGCATCCGTGAGGTACCTCGCGGCGCCACGGCCGCGCGGGCTCGCGCCCAGGTCCGCCTCGGACCGGTACTTGCCGGTGAGGAAGCCCGCCGCGAGGCCGTAGTACGGCAGCACGCCGAGCCCGCCGCGCTCGACCACGGGCGCGAGCTCCCGTTCGAACGTGGCGCGATGCACCAGGTTGTAGTGCGGCTGCAGGGCCACCGGCTTCGCCCATCCGTTCTCCTCGGAGAGCTGCAGCCAGCGGTCGACGCGATCGGCCGAGTAGTTCGAGATGCCCACGTAGCGCACCTTGCCGGCGCGCACGAGCGCGTCGAATGCCTCCACGGTCTCCTCGAGGGGCGTGTCCTCGTCGTCGAAGTGCGCGAAGTACAGGTCGATGCGGTCGGTGCCGAGCCGGGTCAGCGAGGCGTCCGCGGCGTCGCGCACGGTGTCCGCGGCGAGCCCGCGGAACTCCGGATGCTGGCTCACCTTGGTCGAGACGACGAGCCGGTCGCGGTTGCCGCGGCGGTTCATCCACTCGCCGATGAGCACCTCGCTCTCGCCCCCGGTGTGGCCGGGCACCCACGCGGAGTACGAGTCCGCAGTGTCGATGAGCGTGCCCCCGGCCGCCGCGAAGGCGTCGAGCACGGCGAACGAGGCGTCGCGATCGGCCGTCCAGCCGAACACGTTCCCGCCGAGGTCGAGGGGCAGGGTCGCGTCGAGGTCGCTCGTTCCGATGCGGGTCATGGTTCTCCTTCCGCCCGACGACGTGGACGTCGGGCCCACGGAGTTCAGCCCGCGCGGGCCGTCACGAATTCCGCGACGGCCCGAATCGCCGTCGCGAGATGCTCGCTCCGGCTGAACCCGCTCAGCCGGGCGCGCGGGGTGAGGTCGTGGTCGCCGTCCTCGAGCCAGAGCACGCGGATGCCGTCGGCGAGCGCGTACCCGCCGACGTCCTGGCGCGAGCCGAACGGATCGCGCGTGCCCTGGCAGATGAGCGCGGGGGTCGCGAGGTGCTCCAGGTGCGCCGTGCGCACCTTCGCCTGGTCGCCGATCGGGTGGAACGGGTAGCCGAGGCAGACGAGGCCGGTGGCGGCATCCGTGTCGTCGACGACCATGCTTGCGACGCGGCCGCCCATCGACTTGCCGCCGATGACGACGGGCGCCCCGGCGACCGCGACGATGTCGGCGACCGCGGCGCGATACTCGTGGAGCACGAGCTCCGCCCGGGGCGGCGGGCGGCGATCGCCCGACCGCCGCGCAGCCATGTACGCGAACTCGAATCGCGCGGTGCGGATGCCGTGCCCCGCGATCCCGTCCGCGAACGCGTTCATCCACCCCGAGTCCATCGCGCCGCCCGCGCCATGCGCGAGCACGAGCGTCGGAGCGCCCTCCGGACCTCGCCACAGCACATCGGTCGTCATTCGGTCAGCCTAGGTGCCCCGCTGTCGCGGGCGGGGACGCGGGGGACAGGATGCCGTTGCCCGCCGGCATCCGGACGGCCCGGCCGACGCCGCTAGCACCCGCGAGGAGCACGCCCAGGCAACTCGCAGAAAAATAACGCTTTGGTAACTAGCGCACCGTTACCTCGCCGTTATACATTCGATGTCGCAGAGGTTGTTTGCTGTGGCAGCCGAAGCGGAATGTGATTGCAGGACACTCTTGGTGCAAGGGAGAGGGCCGGTTCCTAGCCTCGGGAACCGGCCCTCAATCCGTTGACGCGCCGCTCCCCGCGCGGCGGCAGCCCCGCTCGCGCGCGCCTCCCCGTTCGCGGTGAGCGCGCGCCACCCTGCCGAGCAACGGGCACCTCCCGCTGGTCGAAGGCCCCCTCCCCGCTGGTCGAGGAGCGCCGCGACCGCAGGGAGCCCTCCCGCTGGTCGAGGAGCGCCGCGACCGCAGGGAGCGCCGCGTCTCGAGACCACCCGATCACCCCACCATCCGTAGTGGTCTCGAGACGCGAGCGACGTCGTCGCGCGCTCCTCGACCAGCGAGGCCGCCGCTCCCCGACCAGCGCGGCCGGATCGAGTACGACGAGCCGGAACGACGCGCCGAGCACGACGAGCTCCTTCGACGACACCGACGCGAGCAACGTCGGGCAGTCCCCGTGCGCGCGTCGCTGACACGCCGGCCGCGGACCGTCGCGTGCCATCGCGCGGCGTCGGCCCGCTTGAGCGCTCAGGCGACGCGGTTCAGGGCGATCGCCGCGAACAGCACCGCCGCGATCGTCTCGCCGTCGGCGATCTCCCCCACGGCGATCAGGCGCAGGAGCTCGCGCCACGGCACGAACCGCACGTCGGTGATGCCCTCCTCGTGCCGGCCCTCGGCCGCATCGTCGGCGCGGCTCAGCCCCCGCGCGAGGAACACCGTCTCGGGCGCCCGGCAGATGCCGTTGAGCGCGTCCATGCGGCCCACCTCGCGCCAGTCCTCGGCGATGAGCCCGGTCTCCTCGCGCAGCTCGCGCCGCGCGGCCTCGAGCGCGTCCTGGCCGTCGCTGCCGCCCGCGGGCACCTCGAGCGAGATGCCGACAGTGTGGCGGTCGACGGCGACGAGCGCGACCTCGTCGGCATCCGTCATCGCCACGATGAAGACCGCCGACTGCCGCACCTCGACGACGCCATAGACGCCCGCATCGCCGTCGGGCCGCAGGACGCGGTCCTCGACGACGCGGATCCACGGATTCTCGTACACGGTCTCGGAGGAGGTCACGGGCCAGGCCATGCCTGCATCCTCGCAGCGACGGTGCCGCCGATCCCATCCGACATCCGTCGGCGCCGCCGATCCGTGCGTCTGCATACAGTTGGACCATGGGGGTGACGGACGACGAGCGCGGCGGCAACGCGGCGCATCGCTCGCTCGCCGTCGACACCTGGGAGGAGCTGTTCCGCGCCGAGGTCACCGTGCTCCGCGAGCTCAGCGGTGACTTCCCGCTGCACGGGCTGTCGTTCACGGACTACGACGTGCTGTTCAACATCGCCCGCCAACCCGGTCGCCGCCTGCGCCTGCGCGATCTCAACCGGCACCTGCTGCTCACCCAGCCGAGCGTGAGCCGCCTCGTCGACCGGCTCGTCGCGCGCGGATGCGTCACGAAGCAGAGCGACCCGGGCGACGGACGCGGCACGATCGTCGCGCTCACCGACCACGGCTACCAGGCGTTCCGCCGCGCGGCCGTCGTGCACGCCGAGTCGATCACGCGCCGCGTCGGATCCGCCCTCACGGATGACGAGCTCACCGAGCTCGCCCGCCTCACCCGCAAGCTGCGGCTCGGCGACGACAGTCCACCCGAGTAGGCCGAGGCCCGCCGGCGCGGGCCGACGAGTCTCTACCGTGGAGGGATGCCGGCACCACGATCGTCTGGTTGCGCGACGACCTGAGGGTCGCAGCGGACGTTCGACCCGGGGCTCCGGCACGTGCGTCGCTGGGTGCGGGAGTTCGGAACGGATGCCTACCCCGAGCCGATCGTCGACCTCGCGTCATCGCGCAAGGAGGCCCTCGCGCACCACGACACAATGCGTCGCTCCTCTGCCGCTCGTTGAGGAGCGCGCGAGCGAAGCGAGCCGGCGCCTCGAAACCGGCCTGCGCCGACGGAGCTGCCGTGGCCTCGAGACGCGTGCGACTTCGTCACGCGCTCCTCGACCAGCGGGAGGGCGCACGCGGGCCCGCGACGTTCACCGACTAGTGGTCTGATTCTTCCTCCCGAGCGGGTCGACGACTCAGGCTCCATAGCGACTGGCCGGACGGGCACCGTGACGGTCGGCGGACCGCGATCAAATGCCAGACGGGCGGCCGCCCGGGGTCGCGACGCTCTGGGCCGCGAGGCGCACGGCGGCGGTGCCCGCGGCAGCGGCATCCGCTCCCGCGAGCCAGGAGGCCAGGAATCCCGCCGCGAACGCGTCGCCGGCCCCCGTGGGGTCGATCGCGTCGGCGGACTCCGCGGCGATGCGCGCCGATCCGCGCTGACCTGCGACGAGCGCTCCGTCCCGACCCAGGGTGAGCACGACGGTCTCGACCCGCTGAGCGAGCGCGGCGAGCACCGCATCCGGCTCCGTCTCGCCGGTCAGGGCGCGACCCTCGTCGAGGTTCGCGAACAGGATCGTCGCCCCCTCGAACGCGGTGCGGAAGGCGTCGACGCCGACGTCGGCGAGGTGCCCCGCCGAGCCCGGAGCGACCGCGACCTCGAGGCCCGCCACGCGGGCGCGCGAGACGAGCGTGCGCACGGTTCGGGCATCCGTTCGGCCGGCGAGAGCGTGACCGGTCAGGTACAGCGCCGCGGCGCCCTCGAGCAGGCCGTCGGGCACCGCGTCCGGGTCGAGGTCGGCGTTCGCGCCGCGCTCGGTGAGCATCGCGCGCCGGTCCCCCGCGACGAGCACGACGATCGTGCCGGTGGGCAGCGACGGATGCGGCGTCAGGTGCGCCCGCACCCCATGGCGCGCGAGCAGCGCCGCGTGCCGCTCGACGTCGTCCGCGCCGACGATGCCGACGAAGTCGACGGATGCGCCCGCCGCTCCCAGCCACGCCGCCGTGTTCGCGGCCGAGCCGCCGGGCACGAAGCGGATCGTCGAGACCGTGTCGGTGTCCGGGCGGATGGGCGCCGCGGGCACGACCACGATGTCGTCGATGACGTCGCCGATCACGACCACGCGCGCGCTGGAGCCGGCAGCGACGGGCCCGGGTCGCCGCGACGCCGGCACCACCGTCGGCGGCGGCGGCGGGGCAGCCTGCGATCGGGGTTCCTCCGGGGTCGCGGCATCCGCCCCGGGCTCCTCGGGCCCGCCGGGCTCAGCCAAGCGCGGCCCAGGCCGTCGCGATGCGGCCCGCGACGCGCACGTTGTTGCGGGCGAGGTCGAGGTTGACCTCGAGGCTGCGTCCGCCCGACAGCTCGACGATCTTCAGCAGCAGGAACGGCGTGACCGCCTTGCCCGTGATCCCGGCCTCCGCGGCGAGCGAGAGGGCCTGCGCGAGCACGCGGTCGTGCTCCTCGCGCTCCCAGGCCTGGCCGGCCGGCACGGGGTTCGCGACGAGGATGCCCTGGCCGTGGCCGAGCTCGTCCTGCGCGCGCATCACCGCGGCGACCTCCTCGGCCGAGTCGACCGTCCAGTCGAGCACGAACTCGCTCTCGCGCAGCCAGAAGCTCGGGAACGCCCTCGTGCCGAAGCCGATCACCGGCACGCTCAGCGTCTCGAGCCGCTCGAGCGTCGCCGCGATGTCGAGCACGCTCTTCACGCCCGCCGAGACGACCGTGATCGGCGTGATCGCGAGGGTGCTCAGGTCTGCGGACTCGTCGAACGTCGCGGCGCTCGTCGGAGTGCCCCCGGCTCCGCGGTGCACCCCGCCGAGGCCGCCCGTCGCGAAGACGCGGATGCCGGCTTCCGCGGCGAGGTAGGACGTCGACGCGACCGTCGTCGCGGCACTGATGCCCGCCGCAGCGACGATCGGCAGGTCGCGCACGCTCGCCTTCGCCATCTCCTCCTCCGCGATGCGGCGCACGCCGTCGGCGTCGAGGCCGACGTGCGGCACCCCGTCGAGGATCGCGATCGTCGCGGGCGTCACCCCCTGCTCGCGAAGGATCTCCTCGAACTCGACCGCCGCCTCGTGATTGCGCGGGCGCGGCAGGCCGTGGGAGATGATCGTGGACTCGAGCGCGACGACCGGGCGGCCCGCGTTCAACGCGTCGGCGACCTCGGTGGAGAGTTGGAGAGACATCCGCTCCAGGCTACTTCCCGGTGTGAGGACGTTTTGCGCGTGTGAGGACGGATCGATCCGTCCTCACACGCGCAAAACGTCCTCACCCGGGGGATTCGCTTCGCTCCGGGCCGAGCACGCGCTCGAGGTAGGGGCCGTGGACCTTCCCCGCCGGGTCGGTGCGCGCCACGAGTTCGCGGAAGTCGCCCAGACCTGAACCGTGCCGATTTAGTGCGTGATTCTCGTCCGGCGGAGGGCGTCGAGGATCTCGGTGGCTGCGGGGCCCGGCGGCGTGGCTGCCGTGAGGTCGTGCCCGAGGGCGTTGATCGTTACGTCGCGGAGCGGCTTGAGCTCGCGGACGATGCGCCGGATGGAGATGCCGGTGCGGTTCTGCAGGTCGCGGGCGATCGCGAGGGCGGCGAACACGATGGTGAGGTGCGCTTCGATCGAGTCGCGCTTGTGGTGGAAGATCGGGCGGGCGCGGAGGTCGGTCTTGGCCATCCGGAACGACTTCTCGACCTGGAAGAGGTCGTGGTAGGCCGCGACCACGCTCGGCCCGTCGAGCTGCTCGGCCGGGATGTTGGTGACGTAGCCCTTGAGCCCGATCACGATCCTCGCCTGCTCGACGCGGTCCCAGTTCACGCCCGGTTTCTCGCCGGTGAAGGCGACAAAGCGGTCCTTCTTGATCGGCCGCTTCCCGTCCGCGACGGCCTGTGCGCGTTCGATCTGCAGGTTCAAGGTGCGGTTGTCGCGCCGTTCCCGCGCGGCTGAGTACTGCCAGACCACTCGCCGCTCCCGCGCCTTCGACCCCACCTTCATCGTCCGGGTCGTCTCGATGGTCTGCCCGTCGGCGAAGAAGTTGCCCCGGTTGGCGAGCTGATCAGCGAGGTCGTACGGGGCGCTCGAGACGCGGGAGCCGACGATGAACGACAGGCCAGCGTCCTCGAGCGCGAGCAGGTTCGCGGCCGAGAGCATGCCGGCGTCGGCGACGACCACAACATCGGTCAAGTCGTTCCTCACGCGGAACGCGTCGAGCACCGGGATCAGGGTGGTCGTCTCGCCCTTGTTGCCCTCGAACGCGTGGACCTCCAGCGGGAACCCGCCAGCGTCGACCAGGAGCCCGACGAGGATCTGCGGGTCGACCCGCCGTTCCTTGGACATGCCGACCTTGCGGAGCTTGTCCT
>NZ_JAUASV010000049.1 GCF_030345695.1 Galbitalea sp. SE-J8 | reverse complement strand
GTCGGTGTCGGTGTCGGTGTCGAGGGTCAGCCGGGACTTCGCGAGCATCTCGAGGCCGAGGTAGCGGCGGCCTTCGGCCCACTCGTCGGTCTGTTCGGCGAGCACGGCTCCGACGAGGCGGATGATCGCGTCCCGGTTCGGGAAGATGCCGACGGAGTCGGTGCGGCGGCGGATCTCGCGGTTGAGGCGCTCGTTCGGGTTGTTGGACCAGATCTGTTGCCAGAGTCCTTCGGGGAATCCGGTGAACGCGAGGATGTCGGCCCGGGCATGGTCGAGGTGCTCGAACGCGTCGGGCAGTTTCCCGTCGACGTAGTCCAGCAGCCGGTCGAACTGGGCGTGCACGGACTTCGCGTCTGGCTGGTCGTAGACGGAGTGCAGCATCGCCTTCACCGCTGGCCACATCGTCTTCGGCGTGACAGCCATCAGGTTCGCGGCGTAATGGGTTCGGCATCTCTGCCAGACCGCTCCGGGCAGGTGCGCGGCGATCGCCTCGACGAGCCCGGCGTGCGCGTCGCTGGTGACGAGCCGGACCCCGCTCAGCCCGCGGGCGACGAGGTCGGCGAAGAACGAGTTCCAGGCTGCCCCGGTCTCACTGGTGGCGACTCGGAGTCCGAGCACTTCACGGCGGCCGTCGGCGTTGACCCCCGTCGCGACGAGCACGACAGCGTTGATCACGACTCCGCCCTCACGGACCTTCATGGTGAGCGCGTCGGCAGCGACGAACGTGAACGGTCCGGCATCGTCGAGGCTGCGGTGCCGGAACTGCTCGACGTGCTCATCGAGCTCCGCGGCCATCCGTGAGACCTGCGATTTCGAGAGGGAGTGGATCCCGAGGGTCTTGACGAGCTTGTCCATTCGTCGGGTCGAGACGCCGGCGAGGTAACAGTCGGCGACGACGGTGATCAGGGCGGTCTCAGCGCGTTTGCGACGCTCGAGCAGCCATTCCGGGAAGTAGGTGCCCTGCCGCAGCTTCGGGATCGCGACGTCGATCGTCCCGACCCGGGTGTCGAGGTCACGGTGTCGGTAGCCGTTGCGTTGCGTGAGCCGGTCGCTGGAGCGCTGGCCCCATTCAGCGCCGACGACGGCGTCCGCGTCGGCGGATAGCAGCGCGTTGATCATGGTCTGCAGCAGGTTGCGCATCAGATCGGGCGAGGCATCGCCCAGCGCTTCCTCGAGCAGGCCAGCAGGGTCGACAATATGAGGTGCGGTCATCGTGAAGATGCCTTTCGAGTGGGTTGTAGGAGATTCCTCGAAGGGACTACACGGTGACCGCGCCCACGTCTACGACGAGACCGGCCACCGCGAACTACACCACGTTAAGGGGCACTACT
>NZ_JAUASV010000048.1 GCF_030345695.1 Galbitalea sp. SE-J8 | reverse complement strand
ACGGGGCGCACGTATCGGGTGGTTGTGAGGGATCGGGGCAAGACGCTCTCGGTGCGGGTGAAAGCCGCCAGAGCCGGCTACACCACCGCAACCACCACCGCCCGAGCAGGCAAGACCAAGTAGAGATCAAGAAGGCAGACAACGGTGTCCAAGTCAATGAATCCGGTCGCGGTGCGTCGCCTGACGGCGGCGGCCACGGCGCTCGCGCTCCTCCTCGGCTACGCGGGCCTGTCGGTCGCCAACCCGGCGCCGGCCAGTGCGTCGGCGTACTCCGACTCCGTGCAGTCGGTGCTCAGCTACATTCCGGCCGACCACGGGGCATACGTCGGTTCGCCGACGCTCGAAGTGCTCTCCGACGGCACGTACCTCGCGGCGAGCACGCGGTTCGGCGGCGGCGCGGACGGCTACGGTCCGCAGGGCAAGCGGTTCACCGAGGTGTTCCGGAGCACCGACAAGGGTGCCAACTGGAACCGGGTCGCCATCGTCGAGCCGATGTTCTGGGCGACGATCTTCGAGCTCGGCGACGCCGTGTACCTCATGGGCAGCGGCAGCGCCGAGGAGTACGACAACGCGGTCATCTCGAAGAGCACGGATGGCGGGCTCACCTGGACCACGCCGACGATCCTGCTCAACGGCCTCTACACCACCGGCGACACCCCCGTGGCGATCGCGAACGGCCGGGTCTACAAGACCTTCGAGCACTACATGAACACGAGCTGGGGCGACTTCCGCGCGCTCGTCATCTCGGCGCCGGTCGGTGCCGACCTGCTCGATCCGGCGAGCTGGACGCGCACGAACGACGGCAGCACGACCCTCGTCGTCGAGGGCAACGCCGTCGTCGACCGCGACGGGAACGTGCTCGACATCCAGCGCTGGCACGACCATCCGACCCAGACGTTCTGGGAGCGGATCAGCCCCGACGGCACCACGCTGACCGAGCTCGGCGGCGTGAACTGGCCGCGCGGCGTCTCGATCAACAAGTTCTACATCCTCTGGGACGAGGTCTCGCAGCGCTACCTCATGGTCGGCAACCCGGAGACCGAGGCCTCGAGCTCGACCCATCAGCGCAACGTGCTCGCGCTGTACGAGTCCCCGAACCTGAAGAACTGGCGCTTCGTCCGGACCCTCGTCGAGGACGATCAGGGGCTGACCTGGGCGAACTCGATCCTCGGCAGCGCGTTCTCCCAGCCGACCATCCAGATCGACGGCGACCGCCTGCTGGTCGTCTCGCGCACGGCTGACAAGTTCGCGAACTCGAACCACAACACGAACAAGATGACGTTCCACGCGTTCCCCGACTTCCGGCTCTGGCTCGGACAGGGCGACGAGGTCGCCCACTACGGCTTCGACTCGGCGGGAAGCCTCGGCGTCGACTCGTCGCCGTCGGAGGGCACCGACGCCGTCCAGGTGGCGGGCAGCTACACCGCGAGCGGGAAGATCGGCGGGGCCTACACGCCGGCGGCCGGCGGTCTCGATCTCGGCTACCTGCTGCATCCGACGCTGTGGAACACGGGCGGACTGAGCGCGGCGGCGTGGATCAAGACGCCCGCGACGATCCCGAGCAACGGCGTCATCCTGCAGACGCCGATCGACGGAACGACGACCGGGTTCGAGCTCTCGGTGCGAGGCACCGGCGACGCCAACCCGCAGACGCTGCGCGTCGAGGTCCGGCCGAGCACGTCATCCGCGGCCGTGGTGCGCTACGTGCCGTACCCGACCGACGGCGCGTGGCACCACGTGGCCGCGTCAGCCGGCCTCACCACGGACTCGCTGCACATCTACATCGACGGGGTCGAGGTCGCCCCCGCGGGCGCGAGCGTGTCGTTCGGCAGCGACGAGTACAAGGTCTCGAACAATCCCGTGTCGCACGACCGGATCGGCTCGGCGACCTCGGGCGCGCTGTTCCCCGGATCGATCGACGACGTGCGCGTCTTCCGGACCGCACTGTCGACCGCATCGATCCAGAAGCTGCTCGCGCCGGCGGCGCTGTCGCTGACCGGCATCGGGGTCGACGGCGACGCGTACGCGCCGTTCACGGCCACGAGCGACGTTCACGAGGTCTCCATCCCGGGCGCGGATGCCGACCTCACGTTCCCGACGGAGGCCGGTGTCACGGCGTCGCCCGCGGCACGGAGCATCGCCGGCCTCGCCCCGGGCGCGTCGACGGTCGTCGACGTGACGCTCTCGGACGGCGAGACCACCGCGCACCAGTCGGTGCGGGTGTCGCGTCCCGCGCTGCCCGACACGCGCACGACCCTGAGCCAGATCGCGCTGAGCGGAGCTCAGAGCATCTATCCGGTGGACGGCACGACGAGCTACCAGGTGACGGTCGGGGCGCTGCCGTCCGCGACGCCGCCGCAGGTCACCATCCAGACCGGCATCGCCCGGTCGCCGAAGGCGACGGTGCAGGTGCTCAGCCAGCCGGTGATGACGGATGCGGTCCCCACGGGAACCCTCAAGGTCACCTCGGAGAGCGGCGCGAGCCAGATCTACACGGTCACGGTCGCGATCGTGCGCGATGCCCTCGTCGGGCACTGGAGCTTCGACCAGCGGAACTCGTCGGTGTACGCCGACAGCTCGGTCTTCGGGCGCACCGCGACGGCGACGGCGTCGAGCATCGCCGGCCCGGTCGGCGCGGGCGCCATCCGTCTCGGCGGCTCGGCGCGGGTCGTGCTCGGCTCGTCGAATCTCGACAAGACGCTGAAGGGGGCGAGCGCGATCAGCGTCGCGGGCTGGATCCATCCCGAGGCGCTGCCGACCTCCGGCACCGCCGAGAACGACTTCGTCTTCGCCACGCGCGTCAATGCGGCGAGTGCCGGAGTCGACGTGCTCTTCGAGGGGCCGAAGCTCCGGGTGGCCGGGCGCAGCGCGTCAACCGACGGCTACCAGAAGCGCACGTTCAGCTACCCGAACGACGGCAGGTGGCACCACATCGTCGCGAGCGTGGACTACGCGGCGAAGGTCACGCGGCTCTGGATCGACGGCGTCGAGGCGACGCCGGACCAGACGGCTCCGCTCGCGTTCGGACAGTCGAGCTACCAGTCGGGCACGTCGTCGAACCCCGACACGATCGGCGGCTCGCCCTCGGGCGGCGGCTTCTTCACGGGCGGCATCGACGACTTCTCGGTCTACGGCAGGCTGCTGACCGGCCCGGAGATCACCGCGGCGGCCACGCCGGACGCTCCGCCGGTGTCGGCGGTGGCCAGTCCCGCCGCGCCGGAGGAGAGCGGTTGGTACACCTCGCCCGCGTCGGTCGCCTACCAGCTCGGCGTGCTTGCCGGCGCGCCCGCCGCGGCGGTGCAGTACCGCGACTCCGACGACGGCGACTGGACCACGCTCCCCGCCTCGCCGGCGGGGCTCACGAACCCGGTCGAGTACGCCGACGGCGAGCACACGATCGAGTACCGCTCGAGCCAGGGCGACAAGGTCGGCGCGACCTCCACGACGGTCGTGCGCGTCGACTCCGTCGCTCCGGAGGTCTCGGCGACGACCGCGGTCGTCGCCGGAGCGGGCACGATCACCCTCTCGGCCAGCGACGCCACCTCCGGGGTCGCGGCGATCGAGTACCGCACGAGCGACAGTGCGCCGTGGAGCGTCTATTCGGGCCGCTTGAGCTACTCGGACGCGGGGACGCACTCGGTGAGCTTCCGGGCCGTCGACGCCGCCGGCAACGCGTCGGCACCGCAGACCGTCTCGGTCGACACACCGCTCGCATCCTTCGCGGTGTCGGTGGTGCCGGTGGTGTCGGGTGCTGCGGTGGTGGGCGGTTCGCTGTCGGTGTCGGATGGGGAGTATTCGGTCGCGGGTGTGTCGGTGTCTCGGCAGTGGCTCGCGGGTGGG
>NZ_JAUASV010000047.1 GCF_030345695.1 Galbitalea sp. SE-J8 | reverse complement strand
CACCGACACCGACACCGACACCGACGCCAAGGAGGTCTCCACCGACAGCGCCCTCGAACTCACCGCCTGAACCATCAACAGTTCGAAGGAACCCGAGCTACACCACTACCTGGGGCTTGACCGGGGACTCCGCGCCACGGCGCGAGCGCTGGGACTCGTGTCGGTGCGCAAGGGCCGCATCGCTCCGACTCAGGCAATGGCGAAACGCAGAGATGACCCGCAAGCGATGCTGCGACACGTCAGCGGCCGGCTCCCGCTCGGAACAACCCCCGCCGAGCGGCACGCCGGGTGGATGGCACTCGCCGCCGTCGCGAACGAGACACCCGCTGAACTGTGGGAAGAGAGCATCAGCGAACTCCTGTTCGACCTCGGCTGGCGCGACCGCGAGGACCCCTACCGCGCCCCCTCACCCGACAGTCCCACGCTCGACGCGCTCCGCCTGCTCGCGGGGGCGATGCGGGCGAACGGGAGACCGAAGGGTGTGAACACGGCTGTCGCAGCCATCGCCCGGGCCGTCATACGGGCCTGACCGCAAGGTGGCACCGCAGGAGGGTTTCTGGTCACCAGATTTGGCTGCGGCCAGGTCCGACAGAAACCGTCACAGGTCCGTCCTACCTGTAGCGGTTTCTGTCGGCTCGGACGGCGTGACGGGTGCCGTGTTCCAGTTCCGTTCGGCGGGGCTCGGCGTCGAGCTCGTCGAGCACCGGGTCGACGAGGTCGGCAGCCGCAGCAACGGTGTCGGAGAACCTCTCCGGAAGACTCGCGCCCGCCTCGCCGAGCCCCTTCCGGTAGGCGACATAGGTTGAGTCTCGGAGCACTGCGAGCCCCTCGGTGGCCTGCGCTAACGGAATCAACGTGGTCCCGCGGAAAGTTGCGGTCGCCGTGAGCGCGTCACGCAGTGCTCCGCACTGGAGAGCGTGTGTGCCGGTCAAGAGGTGGATGTCCGCGAAGTCACGCACGCGCGCGTTCGCTCGTCCCAGTTCGATCGCGGTGACGAGCTTCTCTGCGAGTACCGTCTCGATCGGGTAGCCCAGGATACGGATCGGCGGAGCGTCCGGCCGCAGCGACGGCAGCGCGACTGTTCGCGGGGCCGGAGTGACGGGGTCGCCGAAGTTGATGTCGAGCCGCAGCTTGACCTGCGTGGTTGCGAGCCGTGCCGTCATCGTCACCCGCACGCCGGAATACAGGGCATCGTCGCGGATCACTGCGGTGGTGTCGGTCTCAGGCAGGAAACTCGACGCCGTCGTCGGGGTCTTCGATCGCGGCGATGTCAGCGACGCGGCGAGCGACGGTCTCCTCGTCGGAGGCCATGTTGCGCGCGAGGGCGTCGGCGTCGACCGTGGGGCGGCGGGTGCCGAAGGAAGCCAGCAGCATCCCGCCCTTCAGGATGAAATCCTCGGCGTACGGTGGGCGCGACATCCGCGACAGCCAGCGCTCGACGATGTACATCGTGAGCAGTTCCTGCGTGCCACGGTTCTGGCGGCGAGCCTGATTCTGCAGGTCGAGGTATGCGCGCCCTGCGGCACTCTCTCGCGTGGGCCGACTCATCGGGCACTCGCAACATCGAGCGCAGCGCGCATCGGCCCGAACGTCCTCAGCGCCTCCGCGTACTCCAACAGCAGTGCCGGTTTCGAGTTCGACGCTGCCAGGTATCGGTGAAGCGCGGCGTGCGCGATCGGCTCGCCAAGGCGTCTTCGAAATCTCATGAGATCCACCACCGTCCTCGCCGGATCGCAGATGCGCACGGGCTCTCCCGGGCCCGCCTCGAACGCGGTCAAGCCCAGTCCAAACGTGCCCTCCCCGAAGCGAAACACCGTCACGGGCGGGTAGGTGATTGCCGGCGTATGCGACCGTTTGGGAACCGAGATCTGCACAGACGCCGGCATCTCATCCGTCAGTTCGTGGATTGCTGCCGCCGAGACGCAGCACACGATGGCGCGTGGAGCGCGGTGCGCCACGGCGATCATGTCGGGGTAAGACGCCGGGGGCGCGTCTGCTCGACGGAAGACCCCGCGCGAGAGTTCGATGATCCGCCCGCCATCTCGCCAGGCATACAGGTCTCGCGGATGCACACCGTGCGCCCGCGAGGTCTCCGTCGTGAACGTCGACGGGAGCGACTCGTCCAACTCCTTCACGGATACAATCCGTGCATAGGACGATCAATGATGTGCGGTTTTTATCCACCTCTGGTCACGCGCTCTTCTCGTTCCGGTCAACAGCTTGCGGATGAAGCCCCTCTGCGTGTCGATGTCCTGCTCTCCGATCAGCTCTCGTCGCAGCGCATGAACGACCAGGGCCTCCCATCGATCACCCGGCACCCGATCCTCCAGGTCAAGGGTCGCCCGGCGTTCCCCGACCAGGCGACGGCCTACCGGGCCGTGTTCCGGTGGGCGAACCGTTACAACACCCGCCGCCGGCACTCCGCGATCGGCAACATCGCGCCGAACGCCTACGAGGCCGCCGCCTCCGCTATCCTCGCGGAAGCGGCATAACCGAAATGACACCGTGTCCGCGAACCGGGGTCAAGGCCCGACGCCCCCGAACGATCGAAGTCTCACCGATGTCCCGACACATCAACCGTCACCGATGTCCTGATGCAGAACCGTTACCCATGTCTTGAGACATCACAATCTGGTCACCAGACGCCAGATCGGGCCATTCGACGGAGTGAGGAGGGAGCCGGACTTCCTAGAGAACTCTAGCGATTCGTTGCTGGGGCACCTGGACTCGAACCAAGAACAACTGAGGGTCCGGGCTCGGACCAGGGGACGCCACGGCGCCGATCGGGCGAGAATCCGCGGAATTCTGCGGTTCTCATGACCACGACACTACCGGCAACCACCGGCTGGTGCCGGCCGATCTGGGGGTTTCTGGTCACCAATATGGTCACCCGTTCTCGGCGTCGTCGAGCCGCCGGACAGGCACGAACTCGGCGAGCGGTTGCGGGTCCCTGGTGAGGTCGTACTCGCGCAGCAGTGCGATGTACTCCCGCTTGTCGATGCGCCAGTCGTACGTCTCTGCGATCGCCTCGGCGTCCTGTGCCACCAGGAAGACGAGGTCAGCGAGCAGACGCGTGCTTCGCCCATTCCCGTCGACGAAGCCATGGATGCGGACGGTCTCGGCGTGCACCGCGATGCCGAGCTCGCGCGGGGTCCAGTCTTCGGTGTGCTCCCACCGGTAGCGGATGTTGTCGAGCGATCCGCGCAGCTCGACGGCGATGCGCGCATGGTCGACGCCGATGTTGAGGTCGCGTGTTCGGTACCGGCCTGCCCACGTCCACAAGTCGCCGTAGAGCTTCTGGTGCAGCTCGCGGAGGAACGTGTCCCTGAGGATGTCGGCAAGCACGAGCCGCCCGTCGGCGATGTCGTCGAGAAGCGCGATGCTGACCTCGTCGTTGATAGCCTGCTCGGCTTCATACAGGTCGATCTTCTTGGGCTGATCACCGAAGATCTCGCGAGCCTGCGGGGTGAGCGCGTCCGCTTCTTCCGGTTCCAGCGGCGTTTCACCGTAGCCGGGCCCGATTCCCATCAGGCGTGTTGCTTGCGCACCGCAAGGAACCGCTCGACCCGTTCGGAACGAACAGCATCAAGGGGAACCGATCGGTTCTCCAGCGCCGCCGATGCCCGGGTCGAGCGCATGGCGGCACGACGAAGGGCCTCGTGTGTGACGTTCTTGCGCTTCATATGCTCACCTCCGCCGAGTCCTCGACACTCCGATTCTACCGGGTGAGCTTCAATCTGGCGATGCGTTGGTCTTGGCTTAGGTCACGCGCGGGTCAAGCCCCAGGTAGTGGTGTAGCTCGGGTTCCTTCGAACTGTTGATGGTTCAGGCGGTGAGTTCGAGGGCGCTGTCGGTGGAGACCTCCTTGGCGTCGGTGTCGGTGTCGGTGTCGGTG
>NZ_JAUASV010000046.1 GCF_030345695.1 Galbitalea sp. SE-J8 | reverse complement strand
GTGGTTGCGGGGTGGTGTGGTGATCAAGGGTGCGACGGGGCGCACGTATCGGGTGGTTGTGAGGGATCGGGGCAAGACGCTCTCGGTGCGGGTGAAAGCCGCCAGAGCCGGCTACACCACCGCAACCACCACCGCCCGAGCAGGCAAGACCAAGTAGTCCGGGCCGACGGCGCTCACCGGGGGGAATGGGATGAACACTGTCCTGAATCGAGTGCGCAACACCGCGCTCATCGCGGGTGCACTCGCCCTGCTCGCGCCCGCCATCCTGCTCGCGAGCCCGGCGCTGGCCGAGGGGGCGCCGACAGCGACGTCGTGCGACTCCGCGGCCGGCGCCGAGGGCATGGTCGTCGTGCAGCAGACGGCTCTGCCGGTGACGGGCTGGGACGGCTCGTACTCGTACGACGCCAGCTCGACCACACCGGCGTTCGATCGCGTCGGCTACTGCCTCGAGCTGGCGCCCACGACCGGCGCGGCCAGCTACGTCTACACCGCAATGGATGCGTACACCGCCGACCCGACGAAGCTCGGCATCCCCACCTCGACCAGCGACATCCGTCGTCAGCGCGTCGAGGACCTCTCGATCCGGTCGAACGTCGCGGGGGTGCCGACCGGCGACGACCTGACCGGCTACATCGAGATGTGGGATCTCAACTACGACCAGGCGTCGAGCGGACAGTTCCCGGGTGCGAGCGCGACCGCGTTCGACACCGACGACCGTCCGGTGCCGAGCGCGATCCCCGGCTACGGCTCGTTCCAGGTGCACCGCATCGCGCCCGATCTGGACTCCGCCGTTCCCGCCTCGACGGTGCTCGCGGTCAACCACTGGAACGTGGGCACCATCGAGACCGGCATCGGCACGAACACCTCCGGATCGCCCGACTGGACCCAGACCAACAACGGCAGCGGCTACAGCTCCCGAGTGCTCACCGTCTACGCGCATCCGCGGGACGTGACGGTCGCGGTGGCGCCGCAGTCGCAGCAGCTCTATCCGCGCGACAGCACGAACCACGCATCCGTCGTGGTCTCCGGAACCGTGACGAACGCGGCCGTCGACCAGGTCAAGCTCGTGGTCTCGGGCGGTCTCGAGGGGGATGCGGAGACCCTCGCGCGCTCGGTCTCCGGGGCGGGCACGGCGTTCTCGTTCACGAAGCAGATCACCGCCGGCCTGTACGACTACACGTTCGCCCTGCAGACGGTCTCGGGCGGCGTCACGCGCACCGTCTCGACCGCGACCGACGTCGTCGCGGGGGACATGATCGTGATCCAGGGGCAGTCGAACGCCGAGTCGATCGGTCTGAGCGCGGCGGACCAGGCGCTCGCCAACGTCAACGCGTCGACCTTCATCCGCTCGTTCGGCACCCCCGAGGAGAACCCCGTGCTCTCCGAGGCGTACCGCACCTGGAACTTCGCCATGGGCAACGTCGGCAGCGTGGGCGCGAGCCGCTGGAACACGGGACACGTCGGCCTGTGGGGAATCGCGATGGCGAGGAAGCTGCTCGACGCGTATCACGTGCCCATCGCCGTGTTCAACGGCGCCCGCGGCGGGCAGCCGATCGACTACTTCCAGCGGAACGACGCCGACCGGGGCGACACCGCGACGAACTACGGCCGGTTCTACGACCGCCTCATCGCCGCCGGGGCGGCGGGACACATCACGGCGTGGTTCTACTACCAGGGCGAGACCGACGGCGACAACGCCTCGGGCCACGTCCAGGGCTTCGGGAACCTGCTCGCCGACTGGACGCAGGACTTCGGCGACGGGGATACCCGCGAGATCCCGTTCTACCCGTTCCAGGTGCGCAACTCGTGCGAGGTGCAGACCAAGGGCATCACGCTCCGCGACGAGCAGCGGCGCCTTCCCGAGACGTTCCCCGACTACGACATCACCGTGCTGTCGGTCACCGGCGTTCCCGCGCACGACGGATGCCACTTCCGCTACCCGAGCGGGTACGAGGTGATCGCCGACGAGGCGGCCGCGGTCGTCGCCCGCGACGCGTTCGGCGGACCGACGAGCGGCGTATCGGCGCCGGACCCCGTCTCGGTCACGGGCGCATCCCAGGATCGCGCGCTCATCGTGAACCTCCGGTCGAAGACCGACACCCTGACGGTCCACGGTGATCCCTCGGTCGACTTCGCCCTCACCGGCACCTCGGCCCAGGTCATCAGCGTCACCTACCTCCCCGGTGGCCGGCTGCGGCTCGGTCTCTCCGCCGTGCTCGGCACGGGCGATGCGACCCTGACCTACCTCGCGCACAACGGGGTCGGCCCGAGCATCTCGACGTCGCGTCAGGTCGGGCTGCTCTCGTTCAACCGGCTGCCGATCACGAAGGCGCCGATCAACCCGGCCGACGCGCGACTGAGCTCGATCACCGTCGACGGAACGCCGGTGCCGGCCTTCGTGCCGACGACACCGAGCTACTTCGTGCCGATCAGCTCGGGCGCCACGGCCCCGGTCGTCGTCGGCACCCCGAGTGCCGCCGGCGCCACGGTCGCCGTCACATCGTCCGCGTCGAACGCCGTGCTCACGGTCACGTCGGCCGACGGCACGGTCAACGCCCGCTACACCGTATGGTTCACCGTCGCGCCCGCCGCGGGAGCGTGCACCGTCGATGCGCCGTGGCAGACGGCCGGCTGGGGCACGGCCGCGCAATCGAGCTTCTGCCAGACGGGCCGCTCGGAGTTCACCGTCGGCGACGCGACCGGCGGCATGTGGACGTCGTACGACGCGTTGAGCACCGTCTACCAGCCGGACGCGCTGGCGGTCGGCGGCACGTTCGAGACCCGCGTCACCTCGCTGACGACCTACAACGGCCCCGACACGCGCGCGGGCATCGTCGTGCGCAACAGTCTCGCGACCGGCAGGTCCGGATCGAAGGGCTACGGGACGGTCGTCGTGTCGAATCGCGACGGCGCCTACACGCAGACGGACTCCAGTTCCGACGGATACCTCGACTCCGAGAGCGCGCACGTCACCTCCGTGCGGTTCCCGGTGTACCTGAAGGTGAGCCGGACGGCCACGAACACGATCGTCGCCGCCTACCGCAAGCACGTCACGGACCCGTGGACGACCATCAACACGATGACCCTCACCGCGGCGGATCCGCTCGTCGACGTGGGCGTGTTCGCCACGACCAACGCGACGGCCACCACCCTCGAGTCGGCGGTGTTCTCGGGAGCACGGTTCGGCACCGTCGCCGCGCCACCGGTCGCCGTGGCGACTCCGCAGGTCTCGGGCACCGCGCGTGTCGGCTCCACGCTCACGGCATCCGTGTCCGACTCCGTGCCCTCGGATGCGGTGCTGAGCTACCAGTGGCTGCGGGACGGGGTGGTCATCCCCGGAGCGAGCGCGGCGACCTACCCGGTGACGAGCGCCGACTACGGCCACTCGATCGCGGTCGAGGCCGACGGCACGGCGACGGGCTACGCCCCGGGCCGCGCCGAGTCGGCCCACGTGGCGGTCGCGCTCGCGTGGACGGAGCTCGCGCTCACGAGCCTCAGCGGCACCGCGGCGTACGGCAGCACACTGAGTGTGGACCAGGGCGTGACTCCCTCCGACGCCGCGCTGAGCTACCAGTGGACGCTCGACGGCAGCGCCATCGACGAGGCGGTGGGCACGTCGTACACGCCGTCGCTGGCCGACATCGGGCACCGGGTGTCGGTGCGGGTGCAGGCGACCTCCGCCGGTCTCGTGTCCAGCTACTCGTCGGCGCCGGCGAAGATCGTCGCCCCCGCCTCGTTCTCCGCGACGGCGGCGCCGGTGGCGTCGGGCGCTGCGGTGGTGGGCGGGACGCTCGGGGTCAGCGACGGGGAGTACTCCGTTTCAGGCGTGTCGGTCGCGTTCCAATGGCTCGCCGGCGGGTCGCCGATCGCGGGTGCGACGGGTTCGTCGTTGGAGGTGACCCCGGATCTCGCGGGCGCCGCGGTGTCGGCCCGGGTGACGGCGTCGCGTGCGGGCTACGCGGATGTGGTCACGACGACGACCCCGGTGACGGTCGCGGCGGGTTCGTTCGCGGTGACGGGGGTGCCGGTGGTGTCGGGTGCTGCGGTGGTGGGCGGTTCGCTGTCGGTGAGTGATGGTTCGTATTCGGTCGCGGGTGTATCGGTCGGGTTCCAGTGGCTCGCCGGCGGGTCGCCGATCGCGGGTGCGACGGGTTCGTCGTTGGAGGTGACTCCGGATCTCGCGGGCGCCGCGGTGTCGGCCCGGGTGACGGCGTCGCGTGCGGGCTACGCGGATGTGGTCACGACGACGACCCCGGTGACGGTGTCGGCGGGTTCGTTCGCGGTGTCGGTGGTGCCGGTGGTGTCGGGTGCTGCGGTGGTGGGCGGTTCGCTGTCGGTGTCGGATGGGGAGTATTCGGTCGCGGGTGTGTCGGTGTCTCGGCAGTGGCTCGCGGGTGGGGTGCCGGTCGCGGGTGCGACGGGTGCGTCGTTTGCGGTGACGCCGGATCTGG
>NZ_JAUASV010000045.1 GCF_030345695.1 Galbitalea sp. SE-J8 | reverse complement strand
AAGGTCGGGGTCAGCGAGGACTTCGCCGATCAGGGTCGTCAAGGCAGACTGGTGCTGGGTCATCGTGGGATCTCTTCTTTGCTTCTTGCCGGAAACAACTGGTCATCCCACGGTGGCCCCTCCCACGTCAACGACGACGAGGACCCCGCGGGAAGCGAAACCACACTATGGGACTCACCCCGGACCGACCGTCGCATGCTTGCGAAGGGATCCTAAGTTTCGCTAGAGTCCAAAAACGGAGCGCGGATCGAGTCGCGCTGGTCCGACAGGGGATTTATGCAGAAGATTCGACGGCGCGGTCGCGTGGCATCGGCGATCGTTGTCACCGCATTACTCGCCGGACTCACAACAATCGGACTGCCTGCTTCCGCACAGGCAATGACGTGCGACCAAGCCCACAACACGGCGGATCCGAACAACCTGGTGTACCGGCCGCCATTCACCACGACCAACGGGGACGCCCACTGGATGCGGAAGTATTGTGCGGACGGCTGGGATGGGCGGTACGAACCAATCGGAAGTCTCCACACCGGTTGGGACTGGATGCTAAGCCCGGCGCCGCTGTCGAATGGGCGCTTTCCTGTTTACGCTCTCCAGCACGGCGAGATCCTCGACTATTCGAACGATGGATCGAATGCTACTTGCATGGGTCGTTGGGTAGAGGTCCGGCAGGACGATGGCGTCAAAGTGATTTATGCGCATTTCGACTCCATTTCACAGTTTTCGGGCAATATCAATAAAAGCGATCAAATCGGCGTCGCTGGGAAAACCGGATATTGCCCCACCGGGACGCACATCCACCTGAGCATGACGATGGCTTGGGCCACGAACAAATGGAACAGCGACTTCTTCAACTCCAAGGCGTTCCTCGTGAACCACCACGCTTTTGACAGCTATCCGGGAAGCGACTATTAGCGTGAGCACGACGGGCCTCAAGCGATGGCGCGTCTGCTTGATCTCCTTGTCTATGCTGATGGCGTTTGCGAGCGTGGGCACCGCTTGTTCGGTGCAGGCGCCAACCTCCAGCCCCACCCCTCCGGGCGCAAGTGAAAGCTCAGAGAGCTGTGAAAACGCTCTGGATACGGATACGGCTGACAATCTAAAGTCGCTCGACTGGAGAGTAGATGACTCGTTCGTTCAGCGGGTCGGACCCAACGCTGGTCCGCTCAGTGAGTTTGTGCCGAATGGCGGGAATTTATGTGGCTGGGGAGTCCCGGGAGACGACATTGAACTCGCGTACGGGTACGGGCCTATAGCTGCCGTTCAGGCCGAATCGATGCAGGAACAGTTGGGTGCGGCGGGCGCGAAATCTGTGGCCGACGTCGCTCCCGGTGCGGTGACGTATTCGCAAGTTGGCGGCGACATGGGCATCCCCGGCGGCTGGGCTTTCGGAAGCGGTTGGTGGGCGTATTCTCTCAATAACGGGTACGCCGTTGACGGAGTGCGAGTGGACCTTCTGCCCGAAATTGTCAATGCGGCTTCGCAGAATTAAGAGAAAGAGAATGGTATGCGCACAAAGCTCGAACCGATAATGTTTGTCATGCCCGCCTTGGCGATCCTACTGACGGTGTCAGGATGCGCGGGGCGCGCCGGCTCGCCCGGCGCGGAAGGAACGGATGGGTCAGCAGACACACCGAGCGCTTCTGCTACGTCGACGCCGGCTCTCACGCCGACACCTACACCAACTTCGACGCCGACTTCGACGGGTATCGATGCGACGAGTATCTCATGCTCCGATCTCCTGTCCCCGGACTCGGTCGATTCGATCGAATCGGATGGCTACACGCTTTCTGGCGATGAGTTTGCTGCCAGTTCTGTTGCTGCCGGAAATGTGTTTGGCGACTTTGTGGAATTCGGCGGGGTCGCGTGTGATTGGGTCAATACTGCGTTGAACACCCATTGCGTCTCGTACGCATTTGCTCCGTTGTCGGAAGATGCGGCGAGCAAGTACAGGAAAAAGATCGGGTTGCTCGAATCCGACCGGGTGAGCGGTGATGACCATGTTGCCGTCTATAACCTCCCAGGGTCGAGTTCGTCTAACGCCAACTTCGTATTCGGCAATGGATACGCCGCCTATAGTGTGGCAAGCAAGTGCGCCTCAAACCACGTGGACGAGGTTTTTCAAAACGGTTTCGGTTCTTCTAGTTAGCTAGAGGCAAGAGGAGCTCCAGTCGGAATCCTTCCGGTCGGCAGGAGCCCGCTTCTTTGATGGAATTCGGCAAGCGCTGACCTTTCTTGCTATCAGAGGTGGGTTGCCACGGCGCTACACCTCGGCCGAACCATCAGAGGATAGAACGAGCTTGCGGTTGCCAAAGGTGGCGGTGACTTCGACGGTGCCACAGAGGGCTTCGACGTAGGACGTGAGGGTTGCGAGGCCGGAGCGGTCGAGGTCTCCCGCTTCGAGCGCGGAGATCCTGGGCTGGGTGATGGCCATGCGGTCGGCGAGCTCCTTCTGCGTCCCTCGCGGATCTCGCGGAGCCGGTAGGCACGCTCCTCGGCCACCATCCGCGCGACGTGCGCGGCAACAGCGGTCTCGTCGACGGGGCATTTGGCGCGCACGTCGTCACTCCTTGGGGCTCTGCGGCTTACCGCGGATGAGGTCAGCGCCCAGGCCGAGGCGTTGGTCGTCGACTGCCTGGTCGTCTCACCCGTTCCGATGCGGCCAAGCGGGCGGCCGAGAGGGGGTCGGTCACGATCACCGATCACGGCCGGCGCTCGCACGTGTTGCTCACGGCAGAGGAGTTCGATCGGATCTCCGGCGAGCGAGAGCTCGTGGGGGACCGGCTGTGGGCGCGGGGCACCGAGCACATCGAGCTCGACCTGCCGGAGCGTCGGGTGGAAACGCCCCGTGGGCTTGATCTGTGAGATACCTGCTCGACACGAACGTCGTCAGTGATGCGCGACTGAAGCGGTCGCCGTCGTTGATGACCTGGTTGCGAGAACAAGAGATCGGAGATCTCGCTCTCAGCGTCATCACGGTGCTGGAACTCGAGCGCGGGGTCCAGCGAAAGGAACGCGCAGATCCCGTTGGTGCACGCCCGCTACGCCTATGGCTTGACGAAGATGTACGGCCAATGGTCGTTCACGATCTCGCGCTCGTCACGCGGAACACCAAAGAATTCGGGCGCACGGGTGTCCGACCGCTCAACCCCTGGGAGCTGTGAAGGCGCCCGGTCGAAGCGCTCCGCAACGTCCTGAGCGAGCGTTCGTCGGTCACGACGGGCGCCCCTGTTTGATCCAGAGGACGTACGCGACGCGCTCGACGAGCGCGAAGACGACGACGATCACGACGGCCGGAGCGCCTTTGACCCCGACGGCGGTCAGGAGCGCGACGAGCGCGATCTCCAGGCCGATCAGGACCACGACGGCACCGAGGGCGCGGGAGCCGCCGCTGTCGGATCGCTTCATCGGGCACCCGACCCCTGCGCGTGCCGCATCGTCGTGCGGACGTCACGGTTCTTGGCAGATGCGAACAATCCGACGGCGAGCGGCACCAGCAGGAGCGCTCTTCGCGCCGCTCGCCGACGCGCCCTCTTCCCGAGGATGGCCAGCCAGAGCCCGCCGACGACGGCGAAGCCGGCGCCCGGCCCGAGTGCCGGAAAAGCCGGCGGAAACGTGCGATCTGTTACTTGCATGAGTAACACGTTACCTGTTCGGGTAAGATCGGTCAACGTGGGCACGAGATCAGCAGGCCGACGACCGGCATCCTCCGCGTCACTCGCGAGCAGGCAGCGGCGAGAGCAGATCATGGACGCCGCGGTTCGCGTGATCGCCCGTGAGGGATCGCACGGGCTGTCCTTCGCCAAGGTCGTCGAGGAGGGCGGCCTGAGCAGCACGCGGCTCATCTCCTACCACTTCGGCAGCCGCGAGATCCTGCTCGAGGAGACGCTCGCGCACGTCGTCGCACGCGCGGCGGAGTTCATGGGCCCGCGGATCGCCGCCGAGACCTCGGTGCGCGGGAAGGTCCGCGCCTACATCACCAGCAACTTCGAGTTCCTCGCCCAGAATCTCGATGTCGCCGGCGCTGCGGTCGATCTCGCGGCAAGCGTGGGCGGATCCGCCAGTGCCGCGGCGATCTCGCTTCTGGAGGAGGTCTTCCGAGCCGGGCAGGACGCCGGCGAGCTGCGCGCGTTCGATGTCCACGTCATGGCCATCGCGCTGCGCGGTGCGATCGACGCCAACGTGCTCGACCTGCACTCGGGCAATGCCGGCGCCGCACGGACCGCGGCGGAGCTCTCAGCGGCGTTCGATCGCGCCATTCGAGTCTGAGCCGACGCCGGAACGCCCCCTGAGGTCCGTCGTTCCATGGCGGTCCGCGGGTGCGATCAGGCCTGAACCGTGCCGATTTAGTGCGTGATTCTCGTCCGGCGGAGGGCGTCGAGGATCTCGGTGGCTGCGGGGCCCGGCGGCGTGGCTGCCGTGAGGTCGTGCCCGAGGGCGTTGATCGTTAC
>NZ_JAUASV010000044.1 GCF_030345695.1 Galbitalea sp. SE-J8 | reverse complement strand
GAGATCAGCCCCGAGGGCCTGCGCGGTGACGTGTGGGGGCGGGTGTGTCCGATCCTTGAGAACTCAACAGCGTGCACTATGTCATATGCCAAATTATCCTCGTCGGCTCTTCGGAGTCGTTGAGAATTCCTTTGGATTAATTGATTGTCAGTAGACAGTCTTTGGTCAGACAAACTCGCGTTCCCTCACCGTTTTCCCGGCGGGGTTCGCATTGTTCTTTTATGGAGAGTTTGATCCTGGCTCAGGATGAACGCTGGCGGCGTGCTTAACACATGCAAGTCGAACGGTGAAGGGGGAGCTTGCTCTTCTGGATCAGTGGCGAACGGGTGAGTAACACGTGAGCAATCTGCCCCGGACTCTGGGATAAGCGTTGGAAACGACGTCTAATACTGGATATGAGACTCGAAGGCATCTTCTGTGTTTGGAAAGATTTTTCGGTCTGGGATGAGCTCGCGGCCTATCAGCTTGTTGGTGAGGTAATGGCTCACCAAGGCGACGACGGGTAGCCGGCCTGAGAGGGTGACCGGCCACACTGGGACTGAGACACGGCCCAGACTCCTACGGGAGGCAGCAGTGGGGAATATTGCACAATGGGCGGAAGCCTGATGCAGCAACGCCGCGTGAGGGATGACGGCCTTCGGGTTGTAAACCTCTTTTAGTAGGGAAGAAGCGAGAGTGACGGTACCTGCAGAAAAAGCACCGGCTAACTACGTGCCAGCAGCCGCGGTAATACGTAGGGTGCAAGCGTTATCCGGAATTATTGGGCGTAAAGAGCTCGTAGGCGGTTTGTCGCGTCTGCTGTGAAAACTGGAGGCTCAACCTCCAGCCTGCAGTGGGTACGGGCAGACTAGAGTGCGGTAGGGGAGATTGGAATTCCTGGTGTAGCGGTGGAATGCGCAGATATCAGGAGGAACACCGATGGCGAAGGCAGATCTCTGGGCCGTAACTGACGCTGAGGAGCGAAAGCGTGGGGAGCGAACAGGATTAGATACCCTGGTAGTCCACGCCGTAAACGTTGGGAACTAGATGTAGGGACCATTCCACGGTTTCTGTGTCGCAGCTAACGCATTAAGTTCCCCGCCTGGGGAGTACGGCCGCAAGGCTAAAACTCAAAGGAATTGACGGGGGCCCGCACAAGCGGCGGAGCATGCGGATTAATTCGATGCAACGCGAAGAACCTTACCAAGGCTTGACATATACCGGAAAGTTCCAGAGATGGTTCCCCCGCAAGGTCGGTATACAGGTGGTGCATGGTTGTCGTCAGCTCGTGTCGTGAGATGTTGGGTTAAGTCCCGCAACGAGCGCAACCCTCGTTCTATGTTGCCAGCGCGTTATGGCGGGAACTCATAGGAGACTGCCGGGGTCAACTCGGAGGAAGGTGGGGATGACGTCAAATCATCATGCCCCTTATGTCTTGGGCTTCACGCATGCTACAATGGCCGGTACAAAGGGCTGCAATACCGTGAGGTGGAGCGAATCCCAAAAAGCCGGTCTCAGTTCGGATTGAGGTCTGCAACTCGACCTCATGAAGTCGGAGTCGCTAGTAATCGCAGATCAGCAACGCTGCGGTGAATACGTTCCCGGGCCTTGTACACACCGCCCGTCAAGTCATGAAAGTCGGTAACACCCGAAGCCGGTGGCCCAACCCTTGTGGAGGGAGCCGTCGAAGGTGGGATCGGTGATTAGGACTAAGTCGTAACAAGGTAGCCGTACCGGAAGGTGCGGCTGGATCACCTCCTTTCTAAGGAGCTTCTGGCGTGATGCCTTCGGGTGGATCGTCCAGGCGCCGGATCGAGACGGATGTTCTCGCCGGTTAGCTCATGGGTGGAACATGTGACATGGGCCATGCGCTGATGCGCTTGATCTCAGTACGCCACGTGCGCTTGTCGCGGTGGTGGGAACGGGTTGGGTGTGGGGGTGGGTGGCGTTGCACGCTGTTGGGTCCTGAGGGACCGGGCCGGCTGCGCGGGGACGTGTGGTCGTCTGGGATCTCGGGACTCGTGCCTGTCAGCGGTTGACTGCTGGTGGGGCGGGTACCGCCCGTATGTTGAGAACTACACAGTGGACGCGAGCATCTTAGAAGCGCGTGCGTGGTCCTGGGGTCGCCTTCGGGTGGGCTCGGGGTGGGTGCGCGTTTCGATAAACAAACAGGGTCCCGTCGTTTTTTGCGGTGGGGCCGCTCATGTGGATCAATTTTCTAAGAGCAGACGGTGGATGCCTTGGCATCTGGAGCCGAAGAAGGACGTATGAACCTGCGATAAGCCTCGGGGAGCTGGTAACAGAGCTGTGATCCGAGGGTGTCCGAATGGGGAAACCCCGCTAGGCGGCGTGAGCTGACCTGGTGACTCCCGCCTGAATATATAGGGCGGGTAGAGGGAACGTGGGGAAGTGAAACATCTCAGTACCCACAGGAAGAGAAAACAACAGTGATTCCGTTAGTAGTGGCGAGCGAAACCGGATGAGGCTAAACCGATCATGTGTGATAGCCGGCAGGTGTTGCATGGTCGGGGTTGTGGGACTTTCCGTTCGGGACTGCCGTTCCGTGAGCGTTACAGAGGGTGATAGACGAACAGTTTTGAAAGGCTGGTCATAGAGGGTGCCAACCCCGTAGTCGAAATTGCTGCTCTGGCGTGGAGAGTATCCCAAGTAGCACGGGGCCCGAGAAATCCCGTGTGAATCTGCCAGGACCACCTGGTAAGCCTAAATACTCCCAGATGACCGATAGCGGACAAGTACCGTGAGGGAAAGGTGAAAAGTACCCCGGGAGGGGAGTGAAATAGTACCTGAAACCGTCTGCTTACAAACCGTTGGAGCCTCCTTGTTGGGGTGACAGCGTGCCTTTTGAAGAATGAGCCTGCGAGTTAGTGATCAGTGGCGAGGTTAACCCGTGTGGGGTAGCCGTAGCGAAAGCGAGTCTGAATAGGGCGATTCAGTCGCTGGTCCTAGACCCGAAGCGAAGTGATCTACCCATGGCCAGGCTGAAGCGACGGTAAGACGTCGTGGAGGGCCGAACCCACTTCAGTTGAAAATGGAGGGGATGAGCTGTGGGTAGGGGTGAAAGGCCAATCAAACTTCGTGATAGCTGGTTCTCTCCGAAATGCATTTAGGTGCAGCGTTGCGTGTTTCTTGCCGGAGGTAGAGCTACTGGATGGCCGATGGGCCTCAACGGGTTACTGACGTCAGCCAAACTCCGAATGCCGGTAAGTGAGAGCGCAGCAGTGAGACGGTGGGGGATAAGCTTCATCGTCGAGAGGGAAACAACCCAGACTACCAACTAAGGTCCCTAAGCGTGTGCTAAGTGGGAAAGGATGTGGAGTTGCATAGACAACCAGGAGGTTGGCTTAGAAGCAGCCACCCTTGAAAGAGTGCGTAATAGCTCACTGGTCAAGTGATTCCGCGCCGACAATGTAACGGGGCTCAAGCACACCACCGAAGTTGTAGATTTCGCATGATAGCCAGGCATTCGTGTCCAGGCATGCGGAGTGGTAGGAGAGCGTCGTGTGGCGAGTGAAGCGGCGGAGTGATCCAGCCGTGGACGCCACACGAGTGAGAATGCAGGCATGAGTAGCGAAAGACGGGTGAGAAACCCGTCCTCCGAAAGACCAAGGGTTCCAGGGTCAAGCTAATCTGCCCTGGGTAAGTCGGGACCTAAGGCGAGGCCGACAGGCGTAGTCGATGGACAACGGGTTGATATTCCCGTACCGGCGAAGAACCGCCCAAGCCAATCCAGTAGTGCTAAGAGTCCTAACCCGTGCCATCGGATCCCTTCGGGGTGATGAGGTGCGGTCTAACGCTCGACCCCGTGCTGGTGCGGCTAGCGTATTAACAGGTGTGACGCAGGAAGGTAGCCGTACCGGGCGATGGTTGTCCCGGGGTAAGGATGTAGGGCGAGAGATAGGCAAATCCGTCTCTCACGATGCCTGAGATCCGACGCATATCCCTCACGGGAGAATTCGGTGATCCTATGCTGCCGAGAAAAGCATCGACGCGAGGTTCCAGCCGCCCGTACCCTAAACCGACTCAGGTGGTCAGGTAGAGAATACCAAGGAGATCGAGAGAATCGTGGTTAAGGAACTCGGCAAAATGCCCCCGTAACTTCGGGAGAAGGGGGGCCTGACACGTCATGGCACTTGCTGCCGGCAGCGTTGATGGCCGCAGAGACCAGTGGGAAGCGACTGTTTACTAAAAACACAGGTCCGTGCTAAGTCGCAAGACGATGTATACGGACTGACGCCTGCCCGGTGCTGGAAGGTTAAGAGGAGCGGTCAGCCGCAAGGCGAAGCTGCGAATTGAAGCCCCAGTAAACGGCGGTGGTAACTATAACCATCCTAAGGTAGCGAAATTCCTTGTCGGGTAAGTTCCGACCTGCACGAATGGCGTAACGACTTCCCAGCTGTCTCAACCGCGAACTCGGCGAAATTGCACTACGAGTAAAGATGCTCGTTACGCGCAGAAGGACGGAAAGACCCCGTGACCTTTACTACAGCTTTGTATTGGTGTTCGGTGTGGCTTGTGTAGGATAGGTGGGAGACGGTGAAACCCGGACGCCAGTTCGGGTGGAGTCATTGTTGAAATACCACTCTGGTCACTCTGGATATCTAACTTCGGACCGTGATCCGGTTCAGGGACAGTGCATGGTGGGTAGTTTAACTGGGGCGGTTGCCTCCCAAAAAGTAACGGAGGCGCCCAAAGGTTCCCTCAACCTGGTTGGTAATCAGGTGGCGAGTGTAAGTGCACAAGGGAGCTTGACTGTGAGACTGACAAGTCGAGCAGGGACGAAAGTCGGGACTAGTGATCCGGCAGTGGCTTGTGGAAGCGCTGTCGCTCAACGGATAAAAGGTACCTCGGGGATAACAGGCTGATCTTGCCCAAGAGTCCATATCGACGGCATGGTTTGGCACCTCGATGTCGGCTCGTCGCATCCTGGGGCTGGAGTAGGTCCCAAGGGTTGGGCTGTTCGCCCATTAAAGCGGTACGCGAGCTGGGTTTAGAACGTCGTGAGACAGTTCGGTCCCTATCCTCTGCGCGCGCAGGAAATTTGAGAGGATCTGTCCCTAGTACGAGAGGACCGGGACGGACGAACCTCTGGTGTGTCAGTTGTTCCGCCAGGAGCACCGCTGATTAGCTACGTTCGGAACGGATAACCGCTGAAAGCATCTAAGCGGGAAGCCGGCCTCAAGATGAGATTTCCAACCCCCACGGGGGGAGAGGCTCCCAGCCAGACTACTGGGTTGATAGGCCGGATGTGGAAGCGTGGCAACACGTGCAGCTGACCGGTACTAATAAGCCGACAAATTGACACCACCCCACCCCGACACGGGGTGCGGAGAGCGTGCTCGCGTCCACTATGTGGTTCCCGATATACGGTCGGAACCACACACACAACAACCACCGTTGTGTCGTGTAAAACCATTGATATATCAATAGTGTTTCGGCGGCCATAGCGAGAGGGAAACGCCCGGTCACATTCCGAACCCGGAAGCTAAGACTCTCTGCGCCGATGGTACTGCAAGGGCGACCTTGTGGGAGAGTAGGACACCGCCGGACTTCTT
>NZ_JAUASV010000043.1 GCF_030345695.1 Galbitalea sp. SE-J8 | reverse complement strand
ATCGTGAAGATGCCTTTCGAGTGGGTTGTAGGAGATTCCTCGAAGGGACTACACGGTGACCGCGCCCACGTCTACGACGAGACCGGCCACCGCGAACTACACCACGTTAAGGGGCACTACTTCCGCGGCATCCCGGACGATCTCGAAAGGCTCGTTGAGCTCGCCAACGATCTCGCCGTCGTCGCCGATCAGGATGCGCGTGAAGAACGCTTGATCGAAGAGCCTTCTCGTTCCGGCCCACGACGCGCTACCCACCTACCCCCTCAACTGCGAAGAGCCCGTAACGCTCGGCCGCCCAGCCGATGAGGGCCTCGTTGATGAACTCGCCGCCGTCGTCGCTGTCGATCCCGGTCAGGCGGAACGGCAGCCGGGACTCGATGATGGGCATCGCCTCCAGCACCCAACCGGTGCGCCCGTTCTTGAGCGCGATGTTCGACGTCCACCCGGTGCGCACGTCGGTGACCGTCAGGGAGCGGGCGAACTCGCCCTTCAACGTGGACCCGCAGTGCAGCACCAGATCGATCTCGCAGAACCCGGGGACCCGTTCGTGCTCGTCGCCAGCTTTGCGGACCGTGATCGAGGTCCGCAGCAGCGGCCCAGCTTTGGTGCCCGAGATCCCGGTCAGCCGCATCGCGTCCCGGGTGGGTTTCAGCAGCCGATCGATGCTCGCCCCCGACACGGTCAACAGCTGAGCCTCGGTGTGCTCGCTCAGACGTGCCGTGTCGAGTTCGCCGTGCTCGATCAGCTTCGACAGCCAGATCCCCATCGTCGCTGCGAGGTACTTCCCGGAGGGCTGCCCGGCGAGCATCCACACGCTGATCAGCAGCTTGAGCGCGCCGTTTCCCGGCCGCGGTCACCTGCCGGCGCGCGTTCCGCCCGCGACCAGCCCGTGGTCGCGACCACCTCGTCCAGCAACCTGCCCCGGACCCTCTTCGAGGAGCACGCGTACTCGGAGGCGTACTTCTTCGTGATCTCACGCTTGGTCGACATCGACAACGAGCCCATCCCACCAGCACACACCCCGTGCCCGAAGAGCGGCCAACGTTTCGCGAGCAGATCCCAGATGAGGCACGTACCCCATTGGGCGAGCACATTAGATGAGTCTCGTCGCGGTGTTGGTCTGCAGCCCCCATCCGTGTAAGCTCCGAGCAACACTCGTCAACTGGTAGCGCTGCCTCTTGACGGGTGGGTCCACTCGACGCATCAATCGTTGCGCCGAGCCCATCAATACATCGGATTCTCAGTGAAGAAGAAACTCATCGCAGTCGCCGGTTTCGCCGTCGCACTCGCGGGCACGGTGGCCACAGCCGGTCCCGCGCTCGCGACTACGAGTGGGACGTGTGTCGACACGAAGGTCTGTGTGTACAAGGAGGTTTCCTACGCGGGCAGCCAGTACTCCATGGACGGATACCAGACCACGTCCCAGATCACCTCCAGCCTCGTGAACGAGACGGACTCGTGGAAGAACCGCACGAACTACACGTCGTTCGACCTCATCGATGCGGCGGACATCTTCCATGCAGAAGCCCTTCTGAACACGCTCGGTGCGAACACCAACAAGGCTGACCTCGGGGCGAAGATCAACAAGGCTGACTTCATCCGCAGGACCTGACCCCAATTCCAACCGCGGGGCGGAGTGCTTCCACAGCTCCGCCCCGCATCGAGAGAAAGCTGGAGCCGATGGCCCGCAAATCCGCCCAGTTCGCAGTCGCGGCAGGAATACTTGTGTCTATTCTGTTGTCGGGCTGCACTCAACCGGAACAGTCCGAGACGGGTCTCACAATTGGGCCGGCGCCCAAGACTGTTTCTGGAGCTCGGGCGCAATTCTTGGCGTTGGTCGGAACAGACCCCAACGTCGATGCCGCTGTGGCTTCAGAGCGAACCGCGTGCATGGCGAAAGCGGGCTTCAGTTATGTTCCGTTGAGAAATTGGGCGTTCGACCTCGACGCGAACAATGGAACAGCGCCTCAGCTCTCGGTGGAAGAGGCGCGCAAGTCGGGATACGCGACCACGGCTTCCGAAATCGAAGATCGCAAGCACAGCGAGCCTGATGTTGGTGAGATGCCAACCGGTTATGAAGAGGCGCTGTATGGCGATGGCGAGGATGCCGATATCGCCGTGGAACTTTTCGGAAGCGAAACGAGTTGGACCGCCGGCGGTTGTACAGGTGAGGCTGCCGACGCGATCTACGGGTCGCCGAAAAACGAGCTTCTCGCCGAGAACGTGATCTTCAATGTAGGGTTGGAGGTGCTCACCGCATATCGTGACGACCCCAAAATTGTCGAAGTTGCGGCTGAATGGCAAAAGTGCATGTCCGCAACAAACTTCCCGCAGTTTCGCGCACCGTTTGAGGCGTTCTCCTCGACCGCAGGGTCGCGGGACTCAAGCATCGAACTGGCGGTCGATGACGCGACCTGCCGTGAAAAAGTCGACTACACGTCAAAGCTAGATCGTCTCCTGGACCGATATATTTCGACTTTCCTGACGAAGTACTCAGCTGATCTCGTAGAGATCGAGCAGATACGCCGAGATTCCCAGCTAAAGGCGCGAGAGGTGCTTGGTGGCTGAGCGAGCTCCGCGGTCAGGACTTTGGTCGAAGTGGACGATTGGTTCTATCCTCGTTGTGGCGCTCTCAGCGTCGGCCTTTTATGCGGGCACTCTCACGAAGTCGCCAGCTCAGCGAGCCGCGGACGCCGCTCCGCCAACGCCTTCTACCGTGACTGTCGCGATCGACTCGCGAACGCTTCAGTCGTCGTTGTCGGTCTGGTGCATCCCCGACTACTCGACGCGGGGCAGCGTGCGAATCGCAGACGAACCTGGTGCGGATACTCAGGTGGTTACGGCAGTGGGCTTCGGGGACAAATCCGAAGTGTCATCTGGTCACCTGATTATCGGCCTCAACAACCGACCCAGGATTGCCGCAAGGCTAGCAATTCCTCTGTTTCGAGATCTGGGCCTTAAAGACACGGGCGCAGACGTGAAGTCATTTCAGAAATTCTTACGTGGGGCAGGATATCCCGACGTCGAGACCTCCGGTGTGTACGACCTCAAGACAGGGGCTGCTGTCGATTCCCTCTATCGAAGCAACGGGTTCGTTGCCGAAGGCTCTTCGCGAGTCGGCGACGCTGCCGGCGCTCGGGTTAATGCACGAGAGCTGGTGGCGATTAATGAGTCGACGGTGCGAATCGTCAGTCAGCAACTCCAGGTGGGCAACGTCGTCAGTTCTTTGACAGTTGACACTCTGAGCGGCGACGAGGGTCTGAGGTGCAATTTCGAGTCTGCCGATATCCCCGTCGAACTCGAGATTTCGGACAAAGCAGTACTTGCCTCTAATGGATCGGCTCTGGGTGAGGTCGTCAACTTTGCGGCGGGTGTGGCAGCCGATGCCGCTGACCCGAATGTTGTGCCCTCGACTGCGACAGCCTTCGTTTCGACCGGCGCCTTTGCGTTTTCAGCCGACGTGCCTGTGCAAATTCGGATTATCACGGATGAAAGCGAAGCCGACTCGCTCGTTGTTCCAGACTCCGCCCTTTGGACGAGATCGGGTGTCACCCGTGTCACCGTGAAGCGCGGTGGCGACTTGCTCGAAGTCCCGGTCGAAGTCGTGTTCTCCGCGGGAGGAGAATCGGCGGTCAAGCCGATCGGGTCGAAGCTCTCAAGCGGTGAGCTCGTGGTGGTGAGCGATCGCTCATGACGCAGATTGCTCTCTCTGCTACGGCTCTTTCGCGATCTTTTCTCTCCGGTAGTCAGACTGTCCGAGTTCTGAGCGATGCCACCCTCTCCGTCAACCGTGGCGAGATGGTAGCGATCATGGGTCGTTCGGGTTCGGGAAAATCGACGCTCCTGAACCTGCTCGGACTACTCCTCGAACCCAGCGGTGGGACGCTCTACATCGATGGGATCAACGTCGCTGGAACTTCTCGCCAGCGTCGGGCTTCCATGAGGCTTTCAGCTGTGGGATTCGTCTTCCAAGCGTTCCAACTCATCGACCACAAGACTGTCAGTCAAAACGTGGAACTTCCACTCAAGCTCATGGGTCTGCCTCGGAAAGAGCGGAAGCTGAGAGTCGCGGAAGTGCTCGACCGACTCGACGTCAGCCACCGCAGCACCGCGAAGCCGGCGACGCTTTCTGGGGGTGAAAAGCAGCGGGTCGCGATCGCGCGCGCTGTTGTCACGAGACCGACGATCCTTTTGTGCGATGAGCCGACGGGGAACCTGGACTCTGTGAGGGCGGCTGAAGTGATGTCGCTACTTCGCGACAGCACTGGCTCGGATACTGCCTCCATCGTTGTCACGCATGACCCCGATGTAGCCGCGGCATGCGCGCGCACGATTTACATAACCGACGGGGTGACAAGCGCCACGGACTCTGCGCGACCATCAGCGGGTCCGGTAGGCGGGGCTCAGGCCAGGCACCCGCTTCGTCCACGCCTCTTCACGTTCGCCATCGCCGAGGCTCTCCAGTCGTTCGTTGCCCGCGCAGGAAGGAACCTCCTCACCGCTCTGGGGGTCGCTATCGGGGTCGCGACACTCACCCTGAACGTCGGACTGTCGAGCACGGCGTCTGCGCAAATCACGGATGAATTCAATGCGTTTCTTGCGCAGCAAGTTGCCCTACAGTCCGACGATTGGACCGGCGAAGATCAAACGTGGATGGCTGAACGAGATGAGAGTCTTGATGCCGAGCGCGTTCGGAACCTGAACGGCGTCCGGACGGCAGGGATGACCGCAGTGACGAATGGCGGGGACTCTGTCGAGATCGGAACGTCGGAGGCGCAAGTTCGTACTGCGCCAGTCGCGTCGACGCTTCGTGTGATGGGAGTTCACGGCCTTCGTAGCTTGGAACCCAAGCTCGTGCACGGACGCTTTTTCGATCAGGGCCACATCGACCGCGGAGATGACGTGGCGTTGATCGGCGTCGGCTTGTTTGCGCAACTCGGCGCTCGGTGGACACCGGGGATGCAGCTTTGGGTCGGCGACGACCCGGTGCTCTTGCTCGGCGTGGTCGACGATGAGGACCCGGCGGGCGGGCTTTACAACAGCTTAATCGCTCCGACCACACTGCGTTTGCCGAGTCTGAATCCGTCACTTATCGACGTTCGATTGATCATCAGAGTCGATGCGGGAGCGGCTGGAGTTGTAGGGGAACAGTCTCCGGTCGCGTTCGAACCGACGAGTTACGAGAGTGTGCAGTCGGTTACTGGACTCGATCCAACGACGCTTCGCGGGAGCATTGCCGAGACCACAACTCTGCTATTGTTCATCATGGCCGGGGTCGCGTTGACGATCGGAGCAATCGGTGTGACCAACACCTTTCTCGTTGCTGCGTTGGAGCGTCGGCGTGAAATCGGGGTGCGCATGGCAATTGGAACCCCGCGGCGAGCGATCCTCCAGCAGTTCGCAGCCGAGGCGATAGCCGTCGGTGCGCTCGGCGGCGCAATCGGACTAACGCTGGGCATCGACGGTGTCACGTTGATATCGATTCTCAGCGGCTGGTCGCCCGTAATTGATCCGCTCGTACCTGCGCTGGGACTGCTGAGCGGTCTGGTCCTCGGGCTAGTAGCGGGCATATATCCCGCGATCAAAGCGTCAAGAATCGATCCAGTCGAGTCTCTTGCCGTTTGATGGCTCTTCGGACATTCGGTGGGGGTGGGGCTCGCTGGGTGATGGTCGGCGGGTAGGGGTCGAGGTCTCCGAGGATCAGTAGCGCCAACCGCTGATTCCAGACCGAGGACCTCGACGTGTCTCACCGTAGTTCGGGGTGCGTTGACGCGCGCTCTGTTGCCTCCCCGTGTTCTGGCTGCGACCTGCTGCTCGGTCTCGAAGGAGTCCATGTCGAGCGCGTCGA
>NZ_JAUASV010000042.1 GCF_030345695.1 Galbitalea sp. SE-J8 | reverse complement strand
AACCCCACAAAGGCACCCTAGGCGCACCGCTTAGTGCGCAACTTCCCGACCGCGAGGCCCGGAAAATCAACCATCGCACCCTCAAAACGCCCAAAACGACGACCATGTGGCACGAACCAGGTCCAACGGCGGCACCGAAGCCGTGAACGGCCTCATCGAACTCGCCCGCCGCGTCGCCCGCGGCTTCACCAACTACGACAACTACAGACTCAGAATGCTCCTCATCGCCGGCGGCCTCGACCCCACCACCCCCACCTAAAGTCAGAAGAACCGGGTTGTCGTACTTCTGGGACGTGACCGGCGCGCGCCCGCTCCTGCACACGTGGACTCGAACCTTCGACGCCGCCGATCGCACCATCGGCGAATACGACAGTTTAGAGTGAGCACTCATGACAATGCCGAGCCCGCGACGCGGCTATTTTCGATTCATGCTGCTCTACTCCAGGGCCGACCGATGAATCTGACCCGCCGCCCGCTCTTCCTCGCGGCGACGACTTCGGGAGCGCATGCCGGGCCGACGTAGCTCACGAATAAGAGTCCGAGCCAGCCTTTCGAGCGCACTTCACAGCATCCATGTTCCGTGATTTCATCGATAGTCTTCAGCGCTCGCCTGACCCCCACATCTTGGGGGTCACCCTCCGACGCGAACACAGTTTTCCGATTCACGAGAATGCTTACCGATAGTAGATCTATTTGAATCTTTAAACCCATCGCGCGCGGCGACGGGTATTTCACTTCGAGGTCTACTATACTGGGGGGCTCCGCAACGAACCTGCGAATAGTTACCGACGGCCACTTCTCCAGGAGATGCGCACTGACAATTTGACTAACATCAATTGGGATATAGTCGTCAATCACTTACGCTTCCCCTTCGAGTAGATCACTCTGCCTCGAATGATTCTGAAATGCCCATTGTTGACGGAAATTCTTGACCATCGAATTGAAAAATATGACTGTCCGTTGTGCTGCGTCCAACCTAGCCTTGGGTCCCGGGAAACGCGGTTGAACCTTCCGCCACCCGCAGGCCGATGAAGCGTCTTGAAAGAATAGTTTCCAAACAGTTCACTGTCCGCTCCCAGTGCTTCAGAATCGAACGCCGCTTCGCCGATCGTCCGCTCGAGAGCGACGGCGGCTCCGTCCGTAACTACCGGAAGTGCCAAGGCAAACAACAGTGCTACTTCGGCTCGTCCGGTCTGCCAGTCGTTGTACTTCGATGTGTCAGGATGACGTGAGCAGCCTACGGACATTTTCACTCGGCTACATTGCCCCGTCAGATCGTCCTGGTTGATGGGGTCGGTTGGGTAGACGTACGCGTTTTCGTTGCCGCCGGGGATGGGGTCGGGGGAGGTGAAGCGTCCGGTGAGGGGGTTGTAGAGGCGTGCGCCCATGAGGATGAACGGGGCGGTGATGGTTTGGCGTTGTTTGCTGCCGAGCCATCCGTAGGTGACAGCACCGGTGGATGCGGTGGTGCCGGTGGCCTGCCCGAACTCGTCGTGGATCGCGAACCCAGACCAAACGCGCGACCCTATATCTTGAGAAGGTTGACAGCGGTCGACCGCGCGGCCCGGAGCCATGGCCGGTGGCTTCACCTCCCGGCTGCTCTCGATTAACGAACTACTCGGATGCATCGTCGCTCATCCGCCGCTCTTGGCTACGGAAGTAGCGAGACCACAGCACGTTTGCGTCGCGGCCCTGAGGGATATATTTTGCCGCGCGCCCTATCTCATCTGCCAAGTATCCAATCGGCTTTTGCGTGAACAGAGGTCTCTCGTAGTACGCGACCCCCAGAAACTTCCATGCATCTTCCCGATAGGGCACGGGATGAACCAGAAACGTTTGAGATTGGTGGCGGACTATGCCGATGAGTGGCGCCGAGTCGTCAACCTCTTCACGGGTCGGCAAGTCCAACCGCGCGCGCTTCTTCAAGACGCGCGGCCGAAGGCGAGAAGGTCGACGGGTCGCCACGTAAGGAGAGAACCAACTGAATAGCGCCGTGACAGCAGCGAACCCAAGCGCCAATCCAGGTTGCCGAGCCAAGAAGAGCTCGATCACGACCGCCGCCGCACACAGCCAACCCAGAAGGAGGGGCCACGGAGTCGGGGGAAGTCTCTTTCCCCTGTTCACAACGCGCCCCGCTGGCGGCGAATATCTAGATCCACGGCGAATGTAGTCGCAGTGTAGGCCCCATACGCGGTGTCTAGAGCGTCGTACGAACCTATGACCGCTGAACGAGTCTTGCGGTGTTGGATGCGAATTCGCTTTCTCGCGTTCGTCATCATTCTGACTTTTACTTTAGGCGGAATTTTTAACGAATTGATTTTCGAAGCAGATTTCGCAATTTTTGTCGCCTTTGTCAACTTGAGTCCAACATTCAGCGCTTTGCCCACCCCGAAAGTTGCGGCCCCGGCCAGATCAAGCCAGCCGTCCGCGTCTCCCTGGGAAAGGCGGTAGATGCCTGTACCCAACGATATTGCCGCCGAAGCCCCGGCACAAATGGCACAGCCGAGCATTCCCGCTACTCCGAGAACCGCTGATGCCGTGTCGAGTGTGTCGAGCAGATCCCACATGCCCGACGAGTCGGATCGATTGATGGGGTCGCCTGGGTAGACGTAGGTGTTTTCGTTGACGCCGGGGATGGGGTCGGGGGAGGTGAAGCGTCCGGTGAGGGGGTTGTAGAGGCGTGCGCCCATGAGGATGAACGGGGCGGTGGTGGTTTGGCGTTGTTTGCTGCCGAGCCATCCGTAGGTGACAGCACCGGTGGATGCGGTGGTGCCGGTGGTTTGTCCGAACTCGTCATACACCGCGAACCCCGACACCGTGGATGCGTCGGCGGCGGCACTGACAGGCAGCTGGGTGCGGGTGACGTTGTCGCCGTGCGGGTTCGCGAACTGCAGATAGCCGGTGCTGCCTGCGGTCGTGGTGTCGTACTGCAGGCTCAGAGCGCCGGCGATGTCGCTCGCGTACACGGTCGTCGTGCCCGTGTTGACGACCCAGGAGGGACTGTCAGTGCCGTCGCCGTAATGCTCCGCCGTGCCATCCGTGCCCTGCACGCGCCGCATCGATGGGTCCAGGGTGAAGGAGGTGTCGACCACCGTGCGTGGCAGGTCGTTGTCGAAGTACGCGATCGACCGTGTGCCGCTCGACGCGGCATCCAGGCCAGGAATCGTCGTCGCCCGGCCCAGGACGTCGTACCCGTACGTGCCCGTGCTGCCATCGCGGGTCACGGTCCGCACCCGCGAGGACAGATCGTAGCTCCACGTGGTCGTGGTCGCCGCACCCCAGCAGTTCCCATCCGGCTGGGCCGCACTGCTGGTCAGCGAGGTGCGGTTGCCCTGCTTGTCGAACGAGTACTGACGGATCACACACGCGCCACTGCTGCGATCCACGATCTCATCCAACCGCCCCGCCCGGTCATACCGCCACCACCGAGTCGGATAATCCGTCGGCTGCGGGATCGTGGTCATGTCGTACTCGCCGATGGTGCGATCGGCGGCGTCATACGTTCGAGTCCAGGCGTGCAGGAGCGGGCTCGCGCCGGTCACGTCCCAGTAATACGACATTGCGCTCAGTCGCCCGCGGCTGTCGTAGGTGTTGGTCTGCCCGACATCGTTCGGCCCGATCTGCTTCACGAGGGCGCCGAAGACGTCATACGCGGCCCTGAACGTGTAACTCGCGCCACCGGTCATCGCGATCGTCTTCTTCGTCATCAACGGCCGTGACTCCGTCACGCCACTCGCATCCGCACCACCGTAGGTATACGTCGTCACGCTCTTCGGATCGGTGACCGTCGCGACCTGGCCGGCTCCGGCCTGGTAGCCGCCCGTGCTCGGCGCGACATAGGTCGTGGTCGTGGTGTCGCCGAGCGAGTTGGTGTAGCCGACCGTCCGCCCCCATTTGTCGAACGTTGACAGCTCAGATGTGGTCACACCGGAGGTGGTCGTGCTCACCCCACGCAGAGCACCCGACGACGCCTCGTAGACGCTGGTCGTGGTCTTGACGTTTCCGGCGCTGCTGAGCGTCGTGGCGTCGACCGCGACAGTGTTCGTTCGACCGTCCGACAGGTAGGTGGTGGTCGTCGTTCGAGTGACCAGCCCGCTACCGGCGCCGGAGGTCTCGACCTCGGTCAGTGCTTGCAGATACTTGTTGTAGCTCGTGACCTGCGTATCGGGGAGATCCTCGTTGACGGGAGCTCCCGCGAGGCGGGTTACGCACAGCATCCCGCCCCACTCGGGCCGGCCGCCGCACTCCGCCGCCTGTGGGTTCGTGCCGGCCGTGTAGTAGACGGTCTCGGTGGTGCCCTCGTCGCTCCCGTTCGACAACGGCTGAATGACTTTGATCACCCGACCCGCGGCGTCGTACCGGGTGCGGTGCACGATGTCGTCGGAGTCTCCCGTGAGCGCGCCGGTGCTCGAGTCGGTGGTCGTGGCGGGTGAGCCCATGTCGAGGGAAGTGGCGGTCGCGAGCCCGAGCTTCCAGCTCGCGGAGGGGTCCGCGCTGTCGTAACTGGTGAAGGTTGCGCTGAGCGTCTCGTGATCGGCGGGGATCGCGTCCGCGGGCGAGGATGAGCCGATGCTCGGATCGGCGATGCCGACCCGCACGGTCGTCAGAAGGCCGAAGGGGTGTCCGGTGGCGGGGTTGATCTTGCTGTTCGGGGCGCCCTGGTCGTAGTCGTAGTGCGTGTGCACCCGCACGAGGCGTGTGATGCCACCCGAGTTCGCACTGCCGTTCGCATTGGTGTGCACGTACGCGGTCTTCTGCGGGGCCCACGAGTCGGTGAGGTACGAGCCTTCGGGGACGGCGACATCGTTGACCGTCGACGCGGCGTTGTAGCGATTGATGGTCGCGTATGGTCCGGCGTCGACCGATCCGCTGGTCTGCTTCAACTGCTCGAACACGAGTGCCATCCCGCGTTCATCGAGAGAACGGGTGACGTTGCTGTGCTCGTCGTAGTCCGTCGACGTGATCGCCCACCCGTGGACGGGATACGTGTCGGCGTTGTTCGCTGGGGCGCCCACGTAGCTCGCCGTGTTGACGGTGTAGCCCTGTGCGTCGGCGTACTGCAGCGAAGCGTGGGCCCACGCGGAAGACGGCACGCTCCCCGCGGCGAACGTCGCGTCAACCTTCTGGTCTTGACCGAACACCGCAAAACCGACGGCCGGCGCGCGACGCTGCCCCCACCGGGCGACGTTGCTGCTCGTCACAGTGTCCGGCAGCCCGGGCACGCCCTGGTTCGGGTCGATGTTGTACACGAAGCTGGTGTCCCGCGTCGACGTCGAGCCACTGGCTGCGTCGAGGTGGTCGATGCTCGCCGTGCGCACGTCCCAGGAGGTCTGCGGGTTAGTGGCGTAGTTGATCACCCATTTCGCGCGACCGCTCGACTCGACGCTCGCAAGCTTCGGGAACTGCGCTTCGGCCGTGTTCCAGGTGTACGACGTCGAGAGACCGGAACGAGGGTCAGTGACGGACGTGAGTCTCCCGTCGGTGTACTGGTAGGTGGCCACCGTCGTGACCGTGCTCGAGCTCGTCGCCGGGTCCCACGCCTGGTAGTCGATCGACGTGACCCGATCGCCGGTGTTGTTCGCGCCCCAACGGATGATGAGCGACCGGCACCCCTTCGTCGCGGGATCGTCGCAGGTCACCCCATCGGGCACGGGGGCGAGGATGCGCGAGATGCGGCCGGACGCGAGCCGCGTGAAGGTCGTGCCGGAGGCGTTGCCGGGCTCGCGAACCTCGGTCGGCGCCCAGGTCTTGCCGGTCTTCACCCAGGTGGTGACCACCGCGTCGTCGGTCGTCAGCGACATCGTCGTCGCATCGATCATGCGCAGCTTCGCGTTCAACGCGCGCGTGTCATCATCGGCCGCTATGTAGACATCCCACGGTGCGATGACAGGCTTCATGAACGAGTAGATGTTGCCTTCGTCGTCGGCGAAGTACATGGTGCCGTCGACGGACACGTTGTCATACACGTCGAAACCAGCGGTGCCCACGGCGGCGCCGT
>NZ_JAUASV010000041.1 GCF_030345695.1 Galbitalea sp. SE-J8 | reverse complement strand
ATCCGCCTCGTCGGAGCCGTGCTCGCCGAACAGACCGACGAGTGGGCCGAAGGCCGCCGCTACCTCGGCCTCGAGATGCTCGCGAAGTCCCGGCTGACCCTCGACACCGACACCGACACCGACGCCAAGGAGGTCTCCACCGACAGCGCCCTCGAACTCACCGCCTGAACCATCAACAGTTCGAAGGAACCCGAGCTACACCACTACCTGGGGCTTGACCGTCGCTGGCTTCGTGGAATGGCTGCCCGCACGGGTCGAGGTCTCGTTGCGGAAGCTGACGGCTGCGACGGTGATCGAGTGGGTGAACCTGGAAGCTGCGCGCGGGTTGAAGGCCTCGACGCTGGGCAAGCAGATGGTGATGCTGCGTTCCTTTCTGCAGTTCTGCCACCGCACGGGCAGGACGGGCCGAGACTTCGTCGGTGTGGTTCCGCACGCCGCGGCGTGGCGGCTCTCGTCGATCCCTGACCCGGTGCCAGTCGGGACGATCGAGGCTCTCTTCGGCAGTCTCGATCCGCGTTCTCCGAAGGGGTTGCGGGACCGGGCGATCCTGTTCCTGCTGACTGGGCTCGGGCTGCGGGCGTGCGAGATCGCCGGTCTGCGGCTGGACGATATCGGGTGGCAGAGCGGCAGTATCCGCATCCGTGGGAAGGGTGACCGGGTGGACGAGCTCCCGTTGCCCGGCGAGGTCGGGAAAGCATTAGAGGACTACGTCCTGAAGGGCCGTGGCGGCCTGGTCGAAGGCGACGCGGTGTTCTGGACGGTGATCGCGCCGGTTCAGCCGTTGACGGCGAATGGGGTCTGCGGTGCTGTTCGTCAGCTCTGCGTGACCGCTGGGATCACGAAGTTCGGCCCGCACCGGTTGCGGCAGACGTTCGCCACCGGGGCGCTGGCGTCGGGCGCGACCCTGCAGGAGGTCCAGGGCCTGCTGCGTCATCAGCATCTGCGCACGACCGCGATCTACGCGAAGGTCGACACGAACCGGCTCACCCAGCTCGTCCCGGAGTGGCCGGCTGCGGCATCGGTCAGGTGGGCACGATGAGCGGCCTGCGCACCCTCGCGGACAGTTACCTCGCGACCCGGCGGGCGCTGGGGTTCAAGCTGACCGCGCCGGGCAAGACACTCGATGCGTTCGTGTCCTGGATGGACGAGCGCGGTGAGCCGACGATCCGCCGGGACTTGGCGACCGCCTGGGTCTCGCAGTTCTCCCGTCGCACGGTCCCGGAACGCCTGAACCACATCCGCCAGTTCGCCGAGCACGCCGCCTGGTTCGACCCCGCCACCGAGGTCCCGCTGGTCGACGGGAACCCCTACGGCAGTCACCGCGCTCACCCGCTGATCCTCACCCCACCGCAGATGGACGCGCTGCTGACCGCGGCGGGCAGGCTGACGCCGACGGTTCGCGCGGCGTCGTGGCAGACGCTGCTGGGCCTGTTGGCCGTGACGGGGCTGCGGATCAGCGAGGCACGGGGCCTCAACGACGCCGATATCACCAAGGACGAGAACAGCGATGGCGGCTGGGTGCGGGTCACGGACACCAAGTTCGGCAAGTCCCGGCTCGTTCCGATCCATGCCTCGACACTGGCCGCGATCCGCAGGTTCCAGCGGCTGCGGGATCGCACGTTCCCGGCCCCGAAGACCACGGCGGTGTTCGTCGCCCGCCGAGGCACCAGGATCGCGAGATCAACCGCGGGACAGACGTTTCAGGAGGTCCGCACGATGGCTGGCCTGTCAGGCGGGCCGACAACACCAGCGGTGAGGTTGCATGACCTGCGGCACTCGTTCGCGACGAACACGCTCATCGGGCACATTCGCGCCGGCGGCGACGTCGATCAGATGATGCCGGTGCTCTCGGCCTTCCTCGGACACGTCAGCCCGGAATCCACCTACTGGTATCTGTCGAACACCCCCGAACTCGCCGCGGCTCTCGCCGAACGCATCCAAGTTGCGGGACCCGGTCATGAGTGATCTCGCGCCGCTGCTGCAGAACTTCTTCACCGACAAGCTCGACCGGCACCTGAACGCCAGCCCCCACACGAAAGCCGCCTACGCCGACACGTTTCGGCTGCTGCTGCTCTACGCCCAGGACGCGACACGCGTCGCCCCGTCCGAGCTGACCCTGGCAGACCTGAACGCGGACCTGATCGGCGGGTTCCTGCAACACCTGGAGACGATCCGCGGGAACTCCGCCGCCACCCGCAACGCCCGCCGAGCGGCGCTCAGATCGTTCTTCACCTACGCCAGCTATCGGGCACCGGACTCGATCGCGACGATCAGCCAGGTCCTCGCGATCCCCGCGAAACGCACGAAGACAACGCTCGTGTCGTTCCTCACCACACCAGAAGCTGAAACGTTGATCGCCGCCCCGGACACCGACACATGGCTCGGGCGTCGCGATCGTCTCCTGCTGCACCTGGGCATCCAGACCGGGCTCCGCGTCAGCGAACTGGTCAGCCTCCGCGTCGGTGACATCCAGATCGGCCCGCGCAGTCATCTCGAATGCGTCGGAAAGGGACGCAAGCAGCGCATCATCCCGCTCCAGAAGAACACCGCAGCGCTCCTTGGCGCCTGGTTCCGCGAGGTCCCGGCCGCACCCGATACGCCGTTGTTCCCCAGCCACGCCGGGACAGCGCTGACCAGAGCCGCGGTCGGCAAGCTCGTCACACGCCACGCGAAGACCGCCGCCGAGCGCTGCCCTTCGATCACGAGGAAGAACGTCACTCCGCACACCCTCCGGCACACCTGCGCGATGAGTCTGCTGCACGCGGGGATCGATACCGCGAGCATCGCGCTCTGGCTCGGGCACGCGAACATCCAGACCACGCAGATCTACCTCCACGCCGATCTGGAACTCAAACGCCGAACCCTCGACCGCCTCCCCGCGATCGATGAGCAGCCGCCAGCCCGCTACCACGCCTCCGACGCCCTGCTGGCGTTCCTCGCAAACCGATGACACCGCCGATGGTTATGTTGACCGAACCATCCCCCAGGGCCTGCCAGCACCCGGCTCAAGAACGACGATCAACATAACCACGAGGGCGACATACCATCGCCCGATCACTGCTCGAAACCGGCGGATTCAGAACCCGGCTTGTCGCTTGATTGCGAAGAGCCACCAATCTGACCGGTCGAAGTGTCACCACCAACGCACCGGGAAGTGTCACCGATGTCCTGATGCAGAACTGTCACCGATGTCCCGCGAGATAACATACACTCGTGTTATGGCCGTCAAACCTCCCTGGAGCAAACTCCACAGTCGCACGCGCCGTCGAGGCGCGGTGCTGCTCGCCATTGCCTCGATCGCGATCCCTGCCGCTGTTGTCCCTGCCGCTAGCGCGTCCGCAAACTACTGCGACGGATCGCCCGCGGCCTCGGGATCGACTTATGGCAAGCCCTGGATATCTGGTTCGACACCAGCGATCAAGGGCCGCCCACTCTGCGACACGACTGTGACGCCGAACATCCACACCGGACAGGACTGGGACAAGAACCCCCCACATTTCAACCTCTACTCGCCGAACAACGGCATCGTCCTCGAGCGCTTCACCGACGACTGCATGGGCAAGACGCTCGTGCTGAAATTCGGGGACGGCAATCGCGCAGCCTACGGGCATATGAGCAGCGTGGTCCCTCACGTCGGAGATTCCATCACGAAGGGTGACTTCGTTGGCGAAACGGGGAACACAAGTTGTTACGGCTCCGGCTTCCCTGACCACCTGCACTACAGCATGTTCTCGACCGGATGGAACGGTTGGGCGAGCACCCATTTCTACGAACCCCGTGGCTTTCTGGGAAGTCACGGCGTGACCTGGGTCGGATCGGAGTAGAGGAAATGATGAAGAAGGCAGCATTCCGGACCGCAGGGCTCTTCGCACTCTTGTTGTCGGTCGCTGGTTGCGCCGGTCCCGTGGGCTCTGCGGGCCAACAAGCCCCAGCGACGGCGGGTCCTACCCGCACGGCCAACTCCGAGGACCCATTTGCATCCTATTCAGAGAGTATTGATTGCACGGCGCTTATCGCGCCCGAACGATTGAAGGCGCTCCAAGAAAAGGGGTGGCAGCAATACGGCGCCGATTACGTGCGCTCTGCGGGTGCAACGTACGATCCCTCGTCTGACGGGCCGTCGCCACTACGGATCGTGCTCTACGGGGGAAACATGTGCGCATGGGGCTCGGGCGATGAGGAAGCGATTCTCTACGGCTACGGCCCGCTTCCGGCGGACGTCGCCGGTCGGGAGCGCCAGTTGCTCATTGATACCGGTTCGAAGCCGCTTGAGGGTGCTTTGGAGGCCTACACAAACCCCTACGGGTACGACGGCGGCTGGGCATTCGGCAGCGAGCAGTGGGCATATGCCCTGGTCACCAATCCGGAAGACGACGGTGCCGCACTTCTCGACGAGCTGATCGCGAGGATTCCCAAGTTCTGACAGACTCGGGTGGTCGCGCCGACGAGGCGTGACCACCCGGATCTGTCTCCATCGAGTGAAGAGAGAATTCGTCCTAATGCACAACCGAAAGCCGATTCTCGCGAGCGTCATGCTGCTCTCGATAACCCTCGCAGGTTGCAGTGCGACCAGTCGGGTGTCCCCGTCGGAGACCAGCACCCCGCCTGCGCCCGTGGCAACCTCGGTCGCGTCAACGACGTCGACTCCGACAGCAACGACTCCGGAAAGCTCGCCCACCTCGACCAACTCAGCGACGCCGGCAGGAGCGGCGACGCTGACGCTCGACGGTCTCGGAGATCTCCAGATCGGCCAGAAGGTGCCCGAAGACACAAAGCTCGTGGAGTGGGGCGACTTCTGCGGGTTTGGGACTTCCCAGTGGCACGCGCCCGGCGCAACGCGCGACGACCTCGGAGACGTGAGTGTGCGCACCGCGTCCTGGGCCATCGATGGCGAGCTGCAGGACATTTGGGTCTGGTCCCCGGGTATCTCGACAGCCGAGGGGATCCACGTCGGCTCTTCCCGCGCCGCCCTGGAGAGCGCGTACGCAGAACTCGAAGAGAAACCCGACGGCAACGACGGGGCCGGCACCACGTCGATTTACACAATTCGCGGGGATGAGTCAACGATGGTCTTCGAAGTTTTGAACCCTGGGAGCAAGATTTCCGCGTCGAGCACTGCCGAACCTGACACGATCATCTGGATGTATCTGCAAACCGCCGATCAGGAAATTCGAACGCTCGACGGAATGGCGCTCCCCGGCTCGTGCGGGTAGCTCGATTGCGTCGCGAGTCGTTCGCCGCTAGCGGGTTAGGTTCGCTCAGGTAGTGCTGCCCGCCCACAAGCAGCGATCGGTCGATTGACGGCTCATCGCAATCGAGGGTGTAGTGGCGGGTAGCGCGTCGCTGGCGGAGTGAGGGTCGAGGTCTTCCGAAGATGGAAGTTCCTACGCCTCCTCGCCGAAAGACCTCGACGTGCTTCACGCTACCTTCGTCCCTGCTGACTTGTCCGTCTTCTGCTGTCTCGACGAGCTCGGGCTCGTTGCTACCGGCCAGCGCGTGAGGCCAGAGCGGGCGGTCATCGAGTGCCGTGTCGTCGAGCCGGACAATTGGTGCAGGGCGTGTGGCGCTGAGGGAGGGCCGCGCGGGACGATCGTGCGCAGGCTCGCGCATGTGCCATTCGGGATGCGCCCGACCACGCTGCTGGTGCGGGTGCGCCGCTACCGGTGTTCGGGTTGCGGCCGCCTCTGGCGGCAGGACACGACTCGGGCGGCCGAACCCCGGTCGAAGCTGTCGCGGGCAGCGATTCGCTGGGCGTTGACCGCGCTCGTCGTCGATCACCTCACCATCGCCCGGGTCGCCGATCATCTCGGTGTCGCCTGGCACACTGCCAACACCGCGGTCCTCGCCGAGGGCCGCCGGGTGCTCATCAACGATCCGACCCGACTCGACGCGGTGACGGTGATCGGCGTCGATGAGCACGTATGGCGGCACACCCGGCACGGCGACCGATTCGTGACCGTGGTCATCGACCTGACGCCGGTGCGGGACGGCACCGGCCCCTCCCGGCTGCTGGACATGGTTCCTGGTCGCTCCAAACCGGTGTTCTCCGCATGGCTCAGGCAGCAGAGTCCCGCATTCCGGGACGGGATCGAGGTGGTCGCGATGGACGGGTTCACCGGATTCAAGACCGCCGCCGCCGAAGCGTTGCCGGACGCGGTGGAGGTGATGGACCCGTTCCATGTCGTCCAGCTCGCC
>NZ_JAUASV010000040.1 GCF_030345695.1 Galbitalea sp. SE-J8 | reverse complement strand
CGACCGCGACAGCGTGACCCGCCTCATCGGCGCCGTCCTGCACGAACAGCACGAGGAATGGCAATACGGCGAACGCCGCTATCTCTCCGACGTCTCGATGCGCAAACTCCTCCACACCCTGCAAGAGACCGCCGAGCCCGCACGCCCCGACCTCTACCTCACCGCCTGACCACCACCCACCACAGGGAACAACAAAGTGACACCACGCCACGGGACTTGACCGGTCAAGAAAGCCGACTCTGAGGGCTACGTAGAATCTGGGTGCCGGACTGTGTCGGCACCTGTCACTACTGTGGGCTGGGAAGTTGACGTCGATCGGGGAGCCCATCTGGTGCTGGTGGATGCAGTGAGCAGTAGCGCGATCGCGCCTGGCTCGATCGTGATCGTCCGCGACGCCGAGTGGCTGGTCGTCGCGACAGAAGAGACGAAGTCCGGCCTGCTTGTCCGCGTGCACGGACTCAGCGAGCTGGTCCGCGGCGCGGCGGCGAGCTTCTACTCGGATTTCGACGACATCGTCCCGCTTGACCCGGCGCAAGCGAGGATCAAGGCGGATGACTCTCCTGGGTACCGGCGGGCGAAGCTCTGGCTCGAGGCAACGATCCGCAAGACCCCACTGCCGCTTGGCGGTCCGGAGCTCAGCGTTAGCACGCACATGCTTACGAACACGCTCGGCTATCAGCGCAGTGCGGTCCGTCAGGCATTCGATCGGGACAATCTGCGGCCGCGGCTGCTCATCGCCGATGCGGTCGGTCTCGGTAAGACGATCGAGATCGGGATGATCCTGTCGGAGCTCGTACGCCGCGGTCGCGGCGAACGCATCCTCATCGTGACGCCGAAACACGTCTTGGAGCAGATGCAGTTCGAGATGTGGACACGGTTCGCACTCCCGTTCGTCCGGCTCGACTCGGTCGGCATCCAGCGCGTGCGGCAGGACTTACCGGCGACTCGGAACCCGTTCAGCAAGTTCAAGCGCGCGATTATCTCGATCGACACGCTGAAGCAAGACCGCTACCTGCAGTACCTCAAGGACTTCAAGTGGGACGCGGTCGTCATTGATGAGTCGCACAACATCACCGGTGCCACGTTGAACAACCGTCTCGCCCGCACGCTCGCGCCGCAGACCGAAGCGCTAATCCTCGCCAGCGCGACGCCCCACAACGGCAAGAAGGAGTCCTTCGCCGAGCTGATCCGGCTGCTCGAGCCAACCGCGGTCAGCCCGAAGGGCGACATAAATCCTGCGATGCTTCCCAAGCTGGTCATCCGACGGCACCGCTACAGCCCGGAGGTGAAGCTCGAGGTCGGCAGTGACTGGGCCGAGCGCGTTCCGCCGAACAACGTCCTCATCCCGGCGGGCCCAGCGGAGAACGCGATCGCCGACGAACTAGCGAAGGTCTGGCTGCATCCGGCTGGTGGCCATGCACCATACAGCGGTCAGAACTCCAGCCTCTTCCCATGGACGCTGGCCAAAGCATTCCTGTCTTCGCTGCCCGCCTTCCGTGACACGGTCACCGAGCGCCTGAAGCGACTTCCGAGCAGCGAGCGCGCCGGTGCCGAGCGCGCGGCACTGCAGCGGCTGCTCGACCTCGCTGATGCGGCGAAACCGGAGGAGTCGGCGAAGTATCAGAAGCTCCTCGAGGCGCTTAAGGAAATCAAGATCGGACCTGCGAGCGAGGAGCGCGCCGTGGTGTTCTCCGAAAGAGTCGCGACGTTGAAGTGGCTCGAGCAGCAGCTCCAGAAGGACCTCGGGCTCAAGCCCGATCAGGTGCGGGTCCTGCACGGTGGCCTCAGTGACGTCGAGCAGCAGGAGATTGTCGAGAGCTTCAAGCTCGCTTCGAGCCCAATTCGTATCCTCGTTACCGGCGACATCGCCTCCGAGGGCGTGAACCTGCACTCGCAGTGCCATGAGCTGGTCCACTACGACGTCCCGTGGAGCCTCATCCGCATTGAGCAGCGCAATGGTCGCATCGACCGCTACGGGCAGAAGCATTCGCCGCGCATCACAACGCTGCTGCTCAATCCGTCGAACGACAAGTTCTCCGGGGACGTGAAGGTCATCACTCGTCTGTTGCAGCGGGAGAACGAGGCCCACACCGCGCTCGGTGACGCCGCGAGCCTGATGGGCAAGTATGACGCCGACGCGGAGGAGAAGGCCGTTATGGAGGCGCTCGCGACGGGTGCAGACTTCGATACGGTTGTTCCGCAGGTCGCCGACGTGGCGAGTTCGGACGACCCGTTCGCCGTATTCCTCGCACTCGCCGCGCAGGCCGGGGCAGTCCCTGCGGTCACCAGCACTGAGATTACAGACCTCGCTCTCTTCGACAGCGCCGACGCTTACCTGGTCGAGGCGCTCCGCGAGCTGTCCGACACGCCCGAACGCTCGCTGGCCCAGGGGGGCTTCGACCTCAATCGACAGCCTCAGCACAATGTGCTGTCGGTAAGCCCGCCGCGAGACCTCGCGCAGCGCCTCGCTGTGCTCCCGCAGTCTTACCTCCAGGCAGAAAAGGTGACGGAATCCCTCCTGCTCGCTACTAGTCCGCAGGCAGCGAATCAGGCGCTGCAGCAGGCGCGCGACGATATTCATCGCGACTCGCTATGGCCTGAGGCGCACTACCTCGGCCCGCTGCATCCAATTCTCGACTGGGCGAGCGACCGTGCGCTTGCGAAGCTCGCCCGCAACGAGGTGTTTGCCATCAAGGGCGAGGTCGACACCCCCACGATCCTCCTGGTTGGCACGCTGACGAACAAGCGCGGCCAGGTCGTTGGCTCGACCTTCCTCACCGTGAAATGGCTCTCGTCGGATGCGCACCCGGTCGAGGCACTGGTAATCACACCGCACGACTCCGCGCACGCGGCGCTCGAGTCGCTCGGCGTGACGAAGGCGCTCGTCAACGACGGCCCCTTCGACACGGACAGGTGGCAGTCCCTCGTCTCCGTAGCGGTGCAGCGGGGGGCTGCCGAGTGGATGGCAAACTTCGAGATCATCGCCCGCGCCGACATCGCCGACCGTGTGCAGATGTGGTCGTCCCGCGTCGAGGCCTGGGAGTCCGAGGCGAATGCGCTCGTCCAGGTCGCTGCGCTTAAGGAGCGCACGGCACGCGTCGCCGCCGAGCAGGCGATCGCCCAGTCCATGATGCCCAGCCAGACCCTCGTCCGCCCACTGCTTGTCGTGATCCCGAAGGAGGCGTGAGATGGCGAGTGACGCATTCATCGTCGTCGAGAGCTGGATCAGCGAGCACTATTTCACGACCGAGGGCAAGCAGTCCTTCAGCCAGCGCGTGCTCGACCGACGCAAGGTGTGGGAGGTGGCGGAAGAAAGCCCGCGGAAGGCGATCGGCGCCATCATCGGCCAGCTCTCGAAGACCCTCGCCGGGCTCGACGAGGAGCATGACGAATACCAGGGCGAACAGGTCACCAAGCCGCTATTCCGGGCGCTCGGCTACGCCGATCCGATCTACCACCCGACGGTCACCGGCCCGGTGACCTGGATTAGTGTCGCTGGCGTCGAGACCCCGTCCGTTGCGGTCATCGAAGCGCGCAACGTCGAGACCCTCGAAGACCTGCTCACCAAGGACGGCAACACCCTTCTGATCCCCTATGAGGTCGAGGGCGAGCGCCCGGTGACGAGCCTCGCTCGTCTGCTCTCGACGATAGTCGTCGCCGACGATGCGCCCGAGTTCGTCATCGTGCTCGCAGGACGCTGGGCCCTGCTCGTCGACCGCGAACGCTGGCCGGAAGGCCGCTACCTGGCCGTCGACGTGCAGCTCATCGCCGAGCGCAACGAGACGAAGAAGGGCGGTGAGCTCGACCGGCTCACCGCGATCCTCGCTGCCGAGTCGGTGATCGCGGATGCCGAGGGCAAGGTCTGGTGGCAGACCATCCGCGAGGAGTCGGTCAAGCATACGGTCGGTGTCTCCCAGGACCTCCGTGAGGGCGTCCGCCTCAGCATCGAGACCATCGCGAATGATGTGGTGCAGCGCCGCGCCGCGCAGAGGCTTGACCCGATCGATCAGTCCCAGGCGCAGGACCTCGCGAAGCAATCACTCCGCTTCATTTACCGCATCCTGTTTCTCCTCTACGCGGAGGCGAGCGTGGAGCTGAAGGTGCTGCCGGTCAACGCCGATGAGTTCGAAGAGGGCTACAGCCTCGACCGCCTCCGCGATCTGGTGCTCGTCGCGCTGGTCGGCGACGCCGAGCAGCGCACCCACTTCTACGACTCGCTCGCGGTCCTATTCCGCCTGGTTGATCAGGGATCGCGAGACCGTGACGACCCTGATCTTCGCCAGGGGCTGACCTTCAACTCCCTTCGTGCCGACCTCTTCAAGCCCGAAGCGACCGCGCTGATCGCCCAATCGAAGCTCTCTGATGCCGCCCTACAGCGGGTGCTCGACCGTCTGCTGCTGTCGAAGGCGCAGAAGGGCAAGGACCGCGGCTTCATCTCCTACGCAGACCTCGGCATCAACCAACTCGGTGCCGTGTATGAGGGCCTCATGTCCTACACCGGGTTCTTCGCCACCGAGGACCTCCACGAGGTCGCCCCTGACGGTAACCCTGAGAAAGGCTCCTGGGTCGTCCCGGTCACCCGGTCCGGTCATCTCAACGAGAAGGACTTCGTCAAGGTGGAGGACGAGATTACCGGTGAGGTGAAGTCGGTCGTCCACAAGGCCGGCAGCTTCGTCTACAGGCTCTCTGGCCGGGACCGCCAGCAGTCCGCCTCGTACTACACGCCCGAGGTGCTCACCCGCTTCACCGTGTCGCAAGCCCTCGAGGAGCTCATCACCGACGAGATGACCGCCGACGACGTCCTCGGCCTGACCGTATGCGAGCCGGCGCTCGGCTCCGGCGCGTTCGCCATCGAGGCGGTTCGGCAGCTCGCTGATCACTATCTCGACAAGAAGGAATCAGAACTCGGTCGGAAGGTCGACCCCGACGAGCGTCCCCGGGAGTTGCAGAAGGTGAAGGCGTCGATCGCCCTTCACCAGGTCTACGGGGTCGACCTCAATGCGACGGCCGTCGAGCTGGCGGAGATCTCGCTCTGGCTTGACACAATGAGCGAGGGCCTCCTCGCTCCGTGGTTCGGCCTGCACCTGCGGCGTGGCAACTCGCTCATCGGAGCGCGTCGCGCCACCCTCTCGCGGGAACAGGTGGAGTCCAAGGGCTGGCTCAACGACGTGCCGAAGAGCCGGCCGCTCGGCGAGGACTATCCCGGCGCCATCCATCACTTCCTGCTTCCCGCCGCCGGGTGGGGCGCGACGGCGGACGCCAAGGAGGCGAAGGAGCTCGCCCCAGACGCGCAGAAGGCGCTGAATGCCTGGCGGAAGGCGGCGAAGCAGAAGCCGTCGAAGAAGCAGCTTGACCAGCTGGTGAATCTCGCCCACCGTGTCGAGACCCTCTGGGCGTTCGCGCAGCGTCGCCTCGAGATCGCCGAAGCGGAGGCGCGGCGACCCATCAAGCTGTGGGGCCAGTCCGAAACGGAATCGGATGAACTGCCGCACTCGATCGGTCGTGAGGAGATCGAGGCGAAGCTCGCCGATCCGGAGGGTGCGTACCGGCGCCTCCGGCGCGTCATGGATGCCTGGTGTGCGCTCTGGTTCTGGCCGCTGACCGACGGCCTGACGGAGGGTGCGGAGCCGCCGACTTGGGAGCAGTGGATCACCGCTCTGACTGGAATCCTCGGTGTGCACAGCGAGGGGGCCAAGGGCAAGAAGTACGCAGGTGGCGAGCTGCTAGGACTGCCGACAGGATGGGCCGACCTCAATGACGCGGAGCAGATCGACCTCGGCTTCGCCGGCGCCCAGCCGGTCGCTGACCTCCTTAAGAGCACGCCCTGGCTCCGTGCGGCGGAGAAGATCGCCCAGCAGTACGGCTTCTTCCACTGGGAGCTCGACTTCGCCCCGGTCTTCGCGAAGGGTGGCTTCGACCTCCAAGTCGGGAACCCGCCGTGGGTGCGGCCCCGTTCCGACGTCGAGGCGCTGCTCGCCGAGGGCGACCCCTGGTGGCAACTCAAGGCCAAGGATACTGCCGCCGAGCTCGTACAGCACCGGGCGGATGCGCTTAGGGTGCCCGGTGTGCGTGAGATCGTGATCGACGGCACCGCCGACATCGCCGGCATCGCGGCCTTCGTAGGCAGTGCGCAGCTATACCCGTACCTCGCCGGACTCCAACCCGACCTCTATCGCTGCTTCATGTCGCTGACCTGGGCACACGCCAAACCAGCAGGTTCGGTCGGCCTAATCCACTTGGAGTCCCATTTCACCGATGAAGAGGCTGGCCCGCTTCGATCCGCCGCTTACCGGCGGCTCCGTCGACATTGGCAGTTCATCAACGAGCTTCAGTTGTTCGAGATTCAGCACCAGAAGCGCTACGGGATCAACGTCTACAGCGGTCCGCGAGCTCCCCACTTCCTGCAGGCGGCGTCGCTTTATCACCCGGTCACGGTCGAAGCATCGCTCAAACATGATGGTTCCGGCAGCGAGCCTGGCATCAAGGACCTCGACGGACATTGGGACGTGCGACCGCACGCCTCTC
>NZ_JAUASV010000004.1 GCF_030345695.1 Galbitalea sp. SE-J8 | reverse complement strand
GCCCGGCCCGCCTCGCCGTGCCCCGCCCCGGCCCGCCCCGGCCCGGTCCGCCCGGCGCCCGGCCCGCCCCGCCGAGCCCCGCCCCGCCGAGCCCCGCCCCGCCGAGCCCCGCCGCTAACAAGCGGCTGGAAGCGGTGTGGGAACTGGCGAAGCGGGGCCTGGGGGCATCGGGCTCTGCGGCTGATTCTGGGCTCGTCGGAGCGGTCACGGAACCAACGAGACGGAGTCGAACACCTCTGACCGCCAAGCAGATAGACGCGATTCAAACGGCGCGCGACAGCGGCGAGAGTGTCATGTCGATCGCCCGTCGGTTCGAGGTGACCCGCATGACGGTGTGGGAGAAAACTCAGACCAGATGAATCTGGGCATGGAGGTTGCTACGGCAGGAGGTCGAGCATCTGTGGGCGAGCCTTCATGGCGTGGATCACGAGTTCGTTTCCACTATCGAAGACCAGCACGACCGTCTCCAGCAGCCGGCCACGGGTGTCGAACCCGAGCCGGAGCTGCCGCGCCGGGCTGTCATCATCGAGGTCCTCGATCCACGTCGCCCAGGTCGCAGCCTGGATTGCGTCCTCGGCATCGACGCCGTGTTTGAGAGCCGAGGAGTGGACTCTCACGCCGAGGCCAGCGCCTCGCGGATCACCTCGGAGCGAGACTTGCCTTCACGCTCCGCCCGAGCATCAAGGGCACTGATCTCGTCCGCCGTAAGCCGCAACGCGATGACCTGCGATGGCTCCGCGCCACGACCAGGACGACCACGACCCCGATTCTTCAACGCCTCCACGTCGTAGCCAGTCTCCGCTTCGGTTGCCCAGGCTGCGATCTGCTCCTCGGTGACAGGGGTGCCGTTGATCGTTTCGCGCTCACTCATGCCATTAATGTTATACGAAAATATAGTCAGCGGCCAGTGCTCGCCTCGTGGCCGGGGCAGGTCGGCTACCTCAACGTCCGCCGCACCGACGAGCAGGGCCGGGAGGTCCGCACGGTCGACGTCGATCCCGAACGCGCGCCGTTGATCCGGTGGGCGTTTGAGCGATACGCCACGGGCGAGGTGTCGGTTGCGGAGTTGTTGCGCGAGGTGACGGCGCGCGGGCTGAGCACGGTGCCCTCGCCGAAGCGTCCGTCGAAGCCGCTGGGCAAGGCGACGTTCTACGCGCTGCTGACCAACCCGTACTACGCGGGCATGATCCGCTACAAGGGAGCGCTACACCCCGGCGCGCACGAGCCGATCGTGGAACCCGCGCTGTTCGACACGGTGCAATCCCTCCTGAAAGCACGCAACGCGAAGGCAACCCGGCACGTCCGTCACGCCCACCACCTGAAAGGGCTGCTGCAGTGCGGCTCCTGTGGGTCACGGATGCTGCTGGACTTCGCCACCAACCCAAGAGGCACCACCTACGCCTACTTCGTCTGCTCAGGGAGAGCCGCCAAGTAGACACCCTGCACCCGCCGCGGCGTCCCCGTCCACCTGGCCGAACGACTCGTCGCGGATTCCTACGCCTCGATCACCATCAGCGAGAACGACTACCGGAACCTCGCCGCAAGGGTCGATGCGGCGTTCGACAAGCGCTCCGCAGGACGCGACCAGGAGTTCGCCGACCTCACGGCGAACCGGGCGCGCTTGGAAGCCGAGAGCGACAAGCTCCTCGCCGCCCACTTCGCCGACGCCATCGACCTACCCACCCTGAAACGACACCAAGACCGCATCAGAGCAGGGCTCACAGACATCAACCACCGCCTCACCGAGCATGACCAGCATCACACCGGAAGCCGCGCGTTCCTCCACGACTCCCTGCGGCTGCTCACCGATGCGCACCACGCCTACAAGCACTCCGACGACGGCAACCGGCGACTGGCCAACCAGGCGTTCTACACCCGGCTCGAAGTCACCGAAGACGAGCACCTACGCCGGGTGCTGGCCGAGCCGTTCGCCACCATCGTCGGCGAGACGCGAGGCAAAGAGACGGAACACGAACACACCGCATCCTGCGATGTCGCGTGTTCCCGTAAGGACACTTGGGTGGAGCCTAGGAGAATCGAACTCCTGACCTCCTGCTTGCAAAGCAGGCGCTCTACCAATTGAGCTAAGGCCCCGTGACCCCAGGCTACCCGCCACGATCGCGAGCGAGGTCGGCGTGCCCGATGCCGAGCACCGACGGCGCCCGCCCCAGGGGCGGCGGCGGGCCGGATCGGCGCAGTGTGGGGGTACCAGGACTTGAACCTGGGACCTCTTCGTTATCAGCGAAGCGCTCTAACCGCCTGAGCTATACCCCCGCAGGCCGCATGCCAGCGTACCCGAATCGCGCCGAGACCGTTAATCGGATGCCGCGGAGCGGTCAGTTGTTGGTGAAGCCGACCAGCAGGCCGCCGGTCACACGCACGCTGAGGTTGTAGAGCAGGCTCGCGATCGCGCCGAGCACCGTGCCGATCACCGTGTTGACGACGGCGATGACGACCGCGAACAGGGCCACGCGCACGAGCGACAGCTCCGTCGTGACCGAGAAGTCCGGTTCGCCGAACACGTCCTGCAGCAGTCCGTCGATCGAGTCGAACACGTGGAAGCTCTGCAGCGCGAGGTAGAGGAAGACGGTCACGACGATGAGCACGATGCCGAGCGACAGCGCGACGAGGAACGACAGCTTCACGGCGGACCAGAAGTCGACGTAGACGAGCTTGAGGCGCACCTGCTTGGTGGTGACGGGCTTCTGCGACTTGCGCTGAAGCTTCTCGGCGACGCTGGTCATTCTGCGGTCTCGGCCTCTCCGGTCGTGTCGTCGGCAGCGGACTCGGCGTCATCGGCCACGTCCTGGTGACCATCGAGGTTGCGCTCGGTGTTGCGCGCTATGGCGATGATCCGGTCCTCTTCGGCGAACCGGGCGAAGACGACGCCCATGGTATCGCGGCCCTTCGCGGGAACCTCCGCGACATCCGAGCGCACGACCTTGCCGCTCTCGAGCACGACGAGCACCTCGTCGCCGTCCTCGACGATGATCGCGCCGGCCAGCACGCCGCGGTCGTCGTTGAGCTTCGCCACCTTGATGCCGAGGCCGCCACGGTTCTGGATGCGGTACTGGTCGACCGCGGTGCGCTTGGCGTAGCCGCCCTCCGTGACCACGAAGACGTAGCCGTCGTCCGCGACCACGGATGCCGACAGCAGCGTGTCGCCGGCGCGGAAGTCCATGCCCTTGACCCCCGAGGTCGACCGGCCCATCGGACGCAGCGCGGTGTCGGATGCCGTGAACCGGATCGACTGGCCGTGGCGCGAGACGAGCAGCACGTCCGCATCCTCGTCGACGAGCAGGGCGGAGACGAGCTCGTCGCCCTCGCGCAGGTTGATCGCGATGATGCCGCCCGTGCGGTTCGTGTCGTACTCGGTGAGCGCGGTCTTCTTCACGAGGCCGTCGCGCGTCGCGAGCACGAGGTACTTCGCCACGCGGTAGTCGCGGATGTCGAGGATCTGCGCGATCTCCTCGCCCGGCTGCAGCGCGAGCAGGTTCGCGACGTGCTGTCCCTTCGCGTCGCGGCCGGCCTCCTGCAGCTCGTAGGTCTTCGCGCGGTACACGCGCCCCGTGGTCGTGAAGAACAGCAGCCAGTGGTGGGTGGTCGTGACGAAGAAGTGCTCGACGACGTCGTCCGCGCGCAGCTGGGCGCCCTTGACGCCCTTGCCGCCGCGGTGCTGCGAGCGGTAGTTGTCGCTGCGGGTGCGCTTGATGTAGCCGCCGCGCGTGACGGTGACGACCATCTCCTCCTGCGGGATGAGGTCTTCCACGCTCATGTCGCCGTCGAAGCCGTACATGATCTCGGTGCGCCGGTCATCGCCGAACTTGGCCGCGATGTCGGCGAGCTCGTCGGCGATGATCGTGCGCTGCCGGGACGGGCTCGCGAGGATGTCGGCGAAGTCGGCGATCTTCGCCTCGATGGCGTCGTGCTCGTCGATGATCCGCTGGCGCTCGAGGGCGGCGAGGCGGCGCAGCTGCAGCTCGAGGATCGCGTTCGCCTGCAGCTCGTCGATGCCGAGCAGCTCGATGAGGCCGACCCGGGCCTCGGCGACGTCCGGCGAGCGACGGATGAGCGCGATGACCTCGTCGAGCGCGTCGAGCGCCTTGAGGTAGCCGCGCAGGATGTGCGCGCGCGCCTCGGCCTCGGCGAGTCGGTAGCGGGTGCGCCGCACGATGACGTCGATCTGGTGGTCGATCCAGTACGCGATGAACTGGTCGAGGGCGAGGGTTCGCGGCACGCCGTCGACGATCGCGAGCATGTTCGCGCCGAAGTTCTCCTGCAGCTGGGTGTGCTTGTACAGGTTGTTGAGCACGACCTTCGCGACCGCGTCGCGCTTGAGCACGATGACGAGGCGCTGACCGGTGCGGCCCGAGGTCTCATCGCGGATGTCCGCGATGCCGGGGATCTTGCCCTCCTTGACGAGCTCCGCGATCTTGATCGCGAGGTTGTCGGGGTTGACCTGGTAGGGCAGCTCGGTCACGACGAGGCAGGTGCGGCCCTGCAGCTCCTCGACGTTCACGACGGCGCGCATGGTGATCGACCCGCGGCCGCTGCGGTAGGCGTCCTGGATGCCCTTGACGCCGAGGATCTGCGCGCCGGTCGGGAAGTCCGGTCCCTTGATGCGCTGCAGCAGCGCCGCGAGCAGCTCCTCGCGATCGGCATCCGGGTGCTCGAGCGCCCAGAGGGCGCCATCCGCCACCTCGCGCAGGTTGTGCGGCGGGATGTTGGTGGCCATGCCGACGGCGATGCCGACCGACCCGTTGATCAGCAGGTTCGGGAACCGCGCCGGGAGCACCACGGGCTCCTGCGTGCGGCCGTCGTAGTTCGGCTGGAAGTCGACGGTGTCCTCGTCGATGTCGCGCACCATCTCCATGGCGAGCGGGGCCATCTTGGTCTCGGTGTACCGGTGGGCGGCGGCGCCGTCGTTGCCGGGCGAGCCGAAGTTGCCCTGGCCGAGGGCGAGCGGGTAGCGCAGCGACCAGGGCTGCACGAGGCGCACGAGCGCGTCGTACACCGACGAGTCGCCGTGCGGGTGGAACTGGCCCATGACGTCGCCGATGACGCGGGTGCACTTGGAGAACGCGCGGTCGGGCCGGTAGCCGCCGTCGTACATCGTGTAGATCACGCGGCGGTGCACGGGCTTGAGCCCGTCCCGCACGTCGGGCAGCGCGCGCCCCACGATGACGCTCATCGCGTAGTCGAGGTACGACCGCTGCATCTCGGTCTGCAGATCGACCGGCTCGATGCGGTCGCCGGGCATGCCCTCGGTGGTGGTCTCGTCGGTCATGACAGGTCTCTCTTCGTCGGCTCAGCGGAGGAACGGATGCGGCTCCCGATCAGATGTCGAGGAACCGCACGTCCTTCGCGTTCTGCTGGATGAAGGTGCGCCGGGCATCCACGTCGTCGCCCATGAGGGTGGCGAAGACGCCGTCCGCGATGGCGGCGTCGTCGAGGGTGACCTGGCGCAGGGTGCGGGAGTCGGGGTTCATCGTGGTGTCCCACAGCTCCTGGTAGTTCATCTCGCCGAGGCCCTTGTAGCGCTGCACACCGTTCTCCTTCTGCAGCCGCTTGCCGCTCGCGAGGCCGGCCTCCAGCAGCACGTCGCGCTCGCGGTCGGTGTAGACGTACTCGTGGTCGGCGTTCGTCCACTTGAGGCGGTAGAGCGGCGGCTGCGCGAGGTAGACGTAGCCCATCTCGATGAGCGGTCGCATGTACCGGAAGATGAGGGTGAGCAGCAGCGTCGTGATGTGCTGGCCGTCGACGTCGGCATCCGCCATGAGCACGATCTTGTGGTACCGGGCCTTCTCGCCGTCGAAGTCCTCGCCGATGCCCGTGCCGAACGCGGTGATCATCGCCTGGATCTCGGCGTTCGCGAGCGCGCGGTCGAGCCGCGCCTTCTCGACGTTGAGGATCTTGCCGCGCAGCGGCAGGATCGCCTGCGTCTCGGGATTGCGGCCGGTCTTCGCGGACCCTCCCGCCGAGTCGCCCTCGACGAGGAAGATCTCCGAGCGCACCGGGTCCTTGCTCGAGCAGTCGCTGAGCTTGCCCGGCATGCCGCCGCCCTCGAGCAGTCCCTTGCGGCGTGTCTGCTCGCGCGCCTTTCGCGCGGCCATGCGCGCCTGCGACGCCATGATCGACTTGCGCACGACATCCTTCGCCTGACCCGGGTTGCTCTCGAACCAGTGGCCGAGCTCCTGCCCGACGACGCGCTGCACGAACGACTTCGCCTCGGTGTTGCCGAGCTTGGTCTTGGTCTGGCCCTCGAACTGCGGCTCGCCGAGCTTGATCGAGACGACGGCGGTGAGGCCCTCGCGCACGTCGTCCCCGGACAGGTTCTCGTCCTTCTCGCGCAGCAGCTTCTGCTCGCGCGCGTAGCGGTTGACGAGGGTCGTGAGCGCCGCGCGGAAGCCCTCCTCGTGAGTGCCGCCCTCGTGCGTGTTGATCGTGTTGGCGTAGGTATGCACGCTCTCGCTGTACGCGGTCGTCCACTGCATCGCGACCTCGAGCGCGATCCGCTTCTCGGTGTCCTCCGACTCGAAGCTGATGATCTCGGGGTGGATCACCTCGCTCTTCTTGGCGCCGTTGAGGTACTCGACGTAGTCGACGAGGCCGCGCTCGTAGAGGAACACGTCGCCGCGCACGTCGCCCGTCTCGTCGTCGACCTCGCGCTCGTCCTGCAGCTGGATGCGGAGGCCCTTGTTGAGGAACGCCATCTGCTGGAAGCGCGTCTTGAGCGTCTCGTAGTCGAACTCGACGGTCTCGAAGATGTCGCTGTTCGGCCAGAACGTGATCGTGGTGCCGGTCGCGTCGGTGGGCTCGCCCTCCTCGACGGGCGAGAGCGGCACGCCGTTCTCGTAGCTCTGCCGCCACACCGCGCCGTCGCGGCTCACCTCGGCGTCGAGCCGGAACGACAGCGCGTTGACGACCGACGAGCCGACGCCGTGCAGCCCGCCGGAGACGGCGTATCCGCCGCCGCCGAACTTGCCGCCGGCGTGCAGCACGGTGAGCACGACCTCGAGGGTCGACTTCTTCTCCACCGGATGCTCGGCGACCGGGATGCCGCGGCCGTCGTCGACGACGCGCACCGAGCCGTCCCGGCGGATCGTCACCTCGATGTGGGTCGCGTAGCCGGCGAGCGCCTCGTCGACGGAGTTGTCGACGATCTCGTAGACCAGGTGGTGCAGACCGCGCGGCCCGGTCGAGCCGATGTACATGCCGGGGCGCTTGCGCACCGCCTCGAGCCCCTCGAGAACCTGGATCTGTTCGGCGCCGTACGAGCTGTCGGGAGTCTGGTTCTTCGAGTTCTCGGACGGCATGTTCGGCTGTACTCCTGACCACGGGGGGATGCGTCATCCGAGGCGGGATTCCGAGCGAGTGGAGGGCTCACGGCGACCCGCCCAGTCTACCCGCTCGACAGCCCGAAAACCGGCAGGATGCCCGCGTGACGGGCGAACGCCGACGCGGTGACCAAACGAATCGTCTCAGCCGTAGGTATCGCGCGGACCGCGCCCCTGGACCGATCTGAGGCCGCGTTTCCAGGATGGGGCGTCCGGTCCGTCGAAACGCACGGACTGCACGCCCGCATCCGGGTGCTCCTCGACGATGCGCGTCACGATGCTCGACCGCATCAGGCGCAGCTGCGTCGCCCACGCCGTCGAGTCGCAGCGCACGAGCAGGCGGCCGTCCTCGATCGAGACCGGGGTCGAGTGGGCGGCCGTCTCCGCGCCGACGATCCGCGGCCAGGCGAGCAGCAGGTCGGACTCGGCGAGCGGCGAGTCCCAGCCGAGCGAGGTGGTGAGCGCGTCGAGCACGTCGCCGAGGCCGCGCGGGTCGCGACCGAGGGCGAACGGCACGTTGGCGCCCTCGGGCTCGGGCGCTCGGCGCCGGCCGCGGCCGCGGCGCCGGCCGCCGAACACCTCGCGGAACCGCAGGTAGACCGCCTGCGCCTCGTCGGCCGGGGCGAGCTCCGGCTCCTCTCCTCCACCGGCCGTCACGCGCCCACTCCGCTCTCGAGCGCGCCGGCACGGATGCGGATCACGCGCCCGGCGAGCTCCTCCGGCACGTCGTCGAGCACCGCCGCGGTGATGAGCACCTGCTCGAAGTCGTGCACTGCGGCCGCGAGACGCGCCCGCCTCGATGCGTCGAGCTCGGCGAACACGTCGTCGAGCACGAGCACCGGGTCGCCTAGCGACGACTCGCGGCGCAGCAGCCGCGCGGCCGCAAGCTTGAGGGCGAGCGCGAACGACCACGACTCGCCGTGGCTCGCGTAGCCGCGCGCCGGCAGCCCGTTGAGGGTGAGCACGAGGTCGTCGCGGTGCGGTCCGGTCAGGGTGAGGCCGCGCTCGAGCTCCGCGCGGCGCGATCGGGCGAGCGACGCCGCGAACTCGGCCGCGGCATCCGGTGCGCTCAGCGACGCCGCGACGGTGCCGTCGGCCGAGGGCTCGTCGTCGTCGGGCGTTCGGGACGCGCGGATGCTCAGGTAGCTCGCGAGGGACGCGTCGTGCTCGGCGCCGGCGATGGTCGCGTACGCGGCGCTGACCTCCGGGCGCAGCTCGTCCACGAGCGCGCCGCGCGCCGCGACGATCTCGGCGCCGAAGGCGACGAGCCGCTCGTCCCACACGTCGAGCGTGCTCAGCTGCGCCTCGCTCACCCGCGTCGCGCGCGCGGACTTGAGCAGGGTGTTGCGCTGCCGGAGCGCCCGGTCGTAGTCGCCGAGCACGCCGGCGAGCCGCGGCGTGCGGGCGACGAGCAGTTCGTCGAGGAATCGTCGTCGACCGGAGGGCTCACCGCGCACGAGCGCGAGGTCCTCGGGGGCGAACAGCACCGTCGCGACGTAGCGCGGCAGCTCGCGTGGCCTGATCGCGGCGCGGTTCACCTGCGCGCGATTGGCGCCGCTGCGGTTGATCTGCACCTCGGCGAGGATCGCGCGCTCGTCGTGGGCGATCCGGGCACGCACGACCGCGGCATCCGTGCCCTGACGGATGAGGGCCTGATCGCTCGAGACCCGGTGCGACCCCAGGGTGCTCAGGTAGCCGAGCGCCTCGACGAGGTTCGTCTTGCCCTGGCCGTTGCTGCCGACGAACACGTTCGCGCCGGGGACCAGCTCGACCTCGAGCGTCGCGTAGTTGCGGAAGTCGGCGAGCGAGAGGTGGGTGACGTACATCCGCACCTCCCGCTCGACTCGACCTGCCTGGGCATCACCATCCTGCGACGGCGGTGCCGGGATCAGTCCTTCGGGCGCACCGCGTGGCCGCCGAACTGCTTGCGCAGCGCGGCGACGGCCTTCATCGACGGCGAGTCCTCCTGGCGCGAGACGAAGCGCGCGAAGATCGACGCGGCGATCGTCGGCACGGGCACGGCGTTGTTGATCGCCTCCTCGACGGTCCAGCGACCCTCGCCCGAGTCCTCCACGTAACCCTCGATGTCGTCGAACTGCGGGTCCTCCTTGAGGGCCTTGACCATGAGGTCGAGCAGCCAGGAGCGCACGACCGTGCCGCGCTGCCAGGCGGCGAACGTGCCCGGCAGGTCCTTGATGAGGTCGTCGCGCTTGAGCAGCAGCTCGTAGCCCTCGGCGTAGGCCTGCATGAGCGCGTACTCGATGCCGTTGTGCACCATCTTCGCGTAGTGGCCCGATCCGACCGGACCGACGTGCACGAAGCCCTCCTCGCGGGGGCCGTCCGGGCGCAGCGCGTCGAACACGGGCAGCGCGCGCTCGATGTCGGAGTCGTCACCGCCGACCATCAAGCCGTAGCCGTTCGTGAGGCCCCAGACGCCGCCGGAGACGCCGGCGTCGACGTACTTGATGCCCTTCTCCGCGAGCACGGCCTGGTGGGTGAAGTCCTCGGTGAAACGCGAGTTGCCGCCCTCGATCACGAGGTCGCCCTCGCTCAGCACGCCGGCGAGGTCGTTGATCACCCCGTCGGTGATCCTCCCGGAGGGCACCATGACCCAGATGATGCGGGGGCCCGGCACCGCGGCCGCAAGAGCCGCGAGGTCGGGGACATCCGTGACCGCGGGGTTCGGGTCGTAGCCCGTGACCTCGATGCCGTGCTCGCGCAGGCGGCCGCGCATGTTGTTGCCCATCTTGCCGAGGCCGATGAGTCCGATGTGCATGTTGAGTTGTCCCTTTGCCTATGACAGTGGTGGATGTCAGCGCAGGAGGAGGTTGGGCTGCAGGAGATACCTGTAGTTGTCCGCCCCCGGCTGATCCTTCGACGACTGGCTCGTGATGAGCACGGGCCCGGGCTTGTTCGGGTTCTCGGTCGCGGTGAACGAGATCCGCACGAACTCGGAGTGCACAGCACCCAGGCCGTCGAGGAGGAACGCCGGCTTGAGCGAGACGACCGTGTCCGCACCGGTGAGGAAAGCGTCGATGCTCTCGGAAGCCTGGGCCTGCTCGGAGCCGATGGCCTCGAGGGTGAGTCCGTCGGTGGAGAAGGAGAAGCGCAGCGCGGCCTCGCGCTCGAGCACGAGCGCGACGCGGCGCACCGATTCGACGAGCTCGGCCGTGCCGACGACGGCGTAGTTGTCGACCGACTCGGGGAACAGCCGCTTGACCGGCGGGAAGTTGCCCTTGATGAGCAGCGACGTCACCGTCTTGTTGCCGGCGCTGAACGCGATGAGCTCGCGATCGTCGGTCGAGGTGATCGAGACGGCGACGTCGCCCGAGTGCCCGAAGGTCTTGCCGACCTCGACGAGCGTGCGGGCCGGGATGAGCGCGGTCGCGGCATCCGCTCCCGTGTCGGCTGCGGCCCAGGCGATCTGCCGGACGGCGACCCGGTACCGGTCGGTCGCGATGAACGAGATCGAGCCGTCGGCGATCTCGAGCTGCACGCCCGTGATGACCGGGGTGACGTCGTCGCGGGATGCCGCGACGGCCACCTGCGCGACCGCCTCGGAGAAGTCCTCCGCGGCGAGCGAGCCCGACGGGTCGCCGATCGTCGGCAGGGTCGGGTACTCCTCGACGGGCATGCTCAGCAGCGTGAAGTGCGCCGAGCCGCAGGAGACGGCGACCCGTCCCTCGTCGGTCGAGATGATGACGGGCGCGCTCGGCAGCCGGCTCGCGATGTCGTTGAGCAGCCGGCCCGACACGAGCACGCGCCCCGGCTCGTCGACCTCCGCGGCGATGACGGTCTGCGACGACACCTCGTAGTCGAACGACGAGAGCGTGAGTCCGGCATCCGTGGTCTCGATGAGCACGCCCGAGAGGATCGGCAGCGTGGTGCGCTGCGGCAGGAGCTTCACCGCGAACGAGACAGCTTCACTGAACACGTCGCGATTGACCTGGAATCTCACGGGTACCCCTGTCGCGTGGGAGGTGGGCTCTGGGTTGGCCGGTTAATACTGGCACAGCGCCGAACCGCCGGCTTCGGGGAGGTTGCCGGATCGCCCCCTGGATGAGAAGAGATCTCTAGGAGTGTTAACGCCTGTGGGAACTGGGGATAACCCGGTGGAGGACAGTCGACGGGCGGGAACTACACGCGTGTGAGATGTGGGCGGCGTGTGCATCGAGACGGCTCGGCTCGGGACGGCGGCCGCGGCGTCGACCGTCCCGCCCACAGGCCGGCGGTCGATCGCTCACACCCCGGGCGGCGTGTCTCCCCGGGTTCTCCACACCGTTGTCCACAGATTGTGCAGAAGCCGCGCGAGCTGCTCGTCAGTTGCTGAACCGGTGGTTCTGCTTGATGCGCGCGGTGAGCTCGGTGACCTGGTTGTAGATCGACCGGCGCTCCTTCATGAGCTCGGTGATCTTCTTGTTCGCGTACATCACGGTGGTGTGGTCGCGGTTGCCGAACAGCTGGCCGATCTTCGGCAGTGACAGGTTCGTCATCTCGCGGCACAGGTACATCGCGATCTGGCGCGCGGTGGCGACCGCCTGGCTCCGGCTCGAGCCGTACAGGTCGTCGACCGTGAGCTTGAAGTAGTCCGCGGTGTGATTGATGATGTCGACCGGCGCGATGACGTTGTCCTCGTCGAGGGTGATCAGGTCCTTGAGCACGGTCTGCACGAGCTGCATGTCGACGGGCGTGCGGTTGAGGTTCGCGAACGCCGTGACGCGGATGAGGGTGCCCTCGAGCTCGCGGATGTTGCTCGACACCTTCGAGGCCATGTACTCGAGGATCTCGTTGTCGATCTGCAGCCGGTCGTTCTGGGCCTTCTTGCGCAGGATCGCGATGCGGGTCTCGAGGTCGGGGGCCTGCACGTCGGTGATCAGTCCCCACTCGAACCGGGACCGCATCCGGTCCTCGAAGCCGGTGAGCTGCTTCGGCGCCAGGTCGCTCGTGATGACGACCTGCTTGTTGTGATCGTGCAGCGTGTTGAAGGTGTGGAAGAACGCCTCCTGCGTGGAGTCCTTGCCCTGCAGGAACTGGATGTCGTCGATGAGCAGGATGTCGATCTCGCGGTAGCGGGAGTTGAACGCCGACGCGCGGTTGTTCGCGATCGAGTTGATGAAGTCGTTCGTGAACTCCTCCGAGCTCACGTAGCGCACGCGGATGCCGGGGTAAAGGCTCTCGGCGTAGTGGCCGATGGCGTGCAGCAGGTGGGTCTTGCCGAGCCCGGAGTCGCCGTAGATGAACAGCGGGTTGTACGCCTTGGCCGGCGCCTCGGCCACGGCGACCGCGGCGGCGTGGGCGAACCGGTTGGAGCTGCCGATGACGAAGTTGTCGAAGTTGTACTTGGCGCTCAACCGGGAGTCGCCGCTGCGCACGGGCGTCGGCGCCGAGACGACGGACGGCTCGATGTAGGGCTGCTCCTCGTCGCGCTGGGTGAGCACGTCCTGCTGGATCGACGGGTTCACGATGACCGCGAAGTTCTGCACGTCCGGGTCGCCGGCGGAGCGGATCGCGTCCATGATCGGGTTGCGCACGCGCTGCTCGATCATCCCGCGGGTGAGCTCGTTCGGCACCTCGAGGTAGAGCGTGCCGGCCATCACCCCGCGCGGCTCGATGAGGTTCACGAAGCCGATGAGCTGGGGCGTCACGCGCTCGTCGTCGGCGATGCGGGCGAGCACGGCTCGCCACACGGCGGGCGTCGGGTCGGCCTCGGCCACGGATCCTCCTCATCACACGGCCCTCGGGCGCGGCCGTGTTTTCCACAACGTTATCCACCGCCGGGATAACCTCGGATCCGAGTGGCGACGCGGGCTCCGGGCGTGGGACGGAGTTCACCCTATGCGCGTCGGCGCGTCGCTATCAACAGGGTGTGGATGCGCGCGATACTGGTCGATCGGCCTGATCCGTTTGACCGGAGCGCGTTCGGGCCCTATTTTTAACCGGTTGACTTCCGTCCGTGTCCAACGGGCATCCGCTGATCTTCCCTGCCCGCGGCAGGGCATGGAGCACTCATGAGCAAGCGTACTTTCCAGCCGAACAACCGCCGTCGCGCCAAGGTGCACGGCTTCCGCCTCCGCATGCGCACCCGCGCCGGCCGCGCGATCCTCGCGGCCCGCCGCCGCAAGGGACGCAGCGAGCTCTCCGCCTGACGCGCACCCTCCGGGTGCGTCGCCAGTGCTTTCCCGCGTGAACCGGATCGCGCGCGGTGCGGACTTCCGCACCGTCGTGCGGTCCGGTCGTCGTTTTGCGACGCCCGTCGCCGTCGTCTACGTGCGCGAGACGGATGCCGCCTCCCCCACGCGATTCGGTTTCATCGTGTCGAAGGCGGTCGGCGGATCCGTCGAGCGCCACCTCGTGACCCGGCGCCTTCGCGCCATCGGCCGTGCGGCGCTCCCGGACCGGCCCCGTGGCGCGGACGTCGTGGTGCGCGCCCTCCCGGGCATCGTCGAGGTGCCGTGGGATACGCTCCGCGCGGGCGTGGATCGCGCGCTCGACCGTGCGAGGACCGAGGGGACAGCCCAGCGATGACGCGTGTCGCACTCCTCCTCGTGCTCGCCCCCCGCAACCTGTGCGTCGCGGTGCTGCGCGTCTACCGGGCCGTCATCTCCCCGCTGTACGGCGACGTCTGCCGCTACTACCCGTCCTGCTCGCACTACGCGCTGCAGGCCATCCAGACCCACGGTGTCGTGAAGGGGGTGGCCCTCGGCGGCTGGCGCATCGCGCGCTGTCATCCGTGGGCCGCCGGGGGCGTCGACGACGTGCCGCCCGCACACCACCATCGCTACCGCGTGACCCGGTTCGGCTTCGTGCTGCCGGCCGTCACCGCCACCGAGTCCTAGGAAGGGACCCGCCACCGCCATGCCTGACATCCTCGGCACCGTCCTCTGGCCCGTGAAATGGGTCATCGAGGCCATTCTCGTCGGCTTCCACTGGCTGCTCACGGCCATCGGACTCGACCCCGGCGCCGGCCTCACCTGGGTGCTCTCGATCGTCGGCCTCGTGCTCATCGTGCGCGCCGCGCTCATCCCGATCTTCGTGCGCCAGATCAAGAGCCAGCGCCGGATGCTCGAGGTCGCGCCGCAGCTCAAGAAGATCCAGGACAAGTACAAGGGCAAGAAGGACCAGTTCTCGCGCGAGGCGATGTCGCGCGAGACCATGGACCTCTACAAGAAGACGGGCACGAACCCGCTCGCCTCGTGCCTGCCGCTGCTCATCCAGATGCCGATCTTCTTCTCGCTGTTCTCGGTGCTGCAGGAGGCCCGCGGCGACAAGGCGGGCGTCGGCCTGCTCACGCAGCAGCTCTCCGACCAGTTCGGCAAGTCGGCACTGTTCGGCGGCGCCGCCCCCCTGAGCCTGAGCATCCAGACCGCGCTCGACGCGGGCAACGCGCTCGTCGTCGTGATCGCCGCCGTGATGGTCGTCATCATGACGGCGTCGCAGTTCATCACGCAGCTGCAGATCATGTCGAAGAACCAGTCGGCCGAGATGAAGGCCAGCCCGATGTACCGCCAGCAGCGCATCCTGCTCTACATCCTCCCGCTGGTGTTCGCGTTCTCGGGCTTCGCGTTCCCGATCGGCACGATGTTCTACTGGCTGACCTCGAACATCTGGACGATGGCGCAGCAGTTCCTCGTTATCCGGAACATGCCGACGCCCGGCAGTGAGGCGGCGCTCGCGCGTGAGGCCCGACTCGCGCGTCGCAATCAGCGCCGCGGCATCACCGTGGTCGAGACCGAGACGCCGGCGATCGTCCAGCCGAAGACCACCCAGCGCCAGCAGCCCATCTCGAAGAACCGAGCGAAGAAGAGCGGGAACAAGCGATGACCGACACCCCAGCAGCGAGCACCGTCGAGAGCGTGACGGATGCGGCCGTGCCCGACGAGGGCGACGTCGCGGCCGACTACATCGAGGAACTGCTCGACATCGTCGACCTCGACGGCGACATCGAGATCGACACCCGCGGCGGACGGGTCTACCTGTCGGTGACCGCTCCCGCGGACGGCGCATCGGCCGACGGCCTGCGCCTGCTCGCGAAGCCGGACACGGTGGGCGCCCTGCAGGAGCTCACGCGCATCGCCGTGCAGACCCGCACGGGCGAGTTCTCGCGGCTCATCCTCGACGTCGGCGGATCGCGCGACGCCCGCGCGGCGGAGCTCGCCTCGCTCGTGGATGCCGCCATCGCACGCCTCGACGACGGCGCCGCCTCGGCCGCGCTGCCCGCGATGTCGTCCTACGAGCGCAAGGTCGTGCACGACATCGTCTCCGAGCGCGGCTTCGCCTCGGAGTCCGAGGGCGAGGGCCGCGATCGGCACACCGTCATCACGCGGGCCTAGTTTCACGTGAAACATCGCTCCCGATGACCGACCCGTCGACGGCCGGCGCGCTCGAGGCCGAGCCGCCCGCGGCATCCGTCGTCTTCGGCGACCGCACCCCCGTGGCGCGAGCGTACGTCGCGCACCTGCGCGAGTTCGGCGAGCTCCTCGGGCTGATCGGCCCGCAGGAGCTGCCCCGGCTGTGGACGCGCCACGTCGTCAACAGCGCGCTGCTCGCTCCGCTGCTGCCCGACGGAGCGCACGTCGCGGACGTCGGCAGTGGCGCGGGCCTGCCGGGCCTCGTGCTCGCGATCGCCCGCCCGGACACCCGCCTCACGCTCATCGAGCCGATGGAGCGGCGCACCGAGTGGCTCGCGGCGGAACGCGATCGGCTCGGCCTCGACAACGTGACCGTGCTGCGCGGCCGTGCGCAGGAGGTGCGGCTCGACGAGCCCGCGGATGTCGTCACGGCCCGTGCGGTCTCCGCGCTGAAGACGCTCATCCCGATCACTCGCGGGCTGGTGCGCCCGGGCGGCACGCTGCTCTTCCTCAAGGGCGAGCGCGTGCACGACGAGGTGGCGGCGGCCGAGAAGGAGATCCGCCGCGCGCGACTCGCCGACGTCGAGGTGCTGACGCTCGGTGCCGACCTGGGTCCCGAGGTCACCCGCGTGTTCCGGGCTACAGTGAACTGACCGTTACCGGGCCCTCCCCCCGCCGCGCCCCGCGGCATCCGCCCCCAACGTTTCACGTGAAACATCCGAAGGAGACGTCGTGGATTCCGACGACGCCGCGCTGTCCGGCCCTGCGCCGGAGAGCGTCGCCGCACCCGCCCCGAACACCGTCGCCGAGAACACCGTGTCGGACGACGACACGCCGCTCGCGCGCGAGCTGGCCGAGATCACCCGCCGCCGCGCCGCCGTCGAGGGCCAGCAGCTGCCGCTGCCCGAGCGCACGCGTGTGATCACGGTCGCGAACCAGAAGGGCGGGGTCGGCAAGACCACGACGACCGTGAATCTCGCGGCCGCGCTCGCCCGCCGCGGCGCGAACGTGCTCGTCATCGACCTCGATCCGCAGGGCAACGCCTCGACCGCGCTCGGTGTCGAGCACCGTGCCGAGACGACGAGCGTGTACGACGTCATCGTCGGCGACGCCGAGATCGCCGAGGTCGTGCAGCGCAGCCCGGACAGCGACACCCTGTGGTGCGTGCCGGCCACGATCCACCTCGCGGGCGCGGAGATCGAGCTCGTGTCGCTCGTCGCGCGCGAACAGCGACTGCGCACCGCCCTCGACGCGTACCTCGCGCAGCTCGACCACGACATCCACTACGTCTTCATCGACTGCCCGCCCTCGCTCGGGCTGCTGACGATCAACGCGTTCGTCGCCGCGCGCGAGGTGCTCATCCCGATCCAGTGCGAGTACTACGCGCTCGAGGGGCTGAGCCAGCTGCTCGGCAACATCGGTCTCATCGAGAAGCACCTCAACCCCGATCTGCGCGTGTCGACGATCCTGCTCACGATGTACGACTCGCGCACCAACCTCGCGAACCAGGTCGCCGACGAGGTGCGCGAGCACTTCCCGGCCGAGACGCTCGCGACCCTCATCCCGCGTTCGGTGCGCATATCGGAGGCGCCGAGCTACCAGCAGACCGTCATCGCCTACGATGGCTCGTCGGCCGGATCGATCTCGTACCTCGAGGCCGCCGGGGAGATCGCACGGAGAGGGGCACCCGCCTGATGGCCGCACCCAAGCGCACCGGACTCGGCCGGGGAATCGGCGCCCTGATCCCCACGGGGGACACGCAGGAGAAGGCGACGGACGTGTTCTTCGGCGGCGAGACGCCCACCGACGACGAGCTCGTGGCCGTGCCCGGCGCCCGGCTGGTGAGCGTGAGCCCCGCCGAGGTGATCCCCAACCCGCAGCAGCCCCGCACCGAGTTCCGCGAGGAGGAGCTCGCCGAGCTCGTCGTGTCGGTGCGCGAGTTCGGCGTGCTGCAGCCCATCGTGGTGCGTCCGCTCAAGGGCGCGGCGCCGGGTGGTCCGCAGTACGAGCTCATCATGGGCGAGCGGCGCCTCCGCGCCGCGAAGGCCGCCGGCCTGCAGACGATCCCGGCGGTCGTGCGCGAGACGGCGGACGATGCCATGCTGCGCGACGCCCTGCTGGAGAACATCCACCGCGCGCAGCTCAACCCGCTGGAGGAGGCATCCGCGTACCAGCAGCTCATCGCCGACTTCGGCATCACCCAGGAGCAGCTCGGCGAGCGGATCGGGCGGTCGCGCCCCCAGATCACGAACACGCTGCGCTTGCTGCGCCTGCCCGCCGCCGTGCAGTCGCGCGTCGCCGCCGGGGTGCTGAGCGCGGGACACGCGCGGGCCATCCTGTCCACGGCGGATGTCGTGACCATGGAGCAGCTCGCCGACCGGATCGTCAACCAGGACCTCTCCGTGCGCGCCGCTGAGGAGATCGCGGCGCGGCTCTCGAACAAGCCGAAGCGCGCGCCCAAGCCGAGCGCCGGAAAGCGTCAGGGTCACCTCGACGAGATCGCCGAGCGCCTCGGCGACCGCCTCGACACGCGCGTGCGGGTGCAGCTCGGCGCGGCCAAGGGCACCATCACGATCGAGTTCGCGACCATCGGCGACCTCAACCGCATCCTCGCCGAGCTCGGCGACCCGGGCTTCCGCTAGCCCCGCGCCCCCCGCGCCCCCCTCCGCCTCCGCCTCCGCCTGGCCCGGTGTGAGGATGTTTTGCGCGTGTGAGGACGCCCCGGACAGTCCTCACACGCGCAGAACGTCCTCACACCGGGCCAGACGACCGGGGACGACCGGGGGCGCGGACGGGCTAGGCGGTGAGCGCGGCGTCGGCCAACGCCGAGTAGACCCAGCCGACGTCGTGCCCCGCGGCCTCGAGGGCGAGCGGGAAGAGCGACGTCTCCGTGAGACCCGGCATGGTCGCCGCCTCGAGGAACCACGGGGTGCCCGCGCCGTCGACGATGAGGTCGATGCGGGAGATGTGCCGCATGCCGAGGGCCGTGTGCGCGGCGACCGCGACCTGCGCGGCGCGGTCGGCCGCGGCATCCGGGATCCGGGCGGGTGCGTAGTACCGCGTCTCCCCCGCGGTGTAGCGCGCCTCGAAGCTGTACACGCCCGAGCGCGGGACGATCTCGACGGCGGGCAGCGCCACCGGCCCGTCGCCCGTGTCGATGACGCTCACCGCGATCTCCGTGCCGACGATCTTCTGCTCGACGAGCGCCGCCTCCCAGTAGGTGTACGCGCCGACCATGGCGCGCGGCAGATCGTCGGGGTCGTCGACGATGCGCACGCCCTGCGCGGAGCCGCCGCGCGCCGGCTTGACCACGACGGGCACCGGCAGCTCGTGCGCCGTCACGTCGAGCACCGCGGCCGCGCCGAGCTCGCGGAACGAGTCACGGGTGAGGGTGAAGGACGCCGGGGTCGGCACCCCGGCGCGCGCGACGAGCGTCTTCGCCGTCGGCTTGTCCCAGGCGAGGCGGGTGGCATCCGCGCGGGACCCGACGAACGGGATGCCGAGCGCCTCGAGGAGCTCCTTGAGGGTGCCGTCCTCGCCACTCGCACCGTGCAGCACGGGCCACACGACGTCCGGCCGCTCGGCGCGCAGGTAGTCGAGCAGCGTCGCGTCGGGGTCGCGCACGATGACGCGCGTTCCGGGCTGGTGCAGGCTGTCGGCGACCCGCCGGCCCGAGCGCAGCGAGATGTCCCGCTCGTGCGACAGGCCGCCGGCGAGCACGACGATCGTGCGATCGGGCATGGCGCGATCCTCCACAGAAATGCTGGTCAGGCAAGGTTTGTCGGTGGGATGAACACCGCATCCTGATCGAGTCGCGGCAGCTCGAGCGAGCCGGTGCCGGCGAACGTGTCGACCAGATCCCGCTCGCCGTTCACGACCTTCGCGAGCCGGCGGATGCCCTCGCGGATGAACTCGGGCGTCGGGTAGCAGAACGACAGGCGGATGCGGTCGGCACCCTGCCCGTCGGCGTAGAACGCGGTGCCGGGCGTGTACGCGACGAGCTCGGTGACGGCGCGCGGCAGCATCGCCTTCGAGTCGAGGTCGCGCGGCAGCGAGAGCCACACGTAGAAGCCGCCGTTCGGCACGGTCCACTCGAGGTCGGGCAGGTAGTCGTCGAGCGCCTGCAGCATCGCGTCGCGCCGCTCGCGGTACACGCCGCGGAACGTGTCGATCTGGCCGCGCCAGTCGGTGGTCGCGAGGTAGTCGCTGATCACGAGCTGGTTGAACGACGACGGCGAGAGGATCGCGGCCTCGTTGGCGAGGATGAGCTTCTCGCGGATGGCGTGCGGCGCAAGCGCCCAGCCGACCCGGAAGCCCGGCGCGAGGGTCTTCGAGAACGTGCCGAGGTAGACGACGCCCTCGTCGTCGAGCGAGCGCATCGCGTTCGGCGGCGGGGCGTCGAAGTAGAGCAGGCCGTAGGGGTTGTCCTCGAGCACGAGAATGCCTTCTGACCGGCATATTTCGAGGATCTCGACGCGCCGCTCCCAGCTCAGCGTCACACCGGCGGGGTTGGAGAACGTCGGGATCGTGTAGAGGAACTTGATCCGCTTGCCCGCGGTCTTCAGCTCCGCGATCTTCGCGCGCAGCGCATCCGGGATCAGCCCGTGCTCGTCCATCGCGGCGTGCCGGATGTCGGCCTGGAACGACCGGAACACGACCATCGCCGTGACGTAGCTCGGCCCCTCGGCGAGCACGACGTCGCCCGGGTCGACGAAGAGCTTCGTGATGAGCTCGAGCGCGTGCTGCGAGCCCGTGGTGACGACGACGTCGTCGGCGCTGCCGTGGATGCCCTCGAGCGCCATCACCTCGAGGATCTGCTCGCGCAGCACCGGGTCGCCCTGGCCGGAGCCGTACTGCAGCGCCACCGGGCCGCGGTCGCGCATCACGCGGGCGAGGGTGTCGTCGAGACGCTCCTTCGGCAGGGCGGAGACGAACGGCATGCCGCCGGCGAGCGAGACCACCTCGGGCCGCGACGCGACGGCGAACAGGGCTCGGACCTCGGAGGCGGCCAGGCCGGCGGTGCGCGCGGCGTAGCTGTCGTACCACGGGTCGAGGTTGTTGCCCCCCGACAGGTCCTGTCGGTTCATGTCCGTCCTGTTCTCTCGCGCGCACGACGCGCCCTCGGGCGCACGGCGCGCCAGGGCTCCACCCTAGGTGGTTAACGGATGCGGCCCCCGCTCCGACAGGGAGAAGGGGCCGCGATCGGGCTATTGGCCGCGTCGACTACGCGAGGAACTCCGCGAGGTCGTGCTCGAGCGCCGGCTTCGGCTTCGCGCCGATGACGGTCTTGACGACCTCGCCGCCCTTGAAGACCTTCATCGCCGGGATCGACGTGATCCGGTACTTCATCGCGGTCTCGGGGTTGTCGTCGACGTTGAGCTTGACGATCTTGATCTTGTCGGAGTGCTCGGTCGCGATCTGGTCGAGGATCGGCGAGACCGCGCGACACGGGCCGCACCACTCGGCCCAGAAGTCGACCATGATCGTGTCCTCGCTGCCGAGCACCTCGCTCTGGAAGGTGGCGTCGGTGACGTCGTGTGCGCTGCTCATATCTCTCGTCTCTCGTTCGGGGTCGGTGCGATCAGGCGCCGACGGGGGTGTTGGTCTCGGTGCTCGGGATGCCGGTGCTCGGCTGCAGGGCGGCGGCCACGAGGTCCGTGGGCAGTGCGGCCAGGTAGTGCTCGGCGTCGAGCGCGGCGACGACCCCCGAGCCCGCCGCGGTCGCGGCCTGCTTGTAGTCGGGGTCGATCACGTCGCCCGCGGCGAATACGCCGGGCAGGTTGGTGCGCGAGCTGCGCCCGTCGACGCGGATGGTGCCCTCGGCGGTGAGCTCGAGCTGACCGTGCACGAGGTGGGTGCGCGGGTCGGCGCCGATCGCGATGAACAGGCCGGACAGGTCCAGATCCGCGACGGATCCGTCGACGGTGTCCGTCAGGCGCACGCCGTCGACGAGGTCGTCGCCGTGGATGCCCGACACCTCCTTGTTCCAGTGGAACTGGATCTTCGGGTCGGCGAACGCCCGCTCCTGCATCGCGGCCGAGGCGCGCAGCGCGTCCTTGCGGTGCACGACGTGCACCTTCTCGGCGAACCGGGTGAGGAAGGTCGCCTCCTCCATCGCCGAGTCGCCGCCGCCGACGACCGCGATCTCCTTGTCGCGGAAGAACGCGCCGTCGCACGTCGCGCACCACGAGACGCCGTAACCGCTCAGGCGGGTTTCATCGTCGAGCCCGAGCTTGCGGTAGGCCGAGCCGGTCGCGTAGATGACCGTGAGGGCCTCTTCAACGCCGCCGTTGCCGAGGTGCACGCGCTTCACGTCGCCCGTGAGCTCGAGCTTCACGACGTCGTCGTAGACGATCTCGGCGCCGAAACGCTCCGCCTGCGCCTGCATCTTCATCATCAGGTCGGGCCCCATGATGCCGTCGGGGAAGCCGGGGAAGTTCTCCACCTCGGTGGTCTTCATGAGCTCGCCGCCGAACTCGACCGAGCTCGCGATCACGAGCGGCGCGAGGTTCGCACGGGCGGCGTAGATCGCCGCGGTGTAGCCGGCGGGACCCGAGCCGATGATGATGGTCTGACGCACGAGCTGCTCCTGAGAAGGCGGGACGCCCGCCGGCCGGCGAGCGTCGTTCTACGCGGTGGAACACATCCTAGGTGCGGGATATTCCGCACCCACGGGCGCGGACGACACGTCGACGAGCCGGCCGTCAGCGACGGATGCGACGCAGCACCGGGCCGATGATCGCGTCGAGCTGCGGGTTGTGCATCACCCGCAGCACCGCCGCGTAGACGAGGGCCATGAGGCCGCCGCCGACGACCACGGTGGTGATCCCGCCGAGCGGGCTCGACACGCCGAAGCCGCCCGCGTGCAGGCCGCCGAGCGCCCAGACGGCGAGCAGGCCGACGATCGCCGCGGGGAGCGCCGCCACCGCGAACTGCACGTGCCGACGCAGGATCACGCGGCCGCGCAGGTGGCCGAGCTTGCGCCGCAGCAGCACGAGTCCGAGCCCGGTCTGCAGGGTGCCGGCCACGGTCGTGACGATCGCGATGCCGAGGGCGACCGCATCCGTCGGCAGCACGACGGGCACGAGCAGCACGAGCAGCACGAACACGACGGCCTGCGCCACGGTGAGCCAGAACGGCGTGCGCGTGTCGTCGAGCGCGTAGAAGATGCGGCGCACCGCGAACAGCACGCTGAACGGGACGAGGCCGACGAGGAAGGCGATGAGCACGGGCGCCATGGCCGTGACGTCCGCCCAGCCGTGGCTCGCGAACACGGCGCTGAACGGGAAGGACAGCACGATGAGCCCGATCGCCGAGAACACCAGCACGAGGCCGATGGCGTTGAGCGACGACCCGATGTCGTCGCGCAGCGCGCCGAGCCGTCCGTCGCGCGAGTGGGTCGCCATCCGGGTGAAGTACGCCGTGCCGATCGAGACCGCGGCGATCGAGTGCGGCAGCATGAACACGAGCCAGGTGTTGCCGAGCACGCGCACGGATGCGTCGTCGCCCGACGCCGACGAGCTCACCTGCGTCTGCACGACGCCCGCGAGCTGGGTGATGAGCACCATGCCGAACGTCCAGATCGCGGCGCGGCCCGCCGCACCGAGTCCGGCGCCGCGCCAGTGGAAGTCCGGGCGGAAGCCGAGGCCGGTGCGGCGCCAGAAGAACAGCAGGCCGAACGCCTGCACGGCGACGCCGAGGGTGGCGCTGCCGGCGAGCACCGCGACCATGGCCGGCGTCCAGGCCTCGGCCGATGCGCGCGCCGCGTCGAGGTCGAAGGCGACCCGGAACACGACGAGCCCCGCGATCGCGACGACGTTGTTGAGCGCCGGCACCCACGTGAACGGCCCGAACACCCCGCGGGCGTTGAGCACCTCGCCGAACAGGCTGTAGAGCGCGTAGAAGAGCACCTGCGGAAGGCACCAGCATGCGAAGGCGGTGAGCAGGTCATCCGCTCCGGGGCGCGCCAGCAGCGTCGGGGACGCGTAGACGCGCACGAGCGCGGGGGCCGCGAGCGTGGCGGCGACGCCGAGCGCCGTGAACACGACGAGGCCGAGCGTCACGAGCCGGTTCACGAACGCCTGACCGCCGTCGCTGTGCACGCCGGCGCGCACGATCGCCGGCACGAACACCGCGCTGAACAGGCCCCCCGCGACGATCGCGTAGACGTTGTTCGGCAGCTGGTTCGCGATGCCGAACAGGTCCGTCGGCTCGCCGCGCGTGCCGAGCGTCTGCGAGAGCAGCACGAGGCTCACGAAGCCGAGCAGCCGGGACACGATCGTGCCCGAGGCGAACAGGGCGCTCGCGCGGCCGAGCCCGCCGCTCATCCGTTCTCCGGCGGCGCGTTCTCGGGCGTGTTCTCGGGCGGCGCGTTCTCGGGCGGCGCCACGTCGTCCGCGGCCGCGGCGCTGTCCGCGCGCACGCCACGGCGCCGGCGCACGATGCCGCGCGCGATGCCGAGGGCGAAGACGGCGACGACGAGGGCGGCGAAGACGACCGTGACCGGGCCCTCCCAGCCCGCCTGCACGCTCGTGCGCACGTACAGCGTCGTGCCGACCGGGGCGTCGCCCGCCGTGCGCAGCGAGATCGCGAGCTCGACGTTGCCGTTCGCGATCGAGCGCACCGGCACGTCCGCTCGCGCCTGCGAGCGCGGCTCGATGCGCAGCGGAACGGCCGCGTCCTCGACGTCGATGAGCGGCAGCATCGGGTCGATCGTGACGTAGACCGTGACCGGCACGTCGAGATCGTTCTGCACGGTCACGGGGATCGCCGCGTGATCGGCGAGCAGCGAGAACGGACTCGTCGGGGCGATCGACACCCCCGTGCGCAGCGCCTCCGACTCGGCGAGGAACGCCAGGGCCGAGCCCTGCCAGCCGCCCGGCGGGTCCTCGGCGCCGGGCGAGAGCGTCACGAGCAGCCGGGCCCGGCGCAGTCCGGCGAGCGCGGCGGGGTCGTCGGCGACGGATGCGGCGCGCACGTCCCTGCGCTCGGCGTCGAGCAGCTCCGCGACGCGCTTGACGCGCGCGCCGCTCTGCGGCTCGTCGACGAGGCGCGCGGCGGCCGGGCCGAGCGCCGCCACCGTGTCGAGCCCGACGAGCCGCACCGCCTGGGCGCTGCCGAGCGCGTCGATCGTCGCGGCCAGGCGCATCGTCGGCACGGGCGAGGTGCGGTCGAGCGCGAGCACGATCGAGCGCTGCGACGTCGCGGGTGCGGCGAGCGAGCGAGCGCCGACGGATGCGGTGAGCGCGTCGATCGCCTGTTGCCAGACCTCGTCGTCGGCCGCCCCGAGCGCGGCCTGCAGCAGCTCCGAGCCCGCGTCGTCGGTGACGAGCACGTCCGCCTTCGAGACCGTCGTCGCGGCCGCGAGCTCGTCGATGCGCTGCACGTTCGTCGACGTCACGATCGTCGGCGACGACCGGCGGTGCGCGAGGATCGCGAGGTCGGCCGCCGTGACGGTGTCGTCGCGCGGCCAGGCCGCGGTCGGCAGCGTGTAGTCCCACGCGACGAGCTCGTCGTCGGTCGGCACGGGCTGCAGCGCGCCGTCCGGAGCGGGCGTGGCGTCGTCGTCGTCGTCGGATGCCGCGGCGAACCCCGACGGGTCGACCAGGAAGCGCAGCGACGAGGTGGTGAGCACGCGATCCCGACCGGCCTGCAGGGGGGCGGTCAGGTCGCTGTCGGCCCACGCGAGCGGGAACGTGGGGTTCGTCGCCGCGGCGAGCCGGTCGAGCCACGCCGTGGCCGAGGCGGGGGCGTCCGCGCCGAGCCCGCGGATCGACGCGATCAGCATCGGATCGATCGCGTAGGTCACGGCGGTGTCGATCGTGGCCCACAGCACGGCGTCGAGGTCGCCGCCCGGCGCGGTCTGGGTCTCGAGCGTGTCGGCGGGCACCGAGGCGCCCTCCGAGATCGGCACGGTCAGCGGCACGATGAGCGACACGCTCACGGGCGACGCCTCGGGCAGGTCGGCGGCAGGCGCATCCGTCTCGGCGGTGGCGCCCGCGGTCGCGGTCGCGGCGGTGGCGCTCGCGGTCGCGGCGGTGGCGCTCGTCAGCGAGCCCACCGTCGCCGAGGCGGCGAGCAGGATGAGCGCGGCCGCACGGGCCGGACGCCTCACGCCCGGGTCTCCGACAACCGACCGTCCAGCATGGCCGCCAGTCTAGAGTCCGACGATCGGGGCCACCTGGCGGCTATCCTTCCGAACGTGGTGAACGTCGCTGCGGGCATCGAGCGACTGGGCTCCCTGGCCGCCTCCCCCGCCGTCGCGCGGCTCGCCGCGGCGTTCGCGGATGCCGGGCACGAGCTCGCGCTCGTCGGCGGCCCGGTGCGCGACGCGTTCCTCGACCGGCCGCTGACCGACCTCGACTTCGCGACGAGCGCGTCGCCCGACGAGACGCTCGCGATCGTGCGGCCGATCAGCTCGGCGCAGTGGGACGTCGGCCGCGAGTTCGGCACGATCGCGGCGCGCGTCGACGACGAGAGCGTCGAGATCACCACCTACCGCAGCGACGCCTACGACGGCGTGACCCGCAAGCCCGTGGTCGCGTTCGGCGACTCGCTCGAGGGCGACCTGGCCCGCCGCGACTTCACCATCAACGCCATGGCGCTGCGCCTGCCCGAGCGGCAGCTCGTCGACCCGTCGAACGGGCTCGACGACCTCCTGGCCGGGCGCATCACGACGCCCTCCTCCCCCGACGTCTCGTTCGGCGACGACCCGCTGCGCATGATGCGCGCGGCCCGGTTCGCCGCGCAGCTCGGCTTCGACGTCGACGCCGAGACGACGGATGCCATGGTCGCGCGCGCGGACGACATCGCGATCGTCTCCGCCGAGCGCGTGCGCGACGAGCTCGTCAAGCTGCTGTCCGCGGACGACCCGGTGCCCGGCATCCGTCTGCTCGTCGACACCGGACTCGCGGAGCGCGTGCTGCCGGAGGTGCCCGCGCTGCGGCTCGAGGTCGACGAGCACGCGCACCACAAGGACGTCTACGAGCACAGCCTCACGGTCGTGCGGCAGGCGATCGAGCTCGAGCGGTCGCGGCACCCCGGGGAGCCGCCCGACATCACGCTGCGCCTCGCCGCGCTGCTGCACGACATCGGCAAGCCCGCGACGCGACGGATCGGGCCGGGCGCGACCGTCTCGTTCCACCACCACGACGTCGTCGGCTCGAAGCTCGCCAAGAAGCGCCTCGCGGCGCTGCGCTTCGACAAGCAGACCATCGCGGATGTCGCACGCCTCATCGAGCTGCACCTGCGGTTCTTCGGGTACAGCGAGGCGGCCTGGACCGACTCGGCCGTGCGGCGCTACGCGCGCGACGCGGGGGCCCTGCTCGAACGGCTGCACATGCTCACGCGCGCGGACGTGACCACGCGCAACGTCCGCAAGGCCGACCGGCTCTCGTTCGCGTACGACGACCTCGAGGAGCGGATCGCGGCGCTCGAGGAGGCCGAGGGGATCGCAGCGCTCCGGCCGGACCTCGACGGCGAGCAGATCATGGCGATCCTCGGCGTGCCCCCGGGGCCGGTCGTGGGCCGGGCGTACCGGTTCCTGCTCGAGCTGCGCCTCGACGAGGGCCCGCTCGGCGCCGAGGAGGCGGAGCGCCGCCTCCGGGCGTGGGCCGCGACGCAGTAGCGCGCGGGTCGAGGAGCGCTGCGGCCCGCCGCTCGCGGCGCCGCCGCTGCTCGCGGCGCTCGCGGCGCCGCCCCGCCGCCCCGCCGCTGCTCCTCCGGGCGCGCCGCCCAGCGCGGCCCCACCGCGGAAACCCCTCCCTCGATCACGGAAATGCAGGAGCATCCGAGCGTCACCGGAGAGTCGTTGGCGTGATTCGGGGGCCGGGCGCGCGTGCGCCGCGCTGCGCTCCTGCATTTCCGTGATGTCGGCGCTCGAGACCAGCACGGATCGTTCGGGCGGGCGGGTGGTCTCGAGACGCGTCCTCGCTGCGCTCGGGCGCTCCTCAACCAGCGGAGCGGCAGCTGTGTCGCACCCCGCTGGTCGAGGAGCCGCGAGCGAAGCGAGCCGGCGCCGCCGCTGCTCCTTCGGGCGTGCCGCCCGGCGCGGCCCGACCGTGGAAACCCTCCCCTCGATCACGGAAATGCAGGAGCACCCGAGCGTCACCGCAGAGACGTTCGCGTGATTCGGGGGCTGGGCGCGCGTGCGTCGCGCTGCGCTCCTGCATTTCCGTGATGTCGGCGCTCGAGACCACCGCGGATCGTTCGGGCGGGTGGGTGGTCTCGAGACGCGTCCTCGCTGCGCTCGGGCGCTCCTCGACCAGCGGAAGGGCAACTGCGCTCGGGCGCTCCTCAGCCAGCGGAAAGGCAACCACGCTCGGGCGCTCCTCAACCAGCGGCGGACCGGATGAACGCCTCGAGCAGCGCGCGGGCCTCGGGTTCCGGGTGCTGCACCGCGGGGCTCTTCATGAGGTAGGCGCTCGCGGCCTCCACCGGGCCGCCGAGGCCGCGGTCGCGCGCGAGCGCCGCGAGGCGGATCGCGTCGATCGCCACCCCGGCGGAGTTGGGGGAGTCCCACACCTCGAGCCGGTACTCGAGGCTCGTCGGCGCCCCGCCGAATCCGTGCCCCTCGAGGCGCACGAACGCGACCTTGCGGTCGCCGAGCCACGGCACGTGGTCGCTCGGCCCGATGTGCACGTCGCGCGCCGGCAGCTCCGCGTCGAGGTTGCTCGTCACCGCGCGGGTCTTGCTGACCTTCTTCGACGCGAGCCGGGAGCGCTCGAGCATGTTCTCGAAGTCCATGTTGCCGCCGACGTTGAGCTGGTAGGTGCGGTCGAGCACGAGCCCGCGCTCCTCGAACAGCCGCGCGAGCACGCGATGCGTCACGGTCGCGCCGAACTGGCTCTTGATGTCGTCGCCGACGATCGGCACCCCGGCGTCCGCGAACCGGGTCGCCCACTCCGGGTCGCTCGCGAGGAACACCGGCAGAGCGTTGACGACCGCGACCCCGGCCTCGATCGCGGCGCGCGCGTAGTGCTTGGCCGCGGCATCCGACCCGACCGGCAGGTACAGCACGACGACGTCGGCTCGCGTGGCGCGCAGCACGGATGCCACGTCCACCGGTTCCGCCGCCGACTCCTCGATCGCGGCGCGATACTGCTCGCCGAGCCCGTCGAGCGTCGGCCCGCGCTGCACGACGACGCCGGTCGGGGCGACCGACGCGAACCGGAAGGTGTCGTTGCGGCCCGCCCAGATCGCGTCGGCGACATCCGCTCCCACCTTGGTCGCGTCGACGTCGAACGCCGCGACGACCTCGAGGTCACGGATGCGGTACCCGTCGAGCACGGGATGCATGAGTCCCGGCACCACGCCGTCGTCGGCGACGTCCGCGTAGTGCGCGAGCCCCTGTACGAGCGCGTTCGCGCACTTGCCGACACCGACGATCGCGAGACGCAGGGGCACGGGCGGAACTCCTCGGATGGGCTGGTCGTTGTGTGGGGGCGGTCGCCCTGACTACACTAGGCAGGTTGCCCGCGCCCGGTCGTTCCGGCCGACGCGGCGACACGTCAACACCCTCCTGTCGCAGACCGTCTGCGACCGTTCTAGTCCGAAGGAGGTGGGTTTGTGACATCCAACACCGTGACGCACCAGTACGAACTCATGGTCATCCTCGACCCCGAGATCGATGAGCGCACCGTGGCTCCGAGTCTCGACAAGTTCCTCAACGTCATCCGCAACGACGGCGGCACGATCGAGAGCGTGGACGTGTGGGGTCGCCGCCGTCTCGCCTACGAGATCAACAAGAAGAGCGAGGGCATCTACGCCGTCGTCGACTTCACCGCGACGAGCGACGCGACGGTCGAGCTCGACCGCCAGCTGAAGCTCTCCGAGGCCGTCGTGCGCACCAAGGTGCTCCGCGCCGAGGAGGCCATCGCCCAGGTCGCCGCCGCCAAGAGGGCCGCCGACGCGAAGGCCGCGCGCAAGCCCGCCGCCGCGCCCGCTGCCGCCGCTGCGGCGGTCGCGGAGTAGTCGTGGCCGGCGAGACCATCATCACGGTGGTCGGCAACCTCACCGCCGACCCGGAGCTGCGCTACACGCAGAACGGCCTGGCCGTCGCGAACTTCACGATCGCGTCGACGCCCCGCACGTTCGATCGCGCGAGCAACGAGTGGAAGGACGGCGAAGCGCTGTTCCTCCGCGCGTCGTGCTGGCGCGAGTTCGCCGAGCACGTCGCCGGGTCGCTCACGAAGGGCTCGCGCGTCATCGCGTCGGGCCGCCTCAAGCAGCGCTCGTACGACGACCGCGACGGCAACCGCCGCACCTCGATCGAGCTCGAGGTCGACGAGATCGGCCCGTCGCTGCGCTACGCGACCGCGCAGGTCACCCGCGCCGCGGGCGGCAGCAGCGGTGCCGGTGGCGGCGGACGCCCCCAGGCTCAGGTCTCGGAGGAGCCGTGGGCCGCATCCGCGCCCGCCGGCGACGTCTGGAACACCCCCGGCAGCTACTCGGACGACACGCCGTTCTGAGCCTTCGACGGGCTCAGGCGGCGACAGACACGTACTAGAAGGAAAACACCATGGCAGGAAAGAGCAGCGGCGACCGCCGCAAGCCGATCCGCAAGGGCAAGGACGGCAAGAACGCCGCCCCGGCCAAGTCGGTCACCGTCGGCGTCATCGACTACAAGGATGTCGCGACGCTTCGCAAGTTCATCTCGGAGCGCGGCAAGATCCGCGCCCGTCGCATCACCGGCGTCTCCGTGCAGGAGCAGCGCCTCATCGCGCGCGCGATCAAGAACGCGCGCGAGATGGCGCTCCTCCCCTACGCGGGCGCGGGCCGGTAGGGGGTAGGGACATGTCCAAGCTCATCCTCACGCAGGAGGTCTCCGGCCTCGGCGCCCCCGGTGACGTCGTCGACGTCAAGAACGGGTACGCACGCAACTACCTCATCCCGCAGGGCTTCGCGACGCCGTGGACCCGTGGCGGCGAGAAGCAGATCGACTCGATCAAGGCCGCCCGCGCCGCGCGCGAGCACGCCACGATCGAGGAGGCGCTCGACCTCAAGGCGCGCCTCGAGGCGACCACGGTCGCGCTCACGGTCAAGGCCGGCCAGGGCGGCCGTCTGTTCGGCTCGGTGAAGCCGGCGGATGTCGCCGAGGCCGTGGCGGGAGCGGGCCTCGGCTCGATCGACCGTCGCAAGGTCGAGATCCCGTCCGCCATCAAGGCGACCGGCGCGCACGAGGCGACGATCCGCCTCCGCGACGACGTCGTGGCGACCATCTCGCTGCAGGTGAACGCCGCCAAGTAGGCGTTCCGGCACCGCGCGAAGGCGGTATCGGGCTCCGGCCCGATACCGCCTTCGTCGTTCCCGCGTCAAGTGTCATAACGGGTTCTTTCCCCCGTTCTGTGCACAGGGCTCCCCAATCGGGGGCCAACCTTCAACGTGCACTGCAGACGGATTTCCCCACACACGGTGTGAACTCTTAAAGGCCTGGTCAGAGCGGATGTGCCCGACCACATCCGTCGGCAATCCACAGGCCCGTCCACACGATCCCCCCCAGCCGCCCGGCGTTTCGCGCCGGATTCGCACAGGTCTGTCCACAGGCACGATTGGCGGCGTCGGCGGAGCGCCCCTAGCGTGAGCGGGCGTCTCTCGACGCACCCGCCGACCGCGGCGCGCCGACGGCGCACCGGCGGTGCACCGACCCCGGCGCCGACGTCCGTGTCGGCGGCGGTCGGTACAACTGGCCGCGTAGTCAGACCCTGCGAAAGGACCCCGCCCGTGTCGATCGCGCACCTCGGCATCGCCTCCGATCCTCGGGGCGATCGCCCCGCCGGCGGCGACGGCACGCGCGGCGACCGGGTTCCCCCGCACGACCTGCTCGCCGAGCAGAGCACGATCGGCGGCATGCTGCTGAGCAAGGATGCGGTGGCCGACGTCATCGAGGCCGTGCGCGCCGTGGACTTCTACATCCCGAAGCACGAGATCATCTTCGACGCCGTGCTCACGCTCTACTCGCACGGCGAGCCGACCGACGTCATCGCGGTCACCGACGAGCTCACGAAGACCGGTGCGATCGCGCGGGCGGGCGGTGCGGAGTACCTGCACACGCTCACGGCGCTCGTGCCGACCGCCGCGAACGCGGGGTTCTACGCGTCGATCGTCGCGGAGAAGGCGGTGCTGCGCCGGCTCGTCGAGGCGGGCACTCGGATCGTGCAGATGGGCTACGCGAGCGAGGGCGAGGTCGTCGACCTCGTGAACACCGCGCAGGCGGAGATCTACGGCGTGACCGGCGGCGTCGAGGCCGAGGACTACGTGCCGCTCACCGAGGCGGTGACGAGCGCGATCGACGAGATCGAGGCGGCGCGCGGGCGCGACGGCGGCATGGTCGGAGTGCCGACCGGGTTCGCCGAGCTCGACGCGCTCACGAACGGCCTGCACCCCGGCCAGATGATCATCATCGCGGCGCGCCCCGCGATCGGTAAGTCGACGGTCGGCCTCGACATCGCCCGGTCCGCCGCCATCCACCACGACCTGCCGACGATCATCTTCAGCCTCGAGATGGGGCGCAGCGAGATCGCGATGCGCCTGCTGTCGGCAGAGGCATCCGTTCCCCTGCAGCACATGCGCAAGGGCACCGTGCACCAGAACGACTGGACGACGATCGCGCAGACCCGCGGGCGCATCAACGACGCGCCGCTGTATATCGACGACAGCCCCAACATGACGCTGGTCGAGATCCGGGCGAAATGCCGTCGCCTCAAGCAGCGTGTGGGCCTCAAGATGGTGATCATCGACTACCTGCAGCTCATGACGAGCGGCAAGAAGGTGGAGAGCCGCCAGCAGGAGGTCAGCGAGTTCTCGCGAGCGCTCAAGCTGCTCGCGAAGGAGCTCGAGGTGCCCGTCATCGCGATCTCGCAGCTCAACCGCGGACCCGAGCAGCGCGCCGACAAGAAGCCCGCGCTCTCCGACCTGCGCGAGTCCGGCTCGATCGAGCAGGATGCCGACATGGTGATCCTGCTGCACCGCGAGAGCGCCTACGAGGCCGACAACCCACGCGCCGGCGAGGCCGACTTCATCGTCGCGAAGCACCGCAACGGACCGACGGCGACGATCACCGTCGGCTTCCACGGCCACTTCTCGCGATTCGCCGACCTGCCGCCCGGCGCGTGACTGTCGCCGGTCAGACCGGTTCGATGTCGGAGAACAGCCCGGTGAACGGTGTGCCCGTTCCGACCAGGCGCTGGAAGAACTCGGCGGCCGCGGGCGTCGCGACGGCTGCCGAGGCGTCGTCGTAGCTGTCGAAGTAGAGGTCGAGGGTGCGGTGCGAGGGGGTCGGGGTGCCGTCCTCCTTCGGCCAGACCTTCGCCGACTCCGTGCGGCGCAGCTTCGGCAGCTGCTGGGCGAGGGCGACGATCTCCGGGTAGCCGTTCTCGAACGCCTCCGCGTCGGCCGGGTTGTCGACGATGATGGTGATCTTCGTGGGCATGGTGTCTTCCTTCTCTTGCTTCTTGTGTGGGTAGTCGGCTCTAACGGGCGGTCGGGCGGCCGTACGTCTCCAGGAGGCGCAGCCAGACTTCGCTGATGGTGGGGTAGGAGGGAACGGCGTGCCAGAGACGCGCGAGGGGGACCTCGGCGACGATGGCGATGGTGGCCGAGTGGAGCAGTTCGGCGACGTCCTGGCCGACGAACGTCGCACCGACGATGACCTGCCGGTCCTCGTCAATGATGAACACCGCGCGGCCCTCGTATCCGTCCGCGTGCAGCTTGGCGCCGGATACCCAGCCGAGGTCGTACTCGACGACCCGCACGGCGAGGCCTCGCGCACGGGCCTCGCGCTCGGTGAGGCCGGCTCGCGCCACCTCGGGGTCGGTGAAGACGACGTGGGGCACGGCCGCGTGATCCGCCGTGGCGACGTGGTCGCCCCACGGCTCCGCGTGCACGGGCGCGCCGGTGATCCGGGCGGCGATCGCCTCTCCGGCGGCACGGGCCTGGTACTTGCCCTGGTGCGTGAGGAGCGCGCGCCCGTTGACGTCGCCCACCGCGTAGAGCCAGTCGGTGCCCGACACGAGCAGGGTGTCGTCGACGGTCAGCCACTCCCCCGGCACCAGGCCGACGGTCTCGACGCCGAGGTCGAGGGTGGCCGGCCGACGCCCGGTCGCGATCAGGATCTCGTCCGACGTCACGATCGTGCCGTCGCTCAGCTCGGTGCCGGCGACGCCGCCGCCGACCACGAGCAGACGCGGAGGGACAGCGGCGGCGCTGGTCGCCTCACGAGTGCCCCAGGGTTTCGCGGCCGGCAGCCCCGGCACGTCGGGGAGCACCGGGATCGACCCGGTCGCCACGGCGACGGCCGTCGCGCGGTAGGCGCGACCGTCGACCTCGATCAGGCCGGGGCCGGTGATGCGGGCGTGCCCGCGGATCAGGTCGATGCCGGCCGAGCTCAACCACTCGACCTGCCCGTCATCCTTCCAGTCGCTCGCGAACGCGTTCCGCCGGGCGAGCACGGCGGGGGCGTCGAGCGATCCGGTCGTCGCCTGCCGCGCGCCGTCGAGGCGTTCCGCGGCGCGGAGGGCGTGGCCACTGCGCAGCAGCGCCTTCGACGGCATGCAGGCCCAGTAGGAGCACTCGCCTCCGACGAGCTCGGATTCGACGATGGCCACGCGGATGCCGCGCCGGGTCGCGTAGTCGGCGACGTTCTCCCCGACGGGGCCGGCACCGATGACGATGAGGTCGTAGTCCGGTGCCGGAGTGTGCTGGTCCCCGGCCATCAGGCGCGAGCCGCCCGCGCGAGGCGGATCGCCGAGATGAGGAACAGCACTCCGCCCAGGGTCGCGTAGCCGGCGACCGACGTCACGCTGCTGGCGCCGGAGAGCCCCTGCGCGAGGAAGGCGAAACCGACCAGCACCGAGAGGCCGCCGCTGACCATGAGCGGCCACTGACCGCCGAGCTTCCGCCGGCTGACGCCGGTGAGCAACTGGGTCGCCCCGGCGAGCACCGCCCACACGCCCCACACGCCCAGCACGGCGGCGGTCGACAGGAACGACGCCCAGCCGAGTGCGATGGCGGCCAGCACGCTGACCACGATGTTGACGGTCTCGCTGATGCGCGAGCGCGGCGAGGTGCCCGCCGCACGGAGCTCGGTGAAGACCGACGCCGCGTCGACGAGCGGGTAGAGCACGAGCAGCACCGTGAGCAGGGGCGCCACGTTCGCGGCGACGAGGGCGAGGAGCAGGGCCCACACGACGGCGAAGCCGAAGCGGGTGAAGTAGAGCCGCCGCAGGGTCCTCGCCAGAGGACTCGCGGTCGGTGAATCGATGGTTGTCATGAGGTCACGTCCATTCCGATTTTGTAGACGAACTAGTACGTCTACAATCGGGACTCTAGAGTGAGCGTGCACCGCGGCGCAAGTCGAGGCGGCCAGGAAGGAGCATCCGTGAGCGACACGGCCACGAAGACGACCGAGGCGACGGGCCGCGGCCACGAGGGCGTGGCGCGGAACCGCATCCTCGACGCCGCCTCGGACCTGATCTATGCCAACGGCATCCGCGGCACGAGCGCCGATCGCGTCATCGAGGCGGCCGGCATCTCGAAGGTCACGTTCTACCGCCATTTCCCCACCAAGACCGACCTCGTCGTCGCCTACCTCGAGCGGCAGGCCGACCAGGAGCGCGCCGCCTTCGACGACGCCCGGTCGGGCGCCGACCCCCGCAGCGCCCTGCGGAGGATCGCCGGATTCATCGGCGCCGCCAGCTGCACGCCCGGATTCCGCGGATGCGCGTTCATCAACGCCGCCGCCGAGACGCCCGACGCCGCCGATCCGGTGCGGATCGTGGTGGACGCGCACCGACGCTGGACCCGCGACGTCTTCGCCGGCATCGCGGCCGACGCCGGTGTCCCCGAACCCGAGAAGACCGCTCGTCAGCTGATGATGCTCCGTGACGGCGCGATGGTCGGCGGCTACCTCGGCGAGCCCGACGAGATCAGCGAAACCCTGCGGGCCGCCTACCTCGCCACGCTGGACGCGGCCGCCCCGTCCGCTTCCTAGGCGGATGCGGCGTCGACCCCTGAAAGACTGGCCCCGGCCGCTGACAGGGTCGGAACGGAGGGGCGATGCCGTCGACGGGCAGTCTCGAGCACCTGCGCACGTTCCTCACGGTGCACCGCGCCGGGTCGCTCACCGAAGCCGCCGGCCTGCTCGGTCTGTCGCAGCCGACGGTCTCAGCGCACATCCGTTCGCTCGAGGCGGCGCTCGGGTACCGCCTGTTCGTCCGCGGTCGCACCGGGGTCACGACGACCGCGAAGGGCAGCGAGCTGGCGCGCGAGCTCGGGCCCCACATCGACGCGCTCGACGATCTGACGGCGCTCGCCGCGACCGCCGTTCCGAGCCCCCGTGCCGTCCACCTCGGCGGGCCCGCGGACCTGATCGCGAGCGCCGTGCTGCCGCACCTCGCCGCCCTCGGCGCGGCCGTCGCCGCACCCGTGTGGTTCCGGTTCGGCCTCGCGGACGAGCTGCTGGAGGCGCTGCGCACGCGTGAGCTCGACGTCGTCGTGAGCGCGGTGCCGCCGCGGGCGGCGGGCGTCGCCGCGACCCCGCTGTACGACGAGGAGTTCGTGCTCGTCGCGGCCCCGCACTGGGCGGACGCGGTCGCGAACCCGGAGCGGATCCCGGTGATCGCGTACGCGGGCAACCTGCCGATCGTGCGGCGCTACTGGCGCTCCGTGTTCGGGCGCCGACCGGACGCCCTGCAGCTGAGCGCCGTGGTGCCCGACCTGCGCGGCATCCGCGTGGCCCTGCTGGGCGGCGCCGGCATGTCGGTGCTGCCGCACTACCTCGTCGAGGCCGACCTCGCGCGCGGTGATCTCGTCGCGCTGCACCGCCCCGAGGTCGCCCCGCTCAACACCGTGTTCCTCGCCACGCGGGCCGGCGAGACGCCGTCCGCGCCCGCGCGGGCGCTCGTCGCCGAGCTGCGGCGCCTCGTCCGCTGACGCGCGACGCGGCCCGTCGGCGGCGTCGTCACATTCTCCGATGGGGTCCATCGGAGAACCGAGTGCCGCGAGCCCCGCGGCCCGGCGAGACTGCGAGCGTCGAAAGGAACCCGATGTCTCGCATCCTCATGGTCGTCACCGCGGCCGACTCGCTCACCCTCGCCGACGGCAGCGCCCACCCCACCGGCTTCTGGGCCGAGGAGCTCGTCGTCGCGCACCGCGACCTCGTCGCCGCCGGTCACGACGTCACGATCGCGACGCCGGGCGGCGAGCGCCCGACGGTCGACCCCGGGTCGCTCAGCGCGGCGATCGTCGGCGACCAGGCCCGCGTCGACGAGCTCGCCGGCTACCTCGCGTCCATCGCGGACGAGCTCGCGCATCCGCTCTCGCTCGACGCGGTCGACCTCTCCGGGGTCGGGGCGATCGTGCTGCCCGGCGGGCACGGGCCGATGGCCGACCTCGCCACCGACCCGGTGCTCGGCGCGATCCTCATCCGCGCGAACGGCGCGGGCACGCTCATCGCGCCGTTCTGCCACGGCCCCGCCGGCCTGCTGAGCGCCGTGGACGCGGGCGGCGCGTTCGCCTTCGCGGGACGTCGCCTCACGGTGTTCTCCGACGAGGAGGAGCGCACCGGCGGCCTCGGTGCGGCGGCACCGTGGTTCGTCGCGTCGGCCCTCGCCGAGCGCGGGGCGATCCTCGACGAGGGCGCCGCGTGGTCGAGCCACGTCGTGCGCGACGGCAACCTGGTCTCCGGGCAGAACCCGCAGTCGAGCCACGCGGTCGCCGCCGCGGTCGTCGCAGCCCTCGCCGAGGATGCGGCGGCCCGGTCGTAGCGCATCCCGCCGTCGACGAACTCGACCGGCCCCGGCCGGCGCCCATCCGCGCGGCGGTACACTGGCATGTCGTTTGTCGAGCGTCGGAAGGCTCTTGTGTCCAGTCCTGCTGCCGACGCGGCGACGCCGGGTCGCGCATGGATCGTGCTCCTCGCGCGCGCCGTCGTCGCCCTGGTCGTGGCCCTCGTGGTCACCTTCTCCGCCGACCACGCGACCGCCGTCGGGGCGCTCGCGTTCGGCCTGTTCGCGATCGTGAGCGGGCTCGTTATCGGCGTGGGCGCCGTGACCGGCCCGCTGCCGGTGGCCGGCATCGTGCAGGGTGCCGTGAGCGGGGTGGCGGGTGTCGTCTCGATCCTCGTCGCGCGGGACGAGATCGCGATCCTGCTGTTCGTGCTGAGCAGCTGGGCGGCGCTGACGGCGTTCATCGAGCTGTTCCGGGGACTGCGCTCCCGCGGGCGATCGAGCCTCGCCCGGGAATGGGTGTTCGCGGGGGCCCTCACCGGGCTGTTCGCGATCGCCGTGCTGCTCGTGCCCGTCGACCTCAACCAGGTGTTCGTCGGGCCGGACGAGGTGAAGCGCGCGCTCACCGCATCCGTCATGGTCACCGGCCTCGTCGGCGCCTACGCGGCGATCCTCGGCGTCTACCTGTTCATCGCCGCGCTGTCGCTGCGGTGGTCGCGCGCATCGACCGTGGAGGTGGCGTCGTGAGCGCAACGCCGGGCAAGAACCAGCCGGACAAGCGGGACCGCCGCCGGCCCGTGCAGCTGCTCGTGTTCGCGGCCGTGCTGGGCGTCTTCGTCACCGCGGTCGTGTTCATGGGCACCCGTGAGCCGCTCATCGCGCTCGAGTTCGGCGGCGTCGCGTTCATCGTCGGGCTCGTCGTGCTCGCGATGCTCTCGCTCGCGGCCCGGCCGACCGGCGACGAGCAGGCCGACCTCGACGAGCAGAACCGGGGCGAGCAGAACCGGGGCGAGGAGCCGCGCGGGCACTGATCCCGCCCCGCGGTCAGCCCTCGAGGTAGTCGACGAGCCGCGCCGCGACGCCCGTGTAGCCGGCCGGCGTGAGCGCCGTCAGGCGGGCCTTCGCATCCGCGCCGATGTCGAGCCCGTCGACGAACGCGACGAGGTCGGCCCGCGTCACCCCCTTGCCGCGCGTGAGCTCTTTGAGCATCGCGTACGGATCGGCGATCGAGCTGCGCCCGGCCGTCACCTCGGCGCGGATGACCGTCTGGATCGCCTCGCCGAGCACCTCCCAGTTCCGGTCGAGGTCGGCGGCGAGCACGTCGGTCGCGACGCTGAACTCGCCGAGGCCGCGCGCGATGTTGTCGAGCGCGAGCAGCGAGTGACCGAGGGCGACGCCGACGTTGCGCTGTGTCGTGGAGTCGGTGAGGTCGCGCTGCAGGCGGCTCGTCACGAGCGTCGCCGCGAGCGAGTCGAGGAGCGCGCTCGCGAGCTCGAGGTTGGCCTCCGCGTTCTCGAACCGGATGGGGTTGATCTTGTGCGGCATCGTCGACGACCCCGTCGCGCCCGCCTGCGGGATCTGGGTGAAGTAGCCCATCGAGATGTAGGTCCAGATGTCCGTGCACAGATTGTGCAGGATGCGACCGGCATGGCTGATGCGAGCGTAGAGCTCGGCCTGCCAGTCGTGCGACTCGATCTGGGTGGTGAGCGGGTTCCAGTCGAGTCCGAGCGAGGTGACGAACTCGCGCGAGATCGCGGGCCAGTCCAGGCTCGGGTCGGCGACGACGTGCGCCCCGAAGGTGCCGGTCGCGCCGCTGAACTTGCCGAGGTACTCGGTCGCCTCGACCTGGGCGAGCACGCGCTCGAGACGGTGCGCGAAGACGGCGAACTCCTTGCCGACTGTCGTCGGCGTCGCGGGCTGCCCGTGGGTGTGGGCGAGCAGCGGGGTCGCGGCGTGCTCGCGGGCGAGCTCCGTGAGCCGGGCGACGATGCCGCGCGCCGCGGGCAGCCACGTCTCGCGCACCGCCGCACCGATCGTGATCGCGTAGGACAGATTGTTGATGTCCTCGCTCGTGCACGCGAAGTGGGTGAGCTCGGCCACATCCGTGAGCCCCAGGGCCGCGAGCTTCTCGCGCACGAGGTACTCGACGGCCTTCACGTCGTGCCGGGTGGTGGCCTCGAGCTCGGCGAGCCGGTCGATCTCGGGCTGGCCGAAGTCCGCCACGAGGGCGCGCAGCGCGTGCGCCTGCTCGGCGGTGAGGTGCTGCGAGCCGAACAGCTCGTGGTCGGTGAGGTAGAGCAGCCACTCCACCTCGACCTGCACGCGCGCGCGGTTCAGGCCGGCCTCCGACAGGTGCTCGCCGAGCACGCCGACGGCGGCTCGGTAACGCCCGTCGAGCGGGCTGACGGGCTGCGGGGGCAGAGGACTCATGAGGCTCCCTGGCGGAGGGCGGGCAGGATCTGCGCGAACAGCGCGCGGCTCGCACGTTCGATGGTGGAGAGCACGTCGTCGAACATGGCGGCATCCGAATAGTACGGGTCGGGCACGTCGAGCGAGGCGCGCTCCGGGTCGAACGACGTGAGCAGGCGCACCTTGCCGCGGTCGTCGTCGGTGCGCGCCCAGGAGCGGAGGATGCGCTCGTGACTGCGGTCGAACGCGATCACGAGGTCGATCGACGGCAGCCACGCCGGGTCGAACTGCCGCGCCCGATGCCGGGACCCGTCGTGGCCGCGCCGCTCGAGCGCCGCGAGGGTGCGCGCGTCGGCGCGCTCGCCGACGTGCCAGTCGCCGGTCCCGGCACTCGAGACGCTGACCCGGCCGACGAGCCCGGCGCGGTCGACGAGCTCGCGGAAGATCACCTCGGCCATCGGCGATCGGCAGATGTTCCCGGTGCAGACGAAGCACACGGTGAAGCGGTCGTCGCTCGGGCCCATGCGTCGATCCTTGCGCAGAATCCGCTCCTCCACAGCGGGCAGATCGGCGGATGTCGGCGACGGTCGCCGACGGACGCCCCTGCCGGGGCCTCCCACGGATCATCCTCGTCGGCATGACGACACTCGATCCCCTCACCGAGGCGGCGCGCCTGGCGCTGCGCGTCGGCGTGGAGGCGCAGCAGGGCGCCCTCGCGCTCGCACAGGGCCGCCTCGAGGCCGCGCTCGCCGCGCTGCCGCGCTCGCCCGGCGCATCCTGGCGAGGCCCGGCGTCCGCCGGGTTCGCACGGGACCTGGCCGGCATGCGCACCGCGCTCGGCGAGGCCGCCCGGGCGACGTCCGCCGCGCACACGAGCGGCTGGTACACGACGGCGTGGCTCGATGAGTGACGACATCACCGTCGCGTCGCCGAACGAGCTCGCGGTCGACACCGCGCACCTGCTGGCCCTCGCGTCGCGCATCGCATCGTCGTCGCTCGAGGCGCGCCTCGCCTCGCTCGCCCTCGGCGTCGCCGACGGCGCGGTGCCCCGGGCGCTGCTCATGGCCGCCGGTGCGCCGTACCCCTGCTATCGCACCGAGGACGAGATCGACGAGGCCAGAGCGCGCGTCGACGCGTTCGTCGCCGGGGCGGAGCGCGAGGCGGCGCTGCTCGCGGCCGCCGCTCTCGCCTACGTGCTGGCCGATCGCGCCGCGCACGTGGCCACCGCGGCGATCGCCTGGACGCTCGGCGCGCTCGTGCGCATCGCGCTGCCCGCGCTCGTGATCGCGGGAGCGCACGCGGCCGCGGGCTGGATGATCACGGGCGCCGTCGGCGGCGACGACTTCCGCCGCATCCGCGATCGCGGCATCTCGAACCTCGCGCACGCGGCAGAACGGTTCCTGCACGACCGTCCCCGGCTGACGAGCAACCCGCTGCTCGCGATGCTGCTGCGAGCGGCGACGCGGGACGCCGACGAGTTCCTCGGCGGGTTCGCGGGCGTGCCGATGCCGGGCTCGCTCATCGCGGGCGACGACGAGACCGGGTGGGTCGACTCGCGTGACGTGGCGCGCCTGCTCGGCACGACACTGCCCGCGCTCGGCCTGTACCGGGAGTCGCGGGTCGAGGTGCGCCGCATCGCGCGCGAGACGGGGTCGACCGCGAGCCCCACCCTCGACGAGCTCGTGCGCCGGCTGCCGACGAACGACGACGACGCCGCGTCGCGGGTCCGGGTCGAGCGGTACCACCGGCCGGGCCGGGCGGACGGGTTCATCGTCTACATCGCGGGCACGAACACCTGGACGGCGACGGGCAGCGCCGACCCGTCCGACATGACGAGCAACCTGGACGCGATGGGCGGGCTGTCGTCCGGTGCCGAGCGCGCCGCGCGGGAGGCGATGGCGCAGGCCGGGGTGTCGAGCGAGAGCGACGTGGTCTTCGTCGGCCACTCGCAGGGCGGGCTGATCGCGCACGAGCTCGCGGCGTCGGGCGACTACCGCACGGCCGGGGTGTTCGAGATCGGCTCGCCCGCGGACCAGGTCGACGTCGACCGGGGCACGCCCGACGTGCGCCTCGTGCACGACGGCGATCCCGTCGCGGCGCTCGGCGGCGACTCCCGCACCGTCGACGTGAAGCGCGCCCCGTGGGACGACGGCCCGATGCCGAAGGCGACCGACATCCCCGTCGTCGCCCACGATGCGGCGACCTACGAGCAGACCGCCGCGCTCGCCCAGCAGAGCGACGACCCGCGGATCGCGAGGCTGACGTCGGCCATCGCATCCGTCACGGGCGGAGCGACGTCCGTCACGGTCGAGAAGTACGCCTCGTCGCGCGTGCGGTGACCGGCAGGGCTCAGCGCCGGTCGCCGCGCACGAGCGGGCGCAGCAGCAGCCCCAGCAGCCAGCTGATCAGGCCGAGCACGATCGCCGCGACGACGCCCCAGCCGAAGTCGGCGACCTCGAGCCCGAAGCCGAACAGCGAGGTGATCCAGCTCACGAGCAGGAGCAGCAGGGCGTTGACGACGAGCGCGATGAGTCCGAGCGTGAGGATGTAGATGGGGAACGCCACGACGCGGATGAGCGTGCCGACCGTGCCGTTGACGATGCCGAACACGAGGGCGACGAAGAGGTAGGTGAGCACCTTCTCGACCGTGCCGCCCGGCGCGAACGGCACGACCTGCACCCCGGTCACGATGAGGGTGGTCAACCACAGTGCGATCGCGTTCACGACGATCCGGACGAGCAGACGTGACATGCGCCCACTATGCCCGGCGGCCCGAGCGGTCGCAATGAGCCACGCGCGCGCCCGCGGGCACCGCCGCACCCTAGGGTGAGACGGTGACGAGCGAGCGCGTGACCCTCCGGCCCGAGATCGCCGCGATGGCGCCCTACCAGCAGGGCAAGCCCGCGGCGGCCGAGGCCTTCAAGCTGTCGAGCAACGAGAACCCGTTCGACCCGCTGCCGAGCGTGCGCGAGGCGATCGCCGAGGCGAGCGTCAACCGGTACCCCGACGCGCTCGCCGTGGCGCTCCGCGAGCGCCTGGCAGAGCGCTTCGGGGTCTCCGCCGCGCAGGTGCAGGTCGGCTCGGGCTCCGTCGCCGTCCTCTCGCAGCTGATCACCGCAGCGGCGAGCGTCGGCGACGAGATCGTCTTCTCCTGGCGCAGCTTCGAGGCGTACCCCGGCCTCGTCGCGGTCGCCGGGGCGACGAGCGTGCGGGTGCCGAACACGCCCGACGAGCGGCACGACCTCGACGCGATGGCCGCGGCGATCACCGACCGCACGCGCGTCGTCATCGTCTGCAGCCCGAACAACCCGACCGGGGCGATCGTGACGCGCGACGAGTTCGACGCGTTCATGGCGACGGTGCCGGCATCCGTGCTCGTGGTGCTCGACGAGGCGTACATCGAGTTCGTCACCGACCCGAGCGCGGTGCGCGGCACCGACGTGCTGCACGCGCATCCGAACCTCGTGCTGCTGCGCACCTTCTCGAAGGCCTACGGCCTCGCCGGACTGCGGGTCGGCTACGCGGTCGGCCCGGCCTACGTCATGGATGCCGCTCGCGCCGTCGCGATCCCGCTCTCGGTGATCGACGCGGCGCAGAAGGCCGCGATCGTGAGCCTCGACCACGAGGACGAGCTGCTCGAGCGCGTCACCCATCTCGGCGCGCTGCGCGACGAGATCTGGCAGGCGCTCGTCGCGCAGGGCTGGAACTCGCCCCGGCCGCACGGCAACTTCATCTGGCTGCCGACGGACGAGCGCACGCTCGAGGCCGCGGAGGTGTTCGCGCGCCACGGCATCGTGGTGCGGGCGCTCGGCGAGGGCGTGCGGATCTCGATCGGCGAGCGCGAGGCTGTCGACAACCTCCTGGCCGCGGCCGCGGAGGTTGTCCGCGACCTCTGACCGGGCCCCCGGGGCGCCGCGTTAGATTAGGGCAATGCCCACCACCCAGGCGCCGCTCCAGCTGCTCACGCCCGAGGGCCGGCTCATCGAGGACGACAGCACCGCGGAGGCGCTCGCCGTCGTCGCCGAGCTCTCCGACGACGACCTGCAGCGGATGCACCGCGAGATGGTCGTGGCCCGCCGGTTCGACCTCGAGGCGATCAACCTGCAACGTCAGGGGCAGCTCGCGCTCTGGGTGCCGAGCCTCGGCCAGGAGGGCGCGCAGATCGGCTCGGCGTTCGCGACGCGCGGCCAGGACCACGTCTTCCCGTCCTACCGCGAGGCGGTCGTCGCCTACCACCACGGCCTCGACCCGATGCGGCTCATCGAGTACTGGCGGGGCATGACGCTCGGCGGCTGGGACCCGCGCGAGGTCGGCAACTTCCACCTCTACACGCTCGTCATCGGCGCGCAGACCCTGCACGCCGCGGGCTTCGCGATGGGCCAGCTGTTCGACGGCCTGACCGGCACGGGGGACCCCGGAACGGATGCCGCGACGATCGTCTACTTCGGCGACGGCTCGACGAGCGAGGGCGACACCAACGAGGCGATGATCTGGGCGGCGAGCTTCCAGGCGCCGCTCGTGATGTTCCTGCAGAACAACCACTGGGCGATCTCGGTGCCCGTGACGACGCAGTCGCGCACGCCGCTGTTCCACCGCCCGGAGGGCTTCGGCATCCCGGCCGTGCAGATCGACGGCAACGACGCGCTCGCGAGCTACGCGGCGACGCGGCTCGCGCTCGATGCGGCCCGAGCCGGCCGGGGTCCGCGCTTCATCGAGGCGCTCACCTACCGCATGGGCGCGCACACCTCGAGCGACGACCCGACGAAGTACCGCACGGATGACGACACGGCGCCGTGGGCGGCGCGCGACCCGCTGACCCGGTTCGAGGCGTTCCTGCGCGCGCGCGGCGCGGGCGAGGAGTTCTTCGCGGACGTCGAGCGCGAGGCGCTCGACGTGGCGGCCGGCATCCGTCGGGGCACGTTCGAGCTCGGCGAGCCGCCGCAGTCGCGCATGTTCGACCACGTGTACAGCGAGCCGCACCCGCTCATCGCGACCCAGAAGCAGTGGCTGGCCGACTACGAGGCCTCGTTCGGAGGTGCCGCGTGACCCTCATCGACCCGACCGCCCCGGCCGCGGCGCCCGCCGGGGTGCAGACGCTGCCGATGGCGAAGGCCATCAACGCCGGACTGCGCCGTGCGCTCGCCGACGACCCGCGCGTGCTGCTCATGGGCGAGGACATCGGCACGCTCGGCGGCGTGTTCCGGGTGACCGAGGGCCTCAAGAACGAGTTCGGCAAGCAGCGTGTCATCGACACCCCGCTCGGCGAGGCCGGCATCGTCGGCACGGCGATCGGGCTCGCGATGGCCGGCTTCCGGCCGGTCTGCGAGATCCAGTTCGACGGCTTCATCTTCCCGGCCTACAACCAGATCACGTCGCAGCTCGCGAAGCTCACCAACCGCCACATGGGCACGCAGTCGTTCCCGGTCGTCATCCGGGTGCCCTACGGCGGTCACGTCGGCGCGATCGAGCACCACTCCGAGAGCCCGGAGGCGCTGTTCGCGCACACCGCCGGCCTGCGCCTGGTGAGCCCCGCGACCCCGCACGACGCGTACTGGATGATCCAGGAGGCGATCCGCAGCGACGACCCGGTGCTGTTCTTCGAGCCGAAGAGCCGCTACTGGCCGAAGGGCGAGGTGGACCTGTCGGGCAACCCGACGCCGCTGCACGCGAGCCGTGTGGTGCGAACCGGCACGGAGGTGACGGTGGTCGGGCACGGCGCGATGGTATCGACACTGCTCGAGGCGGCGAACCTCGCCGAGGAGGAGGGCACGAGCCTCGAGGTCGTCGACCTGCGCTCGCTCTCGCCCATCGACTACGGGCCGATCGTCGAGAGCGTGCAGAAGACCGGCCGCCTCGTCGTCGCCTCCGAGGCGCCGGGGTTCGTGTCGATCTCGTCGGAGATCGCGGCGACCGTCACCGAGCGCGCGTTCTACTCGCTGCAGGCGCCCGTGCTGCGGGTGACCGGCTTCGACATCCCGTTCCCGCCCGCGCGCCTCGAGACCTCCCACCTGCCCGACGCGGATCGCGTGCTCGAGGCCGTCGACCGCGCCCTGGCGTACTAGGCCCATGCCCCAAGGAGCACCGCTCGTGAGCAACGAATTCACCCTGCCGGATGTCGGCGAGGGCCTGACCGAGGCCGAGATCGTCGGGTGGAGGGTCAAGCCCGGCGACGAGATCGCGGTCAACCAGGTCATCGTCGAGATCGAGACCGCGAAGTCGCTCGTCGAGCTGCCGAGCCCGTTCGGCGGCGTCGTGTCGGAGCTGCTCGTCGGCGAGGGCGACACGGTCGAGGTGGGCACGCCCATCATCCGTTTCCAGGGCGAGGCCACGGACGCCGCGGTGCCGTCCGCCCCGGTGTCCACGCCGATCGCCGACACGGCGGGCACCGTGCCGGTCGAGGAGGGCGACGTCCCGGAGGACGCCCCCGGCCCCGTGCTCGTCGGCTACGGCATCAAGGGCCACGGCGTCTCCCGCCGGCGCAAGGCCGCGGGCGGTCCCGCGCCGACCGCGGTGCCGGCGCTGCACCCGACCGCGGCGCCCGCGAACGGCGCACCGGCCCCCGCGCGCCCGTCGAGCGTGCCCGCGGCATCCGCCCTGCCGATCATCGCGAAGCCGCCGATCCGCAAGCTCGCGAAGGACCTCGGGGTCGACCTCCAGGCCGTGCCCGGCACCGGGCTCGCGGGCGAGATCACGCGCGACGACGTCATCCGTCACGCGCAGCAGGCGAGCGTGTTCCGCAACATCGAGACGCCCGCGTGGGGCGCCGACCGCGAGGAGCGCATCCCGGTCAAGGGCGTGCGCAAGGCGATCGCGACGGCGATGGTCACCTCGAAGTTCACGGCCCCGCACGTGAGCGTGTTCACCGACGTGAACGCCACGCGCACGATGGAGTTCGTGAAGCGCCTGAAGGCGAGTCCCGAGTTCGCGGGCGTGCGGGTGAGCCCGCTGCTCGTCATGGCGAAGGCCGTGATCTGGGCGGTGCGCCGCAACCCGATGGTGAACTCGGCGTGGACGGATCGGGAGATCATCGTGCGCCACTTCGTGAACCTGGGCATCGCCGCGGCGACGCCCCGCGGGCTCATCGTGCCGAACGTCAAGGACGCCCAGGAGCTCAGCCTGCTCGAGCTCGCGAAGGCGCTCGAGCAGCTCACGCTCACGGCGCGCGACGGCAAGACGACGCCCGCCGACATGGCGAACGGCACGATCACGATCACGAACCTCGGCTCGTACGGCGTCGACACGGGCACGCCGATCCTCAACCCGGGAGAGGTCGCGATCATCGTGCTCGGCGCCATCCGTCAGAAGCCGTGGGTGATCGACGGCGAGGTGCGGCCGGCGTTCGTGACCACCGTGGGCGGCAGCTTCGACCACCGCGTCGTCGACGGCGACGTGATCAGCCGGTTCATCGCGGATGTCGCGAGCGTGCTCGAGGAGCCCGCACTCCTGCTCGAGTGACGGATGCCGCGGGGTCGTCGCCGGGTCGCGGCGGCGCCGGCCGACTGGTCGCGCTCCTGATCGCGGCGGTCGTCGTCGTGACGGCGTTCGCCGCCGTCGGCGTCGCGTGGATCTCGCGGCTCGACGCCACGGCGACCCGGGATCGCGTCGTCGCCCAGGCGGACGCCGTGCCGGTGCTCGCGGCATCCGCGTCCCCGGCGCCGGGCGCGACGCGGACGGATGCGACCCCGGCTCCCGGCGCCGACCCCGGCCGCGACGGGGGCGGGGAAGGGGGCGCGGGGGCACGCCTCGGCGCCGCGGCCGCGGCGATCCGCATCGACCCGGCCTGGCTCGCCGGGACGGCCGCGGCCACGGGCGTCCCGCCGGTCGCGCTCGACGCGTACGCCCGCGCCACCGCGGTGCTGGCGACCGCGGAACCCGGCTGCCACCTGGGCTGGAACACGCTCGCGGGCATCGGAAGGGCGGAGTCCGCGCACGGCACGATCGACGGCACGAGCGTCGCGGCCGACGGCACCGTGACGCCGAGGATCGTCGGGCCGGCCCTCGACGGCGGCGTGTACGGCGCGATCGCCGACACCGACGGCGGCGCGTGGGACGGCGACGACCGCTGGGATCGAGCGATCGGACCGCTGCAGTTCCTGCCCTCGACCTGGCGAGCGGACGGCGTCGACGCGTCGGGCGACGGGGTCGCCGATCCGCAGAACCTGTACGACGCGAGCGTCGCGGCGGCGCGCTACCTGTGCGCGCCCGGCGCCGACCTGCGGGGCGGCGCGGCGTGGGAGCGCGCCATCCGTTCGTACAACCCGGCCGACTCCTACCTCGACGCCGTGCGCGGGGCCGCGACGGCCTACGCGGCCGCCGCGCGCTGACCGGGTCGCTTCTCGTCGAGCTCGAGACGACAGGCGGTGCGCGCCGGGGCGCCGCAGCGTCAGATCGGCAGAATCGCGGACTGCATGAAGTGGTCCGAGAGCTTCGCCCGGGTGATCCAGTTCTTGTACGAGTAGGAGCCCTTCACGCCGAACGTGAAGATGTAGTCCGTGCGCGACGCGGACGCCTTGGGCGCCTTGAACTCGTTGAACGTCGCGTAGAACTCGTTCTGGTTGTCGTGGGTCGCGTACGCGTCGAACGCGCCGGCCCGCACGAACTCCTGGTCGACGAGATTGGCCGGGAGGGTGTACATGTTCGAGTTCATGTCGCCCGCGACGATGACCTGGCCGTAGCCGAGCTGCGACTTCGCGAACGCGATGACCTTCTTCGCCTGCTGCGCGCGCAGCTTCGACCACGCGGCCTCCTTCTTGCCCGCCGCGTTGTTCGCGAGGTGCACGGCGACGAACGTGAACGGCTTGCCCGACGCGACGTCGGTGAAGTGCGCCCAGGGCACGTACTGCAGGTTCTTGTCCACCTTCGATGGCGCGAAGAAGCCCTGGTCGCCGAGGGTCACCCTCGTCGGGTCGTAGAGGATGCGCGTGCTCTCCTTGCCGAGCGCGCCGGCACCGCTGGCGTACTCGGTCGAGCTGACGAGCCGGTACTGACCGCCCAGCCTGGCCTCGAGGTCCTCGAACTGCCAGAAGCAGTCCTTCGCCTTGGTCTTGCCGCCCGGGAAGGCCGTGACGACGACGCGGCAGGCGCCGATCTTGTAGCCGGCCTCCTGGATCGCGACGACGGCCGCGCCGCTGCTCGCGATCTGCGCGGCCACGGCGTCGCGTCGGCTCTCCCACGACGGGCCCGAGGTCGCCTCGCCGGTGCGGATGTTGAAGGTCGCCACCGCGACGGATGCGTCGCCGGCGGGCGGCTGGGCGTCCGCGCCCGAGAGGCGCACCTTCACGTAGGGCGACTCGCCGACCTTGCCGTTCTTCTTGATCGCGTAGACGCGCACGAAGGAGTAGTTGCCGGAGTTCGCGCCCGCGTACTTCGCCGGGGCGACGGTCGCCGAGGTCTTCTTCTTGCTGATCGTGTAGGTCTTGGGGGTCGCCTTCATGTCGGGCGAGCCGGCGACGACTACCCGGTACGACTTCACGCCGGTGGTGGCGCCCCATTTCACGGCGATCCTGCCGCCGGGGGCCTCGACGGCCGTGAGGTGCTTGTGGCCGGTGGGGGACGCCGCGTCCGCGGGGGCGGACACGGCGGCGGTGCCGAGCGCGAGGGCTGCGGCGACCGCGACCGCGGTGATGGTTCGAAGTGCGCGCATAACGCCATCGACGATAGCCCGGGGGTGCTCGCTCGGGTAAACCCCCGATCGGGGCGTGCCGGTCGCCTAGCCGCGGATGCCGCGCATGACGCGGCTGGCGGCGCGGCTCACGAGGCCCACACGCTGCGGCGCCGAGGGCCGGACGTGCGGCACCGGTGCGGTGAAGCGGTAGTTCTCCCGGTCGCGATTCGCGGGCAGCTGGTCGTGCATCCAGCGCAGCCGGTCGGCGACGCCCTGCTGCTCGGCGGGGATGCGGCGCACCGCGCCCGGCAGCGGGAGGGCGGCGAGCGCCTCGTCGTACTCCGGGTTCGCCCTGCCCTCCTCGAAGACGTGCTCGATCCCGTTCTTCGCGAGGAACGCCGTGAAGTTCTCGAAGCGAGCGCGGTGGCCCGCGTTGAAGCGGCTGTAGTCGCTGGCCTCGTAGATGCGCGCGGCGTCGATGCGCTCGGGCAGGTCGGAGACGAGCGTGTACGGGATCTCGTGGAAGTCCGCGAGCTCCTGCGTGCGGGTGTCGTGCACGAGCACGTGCGCGGGCGTGCCGGCCATGAGCGCGGCGATGTTGCCGTGGATGCGCGTGCCGAACGAGAACTCGCGCTCGCGCAGCTCGTCGATCCAGGTGCGGGAGTCGACGAAGAAGCGGATGCGGTCATCCGTGTAGAACGGATGCGCGTCGTTCGTCGGCATCTTGGGGTTGAACGTCGCGGGGTTCGTGCCCCAGGTGAGCAGGCGCAGGGTCTCGAGGTCCTGCGGGATGTAGATGAGGTTCGCGTACTTCTTGGCGTGGAAGAGCGACGCCTGCCCCATCCGCGGCACGTAGGGCGAGATGTTCATCGAGATGGCGCTCGACTGGCTGAGCTTCTCGACCTTCTTCTCGATACGCAGGTCGCCGCCCCAGCGGTAGAGCGACGGGCAGCCGATGACGTCGACCACGGAGTCGCCGTAGCCGAGGCTGTCGAGGAACACCCGCGTGTTCTCGCCGCGCACGCCGATCGTCGCCGAGCGGTCGAGCACGGCGTCGACGAAGCGCTTGACCCCGCGCTTGAGCTCGTCGGGCACGTCCGTGACCTGCTTGTCGAGGCTGCCGCCGCCGCCCGAGACGCCGACGCCGACGACCGTGACGGGGATCCTGAGCCCGAGGATCGTGTCGGTGAGAAGGTCGAGGTTCTGCAGGAACGAGACGCGGAACGCGTTCGCGAGCGGGATGACGAAGTGGTCGAACTCGCCGTTGATGCGGTCGAGGTAGGGCTGGGTGACGCCCGTGCGCTCGCCGAGGAACGTGTTGGGCAGCACCTCGGTGCCCGGCGTCGAGAGGATGCGGTGCATCGAGTCGCTGAAGACGAGGTTGCCGACGTTCTTGCCGAACACGCCGGACGGGTAGTCCTCGAGGGAGGACACGGGATCGATCACGTCGAACGGCGACTTGCCGGCGCGCAGGAGGATTCGAGACCCGGAGGTTGGGGACACAGTGCCGACTTTCTGACGGGAGTCGCGAGCGGTGGTGGTGGGGGCCACATGCGCTTTTGACAGTGCCCGCGCGCGGACGGGATGATCGTTCCGCGCGTCGTGCGTCACCGACCGACTCGAGCAGGTGGAATTCGTTGTCCATTCTCACACGCGTGCGTGCACTGCCGCTCTTCCGCCCGGGCCGCTACGGCCGCGCGTGGCTCATCTTCTCGCTCGCGAAACTGCTGCCGCTCAAGCGTCGCCAGGTGCTCGTGCTCTCCGACTCGCGCGCGGTGCTCTCGGGCAACCTCGAGTTCATCGTGCGCGAGCTCACCGCGACGCATCCGGAGTTCACGGTGCGCACGGTGCTGCGCGCCAACCTCTCCGCGCAGCGCCACTGGCGCGACGCCATCCGGCTGCCGTACCTCATCGCGACGTCGAAGTTCATCGTCGTCGACGACTTCATCCCGTACGTCTACCGCCTCACGATGCGCGAGGGCGCGCACCTCATCCAGGCCTGGCACGCCGCGGGCGCGTTCAAGCGCGTCGGCTACAGCCGCCGCGGCCTGCCGGGCGGCCCCGCCGAGGACTCGATCACGCACCGCGGGTACACGGATGCCATCGTCAGCTCCGAGCGGATCCGTCGCGACTACGCCGAGGCGTTCTGGATGCCGATCGAGGGCGTGCACGCGCTCGGCGTGCCGCGCACGGACGTGTTCTTCGACCCCGACCACGCCGCCGCCGCACGCGCCCGCGTGCGGGCCCAGTACGGCATCCGTGACGAGCAGCGCGTCGTGCTGTACGCGCCCACGTTCCGCGGCAACGGCCAGCGGGTCGCGTACTTCGACCCCGCGATCATCGACTGGGACGCGCTCGCCGCGGCCTTCGGCGACCACACGGTGTTGCTCGTGAAGATGCACCCGTTCGTGCGGGAGGCGCCCGACATCTACTCCGACCGGCCGCAGTTCGTCGACGTCTCCGCGGAGCGCGAGATCAACGAGCTGCTGTTCGCCGCCGACGCGCTCGTCACCGACTACTCGTCGGTCATCTTCGAGTACGCGCTGCTGCGTCGGCCGATTGTGTTCCACGTGCCCGACCTCGAGGACTACCAGGGCGCGCGCGACTTCTACTACCCGTTCGAGCGCTACCTCGCCGGTCCGGTGACGCGCACGACCGCCGAGCTCATCGAGGCCCTCGCCCGCCCGGAGCTCGACACGGCCGCACTCGACCGGTTCGTGGCCGACTTCATGGCCGCGTGCGACGGCAGGTCGAGCGAGCGCTTCGTCGAGCGGCTCATCGTGGCCCGGGCGGACGAGCCGGCATCCGCTCGCCCGACGCCCGTGTGGCCGCCGTCGGCGCTGCCCGGCCAGCCGGGCGCGCCGATCCCCCGCCCGAGCACGGTGCAGCGCGCGCTCGCGCGACTCGGCCGCGCGATCCGCCGCGAGCGGCAGCCCGGCCTCGTGAGCACGATCGTCCCCGCGTACAACGTCGAGTCGTACATCGAGGAGGCCGTTCGGAGCGTGCTCGACCAGAGCCACCGGCGGCTCGAGGTGATCGTCGTCGACGACTCGTCGACGGATGGCACGCCCGCCATCCTGAAGCGCCTCGCGAAGGAGGACCGTCGCCTGCGCGTGTACCGCCGCCCCAACGGCGGCGTGAATCGCGCGCGCAACTACGGCCTCCACCGCGCCAAGGGGCAGTACCTGACCTTCCTCGACAGCGACGACGTGCTGCTGCCGGGTGCGTACGCCGAGATGGTGGCGTCGCTGAAGCGCTCGGGCAGCGACTTCGTCGTCGGCTCGTACGAGCGCATCCGCGACGGCGAGCTCGAGCCGCCGCGCGTGTGGATCACGAACGCCCACAACAAGGATCGCGAGCACTTCACCGTGCGCGGCTACCCGCGGGTGCTCGTCAACGCGGTGCAGTGGTCGAAGATGTACGTCCGCTCGTTCTGGGACGACTACGTGAAGACCTTTCCCGAGCCGGGCTTCTACCAGGACCAGGTGGTGAGCGCGAAGGCGTACGGCTCCGCGCGCCACATCGACATGCTGCAGCGGCCGGTCGTCGGCTGGCGCCTGCGCGAGGACCGCTCCTCGATGACGCAGCAGCTCGGCACGGTCGCGAATCTGCGCGACCGGTTCTCGACCGCGCGCGAGGCCGTGCGCATCCTCCGGGAGCGTGCGGGCGACGCCGTCGCCGACACCCGTCTGCTGCAGCTGCTGCGCTTCGACTTCGGCACCACGACCGGTCGTCTCGTCGACGCGGACGACGCGTACTGGGCGCAGCTGCGCTCGGGCATCCGCGAGTTCGCGGCGATGGCCCGCGAGCGTGGGGTCTGGGAGGAGATCTCGGCGCAGCACCGCATCCTGTTCTTCCTCATCGAGGAGGACCGACGGGCGGATGCGGTCGAGTTCACCGAGCGCGGCGGGCGCGAGCCGGCGGACTTCCCGATGGAGGTCGTCGGCGACGACCTCTGGATCCACCTGCCGCTGTGGGAGCGCGACGACGTGCCGCGCGAGCTGTTCCGCGCGAGTCCGATCCAGCGCGACCAGTACCTGCCGACACCCGACGCCGCGGAGGAGTAGGCGGCCGTTCCGCACCCCTGGAGCGTTCGCCCCGCCGTCGCGTCCCCACCCCTACAATCGGGGGCGTGAAGCTCGTGATGACGCTGATGGTGCGCGACGAGGTCGACATCGTCGCCGCCATGGTCGAGCATCACCTCGCGCAGGGCGTCGATCTCGTCATCGCGACCGACAACGGCTCGGTCGACGGCACCCGTGAGGTGCTCGCCGCGTACGCGGAGCTCGGTGTCGTCGAACTGCACGACGACCCGGTGCAGCGCAAGCAGCAGGGGTCCGTCGTCACGCAGATGGCACGACGCGCCTCGACCGTGCACCGCGCGGACTGGGTGCTCAACGCGGATGCGGACGAGTTCTGGCTGCCGGTCGACCGCTCGCTGACGCTGCGGGACGCGCTCGAGCGCATCCCCACCGGGCTGCAGACCTGGAACGTGCCCGTGATCAACATGACGGGCGAGGCCGCCGAGCGCGGAGCCGGCCTGCGGCGCCTCGTGTACCGCGACGAGCGCGCGGACGAGACGCTCATGCGCACCGCGGGGCTGCACGCGCAGCCGACGGCGGACGCCATCCACGTCGGATTCGCCGACGTCTCGGTGCGACAGGGCAACCACTCCGTCAACCTCGAGAGCACGGGCGAGCCGGAGCCGGGGCTCGCCCTCGAGGTGCTGCACTATCCGTGGCGCTCCTACGAGCAGTACGCGCACAAGGTCGAGGTGACGGGCGTCGCCTACGAGGCCAATCCGACGCTGCGCCCGAGCCCGAATCACCACGGCATGCGCGACTACCGCCGGCTGCGTGCCGGCCTGCTCTGGGACTTCTACGTCTACCGGCACCCGCGCGTGACGGCCCCCGGAGCGGATGCCGGGGAGGGTTTCGTCTTCGACGACTCGCTCGTGCGCTCGCTCGAGTCCCTCGAGGCGCGCCGACCGGAGCTGCTCGCGGCCGTGCTCGAGAGCGCGGACGGTCGCCTCGCCACGGCCGAGGACCACGACCGGGGCGCCGAGCTCGCCGAGCTGCTGCTCCCGTTCGAGCTCGAGCGTGCCGCGGCCCTCGGCGAGTACGTGCTCGAGAACCGTGCTCTCAAGGAGCGCGCCCGCAAGGCGGAGGTGCGCCTCGCCGAGGCGACGCGGGCGCGCGACCGGCTCAAGCGCCAGCTCGCGGCCGCGCGCGACGTCGAGCGCGGGGACACCCGGCCGAGCTGGTCGACCCGCGTCGCGCGGGCCCTGCGGTCGAGGCTCGCGCGCTCGTAGTCCGCGCTGACGCTCCTCGAGACCGGCGCGTCAGCGTCCCGGTGGTCGAGGAGCGCCCGAGCGAGGCGGGGCCGTGCCCCCCGGCCCCGGTGGTCGAGGAGCGCCCGAGCGCGGCGGGGTCGTGCCCCCCGGCCCCGGTGGTCGAGGAGCGCCCGAGCGTAGCGAGGTCGCGTCTCGAGACCATTCGTTTGCGGACGGCTCGGCTGTGGTGGTCTCGAGACGCGGGCGACTTCGTCGCGCGCTCCTCGACCAGCGGGGGTGGTGTGCTCCTCGACCGGCGGGGTGGGCGTGGGGCGGGGCGAGGGTGTGTCGCGGGACTGGTGCGCTGGTGTTGCGGGTGGTCGAGGCACGCCCGCGCGCGGCGCGGCCGTGCCCCCCCGGTGGTCGAGGAGCGCCCGAGCGTAGCGAGGTCGCGTCTCGAGACCGTTCGTTTGTGGTGGGTCGGCGGGTGGTCTCGAGACGCGGGCGACTTCGTCGCGCGCTCCTCGACCGGCGGGGTGGTGTGCTCCTCGACCGGCGGGGGTGGTGTGCTCCTCGACCGGCGGGGTGGTGCGCTCCTCGACCGGCGGGGTGGGCGCGGGTCAGCGGAGGTCGTGCTCGATGCCGCGGACGTCGAGCACGTCCGCGAGGAGTGTGCGGGCGCGCGCCGCGAACGAGTGCTCGCGGGCGACGCGTTCGGCGATCGCGCGGCGCTCGTCCGCGCTCGGCCAGCCCGGCGCATCCGTCGCGAGCAGGGTCGCGAGGCTGTCGACGCCGTCGTAGACGCGCACGAGCGGGCCGAAGAGCTCGTCGAGCCCGGCGACGGCGTCGCTCACCACGAGGGACCCCGAGGCGGCCGCGTCGAACAGCCGGTTCGACACGAAGCCGAGCTCGGCCATCTCGGTCCAGTGGTCGTTGAGCACGATGCGCGCGCTGCGGTAGGCACGCGGGAGCTCGGCGTTGTCGAGGTGGTCGGCGCGCACGAAGCGGCCGGGCTCGTCGAGGTACGCGTCCCAGCCGTCGCCGAAGATCGCGAGGTCGGCGCCGGCGGCGATCGCATCGCGCACGATCGGCCGGAAGACCTTGCGCGTGCGTCCGACGAAGAGCGTGTCGGCGGCGAGCTCGTCGTCGACCGCGCCGGGGTGGAACCGCTGCGGGTCGGTCGCCTGCAACAGCGGGCGCACCGCGCGCCCGCTCCACTCGGATGCGGCGCTCGCCCACCCGGCGCTCGCCGCGTAGGCGACGTCGAAGCCGGAGTGCAGCTCGCGCTCGGTCACGAGCTCCGGATGGCTGATCACCCACAGCAGGTTCGTCGCGCCCGGCTGCACGGGCACCTGTTCGAGTCCGCGCAGGGCGAGCACGACGTCGTCGAGGTAGTCCGACTCCGGTCGCACGTGGGCCAGCCGGCGGTCCACGACCACCTCCTGCCCGAGGTCGCGCAGCGCGCGCGCGAGGTCGGCGGCGAAGAACGTGTCGCCCCAGACGTCGCCGCGCGCATCGCCGTGCGCGGCGATCTTGATCGCCCAGCGCAGTGCGGGCAGGCCGGCCGCGGGTCCGTCGACGACGGTACGCGGGGGACGTTCGAGCTGCACGATCCCGGTGCGCGCGAGGCGGGAGCGGTGAGCGCGGACAGTGCGGTACGAGACGTAGCGCAGGCCCGCCGCCTGGTACGCGGCGCGATCGGGCCGGGCCGGCATCCGCTCGCCCCAGCGCTCCAGGAACAGCACGCGGTTGTAGGGCGTGCGCTCGAACCGGCCCTCCGTCTGGCTCTCCTTGTGCAGCACCTCGGCCTCCAGCGCGACGCGGAAGTCGCCGCCGAAGCGCTCGGTGAGGCGCAGGCACAGGTCGATGTCCTCCATGCCGTTCTCGTAGCGCGCGTCGAAGCCCTCGACGGCGATGATCTCGTCGGCGCGGGCCGCGAAGAACGCCGCGGTGATCGCGTCGAACGTGCGGACGTCGGCGGTGAGCACGTCCTCGACCGGGTGGCCCTGCAGGAAGTGCCACGGCAGCGTCGCACGCATGAGCATCGTGCCGGCTGCCTGCACGGTGCCGTTCGGGTAGCGCAGCAGCGGCTGTGCGCCACGCACGGCCGGGTCCTCGAGCGCCGCGACGAGGGGAGCCAGCCAGTCGCCGCCCGGCTCGGTGTCGTTGTTCGCGAAGATCACGGTGGCACCCGTGCTCGCGAGGAGGGCGAGGTTCGAGCCGGTCGCGAAGTTGGTGTTCCGCGGCATCCGTCGATAGTGGACGCGCGGGTCGTACCCGCACACCGCGACGACGAGGGCGCCGATCGCGCGCCGGGAGCCGTTGTCGATCAGCACGATCTCGACGTCGGGCCCGTCGACCGAGTCGAGCGTGGCGCGCACCATGTCGATGGTGAGCTCCCAGTTCTCGTAGACCGGCACGAGCAGCGAGACGCGGTCTGCGACACGCGGGACGGATGCGGCGTCCGCCCAGTCCGTGATCGCCCGCGACCGGGCGACGTGCACCTCGCCGCGCTCCTCGGGCGGTGCGGCGTCGGGCCACGTGACGTGACGCACCGCGGCGAATGCGGGCACCGTGGCGGGGGCCGCGCGCAGCAGCAGGTCCCACTCGGCGGTCTCGGGCAGATCGGTGCGGTAGCCGCCGACCGCGCGGGCGAGACGCGTGCTGAGCACGGCCGTGGTCGTGATCGCGGTGCTGTCGCCCCAGATCAGCCCCTCGGCGTCGAACGGCGCGCCCCACGCCGTCGCGTCGAGCGCGCGGCCGGTGCCCAGGGCGCACGACACGAGCTCGGCGTCGCGGTCGGCGAGCACGGCGAGCGCGTCGGCGAAGAAGCGGGGGTGCAGGCGGCTGCCGGGGTGCCACGGGAAGACGTGCGCGGCGGTGACCTCGGCGAGGGCGGCGGCGAGGCGCTCGGCGTGGTTCGCCGACTCGTCGACGTCGACGTGCTGCGCGTCCGGCCCGAGCCGCGCGGCCTTCGCCTCGGCGCGCGTGCCGACGGCGATGAGCTGCGCGGCGGGGTGCGTCTGCGCCCGCACGGTCGCGAGGGTGTCGGCGAGGTCGTCCCCGGCCAGGGCGAGATCCACGAGCACCGCGACCGTGGCGTCCGGCCCCGGGGCGGGAAGACGACGGATGCGGCGGCTCTCGGCGCGCGCGGCGGCGGGCGCCCACGGCCGGCGTGCCGCCCAGCGCTGGGCGGCCGTGTTCGCCGCGAACCGGTGCGCGGTCTCGAACAGCTGGCTGCGCAGCACGAACCAGCTGCGGCGCGGTGTCGCGTCGTCGAACGGCACGGTCGTGGTCGTGCTCGTGGTCGCGTCGAGGAAGTGGCCGAGCGGGCCGCGCGCGTGCGCCGTCGCGGCCGGGTGAGCGGCGAGATACCGCTCGGTGTCGAAGTGCGGGTGCGGACTGAGCTCGCGGCCGCGCGTCAGGTAGTCGGCGAACGCGGAGCCGCGGCGCGATCCGCGGCGCCGGTTGTACCACTGGGGCTCGAACAGTGGGCTCGGGCTGAAGCCGGCGGCCTCGCCGAGGGTGACGTAGTGCCAGACCGCGGCGCGCCCGGAGAGGAACTCGACGCCGAGCTGAGCGCTGTAGTACCGCGCGTCGAACAGCCCGGATGCCGTGATGACTGCCACCCAGCGTCGGCGTCGGCGGAGCTGCCGCGGCGTCGACGGCTCCCACTCCGCCGTCGTCCCGTCGAGCGCGACGACGCGCGATCCCGTGCTCATCGAGCGCGTCGCGAAGTGACCGACCACCCCGCCCGGGTGCCGCGTCGCGGTGGGCTCGATGGCCGCGTACGCGGTCCAGGCGAACCGGGTCGCGAACCGGTGCGACTCGACGCGGCCGCTGGCCATCGCGCGGGCCAGCCGCAGCGCGCGCGCCTCGTCGTGGGCGAGGTCGGGGTCGATGACCGGGTGTGGCAGCAGTCCGGCCGCGGCCCCGCGGCGCAGGTAGTGCCGGGCGGCGAATCGCGCCGAGGCGAACTCGATGTCCGTCTGGGCGACGTAGAATCCGAGGTCGAACAGGCCGGTCTTCAGCGCGCGCCCGACCGGGAGCCCGCCCACCGGAGCGCGACGGTACGCCGCGCGGACCGCGCGGGAGGCCAGCGCGGTCAGGCGCGTGCGAAAGGACACGAGGATCGGCTCCGTCGTCCGGGAGAGGGCGGGGGTCGATGCCATTATCAGGCATCGCGCCCGTGGTTCCGCCGAGCCGAAGCTTGCCGCACCGCATCCGTTCGGCCTAGACTCGACGTTTGGCTGGCGGATCCCCGCTGCCATGTGCGCCCGGACTCGCGTGAGCCGGTGCGGGTGCGCCGACAAGTGACCTTGGGTGAGCCGCCTCCGGGCGGCTCACGGTAGCCATCTCAGGAGGAAACCGTGGCAGCAGTCTGCCAGGTGACCGGAGCCGTTCCCGGTTTCGGACACAACATCTCGCACTCGCACCGTCGGACGAAGCGCCGCTTCGACCCGAACATCCAGAAGAAGACGTACTTCGTGCCGTCGCTCCGTAAGAACGTGACCCTCACGCTGTCCGCCAAGGGCATCAAGGTCATCGACGCGCGGGGCATCGAGGCGGTCGTGAAGGACCTGCTCGCCAAGGGGGTCAAGCTCTAATGGCCAAGCAGCAGGACATCCGTCCGATCATCAAGCTCCGCTCGACGGCCGGCACGGGCTACACGTACGTGACGAAGAAGAACCGTCGCAACAACCCCGACCGTCTCGTGCTCAAGAAGTACGACCCCATCGTGCGCAAGCACGTCGAATTCCGAGAGGAGCGCTAAGTCTCATGGCCAAGAAGAGCAAGATCGCCAAGAACGACCAGCGCGTTCAGATCGTCGCGCGCTACGCCGCGAAGCGTCTGGAGCTGAAGAAGGCGCTCATCGACCCGAACGGCACCGACGAGTCCCGCGAGGCCGCGCGCCTGGGCCTGCAGAAGCTCCCCCGCGACGCGTCGCCCGTGCGCGTGCGCGGCCGCGACTCGATCGACGGCCGCCCCCGCGGCTTCCTCTCGAGCTACGGCATCTCCCGTGTCCGCTTCCGCGGCATGGCCCACCGTGGCGAGCTTCCCGGCATCACGAAGTCAAGCTGGTAGGTTTTCCCCGGCATTCCGGGCCTCACGGCCCGGGGCGCGTCACCCCCCAACCGTCCGAGGAGGACACACATGGCTGACAAGTCCCTCAACCGTTCCGAGCTCGTCGCCGCGGTCGCGGCGGAGTCGGGCAAGAGCCAGGCGGATGTCAACGGCATCGTCGACGCGCTCTTCGCCGTCGTCTCGAAGAGCGTCGCCGACGACGTGAAGGTCTCGATCCCGGGCTGGATCTCGTTCGAGCGCACCTCGCGTGCCGCTCGCACGGGCCGCAACCCGCAGACCGGCGAGGCGATCCAGATCGCCGCGTCGAACGGTGTCAAGGTCAGCGCCGGCTCGAAGCTGAAGGCCGCCGCCAAGTAAGTCCCATCGCCCCGCGCGATACGGAAGGGCGCCGCATCCCAACGGATGCGGCGCCCTTCGTCGTTCCGCCCCCGCCTTCGCCGTTGGTCGAGGAGCGCGCGACGGACCCCCTTCGTTGGTCGAGGAGCGCGCGACGGAGTCGCTCGCGTCTCGAGACCACCACTGCTCCTGTGCCGAAGGTTGGTCTCGAGACGCGTCCTCGCTTCGCTCGGGCGCTCCTCGACCGGCGGGTGGGGGCCTGTTCGTTGGTCGAGGGGCGCGCGGCGGAGTCGCTCGCGTCTCGAGACCACCACTGCTCCTGTGCCGAAGGTTGGTCTCGAGACGCCGGCTCGCTTCGCTCGGGGGCTCCTCGACCGGCGGTGGGGGCCTGTTCGTTGGTCGAGGAGCGCGCGACGGAGTCGCTCGCGTCTCGAGACCACCACTGCTCCTGTGCCGAAGGTTGGTCTCGAGACGCGTCCTCGCTTCGCTCGGGCGCTCCTCGACCAGCGGGTGGGGGCCTGTTCGTTGGTCGAGGAGCGCGCGACGGAGTCGCTCGCGTCTCGAGACCATGACGTATCCGTGCCGGTGGGGGGTGTGGTCTCGAGACGCGTCCTCGCTTCGCTCGGGGGCTCCTCGACCGGCGGGTGGGGGCCTGTTCGTTGGTCGAGGAGCGCGCGGCGGAGTCGCTCGCGTCTCGAGACCACCACTGCTCCTGTGCCGAAGGTTGGTCTCGAGACGCGTCCTCGCTTCGCTCGGGCGCTCCTCGACCAGCGGGCGGTGCGGGCGCGGGCTCCTCGACCAGCGGGCGGTGCGCTCGCGGGCTCCTCGACCGGCGGGAGGGTGCAGCGGAGGGGTGCGGGCATCCGCTCAGGGGCGGCGAACTAGGCTGTACCGGTGAATCGGGCAGTGCGCATCGCGGCTCCGGCGGTGCTCGTGCTCGTCGCGGCGCTCGCCGCGATCGTGGCCCTCGCCTTCGGCGGCGGGGCGAACCCGAGCCTGCTCTCGAGCGCCGGTCCCGTGGTGCGCTGGGGGCTCCCGCTCGCCAACCTGCTGCTCGACCTCGGCGCGGCCGGAACGATCGGCGCGCTCGTCGTCGCGACGTTCGTCGTCGCGCCGAAGCGTGCGCGCAGCGCCGACCGGACCCGCGCCGACCGGGGCAGCGCCGACCGGGCCAGCGCCGACCGGGCCCGCGCGGGTCGGGCCCGCACCGACGAGTACGGCGCCGCACTCGACGTCGCCGCCGCATCCGCCGCGATCTGGACGGTCGCGGGCGCGCTCACCGCGTTCCTCTCGTTCCTCTACACGACCGAGGAGACGGTGTCGATCGACGACCGTTTCGGCCAGGTGCTCGGCACGTTCCTCACGCAGTACCAGCTCGGCCAGCAGCTGTTCGCGACCACGGTCATCGGCGCCGTGCTCACCGTGCTGTGCTTCGCGGTGCGCAACCACACCGCGATCGCGCTCATCGCGATCGGCGCGGTGCTCGGCCTCATCCCGCTCGCGCTCGGCGGTCACGCGGGCGGCACCGCCGACCACGACTCGGCGACGAGCGCGATCTACCTGCACATCGCGGCCGCCGCGATCTGGGTCGGGGGACTCGCGACGCTCGCCGTGGCATCCGTGCGCTTCGGAGTCGGTCGCGTCGCGACCCTGCTGCCGCGGTACTCGTCGATCGCGCTCGTCTGCTTCGTGGTCGTCGCGATCTCGGGCTACATCAGCGCCGCGATCCGGGTCGGCACGCTGTCCGCGCTCGCGACGCCGTACGGCGTGCTCGTGCTCGTCAAGGTCGCGGCGCTGCTCGCGCTTGGGCTGTTCGGCATCGTGCAGCGGCGCTTCCTCATCGGGCGGATGCTGCGCCCCGGCCGCCGCGAGAAGCCCTGGTTCTGGACGCTCGTCGTCGGCGAGCTCGCCTTCATGGGCATCGCGTCGGGCGTCGCGGCCGCGCTCGCGCGCACGGCGACGCCGGTCGACGAGCAGCCCGCGTCGGCCGACAACGGAGCGAGCCCGGCCGAGATCCTCACGGGCAGCCCGCTGCCGCCGCCCGTCACGCCGGCGCGGCTGGTCGAGCTGTGGAACGTCGACTCGCTGTGGCTCGTGGTCTGCGTGCTCGCGGCGGCCTTCTATCTCGCGGGCGTCATCCGTCTGCGTCGCCGCGGCGACCGCTGGCCGATCCACCGCACCGTGCTCTGGCTGCTCGGCCTCGCGGCGCTGTTCTACGTGACCAACGGCGGCGTCAACGTCTACGAGCGATTCCTGTTCAGCGCCCACATGAGCGCGCACATGGCGCTCACGATGGCGGTGCCGGTGCTGCTCGTGCCCGCGGCCCCGATCACGCTCGCCCTGCGCGCGATCCACCGGCGCGACGACGGATCCCGCGGCGGCCGCGAGTGGATCCTCGTGCTCGTGCACTCGCGCTTCTTCGGCATCCTCTCGAACCCGATCGTCGCGGCCGTGCTGTTCGCCGGCAGCCTCTGGGTGTTCTACTACTCGCCGCTGTTCCGCTGGGCGACGCTCGACCACGTCGGGCACGAGTGGATGACCATCCACTTCCTGCTCACGGGGTACCTGTTCGTGTTCGCGCTCGTGGGCGTCGACCCCTCGCCGAGGAAGGCGACGTACCCGATGAAGCTCATCGTGCTGCTCGGCACGATGGCGTTCCACGCCTTCTTCGGGCTGTCGCTGCTCAGCGGCACGAGCCTGCTGCTCGCCGACTGGTACGGCGCTATGGGCTGGGGCACGAACGCGATCGACGACCAGCAGACCGGCGGCGGCATCGCGTGGGGCATCGGCGAGGTGCCGACGGTCATCGTCGCGATGATCGTCGCCGTGCAGTGGTACCTCGCCGACGGACGCGAGCAGAAGCGGATCGACCGCAAGGCGGATCGCGACGGCGACGCCGACCTCAACGCGTACAACGCGATGCTCGCGCGCGCGGCCGAGCACGACGCGCGTGTGGACGGCGGCACGCGGTAGCGGCATCCGTTGTCGTGCCCCGTCCGACGGTATCGTGCTGCGTCCGACGATCAGGGGAGGGTGACGGATGCCGGCAGAGCTGTCGCCCGAGCAGCGGGCGGTCTACGAGCGCATCGAGACGACGATGGACAACATCTTCGTCACCGGCCGGGCGGGCACGGGCAAGTCCACGCTGCTGAACCACCTCGCGGCGAACACCTCGAAGCAGCTCGTGATCGCCGCGCCGACGGGCGTCGCGGCGCTCAACGTGGGCGGGCAGACGATCCACTCGCTGTTCCGGCTGCCGATCGGGGTGATCGCCGATCAGCAGATCCCGCAGACCGCCCAGACGCGCAGGCTGCTGTCGACGATCGAGACGCTCGTGATCGACGAGATCTCGATGGTCAACGCCGACCTGCTCGACGCGATCGACCGCTCGCTGCAGCAGGCCCGCGGCTCGCGGCTGCCGTTCGGCGGCGTGCAGGTGGTGCTGTTCGGCGACCCGTACCAGCTCGCGCCGGTGCCCGGCGACGGCGAGGAGCGGGCGTACTTCGCGGACCGCTACCGGTCGATCTGGTTCTTCGACGCCCGCGTCTGGGACGACACCGACCTCACGATCTTCGAGCTCACGACCGTGCACCGGCAGAACGAGCCCGAGTTCCGCTGGATGCTGAACGCCGTGCGGCACGGCATGGTGACGGCCGAGATCGCCGGGGCGCTCAACGGCGCAGGTGCCCGGGCGGTGCCCGACGGCAGCGTCATCACGCTCGCGACGACGAACGCCACGGTGAACCGGATCAACGCGACCGCCCTCGGCCGGCTGCCGGGACGCTCGCTCACCGCGCGCGCCGAGATCGAGGGCGACTTCGGCGGCCGGTCGTACCCGGCCGACGAGGCGCTCGAGCTCAAGGTCGGGGCGCAGGTGATGTTCCTGCGCAACGACCCCGATCAGCGCTGGGTGAACGGATCGATCGGCACCATCCGCACGATCGACGCGACCGTGGGCGTCGAGGTCGACGGCGAGCGGCACGAGGTGACGCCCGCGACGTGGGAGAAATACCGCTATTCGTACGACTCCGTGTCGAAGCGGCTGTCGAAGGATGTCGTGGCCGAGTTCACGCAGTTCCCGCTGCGGCTCGCCTGGGCGGTCACCATCCACAAGTCGCAGGGCAAGACCTACGACCGCGCCGTCGTGGACCTCGGCCAGCGCTCGTTCGCTCCGGGCCAGACCTACGTCGCGCTCTCCCGGCTCACGTCGCTCGACGGGCTGTACCTCACGCGCCCGCTGCGCCCGAGCGACATCATCGTCGACCCGGAGGTCGTGCGCTTCATGTCCCGCGTGGCCCCCATCCCCGGCGCCCGGGCGTAGTCCCCTCGACCTGGATTCGGGACGGGAACGGGGACGGACCCCCCGGCCGGAGCGTCAGGCGATCGCGGCGCCCGCATCCTTCGCGTGGGCGAGGTCGCTGAACAGCTCCGTGTTGAACCGGTAGGCGAGCATGACCTCGTCGATCACGCGCTCGCGCTCCGCCTCGCTCCAGGCGACGGTGTCGAGCTGCTCGCGGTAGCGATCCTTGAACTCCCTCGGCTTCGCGATCTGATCGAAGAGGTAGAACCCCACGCCGTTCGTCTCGAAGCCGAACTGCCGCTGCATGAGCGTGCGGATGATCTGCCCACCCGACAGGTCGCCCAGGTAGCGCGTGTAGTGATGCGCGACGAAGCCGCCGGCCCAGCCCTCGGCGGCGACCTCGTCGATGCGGGCCACGTACGCCACGGTCGTCGGCAGCGGCGCGATCCGGTCGCGCCATCCGTCGCCGAGCAGGAAGGCGAGGTCCGCCTCGAGGGCGGGCAGACGGATGAGGGCGGGCGCGATGAACGCGGCCGCGACCGGGTCGACGGCGAACCGCGCGCTCGCGGCCTCGAGCGCCTCGTAGATGAAGTAGTGCTGGACCACGAGGGACACGTAGTCGCTCTTCGAGCCCGTGCCCGTCATGAGGTCATCCATGAACGACGCGCCCTCGCTCTCGGCGTGGCCGCCGCGGGTGCGCTCGCGCAGCGCCTGTGAGAACGGAATGACGGTCATGCGGGCTCCCTGGTTAGGTAACCCTAAGTTTAGGGGGTCAGTGCGGGCGCGGCGCCACCCCGAGCCGCTCACAGGCCCGCTCGTAGAGCACCACGACCTCACGACGGATGCCGGGGCGCTCGCTGATCGGACCGTTCGGCCACGGCACCTCGAGCAGGCGCTGATCGCCGCCGACCGTGAAGATCCACACCCCCTCGTCGCCGTTGAGGTCCGTCATCATCGCCGTCTCGGCGTCGGGATCGCCGAACGCGCGCGCGATGAGCAGGTTGTCGTCGGGGTGGTCGCCGTTCATGTGGGCGAGCACGGCGCCGACGATCTCGGGGGCGAAGGAGAGGGGCACGCGTCGAGGGTAGCGGGCGCTCTCCGCGCGAGCCGGGTCAGTCGCCCAGGTGCGCGTCGAGGAACGCCGTCGAGCGGGCGAACGCGAGCGCGGCGGCGTTCTTGTCGAAGTTCTCCTTCGCCGTGGCGTTCGCGAACCCGGCGCGCGTGCCCGCGTAGCGGAACGAGCTCACCGGGGTGCCGTGGTCGCCGAGCCGTTCGATGAAGGCCGCGACCTCGTCGGGATCGTCCGGCGTCTCGGGCAGCTGCAGCAGCACCGGGCAGGGCACGAGGCCGTGCTCCTCGTCGGCGAGGGACGCGTAGTAGGCGACCACGGCATCCGCCGCCCCGGTCTGCGCGGCGAGCAGCGCGAGCCGCCCGCCCGGGCCGAAGCCGAGCAGGCCGACACGCTCCGAGCCGGCCGCGCGCTCGGCGTCGGCGATGCGCGCGATCGTGTCGATGACGTCGTCGTCCGCGACCCGGCCGCAGAGCTCGGCCGCTGACGGCGGATCGATGGTCGCGACGCCCTCGTACAGATCCGGCACCGCGACGCGGAAGCCCTGCGCGGCGAGCGCCTGGGCGAACGGCTCGAGCCCGGGAAGGCGCCCGTACTCGTCGTGCAGCACGACGACGAGCGCGTCGCCCGCGTCACCGTAGGTGAGCGCGACACCCGGTGACGGGATGGGCACGAGCTCCGGCATGGCACGACTTTAGTCGCGCCCGCGGTGCGGTCGACGGATGCCCCCGCGGCATCCGTCTCAGCGTCGCCCGCGCACCGCGCGCGCTTCGCGCACCGCACGCGCCGCGCGCTGCGCCCACCGCACGAGCGGCGACGCGAACAGCACGAACAGCGCGAAGAAGTTCACGTCCGGCACGAGCGTGCCGATCAGCAGCGCGACGACGAACTCGGCCGTGATCACGGCGCTCGTGCGCACGCGGCTCGCCGGCACCGGGTTGCCGGGGTCCTGAACGATGGTGCTGCGGCGCACGATCGCGGCGATCGCGAGCAGCACCGCGCTCGACGCGGTGAGCGTGCCGATGTAGAACGCGACGACGACGGATGTGGCCGGCCAGCCCGCGATCATCGCGCTCGGCAGCGGCAGCAGCACGATCGTGAACGCCCACGCGACACTGAGCCAGCGCAACGAGGGCGTGTATGCGCGCACGTGCTCGAACAGGGTGTGGTGCACGAACCAGAGCCGGGCGATGATCGCGAAGCTCAGGGCGAACGCGAGCAGCGACGGCACGCTCTCACGCAGGAAATCGGCCGCATCGGCGCCCTCGGCCTGCGCCTCGCCGACCCGGTCGACGACCGGCAGGATGAGCAGCGTGATCGCGATCGCCGCGATCGCGTCGGTGAAGTACGTCAGGCGATCGAGGCCGCGCTCCGTCTGCATGCGTGTCAGGGTAGCGAGGCCCTCGCCCGCACCGGGTAAGCTCGACGCCGCACCACTTCGCGGATGTAGTTCAATGGCAGAACTTCAGCTTCCCAAGCTGATAGCGCGGGTTCGATTCCCGTCATCCGCTCCGACCAGCACTTTTCCGGGCGCGTCCCGCACCCTCTGAGCCCCGCGGGAGCCTCTCCCCGCTATTTACTCGCTGAATTCAGCGAACTGCGCGAGAGCCGCCGGCGCGTCCGGGCGCGGACCCCGCCTGCCGGAGGATCACATCGCGACCCGCTACCGCGGTGGCCGCCACCTCGACGATCCGGTCGCGCCGCTGCGGTTCGGGGCGGGAGCGCCGGCCGCCCGGTGACTCCGCTCGGGTCAGCGATGCGGTGCGGCGCAGGTCTGACCGCGTCGAAACCCGCCGCGAAACGCGGCCGACGCGCTCCGTATGCTGGGCGCATGCTGCTGAGCGACCGCGACATCCGTGCCCAGATCGAGGCGGGGCGCATCGGGATCGCGCCGCTCGACGTCGCGATGGTGCAGCCGTCGAGCATGGACGTGCGCATCGACCGGTACTTCCGGTTGTTCGACAACCACAAGTACCCGTTCATCGATCCGGCCGAGAATCAGCCCGAGCTCACGCGGCTCATCGAGGTCGATCCGGAGCGGCCGTTCATCCTGCACCCGGGGGAGTTCGTGCTCGGATCGACGTACGAGCAGGTGACGCTGCCCGACGACATCGCGGCGCGTCTGGAGGGCAAGTCGTCGCTCGGGCGGCTCGGCCTCATCACGCACTCGACGGCGGGCTTCATCGATCCGGGGTTCTCGGGGCACGTGACGCTCGAGCTCGCCAATGTCGCGACCCTGCCGATCAAGCTGTGGCCGGGCATGAAGATCGGGCAGCTGTGCTTCTTCCAGCTGTCGTCGCCGGCCGAGCATCCGTATGGCACGGGTCCCGGGCTCAACCGCTACCTCGGGCAGCGCGGGCCGACGGCGAGCCGCTCGTTCCAGAACTTCCACCGCACGGATGTCACGGCGACGGATGCGGGATCGCTCGGCGGCTGACCGCTCGTGCCCGGTCGCGTGTGAGGACGATCTGTGCGTGTGAGGTCGATCTGCGGCGTCCTCACGCGCGCAGATCGTCCTCACACCGAGGAGGTCAGTAGCCCGGGGCGCCGTCCGCGGGCGGGGCGGCCGCGCCGGTCTCCTCGGCGACGATCGCCGCGGTCCCCGAGACGCCGAGACGGCTCGCGCCCGCCTCGATCATCGCGAGCGCGACCGCGAGCGAGCGGATGCCGCCCGACGCCTTCACCTGCGCGCGGTCGCCGACCGTCCGCTTCATGAGCCGCACGGCCTCCACCGACGCTCCTCCGGCCGGGTGGAAGCCCGTCGAGGTCTTCACGAAGTCGGCGCCCGCCGCGACCGCAGCCTCGCTGACCGCGACGATCTCGGCATCCGTCAGCGCGGCGGACTCGATGATCACCTTGAGCACCTTCGGCGCCGGGACGACCGAGCGCACGGCCGCCACCTCGGACTGCACCTCGCCGAAACGGCCCTCCTTGGCGAGCCCGATGTCGATGACCATGTCGATCTCGTCGGCGCCGAGCGCGATCGACTCCGCTGCCTCGAACGCCTTCACCTGCGCGGTGTGCTTTCCCGACGGAAAGCCGCACACCACCGCGACCTTGAGCCCCGGGGGCACCGCGAGCGGCAGCATCGAGGGCGAGACGCACACCGAGTAGGCGCCGACCTCGGCCGCCTCCGCGATGAGGGCGGCGACGTCGGCGTGCGTCGCCTCCGGCTTGAGCAGGGTGTGGTCGACGACGGATGCGATGGAGGGCATGGCGGCAGGGTAACGCGGTGCGGGGGCGGGCGCCGATTCGAGGGGCGTCGCCTGGAGCACGTGAGCCGGTGGTCGACGGGCGCGGGCGAGGCGCGGGTGCGCGGCGCGGACCGCTCAGCCGTCGGGGCGGAGGCGCGCGAGCTGCTCGAGCTGCCAGCCGAACCAGGGGCTGAACGCGAACGGGGCCGCGGCGACCGCGTCGGCGAGGGCCGCGGGCTCGACCCAGGCGAACTCCGCGACCTCCGCCGGGTTCGGCACCACGGCATCCGTCGTCAGCGCGCGGTAGACCGGGCAGATCTCGTGCTCGACGATGCCGGATGCGTCGACGGCCCGGTAGCGGAAGTCCGGCAGGATCAGCTCGACCCCGGTCACGCGGATGCCGAGCTCGTCGGCGGCGCGGCGCGACAGCGCATCGACGGGGGACTCGGCGGGCGTCGGGTGGCCACAGAACGCGTTCGTCCACACGCCCGGCCAGGTCGCCTTGCTGAGCGCGCGGCGGGTGACGAGCACGCGCCCGTCGGCGCCGAACACGTGGCACGAGAACGCGAGGTGCAGCGGAGTCTCGCGGGTGTGGACGCTCGCCTTGTCCGCGGTGCCGATGCGCTGACCGTCGTCCGAGAGCAGCACGACGAGCTCCGGGTGCTGAGATGCGGTCACGGTACTCTCACGGGATGGAGGCGGCGGGCGGAACGAGCACGACCACCGCGCGGCGCTCGGGCGAGCCGACGTCCTCTCGCGAGCGGCCGGCGCGGGTCGGCGCTGTGCTCGGCCGTGTGCTCAGCCTAGCCACGCGCCGCCGGGCGGGCGGCGGGCGCGGCGCGTGCTCCGCGCGTGCGCGCGGCCGCGTCCCGCGCGCGCTGCCGGGACGCGCGGCGGTGCCCGCCGCACGCCAGCGCGTGCTCCAGGGGCGGTCGCGGTGACCGCGCTGACCCGGCTGTCGCTCTACGACGAGGTGGCGGAGCAGACCGCGAGCGGAGTCATCCGTCGCTACTCGACGTCGTTCGGCCTCGCCGCCCGCATGCTCGACCCGGGCTCGCGGCGGCACATCGAGAACGTGTACGCCCTCGTGCGCGTCGCCGACGAGATCGTCGACGGACCGGCCGCCGAGGCCGGGCTCGACCCGCTCGAGCGGGCCCGCGCGCTCAACGCCCTCGAGCGCGAGACCTACCACGCGATCGAGCACGGCTTCAGCGCGAACCTCGTCGTGCATGCCTTCGCCCGCACGGCGCGCGAGACCGGCATCGACCGCGACATGGTCGCGCCGTTCTTCGCGTCGATGCGCCTCGACCTCACCGAGCAGCGCTACGACGAGGCCGGGTTCGCGCGCTACGTCTACGGCAGCGCCGAGGTCGTGGGTCTGATGTGTGTGCGCGCATTCCTCGCCGGATCCGCCGAGACGGGAGCGGATGCCGATGCCCGCTACGCCGCGCTCGCGCCGGGCGCGCGGGCCCTCGGCGCCGCTTTCCAGAAGGTCAACTTCCTGCGCGACCTCGCCGCGGACTTCGACGGGCTCGGACGCAGCTACTTCCCAGGGGTCGACCCGGGCACGTTCGACGACGGCACGAAGCTGCGCCTGCTCGACGACATCGACGCGGACCTCGCGGTCGCGGCATCCGCCATCCCGCTGCTGCCGAGCGGATGCCGCCGGGCCGTCGCCCTCGCGCACGGGCTGTTCGCCGAGCTCAGCCGCCGCCTGCGGGCGACACCCGCCGCCACGGTGCGCAGCTCGCGGGTGCGGGTGCCGCATCCGGTGAAGCTCCGCATCGCCGCCACGACCTGGGTGCGTGCGCGGTGAGCCGCATCGTCATCATCGGCGCGGGCATCGCGGGGCTCGCGTCCGCGGCGCTGCTCGGCCGGCAGGGACACGAGGTCACGGTGCTCGAGCAGCGCGACGAGGTCGGCGGTCGCGCGGGATCGTGGACGGATGCCGGCTACCGCTGGGACACCGGTCCCAGCTGGTACCTCATGCCCGAGGTGTTCGACCACTTCTACCGGCTGCTCGGCACGAGCGCCGAGGAGCAGCTCGGTCTCGTCACCCTCGATCCGGGCTACCGGGTGTTCTTCGAGGGGTCGCGCGAGCCGGTCGACGTCGCGGCGTCGCGCGAGGAGAACGTCGCGCTGTTCGAGGCGATCGAGCCGGGCGCCGGCGCGCGGCTCGGGCGGTACCTCGACAGCGCGGCGGAGACGTACGAGCTCGCGAAGCGGCGGTTCCTGTACACGACGTTCGCGCGCATCCGCCGGTCGTTCGCGCCCGACGTCGTGCGGCGGGGCGCGCGTCTCGTGACGCTCCTGACCACACCGCTCTGGCGACGCACCCGCCGGGTCGCGCGCGATCCGCGGCTGCGGCAGATCCTCGGGTACCCGGCCGTGCTGCTCGGCACGTCGCCGTTCGCGGCGCCGAGCATGTACCACCTGATGAGCCACCTCGACCTCGAGGGCGGCGTGCTCTACCCGATGGGCGGGTTCGCGCGGGTGATCGAGTCGATCGCCGACCTCGCGCGGGCGAACGGCGCCGACATCCGCACGGGCGTCGCGGTGCGCGAGATCGTGCTCGATGCGGGACGGGCGACGGGCGTGCGCACGGATGCCGGGGTCGTCGCAGCGGACGTCGTCGTGAGCGCCGCCGACCTGCACCACACCGAGACCGCGCTGCTGCCGCCCGAGTCCCGGACGTACGGCGAGCGGTACTGGGCTCGGCGCACGCCCGGCCCCTCCGCGCTACTGCTCTACCTCGGCGTCGACGGCGACGTGCCCGAGCTCGAGCACCACACGCTGCTGTTCGCGCGCGACTGGAAGCGCGGATTCGGCGCGATCTTCGGGCGACATCCGCGGGTGCCCGAGCCGGCGTCGCTCTACGTGTGCAAGCCGAGCGGTATCGATCCGGATGTCGCGCCCGAGGGCTCGACGAACCTCTTCGTGCTCGTGCCGCTCGCCCCGGTGCCGCGCGCGCCGGTGCCGCGCGTGCCTGTGCCGCGCGTTCCTGTGCCGCGCGTGCAGGTGGCGGCCGTGCCGCAGGTGGGCCCCGGTGGCCGGTTCCGGCGCGACGCTGGCGGCGTGACGGCTGTGCCGCAGGGAGGGGCGCGGGGCGACGCGGAGATCGAAGCCCTCGCCGATCGGGTGATCGATCAGCTCGCGTCGTGGGCCGGCATCCCGGACCTCCCGTCGCGCATCCGGGTGCGGCGCACCGTGGGCCCGGGCGACTTCGAGCGCGAGCTCAACGCCTGGCGTGGCACGGCGCTCGGGCCAGCCCACACGCTGCGGCAGAGCGCGTTCTGGCGCGCGCGCAATGCGTCGAAGCGGGTCGCGGGGCTGTACTACGTGGGCGGGTCGACGATCCCGGGCATCGGATTGCCGATGTGCCTGATCAGCGCCGAGGTGCTCGTCAAGCGCCTCACGGGTGACGCGTCGACCGAGCCGCTCGAATCGCTGCCGCGCCTGCTCGGCCCGCCGCCGGGCGTGCTCGGCCCGACGGACGCGGTGCGCTGACGTGGGCGCGCTCTACCTGGTCGCGCTCGCGATCGCGCTCGCCGGGATGGTCGTGCTCGACCGCCGGTTCCGGCTGTTTTTCTGGCATCCGGCGCCGCACTCGGCGCGCCGGGCCGGAATCGTGCTCGTCGTCGGCGTCGTGTTCTTCCTCGGCTGGGATGTCGCCGGCATCCGTCTCGGCATCTTCTTCCGCGGCGAGACGGCCTTCATGACCGGCGTGCAGCTCGCGCCCGAGCTGCCGCTCGAGGAGGTGCTCTTCCTCACACTGCTCTGCTACCTGGCGATGAACGCCTACGGCGCGCTCGCGCGCGTCATCCCGCTGGTTGAGGAGCGCACGAGCGCAGCGAGGCCGCGTCTCGAAACCACGACCCGCGACACCGGGGAGCACGGATGACGTACTGGGCTCTCGACGCCGTCTTCCTCGCCGCGGTCGTCGTCGTCGCACTCGTGGCGCTCGCCGTGCGCCGGCCCCCGCGTCCCCTGGCGCTCGCCGCGGGTCTCGCCGTCCTGCTGCTGCTGACGGTCGTGTTCGACAACGTGATGATCGGCGTCGGCCTCGTCGCCTACGACCCCGCGCGCATCAGCGGGGTCTTCGTCGGCGCGGCTCCGCTCGAGGATTTCGCGTACGCGGTCGCGGCGGCCGTGCTGCTGCCCTCGCTGTGGGCGCTGCTCTCGCCGCGGCGGGGGTCCCAGGGATGATCCGGCGGCTGCTCGTCTCGTCCCGACCGCTGAGCTGGGTGAACACGGCGTTCCCGTTCGCGGCGGCGTACCTGCTCGCGAACGGGTCGATCGACGCGGCGTGGATCGTCGGCACGGTGTACTTCCTCGTGCCGTACAACCTCGCGATGTACGGCATCAACGACGTGTTCGACTACGAGTCCGACCTGCGCAACCCGCGCAAGGGCGGGGTCGAGGGCGCCCTGCTCGACCCGCGGATGCACGGCGTCACCCTCGTCGCCGCGATCGTGACCAATGCGCCGTTCCTCGTGGCGCTCGTCGTGCTCGGGGTGCGGCATCCGCTCTCCTGGATCGTGCTCGCGGTGAGCGCGTTCGCGGTCGGCGCCTATTCGGCGCCGGGCCTGCGCTTCAAGGAGCGGCCGTTCCTCGACTCGCTCACGTCGTCGACGCACTTCGTGTCGCCGGCGGTCTACGGGCTCGTGCTCGCCGGGGCGGCATTCACGCCGCAGCTCTGGCTGCTGCTCGCGGCGTTCTTCCTCTGGGGGATCGCGAGCCACGCGTTCGGCGCCGTGCAGGACGTGCTGCCCGACCGCGACGCCGGCATCGCGTCGATCGCGACCGTGCTCGGCGCGCGCGCGACGGTGCGGCTGGCGGCCGTCGCGTACTGGATCGCGGGCGTGCTCCTGCTGGCGACCTCGTGGCCGGGACCGTTGGCATCCGTTCTCGCGCTGCCGTACGCGGTGAGCTGCGGTGTCTACTGGAACATCACGGATGTCGGCAGCGCGCACGCGAACCGCGGCTGGAGGCGCTTCCTCTGGCTCAACTTCGCCACGGGCTTCGTCGTGACCCTGCTGCTCATCTGGTTCGCGCTTGCGCGAACGTGACAGCGCGGCCGCGCTTGCGCGAACGTGACAGCGCAGCCGCGCTCGCGCGAACGTGACAGCGCGGCCGCGCTTGCGGGGACGGGGTGGCGGGGCCGGGCGTGCTCGCGGGGACGGGGTGGCGGGGCCGGGCGTGCTCGCGGGGACGGGGTGGCGGTGCCGCGGGCCGTGCTCACGGGATGACGCATCGGGTTCACGTGGACGTGACGCCGCCGCGGTCGCGTTAATCGCTCGGCCGGATGAGGCAGAACGGATGCCCCGCCGGGTCGAGGTAGACCCGGAAGCCCCGCTCCTTGACGCCCGTGTCGGTCGCGCCGAGCTCGAGTACGGCCCGCTCGGCGCTGTCGAAGTCGTCGACGCGCACGTCGATGTGGATCTGCTGCGGTTTGTCCTGGCCGGGCCACTGCGGCGGGGAGTACTCCTGGTCGACCTGCTGGAAGGCCATGAGCGGATGGGCGTCGCCCTCGCGGGCGATCTCGGTCCAGTCGTCGTCCCACCCGACGATCTCGGCGCCGAGCAGCTCGGAGTAGAACCGGGCGAGCGCCTTCGGGTCGGGACAGTCGACGATGAGCATCTCGTATGTGCCGATCATGTCCGCACGCTACGCCCCGCCCCCGACACGCGGCCAGCGCCCGCCTGCGATCAGGGATGCCCGTTGGCAATCAGGGGATGCCCGCTGGCTAATCACGGAAATGCAGGAGCGCGCGCCGGGATGCGCGCGTTGTCGCCCACAGTGACGCGGGAGCAGCGGCGCGAACTCGCGGGGGCTCCTGCATTTCCGTTGTCCGGGGAGGGGAAGCGGCGGGGGATCGGCCGCACCCCGCCCGCCCGGCCCGGCCCCGACACGCGGCCAGCGCCCGCCGGCGACCACGGAGATGCCTCAGGCGATCAGGGGATGCCCGCTGGCTAATCACGGAAATGCAGGAGCGCGCGCCGGGATGCGCGCGTTGTCGCCCACAGTGACGCGGGAGCACCGGCGCGAACTCGCGGGGGCTCCTGCATTTCCGTTGTCCGGGGAGGGGAAGCGGCGGGGGAGCGGCCCGGAAACAGGCCATCGGCGCGGGCCGCCCCCCGTCGCGGCCTGCCGCACCCGGCTCGCTCGACCCTCTCGGCCCGCCGGGGTGGCTCGCGCGAGCAGCGAGCGTGCTGCGGCCTGGGCTGGTCCGACGAAGCAGCACAGGATGAGGCCGAAGATCCAGAACAGGGTCTCACGTCACTGAATCGATGGTTCTCGTATTCGCTGTGAATGGAGGCACGGCCTCTGGCGCGGCGATGAATGACCTCCATTACGGCAACTATCTTCGTGTGACAGCGACTACGGCCACCCTCTACTCTCTGTATGCTCATCTCTACAGCCAATGGTGGACCAATGGTCAGCCCGTCGCAAAGTGTGCGTCGATCGGGTATACCGGAAGCACCGGCGACTATGCAGACGGGGCGCACCTTCACTTTTCTATGGCCGCACACTGGTATGGATGGTCTGATGCAAACACAACGTTCTTCGACACCAAGGTTCTTCTAGCGAACAATGGCATTGACTGGCAAGCCAGCCATAATCGCCACGATCCCTATGCGGGCGCCGATCTGCACGTTGACCCTATATACGAATGAGGCGCTAGTGTTCAATGCGCGGATGAAATTTGCGGGTGCCATCGCGCTTTCGCTAGTCGTATCGGGGTGCGCGGAGACGGGCACCCCAGGCGCGGCCCAACTAGCGGAGGCCTACCCAGATGACGGATCGACGATGACCGCGGAATATCGTCACCCGGCGAACGAGGAAAACGTCGAGCAGCTCGTTCCCGTTGGTGACAATGAGAGTGCGCCGTGGGCCGTTCTCCTGAGCGATAGGCGTTCCGCTCAGATGTTCATTGCGTACGTAGCCGGGTATGGAGACTCAGATCTCGGGTGTGGCGGGCACATCGGGACTCAGGTCGATGAGTCAGAAGACCGCATAATGATAACCGCAGTCACGTCCGCCGCGCGCGCTGACGCCGATTGTTCGGGTCCTCCCCGGATCGAAGGCGGTTGGTTCACACTCTTTGAGCCCATTGGGGATCGCACGCTGATGCACGCCGCCGTCTCGGACGAATGGGCGAAAGCAAGGTCTGCCCTTCGCACGGAGTTCGTAACGCCCGAGCCGACGCCCTCAATAACGGCAACGTACCAGGGCGCCGCCAGCTGCGACTCGTTGGCAGGACCAGAAGCGGTCGCTTCTATAAAGCGGAAAGGGCTCGTGAGTCACGCGCGCGAAGCGACAGAGTCCGCGGCACTTGAACCTGGAGGGCTGGAATACCAATTCCTTCAGCGCGGTGGGATAATTTGTTCATAGGGTGAACCGGATAACCCTGCTCCTGCCGGCGGTATCGCATACGGCCCGCTCGATGATCTCGGCCGAGATTCCGAGTACGCGTTCGTTGGTGAGCGAGCGAACCAGTGGGGTTTGGTCGAGGCCCGAGATAAATCTACCCTGACGTTCCACGACCGGGACTCAGCCACCAGCGTCGTCTTCGGTGACGACTACTGGCTCTACGTGTTCGACGCCGGGGCAGGGCTGGACGTAGCCGACGTGGTGCCGAATGTTCCTTCCGGTGGCTAGGGCGCGACCTCAGGATCGCGCTGCGCCGCGGCCGCCGATGCGTACGAGCGCCGTGAGCAGGAGGCCTGCGAGCAGCACGATGAGGATGCCGAGGATGCCCCAGTAGGTCGCCCCGAAGAGGGAGATGAAGAGCGTCCAGAGCGCGGGGGTGAGGAACGAGACGGCGCGCCCGGTTGTGGCGTACAGGCCGAACACCTCCCCCTCTCGGCCCGCCGGGGTGGCTCGCGCGAGCAGCGAGCGTGCTGCGGCCTGGGCTGGTCCGACGAAGCAGCACAGGATGAGGCCGAAGATCCAGAACAGGGTCTGTCCGCCGTCGTGGCCGACGAGCACGACGAGTGCGACGAGGCTGAGCGCGCCGAGCGAGGTGAGGATGACGGCGCGTGGCCCGAAGCGGTCGTCGAAGCGGCCGGAGATGATCGTCGAGACCCCGGCGACGAGGTTGGCCGCGATGCCGAACACGATGACGTCCTGCGCGCTGAAGTGGAAGACGACGGATGCGATGACCGCGCCGAACGTGAACACCCCGGCCAGGCCGTCGCGGAACACCGCCGACGCGATCAGGAACCAGAACAGCTGTCGCTCGTCGCGCCAGATGCGGGCGATGTCGCGCACCAGCTCGACGTAGCTCGCGAAGAAGTTCACCCGGGCGCGCGCCGGCCCGGCGGGCGGCTCGGGCACGTTGACGAACAGCGGGATCGCGAACACGATCGCCCACACCATGCAGCCCACGGCGATGAGCCGGTAGGCGAGGCCGTTCGACGTGTCGAGCCCGAACCAGTCGAGCGCGTTCAGCACGACCACGACGACGAGCGTGAGGATGCCGCCGATGTAGCCGAGTCCCCAGCCGAGGCCGGAGATGCGGCCGACGGTCGCGGGGGTCGACACGTGCGGCAGGAGGGCGTTGTACTGCACGCCGGCGATCTCGTTGAGCACGCTCCCGACGCCGACCAGGGCGACGCCGAGCACGAAGTAGGCGGGATCGGCCTGCACGAAGAACAGCGCACCCATGGCGAACGCGACGAGGAGCGTCGTGATCGCGAGCCAGCGCTTGCGGTTGCCCGCGGCATCCGACCGCTGCCCGATCACGGGCGCGAGCACGGCGACGGCGATGCCGGCGATCGTGATGGCGAGGCCGAGCCCGCTCGACAGGTCGGCGACGGCGCGATCGTAGGCCGGCCCGGATGAGGGCGTGCCGACCGGCAGGAAGTCGTCGCCGACGAGGTAGAGCGCCGTGAAGACGAAGGTGAGGATGACGGTGTTGAACGGCTGGTTCGACCAGTCCCAGAACGCCCACGAGATCACCTGCCTGCGCGGGATCGTGCGCGGCGGGGACTGCGGGGGCGCATCCGTCATGGCGCTCACCCTAGTGGCGGCGGGTGGCCGGAATGCCGCCGAACCGCCCGCCGACGCCCCGCCGGAGAAGTTGAGTCGGATCGTATCAAGAACGACTTGACATCCGGGCGCGCGGTGCCGCACACTGGGATGGCGCGAACTTGACAGCTCGCGACTCAAGTCACGGTGCGAACCGCGACCACCAGACCTAGAACCACACGAAATCCAGGAGAGCGAACCAGCAATGGCACGAGCAGTAGGAATCGACCTCGGCACGACGAACTCCGTCGTCTCCGTTCTCGAGGGTGGCGAGCCCACCGTCATCGCGAACGCCGAGGGCTTCCGCACCACGCCCTCGGTCGTCGCGTTCACCAAGGACGGCGACGTCCTCGTCGGCGAGACCGCGAAGCGCCAGGCCGTCACGAACGTCGACCGCACCATCTCGAGCGTCAAGCGCCACATGGGCACCACGTGGACGGCCGACATCGACGGCAAGAAGTACACGCCGCAGGAGATCTCGGCCCGCATCCTCGCGAAGCTCAAGCGCGACGCCGAGCAGTACCTCGGCGAGCCGGTGACGGATGCCGTCATCACGGTGCCCGCGTACTTCAACGACGCCGAGCGCCAGGCCACCAAGGATGCCGGCGAGATCGCCGGCCTCAACGTGCTGCGCATCATCAACGAGCCCACGGCCGCCGCGCTCGCCTACGGCCTCGACAAGGGCAAGGCCGACGAGCTCATCCTCGTCTTCGACCTCGGTGGCGGCACGTTCGACGTGTCCCTGCTCGAGGTGGGCAAGGACGACGACTTCAGCACCATCCAGGTGCGCGCGACCGCCGGCGACAACCGCCTCGGCGGCGACGACTGGGACAACCGCATCGTCGACTGGCTCGTCACGCGCTTCAAGGAGTCGACCGGCGTCGACGTGAGCAACGACAAGATCGCCAAGCAGCGCCTCAAGGAGGCCGCGGAGCAGGCGAAGAAGGAGCTGTCGTCGTCGACCACGACCAACATCCAGCTGCCCTACCTGTCGCTCACCGCCAACGGCCCGGCCAACCTCGACGAGACGCTCACGCGCGCCAAGTTCGAGGAGCTCACCAAGGACCTGCTCGAGCGCACCAAGAAGCCGTTCCACGACGTCATCCGCGAGGCCGGCATCTCGGTCGCCGACGTCTCGCACGTCGTGCTCGTCGGCGGATCGACCCGCATGCCCGCGGTCGTGGAGCTCGTCAAGAGCCTCACCGGCGGCAAGGAGCCCAACAAGGGCGTCAACCCGGATGAGGTCGTCGCCGTCGGCGCGGCCCTCCAGGCCGGCGTGCTGAAGGGCGAGCGCAAGGACGTGCTGCTCATCGACGTGACCCCCCTGAGCCTCGGCATCGAGACCAAGGGCGGCATCATGACGAAGCTCATCGAGCGCAACACCGCCATCCCGACCAAGCGCAGCGAGACCTTCACGACCGCCGACGACAACCAGCCGTCGGTCGCCATCCAGGTCTTCCAGGGCGAGCGCGACTTCACGCGCGACAACAAGGCGCTCGGCACGTTCGAGCTCACCGGCATCGCGCCCGCTCCCCGCGGCATCCCGCAGGTCGAGGTGACCTTCGACATCGACGCCAACGGCATCGTGCAGGTCAGCGCGAAGGACAAGGGCACCGGCAAGGAGCAGACCATCACGATCACCGGAGGCAGCTCGCTGTCGAAGGACGACATCGAGCGGATGGTGCGCGAGGGCGAGGAGCACGCCGCGGAGGACAAGCGCCGCCGCGAGGCCGCCGAGGTGCGCAACAGCGCCGAGCAGCTCGTGTACCAGACCGAGAAGGTCATCGCCGACAACGCCGACAAGCTGCCCGACGACGTCAAGACGAGCGTGCAGGCGGATGTCGACGCGCTCAAGACGGCGCTCGCGGGCGACGACGAGGCGGCCGTGAAGTCGGCGAACGACGCGCTCGTCGCGAGCCAGCAGAAGCTCGGCGAGGCGCTCTACGCGGCGACCGAGACGGCCGGCGCGACCGCCGCCGACGAGGCCACGGACTCCGACGAGGACATCGTCGACGCCGAGGTCGTGGACGACGACGAGACCAACCCGTCGTCGGGCTCAGGACAGCGGAAGTAGGAACCCGATGACCGACGACGACAAGAAGCCCGAGGAGACCCCGGAGACCGACGCGTCAGCGGAGTCGTCGCTCGAGCAGGACCCGGTCGAGGAGGGCGAGGTCGGCAACGACGACCTCGCCCCCGAGGACCCGGCCGACACCGCGCTGAGCGAGGCCGACGAGGCGCTGCTCTCCACGACGGCGGCCGACATCGTGGCCGAGATGCGCACCGACATGCTGCGCGCCCAGGCCGAGCTCGTGAACTTCCGCCAGCGCGTCGAGCGCGACCGCGCCGCCAACCGCGACGCGGTCATCGCCGAGGTGCTGCGGGCGTTCCTGCCGGCGCTCGACGACCTGTCCCGCGCCGAGAAGCACGGCGACCTGGCCGGCGGGCCGCTCGAGCTCGTCGCGAACAAGATCCGCGGCGGCTTCGAGCGCTTCGGGCTGACGCAGATCGGCGAGCAGGGCGAGGAGTTCGACCCGCACGTGCACGAGGCGGTCGTGCAGCTGCCGACCCCGGGTGCCACGGGCTCGACGGTGGCGGATGTGATCGACCCGGGATACAAGATCGGCGAGCGCGTCATCCGTGCCGCCAAGGTCGCGGTCGCGGTCCCGGCGGAGTGATCCGGAGCGAGTAGGAACAGATGGCAAGTCAGGACTGGTTCGACAAGGACTTCTACCAGGTCCTGGGTGTGGCCAAGGACGTGAGCGCGGCCGACCTCAAGAAGGCGTACCGCAAGCTCGCGCGCCAGTACCACCCCGACTCGAACCCCGGCGACGCCGCGGCCGAGGCCCGGTTCAAGGAGATCAGCGAGGCCAACTCGGTGCTCTCCGACCCGGAGCAGCGCCGCGAGTACGACCAGGTGCGCGCGATGGGCTCGGGCGCCCGCTTCACGGCGGGCGGCCAGCCCGGGGCCGGCGGCGGGTTCGAGGACATCTTCAGCGGGCTGTTCAACCAGGGCGGCGGCGGTCGCACCACGTTCCGCACCTCCCAGGGCGGGGGCGACTACGACGACATCCTCGGTGGCATGTTCGGCGGAGGCCGGTTCGGTCAGCCGTCGGGCGGCTTCCGCGGCGCCGGCGGCCCCACCCCGGGGGCGGATGTCGCGGCGAGCATCACCCTGGACTTCGACCAGGCGATCACCGGCGACACCGTGCAGCTCTCGGTCGGGCACCGCGCCAAGCCGCTCACCGTGCGCATCCCCGAGGGGGTCGCGAGCGGTCAGAAGATCCGGCTGCGGGGCAAGGGCGAGCCGAGCCCGGACGGCGGCGCGCCCGGCGATCTCGTGCTCGACGTGACCGTGCGACCGCATCCGGTGTTCGAGCGCGACGGGCTCAACCTGCGCGTCGACGTGCCCGTCACGTTCGTCGAGGCGACCCTCGGCGCGACGATCGAGGTGCCGACCCTGACCGGCGACGTCGTCAAGCTCAAGGTCGCGGCGGGCACGCCGTCGGGTCGCGTCCTCCGGGTCAAGGGACGCGGCGTCTCGACCTCGAAGGGCACGGGCGACCTGCTCGCGACCGTCGTGATCGCGGTGCCGTCGCACCTCTCGGCCGAGGCGACAGCGGCACTCGAGGCGTTCGCCGCCGCGAGCCCGGACGACAATCCGCGCGAGGCGCTGCTGGAGAAGGCGAAGGCCTGATCGTGCCCACGCCCTTCGACGCCGCGTCGTTCGACGAGCACGCCCCGGTCTTCGCCATCACCCTGGCGGCGGAGCTCGCGGGCATGCACCCGCAGACCCTGCGGCAGTACGACCGGCTCGGTCTGGTGAGCCCGCGTCGCACGGCGGGCAAGTCGCGGCGCTACTCGATGCGCGACATCGCGCAGCTGCGGGAGATCGGCACGCTCGTCGGCGAGGGGCTCAACCTCGAGGGCATCCGCCGCATCCTGCAGCTCGAGAACCGGGTCGCGGCGCTGTCGGAGCGCGTGCGCGAGCTCGAGCACGCGCTCGCCGAGCAGCTGCTGCAGAAGCCCGGCGCCCGGGTGTTCGCGGCGCGCACCGACGGCGACGTCGTGTCGCTGAAGGCGGGCACGCGCGTGCATCGGTCGAACGAGATCGTGGTGTGGCGACCGTGACGATGCTCCTCGAGTCGCTGCGGCGCTACCCCGACGTGGAGGCCGACAACCTGTTCGCGTGGGACGCGAGCGACCGCCTGATCCTCGCGCGGTGGAGCTCAGAGCGGCGCGCCGGCGTCGGCGCTGGCGCGCCAGCGCCGAGCGGGCCCGTGAGCGAGGGTTCCGAGCTGGTTGTCATCAACGACAACTACGGCGCGCTCACGCTGGGCGCCGCAGCGGCCATGGGCGCCGGGCGTCCCGCGGGAGCCGCGGCCGACAGCATCCGCGTCTACCAGGACGACCTGCTGGGCGAGCTGGCGCTCGGGCACAACGCCCGGGCCGCGGGCTTCACCGGCTACGACTCGCACCCGCTCGACGAGACGCTGCTCGCCGGCGCGCGCACGGTGCTCATGCAGCTGCCGCGCTCGCTCGACGAGCTCGACGACATCGCCCGGGCGATCGCCGCGTGGGCCGCGCCCGACGTGACGGTCTACGCCGGCGGACGCATCAAGCACATGACCGTCGCGATGAACGACGTCTTCCTGCGGTACTTCGATCGCGTCGACGTCTCGCTCGCGCGCCAGAAGTCGCGCGTGCTCACGGTCACGGGCGGCGTGGGCCGAGTCACGCCGCCCGTCCCGCGCGAGCGGGAGCACGACGGGCTGCGCGTCGCGGCGTTCGGCGGCGTCTTCGCGGGCACCTCGATCGACGCCGGCACCCGGCTGCTGCTCACGGTGCTCCGAAGGGCGAGACCCGACGCGCGGGATGCGATCGACCTCGGATGCGGCACGGGCGTGCTCGCCGCCTCGCTCGCGCTCGCCCGGCCCGGGCTGCGCGTGACCGCGACCGATCAGTCGCGGGCGGCCGTCGCATCCGCTGCCCGCACCGCCGGGCTCAACGGCGTCGCCGACCGTGTCGAGGTCGTGCGCGACGACGGACTCGCCTCCCGGCCCGACGCGAGCGCCGACCTCATCGTGCTCAACCCGCCGTTCCACATCGGCGCGGCCGTGCACACCGGCCTCGCGCAGCGGATGTTCGCCGACGCGGCCAGGGTGCTGCGGCCCGGCGGTCAGCTGTGGACGGTGTTCAACAGCCACCTCGGCTACCGGCGCGAGCTCGCGCGCGTCGTCGGCCCCACCGACCTCGTGACCCACGACTCCACGTTCACGGTCACCGCATCCACGAAGCAGAACGAGAAGGACAGCAATGGCCAACATGCAGGGCGCTCCCGGCACCGATGAGGAGCAGAAGTCCGCTCTCGAGCGGTACGGCGTCGACCTGACCGCGATCGCGAAGAGCGGCAAGCTCGACCCGGTCATCGGACGCGACGCCGAGATCCGGCGCATCAGTCAGGTGCTCACGCGCCGCACCAAGAACAACCCCGTGCTCATCGGCGAGCCCGGCGTCGGCAAGACCGCCGTCGTCGAGGGCCTCGCGCAGCGCATCGTCGCGGGGGACGTCGCCGACAGCCTCAAGGGCAAGCGGCTCGTCTCGCTCGACCTCGCCGCGCTCGTCGCCGGCGCGAAGTACCGCGGCGAGTTCGAGGAGCGGCTGAAGGCCGTGCTCGCCGAGATCAACGCATCCGACGGCGAGATCATCACGTTCATCGACGAGCTGCACACGCTCATGGGCGCGGGCGGCGGCGACGGCTCGGTCGCGGCATCCAACATGCTCAAGCCCATGCTGGCCCGCGGCGAGCTGCGTCTGATCGGCGCGACGACCCTCAACGAGTACCGCGAGTACATCGAGAAGGATGCCGCGCTCGAGCGCCGCTTCCAGCAGGTGTACGTCGGGGAGCCATCCGTCGAGGACACCATCGCGATCCTCCGCGGGCTCCAGGGCCGGTACGAGGCGCACCACAAGGTCGCGATCGCCGACAGCGCGCTCGTCGCGGCGGCCGTGCTCTCGAACCGCTACATCCCGTCGCGGCAGCTGCCCGACAAGGCGATCGACCTCATCGACGAGGCGGCGTCGCGGCTCAAGATGGAGATCGACTCCAACCCCGTCGAGCTCGACGAGCTCAACCGCGCGCTCGACCGGATGCGGATCGAGGAGCTCGCGCTCAAGAAGGAGAAGGACCCCGCGTCGAAGGCGCGCCTCGAGAAGCTGCGCTCCGACATGGCGGAGATCCAGAAGCGCCGGGACGACATGCAGGCCCGGTGGGATGCGGAGAAGGGCTCCCTGCACAGCGTCGGCGACCTCAAGTCCCGCCTCAACGAGGCCGAGATCGCGCGCGACCGCGCCCTGCGCGAGCTGCGCTACCAGGATGTCTCGAAGCTCGAGTACGAGGTCATCCCCGACATCCAGCGGCAGATCGCGACGGCCGAGAAGATCGAGCAGGCCGGACCCCGGATGGTGAACGAGAAGGTCACCGACGAGGACATCGCGGCGGTCGTGGCGGCCTGGACCGGCATCCCGGTCGACAAGCTGCGCCAGGGCGAGACCGAGCGGCTGCTCGGGCTGGAGAACGAGCTCGGCAAGCGACTGATCGGACAGAAGGATGCGGTGCGCGCCGTGTCCGAGGCCGTTCGGCGCACGCGGGCCGGCATCTCCGATCCCGACCGGCCGACCGGCTCGTTCCTGTTCCTGGGCCCGACGGGCGTCGGCAAGACGGAGCTCGCGAAGGCGCTCGCGTCGTACCTGTTCGATGACGAGAAGGCGCTCGTGCGCATCGACATGAGCGAGTACGGCGAGAAGTTCGCCGTGTCGCGCCTCGTCGGCGCCCCTCCCGGCTACGTCGGGTACGAGCAGGGCGGACAGCTCACGGAGGCCGTGCGGCGCCGCCCGTACTCCGTGATCCTGCTCGACGAGGTCGAGAAGGCGCATCCGGAGGTCTTCGACCTGCTGCTGCAGGTGCTCGACGACGGGCGGCTCACCGACGGTCAGGGCCGCACGGTCGACTTCCGCAACACCATCCTCATCCTCACGTCGAACCTGGGCAGCCAGTACCTCGTCGACCAGTCGCTCACCTGGGAGCAGAAGAACGAGGCCGTGCAGGAGCTCGTGCGCCAGGCCTTCAAGCCGGAGTTCGTGAACCGCCTCGACGACATCGTCGTGTTCGCGCCGCTGACCGCGGAGGACCTGGGTCAGATCGTCTCGCTCTACATCGACCGGCTCGAGCGGCGGCTCGCCGACCGCCGGCTGTCGCTCGCGGTCACGCCCGAGGCGCGGCTCTGGCTCGCCGAGCGCGGCTACGACCCGGTGTACGGCGCGCGGCCGCTCCGCCGGCTCATGCAGCGCGAGATCGACGACCGGCTCGCGAAGTCTCTGCTCGCGGGCGACATCCGCGACGGCGACACGGTGCGCGTCGACCTCGTGGGCGACGACCTCGCGGTCACGCGGATGGAGCCCGCCGCGGCCTAGCGCGCCCCTCCGCCGGTCGAGTACCCCGCGCGCCTGCGCTGGTCGAGGAGCCCGCGCCTGCCTCCGTTGGTCGAGGAGCCTGCGAGCGGAGCGAGTCGGCGTCTCGAGACCATCCGTTAGTGCGGGTGGGGTGGTGTGGTCTCGAGACGCGGGCGACGTCGTCGCGCGCTCCTCGACCGGCGGGTTGGGGGTGCTTGCGTTGGTCGAGGAGCCTGCGAGCGGAGCGAGTCGGCGTCTCGAGACCATCCGTTAGTGCGGGTGGGGTGGTGTGGTCTCGAGACGCGGGCGACGTCGTCGCGCGCTCCTCGACCGGCGGGTTCGGGGTGCTTGCGTTGGTCGAGGAGCCTGCGAGCGGAGCGAGTCGGCGTCTCGAGACCATTCGTTAGTGCGGGTGGGGTGGTGTGGTGTGGTCTCGAGACGCGGGCGACGTCGTCGCGCGCTCCTCGACCAGCGGGGCGGGTGCGCGCTCCTCGACCAGCGGGGCGGGTGCGCGCTCCTCGACCAGCGTGTCGGCGGGCCGGGGTGCGCGCCCCGACCGGCGGCGGGCGCCGGGAGGGTCAGACGGCGCCGAGGATGGCGTGGAAGACCGAGAGCAGGATGATCGCGAGGATCGGCAGCCAGGTCGCCGGGCGCTTCACGTGCGTGAGCAGGATCGTGAACAGTGCGGTGAGGATGAGCGCCACCCACGGCACGAGGTAGCCGAAGGTGCGGAGCACCTCGTCGTGCCACAGCAGCGCGGCCGAGCTCTGCCAGAACACGACGACGATGAGCGCCATCCCGAACGTGATCGCCCCGAGGACGTCGGGGACCGAGAGCTGGCGGGCGTCGCGGGCGGAGTACGTGCTCATGGGACCCGACATTACCGCGGCCGGCGCCGTCATCCGAACGGCGCGAACTCGTAACCCGAGCGCAACACACCGATCGCTAGCGTGGAAGGCCATCCGCGAACCGGCCGGCGTCGGGTCGCCCATCGTGAGAGGAGCCGACCGATGACTGACATCGCCGACGAACTGGAGAACGAACGGGAGCTCACCGGCGACCGTGGCAACGCCGAGCACGAGTTCGCGGGGGAGGATGCCGGGTACCACAAGACCCTGCGGCCGCGGCAGATCCAGATGATCGCCATCGGCGGGGCGATCGGCACCGGCCTCTTCCTCGGCGCCGGCGGCCGGTTGCACGACTACGGCCCCGCGCTCATGTTCGTCTACCTGCTGTGCGGGGTGTTCGCCTTCCTCATCCTGCGCGCGCTCGGCGAGCTCGTGCTGCACCGGCCGTCGTCCGGCTCGTTCGTCAGCTACGCCCGCGAGTTCTACGGCGAGAAGTTCGCCTACGCGGCCGGCTGGATGTACTTCCTCAACTGGGCGATGACGAGCATCGTCGACACGACCGCCGTCGCGATCTACGTGCGCTTCTGGGGCCAGTACGTGCCGTTCCTCGCCGCCGTGCCGACCTGGCTGACCGCGCTCGTGGCCCTCGTGGTCGTGCTCTCGCTCAACCTCGTCTCGGTGCGGCTGTTCGGCGAGATGGAGTTCTGGTTCTCGCTCATCAAGGTCACCGCGCTCGTCGCGTTCCTCGTGATCGGCATCGTCTTCCTGGTGTTCGTGCACCACACCGACATCGGCGACACCGGGTTCGCGGTCGTCGGCGACAACGGCGGCCTGTTCCCCGTCGGCCTGCTCGCGCCGCTCATCGCCGTGAGCGGCGTCGTGTTCGCCTACGCGGGCATCGAGCTCGTCGGCACGGCCGCGGGCGAGACCGCGGAGCCCGCGAAGGTCATGCCCCGCGCGGTCAACACGGTCATCGTGCGCATCGCCGTGTTCTACGTCGGCAGCGTGCTGCTGCTCTCGCTGCTGCTGCCGTACACCACCTACTCGAGCGACTCGTCGCCGTTCGTGACGTTCTTCCAGCACGCCTGGGGAGCGGATGTCGGCGCCGTCGCGTCATCCATCATGAACTTCGTCGTGCTCACCGCGGCGCTCTCGAGCCTCAACGCGGGGCTCTACTCGACGGGCCGGATCCTGCGCTCGATGTCGGCCAACGGCTCGGCCCCGCGCTTCGTGGGCGTCATGAACCGCAACGGCGTGCCGTACGGCGGCATCCTGCTCACCGCCGCGATCACGGTGCTCGGCGTTGTGCTCAACGCGTTCCTCGGCGCGACGGAGGCGTTCGAGGTGGTGCTCGAGGTCTCGGCGCTCGGCATCGTCGGCGGCTGGGCCACGATCATCCTGTGCCAGATGCGGCTGCGCACCTGGGCGGCGCAAGGCAAGGCGACGCGACCGAGCTTCCGGATGCCGGGGGCCCCGGTGACCTCGTGGATCACCCTCGCCTTCCTCGCGCTCGTGCTCGTCACCCTCGGTTTCACGAGCACCGGCCGATGGGTGCTCGCGTCGCTCGTCGTGCTCATCCCGCTGCTCATCGTGGGCTGGTTCTCGCAGCGCAAGCGCATCATGGAGGCGGCCGCGGTCCGGGAGGGCTACACGGGGGCGGCGCCCGTGCTCGGTCTCACGGTCGGCGAGATCGCCGGCTCCGACCCGGCGCCGCCCGCGAGCTGACGGTCGGTCGCCGCCGGGCGCGCTGCTACGCGAGCTCGGCGGTGATCGCCGCGACGAACGCGTCGATGTCGGTCTCCGTGGTGTCCCACGAGGCCATCCAGCGCACCTCGCCGGCCGCGCGATCCCAGTCGTAGAACCGGAAGGACTCGCGGATGCGGTCGGCCGCGCCGTTCGCGAGCCGCGCGAAGACCGCGTTGGCGTCCGTCGGGTGGGCGAAGCCGAGCGCGTCCGGACGGATGGCGCCGGATGCGATCGCCGCCTCGAGCGCACCGCGCAGCCGGGCGGCCATCGCGTTCGCGCGCTGTGCGCTCGTCAGCCAGAGGTCGCCCTCGTAGAGCGCGACGAGCTGGGCGGAGAGGAAGCGCATCTTCGACGCGAGCTGCATCGTGTACTTGCGCAGGTACACGAGTCCGTCGGCGGCGCCGGGGTGCACGGCGACGACGGCCTCGCCGGCGAGGATGCCGTTCTTCGTGCCGCCCAGGCTCACGAGGTCGACGCCGGCATCCGTCGTGAACGCGCGCAGCGGCGCGCCGAGCGCGGCGGCGGCGTTCGCGATGCGCGCCCCGTCGAGGTGCACCTTCATCCCGACGGCGTGCGCGTGCTCGGTGATCGCGCGGATCTCGTCGACCGTGTAGACCGTGCCGAGCTCGGTCGAGTTCGTGATCGAGACCGCGAGCGGCTGGGCGCGGTGCTCGTCGCCCCAACCCCAGGCCTGGCGGTCGATGAGCTCCGGGGTGAGCTTGCCGTCGGGGGTGTCGACGGTGAGGATCTTCAGGCCGGTGACGCGCTCGGGGGCGCCGCCCTCATCCGTGTTGATGTGCGCGGTCGACGCGGCGACGACCGCGCCCCAGCGCGGCAGCGCGCTCGTGAGCGCCGTGACGTTCGCGCCGGTGCCGTTGAACACGGGGAACGCCTCGGCCTGCTCGCCGAAGTGGCCGCGCACGACCTCCTGCAGGCGGGCGGTGTACACGTCGTCGCCGTAGGCGACCTGGTGCCCGCCGTTCGCGTCGGCGATCGCCTCGAGCACCTCGGGGTGGATGCCGGCGTAGTTGTCGCTCGCGAAGCCGCGCCAGGCCGGGTCGTGCAGTCTCGTCACCCCTCCATCCTCCCCGACCCGACACGCTCGGGTTACCCGGGGTTCACCGAGCATCCCTAACGTATTCCCGCGCTGCTTCTGCGAGCGCAGCCGATCGAGGGAGTTCTGCCGTGCGCACCGCCATCCGCCGCCGCATCCGTTCCGCCGCCGCCGCTATCGCGGCCGTCGCGCTCGCCGCGGGGGCCGCGAGCGGTGTCGCCCTGCCCGCGAGCGCCGAGCCGACGAGCGCCCCGACCCCCGACGTGCTCGACGTCGACTTCGCGAGCGGCGCGCCCGTCGAGCACGTGCAGCAACTGGCGCCGACGGCGATCGGCTCGCCCGGCTACGAGAGCGACGCGACGATCGGCGCGACCGTCGCGACCTTCGGCGGCTCGGCCGGAGTCCGGTTCCCCGCCGACACGCTCTGGAGCACGAGCAACCCGAAGAACATCCTCGAGTCGGTCACGCTGCGCTGCGAGCTGCGCTACGACGGTCCGAGCCCGGCGACCAGCACCAACGCGTTCTGCTCCGGACGCCAGACCGGCGGCTACTCGATCGACATCACCAAGGACGGTCTGCGTTTCGTGGTGGCCGGCTCCGTCGTCATCACGCACCCGGTCGCGTCGGGCACCTGGTACGACGTCGTCGCGACGTGGGACGGCACCGACGCGGCGCTCTACCTCGACGGCGTCCTCGTCGGCACGGGCACGAAGGCGGGCGGGAACACGACGCCCGCGGCGCAGTTCTGGTTCGTGGGCGCCGACACGAAGGCCGCGGGCGCGGGGGAGTCGTTCGCGACGGGCGCCGTCGCGCGCTCGAGCATCTGGAGCACGCCGTTGACCGCGGAGCAGGTGCTCGCCGTGCACGAGGGCCGCGTCGGGCCGCAGCCCGCGACCGTTCCGGACGCCGACGTGCTCGATGTCGACTTCGCCGACGGCACGGCGACGGATGCCGCGGCGAACCGCCCGGCCACCGTGATCGGGGCGCCCGTCTACAGCACCGACCCCGCGCTCGACCGCACGGTCGCGTCCTTCAACGGGGCCTCGGGCATCCGCTATCCGCTGTCGGAGCCGTGGGACTCCGGAAGCGCGACCGACATCACGACGACCGTCACGATCGAGTGCGCCTTCCGGTTCGACGGCACCCTGCCGACGGCGACGAACAACGCGATGTGCTCCGGTCGGCAGGGCGGCGGATACACGATCGACGTCAGCGGCGGGAACATCCGCTTCGTCATCGGCAGCACCGTGGCGGTGACGGCACCGGCGCGCACGGGTCTCTGGTACGACGCGGTCGCGACCTACGACGGGACCACCGCGAAGCTCTACCTCAGCGGGTCGCTCGCCGGCGAGTCGGCGAAGACCGGCGCGACGGCCCCGCCGAGCTACCGGTACTGGGTCATCGGCGCGGATGTCGGCACCAATGCCAACCTCGAGTTCTACGGCGCCGGCACGGTCGCCGCGGCGCGCATCTGGAGCGGCGTGCTCGACGCCGACCAGGTGCACGCCCTGAGCGTCACGACCCTCGGTGACCGGGACAGCGGCGTCGCACTCACCGCGAGCGTTCCCGCGGCCGACGCGAGCCTCGCGAAGCCCGTGCGCTTCTCCGCGACCATCGAGAACCAGGGGGCCGCATCCGGCTGGAGCTACCTGCTCGACGGCGGGCCCATCCAGCCCGGGCAGCTCATCGGCGCGGGAATGCGCGCCGGCGCGCACGAGATCGTCATCACGGCGACCGACCTCTTCGGTGCACCGATCGAGTACCGCATCCCGTTCACGTCGTCGAGCATCCCGATCGGCGGCGGCACCGACACCGGGCAGGGCCACGGCACGGTGAGCCTCTCGGCCGCCGCGACCGACCCCGACGGCGGCCAGGTCACGACGACCTTCGAGCGGGCGATGGCGAGCGTGGCGAGCGGCGGCTTCCAGGGGATCGTGCCCGTGGTGCCGTCGGCTCTGGAGTTCCCGTACACCGACGGCTCGGCGCTCACCGGGGAGCAGGTCGCCGACGGCGACACGACCGGCAGCGTGGCGTCGCACGACGAGATCCCGTTCCAGCGCTTCGACGTGACCGTGCCCGCGAGCGGTGATGACCGGCGCGTGCAGTGGAGCGGCACGGTCGACCCCGAGCGCACCGCGACCGTCCGGGCGTGGAGCGTCGAGAAGGACGCCTGGGTCGAGCTCGCGAGCACGCGCGGCACCTCCGGCGGGGACACCGTGCTGGTCGGCGACCTGTCCGAGGCGCTCGTCGACGCGTCGAGCGGCACGCCGCTCGTGCACGTGCTCGTCGCCGTCGAGGACCCCTTCGCGGACGACCTCGCGCCGCGGGATGCGAGTGCCGGCACCGCGGCGCTCAAGGACCACTTCGAGGACCCGGGCGACTACGACTTCTCGATCGTGCACTGGACCGATCCGCAGTACGTGACGGAGGGCGCGACCGGAGGTGCCGGGCAGTGGCCGGCGAGCGTCAGCTATCCGACGTCCTCCGGCGTCGAGACGCCGGAGGAGCAGGCCATCTGGGCCTCCGCCTACCGGGATGCCGTCGACTGGACGGTGGACAACGCGGCACCACGCAAGATCGCGTTCGTCGCGAACTCCGGCGATCTCATCAACAACGACTACTACAACCCGGAGGCGACCGCGTCGGACGGCTCGCTGCTCTATCCCGGCCTGGAGGGGCAGGTTCAGAAGGAGTTCTCGTTCGCGTCCGGCGCACTCGGACCGCTCGCGGACAGCGGCATCCCGAACCAGGTCATCGCGGGCAACCATGACAACCAGCTCGGCGTTGAGGACGGCGCGGCCTCCCGGTTCAGCGAGGCGTTCACGGCCGACGACTGGTACGCCCAGGCCGCGGGGTGGCCGGCCGGCGCGGACTATCACGCGTGGGATGAGACGACGGATGCCACCGGTCACGTCGTGAGCCCCGGCCACGACAACCAGAACAGCTACGTGCTGTTCTCGGCGGGCGGCCTCGACTTCGTCGTCGTCGGCCTCTCGTACGGCGTCACGCAGCAGGAGGTCGACTGGGCGAACTCCGTGTTCGCGCGCTACCACGATCGCAACGGCATCCTGATGACCCACGGCTACCTCACCTACTCCACCAATCCCGACGGTCGAGGTGCCGCGCTCGCCGACGACGGGAACCTGCTCTACGACAAGGTGGTCTCCACGAACCCGAACATCGTGCTCGTGCTCGCCGGGCACCGCCACGGGTCGGGCATCAACCTCAAGTCGATCGCCACGACCGACAGCACGCACAAGGTCGTCGAGCTGCTCTCCGACTACCAGGCGTACACGGTGCCGGCCAGCACGATCTTCACGCCGGGCAGCTGTCCGTCGTGCGTGTTCGGCACGAACGGGAGCATCGACGTGGACGGCGACGGCGTCGTCGATCACAAGCCGGAGGACAAGCTCGTGCTCGGCTCGTCGTTCCTGCGGCTCCTGCAGGTCGACATCGCGAAGTCGACGCTCTCGGTGGACAGCTACTCGCCCGTGCTCGATCGCTTCGGACCGACCATCTACGACCCGCTGAGCCGCTACAACGGCGCCGAGGAGAACTTCACGGTGCCGATCGACCTGACGAGCCGCACCACGTCGTTCAGCACCGACGCGCTCACGGTCGTCACGCCGACGACCACCGTCATCGGCACGGCGACCGCGCGCTCCGGCTGGCCGGCCACGGTGACCTGGAGCGGACTGACCCGCGGCACGACCTACGCGTGGACGGCGACGAGCCGCAACGCCGCGGGCGAGGACCTCGGCGACGTCGAGCAGTACGGCGGCGTCTTCGTCGCGACGGCCGCCGGCAGCGACACGACCGCGCCGGTGCTGACGCTGCCCGCCGACACGACCGTGCCGCAGGACGAGCCGTTCGACGCCCTCGCGGGCGTCACCGCGACGGACGACTCCGACGGCGACGTCACCGCATCCGTGCAGGTGGCCGGCGCGGTCGACACCGCGACACCCGGCAGCTACACGCTCGTCTACAGCGCGAGCGACGCGAACGGCAACGTCGCGCAGGCCTCGCGCACCGTGCGCGTCCGGGCGACGCCGGTGCCGGACCTCGACGTCACGACGGTGTCGGTGCCGAGGTCCACCGCGACCTTCGGCACCCCGGCGGTGCTCACGGCATCCGTCTCCCCCGCCGGTGCCACGGGCTTCGTGCAGTTCTCGAACGGCGAGGACGTGCTCTGCCAGGCGACGGTGACGGACGGCACGGCGAGCTGCACCGTCGACATCCTCCCGCCGCCCGGCGAGTACGCCGCCGAGGCCGCCTACTCGGGCGATGACACCCGAGCGGAGTCGCGGACGTCGTTCGTGCTCGCCGTGACGGACCCGACCCTGCCCGCCTCGCTCGGCATCGGCATCGCGGCGGCGCCCTCGATCGCGGGCGTCCCGACCGTCGGTTCGACCCTGGTCGCCACGCCCGGCGCCTTCACCGGTGACCCGACGGATGTCGCGGGGCAGTGGCTGCTCGACGGCTCCGCGATCCCGGGCGCGACCGGTGCGACGCTCGGCGTCGACGCCGCCTGGGTCGGCGGGGTCATCGGCTACCGCTCGGTCGCGTCGAAGTCGGGCACGACGGGAACCGTCACCGCCACGTCGGCCCCGCTCGCTCCCGTGTCGCAGTCGGCGACCTCCGTCACCGCGGCGGCGAGCCCGGCGCGCTACGGCACGTCGACGCCGGTGTCCGTCGCCGTGGCGCGACCCGCGGGCGTCGCGGCCCTCACCGGCTCGGTCACCCTGAGCGGCGCAGGCGTGTCCCGGACCGTGCCGGTCGGCACGGGCACGGTGACGATCGCGCTCCCGCGCACCGTGAAGCCCGGCAGCTACGCGGTGTCGATCGGCTACGCGGGCGACCCCGCGGTGGGGTCGTCGTCGACGTCGATCGCGCTGATCGTCGCCGCCGCGAAGGCGCACGCGCCGAAGCTCTCGGTGACGAAGAAGCCCACCGTGAGGAAGACCGGCCGGGCGACCGTTCGGATCGCGGCGGCTGCCGGGCTCGCCGCGGCATCCGGCCGGGTCACCGTGACGCTCGTCTCCGGGGCGCACACGAAGAAGGTGCGGGCGACCCTCGCGAAGGGCCGGGCGAGCGTGACGCTGCCGAAGCTCGCGAGGGGCACCTGGCGGGTCAAGGCGGTCTATGCGGGCAGCGGCTACTACGCCCCGTCGACGAGCGCGACGTCGAAGGTCGTCGTGAGGAGGTAGCCGGCTGGGTCAGCCGCGCAGCGCCTCGCGCACCTTCACCCGGCCGCCCGTGCGCAGCAGACCGCCCGCGTAGACCCGCGAGCCGACGGCCACGATCCCGACGGTCGTGGCGATGAGCACGGCGAGCGCGACGAGGGGCTCCCACCACTGCGCCGTGCCGAGGAAGATCCGCACGGGCATGCCGATCGGGGCCGAGAACGGCACGTACGACATGATCGCGACGACCGTGTCGTTCTGGTTGAAGAACACGATGAGGAAGTACGGGATCATCACGAGCATCGTCACCGGCGAGACGGCCGAGGCGAGGTCCTCCTGCCGCGAGACGAGCGCCGCGGTCGCCGAGTAGAGCGCGGCGAGCATGACGAAGCCGAACACGAACAGGATGACGAACCAGACGATCGACGGACCGATGCCGGCCAGCAGGGCGTCCTGTCCCGTCGCGACGAGGCCCACGCCGGCGACCGCGGCGATGAGCGCGATCTGCGCGAACGCGAGGATCGAGTTGCCGAGGATCTTGCCCGCGAGCAGCACGCGCGCGGGCGTCGTGGCCATCAGGATCTCGACGACCCGGTTCTGCTTCTCCTCGACCACGGACTGCGCGATCGTCTGGCCGAACGTGATGGCCGCCATGAAGAACGCCACGCCGAAGCCGAGCGCCACGAAGTAGGCGATCGCCGGGTCGGCGGCCGTCGCGTCGAGCAGCTGCACGTCGGGACGGATGCTGAACGCCGCGACGACGTCGGCCGGCGTCTCGTCGAGCGCGATCACGCGCACGCCCGCGGCCGAGTCGTCGGGGACGACGGCCGCATCCACGTCGCCGCTTCGCACCAGCTGCTCCGCGGCAGCGGCATCCGTCACCTCGGTGACGTCGAAGGCGCCGGACGGGATGCTCGCGGTGATCGGGCCGGCGACCGCGAGCGTCGTGCGCGACGGGTTCGCGCTCGCGATCGAGCCGACGACGACCGAGACGAGCACGGCCGCGAGCAGGATCGCGGACGAGATGAGGAACGACTTCGAGCGCAGGCGCGTCGAGAGCTCGCGCTCGGCGACGAGGCGCACCCCGGGCCAGAACGTGGGCGGAACGTATCGCGTGGTCATCGCACGACCTCCCGGAAGATCTCGGTCAGGGTGGGCAGCACGGGGCCGAAGCGATCGACGGGCGCGTCGTCGACGGCGCGGCGCAGCACGCGCTGCGCCGTCGCGCGGTCGGCGATCTCGAGCAGCGCGTAGCCGCCGTCGAACTCGACGACCCCGACGCCGGGCTCGGCGCGCAGCCAGCCGACGTCGCCCGCGGACTGCAGCTCGTAGCGCGAGCCGCCGTAGCGGGCCCGCAGCTGCTCGCGCGACCCGGAGGCGAGGATGCGCCCGTCGCCGATCACGACCAGGTCGTCGCAGAGCCGCTCGACGATGTCGAGCTGGTGCGACGAGAACAGCACCGGCGCGCCGCGTCTCGCGGCATCCTGCAGCACGCCGAGCACGACCTCGACGGCCATCGGGTCGAGGCCGGAGAACGGCTCGTCGAGCACGAGCACCTCGGGCTCGTGCACGAGCGCCGCGGCGATCTGCGCGCGCTGCTGGTTGCCGAGGCTGAGGTCCTCGAGCTTGTCGTTCCGTCGCTCGGCGAGGCCGAGGCGGTCGAGCAGCCCGTCGGCGCTCTTCTCGGCGGCGGACTTCGGCATGCCGTGCAGCCGGCCGAGGTAGGCGATCTGCTCGCGCACCCGCATCTTGGGGTACAGGCCGCGCTCCTCCGGCATGTAGCCGAACTGCGCGCGACGCGCGGTGTCGAGCGGGTCGCCGTCGAGCGTCACGCGTCCCGCGTGCGGTGCGAGCACGCCGAGGATGATGCGCATCGCCGTCGTCTTGCCCGCGCCGTTGCCGCCGACGAACCCCGTCATCCGCCCGCCGCCGACGTCGAACGACACGTCGTCCAGCACGGTCCGGTCGCCGAAGCGCCGGGTCACTCCCTCGATCCGCAGCATGCCGTCCACGCTAGGCAGCGGATGCCGCGCGCGCCTCCGCCCGCGGACGGGTCATGCGCCTCCGCCGCGCGGGGGAGGCGGCGCCGTCAGCGCTCGGCGTCCGTCAGGGCTCTGGGTCCGTCAGCGCTCGGCGGTGCCGGTCGTGAGGCCGTTCTCGTAGGCGTAGATGACGGCGTGGATGCGATCGCGCAGCCCCAGCCCGCGCAGCACGTTGGAGACGTGGGTCTTGACGGTCGCCTCGCCGACGACGAGGCGCGCGGCGATCTCCGCGTTGGAGAGCCCCTCGGCGACGAGCAGCAGCACCTCGTTCTCCCGGTCGGTGAGCTCGTCGATCCGGGCGGCGGGTGCGGGCGCGTGGCCGCGGTCGGCCGAGGCGCGCTCGATGACCCGTCGCGTGACCCTCGGCGAGAGCAGCGCGTCGCCGCGTGCGACGACCTGCACGGCCGCGATGAGGTCCTCGGGGCTCGCCGTCTTGAGCAGGAACCCGCTCGCCCCGGCGTCGAGCGCCGCGAACAGGTAGTCGTCGCGATCGAAGGTCGTGAGCATGAGCACCGCCGCGCGCGGATCGGCGGCGACGATCGTGCGCGTCGCCTCGAGACCGTCGGTGCCGGGCATCTGCACGTCCATGCAGATCACGTCGGGACGCAGGTCGGCGGCGAGGCGCACGGCGTCCGCGCCGTCGGCGGCCTCCCCGACGACCGCGATGCCCGGCTCGGAGTTCAGGATGATGCGGAAGCCGGCGCGCACGAGCTCCTGGTCGTCGGCGAGCAGCACGCGTGTCGTCATCGCCGTGACTCCGGGGTGCCGGCGGACTCCGGGATCGTGGCACGCACGACGAACCCGCCGCGCGTGCGGAACCCGGTGTGCAGGGCGCCGCCCGCGGCGGCGACCCGCTCGCGCATGCCGAGGAGGCCGAGGCCGGCGGGGTCGTGCGGCGCGGTGCCGCGACCGGTGTCGGCCACCTCGAGCTCGACGCCGCTCGGAAGGAAGCGGATGCGCACATCCGCCGTCACGCCCGCCCCGCCGTGCTTGCGCGTGTTCGTGAGCGCCTCCTGCGCCACGCGGTACAGCGCGTAACCGGCTACGGGGGTCAGCACCCGCGGGGCGCCGACCGTCGCGAGCGTGGTCGGCACGCCCGCATCGCTCGACGCCTCCACGAGCTCGCACAGCTGGGCGATGCCGAGCGTCGACGAGCCGGCGTTCGGTGCCGCCGCATCCGTCGCGCCGTCGTCCGCGCGCAGCGTGCCGAGCAGGCGGTGCAGCTCGTCGACGGCCGATCGGGCGCTCGACTCGATCGCGGCGAGCGAGGCGCGTGCCTGCTCGGGATCCGTGTCGAGCACGCGCCGCGCGGCGCCGGCCTGCACGCCCATCACGGAGACGTGGTGCGCGACGACGTCGTGTAGCTCCCGCGCGATGCGCACCCGGTCGAGGGCGACGGCCTGGCGTCCGGCGCGCTCGCGCTCGGCCGCGAGCTGGACCGTGCGGGCCTCGAGCTCCTCGCGGCCCCGGGCCGCGCGCCACGACGACTCACCGAAGACGTAGGCGGCGCCGAAGTACAGCGCGTTGGTGAGGAACTGCACGATCGCGAGCGCCGCGTACTGGCTGAACACGCCGCCGCGGGACAGGCCCGAGCCGTAGCTCGGATCGCTGAACGACACGAGCAGCTCGACGACGATCCACACGAACATGGCGACGATGATGAGAGCGCGCACGACGAGCGCGCGGCGGCGATCGCGACCCCACGCGCCGAGCGTGTAGAGCGCCAGGAACAGCGCGATGTTCGTCACGAGCAGCTCCGGCACGTGCAGGCGCTGGGCCGCGAAGAACGCGAGCGAGATGACGACGGCGACCGTGGCCGGGAAGCGGCGGCGCAGCGCGAGCGGCAGCGTGTGCGCGGCGATCACGATCGCCGACACCCACACCGGCGCCGGATCGGGGTAGAGGCCCATGCGCGCGTAGAGCAGCGCGAGCACGCCCATGCCGACGCCGAGCGCGACGGCGATGATCGCATCCCGTCGCGCACCCTGCCGGTCGGGAGCCGGCCGCACCCACTCAGACGTCATGCCCCCACGCTAGGAGCAACGGATGCCGTGCGCCTCCGTCGCGCGGGGGAGCCCGGCCGGGGGACGCCTGACGCACGTCAGGCGGTCGCGCCCGTGATCCCCGCGGTCGACTCGATGACGCCCGCGAGCTTCTTGCCGAGCGCCTCGTAGAACATCGACAGCGGGAACTCGTCGTCGAGCACGGCATCCGTGTAGCCCTTCGGCGGTCCGGCGAGCACCTCGTCGGGCAGTCCGCGCGCCCAGCGCGACGCCGGATGCGGCGCGAGGGTGCCGCGCACGAGCTCGTACGCGGCGAGCCAGTGCGCGAGCTTCGGCCGGTCGATCGAGCGCCAGTACAGCTCGTCGATCGCGTCGCTCAGGGCGATGACCGCCTCGGGCAGGGCGTTCCAGTCGACGGTGAGGGCGACATCCGTCCAGCGCAGCACGTGGCGCTGGTGCAGCCAGGCGAACAGCAGCTGACCGCCGAGCCCGTCGTAGTTGCGGATGCGGCTGCCCGTGAGCGGGAAGCGGAAGATGCGGTCGAACAGGATCGCGTACTGCACGAGCTGCGCGCGGTCCCTCATCACGTCGGCCGAGCCCGTCGGAGCCTCGTCGGTGCCCTCGGCGCGAGTGAGCCGCACGGCCTCGCGGAACGCGGTGAGGTCGCAGCGCAGCTCCTCGAGCGAGTAGAGGAAGAACGGCATCCGCTGCTTGATCATGAACGGGTCGAACGGCAGGTCGCCGCGCATGTGCGTGCGGTCGTGGATGAGGTCCCACATCACGAAGGTCTCCTCGGCCGTCGCCTGGTCGTCGAGCAGGCGGCGCGCGTCATCCGGCAGCTCGAGCTTCGTGATCCCGGATGCCGCGGTCACCACGCGCCGGAACCGTGCTGCCTCGCGGTCGGCGAAGATCGCGCCCCACGTGAACGTCGGGATCGCGCGCATAGCGACCGTCTCGGGGAACAGCACCGCCGAGTTCGTGTCGTAGCCGGCGGTGAAGTCGACGAAGCGGATCGGCACGAACAGCGCGTTCGTGCAGGTCTGCTCGAGCTCGGCGATGAACGCGGGCCAGATCACCTCGACGAGAAGGGCCTCGAGGCGGCGGTCGGGGCTGCCGTTCTGCGTGTACATCGGGAACACGACGAGGTGCGCGAGTCCGTCGACCCGGTGCAGCTCCGGGCGGAACGCGACGAGCGAGTCGTGGAAGTCGGGCACGCCGAACCCCCCGTCGGCCCAGCGCCGAAGATCGGCGACGAGCGCGTCGAGGTAGGCCGCGTCGTGGGGCAGCGCATCACGGAAATGCAGGACCGAGGCGGTGATCGTCTCGACGTGACCGCGGAGTTCCGGGCGACCCGCGGCATCCGGCACGCTGCCATCCTGCATTTGCGTGATCGCGATCGCCGTCGCGGCGTCGCGCAGGGCCGCCCAGGCCGGGTCGGCGGCGAGCTCGGCGGCGGGCGTGGCCTCGGCGGCGGCGGTGCCGGCGGTGCCGGGGGTGGCGCCGGCGCGGGCGGTGTCGGCGAGCGTCATGGCGGCCTTCTCCTTCGTCGGGCAGGGCGACGCGTGCAGGAATCCGGCGTCACCTCCACGCTAGAGAGAGAACGGATGCGTTTGGTTGCGCCCGCGCGCGGGTTTGCTGCGGGCGGTCCCCGGGTCTCGAACGCGCGTGCGCCTTCGCGCTCCGATCCTGCGCGCACGCGGCCCCGCCCCCCGCAACCGGCAGGTGCCCTAGCGTGAGCGCGTGAGGACCGCCGCGCTCGCCGCTCCGCTCGGTGTCGGGGCCGCGGCGATCTCGCTCGTCGGCGCGGGGGTGCCCTCGGCGTGGGGTGACGAGGCGGTGAGCCTCATGTCGGCCCAGCGCGACTGGCCCTCGCTCGCGCGGATGCTGCTGCACGCCGACGGCGTGCACGGCGCCTACTACGCGCTGCTGCACCTCTGGCTCGGGGTCACGGGGGTCGACCCGCTCGCCGCACGCTCGCTCAGCGCCCTCGCGATCGGGGCCGCGGCGGCCGGGGTCGTCGTGCTCGGACGCCGCGCCGGCCGCACGCGGTGGGGCGTGCTCGCCGCGGTCGTGGTGGTCTCCCTGCCGCGGCTGTCGTGGGCGGCGACCGAGGCGCGCTCGTCGGCGCTGAGCGCGGCGCTCGCCGTGTGGCTCGTGGTCGCCGCGCTCGGGATCGCGCGTCCCGCGCCGCGCCGCCGATCGGTCGTGCTCTACGTCGTCGTGCTCGCGCTGTCGATGCTCGCGTTCGTGTACACGGCGCTCCTCGTCGCGGTGCCGCTGATCGTCGCGGCGGCGCTCGCCGGTCGCCGACACGCTCTTCGCGTGCTGGCGTGGTCCGCGCTCGGCGTGCTGCTCGCGGCGCCGGTCGTCGTGGTCGCGATCGCGCAGCGCGGCCAGATCGGCTGGGTCAACGGCTCGCGCGAGCCGGTGCTCGACGCGCTCGTCGAGCCGTGGTTCCTGCGACCGCTGCCGGCCGTGGTCGGCTGGTGCGCGCTGCTCGCCGCTGCGGCGCTCGCGATCGCGCGCGGCATCCGTTCTCGGTCTGCTACGCAGAGGGCGACGGATGCGGTCGCCGCTTCCGAGGCGGGCGACGCCGCCCGCGCCCTCGGGATCGCCACCGCGGTCTGGGTCGTCGTGCCGATCGTCGTGATTCTGCTGCTCACGCTCGCGGTGCCCGTGTTCACGCCGCGCTATCTGACGTTCACCGCCCCGGGCGTCGCGCTCGCGGTCGGCTGGCTCGTCGATCGCGTGCTCGCCCGGCGGGCGTGGTTGGGCGTCCTGCTGCTCGTGGTCGTCGTGGCGGCGGCGGTGCCGGCGGATGCCGCCGAGCGCCAGCCCGGCGCGAAGGACGGCAGCGACTGGGCCTCGGTCGCCGCCCAGCTCGCCCGCGACGCCCGGCCGGGCGACGGCATCCTGTACGACGAGGCGGCGCCGGCGTGGCGCCTGCCGCGGGAGATCGGGTACGCCTACCCGGGTGATGTCGAGGGTCTCGTCGACCTCGGGGTCGACGTGGACTTCCGCGACAGCGACGGGCTGCGCGGCACCGCCCTCGCGGGCGACGCGCTGCGCCGGTCCCTCGCGTCGGGGGGCGCGCGCGTCTGGTACGTCGCGTACCTCGGGCCGCAGGCGAGCGACCTCGCGGCGCTCGGCGACGCCGGATACCGCCTCCGCGGTGAGACGCGCCACGGGCGCGACGCCGTGCTGCGGTTCGATCGCGCCTGACTGCTGAGCGTTGCCGACTGATCCTAGGCTGAGCGTCGTGCCCAGCCTCGACGAGGTCCGCGCGGCGGTCGCGGACGCCTCCGACGACGGCCGCGCCATCTCGGCCGCGCGGTTCTTCAAGACGGGTCCCGGCGAGTACGGCGAGGGCGACGTGTTCGTCGGCGTCGACATGCCCGCGGCGCGGCGCATCGCGCGGCGCTTCGCGACTCTCGACCCCGGCGACATCGACGCGCTGCTGTGGAGCGGGGTCCACGAGGAGCGCATGGTCGCGCTGCTCGTGCTCGTGCTCCAGTTCCGCGCGGCGTCGGACGACCCGGCGCGCGAGCGCATCGTCGAGCAGTACCTCACCGCGGCGCGCCTCGAGCGGGTGAACAACTGGGACCTCGTGGACGCCTCGGCCGAGTTCATCCTCGGCGAGTGGCTGCTCGAGCGCCCGCGCAACGCGCTGTTCGCGCTCGCGAAGAGCGACATCCTCTGGGAGCGCCGCATCGCGATCGTCGCCACGTTCGCGTTCATCAAGGCGGGCGACGGCTCGACGACGCTCGAGCTCGCCGAACGGATGCTGCGCGAACGCACCGACCTCATCCAGAAGGCCGTCGGCTGGATGCTGCGCGAGGTCGGCAAGCGCGTCTCGCGCGAGCAGCTGATCGCCTTCCTCGACGCGCACGCGGCCGCGATGGGACGCACGACGCTCTCCTACGCCACCGAGCACCTGCCGCCAGAGGACCGCGCCCGCTACCGCGCGCAGCGCTGACGGACTCGGCCGCTGGTCGAGGAGCCCGCGAGCGGAGCGAGTCGGCGGGTGCCGCGCTGCGTTGATCAGTTTGGCCGGTGGTCGAGGAGCCCGCGAGCGGAGCGAGTCGGCGTCTCGAGACCATCCGCTGGCGTGGGGATGTTGTGGTCTCGAGACGCGGTCGACTGCGTCGCGCGCTCCTCGACCAGCGGAGGGACGCCGCGCGCTCCTCGACCGGCGGGCCGGGGTGCCGGGCTCCTCGTCCGGCGGGGTGCCGCGCTCCGTTGATCGGTTTGGCCGGTGGTCGAGGAGCCCGCGAGCGGAGCGAGTCGGCGTCTCGAGACCATGCGCTGGCGTGGGGTTGTTGTGGTCTCGAGACGCGGGCGACTGCGTCGCGCGCTCCTCGACCAGCGGAGGGACGCCGCGCGCTCCTCGACCGGCGGGCCGGGGTGCCGCGCTGCGTTGATCGGTTTGGCCGGTGGTCGAGGAGTCCGCGAGCGGAGCGAGTCGGCGTCTCGAGACCATGCGCTGGCGTGGGGTTGTTGTGGTCTCGAGACGCGGGCGACTGCGTCGCGCGCTCCTCGATCAGCGGAGGGACGTCGCGCGCTCCTCGACCAGCGGAGGGACGCCGCGCGCTCCTCGTCCGGCGGGCCGGGGTGCCGCGCTCCTCGACCGGCGGGGTGTCATCCGGGCGCATTCGGCACGCCGGGCGCGGGAGGATGGAGGCGTGGCGGGGGTACTCACGGGGTTCGCGATCATCGGCGTCGTCATCCTCGTCGGGTACCTCGTCGGGCGGTTCGAGCTGATCGGGGCGCACGGGCCACAGGCGATCAGCCGGCTCGTGTTCTTCGTGCTCAACCCGTGCCTGCTCGTGACAGTGCTCGCGGACGCCGATGTGCACCGGCTGTTCTCGGCACTGTTCGTCATCACGAGCGTCGCGGCCATCGTCGCGTTCGCGGCGGCGGTGCTCGCGCTCACGCTCGTGTTCCGCCGCCGTGCACCGGAGGCGCTGCTCGCCGGAGCGGCCGCGGCGTACGAGAACGCGGGCAACATCGGGCTCCCGGTCGCGGCCTACGTGCTCGGCAACGCCGCGTACTCGGTGCCCGTGATGCTGTTCCAGCTCGTGATCTTCCAGCCGCTCCTGCTCGCGGCTCTCGACACCATCACCGGCGAGCGGCGGTCGCTGCGCCGCGCGATCACCAGGCCTTTCGTCAATCCGCTGTTCCTCGCATCCGTCGTCGGCGTGCTCATCTCGGTGTTCGACCTCCCGGTTCCGGATGCCGTGCTGCAGCCGTTCGCGATCATCGGCGGCGCGGCCGTGCCGCTCGTGCTCATCGGATTCGGCATCTCGCTGCGCGGCCAGCGCCCGTTGCGTCCCGGCACCGGGAGAACGGATGTCGCGATCGCCTCGTTCCTGAAGCTCGTGGTGATGCCGGTGCTCGCCTGGGTGCTCGGGGCGCTCGTGTTCCACCTGGAGCGGCAGGAGCTCTTCGCGGTCGTGCTGCTCGCCGGCCTCCCGAGCGCGCAGAACGTGTTCGTGTTCGCGCAGCGCTACGGCCGAGGGCTCGTGGTCGTGCGCGACACGGTGCTCGTCACGACGATCGGCTCGGTGCCGATCCTCGTGCTCGCGGCGGCGCTGCTCGCGTAGTCGGTCGATGCCCGCCCGGCGGAAGGGTGCGGGGACGACCAGACCCGTCACGATCGTCGACGTGGCCGAACGGGCCGGCGTCGCGATCAGTTCGGCGCCGGCAGCCCTGAACGATCGGGCCGGTGTGTTGGACAGCACCCGACGGCGCGTGCGTGCGACGGCTGACGAGCTCGGCTGTGTCCCGTCGTCGCGCGGACGCAGCCTGTCGTCGAAGCGCGCCTTCACCGTGCTCGGGCGGGGCTCCACCGGACCTAGAAGATCATCGGCCGGTCGTCGTCACCCTCGGCGAGAGCGTCGTCGAGCAGGTCGACGACGACCGGCACATGGTCGCTCGGCGCCTCTCCCTTGCGCTCCTCGCGGTGGATGGCGGCATCCGTCACGAGGTCGGCGAACGGACCGTTGCCGACCACGAAGTCGATGCGCAGCCCCTCGTTGCGGGGGAAGCGCAGCTGCTTGTAGTCCCAGTAGGTGTAGCCGGTGGGCACGAGCGGGCGCACGACATCCGTCAGGCCGATGTCGCCGAACGACGCGAACACGGCGCGCTCCGCCGGTGAGACGTGGGTCGTGACGCCCTCGATGACGGTCGGGTCGCCGTTGTCGGCATCCGTCGGCGCGATGTTCCAATCGCCCATGAGCGCGAGGGGCGCGCCGGGGTGCGCCGCCATCCAGCGCTCGCTCTCGGCGCGCAGCGCGGCGAGCCAGTCGAGCTTGTAGACGTAGTGCGGGTCGTCGAGCGCCCGCCCGTTGGGCACGTAGAGCGACCACAGCCGGATGCCGCCGACCGTCACGCCGAGCGCGCGCGCCTCGATCGGCAGGTCGGGTCCCTCGTGCCCCTTGAGGAAGCCCGGCTGCCCGGCGAAGTGCGTCTCGACCTCCGTCATCGGCAGGCGGCTCGCGAACGCGACGCCGTTCCACTGGCTGTGGCCCTCGATGACGAGCTCGTAGCCGGCGTCCTCGAACGCGGAGACCGGGAACTGCTCGGGTTTGCACTTGATCTCCTGCATGCCGAGCACGTCGACGTCCTCGCGCACGAGCCAGTCGACGGTGCGGGTCACGCGGGCACGGATCGAGTTGACGTTCCAGGTCGCGACGCGCATGGGCTCAACGCTAGCGGCGAGCGGCGACCGGCGATGCGGGAGGCGTCCCCGTGCCCCACCGAAAACGAAGGAGAACGGATGCGGTGCGCGGCCCCGTCGCGGCGTGTCGGGCCCGCGGCATCCGCTTCTCCTTCGTTTTCGGGACGCGGGCGGCGTTTTCGGGACGCGGGCGGCGTTTTCGGCGGGGAGGGCGGTCGGGTAGCCTGGCGCGCGTGTCCGACCGCGAGCAGCTGATCGAGTTCATCAAGGCCGATGCCGTCTTCCACGGCGACTTCACCCTGACGAGCGGCAAGAAGGCGACCTACTACGTCGACATGCGCCGCGTGAGCCTCGACCACCGCGTCGCCCCGCTCATCGGCCGCGTCATGGTCGACCTGATCAAGGACATCCCGGACGTCGCGGCCGTCGGCGGCCTCACCATGGGCGCCGACCCGGTCGCCACCGCCGTGCTGCACCAGGGCGCCGCGCTCGGCTACGGCTACGATGCGTTCGTCGTGCGCAAGGAGCCGAAGGACCACGGTCGCGGACGCCAGGTCGAGGGACCCGACCTCGCCGGCAAGCGCGTCATCGTGCTCGAGGACACGTCGACCACGGGCGGCTCCCCGCTCAAGGCGATCGAGGCGCTCGAGAAGGTCGGCGCGATCGTCGCGGGCGTCGCCGTCATCGTCGACCGCGCGACCGGCGCCAAGGAGACCATCGAGGCCGCGGGATACCCGTATTTCGCGGCCGTCGGGCTCGCCGACCTGGGGCTCGCGTGACCGACGAGTCGTCGAAGCCGCACAGTTTCCACTGGGGACTGACGCCGAAGAATCCGGAGCCGGACGAGGCGACGGATGCGGCGCCCGCCCCCGCCGACCCGTTCGCCTTCCTGACGGGGCGGCCCGACAGCGCTCGGCCCGCCGGCGAGGTGCCGGCGCCGCCCGGGGTTCCGCCCGCGTCGGCTGCGCCGCCCGCGTCGCCCGTGTCGGCCGTGCCGCCTGGGTCGGCTGTGCCGCCTGCGTCGCCCGTGTCGGCTGTGCCGCCCGCGTCGGCCGTGCCGCCGCAGCCGGGTGCTCCGTCGGGTTGGCCCGCGGCATCCGCTCCCGGTGCGCCGGCGAACTTCGGCCAGCCGACCCGGCAGTACCCGCCCGTGCCCGATGCGGACACGTCCGTGCCGCGCTACCCCCTGCCGGGCCAGCCGACGCCGGCCGCTCCGGCCGCCGGGCCGGGCCCGTCGCTGCCGCCCGCGTACCCCGCTCCGACCGTTCCCCCGGAGCCGACCGCCTCGCCCGAGCCGACTGTCCCCCCGGAGTCGACGGCCTCCCCGGAGCCGCCGGCCGCGACCTGGGACCAGCCGACGCAGGCCTGGACGCAGCCCGCCGTCTGGCCGGCGCCGAGGCCGGGCACCGCGCAGACTCCAGCCGACTCGTCGGGGGCGGACGCCGCGGCATCCGCTTCCGGCCCCGCCTGGGACGAGCCCACCCAGGCCTACGACGTGCAGCGCGGCGCACCCTGGCAGACACCCGCGAGCACCTACGGGTCACGCGCGGCCGACGCCGCCGGCCCGGTTCCGGACCCGACGGATGCCTCGCGCGGCAACGGTCCGGGAGGCGTCGGTCCGGCGGGCGTCGGTCCCGCGGGCGTCGGCCCGGCGGGCATCGGTCCGGCGGGCGTCGGCCCCGGAGGCGCCCCACCGACGGGCGCCGTGCCCGGCGGTGCCGCGCCGGAGGCTTCCGCAGCGGATCCAGCCCGCTTCGGCGCTCCCCCGTCGGGCGTGCCCGTGCCGGGGGCGCCCGTGCCGGGAGCAGCGCCCGTGCCCGGCGCCGGGACCCCCGGCCCCCCGGTCCCGCCGCCGCTCGTCGAGCCCGCGGCTCCTCCCGCGCCGCGTCTGCCATGGGGGACACCCGCCGTCGACCCCGCCCTCGACGGCGCGACCGAGGCGCTCTCGCCGCAATCGACGACCGCGGCACCGCCACCGGTCACGGCGGCCGTGCCCCCGCCGCCGCGCGCGGGCGGACCGGACTCTCCGCTCGACGCGCTGTTCGGCGACGAGCAGTTCCAGCACTACGACGAGGAGCCGCTCCTCGCCCAGATCCCGCGACGTGAGGTCCGCGACGCCCGCGAGCCGCGCGTCGAGCGTCGGGCGTCGGGCGCGGCGTCCCCGGATGCACGGCCCGGCGCCGTGCGCGCGGCGGGGTCGCGCCGGGTGTCGCCCCAGATCGTGCTGCTCATCGTCGCGGCGGTCGTGCTCGCCGCGCTCGTGGTCGTGCTCGCCTTCGCCCTCGGCTCGCGTGCCGGCGCCGCGCGCCCGGTGACCGCGGCCTCGACGCCGTCGGCGGGGCCGACCACCGCGCCGCCGCCGGTCGGGCCGGCTAAGCCGGGGGAGCATCCGTTCGCCGATCTCGCGGGCAGCGAGTGCCTCGACCCGTTCGTCTCGGCGTGGGAGGACGACTACACGGTCGTCGACTGCGCGACACCGCACGCCGCCCAGCTGGTCGCGATCACGACCGTCGCCGCCGACGCCTACCCGGGCGACAAGATGGCCGCGGCCGCGACGAAGGCGTGCACGAGCGCGAAGCTCATCGACTACGGCGCGGCCCAGGAGTACGACGACCTCGAGCTCGCCGCGAGCTACGCCGTCGACCAGGCCGCGTGGGACGGCGGCGACCACTCGGTCGCGTGCTTCGTCACACGATCGAGCGGCGAGCCGATCGAGGGCTCGCTCGCGGTCGGGGCGACGGATGCCGCATCCGGCTCCGCGTCGGAGACTCCGGCCCCGTAAAGACGCGGGGCCCGGTCGGCGGTGCGGACCCGTCCCGCGACGTGCCCCGCCCCGCGGGTCAGAGCTCGGGTTCGAAGTTCTCGGTCTCGATCGGGTCGGCCGCCACGAGCGACGCGACCGACGGCAGCACCTCGTCGGGCCGGAACGGGTAGCGGTCGATCTCGGTCTGGTCGCTGATGCCCGTCATCACGAGGATCGTGTACAGGCCGCCCTCGATGCCCGCGATGATGTCGGTGTCCATCCGGTCGCCGATCATCGCGGTGTTCTCGCTGTGCGCCCCGATGCGGTTCATCGCGCTGCGGAACATCATCGGATTCGGCTTGCCGACGACGTAGGGCTCCTTGCCGGTCGCCTTCGTGATGAGCGCGGCGATCGCGCCGGTGGCGGGCAGCACGCCCTCGGCGGACGGGCCGGTGGCATCCGGATTCGTGACGATGAATCGCGCCCCGTTGTTGATGAGCCGGATGGCCTTCGTGATCGCCTCGAACGAGTAGTTGCGGGTCTCGCCGACGACGACGTAGTCCGGGGCGGTCTCGGTCATGATGTAGCCGGCCTCGTGCAGCGCCGTCGTGATGCCGGCCTCGCCGATGACGAACGCGGATCCTCCCGGGATCTGGCTCGCGAGGAAGTCGGCGGTCGCGAGGGCACTCGTCCAGATGCGGTCCTCGGGCACGTGCAGGCCGCTCGAGCGCAGCCGTGCGCTCAGGTCGCGCGGCGTGAAGATCGAGTTGTTCGTGAGCACGAGGTAGGGGGCGCCGGTGTCCTGCCACTGCTGCAGCAGCTCGGCGGCGCCGGGGATGGCGGCGTTCTCGTGCACGAGCACGCCGTCCATGTCGGTGAGCCAGCACTCGATCTCGCCGCGGTGGTTCATGCCGGTCACTCTATCCACCCAGCCTTTCCGCGCCGATCGCGGCGAAGCGTGCCGCGGCGGGGAGACGGGCGCGCATGACGGCCACGGCATCCGGATTCTCGTCGACGAGCACGAAGCGCCGGCCGAGGGATGCCGCGACCGCCCCCGTCGTGCCGCTGCCGGCGAAGAAGTCCAGCACCCAGTCGCCGGGGCGCGAGCTCGCCTGGATGATGCGCCGCAGCACGCCCTCGGGCTTCTGGGTCGCGTAGCCGGTCTTCTCACGGCCGGTCGGCGACACGATCGTGTGCCACCAGACATCCGTGGGCAGCTTGCCGCGCGCCGCCTTCTCGGGCGTGACGAGGCCGGGTGCCATGTAGGGCTCGCGGTCCACGGCCGCGCTGTCGAAGAAGTAGGCGACCGGGTCCTTCACGTAGACGAGGATCGTGTCGTGCTTCGTCGGCCACTTGCGGCGGGACTTGGCGCCGTAGTCGTAGGCCCAGATGATCTCGTTCAGGAAGCACTCCCGGCCGAACAGCGCGTCGAGCGCGACCTTCGCGTAGTGCACCTCGCGCCAGTCGAGGTGCAGGTAGAGCGTGCCGGTGCCGGCGAGCAGCCGCCATGCCTCGGCGAGGCGAGGCTCGAGGAAGTCCCAGTAGTCCGCGAACTCGTCGTCGTAGCGGTACAGCGCGCCCTTGACGCTCTCGTAGGCGAGGCCCTTGAACCCGACGCGGGAGCCGGGCCCCGCGGCATCCGTCGTGCGCGTCGTGGTGATCGTCTGCCGACGCTGCGGGCGCCCGGTGTTGAACGGCGGGTCGAGGTAGACGAGCTGGAACGCGCCGTCGGGGAGGGTCGCGGTCGCGGCGAGGTTGTCGCCCTCGATGACGAGGTCGGGCGAGTCCGGGGTCCACACGCTCGCGAGATTAACAGGCCCGGCGCGCGCCCGCGCCGCAACGGATCTCACGGATGTCCCGGCGATTCCGCGCTCGACGGACGCTGGCTTGGCGACCGATCGGCCAGCGACTCGCCCCCGACGAGGGCGACCGGTCGGCCGGCGCATCGTCGACCGGGCCGGTCCCGCGGGCGGGAAGTCGCTAGCGTCGGAGGCGTGGACGAGCACGCGACGCCCCGCGACAACCCGAGCCACGAGCTCAGCACGCACGGCGTCGGACCGTGGCCCGGCGGCCGCGACGCCTGGCCGACCGAGGAGCGGTACGACCCCGAGCTGCTCGAGCACGGGGACACGCGCAACGTCGGCGACGGGTACCGGTACTGGTCCGTGGCCGCGATCGTCGCCGATCTCGACGCGCGGCGGCATCCGTTCCATGTCGCGATCGAGAACTGGCAGCACGACCTGAACATCGGGTCGATCGTGCGCACGGCGAACGCGTTCCTCGCGGCGGAGGTGCACATCGTCGGCCGCCGTCGCTGGAACAAGCGCGGCGCGATGGTCACCGACCGCTACCAGCACATCCGGCACCACGAGACGATCGACGACCTGGCCGCCTGGGCGACGAGCGCCGGCCTGCCGATCGTCGCCGTCGACAACGTGCCCGGGTCGCACCCGGTCGACGCCGCGCCGCTGCCGGAGCGCTGCATCCTGCTGTTCGGCCAGGAGGGACCGGGCCTGACGGATGCGGCGCTCGCCGCCGCCGCGGACGTGGTCGAGATCCGCCAGTTCGGCTCGACCCGGTCGATCAACGCGAGCGCGGCGGCGGCGATCGTGATGCACGAGTGGATCCGCCTCCACGCCCGCGCCTGACCCGCCCCGCCGGCCCCCCGGCCCCCGCCCCCTGCCCGCCCGGCCCCCCGCCCGGTACAACGGATTTCACGGAGATTCGCGTCGCCGAGGCCCTGGATGCCTCACGGTGTGGGGTGAAGCCCACCGATCTCCGTGAAATCCGTTGCACCGGGCGAGCGGGCGGGGCCGGGCCGGGCGAGCGGGCGGGGCGGGGCGGGGCGAGGCCGGGCGAGCGGGGCGGGGCGGGGTCAGCCGCCGATCGCCGCCGGGCGCACCTCGCGCAGCGAGCGCGAGCGCGCCTGCTTCCACGCCGCGAGCACCGCCGCGAGCAGGGCGCCCGCGAACCAGACGAGCAGCACGCCGACCGCGCCCCACAGCTGGGCGCTCGATCCGCCGTACATGAGCGAGCGGATGCCGTCGACCGCGTGCGCCATCGGCAGCACCTGGTGGATCGCGGCGAGCGGCGCGGGCAGGGTCTGCCACGGGAACGTGCCGCCCGCCGTGACGAGCTGGATGAGCATGAGGATGAGCCCGAGGAACTGTCCCACCGAGCCGAGCAGCGCGTTGAGCGCGAGCACGACCGCCGCGAACGTCACCGAGGTGAGCGCCATGAACAGCAGCACGCCGACCGGGTTCGCCATCGGCAGGTGCAGCGCGAGCGTGAGGATGCCGAACAGCGCCACCATCTGCACGGTGCCGAGCACGGCCGGGGCGAGCCAGCCCGCGAACGCCGCCCGGAACGGCCGGTTGACCGCGGTGAGCGCGCGGCGCGACAGCGGCCGCAGGATGAGGAACAGCGCGTAGATGCCGATCCACGCCGCGAGGCTCACGAAGAACGGCGCGAGGCCCGCGCCGTAGCTCGACGCCTCGGTGACCGCCTTCTGGTCGACCGCGACCGGGTCGCCCACGTCATCCGCGATCGCCTTCCTCTGCGCCGTGGTCTGCGCCGGGATCCGATGCTCCGCGTCCGCGAGCGCGTCGGAGAGCTTCGTCGCGCCGCTCGAGAGCGTCGTCGTGCCCGAGGCGAGCGAGTCGGCTCCGGATGCGGCGGATGCGGCTCCCGCCGACAGCGTGGACGCACCGGATGCCGCGGACGCGGCCCCGGTCGCGAGCTTCGACGCGCCGTCGGCGGCATCCGATGCCCCCGCGGAGAGCTTCGTCGCGCCCGCCGCGAGCTTCGTGGTGCCCGCGGCGAGCTTCCGCGTGCCGGCGTGCAGGCTCGCGGCACCGGATGCGGCTGTCGCCGCGCCCGACGAGAGGTCCGACGCCCCGGTCGCGGCCGAGTGGACGCCGCTCGCGAGCGCGGGCGCGGATGCGGACAGGGCGCCGGCCCCCGTCGCCACCCGGGTCGCGCCGTCGGAGAGGGTGCCGAGCCCGGTCGCGAGCTGGGCCGCCCCCGAGCTCGCCGAGCGCGCCCCGGCGACGAGGGCCGCGAGCTGCGTCTGCGCGGACGGCGGCAGCGCGGCGCCGACGGCCGACTGGAACGCGGCGAGGCCGGAGCTCACCTGGCCGGCGCCGGTCGCGAGCTGCGTCGAGCTCGTCGCGGCGTTCGCGATCCCGGTCGACACCTGGTCGGCGCCGGTGGCGAGGGCGCTCGCCGACGCGGGCAGCCCGTCCACCGACGTGTCGATGGTCTCCAGGCCCGACGACAGAGTGGCGGCCCCGGTCGACAGCTGGGCGGTTCCGGTCGCGAGGTCGGCGGCGCCCCGGTCGGCCGACGACACGCCGGAGGCGAGCGTCGCCGCGTTCGAGGCGAGCTTCTTCGCTCCGCCGGAGAGGCTCGTCGCGCCCGACGCGAGGTCGGCGGCGCCCGACGACACCCGGGCGGTGCCGTCGGCGAGCTCGGCCGCGCCCGAGGCGAGCCTCCCGGTGCCGTCGGCGAGGGAGGACGCGCCGTCGGCGGCGTCCGAGGCGCCGGTGGCGAGCTTCGCGGCGCCGTCGGATGCGTCGACGACGCCGTCGCGGATCTCGCCGATCGAGTCGAGCAGCGTCTGCGTCGCGGCCGAGCCGACCTGCGTGAGCAGCTCGGTGCGCACGGTCGCGGCGGCCTGCTTGGCGATGGTCGTCGAGAGGTAGCTGTTGGCGTCGTTGGTGCGCAGCACGAGGGATGCGCGTACCGGGTCCGCGGCCGCCGACCCGGAGCCCGAGTCCGACGACGAGCCGGAGCCCGAGTCCGACGACGAGCCCGACGACGAGGCCGACGCGAGGTCGGTCGAGAACGCCGCCGGGAACTCGAGCGCGAAGTCGTACGTTCCGTTCTCGACGCCCGCAGCGGCATCCGTCGCGCTCACCTCGTGCCAGCCGAACGAGCCGTCGTCGAGCAGCGCGTCGGCCGCCTCGCGGCCGTAGTTCTCCGCCGAGCCGTCGACGGTCGTACCGGTGTCGGCGACCACGAGGGCGGCGGGCACGCGGTCGAGGTTGGAGTACGGGTCCTGGTTGCCCCACAGGTAGAGGCCGCCGTAGAACAGCGGCGTCGTCATGAGGGCGACGAGCGAGAGGCGGCCCATGCGCGAGGACCAGATGCGGGCGAACTCGCCGCGCACGAGGGGGAGGATCTTCACTTCGACGACTCCTGGTTCGAGGGCTGCGCGGATGAGGGCTGCGCGGTCGCGGGGACCGCGCCGAGACGGATGAGGCGGTCGCGCGTGGGCGCATCCGTCACGACGAGCACGACGTGGCCCCGTTCGGCGATGGCGGCGAGCGCGGCGAACCAGTCGCCCGGATCGCCGCCGTGCCGTTCGGGCGAGGTGAGCACGAGGGCGCGTACGGCTGGTCGCAGCAGCGCGAGCTCCGCGAGCAGTCGGATGCGGTCGGCCGTGTCGAGGGCGCGGATGGGCACCGTGCGGTGCTCGCCGAGCCCGTGGCGGGCCAGCTCGGCGTCGACCGCCGAGCGCGAGGTGGGGCGTGCCGCGAACGAGAGCTCCTCGCGCACGATCGTCGCGAGCGCGACACCGGGCACGGGCTCGGCGACGAACGGGGTGTCGACGAGGGCGACGGCGCGGCGCAGGTGCGCGGCATCCGTTCGTCCGTCGATCGCGACCGTGCCCGCGGTGGGGGTCATGCGACCCGCCGCGAGCAGCGAGAGCAGCATGGGCCGCTCGTCGGTCTCGACGGCGACGACGGTGACGGCGCCGTCGACCGCGCCGAGGGTGGTCGGCGGCACTTCGGCGGCGGCGCCCGATCCGAGGGCGACGGCCGTGAGGGCGAGGGTGGTCATGCGGTTCTCCAGGTGAGCGCGGGGGTGGAGTCGATGAGGGCGGCGGCGTCGCGCCAGCCCAGGCCGAGCAGGCCGAGCACGAGGCGCAGCAGCACGCCGTGCACGGTCTCGTCGTCGAGGCCCTCGGTGGTGGCCTCGTCGAGCACGGTGAGGATGCCCTCCTCGAGCAGGTGGGCGAGCGTGCGGTCGTCGATGTCGGTGCGGATGCCGCCGCCCGCCTGTCCGCGGCGCACGTCGTCGAGGGCGCGAGCGCGCACGCGCGCGAGCGCCGCGATGGTCTGCGACCGGAACGGCCCGCGCACGGCGAACAGGGTCATGACGCGCGTCGACTCGACCTCGTGCCAGAGCGTCACGGCGATGAGGCAGAGGTCGAGGACCGGGTCCGGATGCGGACGCACGGCGTCCGCGTCGAACGCGGCGAGCACGCGGGCGACACCGCGGTCGAGCAGCTCCTGCAGCAGGGCGTCGCGCGTGGCGAAGTGGCCGTAGAGCGTGCGGCGGCCGATGCCCGCGGCGGTCGCGATGGTGTCGAGCGACGCCTCCGGATCGCGGTTGAGCTCGACGCGCGCGGCCTCGACGATGCGCTCGCGGTTGCGGGCGGCATCGCTGCGGGGGCGCGCGGTGTCGGTCATGGCATCCGAGCATACTCCGATCTTGCACACTCGTGTGCAATTTTCTGCCGAGGGTGCTCAGTGCCCGGCCCGATAGAATCGGGTGTAATCCCGTTTCCTAACGAGAGGCTCCGCCATGCCAGGCATCGTGATCGTCGGCGCCCAGTGGGGCGATGAGGGCAAGGGCAAGGCGACCGACCTGCTCGGCGGCAGCATCGACTACGTCGTCAAGTTCAACGGCGGCAACAACGCCGGACACACCGTCGTCATCGGCGACCAGAAGTACGCGCTGCACCTGCTGCCCTCGGGCATCCTCACGCCGGGCGTCACGCCCGTCATCGGCAACGGCGTCGTGGTCGACATCGAGGTGCTGTTCCACGAGCTCGAGGCGCTCGTCGCGCGCGGCCTCGACGTGTCGCGCCTCGTGATCAGCGCGAACGCCCACGTCATCACGGGCTACCACCGCACGCTCGACAAGGTGACCGAGCGCTTCCTCGGCAAGCGGCAGATCGGCACCACGGGCCGCGGCATCGGACCGGCGTACGCCGACAAGATCAACCGCGTCGGCATCCGGATGCAGGACCTCTTCGACGAGAACATCCTGCGCCAGAAGGTCGAGGGCGCTCTCGAGCAGAAGAACCACCTGCTCGTGAAGGTCTACAACCGGAGGGCCATCGCGGTCGACGAGATCGTCGACGACCTGCTGTCGTACGTCGATCGGCTGCGCCCGATGGTCGGCGACGCCGCGCTGCTGCTCAACCGGGCGCTCGACCGCGGCGAGAACGTGCTGTTCGAGGGCGGCCAGGCGACCATGCTCGACGTCGACCACGGCACCTACCCGTTCGTCACGTCGTCGAGCGCGACCGCGGGTGGCGCGTCCACGGGCTCGGGCGTCGGGCCGACGCGCCTGGACCGCATCATCGGCATCGCGAAGGCCTACGCGACGCGCGTCGGGGCGGGGCCGTTCCCGACCGAGCTCCACGACGAGTCCGGGGAGTGGCTGCGCAGCCGCGGCTTCGAGTTCGGCACCACGACCGGCCGGCCGCGCCGCACGGGCTGGTACGACGCGCCGATCGTGCGCTACGCGAGCCGCGTCAACGGCCTCACCGACCTCGTGCTCACGAAGCTCGACGTGCTCACGGGCCTCGAGCGGATCCCGGTGTGCGTCGCGTACGACGTCGACGGCGAGCGCGTCGACGAGGTTCCCGTCTCGCAGTCCGACTTCCACCACGCGGCGCCGATCTACGAGGAGTTCCCCGGCTGGAGCGAGGACATCTCGGGCGCCCGCTCGTTCGACGACCTGCCGTCCGCGGCCCGGGACTACGTGCTCGCGATCGAGCAGCTGAGCGGCACGCGCATCTCGGTCATCGGCACCGGTCCCGGCCGCGACGCGGTCATCGAGCGCCACCCCCTCATCGGCTGATGTCGGCCGTTCGCCCCGATCCGTCCGCGCCCCTCGTCGGCCGCCGCATCCGCCTCGACGCGCTGACGGATGCCGACCTGCCCGCCCTGCACGCGGCGATCGGCCGCCCCGAGGTGTTCGCGGGCGGCTTCGGCGGAGGACCGGCCGGATACCGCGCCGGTCTCGACGAGTTCGTCGCGTGGGCGGCCACGGCCTTCTCGTGGGGTCGCGGCAACGTCTACGCCGTGCGGCTCGCGAGCGGACCGGATGCCGGCGCGCTCGTCGGCACGAGCACGCTCGCGGACTTCGACGAGCCCAACGAGCACGCCCACATCGGCTGGACCGCATACGACCCCCGCGTCTGGGGCAGCGCGGTGAACCCCGAGGCGAAGCTCCTGCTGCTCGGCGCCGCGTTCGACGCGGGGTTCGGCCGCGTGAAGATCCAGGCGGACGAGCTCAACGCCCGCTCCCGGGCCGCGATCGCGAAGCTCGGCGCCACGTTCGAGGGCCTCGTGCGGCGCGACAAGCGTCGCGCCGACGGCACCTGGCGCGACACCGCCGTGTTCTCGATCATCATCGACGACTGGCCGCGGGTGCGCGCCGGCCTAGAGGCGCGATTGGCGGGATTCGGTGCAGAGCCCGTCCGTTTCTCGCCGGACGGCGTCGGAGGCGAGCACTAGCGTCGAGGGGTGCCTCGCTCCACCCTGTCCACCGCCGCGCAGTTCGTCGCGATGGGCGTGACCTGGGGCGCGAGCTTCCTGTTCATCAAGGTCGCGCTCGGCGGCCTGTCGTTCGCCCAGGTCGCGTGGACGCGCCTGCTGCTCGGCACGCTCACCCTCGTCGTCATCGTGCTCGTGGCGCGCATCCGTCTGCCGCGGAACCCGCGGCTCTACCTGCACTTCCTCGTGCTCGGAGTGACGTTCTGCGTCATCCCGCACCTGCTGTTCTCCTGGGCCGAGCAGTACGTGACGAGCGGGCTCGCGAGCATCTACAACGCGACGACGCCGATCATGACGGTCATCATGGCGGTGCTCGTGTTCCGCGTCGAGCGCGTCTCGGCCCCGCAGCTGCTCGGCGTGGGGCTCGGCATCCTCGGGGTCGTCCTGATCATCGCGCCCTGGCAGGCGCAGCTCGGCGGCGACCTGCTCGGGCAGTTCGCGTGTCTCGGCGCGACGCTCTGCTACGGGTTCTCGGGGGCGTACGCGAAGCGGTTCATCCTGCCGCACGGTGTCTCGGGCGTGCGCTACGCGACGCTCACGATCGGTTCGGCGGGGGTCGTCATGGCGGTGCTCACGCCCGCGATCGCGCTCACCCCCGTGCGGCTCGACGGATGGGTGGTCGGCTCCCTGCTCGCGCTCGGCATCCTCGGCACGGGCCTCGCGTACGTGTGGAACGGCAACGTCATGGCCGCCTGGGGGCCGACGGCGACGTCGACCGTGACCTACCTGACCCCGGTGGTCGGCGTCGTGCTCGGCGTCATCGTGCTGCACGAGGCGATCTCGTGGCACGAGCCGCTCGGGGCGATCGTCGTGATCGTGGGCATCCTGCTCGCGCAGCGCGGCGGAGCGCAGCGCGAGTCGCCGACGCCCGAACGGGCGAGGGCCCCGCGGCGTGCTGCCGCGAGGCCCCCGGTCTAGCGCGTCTCGGTCAGAAGGCGCGCACTCGAATCGTCCGGCTCGTGCTCGCGGCGATCTTCGTCGTGGCGACGAAGGTGGCCTTGAGCTTGTGCGTGCCCTTCTTGAGCTTGAGCTTCGCGGTGCCCTTGCCCTTGGTGATCTTGACGGTCTTGACCTTCTTGGAGCCGTCGAAGACCTTCGCCGATCCCGCGACCTTCTGGCCGGTCGCCTTGACGGTCACGGTGACCTTGCTCTTGGACCACTTCACGGTGGTCTTCGACGCGACCTTCTTGACCGGCTTGGTCGGCGTCGTGGCCGGGGGCTCCGGCGGGGCGGTGACCGTGAGGGCCGCGGCCGCCGACGTGGTGTCCGCGCCCGTGAAGAGCGAGCCCGTCGAGAACTTCGCGGTCAGCGCGTGCACGCCGATCGCGAGGGACGACGGGATCGTGAGGCTCGCCGAGCCGTTCGCGAGCGGCAGCGCGCCGAGGACGGTCCCGCCGTCGTAGAACGTCACCGAGCCGGTCTGCGCGCCGAGGCCGCCACCCACGGTCGCGGCGAGCGTCACGGTCGCGGCCGAGCCGGCCTCGACCGAGTCGGTCGAGGTGCTGAGGCTCACCGTGTTGGCGGGCAGCGCGTTGAACAGCGAGAAGTGGTCGACGAGCGAGCCGACGGGAGCCGCGTCGCCACCGGAGACCGCGCCGGTGACGGGGTCGATCGCGACCGGCGCGAGCGTGACACCGCAGCCCGGCTTGGTCGTCCGGTTGAGCTCGACGGCCGAGTTCGGCGCCGCGCAGTCACCCGCGCGCACGGTCTGCACGTTGAGCTTGTCGTCCGTGACGCCGACCTGCACGTACGTGCGCACGTGCTCCTGGTTCTCGACCGAGTTCGCCCAGTGGCGCTGGCCGGTGGGGTCGAGCGGGTCGGGGCCGTAGTCGCTCTGACTCGCGTCGGGCTTCGTCAGGTCGTAGTACTTCGAGCCGGATGCCGAGTTCGCCGTGACGTAGATGACGCCGCCGGGACCGGAGAAGACCTCCGGCTGCGCGGGCTGCTCGTCCGGGTTCGCCTTGTGGCCGTTGAGGATCGCGTAGCTGCGCGTGTAGCTGTGGTCGTGGCCCTGCAGCACGAGGTCGATCCCGAGCTTCGAGAACGCGGTGGTGAAGTCGTACCGCCGCTGCTGGTTGTCGAGGTCGTTGGCGTGGTCGGCGGGCGAGTAGATCGAGTGGTGGTACACGAGCACCGTCCATTTGGCCCGCTGGCCGACCTTGCCGACGACGCCCTTGATGAAGTTCACGTGCGCCGCATCCGCCCCGCCCGCGTACGCGTTCGAGTTGATGTCGATGAACAGCACGTCCTTGTAGAAGTACCAGTAGTCGCCGCCCGAGTTCGTCGAGGTGGCGCCGCCCGGGTAGTAGTCGGCGTTCTTGAGGTTGTTCGGCAGCGTGTTGTGCTGCTCGTAGGCCTTGCCGCCCACGTCGTGGTTGCCGATCGTCGACGCCCACGGGTAGCGCTTGAGCACGTCCGTCTGGTCGGCGAACTGCGCCCACTGGTCCTCGTTGTTGGCGACCTCGATCTGGTCGCCGCCCGAGACGAGCAGCTCCGCCTGCGGGTCGACCGACGTGGCGTAGTTGAGGGTCGCGGCCCAGCCGACGCCGTCCTCGACCGCGTCGCCCGACGAGCCGATCTGCGGGTCGCCGAAGAACAGGAAGTCGTAGTCGCCCGAGAAGCTCTTCGTCGTGATCGTGTAGGTGGGCGACCAGTGGTCCGCCGCGCCGACGTGGTACGAGTACGTCGTGTTCGGCTGCAGGCCGTCGATCGTCGCGTGCGAGTTGTAGTACCCCACCTGCTTGGCGCCGGTGCTGGCATCCGCCGCGGTGTTCGCGGCCGTCGCGGCGGCGATGACCCGCTTCTTGCCGTTGAACGCGCCCGCGGAGAGGTCGCTCGTCTTCTCGATCTCGAGCGCCTGCGGGGTGCCGTCGTGGAAGTACCAGGACGCGATGCGCTGGGACTCGTCGGCGCCCACGCCGAGCAGCACGGTCAGCGGCTTCTCGGTGTCGATGCTGCTGACCGCCTGGGCGGTGGCGACGCCGCCGGCGACCGCCGCCGAGGCGAGCAGCGAGGCGCTCAGTGCGAGGACGCCGACGCGGCGTCCGAGGTGTCGACGCCGCTGGGCGGCATCGGGACGGGATGTGATCACTAGACCTGTCCTTCGTGATGGGTGTGGGCGGGATGGATGCCCACGATCACGGTTCTCGTGTCACCCGAACGCGGGGTGAACGGATGTCGACGGCTGGGCAAAGCATCCGTGCACACCGCCCGGATCGACGGCTTCGAGCGCGCCGACGTGCTTCGATGGGCGCAGCCCGAGCCGGGCGCCGTTCCGCACACCCCGAACCGGCGCCGGCCCCGAACCAGCACCAACCGGAGTCCCGCCCCGTGATCAGCCGTGCCCGCCGCATCCGTTCGTCCGTCGCCGGGGCGGTGGCCGTTGCCGCCGCCGCGCTGATCGCGGGATGCGCGTCGGGCACGCCGTCGATCCCGGCGAGCGACACGCCGGCCCCGGCCACGACCACGGCGGCGAGTGCGCTCGGCGCGGGCTTCTGGGATCCGTCGCACCCGCCGGCGCCCGAGGGCACGCTCGACCCGGTCGATGGGTCGTGGGCCGACGTGCACCCGCCCGCGGGCTACTCGGTCGTGCTGGTCACGTTCGGCGACGACGCCCCCACGACGACACTCGTCTCCGCGATCCGGTCGTGGGCGACCGACGAGCACGTCGCCCTCGAGACCGTCACGGCGACGTCGGCCTCGACGCTGCTCGACGCCGTGACCGCGGCCATCGACAAGAAGCCCGACCTCATCATCAGCGCCGGCGAGCAGCTCGTCGATCCGCTCGCGGCGCTCACGCCCGTGGTGCTCGCGCAGCAGTTCCTCGTCGTCGGCGCCGAGCTCGCCGAGCCGACCGTCAACGTCACCGCGGCCGACTGGACCGGCGCCGGATTCCGTGGTGAGGGTCTCGGCAACGCGAGCCACTACGACCCGGCGTCGTTCACCGACGAGCGCGCGGGACGGGCGCTGCGCGCCGGCATCGCGGCCGTCGTGAGCGGCATCACGGGCATCGTCGTCTGGGTGGATTGACCGCGCGCTAGTCTCGGACCATGCCGGATGCGCCCCACACCGAGCTCGTCGAGCTGCGGCAGAGCATCGACAACATCGACGCCGCGCTCATCCACCTGCTCGCCGAACGGTTCAAGTTCACGCAGAAGGTCGGCGTGCTCAAGGCCCGCGAGGGGCTCGCCGCGAGCGACCCGGAGCGCGAGCGCGAGCAGGTCGCGCGCCTGCGCCGCCTCGCGGAGGAGTCGCACCTCGATCCCGAGTTCGCCGAGAAGTGGTTCGGCTTCGTCGTCGCGGAGGTCATCCACCACCACGAGCGCCTCGCGGGCGGTGACGCGGCGGAGTAGGCGCCGCGAGGGGCGGACCGGCGCCGGCGTGCCTCCTCCGTCAGGGGCGGGGACGGGTCAGGCGCCGACGACCGCGCCGAAGCGCTCCGGGAGCGTCGCGCGGTGGGCGTCGACGAGCTCGGCGGCGCTGAGCGTGAACTGGTCCTGGATCTCGAGCGCCGAGCCGGCATCCGTCACGCCGATGCGCACGACGGGGAAGCCGCGTCCCTCGCACAGCCCGCGGAAGCGCACGTCGTCCTCGCGCGGCACGCTCACGATCACGCGGCCGGTCGACTCGCTGAACAGCGCCGTCGCGATGTCGACGCCGTCGCGCTCCAGCACCTCGCCGAGGAACACCCGCGCGCCGATGCCGAAGCGCAGCACGCTCTCGGCGAGCGCCTGGATGAGTCCGCCGTCGGAGAGGTCGTGCGCGGCCGAGATGAGGTTCTGCGCGTTGCCCGCGGCGATGAGGTCGGCGAGCGCGCGCTCGCGGTCGAGGTTCACCGCCGGGGGCAGGCCGCCGAGGTGCTGGTGCACGACGCCGGCCCAGGCCGAGCCGTCGAGCTCGAGGCGCGTCTCGCCCAGCAGGTAGATGTTCTGGCCCTCGTCCTGCCAGCCGCTCGGGATGCGCTCCGCGACATCCGCGATCGTGCCGAGCACGGCGACGACCGGCGTCGGGTGGATCGGCACGTCGCCGGTCTGGTTGTAGAACGACACGTTGCCGCCCGTGACCGGGATCTCCAGGTCGAGGCAGGCGTCGGACAGCCCCGCGACCGCGCGGGAGAACTGCCACATCACCTCGGGGTTCTCCGGGCTGCCGAAGTTGAGGCAGTCCGAGACCGCGACGGGCGTCGCACCGGTGACGGCGACGTTGCGGTACGCCTCGGCGAGCGCGAGCCGCGCGCCCTGGTACGGGTCGAGGTAGCACCAGCGGCCGTTGGCATCCGTCGCGACGGCGAAGCCGAGGCCGGTCTCCTCGTCGACGCGCACCATGCCGCCGTCGTCCGGGAAGGTGAGCGCCGTGTTGCCGAGCACGTACGAGTCGTACTGGTTGGTGACCCAGCGCTTGTCGGCGAGGTTCGCGCTGCCGAGCAGGCGCAGCACCTGCAGCTTGAGCTGCTCGCCGCCCGCGGGACGCTCGAGAACGGATGCCGTGTCCGCCTGCACGGCGTCGAGCCAGGCCGGGTAGGCCACGGGCCGGTCGTACACCGGCCCGTCCACCGCGACGGTGCGCGGGTCGACGTTGACGATCTCCTCGCCGTGCCACTGGATGACGAGGCGGCCGGTGTCGGTGACCTCGCCGAGCACGCTCGTCTCGACGTCCCACTTGGCGACGACCTCGAGGAACGCGTCGAGCTTCGCGGGCTCGACGACCGCCATCATGCGCTCCTGGCTCTCCGACATGAGGATCTCCTCGGCCGTGAGCGTGGGGTCGCGCAGCAGCACGCTGTCGAGCTCGATGAACATGCCGCCGTCGCCGTTCGACGCGAGCTCGCTCGTCGCGCACGAGATGCCCGCGGCGCCGAGGTCCTGGATGCCCTCGACGAGCCCGAGACGGAACAGCTCGAGGCAGCACTCGATGAGCACCTTCTCGGCGAACGGGTCGCCCACCTGCACGGCGGGGCGCTTCGTGGGTCCCCCCTCGGCGAACGTGTCGCTCGCGAGGATCGAGGCGCCGCCGATGCCGTCGCCGCCCGTGCGGGCGCCGAACAGCACGACCCTGTTGCCCACGCCGCGGGCGTTCGCGAGATGGAGGTCCTCGTGGCGCAGCACGCCGACCGCGAGCGCGTTGACGAGGGGGTTCGCCTGGTAGACGGAGTCGAAGTAGGTCTCGCCGCCGATGTTCGGCAGGCCGAGGCAGTTCGAGTAGAAGCTGATGCCGGCGACCACGCCGTGCACGACGCGCGCCGTGTCGGGGTCGTCGATCCGGCCGAAGCGCAACGCGTCCATGACGGCGACGGGGCGGGCGCCCATCGAGATGATGTCGCGCACGATCCCGCCGACGCCGGTCGCCGCGCCCTGGAACGGCTCGATGTACGACGGATGGTTGTGCGACTCGATCTTGAACGTCACGGCCCAGCCGTCGCCGATGTCGGTGACGCCCGCGTTCTCGCCCATGCCGACCATGAGGTTCTTCTTCATGGCGGGGGTGACCTTCTGCCCGAACTGGCGCAGGTACGGCTTGCTCGACTTGTAGGAGCAGTGCTCGCTCCACATCACCGAGTACATCGCGAGCTCGCCGCTCGTGGGACGCCGGCCGAGGATCTCCTTGATGCGCTCGTACTCGTCGGGCTTGAGGCCGAGGGCGGCGTACGGCTGCTGCCTCTCGGGGGTGGCTGCGGCGTTCGCCACGGTGTCGAGAACGGCAGGCGTGGTGGCGTCGGTCACGGCCTCCAGCCTACCGGCGCGCGGGCCGCGGGCACGGGCCCGGGGCGACCGGTCGCGCGCGTCAACCTCCGCGCGCCCTGAGTGCTCGGCCGCGTCGTCCCTAGCCTGGACCGATCGCTGTTCGCACGCTCGGGAGGACGACGGATGAGGCACGACTGGGACCGTTGGATCGCCTCCGGCATCACGGTGGGCACCGCCCTCCTCATCGCGATCGTCGTGATGATCGTCGTGGCGGTGATCGCGCGTCGGGCGGCGCGGCGGCACGACGGTGCGGCGGCTTTCGTGTCGAGCGCGCGGCATCCGTTCCGCTTCCTGCTCGTCGTCGTGGCGGTCTGGATCGCGATCGCCGTGCGTCCGCTGCCGCTCGACCGGGACTGGCGCGACGGCATCGCGCACGCCCTCGTCATCGCCGTGCTCGTGCTCGCCGCGTGGTTCGTGAGCGCCGTCGTCGGCGCCCTGCTCAACCGGCTGATGGGCCGGTACCGCACCGACGTGCGCGACAACCGCGTCGCCCGGCGGGCGAAGACGCAGATCGCGATCGTGCGGCGGCTGATCATGGTCGTGATCTGGCTCATCGCGATCGCGGCCGCGCTGCTCACCTTCCCGGAGGTGCAGGCGGTCGGCACGTCGCTGCTCGCGAGCGCCGGCGTCGTCTCGATCGTCGCGGGTCTCGCCGCGCAGTCGACGCTCGCGAACGTCATCGCCGGACTGCAGATCGCGTTCACGGATGCCGTGCGCGTCGACGACGTCGTGATCGTCGAGACCGAGTGGGGCAAGATCGAGGAGATCACGCTCACCTACGTCGTCGTGCACATCTGGGACGACCGGCGCATGGTGCTGCCGTCGACGTACTTCACGACGACGCCGTTCCAGAACTGGACCCGGCGGTCGAGCGAGCTGCTCGGCAGCGTCGAGTTCGACGTCGACTGGCGGGTGTCGCCCTCCGAGATGCGCCGCAGGCTCGACGAGGTTCTCGCCGGCACCGAGCTGTGGGACGGCCGCGCGAAGGTGCTGCAGGTGACGGATGCCGTCGGCGGCTCCGTGCGCATCCGCGTCCTGCTCACGGCGCAGGACGCGCCGACGCTCTTCGACCTGCGCTGCCTCGTGCGCGAGCAGCTGGTGGAGTGGCTGCACACGACGGATGCCGCGGCCCTGCCGCTCACGCGCGTGCAGCTCGTCGAGGAGCGGGCGCGCGCCGCCGACTCGGCCCCGGCGCGCCGGCGCGGTCCGTCTACCGACACCGGCGGTCTGTTCACCGGTTCCGCCGAGGCGGAGGAGCGCGCCCAGACGTTCACCTCGGCGATCCCGCTGCCCGACACGCAGGGCACGCCCGACGAGCCGCCGGCGCGCTGAGCCGCCCTCGCGCTGAAGCCGACGCTCAGGGGACGCAAACTGCGGGAATAGGCAGCCCTATTCCGACGGGTTGCGTCCCCTGAGCGATCAACGGGCGCGGGCGAGCAGCCCCTCGATGACGCTCGTGAAGAAGACGAGCCCGTCGGTGCCGCTCTTCATCGCGGCGCGCGTGTCGGGGCCGAAGCCCGGCTCGACCGCGTGCTCCGGATGCGGCATGAGGCCCACGACGTTGCCGCGCGCGTTCGAAACGCCCGCGATGTCGTTCATCGATCCGTTCGGGTTGACCTCGACGTAGCGGAACACCACCTGGCCCTCGCCCTCGAGCCGGTCGATGACCTCCTGCGCGGCGACGAAGCGGCCGTCGGCGTTCTTGAGCGGGATGGTGATCTCCTGCCCGGCCTCGAATCCGCTCGTCCAGGCGGTCGCCGTGGTCTCGACGCTGAGCTTCTGATCGCGACGGATGAACTGCTGGTGCTCGTTGCGCGTGTGTGCGCCCTCGATGAGGCGCGCCTCGGCGAGCATCTGGAAGCCGTTGCAGATGCCGAGCACGGGCACGCCGCGGTTCGCCGCGTCGACGACCTCCGCCATGATCGGCGCGTGGCTCGCGATGGCGCCGGCGCGCAGGTAGTCGCCGTAGCTGAACCCGCCGGGCAGCACGATCGCGTCGACGCCCTGCAGGTCGTGGTCCTGGTGCCACAGCGCGACGGCCTCGGCGCCCGCGATGCGGATGGCGCGCTGCGCGTCGCGGTCGTCGAGCGATCCGGGGAACGTGATGACCCCGATGCGCGGCGACATCAGGGCTGCACCTCGATGCTCACGACGTCTTCGATGACCGTGTTCGCGAGCATGTCGTCGGCGAGCTCGCGCACCTCCGCGAGCACCGCATCCGTCACCTCGCCGTCGACCGTGAGCTCGAAGCGCTTGCCGATGCGCACGCCCGAGTAGCCGGTCTTGCCGAGACGGCCGAGCGCGCCGAGAACGGCCTTGCCCTGGGGGTCGAGGATCTCCGCCTTGGGCATGACCTCGACGACGATGGTGGGCACGGATGCTCTCCCGGGATTGGCGCGGTGGGGACGGCCCCGAGTCTACCGGCCGCGCTCCCGCGGGCGGGACGGGCGAGTGCGCGTTCAGAACTCCTGTGCAATCGACTCGCGGCGGCCGCTTCCGGGCGGAATGGGCGTCATGGAGACGCATCGATCCGGAGTTCTGAACGCGCACGCAGCTCGACCGGACGGGGGAGGCGGGGAGAGAGGGGCCCGTAGGCTCGGAACGTGGACATCTCCGGCCTCGACGCCTTCCTCGACGACACGGGATTCGCGGGCGTCGCGACAGTGCGGGAGGGGCGCCGCGAGGTGTTCTCCGTCGCGCGCGGTGAGGCGAGGCCCGGAGTCGCGACCACGATCGACACGCGCTACGACATCGCGGGCATCACGAAGCTGCTGACCGCGATCGGAGTGCTGCAGCAGGCGCAGCAGGGCGCGCTCGATCTCGAGCTCAGCATCCACCACTACGTGCCGGCGCTCGCGGGCACCCGCGTCCCGGTCGCGGTCGACCTGCTGCAGCTGCTCACGCACTCGAGCGGGATCGCCGACATCGCCGACGAGGAGGCGGGCGAGAGCTACGAGGCGCTGTTCGCCGCGCGGTCCGGCGCGGACCTCGGGACGACGGATGCCTGGCTGCCGCTGTTCGTCGGGAAGGAGCCGGTCGCCGAGCCGGGCACGACGGTCGCCTACTCCGACGCCGGCTACGTGCTCGCCGGGCTCGCGCTCGAGCGGACGACCGGCCGGCCCTACCGGGAGCAGATCGCCCGCAGCGTGCTCGCGAAGGCGGGGATGGACGCCTCGGGGTTCCTCGACCTGCGCGACGAGCCCGAGCGGATCGCGGTCGGGGGCGACGCCGCGGCGCGTGCGGTCGCACCGCAGGTCGGCTGGCCCGCGGAGGGGGCGTGGGCGACGGCGCCCGATCTGCTCCGGCTGCTCGACGCGCTGCTCACCGGGCGGCTCGTCCCGGGCGAGCTCGGCGAGGAGCTGCTGCTGCCGCAGGTGGACGTCGACGAGGACACCGCGTACGGGTTCGGCCTGAGCTTCGACCTGGAGGACGACGACTCGGTGCGCTCCTTCTACGCCGACGGCGTGAGCCTCGGCGCGAGCGCGATGCTGCGCCGCTACCCGGATGCCGACGTCGACCTGGTCGTGCTCTCGAACGATGAGGACGGCGCCTGGGAGCTCGTGCGCGAGCTCGACAAGCGAGTCCCCTGACCGCATCCGGTTGACTTAGGTAAGCCTTACCTGCTTTCCTGGAGCGTCATCCGGATGCCCGCCCGGACTCCGCGCCCCCCGAAAGTGCTCATGCGTCTCGCCGCCCGCCGCCTGCTCCCGATCGTGCTCGCCGCCGCGCTGGCCGGCGTCGGCGTGCTCCCCGCGGCGACCGCGGCGACCGCGGCGAGCGCGCCGACCGCCGCCCCCGAGCCGACGTCCATCGACGGCCTCACGCTCGAGTGGAGCGGCAACGCCGAGATGCAGGGCGCGCCGTTCTTCGGCGGGAGCGACTACTTCTCGGCGGGGGCGTCGGACGGCACCGAGGCGGGCTACGCCGCGACCTCCGGGGCGGTGTCGATCGTGCAGCGTTCGGCGGCCGGGGTCGAGAGCCCGGCGACCTATGCCACGCGCGCGGCCCACGTCGGCACCGGCGGGTCCGCTGCCCAGCTCGTGCGGGTCGGTGACGGGCGGGGCGCGTTCGCGGCCGACGGCTCCGCGGTCGTGACGTGGACCGGCTCGTGGTCGGTGAACTTCTACGGCGGCCTCGCGCCGTTCACCCTCTCCGACCCCGTGCTCACCGTGAACGCCGACGGCACAGGCGCGCTCACGGTCACGGTGAGCGGGTACGCGTCGAGCATCAGCGACCCGTCCGCGAAGGCGCCGATCACCCCGGTGCCGGACGTGCAGCTCGCGACATTCCACGGCGTGACGACGGATGCCGTGAACGGCTTCGTCGTCGCGCCCGACTACGCGGGTGTCGCGATCGCGGTGCCCGCCGGTGCGACACCGCAGAATCGCTCGGTCGCCGGCTGGGGCGCCTGGCCGCAGTCGTTCGTCGACGTGCACCAGCTCACCGGACTGTCGTCGTACTGGTACTCATCGGGCTCCGTCACCGATGCCGACAAGGCGCCGACGCCGTTCGTCGTGAGCGTCGCCGGGGCCCCCGCGCCCGCGCCGCCCGGCGCGACCACCCCCGGCGCGATCTCCCCCGGCGCGACCGCTCCGGGGGCGGCCGCCCCCGGCGCGCCGACGCCGGACCCGAGCGCGACTCCGGGCGCCGCGTCGGCCGGCAGGCCCGCACCGACCTCGCGCGGAGCCGCGTCCGGCTCGCTGCTGTGGGGCGTGAAGTCATCGTTCCGCTCCTACGTCACGGGACCGATCGCCGCGGGTGCGATCACGCTTCGCGGCGGAGCCGACGAGCGGCGCGGCGTGTACTGGTTCGGGCAGAAGGGCGCGGGCGGCTACGACGACGCCGAGCGCTCGGGCGCGACCGCCTATCGGGGTGCCGTGCGGTTCACGGGCCACCACGGCATCCTCGACCTCACGCTCTCCGATCCCGTCGTGCGCGTCGACGACGCGCGGGCGGCGACGCTGCTGCTGCGCGTGAACGGCGGGGCGCGCGTGCCGTTCGCGGCGATCGACCTGAGCGCGGCGCGACGGTCGACGAAGCGCGGCGCGGTGTCGTACACGGGCGCGCCCGTCGCGCTCTCCGCGGCCGGCGCTGGCGCGTTCTCGTACGGGGGCAGCGCCTTCTACCCCGTGGGCGCGGCGATGGATCCGATCTCGTTCACCATCGGCGCCCCCGAGAAGGCACGGCCGCAGGCGTCGACCGCGGCGGCCTACCACCGCACGACGTTCACCGCGCCGAGCGAGCCGCCGGCCGGCGCGGGCGCGACCGTCGACACGCCCGGAACCCTGCACGCCGGCGACTCGATCAGCGTCACAGCCGACGGGTTCGGCCGCGGAGAGGCGGGCATCGCGGCGGTCGTGTACTCGAGGCCCATCGTGCTGTCGACCTCGCTCACCGCGGATGCCGACGGTCGCGTCACCTGGACCGGCGCGCTGCCGACGACGCTCGAGCCGGGCCCGCACATCGTCACGCTCCAGGGCAGTGTCGATCGGGGCGCCCCGCTCACCGTCGTCGCTCCCGCCGCCGACCGGTGCGCCGTGACGGCCGCACGCATCACCTGGGGCTTCAAGGAGTCGTTCCGTGCCTACATCAGCGGCACGATCGCGAACGGCGAGTGGCGGGTCGGCGACGGAGCGACGTACGCGACGCCCGACTTCGGCTTCAGCGGCGGCACGGGCACGTACAACGGCTCCACCGGGCTCGTCTCGTTCCCCGGCTCGATCCGCTTCACGGGTCACGGCGGCGCGCTCGACACGACGGTCGCGAACCCGCAGCTGCAGTTCGTCGACGCGAACACGGCGCTCCTGCTGCTCGACGTGAGCGGCCCGACCATGGACGGCGATCAGATCGATGAGAGTGCCGTGCAATTCGTCACGCTCGACCTCGCCGGCGGCACCGTCGGGGTGAGCCCGGACGGCACGACCCTCACGGCATCGGACGTGCCGACCGCGCTCACGGATGCCGGGCACGTCGCCTTCCCGAACTACGAGTCCGGCACGGCGTTCGACCCGATCTCGTTCACCGTGACCACGGCGGCGGGGTGCGCGGCGAAGGTCGGAGCGGACCCGACGCCCGCGCCGACGCGGGCCCCCTCGGGCGCCGCGGACACGCCCGCCCCGCCCGCGACCGGAGGCGAGGACGCGGAGCCGGAGTCCTCCGCCCCGCTCGTCATCGTCTCCCTCGCCGCGGGCGTGCTGATCATCGCGGCGATCGTGCTCGCCGTGCTCCTGCTGCGCACCCGCCGCCGGCCCGCCGACTCCGGCGCCTGACCGTCGGCTTGCTCGGCGGGCGCGCGCGTGGCAGCATTGCCGGGTCCTGTCCCCGACGATCGGTGAACCGGTGAAGACCAGCTCCGTCTCCGCGCCCACGCGCTGACGTCCGAGCGACCCTTCGAGCCTCCGTCAGCGCATCCCGCTGAATCCCGAGGTCCGTCATGCCGTCCACCCCCATCACCCTCGTCGACGTCCGCTTCGCCTGGCCCGACGGCGCGCCCGTGCTCGACGGCGTCACCGCCACGTTCGGCCGCGGGCGCACGGCGCTCGTCGGCCGCAACGGCGCCGGCAAGTCGACCCTGCTGCGCCTCATCGCGGGCGAGCTCACCCCCACCGGCGGCTCGATCGCCGTCCCCGGCCGGGTCGCCTACCTGCGCCAGGGCCTCGCCCTGCGAACGGATGCCACGGTCGCCGACCTGCTCGGCGTCCGCCCGGCGCTCGACGCGCTCGCCGCGCTCGAGGCGGGGGACGCGAGCGAGGCCGTGTTCGAGGCCATCGGGGACGACTGGGACATCGCCGACCGTGCCGCGGCGGAGCTCGACGCGGTCGGCGTGCGCGTCGCCGACCTCGCGCGACCGGTGTCGACCCTCTCGGGGGGCGAGACGATGCTCGCGGCGCTCGCCGGCATCCGTCTCGCGCGCGCCGACGTGACCCTGCTCGACGAGCCGACGAACGACCTCGACCGCCGCGCCCGCAGCGTGCTGCACGACGCCGTCGGCGATTGGCGCGGCACGCTCCTCGTGGTCAGCCACGACCGCGAGCTGCTCGAACGGGTCGACACGACGGCCGAGCTCTACCGCGACCGGCTGCGTTTCGTCGGCGGGCCGTACTCGCGGTACGAGGCCGTGATCGCGGCCGAGCAGGAGACCGCCGAGCGGATGGTGCGCTCCGCCGAGCACGACCTGCGCGTCGAGAAGCGCCAGCGCCTCGAGGCGGAGACGAAGATCGCCCGGCGGGACCGCGCCGGGCGGAAGGCCGCCGACTCGCTGCCGAGGATCCTCGCGAACGCGCGGGCGAACGCCGCGGAGGGCAGCGCCGGGCGCATGCGCGGTCTGCTCGACGACCGGGTGGCCGGAGCCCAGGCCGCTCTCGACGAGGCCGACGCCGCCGTGCGGGAGGACGACGTCATCCGCATCGACCTGCCCGGCACGGCCGTGCCGGGCGGGCGCCGGGTGCTCGAGGTCGACGACGGCGAGCGCGGGCGGCTCGAGATCGTCGGGCCCGAGCGCGTCGCGATCGTCGGGGACAACGGCGTCGGCAAGACGACCCTGCTCGAGCGCGTCGCCCGCGGCGACGTCGCGCGCGTCATCGCCGAGCGGGGCTACCTGCGCCAGCGGCTCGACGACCTCGACGACGAGACGACGGTGCTCGACGCTGTGCGGGCCGGAACGGATGCCGCACCCGGCGAGGTGCGCGCCGCGCTCGCGCGCTTCCTGCTGCGGTCTCGCGCGGTGGAGCAGCGCGTGGCGACGCTGAGCGGCGGGGAGCGACTGCGCGTCGCGCTCGCGCGCGTGCTGCTCGCGGACCCGCCGCCGCAGCTGCTGCTGCTCGACGAGCCGACGAACAACCTCGACCTCGCGAGCGTCGACCGCCTCGTCGAGGCGCTCGCCGGCTACCGCGGCGCGCTCGTCGTGGTGAGCCACGACGACGGGTTCCTCGACCGGCTCGGCGTGCACCGGCGCGTCGAGCTCACGCGCGAGCACGGCCTCGCGCCGCCCCCGGAACCGGAGCCCGACGGATCGGACGAGTCGCCCGATCCGCAGTGAGGCGCGGGCGCGGGGCGTGCGGCGTGCGGCGTTGTGGCCGGGCGTGGCGGCCGCGTGTGGCGGCCGGGCGTGGCGTGCGCGTGTGCCGTTCGCTAGTCGCCGACCCCGGTCAGCACGCCGTCGAGCAGTCCCGGGAAGCGCGCGTCGAGGTCGGCGCGGCGCAGCTGCAGCCAGTGGATGCGGCCGTCGACGATCGTGAGGGTCACGCCCGACTCGCGCAGCGTGCGCAGGTGGTGCGAGAGCGTCGACTTCTGCACGCCGAGGTCCCACTCCTCCGTGGTCTTGCAGTGTCGCTCGCCGTCGGCGAGCTTGCGCACGATCTCGAGGCGGATCGGGTCGCCGAGCGCGCGGAGCACCTCGACGAGCTCGATGTCGTCGGCTGCGGGGGCGGGATAGTCGTCGGTCATGGCATCACGATTTCAATGGTTCGATGTGCGTCGAACCGTGTTATCGTGACGGTATGACGAACGTCGAACCATCATACTCCCGCGGCTCGATCTACCCGCCGCTGTCGATCCTCGCGATCGGTCTGTTCACGGTCGGCACCAACGCGTTCATCATCGCGGGACTGCTGCCCGACATCGCGCGGCACCTGGATGCGACGCCCGGCCAGGTCAGCTACGCGATCACCTGGTACTCGCTCGTCGTCGCGGTCGGCGCCCCGGCGATCGCGATGCTGCTTCCGCGCCTGTCCCGCACCGTGCTCATGGCCGGCGGGCTGTTCGTGTTCGCCCTGGGCGGCCTCCTGGCGGCGCTCGCGCCGACCCTCGTCGTGTTCGTGCTGGGCCGCATCCTGGCCGGTGTCGGCGGAGCCGCCCTCGTGCCCGCGGCGACCGCGGCCGCGGCGGCGATCGCGCGCCCCGAGCAGCGCGGCCGGGCGATCGGGTTCGTCGCGGTCGGCTTCAGCCTCGCGACGGCGCTCGGGTCGCCGCTCGGCACCGCGCTCGGGTCGATCGCGGGATGGCGAACGCCGCTCCTCATCGTGGTCGGCATCGGCGTCGTCACGGCGCTCCTCATCCTGTGGCGGGTGCGCGACATCCCGGTGCCCCTCGTGGCGGGCTGGTCGGCGCGGCTCGCGCCGTTGCGCGAGCCGCGCCTCATCGCCGCTCTCGTCGCCAACGTGCTGCTCACCGCGGGATTCAACATCGTCTACATCTTCAGCTCGGCCGTCACGAGCGGCACGACCGGCGGCGACGGCACGCTCCTCGCGGGACTGCTGCTCTGCTACGGCATCGCCGGCGTGGTCGGCAACGCGCTCTCGGGACCCCTCACCGACCGCGTCGGCAACCGGGTCGTGGCGACATCCGCTCTCGGCGCGGAGATCGTGGTGCTCCTGCTCATCCCGCTCGCGAGCGGCTCGTTCCTGTTCACCGCCGTGCTCTTCGTGCTGTGGGGGCTGAGCGCGTTCGGCTCCGTCGTGCCCGTGCAGCACCGGCTCGTCGCGATCGATCCGCCCACGTCGGGCATCGCGATCTCGTGGTTCACGACCGCGATGTACGCGGGCATCGCGCTCGCGCCGCCGCTCGGCGCCGCCGTCCAGGGCGCGCTCGGTGCGCAGCGGATCCCGGTCGCCGCCGCGGTGGTCACGGCGCTCGCGATCATCGCGTTCCAGTTCGCCTACGCCCGCCGCCCGCGCGTCCCCGCGACCGAACCCGCCTGACCCGGTCGGCCGGCGTGCCGCGTGCGGGGTGAGTGCCGGGTGCGGGCGGGCGTGCGTGGCGCGGGGTGCGGCCGGCGTGCCAGCGCGGCCAATGTCGCAAATGCAGGATGCCGCGCACGTTATGTCAGCGCCGGCGTCACTCGACCCAGCAATACTCGCGAACTCCGGAACGCCCCTGACGAGGTCTCCTGCATTTCCGACATGGGCGCCGGGGATCTCAGGACCGCGCGGGGTCGGGCCGGACCGCGCGGGGTCGGGCCGGACCGGGCGGGGCCGGGCCGGACCGAGCGGAACCGACCCGACCCGACCCCCCGCGCTCAGCCGTCGCGCCGGGTGAGGCGGTCGATGAGCTCGCGGTAGCGCGCCGCCGTGCGCTCGACGACGTCCGCAGGCAGCTCGGGGGGCGCGCCGCGCCCGTCCCAGTTCGCGGCGAGCCAGTCGCGCACGATCTGCTTGTCGAAGCTCTGCCCCCGGCGTCCGGCCGCGTACTCGACCGCGTCCCAGTAGCGCGACGAGTCGCTCGTGAGCACCTCGTCGGCGAGCACGAGGGTGCCCGCGGCATCCGTTCCGAACTCGAACTTCGTGTCGGCGAGGATGACGCCCCGCTCCTCGGCGATCGCGGACGCGCGCGCGAAGACGTCGAGGGCGGCGTCCCGGATCGCCGCCGCGGTCTCGGCGCCGACGAGCTCGACGGTGCGCTCGAACGGGATGTTCTCGTCGTGCTCGCCCTGCGGGGCCTTCCACGCCGGGGTGTAGATCGGCTCGGGCAGCCGGTCGCCGTCGGCGAGTCCAGCGGGCAGCGGGATGCCGCACACCGTCCGCGTCGCGCGGTACTCCTTCCAGCCGCTCCCGGCGAGGTAGCCGCGCACGACCGCCTCGATCGGGTGCATGTCGAGCTCCTGCACGAGCATCGCCCGTCCCTCGACCTCGGCGGGCACGACCTGCGGCTGCACGAGGTGGTCGGGCACCCCGAGCCGGTCGAACCACCAGCGGCTGAGCGTCGTGAGCAGCACGCCCTTGTCCGGGATGCCGGGCTCGAGCACGTGGTCGAACGCGCTCACCCGGTCGCTCGCGACCATGAGCACCTGGCCGGGAGCGGCATCCGATCGGTACAGGTCCCGCACCTTGCCCGAGTAGACGTGCTCCCAGCCCGGGATCACGACGGTCACGAGCGGTCCGCCGCGGCCGCGATGTCGGTGCGGTAGTGCGCGCCCTCGAGACGGATGCGGCCGATCGCCTCGTACGCGCGCTCGCGCGCCTCGTGCACGTCGGCGCCGGTCGCGACGACGCTGAGCACGCGCCCGCCGGTCGCGACCAGGCGGTCGTCGACGCGCGCGGTCGCGGCGTGCGCGATCGTGACGCCGCGCACGGCCGCGGCCTCGTCGAGGCCGAAGATGGTGCGGCCCGTGGCGGGCTCCTCGGGGTAGCCCTCGCTCGCGAGCACGACCGTCACGGCGGTGTCGGTCGTGAAGCGCGGGTACGGCAGCCGCCCCAGGCCGCCCGTCGCGGCGGCGTGGAGCAGCGCGGCGAGCGGCGTCTCGAGACGGGGAAGCACGACCTGCGTCTCGGGGTCGCCGAAGCGCGCGTTGAACTCGATGACCTTGACGCCCGTGCGCGTGACGATGAGCCCGCAGTAGAGCAGACCGATGAACGGCGTGCCCTCGGCGGCGAGCTGACGGATGGTGGGCTGCGCGATCGTGTCGATCACGGTGTCGACGAAGTCGCCGTCGAGCCCGAGCTGGTCGAGCCAGGGCAGCGGCGAGTACGCGCCCATGCCGCCCGTGTTCGGACCGGTGTCGCCGTCGCCGACGCGCTTGAAGTCCTGCGCGGGGCTGAGCGGCACGACGACCTGGCCGTCGCTGAGCAGGAAGAGGCTCACCTCCGGCCCCTCGAGGAACTCCTCGACGAGCACCGGCGCGTACTGGAGCCAGTACGTCGCGTGGTCGATCGCGTGCCGGCGGTCGGCGGTCACGGCGACGCCCTTGCCGGCGGCGAGCCCGTCGGCCTTGACGACGTAGGGGGCGCCGAACGCGTCGATCGCGGCGACGGCCTCGTCGATCGTGGTCGCGCGCACGGCCCGCCCGGTCGGCACGTTCGCGGCGTCCATGATCCGCTTCGCGAATGCCTTCGATCCCTCGAGCTGGGCGGCCGCGCGGTCGGGGCCGAAGACCGGGATGCCGACGGCGCGCAGCTTGTCCGCGACGCCCGCGACGAGCGGCGCCTCGGGGCCGATGACCACGAGGTCGACCTCGTAGTCGCGCGCGTAGTCCCGCACGATCGACGGGTTCGAGGCGTCGAGCTTCACGGTCGCGACATCCTGGGCGATGCCGGCGTTGCCGGGGGCTGCGGTGATCTCGTGCACGGGACTGCCGTCATCCGTCCGCTCCCTCAGCAGGGCGGTGACGATGGCGTGCTCCCGCGCGCCCGATCCGAGGACGAGGATGCGCACCGCTACAGGGTAGCCGAGCGCCCGGAGCGCGGGGTCGCGGCGCCCGGCGACCAGGCCCGGGGCGACGGATGCGCTCAGCCGCCGGGAGCGGACACGCGAAGGCCGGCGCGGGCGGCGGCATCCGCGAGCTCGGCGTCGTAGGTGACGATCTCGTCCGCGCCCAGGCGCAGCGCCACGGCCAGGTGGATCGCGTCGTTCGCCCGCAACGGCGCGTGGGTCCCGGCGGCGATCAGGTCGCCGCGGATGACGTCGGCCAGGTCGATCGCGGCGAGCACGGCCGCGAGGCTCTCCGCTCCCAGCCCGCCGCGGCGGCCGGTCGCGCAGTGCAGCTCGGTATGCAGCAGCCACGACGACACCAGCCGCCGATCCGCGCTCTGGGCGAGGTGCGCGAGGGCCGCGGCGGATTCGCTCTCCTGGAAGGGCAGAATCGACCCGATAGGGCGAAGGTCCCTATCCATCCCCCGGCCGGGGGAGTTGACTCGCAGCATGAGCACGATCGCTGCCGACCCCCGAACCGCATCCGCTCCCGCCGCCGACCACGGCGCGGCCGCGCCACTCGACGCCGTCGACCGCTGGTGGCGCGCCGCCAACTACCTCTCCGTCGGGCAGATCTACCTGCTCGACAACCCGCTGCTGCGCGAGCCGCTCGTCGCGGAGCACGTGAAGCCCCGCCTGCTCGGGCACTGGGGCACGACGCCCGGGCTCAACTTCATCTACGCGCACATGAACCGCATCATCCGCGAGCGCGACGTGAACTCGATCTTCGTCGCGGGCCCCGGCCACGGCGGGCCGGGCGTGGTCGCATCCGCCTACCTGGACGGCACCTACAGCGAGATCTACTCGGATGTCGACCGCAGCGAGCAGGGACTGACGCGGCTGTTCCGCCAGTTCTCGTTCCCCGGCGGCATCCCGTCGCACGCTGCGCCCGAGACGCCCGGGTCGATCCACGAGGGCGGCGAGCTCGGCTACGCGCTCAGCCACGCCTACGGCGCCGCGTTCGACAACCCCGACCTCGTCGTGACGTGCGTCATCGGCGACGGCGAGGCCGAGACCGGCCCGCTCGCGACGGCCTGGCACTCGAACAAGTTCGTCGACCCCGCGACGGATGGCATCGTGCTGCCGATCCTGCACCTCAACGGGTACAAGATCGCCAACCCGACCGTGCTCGCGCGCATCCCGGAGAGCGAGCTGCTCGAGCTCATGCGCGGTTACGGCTACGAGCCGTTCGTCGTGGCCGGCGGCTTCGACGGCGAGGACCCGATGCTCGTGCACGCGCGCATGGCCGAGACGCTCGATGCGGTGTTCGACCGGATCGCGCAGATCAAGGCGGATGCCGCGGCCGGCGCGACCGACCGTCCCGCCTATCCGATGATCATCCTGCGCACCCCGAAGGGCTGGACGGGCCCGCGGGAGGTCGACGGCAAGCCGACCGAGAACAACTGGCGCAGCCACCAGGTGCCGCTCGACGGCGCCCGGGAGAGCGAGGCGCACCGGGACATCCTCGAGCACTGGCTACGGTCGTACCGCCCCGAGGAGCTGTTCGACGACGCCGGGGCGCCGCGGGCCGAGACCGTCGAGATCGCCCCGGACGGCGACCGGCGGATGAGCGCCAACCCGATCGCGAACGGCGGCCTGCTGCGCACCCCGCTGCGCCTCCCCGACTTCCGGGAATACGCGGTCGAGGTGACCGAGCCGGGCGCGCACAACGCCGAGTCGACGGCCGTGCTCGGCGCCTGGCTGCGTGACGTCATCCGCCTCAACCCGACGACGTTCCGGCTGTTCGGGCCCGACGAGACGGCGTCGAACCGCCTGCAGGCGGTCTACGAGGTGACCGGCAAGCGCTGGGACGCCGCCGACCTCCCGATCGACGTCGACAACCACCTGTCCCGCATCGGCCGGGTGATGGAGGTGCTCAGCGAGCACCAGTGCGAGGGCTGGCTCGAGGGCTACCTTCTCACCGGCCGCCACGGCCTGTTCACGTCGTACGAGGCGTTCATCCACATCGTCGACTCGATGGTCAACCAGCACGCGAAGTGGCTGCACACGACGCGGGAGCTGCCGTGGCGCGCACCCATCTCATCCCTCAACTACCTGCTGAGCTCGCACGTCTGGCGGCAGGATCACAACGGCGCGAGCCACCAGGACCCGGGCTTCATCGACCACGTCGTCAACAAGCGGCCCGAGGTCGTGCGGGTCTACCTGCCGTTCGACGCCAACACCCTGCTCTCGACCTACGACCACGTGCTGCGCTCCACCGACTACGTCAACGTCGTCGTCGCGGGCAAGCAGCCGGCGCCGCAGTGGCTCACCATGCAGCAGGCGATCGAGCACTGCACGCGCGGGCTCGGCATCCTGCCCTGGGCGGGCACCGAGGTCGAGGGCGAGGAGCCGGATGCGGTGCTCGCGTGCGCCGGCGACGTGCCGACCATGGAGACGCTGGCCGCGGCATCCCTGCTCCGGACCTACATCCCCGAGCTCTCGGTGCGCGTGGTGAACGTCGTCGACCTGATGCGCCTCGAGAGCGCCGGCGAGCACCCGCACGGGCTCGCCGACGCGGAGTTCGACGCGATCTTCACGAGCGACAAGCCGGTCGTGTTCGCCTACCACGGCTACCCGTGGCTCATCCACCGGCTCACCTACAAGCGCGCCGGGCACCCCAACCTGCACGTGCGCGGGTTCAAGGACGAGGGCACCACGACGACGCCGTTCGACATGGTCATGCTCAACGACATCGACCGCTACCGCCTCGCCATGGACGTCATCGACCGGGTGCCGGGCCTCGCGGCGCGGTACGCGGGCGTGCGCCAGGAGTTCGCGGACGCCCGCGTGCGCGCCCGGCAGTACACGCGCGAGCACGGCGAGGACATCCCCGAGGTCGCGGGCTGGGTGTGGGGCGGCGACGGCGTGCGGCCGGGCCGCGCGGACACGGGCGGCGACAACGCCTGACGCCGCCCTGCCGCCGGGCGGTCCCCATGGGGACCGCTCGACGCCGGACGGCGGCCGATCGCGACCACTCATCCGCGCCGCACGGCACCGCGCGTACCGTGGGGGCGTGGCACGCGCGCGCATCCCCGACGTCGACGGGCGGGATGCCGTGGTCGCCGCGCTCGGCGCCCACGCCGCCGGCACGAGCGCGCCGCGCGACACGACGGCGATGGCCGTGCGCTACACCCTGCAGCTGCTCGGCGAGCTGCACCGCGGAAACTCCGTCGAGGTGCGAGTGCCGCCGTACGGCGCCGTGCAGGCGATCGAGGGGCCGCGCCACACCCGCGGCACCCCGCCGAACGTCGTCGAGACGGATGCCGCCACCTGGCTCGCCCTCGCGACCGGCGGCCTGGACTGGGACGCCGCGCTCGCCGGCGGGACGGTCGCGGCATCCGGCACCCGCGCCGACCTCGGGTCGTTCGTCCCGGTGATGCAGGCGTCCCGGTGACGCCGGTGTTCCGGTGACGCAGGCGTTCCGCGAGCGAGAGGTGCGAGCGAGCGAAGCAGGCGAGAATGGACGGGTGAGCTCTTCCGACGGCGCCGAGCGCCCGACCACCGTCTCGACCGACGAGGTGCGCGTGCGGCGCGCGCCGAGGTACGGGGCGTTCATCGTCGTGGGCGGAGTGCTCGGCTTCCTCGTGACGCTCGTGCTCACGAGCCTCTTCCCGGCGGACGAGACGGTCGGCTTCTTCCCGCTGCTCGCCTACTTCTCGTGCTTCGGCATCCCGGCGGGCGTCGTCGTCGGCGCGGTCGTGGCGATCATCGTGGACCGCGTCACCGGCCGCCGCGCCCGCACCGTCGCCGCCGAGCGCGCGACGACGGAGGCTGCCCCGCTCGAGGGCGAGCTCGAGGACTGACGCCGCCGCCCCGCTCAGAACTCCGGAGAAATCGCGGCGGGGTCTGCGCGTCGGGGCCCACGCGGACGCGCCGCGCCGTTCTCTCAGGAGTTCTGAACGACGCGCGATGACGCGCCGCCGCGGTGTGCGCTCAGCTGAGCTGGTTCGCCTCGACCCAGGCGAGGTACTCGGGCGTGACCGATCCGGTGACGTAGTTCCCGTCGAAGCAGCTCATCTCGAGGTCGGTGATCGCGGAGCCCTCGAGGATCGCGTCCTTCATGTCCGCGATCTCCTGGTAGATCAGGTAGTCGGCGCCGAGCTCGGTCGCGATCTCGGGGATCTTGCGGCCGGCGGCGACGAGCTCACGGCGGGTCGGCATGTTGATGCCGTACACGTGCGGGAAGCGCACCGGCGGCGCGGCGCTCGTGAACGTGACCTTGTTGGCTCCGGCGTCCCGAGCCATCTGCACGATCTCCTTCGAGGTGGTGCCGCGCACGATCGAGTCGTCGACGATGAGCACGTTCTTGCCGCGGAACTCGCTGCCCATCGCGTTGAGCTTCTGCTTGACGCTCTTCGTGCGCTGCTCCTGGCCGGGCATGATGAACGTGCGGCCGACGTAGCGGTTCTTGTAGAAACCCTCGCGGTACTCCACGCCGAGCTTCTGCGCCACCTGCATCGCGGCGGGACGCGACGAGTCGGGGATCGGCATGACGACGTCGATGTCGCCGCGGGGGGTGTACTCCGCGATCGTGTCGGCGAGCCGGTCGCCGAGGCGCAGGCGCGCGTCATAGACGCTGATGCCGTTCATGATGCTGTCAGGGCGCGCGAGGTAGACGTACTCGAACGAGCACGGGATGAGGCGCGGATGCGGTGCGCACTGGCGCGAGAACATCTCCCCGCCCTGCGTGATGAAGATCGCCTCGCCGGGGGCGACGTCGCGCACGACCTCGTAGCCGCCCGCCTCGAGCACGAGCGACTCGGACGCGACGACCCAGTCGAAGCCGGCGAAGCCGGCGGGTCGACGGCCGAGGATGAGCGGACGGATGCCGTACGGGTCCCGGAAGGCGAGCAGCCCGTGTCCGGCGATCATCGCGATCGACGCGTAGGAGCCCTCGACGCGCTCGTGCACGCGGGCGACGGCGTCGAACACCTGGTCGGGGTCGAGGTCGGTGCCGCGCACCTGCGCCTGCAGCTCATGGGCGAGCACGTTGACGAGCAGCTCGGTGTCGCTGTTCGTGTTGAGGTGGCGGCGGTCGATCTCGAAGAGCTCCTTGGTGAGCTCGCGGGTGTTCGTGAGGTTGCCGTTGTGCACGAGCACGATGCCGTAGGGCGCGTTCACGTAGAACGGCTGCGCCTCCTGCTCCTTCGAGGCGTCGCCGCGGGTCGCGTAGCGCACGTGGCCGAGGCCCATGGTGCCGAGCAGCGAGCGCATGTCGCGGGTGCGGTACGCCTCGCGCACCTGACCCTTGACCTTGTGCTCGTGGAACATCGAGCCCTCGGCGGTCGCGATGCCGGTCGAGTCCTGACCGCGGTGCTGCAGGAGGGTGAGGGCGTCGTAGACCTGCTGATTGGCCGGCTGAGTGGAGACGATGCCGACGATGCCGCACATGGGGAGGGTGCTTCTCCGAGAAGTGGGGGACGTACCCGCAGCGGGTACGTCTCAGTCTCGCACACGGGTACCCGCCCCGCTGGCTGACGCCGGGGGTCAGAGGCGCTGGCCGCCGGAGGCCTCGATGCGTTGGCCGGTGACCCACGCCATCCGCGGGTCGAGGATCGCGGCGACGGCCGCGCCGATGTCCTCGGGCTCGCCGATCCGGCCCATCGCCACGGTCGGCAGCAGCATGCCGCGGTACGCCTCGCTGTCGCGGATGCCGCCGCCCGCGAAGTCGGTCGCGGTCGCGCCGGGCGCGATCGTGTTCACGGCGATGCGCCGGGCGCCGAGCTGCCTCGCGAGGTAGAGGCTCCACGTCTCGACGGCGGTCTTCACGGCCGCGTACACCGAGTACGCCGGGTTGGCGGGGTTGCGCGTGAGTCCCGTCGAGACGTTGAGGATGCGGCCGCCGTCGGCGAGCAGGCCGGCGAGCTGCTGCGTGAGCAGCACGACGCCGGTGAAGTGCACGGCGACGAGCCGGTCGATGTCGGCGCGCTCGATCGAGCCGAACGTCGTGTCGCCCGCGTAGCCCGCGTTCATGAAGAGGGCGTCGAGGTCGGGGCGTCCCCAGGTCGCGGACAGCGCGGCGCGGAGGGCATCCGCGAACGCCGGGAACGTCTCCGGCGCGGTGGTGTCGAGGGGCAGGGCGACGGCACGGCGTCCGCGCGCCTCGATCTCGGCGACGACGGATGCCGCGGCGTCGCCGTTCGAGACGTACGTGAGCACGACATCCGTGCCGGCGTCGGCGAGGGCGAGGGCGGATGCGCGGCCGAGTCCGCGGGACCCGCCGGTGATGAGGGTGATGGTGGTCATGCCCGCCACGATGCGCGCCGGCGAGCAGCGCATCCAGGCCGCGCGCATCGGGGGAGCGCCGCTCCCTTGATCCGGGCGCGGGCGGCGCGGAGCATAGGCAGCGTGGATCGCCCCGAACTCGCCGCCTTCCTCCGCGCGCGCCGCGAGGCGCTGCGGCCGGAGGACGTCGGGCTGCCGCGCGGACCGCGCCGCCGCACGAGTGGGCTGCGGCGCGAGGAGGTCGCCGCGCTCGCGGGCATGTCGACCGACTACCTCAACCGGCTCGAGCAGGCGCGCGGCTCGCAGCCCTCCGACCAGATGCTCTCGGCGCTCGCGCGAGCACTGCGGCTGGACGCCGCCGAGCGCGACCACCTGTTCCGGCTCGCGGGGCACCCCGCTCCCGAGCGGCTCGGCGTCTCGGACCACGTCTCGCCGGGCATGCTCCGCATCCTCGATCGACTCGTCGACTCGCCGGCGCAGGTGATGTCCGAGCTCGGGGAGGTGCTCGTGCAGACGCCGCTCGCCCGCAGCCTGTTCGGCGATCGCACGCGGATCGCGGGGCTCGGGCGCTCGACGGTGCACGCCTGGTTCTCCGACCCGGTGTCGCGCGAGGTCTATCCCGAGGACGATCACGACGAGCGCGGCGCGACCTTCGTCGCCCAGCTCCGGTCCGTCTACGCCCGCTCCGGCCGCTCCTCGCGCGCGGGCGAGATCGTGGGAGATCTGCTCGCGCGCTCGCCCGAGTTCGCGACACTGTGGGCGCGGCAGGACGTGGCGGAGAAGCACCCGCTCTCCAAGCGGCTGCAGCATCCGGAGGTCGGCATCATGACGCTCGACTGCCAGACGCTCCTCGACACCGAGACGCAGCAGCGTCTGCTCGTGTTCACCGCCAGGCCGGGGACGACGGATGCCGAGAAGCTCGCGCTCCTCGCCGTCATCGGCACGCAGGCGCTCAGCCGCTAGCGTGGACGCCGTGAACGCGAACCCGCCGGCCAACCCGTACACGGATGCCGGGGTCGACACCGCGGCCGGCGACCTCGCGGTCGAGCTCATGAAGTCGGCGGTGGGGCGCACGCACGGCCCCGAGGTGCTCGGCGGTGTCGGCGGCTTCGCGGGACTCTTCGACGCGAGCGCCCTCCGGGCGTACCGCCGCCCGCTCCTCGCGACGTCGACGGACGGCGTGGGCACGAAGGTCGCGATCGCCCAGGCGCTCGACAAGCACGACACGATCGGCCAGGACCTCGTCGGCATGGTCGTCGACGACATCGTCGTGGTCGGCGCGAGGCCCCTGTTCATGACCGACTACATCGCGTGCGGCAAGGTCGTGCCCGAGCGGATCGCCGACATCGTCGCGGGCATCGCGCGGGCCTGTGCCGAGACGCGCACCGCGCTCGTCGGCGGCGAGACCGCCGAGCACCCGGGCCTGCTCGGTCCCGACGACTACGACGTCGCGGGCGCCGCGGTCGGCGCGGTCGAAGCGGATGCGGTGCTCGGCCCGGACCGCGTCGCGGACGGCGACGTCGTGGTCGCCCTCGGTTCCTCGGGGCTGCACTCGAACGGCTACTCGCTCGTGCGGCACATCCTCGCCCAGCGCGGCCTCGGCTACCGCGACACGTCCGCGGAGCTCGGCGGCGTGGTCGGCGAGGTGCTGCTCGAGCCCACCCGGCTCTACACCGCCCCGCTGCTGCGCCTGCTCAGCGACCCGCAGCTCGGCGGCGCGGTGCACGCGCTGTCCCACGTGACCGGCGGCGGCATCGCCGCGAACCTCGCACGCGTGCTGCCCGTCGGCTCGTGGGCGGAGCTCGACCGGTCGTCGTGGTCGCCGAGCCCCGTGTTCCGCGTGCTCGCGAGCCTCGGCGGCATGGCGCTGACGGATGCCGAGGGCACCTGGAACCTCGGCATCGGCATGATCGCGGTCGTCGCCCCGCACGCGGTCGACGGGATCGTCTCGAAGCTCGCGCTCGACGGCATCCCGGCGTGGGTCGCGGGAACGGTGTCGACGACCGCGCGCGACCTCGTCGGCTTCGAGCAGGGAGCGAAGGGCGTCGACGGCGGCGCGGTGCGCCTCGTCGGCGCTTACGCCGGCTGAGGCGCCTACGCCGGCTGGGGCGCCAGCCACACCGCGGTCGATGGCGGCAGCTCCGCGTCGACCCCGGGGGAGCTCGACACGAGCACACGACCGTTCGGCAGGGGCACCGGCGACGAGCCCAGGTTCGCGATCACGGTCACGGCGCCGACGGTGAACGCCAGCACGTCCGCGCCGCTGTCGAGCCAGCGCAACTCCGCCGTGCCGAGCGATCGTCGGCGGCGTTCCGCGAGCAGTCGCCGGTACAGGTGGAGCGTCGAGTCGGGTTCTGCCCGCTGCACGTCGCGGGCGTGCGGCGCCCAGTCCGCGGGCTGCGGCAACCAGGACGCGCCGGTCGGGCTGAAGCCGTAGCCGGGGGCGTCGGCCTCCCAGGGGATCGGCACGCGGCATCCGTCGCGTCCGTAGCTCGCGCCGCCCGACCGGAAGAACGTCGGATCCTGTCGCGCGTCGTCGGGCAGATCGATGACCTCGGGCAGGCCGAGCTCCTCGCCCTGGTAGACGTAGGCGCTGCCCGGGAGGGCGAGCATGATCGCGGTCGCCGCGCGGGCGCGGCGCAGCCCTTCGGCGGGGTCGTGGCCGCGGTTCGGCGAGCGCGGGCCGATGCCGTCGCCCATGACGAACGGCCCCGGCACCGCGAGGCGCGTCGCGTGGCGCACGAGGTCGTGGTTGGAGAGCACCCACGTGGAGGCGGCCCCGACGGCGTCGAACGCTGCGAGCGTCTCCGTGACGACGTCGCGAAGAGCGGATGCCGACCACGGGGTCGTGAGATAGGGGAAGTTGAACGCGTGCTGCATCTCGTCCGGGCGAGCCCACTGCGCGAGCGCCGCGATCGGCTTGAGCCAGGCCTCGGCGCACAGCAGACGGTCCCCGGGATACTCGTCCACGGTGCGACGCCAGCGACGCACGATGTCGTGCACCTCGGGCTGCGCCCACTGCGGGGGGTGGTACGCGTCGAGCTCGCTGAGACCCATGGTGTCGTCCCGGAACACCTCGTCGGGCAACCCCTCGGCCTTGATCATGCCGTGCGCCACGTCGATGCGGAAGCCGTCGACTCCGCGGTCGAGCCAGAACCGGAACACGCGGTCGAACTCGTCCGCGACCTCGCCGTTGCGCCAGTCGAGGTCGGGCTGGCTCGGCGCGAACATGTGCAGATACCACTGGCCGGCACTGCCGTCCGCTTCGATCACGCGGGTCCACGCGCCGCCGCCGAACGCCGATCGCCAGTTGTTGGGCGGCAGCTCGCCGTGCTCGCCGCGTCCGTCGCGGAAGAAGTACCGGGCTCGCGCCGGGCTGCCCGGCGGTGATGCGAGCGCGTCCTGGAACCAGCGATGCGACGACGACGTGTGGTTGGGGACGATGTCGATGACGAGGCGGAGGCCGAGGTCGTGCGTCCGATCGACGAGTGCCGAGAAGTCGGCGAGCGTGCCGAAGACCGGGTCGATGTCGCAGTAGTCCGCGACGTCGTAGCCGTGGTCGTCGCGCGGCGAGGGGTAGAACGGCGAGAGCCAGATCCCGTCGACGCCGAGTTCGGCGATCGCGTCGAGCCGCGCGGTGATGCCGGGCAGGTCGCCGATCCCCGAGCCGGTCGAGTCGGCGAACGAGCTGGGATAGATCTGGTAGATGACGGCATCCCGCCACCAGGGTGCGGACATGGTGGTGCTCTTTCGATTCGAGGGAGGGTGGGTCGGCGTTCAGGCGGCGCCGAAGCGCGCCAGCACGGTGCGCTCGGCGCGGGAGACGATCGCGTAGAAGACGACCGAGACGACGGTCAGGACGACCGCGGCCGACCAGAGCTGGCTGAACAGCTGACTCGCACGTGCGGACACCATGAGGTGGCCGAGGCCGTCGCCGGTCGCGAGCCACTCGGCGAGCGTCGACGCGAGGACCGCGGCGGGGGCGGCGATCCGCGCCGAGGCGAGCATCGACGGCACCGCGAACGGTAGGCGGACGCGCCAGAACGTGGACAGCGGCCCGGCCGCGTAGCTGCGAGCCAGCAGCAGGGCGTCGGGCGGAGTGCGGTGCAGGCCGGCGGCGGTGTTCGCGAGCGTCGGGAAGAACGTCACGATCGCGGTGATGACGGCGACGCCCGCGAGACCGCGGCCGAAGGCGATGATGACGAGCGGGAGCAGCACGGGGAGCGGCACGGACCGCAGCATCATGAGCACAGGCAGGGCGGCGCGCTCGACGGGCGGTGTCGCCACGAACACGATCGCCGTGACGATGCCGACGACCAGTCCGACGGTGTAGCCGACGAACGTGTGCACGAGGGTCGTGCACAGCCCAGCGGCGATGATCGCGCGGTTGTCGGCGGCACCCGCCGACCGGAACAGGTAGTCGAGCACGTCGAGCGGGGTCTTCGCGAAGAACGGGCTCAGGCCGAAGCCCGCGATGAATCCCCACCAGGCGGCGAGAACGAGCGCGATGGACGCCAGCGCGAACGCCAGACCGACGAGTGCGCGCCTCGCGCCGCCGCCGACCGCGGCGGTGGGAGGGGCGCCCGTCGACATCGTGGACGCCCACGGGGTGAGACGGCGGCCGATCGCGCCGATCGCCCAGAACAGCGTGGTCGTGATCGCGGTCGTGATGACGGCGACGGCCCAGGTCATATCGAGGTCGAGCGTGAACAGGCCGGTGACGATGAGCGTGCCGAGGCCGGCCCGGGCGCCGATGAACTCGCCGAGGATCGCGCCGAGCAGCGCCGCTGGTGCAGCGACCTGCAGGCCCGCGAACAGTCCGGGCAGCGCGTTGCGCACGCGCACGCCGAGCAGTGCCTGCAACCGCGAGGCGCCCCATGACGAGTACATCGTGAGCTGATTCGGGTCCGCGCTCCGCAGTCCGACCATCGTCGAGATGAGCGTCGGGAAGTAGGCGGCGATCGCCGCGAGCACGATTCGTGTGGTGGTCGGATCGAACGCGATCTGCAGGATGGGCATGATCGCGACGAGCGGGACGCACACCAGGGCGACTGCGACGCCGAGCAGCAGGCGCTCGGCGACGCGGAACTGCACGAAGACGAGCGCGCTCACGATCGCGAGGGCATTGCCCGCGAGCCAGCCGATCGCGGCGATCGACACGGTCGCGCCGATGGCCGTCGCGTAGACGGCCGGTCGCCCGGCGATCTCGCCGATGATCGCGCTGGGAGCCGCGATCACGCCCTTCCCCGCGAGCACCGTGACCGCCGCGACCTGCCACAGCACGAGCAGTGCGGCAGCGGCGGCGATCGGCACGGCGACCCCCGCGCCGGGCAGAGAGCGGATGCGCGCCACACTCGTAGCGGTCACGCCGGCACCCCGGGGTGCAGCGCGGCCGACAGCTCGTCGCACAGGGCGTGGAACTCGGGAGCGCGCAGAACGGACTCGTCGCGCGGGCGCGGGAGGGGCACGGTCACGTCGGCGACGATGCGTCCGGGGCGAGGCGACATGACGATGACGCGGTCGGCGAGGAACGCCGCCTCCGACACGGAGTGGGTCACGAGCAGGGTCGTGCTCGGCCGCTCCGTCCAGATGCGCTGCAGCTCGAGATTGAGCCGCCGGCGGGTGATCTCGTCGAGCGCGCCGAACGGCTCGTCGAGCAGGAGCACGCTCGGCTCGGTGACGAGGGCGCGAGCGATCGCCACCCGCTGACGCATGCCGCCGGACAGCTGCGCGGGCCGGGCCCTCTCGAAGCCGGTGAGACCGACGAGGTCGATGAGCTCCGTGACCCGCGACTCGGGGATGTTCAGGTGCATGAGCTGGCGGGGAAGGCGGATGTTGTCGCGCACCGACTTCCACGGGAACAGCGACGCGTCCTGCAGCGCGAGGCCGATCTGGTGGGTGCGTCGGAGATCGGCACTCGGCAGGCCGTTCACGCTCACGGTGCCGCTCGTCGGCTCTTCCAGGTCGGCGAGCATGCGCAACAGCGTCGACTTGCCGCAGCCGGACGGGCCGAGGAGCGCGATGAACGTTCCCCGGCCCGTCGTGAGGTCGATCCCATCGACCGCCGCGACCCGGTCCGTGGCCCGCCCGTAGGTCTTGGTGACCCCGGTGAGGCGGAAGCCCTCGCCCGATCCGCCGATCGGGGCGGCGGCGGTCGTGGCGCTCACTGGTCGCCGAGCTCCGCGTAGGCGTCCTTGACGACCGAGTTGTCGAAGAGGTCGGCGGACACGCCGTCGATGCCCAGCGACGAGAGGGTGGCGACGGAGTCGGCGATCGCGTCGTCGGACATCCAGATGATCTTGTCGTCCGGGGTCGCCATGGAGTCGATGTCGAACGTCAGCTGCGCGGCCTGGGTCGTCGCATCGAGCCCCTGATCGGTGCCGTACTTCTTCATCGTGAGGTCGACGGCCGCCTGCGGGTCGGCGATCGCGGCATCCCAACCCTGAATCTGAGCGGCGATGAAGCCGACGATCGAGTCACGGTGGCTCTTCAGCTCGTCCCGGGTGGTGAAGTACACGTGCGAGAGCATGGGCATTCCGAAGTCCTGGAACCGCATGCCGACCGCGTCGATGCCCTGGCCGGCGAGCGTCACCGTGCGCCCGCTGGTGAACGAGACGATGCCGTCGACCTCGCCGCTCGTGAGCGGCGAGAGGTCGAAGCCGACCGGCACGATCGTCAGGTCCTTGTCGGAGAGGCCGTTCGCCGTGAGGAAGGCCTGGAACGGCACCGTGTTGCCGGTCGCGACGCCGATCTTCTTGCCCACCATGTCGCTCGGCTCGGCGAGCGGGGCGGTCGCGAGCGACGTGACCTCGAAGGGGTTGGCCTGGAAGTCGGCGCCGACGATCACGAGGTCGGCGCCCTGCGCGTTCGCCTGGGCCACGTTGTCGGCGCCGCTCGTGCCGATCGTCGCGGTGCCCGCGGCGACGAGCGACTCCGATGCGATGTCCGGGCCGCCGGGGAGCACGTCGACGTCGAGGCCGTGATCGGCGAAGTAGCCGTCCTCGTCGGCGAGGTACGACCCCGCCCAGTCGACGCTGGGAAGCCACGAGGTCTGATAGCTCACGGCGATCGGCCCGGCCGAGTCGTCGGATGTCGGGTCGGCGGACGAGGAACACCCCGCGAGCAGGGCGGTCGCGGTCGCCGCGGCAAGGGCGACCACGGCGCCGCGACGGATCGCGGACGCGCGGAACGGGTGGAAGGGCATCTGTCTCCTCAACGGAACGGCCGGCTGGACCGGATCGGGTACGGGTGCGTGCAGCCCCGCGATGTGGACTGTAGGGGAGACTTGGCGGCCAATTTTGCGCAGGACGTTTGAATTAACTAGCCCGCAATAGACGGGCGACATTCGTTACGTAGCGGAAACACGCGGCCCGAATCAACGGGCCCGACGGAGACCGGGAGGCCGGCGCGCCGCGGGCCGCAGTTATGCGACCTCATGCGCATAATGGCGCGATCAGCCGAAGATCACACCCTTGGCGTGCTCCTGCGCTACCCGAAGTGCGCCGAGCAGCGGAGCGTCCCAGCCGAGTGCCGACGGGCGGATCTCGATCGGCGGAAGTGCGCGCTCGGCGAACGCGGCTTCGATGCGCGGCACGAGCAGCGCCGCGGCGCGCTCGATGCCGCCGCCGAGCACGACGAGGGGCGGATCGACGACCCAGGTGAGCGCGCGCACGAGCACGCTGGCCGACGATGCGAAGTCGTCCACGATGCGCAACGCGGCGCTGTCGCCCGACTCAGCGCGCCGCAGCACGAGGGTCGCCGCCTCGCGTTCCGCGGCGACGGGCGAGCTCAGGCCGCCGATCTCGTTCAGGCGCATCTCGCGCGTGTTGAAGCCGTCGCCGTCGACGCTCTCGCCCGCCGCGCTCCTGGCGCCCCTGAAGGCCCGGCCGTCGATCACGATCCCGGCGCGGGTGCGGCTGCCCGCGAGCAGCCACACGAAGCTGGATTGGTCGGCTGCGGCGCCCTTCCAGTGCTCGGCGATCGCGGCCAGGTTCACGTCGTTGTCGACGATGACGGCTCCGTCGATGTGGCTCGCGAAGGCGCCCGCGACATCGACACCCGCCCATCCGGGGCCCTCGTAGGTGCTGATGATGCGGCCGGTCCCGTCCACCACGCCGCCGACCGCGATCCCGGCCGCTCGCACGGCGTCGATGGACACCCCGCCGTCGTCGGCCGCGGCGTGCAGGGCCGCCGCGGCTTCGGCGAGCGTGAGGCGCGGATTCGCCCAGTTGGCCACCGAGCGACGGCATTCACCGAGTTCCTCGCCCCGAGTGTCGGCGACGACCGCGCGCACCTCGTGGTGGTCGATGTGCACGCCCGCGATGAGCGTGTTCGCCGCGTGGAAGACGTAGCCGCGGGGCGGTCGCCCTGCCCCGGCCGTCGGGCTCGCGACGACGGCCTCCCGCGCCCAGCCGGTGGCGAGCTGGTCCGCGAGGATGAAATCGAGCGTGCGACGGGAGAGGCCCGTGATCTCGTGGAGGCGTGTCTTCGTGAGCGGAGCATCCGAATCGAACAGCGCGCGCAACGTCAACGCGGCGTTGAACTCGCGGACGGCACCCGTATCCGCGGACTTCACAGGCGCACTGGAGGGAACATCACGTGCGGCATCCTAGGCGGACACGCCGGTGTCGTGGCACAGGAGCTACGCGGTGCGGTGCTCCGGAACCGAGTCGTCCGACTCGGTCTCGTCCTCATCCGTGTCGTCGTCGTACTCGTCGGCGTGCGGGTCCTCGTACTCGGGCCACTCGCCCGAGTGCGACCCGCCCGGCGTGCCGAGCTCTTTTTCGAGGGCACCATAGTTCGTGTCGGGACTGAAGTACTTCAGCTCCCGGGCGACCTTGGTGTGCTTCGCCTTTTGACGGCCTCGCCCCATGCGATGACCCCCTCGTGAGTTGCGGTCCGGCGTTGTGCGGGAGCGACGGGCGTCCAGCGCACAGACGTGTAGAAGATTGACCGGCAGTCTAACACCCGACCCCGCGCGCTCAGGGCCCTTGGGTAACGTGGGCGGGTGACATCCGCCGGCACCGACACCTCCGCCGTCGTGATCGGCGCGGGGCAGGCCGGTCTCTCCGTGTCCTACTACCTGAAGCGTCTCGGTCTCGACCCGGGCGACGAGTTCGTCGTGCTCGACCGTGGTCCCGGGCCGGGCGGCGCCTGGCAGTTCCGCTGGGAGGCGCTGCGCATCGGCTCCGCGCACCGCATCAACGACCTGCCCGGGATGGACGAGCTCGGCGTGAGCTTCGAGACCGCCGACCGCAAGGCGCCCGCGAAGGGTGTCGTCGCCGACTACTACGCCCGCTACGAGCAGCACTACGGGTTCCAGGTGGTGCGTCCGGCCGCGGTCACGCGCGTCGAGCGCGAGCAGGAGCACCTCGCGGTCGTCTTCGACGACGGCCACGGCGAGCAGCGGGTCACGACCGAGGTCGTCATCAACGCGACGGGCACGTGGGGTGCGCCGTTCATCCCGTGGTACCCCGGCATGCGCGACTTCGCCGGGCGCCACGTGCACACCACCGATTACACGGATGCCGCCGACTTCGCCGGTCAGCGCGTCGTCGTCGTCGGCGGCGGCACGAGCGCGATCGGCTTCCTGCTCGAGCTGGAGGGCGTGGCGGAACAGGTCAGCTGGGTGAGCCGCCGGGAGATCGACTGGCGCGACGACGGCGAGCTGAGCCTCGAGGACCGCCGCTCCGCGGTCGAGCAGCAGGACGAGGCCGCCCGCGCCGGCAAGGCGCTGCCGAGCATCGTGAGCGGCACCGGGGTGCCGCGCACCCGGCGCATCCAGGCCGGCATCGAGCGCGGCGTGCTGCTCGCGCGTCCGATGTTCGCCTCGATCGAGGAGCACGGCGTGCGCTGGGCGAACGGCGCGTTCCTCGAGGCGGATGCCATCGTCTGGGCGACCGGGTTCCGCCCGGAGCTTCGCCACCTCGCCCCGCTGAAGCTGCGCGAGCGGGAGGGCGGCATCGTCGTCGCGGCGGGCACGTCGTGGAAGGAGCCGCGCGTCTTCTTCGCGGGCTACGGACCGCAGGCGTCGACGGTCGGGGCGAATCGCGCCGGCCGTACGATCGCCCGGCAGGCGATCGCGACCCTGAGCCGGCTCGCGCGCGAGCGGCGCACCGAGGAGCCGGTGTACTTCGAGACGCCGCCGATCATCGCGACCGAGCCCGCATCCGCCCCGACGCCCGACCCGTTCGACTACTTCGGCGACGCGGTCGCCGTGCCCGCGCAGGGGCACGCCGACGATCCTGGCGAGCCGCTCGACATCGTCGGCTTCGCGGCCGCCGCCTCCGAGGAGGCCGCCGGCGAGCCGTTCGTCTGGGATCTCGGCACCGCCGCGCTCCCCGCGCCCGCGGCATCCGACCGCGTCGACCCGGGCACGGATGCGGCCGTCGCGCCCGCGGGCTCGGGCGAGGATGCGGCCGTCGCGCCCGTCGACGAGGACCCGCTCGCGGTGTTCGAGGCCCTCCTGCGCGTCGAGCCGGACGACGACGCACGGTGACGGTCATCCCGCAGGATGGCGCGCGGCATCCGTCCGGTCTGGCACAGTCGTGACCATGAACACGTCCGCCGACGACTCCTCCCGCACCGTCGGGTCGTGGTTCGCCCGCATCGCCGAGTGGCGGGCGTGGACGCACGCGCTGCTCGCGGCGGGGGTCGGCGCGGTCTTCGCGCCGATCGTGCGCACGCTCGGCATCGCGGCCGTCGTCGGGCACGGCGTGTACTACCTGCTCGCCGCGGCATCCGTGCTCGCGGTCGCGCTGGGCTTCGCCGCGCTCGGCCGCATCTTCACCCGGCGCCGCACCGGCTGGCTTCTCGCGCTCACGATCGTGGTCTGGCTGCCGGCGATCGTGGCGATCTCGTTCGTCGTGCTCACCACGACGGGCTCGCTCGACCGCGTCGAGCCGCTCGTGCCGGCCGTCGGCGGCGTCGTGGGCGGCGAGACGGCGCTGCTCGCCTGGGCCGGGCCGCCGCGCTGGCTCGCGCTCATCGCCCTCATCGCGACGTCGGCGTCGGTCGCTCTGCTCGCGTTCAACAGCGCGTCGTAGCCGCGCGCGTCGTACGCCGCGGGCCGAGCGGCCCGAGCGGGTCCGCCCGACGACGTGCTGCGTCAGCGCAGGGCGTCCCAGACCGCGATCGCCGCGGCGGCCGACCAGGCCTGCGGGCGGCACGAGGCGGGGTACGGGATGGGGCGGGGCACCTCGTCCGCACCGTCGCCGCCGTACAGCTCGGGCATCCGGTAGTCGAACGCCGTGGCCGCGGCGAGCAGACCCGTGGCCAGGGACGTGGCGTCGTGTCCCGCCGCGACGAGCCCGCGGATCGCGATCGCCGTGTCGTGCGCCCACACCGCGCCGCGGTGGTAGCCGAGCGGCCAGTAGCCGACGGCATCCGTGGACAGGGTGCGCAGACCGAAGCCCGAGTCGAGCGCGGGCGACAGCAGCCGGGCCGCGACGAGCGCCGACTGCGCCTCGTCGAGCAGGCCCGTGCCGAGCAGATGGCCCAGGTTCGAGGTGACCGTGTCGACGGCGCGCTTGGTCGCGTCCAGCGCGATCGCGGGGTAGGCGCCGTCGGGGTCGTCGACCCAGAACGTCTCGTGGAACCGCGAGCGCAGCCGTGTCGCCCAGTCGCGCCATTCATCGCCGCCGTCGCGGTCGAACGCGTCGAGCAGATCGGCGCCGTGCACGGCCGCCTCGTACGCGTAGGCCTGCACCTCGCACAGCGCGATCGGCCCCTCGGCGAGGGTGCCGTCGCGCCACTGCACGCTGTCGCCGGAGTCCTTCCAGCCCTGGTTCGACAGCCCGTGCCCGGTCTCGTCGACGTATTCGAGCAGGCCGTCGCCGTCGCTGTCGCCGAAGTCGCGCATCCAGGCGAGCGCCCTCTCGAGGTGCGGCAGCAGCGCCTCGACCTCGGCGTCGGGCAGCCCGGCGCGCCAGGCGTCGTGCAGCAGGCACACCCACAGCGGCGTCGCGTCGACGGTGCCGTAGTAGAGCGGCGGCAGCGCGATCCGCTCGCCCGGGATCTCGAGCGTGTCGCGCCGCAGCTCGTGCATGATCTTGCCGGGCTGCTCCGCGGTGTCGGGAACGGATGCCGTGCCCTGCAGCGCCGCGAGCGCGCGCAGCGTCGACCCCGCGATCGACGGGCCGAGCGGCAGCAGCAGGCGCGCGGCCCAGATCGAGTCGCGTCCGAACAGCGTGAAGAACCAGGGGCTGCCCGCGGCGAGGAACTGCTCGCCGGGTGCCCGGTCGGCGGTGAGCCGCAGCGCGTCGAGGTCGTCGAGCGCGCGGTCGACCCACCGGCGCAGGCGGTCGTCGCCCTCGACGGCCGGAGCCGTCCACGGCGCCGGTCCCGGCGCGGCGTGCACGACCGCGCGCTCGTCGGTCGCGGCGATGGTCCACGCGATCACGTCGACACCGTGGGCGGGCACATCGACGGGCCACGTCAGCACCAGGGACGGCCCGTCGTCCGTCGCAATCGCGCCGGGCGCGAGCAGCACGGCGCCGGCTCCGGCGGAGTCGTGCCAGGTCGCCGACTCGCCGTCGTGCGCGATGCGCACCCTGCGGGTCGGCAGACCGGACTTGACGGCGTCCATGCTCGCGAGATCGGCCTCGAGCCGCACCGCGACGGTCGTGGAGAGCGGATGATCGAGGTCGCTCTCGATCCGGATCGTCTCCCGCACGCCGTCCGCCGTCACCTGGCGGGTGTGCACGGCGCGCACGTGCGGGTCCGCGGTCGGGCCGTCGTCGAGGTGCCGCAGCAGGGACACGAACGACGCCGTGTCGACCGAGCGCTCGAGGGTCGCGATGTGCTCGCCGCCGCGTCCGCCGATCGCGATCGAGGAGTGTGCGACGATCCGCACGTCGCCGAACCAGAGGCCGTGGATGGCGCGTCCGCCGATGGTGCCGTTGCGGGCCTGCCAGGCCTGCACGGGGGCGCGCAGCAGGACGGTCTCGTCGTGAAGGAGGGGCTGGAGCATGGCGGACCTCCGGTGTGGGGTCAGGAGAGCGCGCGAGCGGGAAGCCGCGCGGCGGGGCGGTGGGGCGTGATGGTCCAGGCTGCGGCGTCCGCCCGCTCGGCGACGACCTCGGCGAGCACGGCGCGCTCGCCGAGGTAGAGCGCGCCGACGCCCTCCTCGACGGCGACGCCGGGCGGCAGCGCGCCCTCGTCGACCGCGCGCTGGAACGCGGGGCGCCGCGACGGCTGAGAGTCGTCGTGCGGGCTGAACGAGCCGTCGACGAGGCCGAGCCCGTCGACGACGACGGATGCCTCGGGCCCGAAGGACGTCGTCGTGCCGCCGCGGTGCCAGCAGAGTCCCCCGGCCGAGCCGCCCGCGAGCACGACGCCCGCGCGCCAGGCCTCGCGCAGAAGCTCGTCGAGCCCGTGTGCGCGCCACAGCGCGAGCAGGTTGACGACACTGCCGCCCGAGACCCAGATCACGTCGCGGGAGAGCACGTGCTCGCGCAGGTCCGGGTGGTTAGGATGCGGGAACAGCCGCACGTGGCTCGCCTCGACACCGGCGGCGCGTGCCGCCTCGAGCTCGGGGCCCTCGACCGCGCGCGGGTCGCCCCCCGCGGTGTTGACGTGCGCGACCCGCGGTGCCCGCCCGGAGACGCCGGCGAGCTCGATCGCGTAGAGCAGCAGCGGGCCGTAGTCGGTCTCGCGCCAGTCGCCCGGCACGAGCCCGCCGCACGTCGCGAGGATGGTGGGCGTGGCCGCGGTCACTCCTTCACCGCCCCCTCGCTCGCGTTCATGATGCGCCGCTGGAAGACGAAGAACATGATCGCGACGGGGATCGTCATGATGATCGCCGCGGCGAGCTTGAGCGGGTACTGCCTGCCCTGGCTGAGCTGACCGTTCGCGAGCTGCGCCACGCCCTTCGTGAGCGTCGTGAGGTCGGGGGACTGCGTGGACACGATGAAGTGCGCGAGCTCGTTCCACGAGCCCTGGAACGACAGGATGATGATCGTCACGACCGCGGGACGCGCCATCGGCAGCACGATCGACCAGAACAGCCGGAAGGGGCCGGCGCCGTCGATGCGCGCCTGCTCCTCGACGCTCACCGGGATCGACTCGAAGAAGTTCTTCATGATGAACACCCCCGCGGCGTCGACGAGCAGCGGGAGGACCATGCCCGCGTACGAGTCGTAGATGCCCAGCTGGTTGATCACGAGGAACTTCGGGATGAGCAGCACGACGGTCGGCACGCTCATGACCGCGACGAGGCCCGCGAAGACGACGGAGCGCCCCCGGAATCGCAGGCGCGCGAGCGCGTAGCCGGCGAGCGAGTCGAAGAACACGCGCCCGACGGTCACGAGGAGCGTCACGATCGCGGAGTTGCCGAACCAGGTCGGGAAGTCGCTGCTGAGGAACAGTCGCGTGTAGGCGGCCGTCGTGAAGGTCTGCGGCACGAGGGACAGCGGATCCCTCGCCGCCTCGGAGTCGGTCTTGAAGCTCGTGACCACCTGGATGAGGAACGGATAGATGTACACGATCGCGAGCACGACGAGCACGGCGTAGAAGACGGATGACGCAACGATCCGCCCGCTGCGCCCCGGACTCGTCGACGGACGGCGCTGCTGCGTCGCCGTGGCACTCATCGCGCGCTCCCGCGCGTCGCGGCGGCCTCATACATCCGCATCCGTCGCCTCGACACCCTCCGATCGCGCAGCACCCAGCGCTGGAACAGGGTGAAGATCACGATGATGACGAACAGGATGAAGGCGATCGCCGCGCCCTGGCCCCAGTCCTGGTCCTGGAACGACGACGTGTACGACAGGTACGCCGGCGTGATGGTCGTCTTGGCCGGTTGGCCGCGCGTGCCCGTGTAGATCTGGTCGAAGATCTGCCAGCAGCCGATGAGGCCGAGGGTGAGCACGGTGAACAGCGTCGGGCGCAGTTGGGGGAGGGTCACGCGCCAGAAGCGCTGCCATCCGTTCGCGCCGTCCACCATCGCGGCCTCCTGCACGTCGCCGCCGAGGTTCTGCAGCGCGGCCAGGAACAGCAGCATGAACGTGCCGCTCGTCGTGAAGATCGCCATCACGATGTAGATGCACATGGCGACGCTCGGCCCGCCGATCCAGTCCCAGAGCGGGATGTCGAGAACCGTCGCGCTCTCGAGCCACGCGGGGCCGGAGGACGCGCCGAAGTGGAAGATGCCGTGCGGGTCGTTGACCCAGTTCGGCCCGTTGATGCCGATCGCGCCGAGCACGGCGTTGATCGCGCCCGTCGTCGAGAACAGGAACAGGAACAGGACGGTGATCGCCACCGAGCTCGTCACCGACGGGAAGTAGAAGGCGGTGCGGAAGAATCCGCGTCCCCTGAGGATCTGCCGGTTCACGAGCACGGCGAGGAACAGGCTCAGTGCCGTCTGGATCGGCACGACGAGCACGACGTACCAGGCGTTGTTCTTGAGCGACATCCCGAAGTCCTGCTCCGCGAGGCCGCCGCCGAGCAGCACGGCCGCATAGTTCTTGAGACCGACGAAGCCGACCCCGCCCGAGAACGGGCTGCCGCGGCCGCCCCAGTCGCTCAGGCTCACCCAGAGCGCCATGAGCACGGGCACGACGAGGAACAGGCCGAGCAGCACGAGCATCGGGGCGGTGAAGAGCCACCCCGAGGCGGCCTCCCCGCGACGGAGGCCGCGATGGCCTCCGTCGCGCAGAGGCCGCTCGGTGGTGGTCGTCATCACCCGAGCAGCGCTTCGAGGTTCTTCTGCGTGGCCGCGAGGATCGCCTTCGGGTCCTCGGTCGCGAGCGAGCCGACCTTGCCGTTGAAGTCCGCCACGACGTCGGCCGAGCCCTTGGCCGTGGGCACGCCCTTCGCGTAGTCCGCGCCCGCGAGGAACGGCACGAGGTCCGGGTTGGCGCTCGACCACTGGTCGGCGGCCGACTGGATCGACGGCATCGGGCCGAACGCGGTCGAGAACGCGAGCTGGTCGTCCGCGCTCGTGAGCTTCTCGACGAGGTCGAGCGCCGCTGCCTGGTTGGGGCTGTCGGCGGCGATGCCCCAGCAGTTGGTGAACTGCAGCGTGCCCTTGCCGGCGGGGCCGGCGGGCAGCTCATGGATCGAGTAGTCGATGTCCGGGTAGTCGCTCTTCAGGCCGCCCGTGATCCAATTGCCCTCGATCGTCATCGCCGCCTTGCCGGTGCCGAACGCCTCGCCGCCCCAGCCGGCGCCGAGGTCGGCGGCGAATCTGAGGCTGCCGTCCTTCAGCAATGACTGCAGGTAGGTGAGGGCCTCGACGTTGGCGTCGCTGTCGGCGGTCGCCTCGCTCGAGTCGTCGTTCATGAGGTTGCCGCCCGCCTGCACCATGAAGGCGCCGACGCGCGCGTACTCGCCCGAGATGCCGAGGCCCACGTGGTCCTTGGTCGTGAGCTTCTTGGCGACGGCCGAGAGCTCGTCCCACGTGGTCGGCACGTCGGCATCCGTGAGTCCGGCGTCCTTCCACATGGCGGTGTTGATCTCGAGCTGCAGCGTCGAGAAGTCCTTCGGGGCGCAGTAGAACTGGCCGTCGTAGGTGAAGCTCCTGACGAGCGACGGGTAGAAGTCGTCCTTGTTCGCGAGCAGGTCGCCGTAGGGCAGCAGGGAGCCGTTGCTCGCGTAGCCGGCGAGCGCGTCCGTCGACAGGTAGAACACGTCGGCGGGCTTGCCCGACGCGAAGCCCTGCGACAGCTGCTGGTTGAGGTCGCTCGCCGCGACGACCTTGGCGTCGGTGCCGGAGTCCTGGCTCCAGTCGTCGACCGCCGCCTGGACGGCGTGCGTCTCGGCGTCGCCGCTCGAGCCGATGAGCACGGTGAGGGCCGAGTCGGAGCTGGTGAGATCGCTCGTGGCGGTGGCTCCTCCGCCGGAGGGCGTGTTCTGGAAGCCGGAGCCGCAGGCCGAGAGCGCGAGCGTTCCGGATGCGGCGAGGGCGCCGGCCATGAGCCAGCGCGAGATGCGTCGTTGCATTGTTTCTCTCCTCGAGGGTGCCGCGCCGAAGCGGCGCGGGCGGTGCGCGATTGCGGGTATGAACGTTCCAATCAGTGCGCCATCGCGCTGGTTTGATCGATCAAATCCCAAGCGGCACGATAGTGACGCCCCCGTTCGGGTGTCAATCGACGCGGTGACGGCTCTGGGGTAACGTGCGGAAGCCGAGGAGGTGACCATGACGCGACTGCCCACCGTCGACGACGTCGGCCGCGCCGCGGGGGTCTCGCGTCAGACCGTCTCGAACGTGCTCAACGCGCCCGACCTCGTGCGCCCCGAGACGCGTTCGCGCGTCGAGGCCGCGATCGCGGAGCTCGGCTACCGACCGCACGCCTCGGCGCGCCGACTGCGGATGCGCGCGAGCTCGACCATCGGCATCCGTCTCGATCCGGTGGCCGACGGCATCTCGGGAGCGGTGCTCGATCGGTTCCTGCACGCGCTCACCGCGCAGGCCGACGCGCGCGGCCTGCGCGTCATGCTCTACACCGCGAGCGATCCCGCGGACGAGGTGCGCCAGGTGCGCCGGCTGCGCGACGGCGCCGACGTCGACGCCTTCGTGCTCACGTCGACGTTCTACGACGATCCGCGCACGCGCTGGCTCGTGGACAACGGCGTGCCGTTCGTGACGTTCGGCCGGCCGTGGGGTGAGGACGACGTCGACGCGGCGCCGCATCCGTGGGTCGACGTCGACGGGTATGCGGGCGTGCGGGCGGCGACCGAGCACCTGCTCGCGACCGGTGCGCGTCGCATCGCCCACCTGGGCTGGCCGTCGCACTCCGGGACGGGCGACGATCGGCGGCGGGGGTGGCGCGACGCGCTCGCGGCCGCCGCAGTCGTCGAGACGCCCGACCTCTCCATCATCGCGGAGGATGCCGTCGAGGCGGCCCGCGCCGCGGTCGACCTGACGCTGCGGACCGGCGGCGGATTCGACGGCATCGTCTGCGCGAGCGACTCCCTCGCCCTCGGGGCGCTGCTCGCCCTCGGGCCCCCGGCGCCGGACGCGCGGCCGACTCCGGTGATCGGGTTCGACGACACACCCGTCGCTGCGGCCCTCGGTCTCTCGAGCGTCGAGCAGCCGCTCGAACTGGTGGCCGCGGGCGCCCTCGAGCTGCTCTTCGGCCCCTCCGGTGCGACGCTCGTCGAGCGGCCCGCGCCGGGGACCGTCGGTCCGGATGCGGCCTCGGCGCCGCTGCACCGGCTCGTGACGCCGCGCCTCGTCATCCGCTGACGCGCGCGCCGTACGCGGCGTCAGCCCGCGAGCAGCAGGTAGCCGAGGGCCGCGGCGCCGACTCCGAGCACGAGGTTCAGGGCGACGGATGCCGCGGCGATCCGCACGCGCCCGTCGAGCACGAGCTGCACCGTCTCGACGCTGAACGTGCTGAACGTCGTGATGCCACCGCACAGTCCCGTGACGAGCACGAGCCGCCAGTCGTCCGGTGCGACCGCGGTCACCGCGCCGGCGACACCCGCGCCGGCGACGTTGACGACGAGCACCGCCCACGGCACGCGGCGAGCCAGCGCGCGCGACACCTGCCACCGCGCGAGCGCCCCGACGATGCCCGCGAGCAGTACGGCGGCGACGAGCAGCGGCCCGCTCACTCGTCCCCCGGAACGTCCGGGCCGATGCGACGGGCGGCGGCGCTCGCGAGCCCCCGCCGCCCGACCGCGAGGCCGCCGAACGCCGCCGCGAGTCCGCCGACGAGCGACAGCGCCGCGTAGGCGATCGCGACGGGGGCGGCGCCGGCATCCGTGATCGTGACGATCGAGACCGCGAGGGCGGAGAACGTCGTGAACGTGCCGACGAAGCCCGGGCCGAGGCCCGCTCTCAGCCACGCCGGCGCGACGGGCCAGAGCCGCGCGACGACGACGCCGAGCAGGGACGAGCCGACCAGGTTGATGACGAAGGTCGAGACGGGGAACTGCGTTCCGGCGTGCGGCACGAGCGTGTCGAGTCCGAGGCGGGCGCCCGTGCCGAGGGCGGCGCCGACGACGACCGCGGCGAACTCCCTCACCGCAGCAGGCTAGCGCCGTCCGGGCCGCGCGGTCGCTCGCGGCAGCGGCTGGCGCCGCACGGGCTCGCCGCGCCGGTCCTGGCCGGGGAACGGCCGCTCGGTGCGCGTGTAGAGCGCGCGCGTGGAGTCGAGCAGCCACGGCACGAGGGCGACCGTGACGCCCGGGCACAGCATGAGCTTGTGCCGGATGCGGCGCGCCTTGTGGTTGTGGAAGATGCCCTCCCACCAGTGCCCGTAGAGGAACTGCGGCGTGTACACCGTGATGACCTCGCTGCCGTGCTCCTCGCGGTGGTGCTTGATGTAGGCGATGAGCGGCATCGAGATGTCGCGGTACGGCGACTCGACGATGCGCAGCGGGATGCCGATGGCGGATGCGGCCCAGTCGTGTTCGAGCCGCGCGCTCGCCTCGTCGTCGATGTTGACGTGGATCGCCTCGAGCGAGTCGTGGCGAGCGGCGATCGCGTAGTCGAGGGCCTTGAGGATGGGCTTCTGCAGGCGGCCGACGAGCACGATCGCGTGGTCGGCGTTCGCGCCGAACTGCACCGTCTCATCCGCGGCGATGTCCTGCTCGACCCGCTGGTAGTAGCGGTTCGTCTTGAGCAGCACCACGAAGATCACGGGCATGATCGCGAACACGAGCCAGGCGCCGTGGGTGAACTTCGTGATCGTCACGATCACCAGCACGGTGAGGGTGAGTGCGGCGCCGAACGTGTTGATGATGCGCGAGCGGATGACGGCCCCGCGATCCGGAGTGCCGTCGCGGAGCAGCGTGGTCCAGTGCACGACCATGCCGGTCTGACCGAGCGTGAAGCTCACGAAGACGCCGATGATGTACAGCTGGATGAGGTTCGTCAGGCTCGCCTGGTAGATCACGATGAGCACGGCCGCCGCGGCGCCGAGCGAGAGCACGCCGTTCGAGTAGACGAGGCGGTCACCGCGGGTCGACAGCGACTTCGGCGCGTACGTGTCGCGGCTGAGCACGCTGCCGAGCAGCGGGAAGCCGTTGAAGGCGGTGTTCGCGGCGAGCAGCAGCACCGCGGCCGTCGCGACCTGGACGATGTAGAACGGGATGGTCGTGCTGCCGCCGAACACGGCCGCTGCGATCTGCGACATGACGCTCGGCTGCGGTGCCGTCGCGCAGTGCGCGAAGCCGATGAGGTGGCACGCGTTCTCCGCGTAGTGCACGCCCGAGATGAGGGCGAGCGCCGTGACGCCCGCGAACAGGCAGATCGCGATGAGGCCCATCGCGGAGAGGGTGAGCTGCGCGTTCCGGATCTTCGGCGTGCGGAACGCCTGCACGCCGTTCGCGATCGCCTCCACGCCGGTCAGGGCGGAGCATCCGCTCGCGAACGCGCGGAGCAGGAGCAGCAGCACGCCCGCGCCGACGACGTCCTCGTGCGCGACCGTGTAGTGCGCGCTCGACGCCACGGGCGCCGCGCCCGCGGCCGTGCGCACGAGCCCGACGACGACCATGACGGCGACCGACGCGATGAACAGGTAGGTCGGCACGGCGAACGCCTTGCTCGACTCGGAGACGCCGCGCAGGTTGATCGCGATGAGCAGCACGATGAAGCCGAGGGCCAGCTCGACGCGCACGCCGCCGAGCGCCGGGAACGCGGAGATGATGTTGTCGACGCCCGAGGCGACCGACACGGCGACGGTGAGCACGTAGTCGACGAGCAGAGCGGATGCCACCACGAGCCCCGCCTTCTCGCCCAGGTTCGTGCGCGCCACCTCGTAGTCGCCGCCTCCCGACGGGTACGCCCTGATGAGCTGGCGGTAGCTGAGCACGACGACGATGAGCAGGACCACGACGGCCGCGGCGATCCACGGCGTGAAGGTCAGGAAGCTCAGCCCGCCGAGGGTGAGGATGAGCAGCAGCTCCTGCGGCGCGTACGCCACCGAGGAGAGCGGGTCGCTCGCGAAGATCGGGAGGGCGAGATGCTTCGGGAGGAGTTGGCTCTCGAGTTTCTCGGAGGGGAGCGGCTCACCGAGGAGCCATCGCTTCGGTGACCGCACATCGCTGGACACGAGCGGCGATCCTACGCCCATCGCGGGCTGGGCCCGCACACGGGTTGAGGAGCCCGCGAGCGCAGCGAGCCGGCGTCGCGGTCCCGCTGGTTGAGGAGCCCGCGAGCGCAGCGAGCCGGCGTCTCGAAACCATGGTGGTTTGATCGCGGGGAGGGGTGGTTTCGAGACGCGACCTCGCTGCGCTCGGGCGCTCCTCCACCGGCGGGAGGGGTCGCGACCTCGCTGCGCCTTCCGGGGGTTGGGTGGTCGCGCTGGTTGAGGAGCCCGCGTCGCGGTCGCGCTGGTTGAGGAGCCCGCGTCGCGGTCCCGCTGGTTGAGGAGCCCGCGAGCGCAGCGAGCCGGCGTCTCGAAACCATGACGGTTCGATCGCGGGAGGGGTGGTTTCGAGACGCGACCTCGCTGCGCTCGGGCGCTCCTCAACCGGCGGTCGGGTCGCGACCTCGCTGCGCCTTCCGGGGGTTGGGTGGTCGCGCTGGTTGAGGAGCCGGCGTCGCCTTCCCGCTGGTTGAGGAGCCCGCGAGCGCAGCGAGTCGGCGTCTCGAAACCATGGTGGTTCGATCGTGTGAGGGGTGGTTTCGAGACGCGGGTTGCGCAGGAGCCCGCGTCGCGGTCCCGCTGGTTGAGGAGCCCGCGAGCGCAGCGAGCCGGCGTCTCGAAACCATGGTGGTTTGATCGCGGGGAGGGGTGGTTTCGGGTCGCGACCTCGCTGCGCTCGGGCGCTCCTCAACCAGCGGAGGGGTCGCGACTTCGCTGCGCTCGGGCGCTCCTCAACCGGCGGGAGGAGCCGCGCTCACGCGGAGGGCGTGCGCAGCGTCGCGAGCACCTCGGTGCGCAGGGCCGCGAGGCCCCGGGCGAGCACCGTGACCGTCTCGACGGTGACCGCGCCGCGACGCAGGTCGCCGCGCAGCTGCGCGCGGAACGTCGTGATCTGACCCTCGGCCTCGGAGAGCCGCTGGCGTTCCTGGGAGCGCTCGCTCGCCGGGTCGGCGCGGGTCGCACGACCCGAGACCCGGGCGTCGTCACGAGCCTCGCGCGCGGCCGAGGCGAGCTCCGCGCGCAGCGTGCGCATGGCATCCTCGACGGACTCCCGCACCTCCGACGCGAGGCGGCGCACCGAGTCGGTGACGTCGGTCTCGATGTCGTCGAGCTCGCCCTCGCGCGCCGCGAGCTCGGCGCGTCCGGCATCCGTGATCTCGTAGATGCTGCGGCGTCCCTCGGTGCTCTTGACGACGAGGCCCTCGTCCTCGAGCTTGGCCAGGCGCGGGTAGATCGTGCCGGCGCTCGGCGTGTACGTGCCGCCGAAGCGCTCCCCGAGGGCCTGGATCAGGTCGTACCCGTGCATCGGACGCACCGCGAGCAGGCTCAGCAGGTAGAGCCGCAGGTGTCCGTGGGCGAAGACGGCGGGGGTCATGCCGTCACCGCGTGCAACACGCTGATGTCGCCCGAGACGGTGTTGGCCTTGACCTCGACCCAGCGGCCGGAGAGCTCGCCGTACTTGCTCGTGTACGAGCCGTGCACGCCCGTGACCGTGGCGTCGTCGAGCTGGAGACGTCCGCTCACGGTGTTCATGCGGTACTGCGCCGGGGTGCCGGATGCGAGGCGCGCCGTGACGCTGCCGCTCACGGAGTTGACGCGCACCTCATCCGGGATGCCGTCGAGGTCGAGGTAGGTGTCGCCGCTCACCGTGTCGCCGGTGAAGCGCATCAGCTCGCCCGCGACGGTGATGTCGCCGCTGATCGAGTGCGCGTTCACGACGCCGTAGTGGTTCTGCACGCTGAGCTCGCCGCCGACGGAGTTGATCTGCAGGTCGCCGTTGATGCCGTCGACCACGACGTCCCCCGACACGGTCGAGACGTTCGCGTCGCCGTTGAGGCCCGCGACGAGGGCGTTCGCGCTCACCACGCCGAACTTGAGCTCGACCTCGCGCGGCACGAGCACGCTCACGTCGACGCGAGCGCTGCCGCGGAAACTCTTGAACACGTCGAGCCAGTTGTCCCAGTTCAGCTGCGGATGGTCGATCTCGAGCACGCCGTCGGTGAGCGAGACCTTGATCTCCTTGCCGGCGATCGAGTGCACCTCGACACGCGTGGTCGGCTCGTCGTGTCCGACGATGTCGACGCGTCCCGCGACGAGGCTCACCTTGAGGCGGCGCACCGCCGAGTCGATGTCGATGGTCTGCGGCCCGTCGACGAGCCACTTCTCCTGGGGCATGGCCACTCCTTGCTTGTCTGTCGTTGCTGGTCTGCTGTCCGAGGCTGGACGCGATATATCGCGTTCGGCGAGAGACACGATATATCGCGAGTTCGCGATCGCGCAACACCCGCACCCGCTGCCGCGAGCGCCGCGGGCCGGCGTCTCGAAACCCGACCCCGCTTGACGTTGACGTTGACGCTGCGTCAACGCCTACCGTCGTCGCCATGGACAGAACGGATGCCGCCGACCGCTCGATCGCCGACGTCGCGCGCCTCGCCGGCACGACCACGCGCACGCTCCGGCACTACGACGCGATCGGCCTGCTGAGGCCCACACGCGTCGCGGCGAACGGACACCGCTACTACGACGCCGAGGCGCTCGCTGCGCTGCAGCGCATCCTGCTGCTGCGCGACCTGGGCCTCGGACTGCCGACGATCGCCGACGTGCTCGCCGGCCGGCGCGACCACACTGCGGCGCTCATTGCGCACGTCGAGGTGCTGCGCGCGGAGCGCGGTCGGCTCGACCGGCGGATCTCGAGCGTCGAGGCCACCATCCGTTCACGGAGAGGAGGGAGCCCGCTCATGGCGGAGCAGATGTTCGACGGATTCGACCACACCGAGCACCGGGAGGAGGTCGAGAGGCGCTGGGGCCGCGACGCGTACGCCTCGGGCGACACCTGGTGGCGCGGGCTCGGCGAGGCCGGGCAGCGCGACTGGCGGGCGGCGCAGGCCGCGCTCGCCGCGGATTGGACGGATGCCGCGACCCGCGGCGTCGACCCCGCCGGCGACGAGGCGCTCGCCCTCGCCGCGCGTCACGCCGAGTGGCTCGCCGGCATCCCCGGCACACCGGGGTACCCGGACGGCCCGACCGACGGCTACCTGCTCGGTCTCGGCGAGTTGTACGTCGCGGACCCGCGCTTCGCGGCGAACTACGGGGGCGAGGCCGGTGCGGCCTTCGTGCGCGACGCCCTCGCCGCGTATGTCGCGCGCGCCGTCGGCTGAGCGGCCCGCCCGGCCCTGCGCCGCCCGCCCGGCCCTGCGCCGCCCCGCCCGCCCGGTCTGCCCCGCGCCCCGCGCTCGCCCGGTGCCGCCCCCGGGGGCCATCCCGTCGAGCGCGCCGACCCCGCCGCCCCGGGGCGCGTCACGCGGCGGGCGACGGAACGGGCGCGGTGCCGCCGTCGTCATCCGGTCCGCGGCGCGGTCGCTCCGGGATCCGCATCCGCGGGATGGTGAACCCCACGAGCGGTCCGATGCCGAGCACCACGGCGATCGTGCCGAGGCCGACGTTGCCGCCGAGCAGCCAGCCGCCGAGCAGCACGCTCGCCTCGATCGCCGTGCGCACGATCCAGATCGGCCAGCCGGTGCGCGCCACGACGCCGGTCATCAGGCCGTCGCGCGGGCCCGGGCCCAGCCGGGCGCCGATGTAGAGACCGGATGCGATGGCCAGCACGACCATGCCGCCCGCGAACAGCAGCCACTGCTGCCACCACAGCGGCGGGTGCGGGATGAGCCAGAGCCCGACCTCGGCGCTCGGCCCGACGAGCAGGATGTTGAGCACCGTGCCGACCCCGGGACGCTGGCGCAGCGGGATCCAGAGCAGCAGCACCGTGAGCCCGATGAGGTTCGTGAGCAGACCGAAGCCCCACCCGCTGTGCCGGTCGATGCCGAGGGTCAGCACGTCCCACGGCTCCACGCCGATCTCGGCGCGCACCATCATGGCGATCGCGATGCCGTAGACGAACAGCCCGACGAGGAGCTGGGTGAGGCGGCGCGCGAGCATGCAGATATCCAATAGAGATATTGGCTCTTGCGAAAGAGGCCAATGCCGCTACTCTGGCTCGCATGACGGCGATCTCGGCCCGCGCGCTCCGGCTCCTGCTCGACGACTGGCGCACGACCGGACCCGCCTACGCGGCGCTCGCCGACCGCATCCGCCTGCTCGTGCTCGACGGCCGCGTGCCGATCGCGAGCCGCCTGCCCGCCGAGCGCGAGCTCGCCGAGGCGCTACGGGTGAGCCGCACGACGATCACGGCGGCCTACGCCCACCTGCGCGAGGCGGGCTATCTCGACAGCGTGCGCGGATCGGGCAGCGTCGCCCGCCTGCCCGGCCGCGCGCCCGTGAACCTCGACGCGCACCGGCCCGGCTACCTCGACTTCAGCAAGGCGGCGCTGCCCGCGATCCCCGACATCGCCGACGCGGTGCGCCGGGCGGCCGATCGGCTGCCCGCGCACCTCGGCGATTCCGGGTTCGACCCCGTCGGCCTGCCCGAGTTGCGCTCCGCGATCGCCGAGCGCTACACCCGGCGCGGGCTGCCGACGGATGCCGACCAGGTCATGGTCACGGTCGGCGCCCAGAGCGCGATCGGCCTCGTCACCCGCACGCTGCTGTCCCGCGGGGACCGCGCGCTCATCGAGGCGCCGAGCTACCCGCACGCCATCGACGCGCTGCGCGCTGCGGGCGCCCGCGTCGCCACCGTGCCCGTGAGCGCCGACGCCGGCTGGGATGAGGACGTGCTCGATCAGGTGCTGCGCGGAGTGAGCCCGACGCTCGGCTACCTGATGCCCGACTTCCACAACCCGACCGGCCGGTCGATGAGCCCGGAGCTGCGTGAGCGCACGCTCACCCTCGCGGCCCGGCAGGGCACCGTGCTCGTCGCCGACGAGACGATGGCCGAGCTCGCCATCGACGCACCCGACGTGGCGCCGTTCGCGGCGTTCGACCCCGCGAAGCTCGCGATCACGATCGGCAGCGTCGGCAAGACGCTGTGGGGCGGCATCCGCATCGGCTGGATCCGCGCCGAGCGCAGCGTCATCCAGCGGCTCGTGCGGGCGCGCAGCACGAGCGATCTCGGCACGCCGATCCTCGAGCAGCTCGTCGTCGCGGACCTGCTCGAGCGCTACGACGACATCATCGCGGTGCGCCGCGAGCAGCTGCGCGCCGGGCGCGATCACCTCGAGCGGGCGCTCGCCGACGCGATCCCGGAGTGGAGGGTGCCGCGCGTGCAGGGCGGCCTCACCGCGTGGATCAACCTCGGCGCGCCCGTGAGCTCCCAGCTCGTGCTCGCCGCGCGCACTCGCGGGCTGCTGCTCGCCGCAGGCCCGCGCTTCGGCGTCGACGGCGCGTTCGAGCGCTTCCTGCGCCTGCCGATCAGCTACAGCGCGCAGGAGACGGATGCCGCGGTCGCCGCCCTGCGCGACGCCTGGGTCACGCTCGTGCCCGACACCTTCGCCGACCCGAGCTTCCTCGCCGAGGTCGTCTGACCCCGCCGCCCCCCCCGCCCCCGGGACGCCCCCGGCCGCACAACGGATTTCACGGAGATCCGCGTGGTTGACCCCACGACCAGCGGGCTCCACGCAGTGCCGGCGACGAATCTCCGTGAAATCCGTTGTGGCGGGGGCGAGAGGAGGGGGGCGGATTCATCCCCGGGGAGTAGTCCGGGTGCGGAAGACTGAACGGCGCACGATGCCGTGCCGCCCTGCCCACAGCATCCGTGCTCACGCACCCGGGAGATTCCGTGCACCTGCTCTCCGTGTTCAGCCTGCGTAACCGCTCGCTCATCGCGCTCATCACGATCTGCGCCGCCCTGTTCGGCGGCATCTCGATCACGACGCTCAAGCAGGAGCTGTTCCCGTCGATCTCGCTGCCGCAGCTCTTCGTCGCCACGAGCTACCCGGGCGCGAGCCCCGACGTCGTCGAGCACGACGTGTCGACGCCGATCGAGTCGGCGATCCAGAACGTCGACGGGCTCGAGTCGACGACCGCGACGTCGAGCACGAACACGTCGACCGTGACCGCGTCGTTCGAGTACGGCACGAACCTCGCGACCGCCGAGCAGAAGGTGCAGTCGGCGATCAACCGCATCGCCAACCGCCTGCCCGACGACGTCGACCCGCAGGTGCTGACGTTCAGCTTCGCCGACCTGCCGGCCGTGCAGATCGCCGTGACGAGCGATCTCGACCCGACCGAGCTCGCCGACCGCATCGAGTCGTCCACGCTGCCCGACCTGCGCGACCTCGGCGGCGTGAGCGACGCGAGCCTCATCGGCGCCACGGGTCAGCGCGTGCAGATCACGCCCGACGCCGACGAGCTCGCCCGCCTCGGCCTCACGAACCAGGCGATCACGGATGCGCTGTCCGCCAACGGCGTGCTGCTGCCCTCGGGCGAGATCACCGAGCACGGCCAGACGCTCACGGTGCAGGCGGGCGTGCAGCTGCACTCGGTGCAGGACATCGAGAAGCTCCCGGTGCTCGGCGCGACGACCGCGCAGTCGGTGCCGTCGCTCATCCCCGGCGGCACGTCGACGACCGCCCAGGTGCCGGATGCCGACGTGCACACGATCGGGGACGTCGCGTCCGTGAAGATCGTCGACGACCCCGTGACGGGCATCTCGCGGGTCAACGGCGAGCCGAGCGTGACGATCTCCGTCTCGAAGGCGGCCGCGGGCAACACGGTCGACATCTCGCGCGAGGTCACCGACGCGCTGCCCGACCTGCAGAAGGCGGTCGGCGGCGGCACGACCTTCACGGTCGTGTTCGACCAGGCGCCCTACATCGAGCAGTCGATCGAGTCGCTCGCCCAGGAGGGCGTGCTCGGCCTCGTCTTCGCGGTCATCGTCATCCTCGTGTTCCTGCTCTCGATCCGCTCGACGCTCGTGACGGCGGTGTCGATCCCGGTGAGCGTGCTCATCACGTTCATCGGCATGTGGGCGACGGGCTACACGCTCAACATCCTCACGCTCGGCGCGCTCACGATCGCGATCGGCCGCGTCGTCGACGACTCGATCGTCGTCATCGAGAACATCAAGCGGCACATCACGGCCGACCGGCTCGCCGGCGCGTTCGACGCGGACCCGAAGGCGGCGAAGATCGTCTCGATCCGCGCCGCCGTGCGCGAGGTCGCGGGAGCCGTGACCGCCTCCACCCTGACCACGGTCGCGGTGTTCCTGCCGCTCGCGCTCGTCGGGTCCGAGGTCGGCGAGCTGTTCCGCCCGTTCGCGCTGACGGTGACGATCGCGCTCGCCGCATCCCTCTTCGTCGCGCTGACGATCGTGCCGGTGCTCGCGTACTGGTTCCTCGGCACGCGGGCGTCGAAGCGCGAGATCGCCGAGCACGCGCACGCCGCCCGGCTCGCCCCGGCCACCGCGACCGGGGCGGATGCCGCGATCGACGAGCTGGACCGCCCGAACGCGCTCCAGCGGGTCTACCTGCCCGTCATCCGCTGGACGCTGCGATTCCCCGCGCTCGTGATCGTCGCGGCGATCCTCGTGCTCGTCGGCACGCTCGGCCTCGTGCCGAGCCTGAAGACGAACTTCCTCGGCTCGAGCGGCCAGAACACCCTCACCGTCTCGCAGGAGCTGCCCGCGGGCACGAGCCTCGACGTGCAGGACGCCGCGGCGACGACGGTCGAGCACGCCCTGCTCGACGTGAAGGGCGTCGACATCGTGCAGCTCTCGCTCGGCTCGACGAGCGGCGGCTCGTTCGCGTCGTTCGGCTCGAGCGGCGGAGCCACGTTCTCGATCACGACCGACGCGGATGCCGACCAGGAGGCCGTGCAGGATCGCGTGCGCACCGCGATCGACGGCCTCGACGACGTCGGCGACGTGACGATCGGCAGCGGCGGGGGCGGCGGCTTCACGTCGTCGGACATCGCGATCACGGTGCGCGCGGCGACCGCCGCCGACCTGACGACCGCCTCGGACGCCGTGCTCGACGCCGTCAAGGGCCTCGACGTGACGGCGCAGGCGACGAGCGACCTCGCGACCACGCAGCCGTACCTGCGGGTCGCGGTCGACCGCGCGAAGGCCGCCGCGAAGGGGCTCAGCGAGCTGCAGGTCGGCCGGATCGTGACCGCCGCGATGAACCCGAGCTCGGTCGGCAGCGTGGAGGTCGACGACACGACGCTCTCGATCTACCTGAACGATTCGGCGCGGCCGACAACGCAGGCAGACCTGAAGGCGTTCGAGGTCCCGACCGCGGACGGCCCCGTGAAGCTGTCGACGATCGCTGACGTCTCCGTCGAGCAGACGCCCGCGAGCATCACGACCGAGAAGGGCGTGCGCACCTCCACCGTCACGGTGACCCCGAACGGCGACGACGTGGGGGCGGCATCCGCTGCGGTGACGAAGGCGGTCGACGCGGTCGACCTGCCCGACAGCGCCTCGGCCGAGATCGGCGGCGTCACGAGCGACCAGTCGGACGCGTTCCTGCAGCTCGGGCTCGCGCTGCTCGCGTCGATCCTCATCGTCTACGTGATCATGGTCGCGACGTTCAAGAGCCTGCTGCAGCCGCTGCTCCTGCTCGTGTCGGTGCCGTTCGCGGCGACGGGCGCGATCCTGCTGCAGGTCGTCACGTCGACGCCGCTCGGCGTGCCGAGCATCATCGGCGTCATCATGCTCGTCGGCATCGTCGTGACGAACGCGATCGTGCTCATCGACCTCGTGAACCAGTACCGGTCGCGCGGCTCGGGCGTGCGCGACGCGATCGTGCACGGCGCCGCGCGACGCCTGCGCCCCATCCTGATGACGGCGCTCGCGACGATCTTCGCGCTCGTGCCCTCGGCGACCGGCATCACGGGTCACGGCGGCTTCATCTCGCAGCCGCTCGCGCTCGTCGTCATCGGCGGCCTGGTGTCGTCGACGGTGCTGACGCTCATCGTGCTGCCGACGCTGTACTGGGCCGTCTTCGGACGACGCGAGCGTCGGGATGCGCGGCGGGCGCGCCGCGCGAGGGCCGCCGCGGCCGGTTCGGAGTAGGCGGTCCCGCGGTTCAGGCCCCGCGGTTGTTCGCGAGGTCGAACGTGTAGATGCCGCCGTCGAACGCGTCGTAGCCGGCGTAGTCGACGAGTTCGTAGAGCTCGGCGCGGGTCTGCATCTCGGGCAGCTGCGGCTCGAGGGTGCCCGCCGCGGCGAGCGCGCTGAGCGCGCGGTCCGCCGCGCCCATCGCGAGCCGCAGCAGGGACACGGGGTGGATGACCAGGTTCACGCCGACATCGGCCAGCTGAGCGTGCGTGAACAGCTCGGACTTGCCGAACTCGGTGACGTTGGCGAGGATCGGCACGTCCACCGCGGCCCGCACGGCCGCGAACTCCTCGAGCGTCGCCATCGCCTCGGGGAAGATCGCGTCGGCGCCCGCGTCGACGAGCGCCCTCGCGCGGTCGATCGCGGCGGGAAGCCCCGCGACCCCGCGGATGTCGGTGCGCGCCATGATGAGGAAGTTCTCGTCGCGCCGTGCGGACACCGCCGCGCGGATGCGCTTGATCGCGGTGGCCTCGTCGACGACCTCCTTGCCGTCGAGGTGTCCGCAGCGCTTCGGGTTGACCTGGTCCTCGAGGTGCAGGCCGGCGACGCCGGCATCCTCGAGCACCTGCACCGTGCGGGCGACGTTCATGGGCTCGCCGAAGCCGGTGTCCGCGTCGACGAGCGCGGGCAGGCTCGTGACGCGGGCGATCTGCCCGGCGCGCTGCGCGACCTCGGTGAGCGTCGTGAGGCCGATGTCGGGCAGTCCCAGCTCGGCCGAGAGCACGGCGCCCGAGACGTAGACGCCTTCGAAGCCGCGCTTCTCGATGAGCATGGCGCTCAGCGGGTTGAACGCGCCGGGCATCCGCAGCAGCTCGCCCGAGGCGAGGGCGGCGCGGAAGTCGACCCGCTTCTGGGCGGCGGTCTTCGAGGCGTGCAGCATGGCTGGTCGGTCCTTCCCGGTGCTGCCTACGGCGTTGCTGCCTACAGCATTCGTTGCTGCCTACAGCATTACAGAGCCGGCCGGCGCGGCCCGCGCGCTAGAGGTCCTTCGCCATGCAGACGCTGTCGGTCGAGCCGACGTAGGGGCCGAACAGTGGCACGTGCGCGAACCCCGCGGACTCGTAGAGCGCGATCGCCTCGGGCTGCGCCGGTCCGGTCTCGAGCACGAGCGAACGGATGCCGCACTCCCTCGCCGCGCGCTCGACCGCCGCGAGCAGGGCGGAGCCGGCGCCGAGCCCGCGGGCGCTCTCGGCGACGAACATCCGCTTCAGCTCGCCGGTGCCGTCGCCGTGGTCGACGAGCGCGGCCGTCCCGACGGCGCGGCCGTCCGGATCGCGCGCCACGAGGAACATCGTGCGCTCGTCGGCGATGCGCTCGATCGGCAGCGCGAAGTACCCGGCCGGGCCGTAGAGCGCGAGGCCGAGCGCGTCCGCCGCGGCGATGAGGGCGCGGACCCCCTCGTCGCCGGGACGTCCGGGCGCGATCGCGACCGCCGGCATCCGCGCCTCGACGACCGTGGCGTCGGCCTCGTCGTCGCGCACGACCCGCGCGGTCAGCCCCGCCGCGGTGAGGGCGCGGGCCGATACCGGCGCCTGCCGCTCGCCCGCCTCGATGAGCAGCCGCCCGCCGGGCCGCAGCCAGCCCGGCGCCCCGGCCGCGATGCGGCGGTGCAGATCGAGCCCGTCTGCCCCGCCGTCGAGCGCGACGAGCGGCTCGAAGTCCCGCGCGTCCGACGGCATCGTCGCGATCGCATCCGTCGGCACGTAGGGCGCGTTGACGACGATGAGGTCGACCGCGCCGCGCAGCAGGGACGGCAGCGGCTCGTACAGGTCGCCGGTGAGCACGCGATCGACACGGATGCTGCGCGCCGCCCACGCGGTCGCCCGCGGATCGATGTCGACGGCCCAGACGTCCGCACCGGCGTCGGCGAGCACGACGGCGAACGCCGCCGCGCCGCAGCACAGCTCGACGGCCGTGTCGCCGGGGCGCAGCACGCGCAGTGCGCGATCGACGAGGAACTCGCTGCGCCGCCGCGGCACGAACACGCCCGGCCCGACCGGGATGCGCCGCCCGTGGAACTCCGCCCAGCCGACGACGTGCTCGAGCGGCTCGCCCGCGCGCCGGCGCTCGATGCCGCGCTCGAGGTCGTCGTCGTCGTCGAACTCCGCGAGCAGCAGGTCCGCCTCGTCCTCGGCGAACACGCTCCCGCTCGCGCGCAGCAGCGCGGCGATCCTCTCGGGATCCCGCTTTCGCGGGCGGTCCGACTCCTGGCTAGACAACGTTGTTTCAGACCCCTACCGTAGTGCTTGGCCCGTCCGGGTCGTGCCCGACGATGTTCACGGAGACCCGAACGAATGACGCTTGAGATTGTGTCCGGCCACGCCTTCGAGGCAGGTTTCGATGTCGACGCCGCGACGCTCTCGCGGTTTCGAGGTCGCACGGATGAGACCCGCCCGCTCGGGCCGGAGCTGCTCGCCGAAGGCGGAGTGCGCTGGGCACTCGTCAATCATGACGGAACTCTCACGAGCGCGGCACGCGACGAGGTGCGCGGAGAGATCGTCGAGCACACGGACACGCGATTCGAGATGCGTGCCCGCTGGGTGCCCGGCGGAGGCCGCTTCGAGGCCGAGATCAGCTGGCGGGCCGAGAGCGTCGCGACGGGGATCCGAATCGAGACGGTCTTCGCGCTGTCGAGGTCGCAGGAAGCGCTCGTGCCCCTGGTGGAGATTGCGGGGGCCCAGTGGTTCTTCGCGGGTCTATTCGAGCGGGGAGTGGTGCAGAACACCCGTGAGGTCGACGCGCAGTTCATCTCGATGAGCCCGCTCGAGACGTTCTACACGATGGACCAGCACCAGGGGTCGCTCGCCGTGAGCGACATCGGACCGGTGCGTCAGAGCGTGCTCTTCGGGAGCTCCGGGGCGGTCGGGCTGCGGCTGATCCCGTCGGGTGAGCTGGATGTCGAAGACCAGTGGGTCGACACCGTGACCGTCGAGGACGCGGGGCGGATCGGAGCGGGCGAACGGGTCAGCGCGAGCTTCACGCTGCACGCCAACAGCCGGCCGTTCCCGGGCAACGCGCGAAGCGGGATGTTCGACCGGGAGGCGGATGATGTCGCGCACCAGACCGCGCTCTACGGCTCGTCGCTGGGCGTGCTCGGAACGTACCTCGTCGCGGGCAGCTCGTACCCCACGATCGCGCATCCGAAACGCTCGTACGGGAGCAAGCACACGTTCTTCGATCCGGACTCGTGGAGCGTCGTCAAGGCGCTGAGCTACTCGGGGGACCCGTACGCCGAGGGCCAGGCGCGGGCGGTGCTCGAGCGGGCGATGTCGGGCATCACGTCGGACGGACTGGTGCCCCACCACTTCAAGGGCGAGCGCGCCGAATACGTGGCGATCTCCGGTGCACCCCAGCCGGGGCCGAATCTCTTCTGGACTCTCGCAGCGCTCGACTACGTCGCGGCCACCGGTGACGCCCTCTGGCTCGACAGCGCGTGGGGCGCGGTGTCGCTGGCGACGGATTGGCTGATCGCTCGATTCGATCGGGAGCGCAACCTCCTGAGGTCGACCGGCCCGCTGTGGATCGATGTCTTCCGGCGGGAGGGATACACGTTCGACACCAACGCCATGGCGGTGCACGTGCTCGAGCGCGTCGCGCAGGCCGCTGTGCTGCGGGGCGACGACGCGCGTGCCGCGGGCATCCGTGCGATCGTCGGTCGCATCCGCGTCGGGCTCGAGGCGCTGTGGGACGGCAAGGACCACTACGTCACGGCGCTCGGCACGGACGGCGCCACCGTGTTCGACCGGCATGACACCGACAACCTGCTCGCCGTCGCCTTCGGGATCGCTGACGACGCCCGGAGCGCGGTGATCACGGCCGCGCTCGATGCGCACGCACTCACCCATCCGGGCGGCCGGGGCACCTGGGTGAGCCTGCGGCCGTACCGGGCCGAGGACTGCTACCTCGGCAACACGGGAGACTCATCCTGCGCGATGGCGAGGCTGTGGTGGGCGGATCTGCGAGCGCGGCAGCGAATGGGTGCGCGCGAGCAGTTCGTCTCGATGTTCGAGGCGGTGCGCGCCGACCTGCTGCGGACGGTCTGGATGACGGAGCGCTACGACGCGGAGGGCCGGCAGGTCCGGGCGCCGTACTACCACGAGTATCCCGCGACCATCGACATGCTGATCCGGGAGGGGCTGTTCGGCCTCGACATCGGTCTCGAGACGGTGGTCGTCCGGCCGATGCGCACCGGGCCGCTCCGCTACAGCACCGGCCGCATCCTGCTGGAACGAGCGGAGGGCGGAATGGTGATCCAGGTCCCGGGAGCCGGCGTGCGGACCTTCGTGCTGCACGACATGGGGCCGCTCGTGAGGTACCGCGCGGCCGGCGCCGAGGTCGTGGCGAGCGAGGACGGCGTGGTCACCTTCAGCGCTCGGGCCGGAGAGCCGGTCTCGGTCGTCGCCCCCTAGAGGGGGCCGCGTTCCATCGGGTTCGGGATGACTCGTCCCGAACCCGATGAACGCGGGCGGCGCGGCGCGGCCGTCAGCCTCTCGCGGGCTCCTCGATCTCGCTGTAGGCCGTGAGCCAGGCATCGGCGATGAGTGCCGATCCCCGCGGCGCGGGATGCACCCCATCCGGCGCGATGGCGGCGATCCCGTGCTCGGCAGCGGCCGCCGTCATGCGCTCCTGCAGCGCGACGTGCGACGCGCCGAATCGCGCCGCCAGGCTCTCGATCGCCTCCCGTTTCGGGTCGAGGTCGTCGAGCCACGCGACCTGCTCCTCCCGCACCGGAAGGAAGAACGGCTCGATGAGGATGATGTGCTCGACCCCCGTCGCGACGGCCGCCTCGAGCAGTCCCGCGGTCGTGTTCTGGAACTCCGCGGCAGAGGTGGCGTCGCCGGCGTCGAAGCGGCGCCACATGTCGTTGACGCCGATGTACACGGTGAGCACGTCGGGGTCCGCCGCGAGCACGTCGCGCCACCGGCGCTCCAGATCCACGGCGCGGTCGCCTGAGACGCCCTGATTGACGACCGTGAGGCCGCGGCCGTGGAGCGCGTCCGCGATGAGCTTCACGTATCCGTCACCCAGCGACAGGCGGATGGCGCGGTCGCGGCCCGCATCGGTGATCGAGTCGCCGGCGAAGACGAGGGTGCTCCCCCGGTTCGCTGTGCTGCCCGGCGCGGAAGGGTCGTCGTGGGCGACGGGCGCCGCTCGCTGCTGGGGTCGAGGAGACTCGGTTTGTGAGCTCATTGCGGGCTCCTTTCGGGGATGAGGGTGACGGAGCGCTGCCGTCGATTGCTGGGCGGCTTCGCCCGACGGACGCGCTGAAGGATGAGGCCTGGCACGCCCCGGATGCGGCGGCTGGAGTGTAGAATAACGTTGTTTCGACCCGCGTGAACAACGTTGTTTCACCCCCGTCCCCGCCGAGGGGCGCGCGGCCGTCGGCGAATCGGTGCCAGCGAGGGGGCTACACACTGTGAACACGACTCATCGGACGCGGGCGGAGCGCGCGACGCGTTTCGTCCTCGTCGAGGACGCCGGCCCGGACGTCGTGCCGAGCGGACGCGGCGGCATGGGGTCCCGGTCGGGGCGGTGCATCAGGTTCGACGGACGCCCGGACGGCACGGAGGAGCTTCGCGCCCCGATCCCGTTCCAGGCGCCGCATCGGGTCGCGACCGGCGATGTGCTCGAGTACGACGTCTTCGCCATGTTCGACGCGACTGCCCCGCTCGGCGACTCGTGGCACGACGGCGGCTACGCGGCGACCGGGGTGGCGGTGCGATTGCGGTTCGACGACGGGAGCGGTTCCGAGCAGCTGCGCGATCAGCACGGTGTCGACGTCGATGCGGAGGCGCAGGGTGCGTCGCGGACCGTCTCGGTCGACCAGTGGACGCGGAAGCGGATCCCGCTCGACGCGGTCGCGGGACGCACGGTCGTGGCGGCGGAGCTCGTGTTCGCCGCTCACGGGCATGACGCCCGAGGGTGGATCGATGGGCCCCGCATCGTGCGCCGCACGGCCGCGTCGGACCACGTGAGCGATCGCGTCGTGACAACGCGCGGCACCAACAGCTCGCGCGAGTACTCCCGGGGTCTGACCGCTCCGGCCACCGCGCTCCCCAACGCCTTCGCATTCCTGGTGCCGATGACCGACCGCCGGCGTACCGAACAGCCCTACTCCTACCAGGGGCACAACGGCCCCGATGGCCGTCCCCGGCTCGACGGCGTGACGGTGTCGCACATCGCGAGCCCCTGGATGCGCGATTGGGGCGCGATACAGCTCACGTGGTCGTCGTCCCTCGACCAGTCGCCGTCTTTCGACCATGACGACGAGATCGCACGTCCGCACGACTACCGGGTGAGCGGAGACGGGTTCGCCGTGCGTCTCGCGCCCTCGCGCTCCGGGGGGATCGTCACCGGATCGTTCGAGAGCGGTGTCACACTGTCCGTCGGGCACCCCACCGGCGCCGTGCGCGTGACGCACATCGTCGACGACACGCTCCTCGGCACGTCGGAGGTCCGCGAGACGCTCGGGCGCGACGCGCCCGCCGTGCATTTCGCGATCCGGTTCGACGAGCCCTTCGAGGTGGGCGGGGACGGCTTGTCGTTCCCGGGCGGGACCTTCACGGCGCGCATCGCGACCTCGTTCGTCTCGCCGGCGCGCGCCCGCGAGACGCTCGACCGCGAGATCGGCGCAGCGACGGTCGACGAGCTCGCCGCGCGCGCACGCGAGGTCTGGGAGGCGTTGCTCGGGCGAGTGACCGTTGCGGGTGCTTCCGACGACCAGCTCGCGACGCTGTACTCCAATCTGTACCGGCTCTACCTGTACCCGAACGAGGCCCACGAGCTCGACGCGGCGGGGGCGCCGGGGTTCGCGGACTTCCTCGGCCACAGCGGAACCGTCGTCCCGGGCGGGCTGACCGTGAACAACGGCTTCTGGGACACCTATCGCACGGCGTGGCCGGCCTACGCGCTCCTGGCGCCGGGCAGGGCGAAAGAGCTCCTCGACGGGTTCGTCGCCCATGCGGACCGCACCGGCTGGGTTCCGCGATGGTCCGCGCCGGGCGCCTCGGACTCCATGGTCGGGACGAGTTCCGACATCGTCTTCGCCGACTCCGTGATCCGGGGCGTCGGGGTGTCGGACCTCCGCACCGTCTACGACACGATGCTGCGCAACGCGACCACCCCGTCAGCGGACCCGGCGAACGGCCGCAAGGGTATCGACTCGGGACGCTTCCGGGGCTTCGTCGCCAACGACATCGACGAGGGCCTGTCCTGGACGCTCGAGGGCGCGATCAACGACTTCGGCATCGCGCGGTTCTCGGAGCACCTGCTCGCGCTGTGGGGCGACGAGCATCCGCGCGCGGGAGAGCTGCGAGCCAATGCGCGGTACTTCGGGTCGCGGGCGCAGAACTACCGCCTGCTCTTCGATGCCCGCACCGGGTTCTTCCGGGGGAGGGACGCGACGGGCGCGTTCACGGGCGGCGCCGCGTTCGACCCTGCCGAGTGGGGCGGCGACTACACGGAGACGAACGCGTGGGGGATGGCGTTCACCGCGCCGCACGACCCGCGCCTCGCCGAGCTGTACGGCGGCAAGGCGGGACTGGAGCGCAAGCTCGACGCCTTCTTCGCGACGCCCGAGCGCGCCGATCGGCCCGGGTGGTACCCGGAGACCATCCACGAGATGGTCGAAGCGCGGGACATCCGGATGGGCATGTTCGGGCTGTCCAACCAACCCGCGCACCACATCCCGTTCATGTACGCGTTCACGGATGCGCCGCACAAGACCCAGTCGATCACCCGGCAGGCGGCGAGACGCCTGTTCCTCGGCAGCGACAACGGCCAGGGGTATCCGGGTGACGAGGACAACGGCGAGATGAGCATGTGGCACTTCTTCGCGTCGCTCGGCCTCTACCCGCTCCGCGTCGGCGTGCCCGAGTTCGTCTTGACGGCACCGCTCCACGATCGCATCAGCATCGAGGTGGATGGCGGCACCCTCGTCGTCGAGGCGAAAGACAACGCGCCCGGGAACGACTACATCCAATCGGTCCGGATCGACGGCGCCGAGTGGACGAGCCTGCGAGTGCCCCACCGACTCGTGGCGTCGGGATGCGCCATCGAGATCACGCTCGGCCCCGAGCCGAGCGCCTTCGGCCGGGGCTCGTTCGATGCGCCAGACCCGTGGGACGATCGGCTGCTTCGCGACCTCGGGCCGGCATGGGACGCGCCCCGGGCGAAGGTGAGGAGCTCCCGCGAGCCGCTCGTCGCGCTGTCCGACGATGCCGGGGTCGCGGATGTCTCAACGCGACGCGGTGACTGGTTCGAGTGGTCGAGCAACGGCCGGCGGCCGGTGCTCTACACCGTCACCTGCGGGGCGGACCCGGCCGGAGCGCCGCGGGCCTGGAGCGTGTTCGGGCGAAACGCGGACCGCGAGGAGCTGCTCGATCGCCGTTCCGCAGAGACGTTCCGATGGGCGTCGCAGACGCGCGCGTTCGAGCTGCCGGCGAGCGCGGGCTTCGAGCGCTACGTCTTCGTGTGGGAGGCGGATGGCGAACTTCGACAGCTCGAGCTCCTGGCCGAGGAAGCTCGAGCTGCGGAGGCTTCGTGACAACGTTGTTTGCCTGTAAATCCGGGGCAGTCGTGGCTTGACAGCCCCGGTGGAAGGTGTCATAGTGCACGAGTCAAACAACGTTGTTTCACGTGCGCAGCGCACGTGGCCAAGAACTAAGAGGTGGCGTCAATGAAGACAAGTACCGGACACAGGGCGCGCGCGGTGCGCGCCGGCGCGGGAGCCCTGGCGGCCAGCGTTCTCGCGATCACGATGAGCGGCTGCGGGGCATCGCCGGGTGGCACGCAGGCCAGCGACGACAAGACCCTCGTCGTGTGGGCCGAAGGCACCACGGCCGACACGATCAAGAGCGATCCCGACAAGCAGGGCAAGTACGGGCAGTACCTCATCGACACGTTCGAGAAGGCGCACCCCGGCGTCACCGTCAAGATCGAGAACCACGGCTGGGACGATGTTCTGCGCCAGAACCTCACGACGGCGCTGCTCGCGGGTACCGGCCCCGACATCATCGTCGGTGAGAACTACTTCCAGTCGTATGCCGCGAACGACGCGCTCGTGCCCCTCGACGACGAGATCAAGGACATCAAGGACAACCTGATCCCCGGCACCCTTGAGGCGGGGCAGTACGACGGCAAGACGTATGCGCTTCCGTCGTGGACCGGTGTCTTCGGATTCGAACGCAACTGCACCGTCATCGAGGAGGCGGGCCTCGACTGCAGTTCCGCCCCGGCGACGTGGGACGACCTGCTGACGCAGGCGAAGGAGATCACCGCGAAGGGCGCGGGCAAGTACTACGGCTACACCGACCAGGGGCCGCAGGGCTCCAACCTCGGTGCGGTGTTCCGCGCCGCCGTGTTCCTCAACCAGGCGGGCGCCCCGCTCGCCACGGCCGACGGCAAGCCGAACTTCAACGACCCGAAGGCGCTCGACGTCTACAAGTTCCTCCGCGAGATCGACAAGACCACGCAGCCCGGGCTCAACTTCGACCCCGATGAGGGGAAGATCTACTCGGCGCTCTTCGAAGGCAAGTCGGCCTATCAGGTTGCGGGCAGCTGGCACGTCGCGTGGGCCGCGCAATCGGGCTGCACCGATTGCCAGTACTCCATGGTTCCCCTGCCCGCCGGCGGGACGCAGTCGTCGCTCGTCGTGGGCAACGTGCTGTACGCGGTGCTCAAGACGAGCAAGCACGTGGACCTCGCGAAGGAATTCGTGAAGTCGCTCACGACGGATGAGGCGCAGGAGCTCGGGTACACGGCGATCGGCCGGATTCCGGCGACCAAGTCCGCCCTCGAGGCGGTCCGGCCGACCATGAGCGCCGCCGAGCAGCCGTTCGCCGACGTCCTTCTGAACGCGGATGTGCATCCGCTGCCGCAGTGGTCGACGAACCCGCAGCAGGTCTGGCAGGCGTGGAACGACGCATTCCTGAAGACCCTGACGACGAACGACTCGCTCAGCGACATCTGGGATGAGGCCCAGGCCACCGCGGAAACCGCTCTGAAGGGGTAGAGCACCATCGTGGCGACCACTCAGCAGATCGGCGCACAACCGATCGGGCGAGCACATGACACGTCGCACAGCGTGGCGGGCCGCGTCAAGCGGTCCGCCACCGCGCGGCGGCAGCGCCGGACGGCATGGATCATCCTGGTGCCGGTTCTCGTCTACCTCGGCGTCTTCGAGTTCGTTCCGGTGCTGCTCAATGTGGCACTCAGTCTGACGAACTACAACGGGATCAGCGCCTCCCCGAGCTTCGTGGGACTGGGCAACTATCTGCGCTACCTGCAGGATCCGTACCCCACGGTGATGCTGAACACGTTCATCATGGCGGTCGGCATCCTCGTGGTGCAGACGGTCGTGGCGTTTCTCATCGCGCTCGCGATTCAGACCCGGGTCATCGGCGCGGCCATCCACCGGGCGGCGTGGTACGTGCCCACGCTGACGTCGGCGGCGATCACGACACAGGTCGCCCTGATCTTCCTCTCGCCGAGCGACGGGGTCGTCTCGCGGATGCTGGCGATGTTCGGCCAGGGCCCGTTCGTCTGGACGACCGATCCGACGGCAGCCCGCATCATCCTGATCCTGTACACCGTGTGGCACGGGATCGGCGGACCGGTCCTGCTGTTCATCGCCGGACTGTCGAGCATCGACCCGGAGGTCTACGAGGCCGCTCGGGTCGACGGGGCGGTCGCCATCCAACGCACGTTCTACATCACGATCCCGCTGCTGAAGCCGATGCTCGTGTTCGTGCTGATCACGACGACGATCGGAGGATTTCAGCAGTTCGAATCAGTGCTGCTCATGACGAAGGGCGGCCCGTTGAACTCCACGATGGTGATGCTGTTGCAGATCTACGACGATGCGTTCGTGAACGCGCACCTGGGTCTCGCCGCTGCCGGGGCGGTGATCCTTGCGCTCCTGCTCCTGGCATTCAGTCTGACCATGCTGCGCATGATGACGAAGGACGAGCAACGATGACCGCGATCACTCAGCCTCGAAGAAAGCAACGGCGCAAGAAGGTCTCCGCGTCCAGAACCGTCGTCAACGTCGCGATGATCGTCGGCAGCCTCGTGATGGCCTACCCGCTGATCTTCGGGCTCGCGGCGACGTTCACCACGGTCGAGGGCTTCGCGAAGTCGACGTTCTGGCCCCTCATCACGGCGCCGACCCTGTCGAACTGGGAGGCGATCGCCCAGCTGCCGCCGACGGTTGCCATCTGGTTCTTCAACACGGTGCTGCGGATCGCGTGGTACATCCTGGTCCCGGGCATCGTCGCCGTGCTCTGCGGATACGTCTTCGCGCGTCTCCGCTTCCGGGGGCGGATCCTGGCGTTCAACATCCTGCTCTCCGGCATGATGTTTCCCGGAATCGTGTTCCTGATCCCGACGTACGTGCTCATGGCGCGGGTCCCGTTCCTGGGCGGAAACGACGCGACGGGCCAGGGCGGCCACGGCCTGATCAACTCGTTCGCCGCGCTCATGATCGCGGGCCTGTGCAACGCGACCTACATCTTCCTGGTCCGGCAGGCGATCATCAGCATCCCACCCGACTTCGAGGAGGCCGCGCGACTCGACGGTGCGGGCCTGATCCGCGTGCTGTGGCACGTGTACCTTCCCCTGCTGCGACCGGTGATCATCGTCATGGCGATCTTCCAGTCCGTGGCGATCTGGAACGACTACATGTGGCCGCTGATCACGGTGAGCGGCAACGCGGAGGCGTGGACGATCGGCCTGGGCGGCCAGAACCTGATGAGCGACATGGCGACTCTGAAGGCCGCCACGTCGAATCAGTCGGTGCTGTCGGACGTCCCGATGGCATTCACCGTCGCGAACCTCGCGATGCTGCCGCCCATCATCCTGTTCTTCTTCCTCCAGCGTCACTTCGTGAAGGGGATGCAGGGGTTCTCGCTGAAGGGCTGAGCTCGCGCGTCGCGCGTCCCCGCCGCAGGGTCGGCGCGGCGCGCGATCGGGGCTCAGCCCGGCAGCTCGGAGCCCCGCAGCACCAGCGACGTGGGCAGCGTGTGCGTGGTCGCCGGCGCGCCGCGCCCGGTGGCGCGCCGGATGACCAGCTCGGCGGCGAGTCGGCCCATCTCATTGACGTCCTGGCGCACCACCGAGACCGCGGGAACGGCCAGCGGAGCGGCCTCGAAGTCATCGAATCCGATGAGAGGAAGCCGTCGCCCGAGGCGCCGGAATGCCAGCAGCGCACCGATCGCGGCGCGGTTGTTAGCAGCGAAAATCGCATCCGTAGCGTCCGTCTCCACCAGGCGTTCGATGAGGGCGGCCGCGTGCTCCGCGTCGCGCGTCACCTCGGACACGCTGATGTCGTCCGGCCGGAGGCCCGCGGCCGTGAGCGCCTGCGAGTAGCCGCGGTGACGCTCGGCCACGGAATAGACGTCGTGCTGCGCGCCGACGAACGCGATTCGGCGTGCGCCGTGACGAAGGAGCTCCTCGGTTCCGGATCGAGCGCCGCCGGCGTTGTCGGCGAGGATGATGTCCGCTCCCGCGGCGTCGAGCGGGCGGTCGAGCATGACGAGCGCGGGGCTGGACGGGCGCACATCCGCCCACGCGCGACCGGGGGTGCGCGGCGGAACGACGATGAGCCCGTCCACGCGCTGCTCCATGAGCCGATCGACGACTCGATCGTGCGTCGGGCCGTCCTCCTCGGAGCTCGCGATGATGAGGAGATAGCCCTGCGCGCCGGCCGCCTCTTCGATCGCACGAGCCAGGGTCGAGTAGAACGGATTCGCGAGGTCGCTGATCACGACGCCGATCATCCGGCTGGTCCAGCCCGGACGGATGCTCGCAGCAGCGAGGTTGCGGTAGTAGCCGAGCCCTTCGATCGCCGAGGCGATGCGGCCCGCGAGCACGGGGTCGATGTTCGTCTCGCCGTTGACGAACCGCGAGACCGTCTTCACCGAGACCCTGGCCTCACGGGCGACGTCGACCATGGTCGGGTTCTGGCTCTTCATCGGCATCCTTGCTGACGCGTCGCATCGGAGACGGCCAGTCCGTTGGTGGGCGGCGGAGTGGTTCCTGCCGCGTGCTGTACTCGGAACGCGGTCCCAGATAACGTTATCTCATCGCATCGTTCCGATCGAGCGCACGGTGCGAGCCGGAGGACACGGCCGGGGCAACCGCGCTCGTCCCGCATACTCACGAACCTCATAGAAGAGAAGTCCCGTGCCCGCTCGGCGTCGCAATCCGCTTCCGTACACCGTCGACGGCGGACATCCGGCGCGAACGATGCTGTCGCTCATGCGCCCGTACCGATTGCGCATTGCCGTCGCCCTGGTCATGTTCGCGCTGAAGGATCTGCCGGTCTGGTTGTTGCCGGTCATCACGGCGGCCATCATCGATGACCTCGTGCATCACGGTTCCTCCGCGCGGGTGCTGCTGCTCGGCGCGGTCGGTCTGGTCGCTCTGTTGAGCAACTATCCGACGAGCATGACGTTCGTGCGCCTGAGCAGCCGGATATTTCGCCAGATCGCCGCCGAGTTGCGCGTCGCGACGGTCAGCGAGCTGCAGACGCTGTCCATCGGATTCCACACCCGCACCAGTGCCTCGGTGATCCAGAGCAAGCTGGTGCGCGACGTCGAGAACGTCGAATTCATGCTCAGCACGGGGCTGCCCGCGTTCGCCGGCGGAATCGGCATCCTGATCGGAGCCGTGACGGTGACCGCGGTGCAGGTCCCGGCGTTCGTGGCGATCTTCGCGCTCGTGATACCGGTCTCGGCACTGATCGTGAGTGCGGGGCGGCGTGCGTCGCGGTCGCTCAACGAACGGTTCCGGCGCGACGTGGAGGAGCTGTCGGGAGCGGTCGGGGAGGTCGCCGCGCTCATGCCGGTGACGCGCGCCCACGGGCTGGAGGCGGTGGCCGAGCAGCGGATCGCGGACAGCTCCCATCGGTTGCGCGCGAGCGGTCGACGACTCGACCACATGCAGGGACGCTTCAACGTCTCCTCCTGGATCAGCTACCAGACACTCGGACTGGTGTGTCTCGTTCTCGCGGCGATCGCCGCGCTCAACCGGGTGATCCCCATCACCCCGGGCCAGGTCGTGCTGCTGAGCACCTACTTCGGGATGCTGACGGGCGCCGTCGTTCAGCTGCTCGGGCTCGCACCGTTGTTCACCAAGGGGATCGAGTCGATCAGGTCGCTCGGCGAGCTCTTCGCCGAACCCGACCGAGAGCACAACGAGGGCAAGCGCGCGGTGGCATCGGTCACCGGCGAGCTGGCATTCGAGGACGTCTCCTACCGGTATCCCGGGTCCGCGGCGCACGCGATCGATCGACTCACGCTCCACGTGGCCGCCGGGGAGACCATCGCCTTCGTCGGCACGTCCGGCTCCGGAAAATCGACGATGCTCAACCTGGCGCTGGGGTTCGTGCGACCGCAGGGCGGGCGCATCCTGCTCGACGGGTCGGATATCGAGACCCTGGACCTCCGTACGGTGCGACGACACGTGGCGGTCGTGCCGCAGGAGTCGGTGCTCCTCGACGGGTCGGTACGGGAGAACGTCGTGTACGGGCTCGGAGAGGTGCCCGACGACGTCGTTGCCCATGCGCTGCGCGAGGCGAATGCCGAGGAGTTCGTCGCAGCGCTGGCCGACGGGTGGAACACGCGCGTCGGCGACCGTGGCTCGGCGCTCTCCGGCGGGCAGCGGCAGCGGCTGGCCATCGCTCGCGCGATCGTGCGCGACCCGCGCATCCTGCTGCTCGACGAGGCGACCTCAGCGCTGGACAACGAGTCGGAGTCGCTCGTGCGCGAGGCGATGCGGCGTCTGAATCGGGGGCGAACCGTGCTCATCGTGGCGCACCGGCTCAGCACGGTCCGCAACGCGGATCGCATCGTCGTTCTGGAGCGCGGCCGCATCGTCGAACAGGGCGGCCACGAGGAGTTGCTGGCTGCGAACGGCGCCTATTCGCGTCTGTACGCGGATGTGGTGGCGTAGCGCGCGGGAGCGGTCAGGATGCTCTTCCCAGACGGCGGCGATCGACCACGTCGTCTGCTCGCGGGCGCGCTGCGCTGCGCGCTCTGGTGGGCGCGGCATCCGTCGTGTAGGGTCGATCGGTCGGCCAGGGGCACGTGTGTATTCCTGTGTGAGCCCCAGAGGCCGGTTCCGCTCGCGATCGCGAGACGGACGATCACGATCTGTATGTGATGGCCTCGGCCGATGGATGCCCGGGTTCCTGCTGTGACGCGCGCTCGCGCGGCACGAGCATGCGGTGAGACAACGAACCACGGAAGAGTCATGCCCCAGAACAAGTCTGTTCGCACCTCGTCGACGCGCGCGGCGGCGCCGCGCGCCGCCGCGCCCAAGTCGGCGCAGAAGAGCCCCAAGCACCGCGGCTGGAAGCCGGAGACGGATGCCGCTCCCGCGTCGAAGCGCCGCTGGACCGACGACGACCGCGCCGCCCGCTCGTACTCCCCGTCCCGAGCGGTCCCGACCGGGACCGCTCGGCGCGGAAACTCGGCGAATCGAGACGGCTCGACCCGGTTCGCTGCCGACGGCCGCCCGAACTGGGAGCCGCGCGGCAAGGACCCCCGGCCCGCCCGCGGCGACCGCGCGGGCCGCGACGAGCGGTTCTCTCGCGATGGCCGCGCGGGCCGCGACGAGCGTCCGGCCCGCGACGAGCGTGCCCCGCGTCGTTTCGATCGCGACGAGCGTGCCCCGCGTCGTTTCGATCGCGACGAGCGTGCGCCGCGCCGCGACCGTGATGACCGCGCGCCCCGCCGCGACGCCGCCAGCGGGTCCGGTCGCTTCGATCGCGACGAGCGTGCCCCGCGTCGTTTCGATCGCGACGAGCGTCCGGCGCGCGATGACCGTGCGCCCCGCCGGTTCGATCGTGATGACCGTGCCCCCCGCGCCTTCGACCGCGACGACCGCACCCCGCGCCGCGAGGACGAGCGAGCCCCCCGTCGTTTCGATCGCGACGAGCGTCCGACGCGCGATGACCGCGCGCCCCGCCGCGACGCTGCGAACGGTGCCCGTCGTTTCGACCGCGACGATCGCGCTCCCCGCGGCTTCGACCGTGACGACCGCGCCCCCCGCCGTTTCGACCGCGACGACCGCGCTCCCCGCGGCTTCGACCGGGACGAGCGCGCCCCCCGCCGCGACTCCTCCTATTACCCCGAGAAGTCCGCGCAGCCGATCGTCGACGACGTCGTGCTCGAGCGGCTCGAGGCATCCGCTGTCGAGGCGACCGACGTCGAGGGCGTGACGTTCGCCGACCTCGGCCTCGGCGGCAACATCGTGCGCACGCTCGCCGAGCTGGGAGCCGACGCGCCGTTCCCCATCCAGGCCGCGACGATCCCCGCCGTGCTCTCGGGCAAGGACGTGCTCGGCCGCGGCCGCACCGGCTCCGGCAAGACGATCGCGTTCGGCGCCCCGCTCGTCGAGCGCCTCATGGAGAACGGGATGGGGCGCAAGCGTCAGATGGGACGGTCGCCGCGCGCGATCATCCTCGCCCCGACGCGCGAGCTCGCACTCCAGATCGACCGCACCGTGCAGCCGATCGCGCGCAGCGTCGGCGTGTTCACGACGCAGGTCTACGGCGGCGTGCCCTATCAGCGCCAGCTCGGCGCGCTCGAGCGCGGCGTCGACATCGTGATCGGCACCCCCGGCCGCATCGAGGACCTCGTGAACCGCGGCGCCCTGGACCTCTCCGAGGTCATGGTCACGGTGCTCGACGAGGCCGACCACATGTGCGACCTGGGCTTCCTCGAGCCAGTGCAGCGCATCATCCGTGAGACCGCGCCGGACGGTCAGAAGCTGCTGTTCTCGGCGACCCTCGACTCGGGGGTCGCGACGCTCGTCGACGAGTTCCTCGTCGAGCCCGAGGTGTACGAGGTCGCCGGCGAGGACCAGGCCAGCTCGACCATCGACCACCGTGTGCTGCTCATCGAGCAGCGCGACAAGCGCGAGCTGGTGCGCGAGCTCGCGGGCGGCGACGGCAAGACGCTCGTCTTCACCCGCACGCGCGCGTTCGCCGAGGAGCTCAGCGAGTACCTCGAGGATGCCGGCATCGGCGCGGTGAGCCTGCACGGCGACCTGAACCAGTCGCGCCGCACGCGCAACCTGGAGCGGCTCACGAGCGGACGCGTGAACGTGCTCGTCGCCACGGATGTCGCGGCCCGCGGCATCCACGTCGACGACATCTCGCTCGTGATCCAGGCCGACGCGCCCGACGAGTACAAGACGTACCTGCACCGCGCCGGCCGCACCGGCCGGGCGGGCAAGGCGGGCACGGTCGTCACCCTCGTGCCGAAGAACCGCCGCCGCAAGCTCGACGACCTGCTCGGCCGCGCGGAGATCGAGGCGCGTTTCGACCAGGTCGCGCCCGGCGACGACCTCGTCACGCAGCTCGCCGCGCTCTAACCCGCCCGGCCCCGCCCGCGCGAACACCCCTCCCGCGCGAACACCCCTCCCCCGCGAACACCCCTCCCCGGTGTGAGGACGATCTGCGCGTGTGAGGACGGCCCAGACCGTCCTCACACGCGCAGATCGTCCTCACACGGGTGGGGAGCCCCGCGCCCGGGAGCCCCGCGCCCTGCGCCCTAGCGTCGCTGGGCGCGCTCATCGAGCTCGAGCAGTCGCTCGAGCGCGGGCAGCGCGGCGACGATGAGCGCGAGATCGGACTCGTCGAGCGGCACGAACAGCCGCTCGACGAGAGCGCCCCGCGCGGTGCGCGCCCGCGACACCTCCGTCTCGCCCGCAGCCGTCACGTCGAGCAGGAACGCGCGACCGTCGTCGGGATCGACCGAGCGCGACACCAGGCCGCGGCGCTCGAGGTCGGCGACGAGGCGGGTCGTGCTCGGCGCCGAGATGAACTCCTGGTGCGCGACATCCGCGAGCCGCACGGGCGCGAACTTCTCGATCGTCGCCAGCGCCGACAGCGGCCCGTAGCTCAGCCCGGTGTTCGCGCCACGGATGCGGCGGCTCAGCCGCGCCACCACGTGCGCCAGGCGATTGGCCGCGTTCGCCCCGGCGGGATCCGTCATGAACCAAGATTCGCCGGGATTGTTCGCATCCGTCAACAGTGCGGATGCCGCAATCCTCGCCGAGTGCGGTTCAGTGAGCGCGCCCGAGCTTCCAGTACCCGGTGAAGACGACGTCGTTCTTGGGCACGCCGGCCGCAACGGCGTGCCGGCGCCCACCGGCCGCGAGCGCCTGCTCGCCGACCAGATACGCCGCCGGACGCTCGGTCGCCGGGCGCCACCGCTGCACCTCGGCGAGGGCCGCGGACCCCGGCCGATCGCCGGCGCGCCGCACGAGCTCGCGCACCTCGATCCCGGGGGGCGGGTCGAGCGGCTGGGCGTCCGCGGCATCCGGCAGTTCGACGATGGCGAGGCCACGCGCGTCCCGCGGCAGGTCGCGCAGGATGTTCGCGATCGCGGGCAGCGCCGTCTCGTCGCCCGCGATGAGGTGCTCCGTGGCCGCGGAGTGGTCGCCGTACGCGTGCGCCTGGTCGATGAGGGCGACCCGGTCGCCGGGCGCGGCGCGCTGCACCCAGCGCCCCGCGACACCCTCGTCGCCGTGCACGACGAAGTCGATGTCGAGCTCGCGTTCGGCGGGACGGAGAGCGCGCACCGTGTAATTGCGCAGGTGCGGACGCGACGATCCCGACATCCGCAGGTACTTCACGTAGCCGCCCATGCCGAAGCTGTCGGGCAGGTCGAAGCTCGTCTCGCGTCCCTCCTGGGGCAGGAACAGCCGGAACCAGTGGTCGAACCCGTGGTCCGCGAGGTGGGCGAGCTCGTCACCCGCTACCGTGACGCGGATGAAGTTCGGGCTGATGCGCTCGGCGCGCGTCACCGCGACGCGGCACAGCGTCGACGCGCGCCGGGCGTTCTCGAATCCCACGGGAGCTCCTCGGGTCGGGTAGGTAAGGCTACCCTAAGTCAACACGGGATGCCGTGGCCGCAACATCACGTCATCCGGCGTGCGCGAGGCCATAGGCTCGTGCCGTCCGTGTTCCCGGCGCAGAGAGGACGGCCTCACGTGGCCCGCATCTACAACGACATCACCGAGGTCTTCGGCAAGACCCCGCTCGTGAAGCTCAACCGCCTGACCGAGGGTCTCGGCGCGACGGTGCTCGCGAAGCTCGAGTTCTACAACCCGTCCGCATCCGTCAAGGACCGCCTCGGAGTCGGCATCGTCGACGCGGCCGAGCGGTCCGGCGAGTTGAAGCCCGGCGGCACGATCGTCGAGGGCACGAGCGGCAACACCGGCATCGCGCTGGCCGCGATCGGCGCCGCCCGCGGATACCACGTCATCCTCGCGATGCCCGAGACCATGTCGAAGGAGCGCAAGCTGCTGCTCAAGGCCTACGGCGCGGAGCTCGTGCTCACGCCGGGCAGCGAGGGGATGCGCGGGGCCGTCGCGAAGGCGGAGGAGATCGCCGCGGCCACGCCCGGCGCGATCCTCGCGAAGCAGTTCGCGAACGTCGCGAACGTCGCGATCCACCGTGCGACGACCGGCCCCGAGGTCTGGGACGACACCGACGGGACCGTCGACATCTTCGTCTCCGGCATCGGCACGGGCGGCACCATCTCGGGCACCGGCCAGTACCTCAAGGAGCAGAAGCCCGGCGTGCAGATCGTCGGAGTCGAGCCGGCCGAGTCGCCCATTCTGAACGGCGGCGCCCCCGGTCCGCACAAGATCCAGGGCATCGGCGCCAACTTCATCCCCGAGATCCTCGACCGCGAGATCTACGACGAGATCATCGACGTCGACATCACCCGCTCGGTCGAGGTCGCGCGCAAGCTCGCGACCGACGAGGGCATCCTCGCCGGCATCTCGTCGGGCGCGACCGTCTCTGCGGCCCTCGAGCTGGCCGGCCGCGCCGAGAACGCGGGCAAGACGATCGTCGTCATCGTCGCGAGCTACGGCGAGCGCTACCTGTCGACCGTGCTCTACGAGGACCTCGAGGTCTGACACTGGGACTGTTCAACGTCCGCGAGGACGTCGCCGCAGCGCGCCGCCGGGATCCGGCGGCGCGTTCGGCGTTCGAGGTGTGGCTGCTCTACTCGGGGCTGCACGCGGTCTGGTGGCACCGGCTCGCGCACGCGCTGTGGGGGAGACGGATGCGCCTGCTCGCCCGCGTGCTCGCCCAGATGGCGAGAATCCTCACGGGCGTCGAGATCCATCCGGGCGCCCGGATCGGACGCCGGCTGTTCATCGACCACGGCATGGGCGTCGTGATCGGAGAGACGGCCGAGATCGGCGATGACGTGACGATGTACCACGGGGTGACGCTCGGCGGCACGGCGCTCGACGCGGTCAAGCGCCACCCGACGATCGGCGATCGTGTGCTCATCGGGGCCGCTGCGACGCTGCTCGGGCCCATCTCGATCGGCGCGGACTCCGCCGTCGGCGCCGGCGCGGTCGTGCTGCGCTCCGCGCCGCCGCGCTCGATCGTCACGGGCGTGCCGGCCGTCGCCCGACCCCGCGACTCCGCCGACCACGAGCCGGTCTGGATCATCTGATCGCGCGACCCACCCCGCTGGTGGATGAGCGCCCGACCCACTCCGCTGGTCGAGGAGCGCCGGACCCACTCCGCTGGTCGAGGAGCGCCCGAGTTCCCGCCCCGCTGGTCGAGGAGCGCCCGAGCGCAGCGAGGACGCGTCTCGAGACCACTCGTTCGCCGACCGGGGCCGTCGTGGTCTCGAGACGCGGGCGACGTGGTCGCGCTCCTCGGCCAGCAGGATGCTCACACGTCGCCGACCACGAGCCGGTCTGGATCATCTGATCGCGCGGCCCACCCCGCTGGTGGATGAGCGCCCGAGCGCCCACTCCGCTGGTGGATGAGCGCCCGAGCGCCCACCCGCTGGTCGAGGAGCGCCCGAGCGCCCACTCCGTGGGTCGAGGAGCGCCCGAGCGCAGCGAGGACGCGTCTCGAGACCACTCGTTCGCCGACCGGGGCCGTCGTGGTCTCGAGACGCGGGCGACGTGGTCGCGCTCCTCGGCCAGCAGGATGCTCACACGTCGCTGAGCTGCTCCGCCGCATTCGCGACCGGAACGCCCGCGCCCGGCACCGCCGGCATCCCCGCCGGCGCACCCACCGCATCCGTTACGTCGTCGTGCACGTACTTGCCGCCGGAGAAGACCGAGGCGATGGCGCCGATCACCGACATGACGGCCGCGGCGATGAACACGATCACGAGCCCCGAGTGGAACGGTTCCGAGATCAGCTGCGGGAAGAACGTCTTGCCCGTGAGCGCGGCGGAGTCCGCGGCCGAGAGGTGGTCGAGCACCCCGGCCGGGCCGAGCAGCGACTGGATCGGGTTGTAGCCGAGGAACGCGGCGAACAGGCTGCTCACCGGGGGCAGGTTCGCGAGCTGGGCGGCCGCGGCATCCGCCACTCCGTGCTGGGTGAGACCGTCGCGCAGCGCGGTCGGCAGCGTCGAGGCGAGGCCCGCGATCATGAGCGAGAAGAACACGCCGATCGAGAGCGAGTTGCCGGCGTTCTGGAACATGCCTGACATGCCGGATGCCGCCCCGCGCTGGTCCGCCGGCACGCTGTTCATGATGGCGGTGCGGTTCGGTGCCGCGAACATGCCCGAGCCGATGCCGTTGAGGAACGTCAGCAGCGCGAACTCCCCGTACGCGAAGTCGACCGGGATGACGAGCAGCAGCACGAACGTCGCCGCGACGACGAGCAGGCCGGTCGTCGCAAGCGCGCGGGCGCCGATCCGGTCGCTGAGCGTGCCCGAGATCGGGCCGGCGACGAGGAAGCCGACCGTGAGCGGCAGCAGGTAGATGCCCGCCCACAGCGGCGTCGACTCGTACGAGTAGCCGTGCAGCGGCAGCCAGATGCCCTGCAGCCAGATGATGAGCATGAACTGCAGGCCGCCGCGCGCGATCGACGCGAGCAGGGCCGCGAGGTTGCCGGTCGCGAACGCACGGATGCGGAACAGGCGCACGTTGAACATCGGCTCGGCGAGGCGCGACTCCACGATCACGAACACGACGAGCAGCGCGCCGCCGCCGATGAGGCCCGCGAGCACCCACGGGTTGAGCCAGCCCGTCGAGCTGTCGCCGTAGGGCTGGATGCCGTAGGTGATCGCCGTGAGCAGCGCCACGAGGCCGATCGCGAACAGGATGTTGCCCGCCCAGTCGATGCGCGACGGGCGCCGCACCCCCGACTCGTGCAGCGAGACGTACGACCAGATGGTGCCGAGGATGCCGATCGGCACGCTCACGAAGAACACCGCGCGCCAGTCGATCTCGGCCAGCACGCCGCCGACCACGAGGCCGAGGAACGTTCCGGCGATCGCGGCGATCTGGTTGATGCCGAGCGCCATGCCGCGCCGGTTCGCGGGGAACGCATCCGTCAGGATCGCGGGCGAGTTCGCCATGAGCATGGCGCCGCCGACGGCCTGCACGAGCCGCCAGCCGATGAGCCAGTCCGCGCCCGCGGCGCCGGTGAACGGCACGAAGAACAGCGCGATCGCGGCGAGCGCGAAGATCACGAAGCCGAGGTTGTAGATGCGCACCCGGCCGTACATGTCGCCCAGCCGCCCGAACGTGACGACGAGCACCGCCGTCACGAGGATGTAGCCCATGAGCATCCACAGCAGGTAGCTCACGTTGCTCGCTTCGAGCGGGTTGAGTTGGATGCCGGCGAAGATCGCGGGCAGCGAGATGAGCACGATCGAGCCGTTGATCGTCGCCATGAGCACGCCGAGCGTCGTGTTGCTCAGCACGATCCACTTGTAGCGCGGGTGATCGCGGTGGAAGACGCCGGACCGGGTGGAGCGAGCCACAGGTTTCCCTTCGGGACGTGGTCTCGCCGTCGAGGCCGGGTGGTTTAGTTGCCTAAACACAAGCTTAGCGGAGGTTGCCTCCGCTGGGAACGGCCCGGTGCCGGTTCGCCGCACTACCCTCGATGCCATGACGTGGCTCGGCATCGCCCTCGGCACGCTGCTCGTCGTCGCGCTCGTCGCGGCGGCGGTCGCCGCGCCGATCGCCGTCCGCCGCGCGCTCGCCCGCCGCCGTGAGAGCGACCCCGCCTACGTGCCGCCCGGCTTCGGCGGCGGACCGTTCGAGGAGCTGTACCACCCGTCGGCGTACGAGGCGAAGGTCGTGCAGGATGCGGCATCCGTGCCCCCCGCGCCGGCCCCGGCGCCGGGCGATCCGCCGATCGAGAGCGGCCCCATCCGCATCGACCTGTCCTACGCAGACCGACGGCGCGACGACCACGCGAACGGATGACGCCGGGCGCGGGCGGGCGTCGCATGGCTTGGTCCAGAGTGAAGGTCGACGGCCACGTATCGGACGGCACGGATGCGATGGCCGACGAAGCGCTCAGTCCCGTCGCCCCGACCATCCATCCGATCCCCGACTGAGACGTCCGCCTGAAGAACGGCAGCCGGGGCGGCGCCTTGATAGTCATCCACACGGAATGCGTTCTGCGTGTGAGCGATCTCCACGGGCACCGACGCCGTTCGGTGCTCAAGGGCGCTCACCGAGAATCCTTGACCGGGCAAGGCGATGACGTTGATGACAGGCACGCCGACGGCCGAAAACGTACAACTGGCGTTCCTCACCCGTGCTACGGCGAGCTCGTAGAGTACTCGGTCATGCGGTGGCATTCGGTCGCTATCGACATCCGCGCTCGGAGGCAATGGAAGCTCGGATCCGGGGAGCGTCGCACGTCGTCCGTACACTGGGCCGCACCATGACAGCCGCGCACGCCAGCATGCCGAGGGCGACGCCGCTGGCGGTGCTCGAGCGCACGTTCGGCTACGACAGCTTCCGCGGCCAGCAGCACGAGATCATCGACCACGTCGTCGCGGGCGGCGACGCGATCGTGCTCATGCCCACGGGCGGCGGCAAGTCGCTGTGTTACCAGATCCCGTCGCTCGTGCGCGCGGGCACCGGCATCGTGATCTCACCGCTCATCGCCCTCATGCAGGACCAGGTCGACGCCCTCGCCGCGCTCGGCGTGCGGGCCGCGTTCCTCAACTCGACGCAGGATGCCGGCCAGCGTGCGCTCGTCGAGCGCGCCTACCGGGAGGGCGAGCTCGACCTGCTCTACCTCGCGCCCGAGCGGCTCGCGGTCGAGTCGACGACCCGGCTGCTCGACGAGGGCCGCATCGCCCTGTTCGCGATCGACGAGGCGCACTGCGTGAGCCAGTGGGGCCACGACTTCCGCCCCGACTACCTGCGGCTCTCCGTGCTGCACGAGCGCTGGCCGACCGTGCCGCGTATCGCGCTCACCGCCACGGCCACCGAGGTCACGCACCGCGAGATCGCCGCGCGGCTCGACCTCGGCACCGCCCGGCACTTCGTCTCGAGCTTCGATCGGGCCAACATCCAGTACCGCATCGAGGCGAAGAACCAGCCGCTGCAGCAGCTGCTGAGCTTCATCCGCACCGAGCACGACGGCGACGCGGGCATCGTCTACTGCCTGTCGCGGGCATCCGTCGAGAAGACCGCGGCGTTCCTGACCGAGCACGGCATCCCGGCGCTCCCGTACCACGCCGGACTCGACGCGCGGCTGCGCGCCGCGAACCAGGCGCGGTTCCTGCGCGACGACGGGGTCGTGATGGTCGCGACGATCGCGTTCGGCATGGGCATCGACAAGCCCGATGTGCGTTTCGTCGCCCACCTCGACCTGCCGAAGAGCGTCGAGGGCTACTACCAGGAGACCGGCCGCGCCGGCCGCGACGGCCTGCCCTCGACGGCCTGGCTCGCGTACGGCCTGCAGGATGTCGTGCAGCAGCGACGGATGATCCAGCAGTCCGAGGGAACGCCAGAGTTCCGCCGTCGCCTCGGCGCCAACCTCGACGCGATGCTCGCGCTGTGCGAGACGGTCGACTGCCGGCGCGTGCAGCTGCTGAGCTACTTCGGCGAGGAGTTCGCGGGCGGCGACCGCTGCGGCAACTGCGACACCTGCCTCGCGCCGCCCGAGGCGATCGACGGCACGATCCCCGCGCAGAAGCTGCTCTCGACCGTCGTGCGGTTGTGGCGCGAGCGCCAGCAGCGCTACGGCGCCGGGCACATCATCGACATCCTGCTGGGGCGCGAGACCGACCGCGTGACCCAGCAGCGTCACGACCAGCTCACGACGTTCGGCATCGGCGCCGACCTCAGCGAGGCCGAGTGGCGCGGTGTCGTGCGCCAGCTGCTCGCCCAGGGCGTGCTCGGCGTCGCCGACGACGGCTACGGCACCCTCGTCATCACCGAGGCGAGCGCCGCGGTGCTCAGCGGGCAGCGCCCCGTGCGCCTGCGCAAGGAGCCCGAGCGCCCGGCGCGCGGCGGCCGCAAGGCGAAGATCGTGCAGGAGCTGCCGAGGGAGGCGGGCGGCCTGTTCGAGGCGCTGCGCGCCTGGAGGGCGACCCGAGCGCGCGAGCAGGGCGTACCCGCCTACGTCGTGTTCGGCGACGCGACCCTGCGCGGCATCGCGATCACGCGCCCGGCCTCGCTCGGCGAGCTCGCCTCGATCAGCGGCGTCGGCGAGAAGAAGCTCGAGCAGTACGGCGCCGAGCTCCTCGAGCTCGTCAGAGCGTGAGGGGGTCTAGAATGCCGGAGCGTTTCGAATGACCTCGTCGAGGTAGTTGCCGGGTCGTGCAGTCGCGGCTGGTGACGGACGCGCCTCCGCGCCGCCGCCGCCCGATACGCTCGCGGCCATGAGCAGGCACAGCACCTCGAAGAAGAGCGGCGGCGGCTGGTTCTTCGTCGCCCTCGTCATCGGAGTGATCGCGCTCATCGGATTCGTCGACGATGACGGCGGCGGTTCGTCCGACGACGGCTACTCGTACGCGTCCACCGACGACTTCTCGTTCGAGAGCCTGCACACCGACTACGAGCTGACGGCCGACGAGTCCGGTCGCGCACGGCTCGCCGTGACCGAGACGTTCGTCGCCGACTTCCCGGACTACGACCAGAACCGGGGCATCGTCCGCGCGATCCCCGAGACCGCCGACGGTCGTTCGCTCGACGTGCACGTCGAGTCGGTGACGGATGCCGCGGACCAGCCCGTCGCCTACGAGGTCGACCACAGCGACGGCTTCACGACCGTCGCGGTCGGCACGGACGAGTACGTGCACGGCCGGACGACGTACGTCATCGCCTATCGGATGCGCGACGCCATCCACGCGCCGGTGTTCTCGGACGGCCAGGAGTTCACATTCGACGTCAACGGCACCGGCTGGAACCAGCCGTTCGGCGAGGTGTCCGCGACGCTGCACGTGGATCCGGCGCTCGCCCGCTCGGTCGACGGGCGGACCGCGTGCTTCGTCGGCGAGCAGGGGTCGAACGACCCCTGCGACATCACGCGCGAAGGCGACAGCTACTCGGTCGACGTCACCGATCTCGCCGAGCACGAGAACGTGACAGTGGTGGTCGGGTTCGCGCCCGGCACGTTCGACGTGCCGATCTCGGTGCCGCGGCTGCTCGTGTGGATCCTCGCGGCGCTCGCACTCCTCGTGCTCATCGCCGGGATCGTGGTGCGCATCCGTCGACTCGGCCCGCCGCGCGGGACGGGCATCATCGTGCCGCAGTACGCAGCGTTCCCGGGCATCGGCGTCATGGAGGCGGCCGAGCTGCTCGACGAGCGCGACCGCGCCCTGCCCGCGCTCGTGACCGAGCTCGTGGTCGCGCGCGCGGCGACGCTCGCGCGGGACGGCGACGACTACACGCTGCGGTTGACGGATGCCACGGCGCTCGACGACGAGGACAGTGCGGCCGCGCGCACCCTGTTCGGCTCGATCAAGCCGGGCACGACGGTCACGCTCGACCACGGGGACACGAAGATCGGCGACCGCGTGACGAAGCTGCTCGGCGACGCGCGGGACTCGGTGCGCGATCAGGGGCTCGTCGCCCGGCGGCACACCCGGACGAGCACGGCGTTGCGAGCGGCGGGCGCCGCCGTGGCGGGGCTCGCGGTCGTGCTCGGCGCCGTGCTCCTGGTCGGCGACTGGGGCGCGGGACTCTTCTACCTGCTGTGCGCGCTCGCGCTCGTCCTCGGCGTCGCGACGGTGATCGTGCTCGCGCCGCCGGAGCGTCCGACCGAGAAGGCCGTGCCGGCCTACGAGCACCTGCTCGGCATCCGGGACTACCTCGCGCTCGCGGAGGCGGACCGCATCCGCGTGCTGCAGAGCCCGGAGGGCGTCGAGACTCGGGCGGCGCCGACGGGCGAGCAGCTCGTGGTGCTCTACGAGAAGCTGCTGCCCTACGCGATCCTGTTCGACATCGAGGACCGATGGCGCGAGGTGCTCGGCCGCCAGTACGCGACGACGCCGACCGACATCGAGCCGGCGTTCTCGACGCTCGGAGCGGCGTCGTTCGGGCGGGCATTCGCGTCGACCGCCTTCGCGACGACGGTGGCGTCGGGCTCGTCGGGCTCGTCGTGGTCGGGCTCCGGCGGAGGCAGCTCGTTCAGCGGCTTCAGTGGCGGCGGCTTCTCGGGCGGCGGGTTCGGCGGCGGGGGCGGCGGCGGCCGCTGACCCCGCCCTCGCTCGCGCGCTCGCGCGCACCCTCCGCGCGCGCTGTCGCGCGCTCAGCGCACTCAGCGCGCACGCGCGCGCGTGAGGGGACGCATTCGGTGGGAATGGGTACGCCCATACCCGCCGAATGCGTCCCCTCAGCGGGAGCGGCTCAGTGGGCGACGGCGAGCTCGCCCGTGGGCGGTGCCGCGTGCGAGAGGGAGAGTCCCTGTGAGCGGCGGCGGAACAGCAGCGCCGTGAGCACGGCGCCGAACGCGAACAGCCCCGCGCTGCACCAGAACACCGTCGTGTAGGAGTGGATGGCGGCATCCGCTGCGAGGGTCGCGGTCTTCGCGTGCGCATCGACCCACGCCGTCGCGGCGCTCGCCGCGATCGTGTTGAGCAGCGCGGTGCCGATCGAGCCGCCGACCTGCTGCGACGTGTTCACCATCGCCGAGGCGACCCCCGCGAACGAGCGGTCGACGCCGAGCGTCGCCGACTGGAATGCGCCCGGCATCGTCGAGCCCATGCCGAAGCCGAGGATCAGGAGCGGCGGCATGATGTCGGCGACGTAGACGCTGTCGAGCGAGAGGTGCGTGAGGTAGACCATGCCGATCGTGAGCAGCGTCAGGCCGATCGGCACCATGACCTTCGGGCCGAACCGCGGCAGGAAGATGTTGTTTCCGAGCTGCGCGGCGAGCACCAGCATGAGGATCATCGGCAGGAAGCCGAGACCGGTCTGGATCGGCGAGTACCCGAGCTGCACCTGCAGGAAGTAGGTGACGAACAGGAAGATGCCGAACATGCCGGCTCCCGCGATGAGCACCGTGAGGAACGCGGCGCCGCGGTTGCGGTCGAGCACGATGCCGAGCGGGAGCAACGGATGCGACGCGCGCCGCTGCCAGAACACGAACGCGACGAGGAGCACGACCGCCGCGGCGAGCGAGATCCAGGTGAGCGGGGCATCCCATCCGTCCGTCTCGGCGTGCGAGAAGCCGAACACGATGCCGAACAGGCCGCCCGACACGAGCACGGTGCCGGGCACGTCGAGGCGCGGGCGCGCGCCCTCCCGGGTGATGGCGGGCACGAGGATCGCCGCGCCGATGAACGCGACGACGGCGATCGGCACGTTGACGTAGAGGTTCCAGCGCCAGTCGAGGTTCTCGGTCAGCACGCCGCCGAGCAGCAGGCCGACCGCGCCACCGGCGCCGGCGATCGCGCCGAAGACGCCGAACGCGCGCGAGCGCTCCTTCGGGATGGTGAACGTCGTCGTGAGCACGGCGAGCGCGGTCGGTGCGAGGAGCGCCCCGAACGCGCCCTGCAGCGCCCGCGCCGCCACGAGCAGACCGAACGTGGCCGCGGCGCCGCCGAGAGCGGATGCGCCGGCGAAGCCGACGAGGCCGATGAGGAAGGTGCGTTTGCGCCCGACGAGGTCGGACACGCGTCCGCCGAGCAGCAGCAGGCTGCCGAACGCGAGGGAGTAGGCCGTGACGATCCACTGGCGGTCTCCGTCGCTGAAGCCGAGGTCGGTCTGCGCGGAGGGGAGGGCGATGTTCACGACGGTCGCATCGAGCACGACCATGAGCTGGGCCAGGCCGACGACGACGAGCGTCAGCCACCGGCGCGAAGCGGCCGGCGCGGGGGTGATCTCTGACATGACGGGAAGCATATACGGAACTTGACAGTTCCGAAACAGACGAGTTCCTGAACTTCGCGTTACCATAACTGCGCACGAACAAGAGGAGGCCACGATGACGCAGGTCGACGAGGCAGCGCCGCGCCTCGGCCGCAAGCGCGACCCCAGCCGTGACACCGACATCCTCGATGCGACCCTCGAGGTGCTCGCCGAGACCGGCTACGAGGGCATGACGATCGACATGGTCGCCGCCCGGGCGAAGGCCGGAAAGGCCACGGTCTACCGGCGCTGGACGTCGAAGGCGGACCTCGTCATCGACGCGGTCGCGTGCATGAAGGCGGGCGTCGACCTCAACGCCCTGCCCGACACGGGCACGCTTCGTGGCGACCTCGTCGCCATGATCAAGGCGCCGGCCGTGCACGACGCGCAACGCAAGGCACGGATCATGGGCGGGCTCATCTCGCTCATCAACGACGAGCCGGGGCTCGCGGAGGCCGCGCAGCAGGCCGTCGTGCTGCCGCGCGTGGCGGCCAACCGCATCCTGTTCCAGCGCGCCATCGATCGCGGCGAGGTCCCCGCCGACATCGACGTCGACCTGCTCTCGCTCGTCTCGGTCTCGATGGTGAGCTACCGCACGCTCATGCTGCGCGAGCCGGTCGACCGCGCGTTCCTGCTGTCGATCATCGACGGCGTCATTCTGCCCGCCGTGCGCGGCTGCGCAGGGGCCTGAGCCGGCCCTCGCGCGATCCGCGCAGCGAGCTCAGCCGACCCGGTCCGCCTCGACGCCCTCCGCGGTGTCGGCCGCTGCGCGCTGCGCCGCGACCTTCTCGTGCACCTCGCGCATGTCCAGCCCGCGCACGGCTTCGATCACCTGGTCGAGGGCGGGTGCGGGCAGCGCGCCAGCCTGCGAGAACACCAGAACGCCCTCGCGGAACGCCATCAGGGTCGGGATGCTGCGGATGCCGGCCGCTCCCGAGAGCTCGCGCTCGGCTTCCGTGTCGATCTTGCCGAACGTGATGTCCGGGTTCTTCAGGCTCGCCGCGTCGTAGATCGGCGCGAACGCCTTGCACGGACCGCACCAGTCGGCCCACCAGTCGACGAGCACGATGTCGTTGCCGCCGTCGAGCACGGTCTTCTCGAAGTCGTCGGTCGTGAGGTTCACGATGGCCATGCCTCCAGCGTAGGGCGACGGATGCCGTGTGCGCTGGGTCGCGCTGGGTCGTTCTGTGTGCGCTGGGTCGCTCTGTGGCTGCTGGGCGTCGACCCGGCCGGGCGGGGCGGCATCCGGTACTTCCTGGCGTCGGACCATGACGCGATTCGGCTGCACCCTCGTGACCGAGCAGAGCGGACCGCGCGGGCTCACGACGCCGCCGTCGCGGACGAGCGGATCGGGTTCGACCTGCTCGTGTCGAGCGACACTTCTCGCCCTGGCTGACGATCCGGGCGCGCGCGCCGAGCGCGTGCGTCACGCTCGGCGCGGTCCCGGCTCGAGAACACCGCGCCCCGTCCCCCGAACAACGGATCTCACGGAGATTCCGGTCGGTCACGCGCTGGAAGCGGCCAACCGTGGGGCGTAGGCACCGAATCTCCGTGAGATCCGTTGCGGGCGGCTCGAGCTACGGGGCCGGGATCGCGTGGGCACTGGCGCGCGCGATCGAAGCGGATGCCCTTCCCGCCGTCGAGAACCCCGAGGCGTTCCGCGTGCACCTCGTCGCGATCGTCGCCCCGCTCTCCGGGCGCCCCTGGTAGGGATCTCCCGCGCTGAGCGGACGCGCGCCGACCCGTGCTGAGCTGACCCGTGCTGAGCGGACGGGCGCTGAGCGGACGCGCGCTGACCCGCGCTGAGCGGACGCGCGCTGACCCGCGCTGAGCGGACGCGCGCTGACCCGTGCTGAGCTGACCCGCGCTGAGCGCTCCCGCGCCGAACGGACGGGCATCGACGCGGATTCGAGGCGATGCTGACGGGCCTTCTCTGCCAGCAGGCGAAGGTCGCGCTGTCGGCACCCGACAAGCGTCGGCGCGACGGCATCCGGACGGTTCGTGGAGACCGACGACCGCCCGGCGCTCCCGGCGCCGCCGACGTAGCGTGGAGGCATCCCGTGATGCGACGAAGGTGACGTCATGACGCAAACCGCTCCCCGCCCGACCGCGACCGCTCAGGCCGTGGCCACCTCCACCGCGCCCGAGGCCGTGTCGATCGACGTGGCCTGGCTCGGCGACTACCTGCTCGGCGCCTGGGCCGACGAGCGCCACCACTCGCGCGCGCTCATCGCGAGCCGCCCCGATCTGCACCGCGTCGACGGTCTCGGTCTCGACGAGCATCGGGCGCGCGTGCTGCACCAGCTCGGCATCCTCGTCGACGAGGGCGTCGTGCACCGCGCGTTCCCGAAGAGCGTCGGCGGCGGCGAGAACCACGGTGGCAACATCGCGAGCTTCGAGGAGCTGCTGCTCGCCGACCCCAGCCTGCAGATCAAGTCGGGCGTGCAGTGGGGACTGTTCGGCGCGGCCGTCATGCACCTCGGCACGCGAACGCACCACGAACGGTTCCTGCCCGACATCATGAGCCTGAGGGTGCCGGGCGCGTTCGCGATGACCGAGACGGGTCACGGATCGGATGTGGCATCCGTCGGCACGACCGCGACGTACGATCCCGAGACGGCCGAGTTCGTGATCCACACGCCGTTCCGCGCTGCCTGGAAGGACTACCTCGGCAACGCCGCGCTGCACGGCACCGCGGCGGTCGTGTTCGCGCAGCTCATCACGCGGGGAGTTAACCACGGCGTGCACGCGTTCTACGTGCCGATCCGCGACGGCTCGGCCGCGTTCCTGCCCGGCGTGGGCGGCGAGGACGACGGCCTCAAGGGCGGTCTCAACGGCATCGACAACGGCCGCCTGCACTTCGATCACGTGCGCATCCCCCGCGAGAACCTGCTCAACCGTTACGGCGACGTCGCCGAGGACGGCAGCTACTCGTCGCCGATCGCGAGCCCGGGCCGCCGCTTCTTCACGATGCTCGGCACGCTCGTGCAGGGCCGCGTCTCGCTCGACGGGTCGGCGGTGCTGGCCTCGAAGGTCGCCCTGCACATCGCTATCACGTACGCGACGCAGCGACGCCAGTTCTCCGGGGCGACGGATGACGAGGTCGTGCTGCTGGACTACCAGCGCCACCAGCGCCGGCTGCTGCCGCGCCTCGCCCAGACCTACGCCATGAGCTTCGCGCACGAGACCTTCCTCACCGCGTTCGACGGCGTGTTCTCGGGTCGGACCGACACGGATGACGACCGCCAGGACCTGGAGACGATCGCCGCGGCGCTCAAGCCGCTGTCGACGTGGGCGGCCCTCGACATCCTCCAGGAGGCGCGGGAGGCGTGCGGAGGCGCGGGCTTCCTGCAGGCGAACCGCCTCACCCAGCTGCGCGCCGACCTCGACGTCTACGTGACCTTCGAGGGCGACAACAACGTGCTGCTGCAGCTCGTGGCGAAGCGCCTGCTCAGCGACTACGCGAAGCGGTTCAAGCGGGCGGATGCCGCGACCATCGCCCGCTTCGTCGCCGACCAGGTGGGTGAGAACGCCGTCAACCGATCCGGCCTGCGCCAGGTCGGACAGCGCGTCGCGGACTTCGGCTCGACGGCGCGCTCGGTGGGCTTCGTGCGCGACGCGGCCGCGCAGCGCCAGCTGCTCACGGACCGGGTGGAGACCATGGTCGCGGCGCTCGGCTCTCGCCTGCGGGCGGCCGGGAAGATGGACGCGACCGCCGCGAACGACCTGTTCAACAGCAACCAGAACGAGCTGCTCGAGGCCGCCCGGGCGCACGGCGAGCTGCTGCAGTGGGAGGCGTTCACGGCTGCCATCGAGGTGATCGAGCATCCGGGAACCAAGAAGGTGCTCACCTGGCTGCGCGACCTGTTCGGGCTCGGCCTCATCGAGCAGCACGCCGCCTGGTACCTCATCAACGGGCGTCTCTCGGCGCACCGCGCGCAGGCGATCACCGACTACATCGACGACCGTCTGCTGCCCCGCCTGCGCCCGCACGCCCTCGACCTGGTCGCCGCGTTCCAGCTCAGCCCGGAGCTGGTGCGCGCCGAGATCGCGTCGGGCGCCGAGCAGCAGCGCCAGGATGAGGCGCGCGCCTTCTACGCGAAGCAGCGCGCCGAGGGCACGGCCCCGATCCCGGAGAAGACAAGCGCCGGGAAAGCCCCGCGCCGCTGACGCTCCGTCCGCTGGTCGAGGAGCGCAGGAGCGCAACGAGTACGCGTCTCGAGACCACCCGCGCCCCCGCACCTCACCCGGCGGCGTCGAGCCCGACTTCCTTGCACGCGTCGCCGGCAACGCGGGGGAACACCGCGATCACGCCGTCGGGCGCGACGCACGGCTGGAGGGCTGGCGGATCTTGCGGCGTGACGCCGTCCGAGGAGAGCGCTCCGACTCGCCACGCCGCCTCGCACTTCGCGATGGCCTGAGCCGCCACATCCGGGTCGTGCGGCGCGCCTTCGGGTGTGCCGACCTCGACACGCTCCGCCTGCAGATCGGCCGCGCCGTAGCAGTAGGTGAGGTCGCGCCGGGCCTCGGTTGAGGCGAGCACGGCCCACCCTGTGGCCGCGCCCACCGCGATCACGGCCGCGGCACCGGCGCCCGCGATCATCGCGCGCCGACGGCGACGGTCGTCGCGTCGGGTTCGGGTCAGCATCCGTTCGCCGAGGGCGGCGAAGTCGGCGTCGTCGGGTAGAAGGTCGCTCATCGCTCGCCCTCTCTCGCCGATCCGAGAGCGGCGCGCAAGCGCACGCGCAGCCGCCCGAGCCGGTTGCGTACCGTCGCCTGGCTCACCCCCAGTCGCACCGCCGCCTCCTTGTAGGTGTAGTCCTCTGAGAGACAGAGGGCGACGATCGAGCGGTCGAGCTCGGGCAGGCCGGCGATCGCGCTCTCGAGTCGTGCGCGCAGCTCGGAGAGCGCGGCCTCGTCGTCGGGTGAGCGTCGGCGCGACTCGATGGCGTCGGGGTCATTGACGCTGTCTGTGCGACGCCGCGAGATCGAGCGGGCCCGGTTGAGCGCGAGAAAGCGGGACGTCGTCACGAGCCACGGCAGGGTCGACTCGCCGACCAGGCTGATCGCGCCCCGGCGGTGCCACATCGTGACGAACGTATCCTGCAGGATCTCCTCGGCCTCCTGTCGCGCGCGCAGCACACCGATCGCGGCCGCGTACACCGCCCGACTGTGGCGCCGGTACAGCTCGCCGAGCGCCTCACGGTCGCCATCGCGCAGGCGCTCGAAGAGCGCGCGCTCGGCGCTGTCGGCGAGCTCGGAGCGCGCGGCGGTGCGTGCCGCCGTGGACGAAGCGGCTGCGCGGGGCCCGGAGACCGCGGGGATCGGGAGGGACAGCGACGCGAGCATTGCGACCTCCTCCGGTCCGTCGTTCTCGTTCGGGGAGTGTCGCGTCGGCATCTACTCGTCTCACCCCCTGTCCGCGCTCGCAGGTCGTGCTGGAAAGGTACCCGCTGCTCACAGTGTCGCGGGCGAGGAATGCGTCTCAGATCCGTTCGAAACGCGGCGTGTCGGGCTCGAACCGTTTGACGAGACGCAGCGGACGGGCTTTCCTCGTGATCAGGACCGCCGATGAGAGCACCTGGAGGGTCAGATGAGCGCACGGCGCCTGCTCGCGATCGTGCTCTTTCTCGTCGCGCTGGTTCTCCCATCCACCGTCGCGGAACCGGCTTCGGCGGCCGACACGCTCCGCTCGTGCTGGCTGAGCGTCGACTCGGGAGCCAGCCTGTGCGTCGCCGCCGCCGAAGACTTGGTCGACGCCGTCGAGGTCGCCGGCGTGGACCTGCTCTTCGATAACGCGGCAGCTCGCGCCACCGACGGCGAGATCGCGCTCAGCACGCTGTACTCGGACACGGGTTTCGGCGGCGCCAAGCTCATCATGTCGGCCTCGGGTAGCGACTGCTCGACCGGTGCATACGGATACACATCGCTGTCCCCGTACGGCTGGGACAACCGCGCCCAATCGTTCAAGAGCTCCAACCGATGCACCACCGTGGTATTCAAGAACACCAACTATGGGGGCACGCAGTACGGCTACTACTCGAGTTCGTCGAACCTCGGCACGGCGATGAACAACCAGGCGTCGAGTTGGCGCGTGCAGTAGAGCGCAGTTCAACCAGCGTAAGGAGAGGGTGCATGTCGACAACCAACGGCTCGATCCGATACCGGCAGCATTTACGTGCTCGTCCGGGCGTAATGGCCCTACGTCTAAGAAGGCAAGAACCGCCTAGGAAACGAGCTCGACGTTCCATGAGGCCCGTTGCGATGGCGGCCGTGACTCTGGTCGTCGCAGCAGGCCTTACGGCGCTTGGTGCGACGTCTGCCGACGCGTCGACCTGTCCGTCGTCAGTGACGGTGGGAAGCGGCACATACCCGGCCGACACAAATTACCATAAGCCGTGGGCCAACGCGGACGTCAAGGTTATGACGAGGGACTTCTGCGACCAGACCAAATCGGTGAATGTACACACGGGATGGGATTGGGCGGGAGGCGGGAAGTTCCAAGTACTGGCGCCGAATGATGGCGTTGTGAAGGCGATCGGGTCGGGTGGCTCATACGGGCTGTACATGGTGATCAAATTCTCAGACACGAATTACGAGGAATTTGCCCATCTGGATCACCTTTCGAGGGCCTGGGCTATGGGCGATCCTGTCACTCGCACGCAAGTTCTGGCAGCTGCCGGGGACACCGGTGACGCGGACGGCGTGCATCTTCATCTGTCCGGCTCTGCGCATTGGGGCGGCTGGTCATGGTCAGATACACACTTTTACAACGTGCGAACCTTCCTGGATGACCACGGAGTTGATTGGGCACCTACGGAGTAGACATGAAGCACATGAATATGCGGGCATATGCCCGTCCGATCGCCGCATCCGTTGCCATTGCGGCGCTGATCGGAACACTCGTGGGGTGTCGAGGTCCCGCTCCGCTTAGTGCGCGGCCCGGGAACGAAGGCACGGCATCCGAGACGACCGCCGCGGCGCCCGAAATCGCCGGGAATTACGAATTGTGCGAATCGCTACTGTCCGCTTCGACGAGGGACGCACTGACGAGCGCGGGCCTCTACTCGTCGGGTTCCAGCTGGGAAGAGAAGGCGATCGCTGACGAACCGGTCAGCGTGAAGTACGGTGGTCTCTCGCAAGCGCGGTTTGCCGACCGCGGCGGAGTGCTATGCGCATGGGGCCCGAATCCTGGCGCCATCGGCGACCTAGCGCTCATATTTGGCTACGGCCCGATTAGTGACTGCGAAATCCCGTCCGAAAAGGCGGCACTCGTTTCCGCGGGCGCAAAGCAAATCTCGGAGGACCGCTACACGGACAACGAAGGATTTCCAGGCGGGTACGCGTTTGGTAACGGCTACTGGGCTTACGTTCAGGAACTGGGGGCAGAGCAAGTGATCGGATCGGTTGACGATGGCGGTGCTTTGCTGGACGAGATAGTCAGCAACGCGCCCGCGTTCTAAGAGGCACTCTTCGCCTGGTGTCGGGATCAACATTGATACAAAAGGAGTCGCGGAATGTGTGATGGACGCGCGAGGATTCTCATGGCGGTGGCGCTGGTCGCTGTGGTCGGAGCGACGGTCGTCTCGCCGCTCAGCGCTGAGGCTGCACCGACGAGCGCAGCAATCACCGGAAGGGTGCTGACGAACGGCGGCGCGGTGGTCAAGGGAGCGACTGTGCAGGCGAGGAGGTCCCATGGAGCCGTGACGACGACGCACACTGATAGCAAAGGGCGGTTCTACCTCACGGGATTGAAGCCCGGCACCTACGGTCTCAAGTTCAGTGATCATGTCGGGCTGAATCCGTGCGAGACGACTCCCTGTAAGAAGGGCTTAAGTCCCTACTTCACGACGGAGTGGCTGGGGGATTCCGCCACATTCGCAGGATCCACGAAGATCACGATCCGGGCTGGGGACAAGCACACAGGCGTGCGTGAACTATTCGACCATTACGCCCGACTCAGTGGCCCGGTGCTCGTCAACGGCCGATCGGCGACTGCGAAAGACGGGGTCGTGGTGACCTTGGAGACCAAGGCCGGCAAGACGATCGGCAGCCTTTTCGCGAGCAAGACATTCTTCGAGGACGTCACCAAGCCAGGAAACTATCGAATTCGGGTTAGTTCCAGAACTGATGCGTTCGCACCGTTCTATGTCACCGATCCGAGGGACGGGAATTCCGTTTTCCATCTGGACGGAATCGAGAAGATCACGGGAATAAAGATCGCCGCCTCTGCGAGCTGACGGGATGGTGCCGTCTGCGGCGCACAGGCGCCGCGGGCCGGATCCGCTCGCTATCGTTCGGGCATGACGTTCGACGACAACTCCCGGATCGACTCGAGCCACGTGCGGCGCCGCACCGGGCGCGGGGTGGCGATGGGAGGTGGCGGCGCGGCGGTCGTCGCGATCGTCGTGTTCCTCATCGCGCAGTTCACGGGGGTCGATCTGTCGGGGATCGCCGGGAGCGGCGGCACCGGCGGAGGCGGAGGCGGAGAGGACGAAACCCTGACCTGGCACGAACCAGGCCGGATGCGGCGCCGCGTCGAGCGCGGTCGGACCGTTGCACTGCCCGCCCGACGAGCAGGTGTACATCGACACGGGGTTCTACGACGATCTGCGCACGACCTACGGCGCGAGCGCTTCGCGGCAGACGTGGTTCCGCACGGGCATGTCGAGCGGTTGGACCGCGTGCGACACGTTCTCGGTTCCGGGTCCTTGACTCGCTCTCAGCCGAGCGGCAGCGTCACGAGGTCGAACGCCGGCACCGTGACCTCCTCGCCGCCGACTCACCAGGCAGCGCCAGACCCCTCGATCGCCGGCACCGACCGGCGCGTGATCGCGAGAGAGCCGGCGACGAGGCCCTCGGTGAACTCGGCGACGACCTCGGCGTCGACCGCGCGCAGCAGCTCCGTCCATACCGTCGCGCGGCGGCGTTCGCCGGCCATGACGATCTCCGTGGCGGGCCCGGACGCCGATCCCGTCGTCCGCAGATCGGGACCGGCGAGCGGGGCGAACTCCTCGATGCGCACTTCGCGTCCTCGCTGGCCCAGATGTCACGTTTCACGGATGCGTCTCACTCCGCGTTCGAGCGCGGCGTGTCGCGCTCGGCGGGTTTGACGGCGCCACCGATCGCGGCTTTCCTCGGAGTCGGGGCCACCGACGGGCAAGGGGGAGGGTCACCATGGGGACACGGCGTCTGCTCGCGATCGTGTCTTCCCTCGTCGCGCTGGCCCTCCCTTTCGCGGTCGCGGCGCCCGCCGCGGCCGACGAACCGCTCCAGTCCTGCTGGGTGAGCGTCGACACCGGGCAGAGCCTGTGCGTCGACGCGGGCGAAGACCTGGTCGGCGCCGTCGAGGAGGACGGCGTCGACCTGGACTTCGGCGACACCGCCGGCCGGGGGACGAACGCGGAGGTCGTGTTGAGCGCGCTCTACGACGACACCGGGTACGGCGGCGCGACGTTCATCATGTCCGTGTCGGGAGGCAACTGCTCGACGACCGCGTACGGGTACACGTCGCTTTCTCCGTACGGCTGGGACAACCGGGCCGAGTCGTTCCGCAGCTACAACGGATGCGTCACCGCCGTGTTCTCGAACACGAACTACGGCGGCACGCAGTACGGCTACTACACGAGCTCCTCGAACCTCGGCACGGGAATGAACAACCAGGCCTCGAGCTGGCGCGTGCAGTAGGGGCCTGGGAGGAGGATGCAGAGCGGCGTCAGCGCCGGCCGGTACAGCATCCGCATGCATTAATAGGTCAGCGGCCTCCGCCGATCCGAGCACCTCGGGTTGCACCAAGCCCTTCACAGAATCGGAAGATCCGTATTTCCCATAGGGTGGTAAATGAAATGAACAAACTGCCCATCCTAATTGCGGCCGGCACGCTCCTGGCCTTCGCTCTGACCGGCTGTGCACAAAGCGACTCACCACCAGGAGCGGGAGGCGGCGCTGAGGGAACACTCTCGCCCGGGGCGCCTCGCCGAGTGCTTTCACGTTCGACGAGTCGCTCTGCGACAGTCTCCTCACCGACGACCAGAAGGCAGTCCTGGAGCGAGCGGGCTACTCCAATACCAGTGCCCATTACTCGGAGCAGCTTGAAAAAAGCTACGCGCCGGAAGGCGATGAGCCTAGTCTCGCTCGCTTTGTGCGGCTCGGGGGAATCGCGTGCGCGTGGGGCCTGGAGGATGAGGTGGGTGGAATCTTGTTTGCCTACGGTCCGATCACCGAAGAGCAAACGCGCGTTGAGCAGCAGGTGCTCGAGAAGGCGGGTGGAAAGCAGGTTTCCGGCGATCCTTACGTGAGATACTCCGACCCGCTCGGCTATTTCGGTGGCTACGCGTTCGGTAACGGCTATTGGCTGGCCGAGTTTGGGTGGAGCGAAGACGCCGACTTGCTGGACGAGTTGCCTGAACAGGCGCCCGCATTTTGACATCTCGAAGGGCATCAGTGTCTTGACCAAAGCACTTCGCGGTTTGGATTCGGATCAGCGACGTTCGTATCCCTGATAGGCAACGTGGAAGGAACATGTCGCGTGCTCACGAACGGTGGAGAGCCGGTGAAGGGTGCGACCGTGCAGGCGAAGAGCACCCGGGGCACCGTGAACCAGGCCTGAGCGGTCCCGTCACGATCGATGATCACAGCGCGCGCGGCAAGGACGGCGTCGGCGTCGACCTGCTCACCACCGCGGGGAAGAAGGTCGGCAGTCTGCTGGCGACGGGAACCTTCTTCGAGGACGTCTCCCGCGTCGGCAACTACCGCATCCGGGTCAGTTGGTCGTCCGACGCGTTCGAGCCCTTCTTCGTGACCGACCCGCGCGACGGCAACAGCGTGTTCCACCCGGACGGGATCGAGAAGATCACCGGGATCGCGATCGCCATCGCCACGAAGTAGGCGACCGTCACGGGAAGCCGCCCGACCGCGGTAGCGTCGGAGCGTGCCCGTCATCCGCATCGTCGCCGCGCTCGCGGTCGATGATGCGGGCCGCGTGCTCGTGGTGCGCAAGCGCGGCACGACCGCGTTCATGCAGCCCGGCGGCAAGCCCGAGCGCGGCGAGTCGCCCGGCGCGGCGCTCGTGCGCGAGCTCGAGGAGGAGCTCGGCGTGCGCGTCGACGAGGCGGAGCTCGTGCACCTCGGACGCTTCGACGCGCCCGCCGCGAACGAGGCCGGCCACACCGTCGACGCCGAGTGCTACGCCGTGCGTCTGCCCGCGGATGTCGCCCCGCACGCGGAGATCGAGGAGCTGCGCTGGGTGCACCCCGACGATCTCGGCTCGATCGAGGCGGCGCCGCTGCTCGTCGACCACATGCTGCCGCTGCTGGTCGGGAACGCGAAGGAGTGAGGGTGCCGAGGAACGTCGATGCGGAGATCGCGCGGTCGTGGCTGCTCGTGAACGCGACACACCCGGCCGAGTTCGATGTCGCGCACGCGTCGCGAGCGGACCAGATCGTGCTCGACATCGAGGACGCCGTCGACCCGGCGCTCAAGGGCCGGGCTCGCGACGACGTCGCGGAGTGGCTCTCCCACGACGACGGCCGGAGCGCCTGGGTGCGCATCAACGATCACTCGACGTCGTTCTGGTCGGACGACGTCGACCGTCTCACGGGACTGCCGGGGCTCGCCGGGGTGATGCTCGCGAAGACCGAGGCGGGCGAGCACGTCACCGAGACGTTCGACCGGCTCGGCGGGTCGATCCGGGTGCTGCCGCTCGTCGAGTCCGCGCTCGGGATCGAGGAGGCCGTGTCGATCGCCCGGGCGCGCGGGGCGTTCCGGCTCGCGTTCGGCTCGGGGGACTACCGCCGCGACACGGGCACGAGCGCCGACGACCTCGCGATGGCGTACCCGCGCTCGCGACTCGTGGTGGCATCCCGCATCGGCGGCCTGCCGGGACCGATCGACGGTCCCACGGTCGGCAGCGCGCACCGCGCGCTGCGGGAGAACTCCGAGATGACCGTCACGCTCGGACTGACGGGGAAGATCTGCCTCGACGTCGAGCAGGTGCCGGTGATCAACGAGGTGATCTCGCCGACCTCGTCGGATGTCGCGTGGGCGCGGGCCTTCCTCGCGGACTTCGAGGCATCCGGCGGCGTCATCAAGGACGGCTCGACACTGCCTCGCCTCGGCCGGGCGAGGAAGATCGACCGCCTCGCGACCGCGTTCGGCATCGAACCGCGCTGAGCCGCGACCGGGACGCCCGCGGGTCGCGTCCGTGGCGCGATGTGGCCGGGTTAGGGTGCCCGCATGATGCGCACCGCCCTCCTCGCACCCGCGGCCCTCGCCGCGGTGCTCCTGCTCTCCGGATGCACGGGCGGCGACGACCCGGCCCGGTCGACGTCGACGCCGGGATCGACGTCGGTCGTCGAGCCCTCGACGACACCGACGGATGACATCGAGGTGCCCGAGGTGACGCCCACGCCCGACAGCGCGAGCTACCCGACTGCGACGGACTTGCAGGCCGCGGCCGTCGCGGCCGGGCTCGACTGCGACGACGCTCCCGACACGAAGGCCGTGGCGCCCGCGCTGAGCGCGGTGACGTGCGGCGACCTGACCCTCACGGTGTACGCGACGGCCGCGGACCGGGACTCGATCGTGAACGCCGCGCTCGCCGACGAGGGCTCGACGCAGGTGTTCCTCGTCGGCGCGAACTGGCTCATCACGGCCCCGGACAGCGACGACACCACCGGGCTCGCCGATCTCATCCCGGGCCTGGGCGGCTTCATCGTGCCCCAGGGCTCGTAGCGCCCCTCCGCTTCCGCTGGTCGAGGAGCCTGCGAGCGCACTGCTGCTCCGCTGGTCGAGGAGCGTGGGGGTGTCGCTTCCGCTTCGCTGGTCGAGGAGCCCGCGAGCGCAGCGAGTCGGCGTCTCGAGACCACTCGTGTGCGGGGGGTGTGGTCTCGAGACGCGGGCGACTGCGTCGCGCGCTCCTCGACCAGCGGGAGGCGCGCGCTCCTCGACCAGCGGGAGGCGCGCGCTCCTCGACCAGCGGTTGGAGCTGGCCGGGTCGCTCAAGCTGCGCGTGTCGCTGCCGCTTCGCTGGTCGAGGAGCGTGGGGTGTCGCTTCCGCTTCCGCTGGTCGAGGAGCCCGCGAGCGCAGCGAGTCGGCGTCTCGAGACCACTCGCGTGCGGGGGGTGTGGTGGTCGCGAGACGCGGGCGACTGGGTCGCGCGCTCCTCGACCAGCGGGAGGCGCGCGCTCCTCGACGGGCCCGGTCAGCTGGCGACGGGGGCGCGCAGGCGGGGCAGGATCTCCTCGCCGTAAAGCCGCAGGAAGCGGTCCTGGTCGTGCCCCGGGCCGTGGAACACGAGATGCGTGAACCCGAGGTCGAGGTACTCGCGGATGCGCGCGACGTGCTCGTCGGGATCGGTCGACACGATGAAGCGCGACGCCGCCTGCTCGATCGGCAGCTCGTCGCCGAGCCGCTGCATCTCGATCGGGTCGTGCACGCTCGTCTTCTGCTCCGGGGTGAGCGCGAGCGGCGCCCAGAACCGGGTGTCCTGCAGGGCCTGCTCGTGATCGTGATCGAACGAGACCTTGACCTCAATCATGCGGTCGACATCCGCCCCGAGCCCCGGATCGCGCTTCGACAGCCCCTCGTCGAGCGACGGGATGAGCGTGTCGGTGTACAGCGACGGCGACTTGCCGGAGGTGGTGATCCATCCGTCGGCGATGCGTCCGGCGAGGCGGGTCGCGGCCGGTCCCGACGCGCCGATGTAGATCGGCACGCGCTCGGCCGGCCGGTCGTAGATCGTGGCGTCCTTCACCGAGTAGAACTGCCCGTCGAAGGTGACCCGCTCATCCGCCCACAGCGCCTCGATGAGCTGGATCGACTCCTTGAGGCGCGCGAAGCGCTCCTTCTGCTCGGGCCACGGGATGCCGAGGGTCACCTCGTTGAGCGCCTCCCCGGTGCCGACGCCGAGCACGACCCGACCCGGGAAGAGCGAGCCGAGCGTGCCGAACACCTGCGCGACGACACCCGGGTGGTACCGCAGCGTCGGCGTGAGCACGCTCGTGCCGATGAGCACCCGCTCGGTCGAGGCGCCGAGCGCGCCGAGCCAGGGCATCGCGGCGGGGGCGTGCCCGCCGACGTGCTGCCACGGCTGCAGGTGGTCGCTCGTGAAGACGCTGTCGAAGCCGACCCGCTCGGCCTGCACGCTGAAGCGCAGCAGGTCGCGGGGGTCGAACTGCTCCGCGCTCGCCTTGTATCCGAAGCGGATCGGAACGGTCATGGGGTGACTCCCGTCGTGAGTAGGTCGCAGGCGGCGTCGTCGAGGGCGGCGACGAACTCGTGGGCGAATCCGGGCCAGAGCAGGGTGAGCCGGCCGGTGCGGCGATCGACGTACCAGCTCTCGCATCCGCCCGTGGTCCACACGGTACCCGCCGAGCGGTGGTCGATCTCGGCGGTCCAGGCGTCCTCGCGCGAGGCGTCGACCTCGACGACGCCCGCGGTCGCGAGCAGGCGGCGCGTGAGCTCGATCTGCGCCTCGATCATCGTGATCGCGGAGTTGTGGCCCAGCCCGGCGTTCGGGCCGTCGAGCACGAACAGGTTCGGGAAGCCCGCGACGAGCGTCGACGCGTAGGCGCGCATCCCGCCGCTCCAGTGCTCGGCGAGCGAGCGGCCGCCGGCGCGCACGAGCGGCGCGTAGGGCTGCTCGGCGGTGCGGAACCCGGTCGCGAACACGAGCACGTCGACCTCGTGCCCGACCCCGTTCGCACCCGTCACGACGGCGCCGTCGACGGATGCCACGGCCGACGGCTCGAGCGTCACGTGCGGCCGGGAGACCGCCGGGTAGTAGTCGTCGGAGAGCAGCACGCGCTTGCAGCCGATCGCATAGTCCGGGGTGAGCAGGGCGCGGAGGGCGGCATCCGTCACCTGGGACGCGAGGTGGGCGAGCGCGCGGTCGCGGGCGGCGGCGACGCGGGCCTCGTCGCCGATCCGCTCGGCGAAGCCCTCCTCGGCGGCCCAGAACATCCGGTCGCGCAGCTCGTCGAGGGCGGCCGGGTCGGCGTGCAGGCGACGCTCGGCGTCGGAGAACACGTGGTCGGGACGCGGCATGATGTAGGGCGCGCTGCGCTGGAACTGCACGACGGATGCCGCCCCCTCGACGACGGACGGCATGAGCTGCACGGCACTCGCGCCCGACCCGACGACGGCGACGCGGCTGCCCGCGAGCTCGACTCCGTGGTCCCAGCGCGCGGAGTGGAAGATCGGCCCGGGGAACGTCTCGAGGCCGGGCACGCGGGGGATGGCCGGTTCGGCGAGGCGTCCGCAGGCGAGCACGAGCGCGTCGGCCGTGCGTTCGCCGCGGCTCGTCTCGACGCGCCAGAGACCGGCGGTCGCATCCCAGTCGGCGCCGAGCAGTGCGGTGTCGAGCTCGATGAGTGGGGCGACGCGCGCGGCGAGCGAGCGCAGGTAGGCCTGGATCTCGGCGCCGGCGGCGAACACGCGCGTCCACGCGGGACTCTGGTGGAACGAGAACGAGTAGAGCGGCGCCGGGATGTCGCACGCGACGCCCGGGTAGGTGTTGTCGCGCCAGGTGCCGCCGACGTCGTGCGCGCGCTCGATGACGGCGACGTCGTGGTCGGCGCTCAGCCGCACGGCCGCGCCGAGGCCGGCGAATCCGGCGCCGACGATGAGGACCTCGTCGTGCCTCGAGCTCACGGGCGCCACGCGGCGACCTCCGCTCCGGCCGGATGCCGCTGCGGCGCCCGCAGGAACGCGTCGACGACGGCGTGCACCTGCGCCGGGCGCTCCGAGAGCGCCGCGTGGCCGGTCGGCAGCTCGGTGTAGCGCGCGTCGGGGACCGCCGCCGCGAGCAGCCGGGTCTGCTCGAGCGGTGCGACCGTGTCGAGCGACGCGCCGACGACGAGCGCGGGAGCACGGATGCCGAGGGCCGCGTCGCCCACGCCGGTGCGCGCGGCGAGCGCCACGAGCTTCGGGTCGAGCGCGGGCTCTCGGGCGTTCCCGTGGTGCGGGCGGCCCGGGTTCGGGTTCCCGCGGTGCACCGCGCTCGCCGCGTTCCCGTGGTGCGGCGCGCTCCGGCGTGCGGCGGGCGCGCTCTCGCGTGCGGCCGCCCACCCGGCCGGGGAGAGCAGCGTGCGGGCCGCGAAATCGGGATCGGCGGCGTGCTCGGTCCAGTGCACGAGCCCCGGCGTCGGGTCGAGCCAGCCCGACACGAGCACCAGGGCGGCGACGTCGTGGCCGGCCGCGTGCACGGCGGCGACCGTCGCGCCCAGGCTGTAACCGACCAGGATGGTGTCGGCATCCGTCAGCTCGGCGAGGCGGTCGCGCGGGTCGGCGAGCACGACCTCGTGGAACCGGCCCAGCGCGAGGGCGAGGAAGCCGAGGTCGGCGACGCCGCCCAGGCCGCCGACGAGCACGACGCGGCTCACGCGGCGCCCTCCTCGGGGCCGCCACCCGCCAGTCGAGGGGCGCCGCTGCTCGTTGGTCGAGGGGCGCCGCTTCTCGTTGGTCGAGGAGCGCCCGAGCGCAGCGAGGCCGCGTCTCGAGACCATTCGGTCGGGGTTAGATCGGTGGTGGTTTCGAGACGCTGGCTCGCTGCGCTCGCGGGCTCCTCAACCAGCGGCGGGGCGGGCTGCCCGGTGCCGCCATCGGATGGGGCGCCGCTTCTCGTTGGTCGAGGGGCGCCGCTTCTCGTTGGTCGAGGGGCGCCCGAGCGCAGCGAGGCCGCGTCTCGAGACCATTCGGTCGGGGTTAGATCCGTGGTGGTTTCGAGACGCCGGCTCGCTGCGCTCGCGGGCTCCTCAACCAGCGGCGGCGGGGCGGGCTCCTCAACCAGCGGATGCGCGGGCTCCTCAACCGGTGACGGGCGCGAGACCGGGCCGTAGAGCGTCGAGCGCTCGCGCAGCGTGCGGGACAGGCGCCGGGCGATCCGCGCGGCATCCGCCAGCGGCAGCGAACGGCCCGCCGTCGGCGATGCCTCGGGCAGCACCCGCCCGGCGAGCAGCACACCGCCGAGGTCGTCGGCCCCCGACTGCAGCGCCGCGCGCACGCCCGCCTCGCCGAGCCGCGGCCACGCGACCTGGATGTGCCGCACGGCCCCGTGCAGGGCGACGCGCGCGACCGCGGTCGCCGCGCGGTGCACATCGAGGTCGAGGTCGTCGCGTGCGGGCATCGGCACGAGCTCGGTCACGCCGCCCGTCGCGAGCGCGAGGCGTCGCACGCGCAGCACGTGCGCGGCGAGCTCCCGCGTCGTCTCGCCGCCGCCGTAGAACATGACGGTCGTCGACGAGAGCCCGGCGCCGTGCGCGGCCGTGAGCAGCTCCTCCCAGCGCTCGCCCGGCACGTCGATGCCGGCGCGCATGGAGCGGTCCCCCGGCTGCACGCCCGTGCCCGGAACGCTGCCGACCCCGGCCTCCGCGAGCAGCGCGTAGTACCGCTCCGGTTCGAGGTCGGCGAGCCCCGCGGCGACGTCGACGTCGTACGGGCGGAACGCGTGCAGGTGCAGCCCGGGAGCCGCATCCGTCACCGTGAGGGCGATCGCGAGCGGATCGAGCGCGCCCGTGCCCTGCACGCACAGCTCGGTCGCGCCGAGCTCGAGCGCATCCGCGGCGACCGCGGCGACGTCGCCGAGCGTGAGGCCCGGATGCGCGGGCGACAGGTTGCGATTGACGACGACGCTGACCGCCTCGCCGACCGTGTAGCGGCGCTGGTCGGAGGCCAGCGCGACGAGCTCGTCGAGCTCGTCGCCGCGCGCGGTCAGCAGCGCCGCGACATCCGACTCGGTGAGGTCGTCCGCGCTCGTGCGCGCGAGCGAGAGCGCGCGGGAGACGGATGCCGTGCCCGACAGCCGCGCGATACCCAGTTCCGAGTCCCCCGGTCGCAGGGTCGCTCGGCGCTGGCGTCGCGGCGACACCGGTGCGTCGCTTCCCGCTCCAGCGCGTTCGTCGGCGAGCGACGACTCGGTGTCGGCGAGGGCGCGCACGCGCTCGCGCAGGCCGGCGTCGATCCAGGTGTCGGCATCCGCGACGTACGACGGATGCGCGGTGAGCCGCTCGCGCAGCGCGTAGCCGCTCGCCGCGGTGTGGCGCGCGAGCTCGCCGATCTGCGGCCAGGGACGCTCGGGGTTGACGTGGTCGGCGGTGAGCGGGCTCACGCCGCCCCAGTCGTCGATGCCCGCGCGCACGAGCAGGCCGAGCTCGGCCGGATCGGCGAGGTTCGGCGGAGCCTGCACCGTCACGTCGAGCGGCATGACGAGGCGCGCGGTCGCGATCGCCGCGACGTACTCGAGAGTGCCGAGGTCGGCGGCGCCCTGCATCGCGGTGGCGTCCTTCGCGCGGAAGTTCTGCACGATGACCTCCTGCACCTGGCCGTGCCGGGCGTGCGCGGAGCGGATCGCGACGAGGGACTCGGCGCGGTCGCGCAGCGTCTCGCCGATCCCCACGAGGATGCCGGTGGTGAACGGGATGCGCGCCGCTCCCGCGTCGTCGATCACGCGCATCCGCACGTCCGGGTCCTTGTCCGGGGAGCCGTAGTGCACCTGGCCGGGCTCCTCGAACAGGCGACGCGACGTGGTCTCGAGCATCATGCCCATGCTCGGCGCGACCTCGCGCAGCGTCTCGAGCTCGGCGCGCGACATGACGCCCGGGTTCATGTGCGGCAGCAGCCCGGTGCGCTCGAGCACGAGCTCGCCCATCGCCCGCAGGTAGTCGATCGTCGAGGCGTAGCCGTGCTCGTCGAGCCAGGCTCGAGCCTCGGGCCAGCGTTCCTCGGGGCGGTCGCCGAGGGTGAACAGCGCCTCCTTGACGCCGAGCGCCGCGCCCTGCGTCGCCACGCTCAGGATCTGCTCGGGCGACATGTACACCGGCTTGTGCTTGCGCTCGAGCTTGCCCGGGGTGTCCACGAAGATGCAGTAGTGGCAGCGGTCGCGGCACAGCGTCGTGACCGGGATGAACACCTTCTTCGAGAACGTGATGACGCCGGCGCGGCCCCCGGCGGCGAGCGCGGCGTCACGCCGGGCGGATGCCGCGTCGAGCAGGGCCTCGAGGTCAGCGCCCTGCGCGCCGAGCAGCAGCTCCGCGTCATCCGTGTCGAGCGCGATGCCGCGCGCCGCGTCGGCGAGCACGTCGGCGATCGTGCGCGCGGCGGGTGTGGCGAGGGCGGGTGCGGCGAGCGCGGAAGGCGCGGGGGCGGCGGAACCCGGCGTGGCGGGGGCGGGTGCGGCGAGCGCGGAAGGCGCGGGGGCGGCGGCGGGTGAACGCTCGGGCATCGCCTCAGTCTCGCACCGCTCGCGTCGCGGTCGCTGGGCCGAGGGCGCCCGCGCGCATCCGCCTACAACGGATTTCACGGAGATCTGTCGTTGGTCGCCCCGGGTGCCCGCCCGACGTGTGACGAACATCCGGAATCTCCGTGAAATCCGTTGTGGGGGCACGGGGAGCGGCGCGGCCCGACCAGCCTGGGCGCATGGCCGTCGTCGTGCGTGAGATCGCGTGTCCCCCGGAGCGGATCTTCCGCGTGCTCCAGAACGGCTGGCTGTTCACGACCTGGGTCGTCGGCGCGTCACGGATGCGGAACGTCGACGACGCCTGGCCCGCCGTCGGCTCCGAGCTGCACCACTCGTTCGGCTCCTGGCCGTTCGTCATCGACGACGTGACGACGACGCTCGAGTGGCATCCGCCGCGCCGCGCGATCTTCCAGGCGAAGGGCTGGCCGGTCGGCGAAGCCCGCGTGCAGCTCGACGTGAAGCCCCGCGGCGACGGATGCGTCGCGCGCCTGGAGGAGCACGCGGCGAAGGGTCCGGGGGCGTTCGTGCCGGGGGCGCTGCTCGACATCGGGCTCGTGCCGCGCAACCGGGAGAGCCTCCGCCGCCTCGCCCACCTCGCGGAGGGCGGCGCGGAGTAGGGGCTCCGCGGCGTCACCGGCCGTCCGGGCCTCCCCGCCCGCACCGCGACGATCTCCGCAGCATCGATCCGCGCCCCCGTCGTGTTCGGCCGCGTCGACGCGAGAGCGCGCCAACCTGGACGGGACCGCCGACCCCACGACGGCGAACCGCGGCGACGGATGCGTCCGCGTACCGTCACCCGCATGACCGACAACGACAACGCCGACACCGCCTCCGGCGGGGCGCCCGCCGAGCCCGACCGATCCGCTGACGGCACCTCGCCCGCCCGCCCGACGCCGCCTGAGAAGGTCAACCCCGACGACGGCACCGACGAGAACGGCGTTCCGGTCGACAACCCGGCCGGCTGAACGGATGCGGTTCCCGCACGACGCGGGGGCCGCATCCGCGCGCCGGCGCGCAGCGCCCACTGCGCGCGCAATCGCCTGCAGCGCCCACCGCACGCCGAAGTGGCTCAGCGCCGACCGCACGCAAAAGGGTCAAGCCCCAGGTAGTGGTGTAGCTCGGGTTCCTTCGAACTGTTGATGGTTCAGGCGGTGAGTTCGAGGGCGCTGTCGGTGGAGACCTCCTTGGCGTCGGTGTCGGTGTCGGTGTCGGTGTCGAGGGTCAGCCGGGACTTCGCGAGCATCTCGAGGCCGAGGTAGCGGCGGCCTTCGGCCCACTCGTCGGTCTGTTCGGCGAGCACGGCTCCGACGAGGCGGAT
>NZ_JAUASV010000039.1 GCF_030345695.1 Galbitalea sp. SE-J8 | reverse complement strand
GCGAAGATCCGCCAATTCATCACCGGCTGGAACGACCGCAAACACGCCTTCGTCTGGGCCAAGACCGCCGACGAAATCCTCACCAAAGCGAACCGTCAACCAACTTCAGAAACGCGACACTAGGCCAAGCAGGCGAGAGCCGTCACCGTGTTCGCGACAGTGGGGCGGCCGGAGTTCGCGCCTAGACTGAACACTGTCGTCGATCCGTTCCGCGCCTGAACGGTCCCACTCGACCTGGCGTTCGCGACCGAGTGCGGTGCATTCCCGAGAAGTCCGAGGGAATTTGATGTTCCGCCGATCGAGCATGCGGAGAAGCTGAGTTTCGTGCCCGTGTAACTGTACCCGCTAAACGCGCAGTACCTGCCCGTCTCGCAGGTCCCTACCGCAAGTGCGCCGATGAGCCCCTCGGCAGGCAAAGTGAGGGTGATCTCACCGTCCTCCCAGGAGATCGCGTTCGAGGCGATCTGCGTCCCTCCTGGGTGCTGAGCGAGGATCGTGTCGACCTGGTCTTGAAGCGTCGTTGTCTCGGCGCTCGCGGGCGTCGGGATCAGCAGCAGGATGAGAGCGCCGATGGCGGCGAGTAGTGCCGGCTTGATGCGATTCATGATTCGTTTCGTCTCCATATCGTGTACTCGAGTACGGCGGGGACAGGGAGAGCGAACGCGCTGTCTCCGCCCTGGTAGATGGTCTCCAGCGACAAGATCTGGCCGTCCGGTGAGACGACCAGCAGGTATTCCAGCTCGACTTGGCCGTTGGTGCTGCTTGCTCGAAAGGCGATCCCAGGTCTCCCGTCTCGGTCCGTCACGTCGCCCGCGACGGTGATATCCGGCTGTTCCGCCAGGACTTCGAGGATGCTCGATTCTTGGGCGGGCGTGGGCAGCCGTTGGGTGAGCAGCCCCTGGATCGCGCGATACAAGTCAGCAGCTGACACCTCGTCTCCGGTCACGTCGGATGCTTGTAGGAGGTAACTGCGCATCTCCGCCGCGGTGGTCGGCGGCTCGGAGCGAAACAGCAGCGGGTACTGTCCGGGCAGGAACGATTCCTCGGACAGCACAGTTCCCGGCGGCTCGGGCGCGGAATCGTGGAACCCGTGGGCGCCGCGAGCAGGGTATGCCTCGCCCGCGACAACGACGATGCTGCCGGAAAGATCATCGCGCCATTCCGTGCGCACGTCCTGCGGCTGGATGAACTGCGTGGGCCCGTCCGGTCCCACATCAAGCTGGGCCGACCAACTCGAGTACTCGACGATGTTCACGGGCGCTGCTTCGGGTCGGGTGCTCGCGAGGGCTGCGAGCTCGAGAAGGAGATCGTGCGCCGGTATGTCAACTGGGCGCGGCTCCAGGAGTTCCGGGGTGGCTGCGTAAGCGACCCCCTGTTGTGGGGAGAGGACACCGGACGCGATCAGGGCGACGACCAGCGTGCAGAGTGCTGCAGCTACCGTAGCCAGCGTGATCATGGGACGGCGCTGCCGAGGTGAGCTGGCGCCATCGGTGGACTGGCCGCGAAGGATGCGTCGAAGATCGGCGCGCGCGCGCGCGCTGAGCGGAGCGTCGCGGCGATTGGCGTAGGGGTCGGCGCGACGGATCAGGTCGTCGAGGTCAGCCATGAACTCCTCCATCGCCGGGGTGTGGCGACGCCGCGGGAGCGAGCGCAGCGCGCAACTTCGTGCGGATCCGGGAGAGGCGGACCCAGATCGTGCCGGGCATGCAGTCCAGAACCTCCGCGACGGTGCTTGCAGGCAGATCTTCCCAATACGTCAGGTACACCAGCTCGCGCTCGCTCGGTGACAGTTGCGCGACCGCAAGTCTCACGGACAGCAGTTCTGCCTCGTCGTCGGATGCCTCGAGATCCAAGAGGGCCGCGAAATGTTCGATCCGTGCATGCTCGCGCGCTTGGCGCCGGTACTCGTTTCCGATGACGTTCCGTGCGATCACAAGAACCCAGGTCAGGGTCGGCTCGGCGCCTTCGGTGTACTTCTGCCACGCGATCCGGTAGGTGTCTGCGCTGATGTCTTCGGCTGTTGCAAGGTTCCCGACCCGGTGCTGCGCATAGAGGAGAACGCGGTTGTAGGTGTCCTGGTAGAAGCGGGTGAATCCCGCGCGAAGAGGCATTTAGCCGCCCGTTCATCCCACCCGTCCCCGCGCGCCGGGGAACGACGATCTGAGCCTCATGCACTGGGTATTTCCGCAGCGGGCCGGTTCCTTACAACGAGATCTCGAGTGTGCCTGCTCAGGCGCCGCGCCGGTAGTGGGTTCGGGGGTGCCGCGGAAGGAAGACGGCCACGATCGCGGCGATGGTCGCTGGGACGAAGTACCAGCCGATGCTCAGTGAGCCCACGAGCGCGAAGATCGACAAGAGCACCGCCGACACGATGGAGAGCGGCTGCCACGCGCGTCCGGTAGCCGACAGAGGCAACGCGGCGAGGATGAGCGGTATCGCGAGCACCAGCAGGAACCAGATCCCCACGACCTCCAGCACGGTGCCGGAGGTGATGCTCTCCTGCCCGTCGGAGGTGGTCGACACCTGGATGTAGCTGGGCAGCAGCGCGATTGCGAGTGCAGCGGCAAGGGCGAGTGCAGCGGCGACGTACTGGGTCACGCGCTTGGCATTGAAATAGCGCGCCCGCAGATCGACGCCGTTCTGCTGGTGATGCTGCTGGAACGCCTGATCCGCGATGTCTCGCGGGCTTCCGAGTCGAGCCAGCACTTCTGCGGGGGCTGCGCCGCCGTCCAGCGATTCAGCCAGATGCTCAGCCAGTCCGGCGAGCAGCTCGCGGCGGTCATCGTCTGGTAGTGGCGCGGTGCGCCGCTCGACGTCGTCGAGCCACGTTCGTGCCTCGATGGGGAGCTGGGATGCGGGTGTCATGACGGCCTCCTCACGGTCCGGTCAACGGTGTCGCGCAACGGTGCCCAGGCCGACCGGAATGCATCGAGATACTCGGCTCCGAGATTCGTCAGCGTGTAATACTTCCGCGGTCTTCCTGCGTCCGACTCGACCCACTCGGTCTCCACCATTCCGGCCGAGCGGAGCCGGGCGAGCAGCGGGTAGAGCGTTCCTTCGCTGGCGATCAACCGGTCGGTTTCGAGACGCCGGGCAAGGTCGAGTCCGTAGGTGCGGCCGGCCTGTAGATAGGCGAGGACGCAGAACTCGAGCACGCCTTTGCGCAAGTTCGTCAAGATCCGTTCCTCGGGGGCGTCCATGCAAGGCACTATACCATGTGTAGCAAGACATAGTGCCTTGCATGGATACCTCGCTACCAGATGTCCCAGGGGCCGATCGTGCTGCAGACCGCTCCGAGGAAGGTGGTCACCGTCCCGGTAGTGACCTCCACGCGACGCGACGAACCGGAGAGCCCAAAGTCGCGGTACTCCTGCCAGGAGGACGCGTTCATGAAGGCGCTGAAGTTGTCGGTGACGCTACCGCTGGTCGAGCTGCTCTTGGTCACGACCCAGTTGCGGTACGCGATATTGCCGACGTTCACGTTGAAGCCAGTGCGGTATCTCGTGGAGCTGGTGAAGTAGATCCACGAAGTGCCGCACGATCCGGTGGCCGTATTGAACGGGGTAACCTCGGGACCGGTGCCCGGAGCAGGCCCGTTGCCCGCCACGCTTGCCGGAAGGGCAACGCCATCCGTGAAGTCGCCCGCGCGTGCCGACTGCGCCACGATCCACGCCGTTCCGGCGTCGTCGTAGCGCAGCTCGTACCCGTTGGTCCGCGCGACAGCGGCGTCGAAGCCTGTGATCTCGAGCGGCACGGTGGCGCCGCCGCCGACAGGCTGAGGGTCGAGCTCGTCGGCGTTGGCCGCGCCCGGCGCAGTCACGAGCAGGATTGCGGCCGTGACGGCGGCCAGAACTGTCGGCAGGAGCCGCCGACGATGCTGCTGGATGTTCACGATCTGATCCTCCTGCTCACGGGGTGATGAGCGAGTAGTGGTAGCTGAGCAGTTCGCTGCAGTCACCGGACTTGTTCATCGTGTAGCCCCACGTGACCCCGCCGGACGCGCTGCTCGTCTGGAGCCTCGTGCGGCTGTGATTGGTGTCGGTCGCCGCGAACGGGTTGCAGAACGCGACGTTCCGGAACGTGCCGAGCGTGTCTCCGACCGTGGACGTGTCGACCTGGCTATTGGACAGTCTCGACCAGCCGGTCGGCGTGTACCAGCCCCACCTGTGCACGTTGTTCCAGGTTCCGGTGCTGCTCCAGGTCCGCTCCGTGGTGGTCGACGAGACGTGGATGCCGACCGGATCCTGGACGCGTGCGTTCAGGCTGGCGAACCAGGTCGTCGCGCGACCCGAGACCTCCCCGCTGGAGGCAGTAGCCTCCTCCTGGACCCAGCCGTCCTCGGGCTCGAGGGTCGCGGATACAACAGCCGGAACGTCCGACAACGGGTAGGTCACGAGCGCGAGCTCTCGTGTGCAGGTGGCGGGGTCGAAGGTGACTTCCTGCCCGACCGTCAGCGTCGGTCCCTCCGATGCGCTGTCCGATCCGGTCGCGTTGAAGCTGCAGTCGCCCACGCGAGATGTGAGACCGTTCTGCGTGACAATGCTCGCTCCGGGAAGTGCTGCAGGATCGAACGGATAGTGCACCACGCCGGACGCATCGATGTACGCCTCGGTGACGACTTCCGTGTCGGCCGAGGCGGGTGCGACGCCGGCTGTCAGGACCAGCGCTGCAGTCGCGGCGGCGACCAGCGCGGACGCCGCGGTTTGCAGCCTTCTCATGGGGATTCCTCCAGGTTGACGAGGACGACGCACCATTGCGCCGTCAGACTAGGGATTTCCACCTCCGGCGGACTCCTTACATGCGATCCACCAGACCGACCGGCCCTCTGCACGACCCGGCGCCCGAACCTGTCGGCCTCCGGGTACCCATCAACATCGGAACAACCGTCGCCTGCGCGGCCGTGGAAGATCATGCCACTCGGCATCGTCCCGCTCTCGCTGCCGCTCACCATCAGGTCGAGCCTTCACCTGAACGATGCGACTTCGGTGTCCGCGGCACCGACCGATCCAGCCGCTATCCCGACATCTGCTGCTTCGACACATGCCAGTACACGGAGGAGGTCGACCTGGTGTGGCCGTTGACGCGCCCCACGTCTAGGAGCCTGTTGCGGGCGCGCATCGCACGAGATTTCTCGACGCGACATTTGGCGCAGGGCCATCGTTCAGGTGAGCTATTGCCCGCCGAGGAGGGCTACCGAGCCCTCCACTCGACAAGGTCTATTGATCGGCCCAACTTCTCAATTGGATTGGTGCCAGTAATTTTACTTCTAGTCTTCGCGAGCCTAGCGTTGAGGTACACCATCAATCATTGGAAAGGCCACCCGCGCAGCAGCGCACTTTCGGACCCCGCACCGTCAGCGCGATCGGATTCGGCGGCATGCCGATCTCGATCGAAGGGCGACCCGACGAGGAGCGGGCCATCGCTACCATCCATGCAGCACTCGACGCCGGTGTCACCCTTATCGATACCGCCGACGCATACCACCGTGACGCCGGCGAGGTCGGCCACAACGAGGAGCTCATCGCGCGCGCCCTGAGCTCCTACGGTGGCGACACCGACGCCGTGCTCGTCGCCACGAAGGGCGGCCATCTTCGGCCCGGCGACGGCTCATGGATCGTCAACGGTCGGCCGGAGTATCTCAAACAGGCGGCGAAGGCCTCGGCGCGACGCCTCGGTGTCGAAGCGATCGGGCTCTACCAGTTCCATCGACCCGACCCGGAGGTGCCGTACGCGGACTCGATCGGCGCCGTGCGCGACCTGCTCGACGAAGGCGTCATCGCCATGGCCGGCATCTCGAACGCCACCGTCGCGCAGATCGATGAGGCCAACGAGGTTCTCGGCGGACGGCTGGCCTCGGTGCAGAATCAGTTCTCTCCGGCGTTTCGCTCGAGCCTTGACGAACTCGAACACGCCGCCGCTCTTGGCATCGCGTTCCTGCCATGGTCGCCGCTCGGCGGCATCCGCGGCGCAGCTGCGGTCGGCGAACGCCACGCAGCGTTCCAGACAGTGGCCGATGCGCGCGGCGTGAGCCCACAGCAGATCGCGCTGGCCTGGGAGCTCGCCCTCTCGCCCGTGGTGATCCCCATCCCCGGCGCCTCACGTCCCGCGAGCGTCCAGGACTCGGTGCGCGCGGCCGAGCTCGAGCTCTCTGCCGACGAGCTCGCCGCACTGTCGAGCGCCGACTGAGCCGCACTCTCCAGATCCTCGTCCCGAAAGGACAATCGCTATGAAGACCTTCACCATGCCCGGAACCAACCTTGTCGTCCCCAACGTCGTGCTCGGTCTCATGCGCATCGCTGACAAGACCGACGACGAGGTCCGCGAGCTTCTGCGCACAGCTCGCGATGCCGGTATCGACTTCGTCGACCACGCCGACGTCTACGGCAACGATCTGCACGGGTGCGAGAGCCGCTTCGCCGAGGCGATGAGGCTGACCCCGTCCGAGCGCGACGAGATCACGATCCAGACCAAGACAGGAATCGTGAGGGAAGGTCCGTACTTCGACTTCTCCTACGAGCACATCGTCGAGTCCGTCGAAGGGTCATTGGCCGCGCTGCAGACCGACCGCATCGACATCCTGCTGCTACACCGTCCCGATGCGCTCGTGGAGCCCGAGGAGGTCGCTCGCGCCTTTGACGAACTCGAATCGTCCGGCAAGGTCCGCGCCTTCGGCGTCTCGAACCACACTCCCCGCCAGATCGACCTGCTGCGCAAGCACGTGCGCCAGCCGATCGTCGCGAACCAACTCCAGCTGTCGATCACCCACGAGCCGATCATCGCGCAGGGGGTCGCGGCGAACATGCTCGCGGAGCAGCAGTCGATCACCCTGGACGGTGGCGGGATCGTCGACTACTGCCGGCTGAACGACATCACCATCCAGGCATGGTCGCCATTCCAGGCCGGCTTCTTCACCGGAGTCTTCCTCGGGTCACCCGAGTACCCCGAGCTCAACGCCGTCATCGACCGCCTCGCCGCACAATACGACGTGCCACCGATCGCGATCGCGACCGCGTGGATCACCCGCCACCCCGCCCAGATGCAGGTCGTGCTTGGAACCACCAGCTCCGAGCGCGTCGCCGGCGCCGCCCGAGGCTCCGAGATCCCGCTCACCCGCGCCGAATGGTACGAGCTCTTCCGCACCGCCGGGCACCTCGTGCCCTGACCACATCAGCCATCAACCTTCTGAACTGACCTGGCTCTCATCGCGACGACTCCATCTCAGATTCCCGCAGCGACCGACGACAGGAGCATCCCCATGAAGATCGCCTTCCTCGGTCTCGGCCGCATGGGTCAGATACTGGCCGAGCACCTCCTCGACGCAGGACACGACCTTGTCGTCTGGAACAGGACGCCCGGCGTCGCCCCGCACCTGATTGCGAAGGGAGCCACCGCCGCTACCAGTCCAGGGGAGGCTGTCAGCGGCGCGAACGTCGTCATCACCGTGTTTTTCGGCCCTGACGCCGTGCGGGAGGTCGTCCTCAACGCAGACTTGCCGTTCGCACCCAACACCGTGTGGATGGACATCACGACGGTAGCGCCCCACCACGCGTCGGCATCCGCAGAGTGGGCGGCATCGCACGGCGTCAGCTTCGTTCAATCGCCGGTGATTGGCTCCCTAGTGTCGCGTGTCGTTAGTTCCTAAATGGTTGGTGGTTTGGGACAATTGGTCATGGCGAATTCTCCTGCTCCGGCGTTGCTGCTTCGTGATGGTGACAGGGACGAGTTGGCGTCGTGGACG
>NZ_JAUASV010000038.1 GCF_030345695.1 Galbitalea sp. SE-J8 | reverse complement strand
GCACGAGCGAAGTCGCAACCCTATCTGCCCATCGCTCTTTAACATGCTCGGCGATTTGCAAAAGTATCGCTTCGCTATCGAGTTTAGACTCGGCATTGTCATGAGTGCTCACTTTAAACGCGCTCCACCCAGGTGAATATGACCTCGATTGAGGGGCCCACGGGGAATTTCTAACCGCAGAGTGGCTTGGTACTCTTTGTTGCCGTTGATAACTCTACCCGTGGGACGTGTTGACCAGCCGAGCCGAACAGATCGCCTGCCCGAATTCAGCATGCCGTCCCTGGCTGCTCCGAAGCCGACCGAGCCCAGCAATTGACCCCACCACCCCTACCTGAAATCAGAAGAGCCCTGCAACTGCGGTGTTCGCCTTCGACTGCCACACCGCGTGCGGCGGTAGGACTGTTCTGCCAACATGGGCCTCTCGCTCAATGGCCAGTGCGGTCAATGCCCAGATCGGCGCACCACGCGACAGCTTCCGGTCCTCTTCGGCCATCGTCTCGCTGATTGACTCAATCACGTGCGATCAGGATCATGCCCGCCGCTTCGGTCATTTGCTTAACGCCGATTGATTCAACATCACCCGCCAGAGCTGGCCGTCGTCGACTGTCAGGATCGAACGCATTTCCACTTTGCTCGCTCTAGCGCGGCTCGTGAGTTGGCGCATTTCAATCTCCAGGCGAAGTTCAGATCGAGTCCAGTAATACCTGTCAGGCGAAAAGTTCCGAATGAAGTCAGTCAATTCCGCGTCCAATTGGCTCAGAAAGCCATCGGCATTTCGCGATGCAACGCCACTGATCACCTCTAGCAACAATTTTCCTTGGACCCTATCAACAACTCGGCGAAAATGGCCTTCGCTTTGTCGGATATATGCGGATTCGCGGTGATTTGAGTTGAATATCGACGCTATCTTGCTCGCCAATTCCTCGGAGAGTGGCGGGAGCCGCGCGCTCCAGCCGTATTGAAGCAACGCTGATGAATATGCAGGATCAGCTTCAGGGCCGATATACGCCATTAGCCAGTCAGCAAGATATTCAAGATCACGTCTGGCGTCTTCCGGATCGATGGTTCTCACAAAAACATCGGCCGCGGAATAGGTGTCATCCCATAACGGGACTGTCACTCGCTTCCTTCGGAGCAAGGCCAGAAGTAGTGCCGCATCACATTCAGGCAGGTTCAACATGAAAGAACGTCTGGGGTTAATGATGCGTCCTCCCCGTACCCCCAACTCAATTGAAATTCTTAGCACTTCCTCCGCCTCTGTCCGTGTCGACGACGGCTTTTCGACATACCATGACGTCATTTTCCGACCCTATTCAGATCCTTATCGTATGTGCCCGTTCGCTTTCCCCTTTTGTCGAATCCTTTAAACCAACCCCTATGTGAACCTTGATCATTCCCACTCCCTCGATCCGGGCTGATAGAGGCCGGGCGATCTCGGCCCACTTTCTTGTCAATGGTCGACTGCCGACTCTTAGGGACCCTCATTCTGTCGGTGCCGTCCACAGGCTCTGTGTATCCTAGTTCTTTGGCACGGGCCTTTTGCTCAGATCTCGACGGTCTATCACTGCGTTTTTGGAATATCCGGTCGAGCACGTTGCACGAGTTGTAGCACTTGAATGTGGTGGTCGTCGTTATGCTTGCCAAATACGCCATCAGGATCGCAGCGCCTATAATCCAAAGGATTGCGGCCGGTACAACAACCGCAAACTCCCCGCTCGCGTCAAATTGGTTGATGGGGTCGTTGGGGTAGACGTAGGTGTTTTCGTTGCCGCCGGGCACTGGATCCTGTGACGTGAACCTCCCGGTGATCGGGTTGTATACACGAGCGCCCATGAGGATGAAGGGGGCGGTGGTGGTTTGGCGTTGTTTGTTGCCGAGCCATCCGTAGGTGGCGGTGCCGGTGGAGGCGGTGGTGCCGGTGGTTTGTCCGAATTCGTCGTAGATCGCGAATCCGGAGACGGTGGATGCGTCGGTGGTGGTGCTGGCGGGCAGTTGGGTGCGGGTGACGTTGTCGCCGTGCGGGTTCGCGAGCTGCAGGTACCCGGTGCTGCCCGACCCGGTGGTGTCGTACTGCAGGCTCAGAGCGCCGGCGATGTCGGCCGCGTACACGGTCGTCGTGCCCGACTTCACGACCCAGGAGGGACTGTCGGTGGTGTCGCCGTAGTGGGTGACGCTGCCATCGGTGCCCTGCACGCGTCGCATCGACGGATCCAGGGTGAAGGAGGTGTCGACCACCGTGCGTGGCAGATCGTTGTCGAAGTACCCGATCGACCGTGTGCCGCTCGACGCGGCATCCAGACCCGGAATCGTCGTCACCCGCCCCAACACGTCATACCCGTACGAGCCCGTGACCCCACCCTTGGTCACGGTCCGCACCCGCGAGGACAGATCGTAGGTCCACGTGGTCGTGGACGCCGCACCCCAGCAGTTCCCATCCGGCTGCGGGGCGTTCGTCGTCAGCGCGGTGCGGTTGCCCTGCTTGTCGAACGAGTACTGACGGATCACACACACGCCGCTGCTGCGATCCACGATCTCATCCAACCGCCCGGCCTTGTCGTACCGCCACCACCGGGTGGGGTAGTCCGTCGGCTGCGGGATCGCGGTCATGTCGTACTCACCCGTCACCCGGTCCGCAGCGTCATACTCCCGCGTCCACGTGTGCAGCAGCGGGCTCGCGCCGGTCGCGTCCCAGTAGTACGACATCCCGACCAGCCGCCCGGCGCTGTCGTAGGCGTTCGCCTGCCCGACATCGTTCGGCCCGACCTGCTTGATCAGAGCCCCGAAGGTGTCGTACGCGGCGGTGAACGTGTAGCTGGATCCTCCGACCATCGCGACGACCTTCTTCGTCAGCAGCGACCGCGACTCGGTACCGCCCCGGGCATCGGTCCCGCCGTAGGTGTAGCTCGTGACGCTCTTCGCGTCGGTCACGGTCGCGACCTGGCCGGCTCCGGCCTGGTAGCCGCCCGTGCTCGGCGCGACGTAGGTCGTGGTCGTGGTGTCGCCGAGCGAGTTGGTGTAGCCGACTGTCCGGCCCCACTTGTCGAACGTTGACAGCTCGGACGTCGTCACACCGGATGTGGTGGTGCTGGAGCCGCGCAAGGCCCCGGAGGATGCCTCGTACACATTGGTCGTCGTCTTGACGTCCCCGGCGCTGGGAAGAGTCGTGGCGTCCACGCCGACCGAGCTCACCCGCCCATCCGCGAGCACACATGGCGGATCCGTCAAAGCCGCAAGCGCGTATTTCAGGATTGATATCCTGGCCAAAATGTACCGATCAGCGGAATGCCAAACGATGAAAGGCGAGAAATTGTGCTCGCTTCCAGTATAAACCCTACTTGCGAATTGTCCGCCGTCGCCGACCAATATATCGCGGCATCGCAATCGCCCAATATGCTCAGCACGCGAGACTGGATCGGCTCAATTTGATCCAGCAATCTCTGCAGTGCGGAAGAACCAGAGTCGTCACCTTCCACGCCGACCACTTCGCCGGAATCCCAAAGAGCGTGGTCCCGGATCGCGCCAGAGCGGCGGCGATCGCCAATATCATAGCCGCGCAATGGCTCTCTCGTCATTTGCTCAGTAATCCACGATAGCGTTTTTAGTCGACTTGTAACGACAAGGCTTGCGGTGCTTTCTACAATCAATCCAACCCCTAGCCGTACGCGGCGCTTATCGGGAAGGTAACGATAGTTACGAAGATAATTCCGATCACTAAACCTGCGCCGACGCCGCTCCAATCCATCCGCACGCTTGGCTGGATGGAGCGAGTCTCGAGGTGATCGAGAATGTTTCCCTCCGGAGAACCATCTCCACCCTTCACTCGAATATCACCCGTCTTCGTATTCACCTCGATATCGGGATTCCGTGTCTTTGGATTCGATCCACGCAATCCCTTCTTTTCCCTTTCAACCGCACGCCGGACCTCTTTCACTGGGTATCCTAGTTTCTTGGCTGCATTATTTAGGTTGTCAGTCCAATCGTCAGAATCGGAACTTTTTGCCTTCTTCTTCAGTCCGAACAGATCATACGAGTTGATGGGGTCGCTGGGGTAGACGTAGGCGTTTTCGTTGCCGCCGGGGATGGGGTCGGGGGAGGTGAAGCGTCCGGTGAGGGGGTTGTAGAGGCGTGCGCCCATGAGGATGAAGGGGGCGGTGGTGGTTTGGCGTTGTTTGTTGCCGAGCCATCCGTAGGTGGCGGTGCCGGTGGAGGCGGTGGTGCCGGTGGTTTGTCCGAATTCGTCGTAGATCGCGAATCCGGAGACGGTGGATGCGTCGGTGGTGGTGCTGGCGGGCAGTTGGGTGCGGGTGACGTTGTCGCCGTGCGGGTTCGCGAGCTGCAGGTACCCGGTGCTGCCCGACCCGGTGGTGTCGTACTGCAGGCTCAGAGCGCCGGCGATGTCGCTCGCGTACACGGTCGTCGTGCCCGACTTCACGACCCAGGAGGGACTGTCGGTGGTGTCGCCGTAGTGGGTGACGCTGCCATCGGTGCCCTGCACGCGTCGCATCGACGGATCCAGGGTGAAGGAGGTGTCGACCACCGTGCGTGGCAGGTCGTTGTCGAAGTACGCGATCGACCGTGTGCCGCTCGACGCGGCATCCAGGCCCGGAATCGTCGTCGCCCGACCGAGGACGTCGTACCCGTACGTGCCCGTGCTGCCATCGCGGGTCACGGTCCGCACCCGTGAGGACAGGTCGTAGCTCCACGTGGTCGTGGTCGCCGCTCCCCAGCAGTTCCCATCCGCCTGGGCCGCACTGCTGGTCAGTGAGGTGCGGTTGCCCTGCTTGTCGAACGAGTATTGACGGATGACGCACACGCCGCTGCTGCGATCCACGATCTCGTCCAGACGCCCGGCCTTGTCGTACCGCCACCACCGGGTGGGGTAGTCCGTCGGCTGCGGGATCGCGGTCATGTCGTACTCACCCGTCACCCGGTCCGCAGCGTCATACTCCCGCGTCCACGTGTGCAGCAGCGGGCTCGCGCCGGTCGCGTCCCAGTAGTACGACATCCCGACCAGCCGCCCGGCGCTGTCGTAGGCGTTCGCCTGCCCGACATCGTTCGGCGCGATCTGCTTGGTCAGAGCCCCGAAGGTGTCGTACGCGGCGGTGAACGTGTAGCTGGATCCTCCGACCATCGCGACGACCTTCTTCGTCAGCAGCGACCGCGACTCGGTACCGCCCCGGGCATCGGTCCCGCCGTAGGTGTAGCTCGTGACGCTCTTCGCGTCGGTCACGGTCGCGACCTGGCCGGCTCCGGCCTGGTAGCCGCCCGTGCTCGGCGCGACGTAGGTCGTGGTCGTGGTGTCGCCGAGCGAGTTGGTGTAGCCGACTGTCCGGCCCCACTTGTCGAACGTTGACAGCTCGGACGTCGTCACACCGGATGTGGTGGTGCTGGAGCCGCGCAAGGCCCCGGAGGATGCCTCGTACACATTGGTCGTCGTCTTGACGTCCCCGGCGCTGGGAAGAGTCGTGGCGTCCACGCCGACCGAGCTCACCCGTCCATCCGCGAGGTAGGTCGTGGTGGTGGTCCTCGTGACGAGCCCGCTGCCGGATCCCGAGACCTCGACCTGGGTCAGCGCTTGCAGGTACTTGTTGTAGCTCGTGACCTGCGCGTCGGGCAGGTCCTCGTTCACCGGCTTCGATGCATGGCGGGAGAGGCACAGCATGCCCGCCCACTCGGGCCGGGCGCCGCACTGGCTGGCCTGGGAGTTCGCGCCGGCCGTGTAGTAGACGGTCTCGGTGGTGCCTTCGTCGTTGCCGTTCGAGAGCGGCTGGATGACCTTGGTCACCCGACCCGTCGCGTCGTACTGGGTCTTGTGCACGATGTCATCGGATGCGCCGCTGAGGGCCCCCGTGCTCGAGTCGATGGTGGTCGCAGGCGAGGCCAGGTCGAGGTCGGTCGCCGTCGCGAGTCCGAGTTTCCAGCTGGCAGATGGGTCGGAGCTGTCGTAGCTCGTGAACGTGGCGCTGAGGGCTTCCTGGTCGGCGGGGATCGTGTCCGCCGACGACGAGGAGCCGCTGCTCGGATCGGCGATGCCCGTGCGCACCGTGGTCTGGAGCCCATACGGGTGTCCGGTGGCGGGGTTGATCTTGCTGTTCGGGGCGCCCTGGTCGTAGTCGTAGTGCGTGTGCACACGCACGAGTCGCGTGGTGCCGCCGGAGTTCGCGCTGCCGTCCGCATTGGTGTGCACGTAAGCGGTCTTCTGCGGCCCCCACGCGTCCGTGAGGAACGAGCCTTCCGGCACGGCGACGCCGTTGACGGTTGCTGCGGCGTTGTACCGATACACGCTCGCGTACCTGGCGGCGTCGATCGAGGCGCCGCCCTGCTGCAGCTGCGTGAAGACCTGTGCCATTCCGCGTGCGTCGATGGAGCGGGTGACGTTGCTGTGGTCGTCGTAGTCCGTCGACGTGATCGCCCAGCCGCGCACCGGGTACGTGGCGGTGTTGCCGGCCGCGGCACCGAGATAGCTCGCCGTGTTCACCGTGTAGCCCTGGGCGTCCGCGTACTGGAGAGACGCGTGCGCCCAAGCCGCAGACGGAACGCTCCCCACGGCGAAGGCCCCATTCACTCTCTGGTCCGGCCCGAACACGGCGAAGCCGACCGCAGGAGCACGACGTTGCCGCCACTTGTCCGTCCAGGTCTTCGTCAGAGTGTCGGGCAGGCCCGGCACGCTCTGGTTCGGATCGATGTTGTAGACGAAGCTCGTGTCCCGGGTCGATGTCGTCGCGTTCGTGGCGTCGAAATGGTCGATGCTCGCGGTACGGACGTCGTACGACAGTTGCGGGTTGGTCTCGTAGTTCACCGCCCATCTCGCCCTGCCCGGATCCTGAATCGTGGCGAGCTTCGGGAATTGCGCTTCGGCGGTGTTCCAGGTGTACGACGTGGTGAGACCCGAGCGCGGGTCGGTGACGGATGTGAGCCGCCCGTCGGTGTACTGGTAGGTGGCCACCGTCGTGACTGTGCTCGAGCTCGAGGCCGGGTCCCACGCCTGGTAGTCGATCGACGTGACCCGATCACCGGTGTTGTTCGCGCCCCAACGGATGATGAGCGACCGGCACCCCTTCGTCGCGGGATCGTCGCAGGTCACCCCATCGGGCACAGGGGCAAGGATGCGCGAGATGCGGCCGGACGCGAGCCGCGTGAAGGTCGTGCCCGACGCGTTGCCGGGCTCGCGAACCTCTTTCGGCACCCAGGCGCCGCCCGTCTTCTCCCAGGTCGTGACCACCGCATCATCGGTCGTCAGCGACATCGTCGTCGCATCGATCATGCGCAGCTTCGCGTTCAACGCGCGCGTGTCATCATCGGCCGCTATGTAGACATCCAACGGTGCGATGACAGGCTTCATGAACGAGTAGATGTTGCCTTCGTCGTCGGCGAAGTACATGGTGCCGTCGACGGACACGTTGTCATACACGTCGAAACCAGCGGTGCCCACGGCGGCGCCGTCGAAGGAAGCACTGAACCCGGGACCGAAGGCACCGGCCACGGGGTCGCCCGTGGCGCCGTCGAACCCTAGGTGCGACCGGGAGACGATGAGTGCGCCCTGCGGTGTGTCGATCGAGACATCGGTGACCGAGTAGTTGAACTCGCCGGTCCAGAGCGCCACTTGACCCGGGCCGGCATCGGCGGTGGGGAAGCCCGCACCGAAGGCGTGGGGCACGCGGACAATCGTGCGCTCCGCCGTGCAGATGGTGCCGCCGTAGGTGCCATCGGGGTACGTGTAGTCAAAGCAGGCAGCGATGCGCAGCTTCCACGGCAACCGATAG
>NZ_JAUASV010000037.1 GCF_030345695.1 Galbitalea sp. SE-J8 | reverse complement strand
ACGTAACGATCAACGCCCTCGGGCACGACCTCACGGCAGCCACGCCGCCGGGCCCCGCAGCCACCGAGATCCTCGACGCCCTCCGCCGGACGAGAATCACGCACTAAATCGGCACGGTTCAGGCCAGACGACCGGGCCGTTCATCCTCATGGGTGCCCGGGTGTACAACCCGATCACCGGACGGTTCACCTCACCCGACCCCGTGCCCGGCGGCAACGAGAATGCCTACAACTACCCCAACGACCCCATTGGTGACTTCGATGTTGATGGCAATATGGCCGAATGGGCGCTCGCGGCGGAAGCCGCGATCGGTTCGGCTGAGTTGGCGGACCTCTCGATGGACTGGAACCCCATAGGGTGGGGCATAGCTGGCGTCCTCGGCCTTGCGGCTGTCGGAATCTTCATCGCGGATGCAGCCAGTGCAGGGGGTTCCGCAGCTGAAGCCAAAGCGCACCGCGGCGGTCGGAATGGAGGAAATTCTGATCGAAAGTCGTCTAGCTCGAACACCTCGAAAACCAAGAAGGCGGCTCGGGCGCGCGCGAAGCGCGACGCCAAGCGCTCCTCGTGTGGGGAGTATCGGGGGCTCTGTGCCAAGAAGGATCATTACCACGTCGACTATAAACAAGGCGACCGTGAGCACACGGTGCATTATCGTTGGCGACCTGGAAATGGTAATAAGAAGAAGTAGTTGAAATGGTAGGAGCACAAACCGTGTGGCGAGACAAGAAGGGGCGCTCACATTCGCTCGAGGTTGACGAGCCGATGGAGATCCTAACGCCAAGGCTTAGACGCACAATATTGGATCTAGTAGAGAAGGATGCTCTTGATGTGGAGGCTGAGTTTCGTCCGCATCTCGCCGAAGTCTTTCAAGCGACTGATGATCTTGAAATTGCCGATGAGCGAGAATTCAAGAATCGTCCGTTGCCCGCCGGTTTTGTATTACCTGACTTGGAGACCCAGGGAAGCCTGGGTGCGGATCTTATAGCGGCGGTGGATGCAACCGATACACGTTGGCGGCTGGAGGTGTATTTCGCACTTATCCAGTTGCTGAACGATGTTATTGAACCGATTGATGAAGATTGAGAAGTTAAGCTTGCCAGACCTCTGGTGGGTTCGGTTTGGCGGCTCTTCGCAAACGAGGGGGTAGGTCGGTGGCGCGTTGGGCGGGGTAGATGGGTCCCTCAATCGAGGTCATATTCACCTGGGTGGGGCGCGTTTAAAGTGAGCACTCATGACAATGCCGAGTCTAAACTCGATAGCGAAGCGATACTTTTGCAAATCGCCGAGCATGTTAAAGAGCGATGGGCAGATAGGGTTGCGACTTCGCTCGTGCGCCAGGGGCCCTCTATTGTGGCTGAATCTCGCGCCGCTGAACCCGTCGGCGCAGTCGGCGGCTATTTTGCCCGAGGGTGGTAATCGGTGGATGCGTGTTCAGAGTGACGGCGGTGCGGATTTTGAAGTTCGAGCCGACGAACCTGGCATCCTAGTAGCGGCGATTATTTCCGGTCTGGAGGAGCAGATTGCTCGAGGGGGGGACGTCATTGTGCATCGGCAGACGGTGTTTTGGCTATCGACCCGGTGTCCCACATCCGTGGCGCCCGAGAAGATTTCGTGTCCATTGGAGCGAATGGTGATCACAAGTGGGGGCGGATAGTCGGTTACACCAACTCGCTCGGCGACACCACCACCACGACCTACGTCGCGCCGAGCACGGGCGGCTACCAGGCCGGAGCCGGCCAGGTCGCGACCGTGACCGACGCGAAGAGCGTCACGAGCTACACCTACGGCGGGACCGATGCCCGGGGCGGTACCGAGTCGCGGTCGCTGCTGACGAAGAAGGTCGTCGCGATGGTCGGAGGATCCAGCTACACGTTCACCGCCGCGTACGACACCTTCGGGGCTCTGATCAAGCAGATCGCGCCGAACGATGTCGGGCAGACCAACGCCTACGACAGCGCCGGGCGGCTGGCCGGGATGTCGTACTACTGGGACGCGACCGGCGCGAGCCCGCTGCTGCACACGTGGACGCGGGAGTATGACGCTGCGGACCGGGTGACGGGTGAGTACGACATGACCGCGATCCCGCAGCCGACGGACTACCCCACCCGGTGGTGGCGGTACGACAAGGCCGGGCGGTTGGACGAGATCGTGGATCGCAGCAGCGGCGTGTGCGTCATCCGTCAATACTCGTTCGACAAGCAGGGCAACCGCACCGCACTGACCAGCAGTGCGGCCCAGGCGGATGGGAACTGCTGGGGAGCGGCGTCCACGACCACGTGGACCTACGATCTGTCCTCGCGGGTGCGGACCGTGACCAAGGGTGGGGTCACGGGCTCGTACGGGTATGACGTGTTGGGGCGGGTGACGACGATTCCGGGTCTGGATGCCGCGTCGAGCGGCACACGGTCGATCGGGTACTTCGACAACGATCTGCCACGCACGGTGGTCGACACCTCCTTCACCCTGGATCCGTCGATGCGACGCGTGCAGGGCACCGATGGCAGCGTCACCCACTACGGCGACACCACCGACAGTCCCTCCTGGGTCGTGAAGTCGGGCACGACGACCGTGTACGCGGCCGACATCGCCGGCGCTCTGAGCCTGCAGTACGACACCACCGGGTCGGGCAGCACCGGGTACCTGCAGCTCGCGAACCCGCACGGCGACAACGTCACCCGCACGCAACTGCCCGCGGCCGCGGGCACGGACGCATCGACTGTGTCGGGGTTCGCGATCTATGACGAGTTCGGGCAGGCCACCGGCACGACCGCGTCAACGGGAGCGGTGAAGTACGGGTGGCTCGGCAGCAAGCAACGCCAGACGACCGGGCCGTTCATCCTCATGGGTGTCCGCGTCTACAACCCCATCACCGGCAGGTTCACCTCCCCCGACCCGGTACCCGGCGGCAACGAAAACACCTACAACTACCCCGGTGACCCCATCAACGCATTCGACGGTACTGGCGAGTACAGCGAATGGGATCTCGCGCTAGATATCGGGCTTACGGCGCTTATGTTTGTCGCAGGGGTGGGCGTACTCGCCGTGGCGGCGAGAGTTGCGGTCGCGGTTGTTCGTATCGCGAAAGTGGTCACGTATGCGGCGCGGATTGCCCGGACTGGGGAGGCTGTGACGCGAACCTTTAGGATGACGGAACTAGACAGTAAGATCGCCGGCGGGATTTGGACAGGTCGCGGCTCGTATAGCTCAATCGCGCGAAACGGAGCCAAAATGCGCACAAGCAAGGACGGAAGCCATGCTTACCGTGCTCCAGCCACCAAGGGTTCCGGACGTAGTTCCGATCTAACTTACGAACCAAAAGGTCGGCACGATAGAGGAGTCGCTTCGTATCGGAACATTCACATCAGTCACGGTCGCGGTCGATGAGCTATATATTGGACGACGGACTTGTTGATCGATCTCGCTCAGGGTTGATTGGGTTCGCGAGATGCGGGCCCTACGTGGGACACTATTTTCTACTGGTTCTCGAGCAGCTTCACCGAGACGACGTCGCGATGTGGTCGTTGACATTCGACGGGCCCGTGTTGAATCCTCCCTACACGGCACCGCACCAATCTGAGCTCGTGCTATTCGGCGAATCCGCAACGAAGGACCTCGACCATGAACTGGCGAAGTGGTGCGTAGATTGGGCCCCGGATTGGTTGGAGAGGGTCGTTGAGTCGGAACTATTTGATGGAAAAACCGACGTCGATGATAGCGAGCGGGCAAGTTTGACGATGCGTGTCAGGAAAGCGAGCACCCTGATTGACGCGGTGTCGACTCATCTGACTCGGACGGAGCGAAGGCGGGCGACAGATGTTCTGCAGAAAGTGATAGAGGCGCTCGAAGAATCAGGAAAAGCCATAAATGTCGTTCGCGTGGAAGACATCGCAGATGCGCATTGGGAGCAATTCGCGCGCAATAATCCGGATTCGAAAACCTAGACGCGAAAGTGGCATGCCCCGTACAGCTGGCATCATTCGGAAAGGCCTCTAGATCATGCCCAGCACGGCAGCAATCATTCGGGTGCGGCCAAGTCACGACCATCATCGGGGCCAAGAGCGGAGGAGCCGACGCGTCGGGCAGCCTCGAGACGGGGTCCCTCCCGACCATAAGGGTCATCGCGATGACGAGAGGGTCCAAGGTGTGACGACCTACACCTACGGTGGTGCGGATGCGACTGGCGCGACGGAGTCGCGGCCGCTGGTGACGAAGAAGACGATCGCGATGACCGGTGGCGCGACCTACACGTTCAGGGCCGCGTATGACGTCTTCGGCGCCCTCGTGAAGCAGATCGGGCCGAACGACATCGGGCAGACCAACACCTACGACAGCCGCGGGCGACTGAGCGCGATGTCGTATTACTGGGACGTGACCGGCGCGAGCCCGCTCCTGCACACCTGGACTCGAACGTATGACGCCGCCGATCGCACCATCGGTGAGTACGACATGTCGACGATCCCGCAGCCGACGGATTATCCGACTCGGTGGTGGCGGTATGACCGGGCGGGGCGGTTGGATGAGATCGTGGATCGCAGCAGTGGCGTGTGTGTGATCCGTCAGTACTCGTTCGACAAGCAGGGCAACCGCACCGCGCTGACGACGAACGCCCCGCAGCCGGATGGGAACTGCTGGGGTGCGGCGTCCACGACGACGTGGACCTACGATCTGTCCTCGCGGGTGCGGTCGGTGACCAAGGGTGGGGTCACGGGCTCGTACGGGTATGACGTGTTGGGGCGGGTGACGGCGATTCCGGGTCTGGATGCCGCGTCGAGCGGCACACGGTCGATCGCGTACTTCGACAACGACCTGCCGCGGACGGTGGTCGATACCTCCTTCACCCTGGATCCGTCCATGCGGCGCGTGCAGGGCACGGATGGCACGGTCACCCATTACGGCGACGGCACCGACAGTCCCTCCTGGGTCGTCAACGCGGGCACGACGACCGTGTACGCGAGCGACATCGCCGGCGCTCTGACCCTGCAGTACGACACGGTCGGATCGACGAGCACCGCATACCTCCTGTTCGGCAACCCCCACGGCGACACCGTCACCCGCACGCAACTGCCCGCGGCCGCGGGCACGGACGCATCGACTGTGTCGGGGTTCGCGATCTACGACGAGTTCGGACAAACAACCGGCACCACCGCCTCAACAGGCGCCGTCACATACGGGTGGCTCGGCGCCAAGCAACGTCAGACCACGACCCCGTTCATCCTCATGGGTGTCCGCGTCTACAACCCCATCACCGGCAGGTTCACCTCCCCCGACCCGGTACCCGGCGGCAACGAAAACGCCTACAACTATCCGAATGACCCGGTGAACTCGTTCGACCTCGACGGTCGCCTGGCCTTCCTGATCGCAATTCCGATCGGGGAAGCAAAGCTGATCGCGGCAGTTGCCTCCGCGCTGTTAGTCGCAGCGTACGGCGCCGGCACCGCAATAGGCACGCAGGTAAAGCATGATTCAGTTTGGAGGAACGACGCCGAGAGCGACAGTTCTGATGAGGTCAGCGCTGGGAAGAAACAGTATGATGAGCGCCAGGCTGCCAAGGCCGCCCGAAAGAGGCAGCGCCAAGGAGGTGCCGGCCGACTGTCCGGTGAGTCGGCCGAACACACTAGCGGTGCACGACCCTCAACCCGCGAGACCCAACAAAAGGGCCGAACCCGAGTTCAGAACCACCAGCGAGGAGGGGAAAAGGGTGACAAACGACGTCCCTTCAGGCGCTGACCTGAGAATTCATCCGATCGATGAAGCCGGGCTCACGCCTGCAAATTATTTCGTCTTGGCCCGCGGTGACGACGGGACCTGGAATTTCACTCAGACCGCAGCAGACGGTTGGCCCTTGAGCGAGCTTTTGGTAGCGCTGGAAGAGATCGCCCGAGATTTGCTCGATAGCCTCGTGGACGAATGGCGGTGATCATGCGATCGCGAGAACCCGGAAATGGTCCGCAGATTCACCCACTGTCGGAGGGGGAACGCCCTATCGGCGTCCTTTGCGTTGTGAAAGCGACGCGCGGTGGAGGGACGGCTTCTTGGTCGATTGAAATCGCCGGTGGTATATCGCGGCTCGAGGCGCTCGGAGCATTGCTGGTTCAGCGATCAGTCATTCTAAACGAAATGGTTGCAAATGAGCAACGGTAATATGGACCCGGAATCTCGATACCCAATTAGCGAAGTTTTGCCCGAGTTTGATGCCAGCTCGTATGGAATCAACAATTCGGTGGATTTTGCGTTCATACTTGTGAAGCTAGTAGATCACGACGGAAACCCGGCGGGTTGGTCGTATCGCACCACGCAAGAACCAAATCTCGAAGAGTTGCTTGGAGCGATTGAGTATCAGATACACAAACTCAAGAACGCTGATCTCTGATGCGTGAGCCGTGCGCTCTGAGCCTGCAATACGACGCAACGACCGCGGGCAGCGCCGGGTACCTGCAGTTCGCGAACCCGCACGGCGACAACGTCACCCGCACCCAACTGCCAGCATGCGCCACCACCGATGGCAACAGTCGCACGAACATCCACGAAGAGGCTGCCGGACACGGAGGCGGACGATATATCCCAAGGAATCCCAATAAGCGCTCGGATGAGGACAAACCTAAACCGAAACCTAAACCAAAGAAGAAGAAATGAGAAGCAAGCACATCGCCAAGCTTGTGGACCTCGGTAATGCTGAGGCCGCTGCTGGAAATCACGCGCGCGCGATAGCCCTGTTTTCTCAGGCAATCGACGCGGGCGCTCGGTGGGCAAAAATCAACCTCGGCAACTCTTATGAAGCGATGGGTCGTGTCGCCGAGGCCAGGCGCGAATTTGAGGAAGCTTGGGAGTTCGATGACGATGCCGGATTCAACTTGGCCAAGTCTTTACTGAGTTCAGGAGAAGTCGAGCGCGCGGCCGCGGTGCTCGATCAACTCTCGAAAGCGGGTTATCGCAAAGCCGCTTATGAATTGGCTTGGATCAATTACGAGGCCGGCAAAGCGCTCGAGGCAGAGTCCTTGTTAAGGGGGGTCCTGGCAGAGCAGGATTTCGTGGGAGATCTTGCCGCCGGCGTGCTTGGCCATTGGTTGGTGAGCTCAGGTCGCAGCGACCAGGCTCGACCTCTGCTAAAGCGTGGACGAGATTCGTATGACACGGCCCGAGTTGACTTCGCACGGCTGCTTTTGAGTGAAGGACATGTTGCGCAGGGTCTTAAGGAGTTGCGCCGAGGAGCAAGGCGAAGCGAGGCCAACTCTATTATCGTCCTTGCGAACTACTTGGCAAGGCATCACGCAGTCGACCGGGCCATTGATCTGCTCCGTCCGTTGGCAGACTCGGGGGACGCTTATGCGGCGTACAACGTTGCGGCATATTTGAGCGATGAGAAGTCTGAACTCGCATCGCACTATATGCGTCTCGCAGCTTCGCTCGGAGACGAGTGGGCGCGGCAATCGTTGAGGGAGGGCACTAGGGGCGCCGACTCAACCCCATGAAAACCGCGGCAAGACGATAAGAATCCCCTAAATCCGGGAGGAACAATCACGTGAATTTCGCGGCACCAGCGCGCATCCCCGCAGACGTACTCGCATTTGCTCTGCATGACGCCGATATCCGACTCGCTTCCGCTCGAATTGTGGGCAAAGAGTTCATCCTCCATGGGTATTGTGATCTTCCATTACATTCCGGCTGGGGCCTCGGCAAGTTCCCCATCCGAATCCATCTGGGACCCGCGACAAAGTTTGAGCTGTACGACCCGACCGAGACAAACCAGCTCATGATTGAGGATATGAATGTGCACTCCGATGATATCGAACTCGTGGGCACATTCGAAGGAATTATTTCTATCTTGGAGCCAATCCGTTTCGCACTGGGCGAACAATCTCAAACCCATGTGGCTCGAGGTGGGCCATTCTGTTGGAGACTCGTTCATGGCACGGATCGCCGATAACGTTCGCACCAAAGCGCAATCACACGGCGGGCGGGTAAAGCCAAATTGCAAGCCAAAGTCCAGGAAGAAGAAATCAATAGATCGCAAGAACGGAAAGCCAAATAACAGATGAACAATAGCTTCCGGAAGGCTTCGATCGACACTCTTCTTGAGGGACTAATAGCACTAGGAGATACTTCAATCAATCAAGTCCTGGAGCTGGAGTATGAACAAAGTTTAGTTCACGAACTGCGTCGCGTTGTCTCCATTCGATGGCCGGAAGTAGGTGGCAATCTATTAGCGATCTGGAAAGAGGTTTTCAGATCGGACACGAGAGCCGACGTGATCCACAATATTGGTGTTGCGTTGTGGGCGACAGACAATGTCGATGGCGCACTCCGAGCGTTCGTCAAAGCGAATCGCGAGGAGCAAGACATGGATTCAGGGTCCAACGCTGTTGAGGCCGCTGCGTGGCGCAACGCACAAGAAGACGTCGCGCTGCTCATCGACTTCTCCCACGGGAAAGATTCAGTGGCCGATAAAGCCGCGGGAATACGCGGCGAGCAACTTCTGAAATCCTCGCAACCGGCAGCCGCGTTAGACCTTCTCGCCAGAGGCAATCGGGTAGATTCTCGTCAGTTTGGGGCTGATTATGGCATCGCGTTGCGACAACTCGGACGGCTCGAAGACGCGATAATAATATGGCAACAGTCCGTGGATGCCGAGTCAGCCGATGCGCCCATCTTGCTTGGCAATGTGTTGGCGGATGAGGGAGCGGACGATGCGAGAGTACAAAGTCTTTATGAACTCGGGGTCGCGCGGGGATGGGTACTCGGCGTATAACTTATCGCTCTACCTCGAAGCTCGTTCTCGCGCGCAAGAAGCTCGAAAATGGCTCGAAGTCGCCGCTGAGATGGGCGATATGCGAGCAGCCGAGCGCTTGCGAGAGCGCTGATATCGATTCGATCCGCTCCTGCGCGTGTGGACACGGCAATCAACTTTGGTTCGCAATACGCGTCGAGATCTGCGGCTCTCAAGGTGGCGCAGCGAGACGCTAGGATAAAAAAATCGAGCTCGGGAGGTGCATCTTGTTTTCAAGTTCGAAAGGAGTGCAAAGCGGACAATCATGTGCACGTCAATGAGTTTAGGCTCAAGCCGGGTGAAAGGACACCCAAGAAGGGCGCCAAGCCGCTGCGAGTTAAGCACTATTATTACCCACCCAAGCTATTGTTGAGTTCCCTTCTGGAATTGCGGGAGTCGATCACGGCTTGGAGCGCTTGCTTGCCCGCGGCCCGGTCGGGGTTCCGGTAGGCGGTGACGATGTCCTGATAGACGCACCAGGTGACCTCGACGATCGCGTGAGACTCGTCGGCGGCGAATGCCGCGTCGATCCGGGCGCGCTGCCGATCGGTCAGGAACGCCTCACCGGTGTGCAGGACAAGGCGGATCCCGTAGAGCGGATCGCCGGCATGAGCGCGGTGCCCGAGAGTGGTCTGCTGGATGCGCTGCCTGGCCCGGTCGAGTCCATCACCGGCGAGCTGGACCACTGCCGTCGCGCACCGGCGTCAGGCCGGGATCGTGTCACGCTAGTGTCGCGTTTCTGAAGTTGGTTGACGGTTCGCTTTGGTGAGGATTTCGTCGGCGGTCTTGGCCCAGACGAAGGCGTGTTTGCGGTCGTTCCAGCCGGTGATGAATTGGCGGATCTTCG
>NZ_JAUASV010000036.1 GCF_030345695.1 Galbitalea sp. SE-J8 | reverse complement strand
ACACCGACACCGACACCGACACCGACGCCAAGGAGGTCTCCACCGACAGCGCCCTCGAACTCACCGCCTGAACCATCAACAGTTCGAAGGAACCCGAGCTACACCACTACCTGGGGCTTGACCTCGAGGAGCGCCGCGTCTGCCCGGACCTGAGCCAGTATGTCGCCGAAGCTCGGCGGTGCGTCGGTGCCGTAGTAGAGGTCGCGCATGGCCGCATCGTGCTCGGCTCGGAGGCGGTCGGCGAAAGGCGATGTCGCGTCGAATGCCGGAGACGCGGCGAAGCCTCCGGCGGGCGTGGGAAGGTCGGTCTTGCCGAACGCCGCGGAGACCTCGCGGGCGCTGGCGAGGATGTCGGCGACGAGTGACTTGTCTGCCAGCAACTCGCGCACGGAGGGATCGCGGAGCAGCGCGTAGATGTCGTAGAGCTGCCGCGCGATGCGCGGCCAGCCGTGCGGCGAGGCTGCGGCATCCGGGTCAGCGGCGAAGTTGTTCACTCGCAGCAGCTTCTCCAGAAGCGTGCGTCCCGGATGCAGGATCGGCACGTCGAAGGAGGCCAGGTCATTCCATGCGCTCGTGTCGAAGCCCGAGCCGGCCAACTCGCGTGCCAGGAGCGAGGTGACCGGGTGCGGGGCATGCGGGTTCGGCCCGCCGGACTGGCCGAGTTCCACGAGGATCGCCGCGGGGTCGGCAATCGCGCCGGGCTCGCCGCGGTGCTCCAGTGGCGGGCTGAGGTAGCCGGATCGGTGGAACGAACCGGAGCTGCCGCCCGCGATCACCCCGGTTGGTTCCGCGCCGGTAGCCTCCGCCGCCGTAGTGAGCAGGGTTCGCAGCGCGCGCTGCTCGGCGTTCTTCGACGGGTACTGGCCGATGACGAGCAGGTCGAGGTCTTCGGAGAAGCGCCGGATGATCCGCAGCTTCTCCAAGCTCGTCCCTCCCTTGAAGACCACCTCGCCCGGACGCCTGGTCGTGATCGCGCGCAGCGCCCCGCAGACCCAGTAGTCCTTCTCGACTGCGAGCGGCTGCACGCCGAGGCGTTCCGCGGCGGCGAGGATCGTGCCGCGGAACACCTCGGGATCGTCGTCCCGCCACAGCGTCGAATCGGTCATGCCGCTCCCAAGGTGGCGAGCGCCGCTTGGCGCGTGCGGGGGTCCGGTGACGGAACCCGCGCCGCGAGGTCGTCCCGCCCGGCCGCGGCGAGCAGCGCCGCGAGGCGCGCACGAGTGCGGCCCGGCTCGGTGGTCGCGGCCCGGGCGAGTCGTTCGGCGCGGAGGCTGCCGCTGCGCAGCAGGTCGGTCAGCCGCCTTGCGGCCTCGTCCGGGGTGACCTCCAGCACGGCATTCCAGTCGTCGAGGACTTCGAGCGCGGCGACCTCGGTGGCGTTCAGCCCGGCCTCCGTCCGTCCGGTGCGCGTCGCACGGGACACGAAGGCGACCGGCCCCGCATCCGACGGAGCGCGCTCGGGAACAGCCACCAGCGCGCGGCGAGGGATCTGCGTCGACAGACGCAGCAGGTTCGCCGCGGACAGGCCCGCTGGTCCCACGCCCGGGCCGGGCGCGAGCGACTCGATGAGTCGCTCCGTCGGCGGGGGAGCCATGCCCAGCGGCGTCTTCGTCCCGCGCCAGTAGAGGCCGCGGCGCACGCGCCGCAGTTCGCCGCTAGCCTCCAGCTCGCCGAGCAGATGGTGCGCGGTCGACGCGGTGAGCGAGAAGTCGCCCGGCTCCCAGAAGCGCCCTCGCGACGCCAGCACGACGCGCCGGGCTTCGGCCGCGCCTTGGCGGTTGCGGCGGGGCGCGAGCAAGGGTGACATCACGCCCTCCTTTCGGCATTCGGATACGAGAACCTGCGGTAAGCCAGTGTACAAGCCGGAACGAGAACCTGCACTAACTGTTTCACAGTCGCAGTCCCGGTGGTTCCCTCGTGGGGGTGCGGGAAGCGGTACCGTTCCCGTCTCCCGTGGCGGGAACGCTCGTGCCCTCCCGCGATCCCAGGTTCGGTTCGTAGTCGCGCACGGCCTCGATGGTCAGCTCGACGCGCTCCGACTCGGGTGCTGCGGCCTCGGGGCGTGGTTCGTCCTGCATCGCGGCGAGCTGAGTCTCGACGCGGGTGAGGTCTTCCTCGGCGTCGGGCGAGGGCCTGGGCGTGGCGGAACGCCTGGCCGAGGCGCTGCTGAGGGAGAACCGACGATGCACAGATATGCCTGGTTATCTGTGCAGGTGGAGGTAGGATGTGAGCATGACCCCGGCACCCTTGACGATCGACCCCGAGGACGTGCGTGCCAGCGTGCAGGAGACCCCGGCGCTCCCGGCCTGGCTGGAGAAGGTCGCGGAGTACGTCCAGCACGCGGCCTCCGAGGGCGAGACGGTCACGTTGACGGCGAAGCAGCGGATGCTCACCCCTCAGCAGGTCGCATCGCTGACCGGGGTGTCGCGCTCCACCATCTCTCGCAAGATCAAGGCGGGGGAGATTCACGCCGTCAAGGTCGGCAACCGCAACCGCATCCCCTACGACGAGTACCAGCGGTGGTGGGATCAGGCGATGGGCGACGTGATCGAGCTGGTGCGCGATGACCTCCGGGAAGACCTCTTCGGCACCCGGTGACGTGACCTTCATCTTCCTCGATGCGAATGTCGTGGCCAAGCCCGTCACACGCACCCTGCTGATGGTCGGCGCGAGCCGCAGCGGGTTCGTCGTGGGATGGAGCGCGACCGCCGAGGCGGAGGCCGCCCGTCACATGCGCTCGAACGCGAGCCGGCCCGCGGACGTGCGGCGGCGCTACGGCGGCGAACTCACGCCGACCGGACACGTGGCGGGGCGGTTCGGGGCCACGGACGCCAAGGACTGCCAGCTCCTTGCCGACGCGGAAGCGGCCGGAGCGCGATTCATCGTCACCGAGGATGTGGATGACTACGGGTCGGTCGACCTCGCAAGTGTGAGCATCTCGGCAGTCAACCCTGACCTGTTCCTAGCGGCACGGCTGACGCGCGAGGCGTACAGCGTGGTCATCCAGCGATTCGTGGAACTCCAGGTGAATCCGCCGACGACGCCCGCGCAGTTCCATGCTGCCATCGCCAGGAACCACCCGCGCCTGTTCGCCGCGCACGCCGACCTCTACGACGTCGAGCCCGAGCGCGGCATCCACGGCGAGCCGGAGGTGATCTTCCGCGGCACACGATGCCTGCGCTGCGAGCGCATCATCGCCGACCCCGCGACGATCATTGACGGGCTCGGCCCGGAATGCCGCTGAGCTACAGCCGCGGGGCGTTGGATGCCGGGCGCGTTGAGGCCGTCGGAGGCCGGGGGTTGCGGCATCTGGATGTCGTGGGCTCCGGTGATGATCCGCGCGGTTCCCGTACAGACGAGTTCGTGCGCGCCAGAGCTGTAGACGCTCGTGATCGGGCCAGGGCAACACCACGCGAGAGGCCGGTCGCCGCGTTGAGGTGATCTGGAGCAACCGTCCGTTGAGGGACGCTGCCCCATCGGGCGTAGCCGAGTCAGCTGCGGCCCATCTCCATCCTGCGTCAAGGCTGATGCGGAGCGCCTCTGTCCGAAAACCTGTCCGTTCACCGCCCGTAGCCGTCCGTAAACGTCCAGGGATAGACCGAGCCCCAGGCGGCAACTGCCGCCTGGGGCTCAGTGAATCGCTGGCCTCGGAGACCGGGAGTGAGGTCCCTAAGACCCCTCGGAATCAGACCGAGAAGTACAGCTCGTACTCGAACGGGTGCGGGCGCTGGCTCATCGGCAGGATCTCCTTCTCGCGCTTGTACGCGATCCAGGTGTCGATGAGGTCCTGCGTGAACACGCCGCCGGCGAGCAGGAACTCGTGGTCCTCCTCGAGCGCCGTGAGCACGGCGTCGAGCGAGCCGGGCACCTGGGGGATGAGCTTGGCCTCCTCGGGCGGCAGCTCGTAGAGGTCCTTGTCGACGGGCTCGTGCGGCTCGATCTTGTTCTTGATGCCGTCGAGTCCGGCCATGAGCTGCGCGGCGAAGGCGAGGTACGGGTTGCCCGACGAGTCGGGGGCGCGGAACTCGATGCGCTTGGCCTTCGGGTTCGTGCCCGTGATCGGGATGCGGATCGACGCCGAGCGGTTGCCGGCCGAGTAGACCAGGTTCACCGGGGCTTCGAAGCCGGGGACGAGTCGCTTGTACGAGTTGAGCGTCGGGTTCGTGAACGCGAGCACCGCGGGGGCGTGCTTGAGCAGGCCGCCGATGTACCAGCGCGCGATGTCCGAGAGGCCGCCGTAGCCCTGCTCGTCGTAGAACAGCGGCTTGCCGTCGTTCCACAGCGACTGGTGCGTGTGCATGCCCGAGCCGTTGTCGCCCATGAGCGGCTTCGGCATGAAGGTCGCGACCTTGCCCCACTGCTCGGCGGTGTTCTTGACGATGTACTTGAACTTCAGGATGTCGTCGGCCGCGTGCACCATCGTGTCGAAGCGGTAGTTGATCTCGGCCTGGCCGCCCGTGCCGACCTCGTGGTGGGCGCGCTCGAGGATGAGGCCCGACTCGATGAGCTTCGTCGAGATGTCGTCGCGCAGGTCCGCCTGCTTGTCGACGGGGGAGACGGGGAAGTAGCCGCCCTTGTAGGGCGTCTTGTTGCCGAGGTTGCCGCCCGGCTCCTCGCGGCCCGTGTTCCAGGCGCCCTCGTGCGAGTCGACGAAGTAGAAGCTCTCGTTCTGGGTGACGGAGTAGCGCACCTCGTCGAAGAGGTAGAACTCGGCCTCGGGGGCGAAGTACGCGGTGTCGGCGATGCCGGTCGACGCGAGGTACTTCTCCGCCTTCTTGGCCACCTGACGCGGGTCGCGGTGGTAGATCTCGCCGTTGCGCGGGTTGTAGATGTCGAAGACCATGTTGAGGGTCTTGTGCGTGCGGAACTGGTCGAGGTACGCGGTCGTGACGTCGGGGATGAGCTGCATGTCCGACTCGTGGATGCCCTGGAATCCACGGATGGACGAGCCGTCGAAGAGCTGACCGACCGAGAAGAAGTCCTCGTCGACCGTGGAGGCGGGGATGGTGAAGTGCTGCTGCACACCCGGAAGGTCCGTGAAACGGATGTCGAGGAACTCGACGCCCTCGTCCTTGATGTACTTGAGCACCTCGGAAGAGTCACTGAACATGTGAAGGTCTCCTTGGTTGGTTCTCTGAGGCTTTTTCGTTCTCGGCGGCGCATACGACGCCAGGGACAACCTAGGGCTGCACGATTTCTGTCCGGTGTGCGGATTGTTTCGCGCACGTTACGCGACCCCGATGCTTTCGTAGACTCGTGCGGTGACGCGAACGGATGACGCCCCCAGCACGTACCCCGGCGAGCGTCTCGGCCTGCCGCCGTCCGGCCCGCGATCGATCGGCCGGCTCGGCCGCCGCGTCGTGGCGCTGGTGATCGACTGGGCGATCGCCGAGGTGCTGTGCCTGCTCCTCACGCGACCGGTGCACTGGTACGACCGCAACACCTTCGTGACCTACGGCATCTTCGCGCTGCTGCAGGTGGTGTTCATCGCGACCGCCTCCGGCAGCATCGGGCATCTGATCGCCGGCCTGCGGGTCGTGCCCGTGCGCCCGGCGTGGGTCGGCGTCGTCCGCCCCGTCGTGCGCACGCTGCTCGTCTGCCTCGTGGTGCCCGCGGTGATCTGGGACCGCGACCAGCGCGGCGTGCACGACAAGGCCGCCGGCACGCTCCTCGTGCGGCGCTGAGCGTGGCGGTGTTCGATCTGGTCGCGACCGAAGGGGTCCGTCATGCCGCAGTTCCGAGATCGACCTCGTCAACCGTCGGACCGATGGGTGAACGCCATGGCCGTCAGTCCGTTGGTCGTCGGGTTGATCTGGCTGTGGCTCGCTACCTTCTCGTTCGCCAGTCCGGCCGCGAGCACGGCAGCCTGGATCTGCATCCCCGTGCTGACGTACGCGGTGAATATATGCCTCGCGTTCCTCGACCGATCGGAACCGCAACGCGTTGACAACGTCATGGCCTCACACAGCTAGGTCTCGAGGCGGGGGCTCGCCGTGCTCGCGCGCTCCTCGACCGGCGGGGAGGGGCGCTGCCACACGATCGTGTAGCGCCAGTACAGCCGGCGGCGGAACTGGCTCCCGGGCAGGATGCGGGTTGCCGCGGCATGGATCTCGCCGTAGCCGTGCTCCGGGTCGTGCCTCGGCGCACCGTGGTCGTGCCAGCCGCGCAGCCCGCGGGCGATCCGGTTCGGCACGATGCTCGCGAGGGAGACGATCCAGTCGAGGGGTGAGCGCTCCACGGCGAGCCCGACCACGATGAGCGTGCCGCCCGGGGCGGTCAGGTCGCGGAGCCGCTCCAGCCCGGCATCGAGCGGCACGTGGTGCAGCACGGAGCTCGCCGTGACGACGTCGAACGGCTCGCCGGCCACGGGGTCGAGCAGGTCGCCGTGCACGAAGGTGAGGCCGTCGGCATCCGCGTTCCGAAGCGCCGCGCGCTCGACGACCGCGGCATCCGCGTCGAGCGCGACGACCGTCGGTACGGTCTCGGCGATGAGGCGCGCGAGCATGCCGTCGCCGGCGCCGGCGTCGAGCGCGGTCGCCCGGGGCTTCTCGCCGACCAGTCCCACGATGAACGGGAAGTACTGGATGTTGTGGTTCCACGGTTCACGTGGATCACCGCGGCGCGGTGCCGGGCGCTCGTGCGGGGGCGCCTCGGTCATGTCGCGAGCGTAGCGGGCCGGACGTCAGCGGGGACGCGGCGCGCGCACGCGCGTCGGGTCGATGCCCTTCGGGATCGGCAGCGTGTTCTTGCTCAGCGACGACAGACGGTTGCTCACCGCGAGCACCTCGGGTTTGCGCAGCACGGGCTTCTGCTTGCGGATGGCGCCGGCGAGCTTGTGCAGCGGCACGGCATCCGCATCCGGGCCGACGTAGAGGTAGGCCACCGGCACGTTCTGCAGGAACCGGGTGACGGCGCGCCCCTCCTCCTCGACCATGCGCTGCGTGCGCGAGCGCGGGCCCTCGCCGATGAGCACGACGCCGCCGCGGCCGACCGCGCGGTAGACGGCGTCCTGGGTCTTGGGGCTCACCTTGACGGGCATCTCGGTGCCGATCCAGCCGCCGCGCAGCGAGGACTTGAGCACGGCGCCGACCGCGCCGGGCTGGCCGGCGATCTGCGAGAAGGCGGCCTTCTCCGCGCGGCGGCCGAGCACGATGAGGGCGAGCAGCACGCCCGCGAGGACGCCGACGATGATGTAGAGCACGAAGCCGAGGATGTTCTCGCGCGAGAACAGCAGGGCGACGATGAGGCCCGCGGCGATCGGGGCGATGACGACGAGCGCGAGCACCCAGGTGATCGCGGGGTCGTAGCGCCGCGTCATCTGGAACACGTCCCACATCTGACGGATGCGACCGGGCTCCTTGTTCGGGTCCTTCTGACGTGCCATGACGTTCAGAATACCGGGCCCCGGGATCGGCAGCTGTTCCCCGCCGGTCGAGGAGCCCGCGAGCGGAGCGGGAGGGAGTTGTTCCGCGCTGGTCGAGGAGCCCCCGACCACACCGCTGGTCGAGGAGCCCGCGAGCGGAGCGAGATGTTCCCGCTGGTCGAGGAGCCCGCGAGCGGAGCGAGCCGGCGTCCCGAGACCACCAGGGTTTCGTCGGTGGGTGTTTGGTCTCGAGACGCGTCCTCGCTGCGCTCGGGCGCTCCTCGACCAGCGGTGTGGTCGATGCCGCGGGTGTGTGTCTGCTGGTCGAGGAGCCCGCGAGCGGAGCGAGATGTTCCCGCTGGTCGAGGAGCCCGCGAGCGGAGCGAGCCGGCGTCTCGAGACCACCAGGGTTTCGTCGGTGGGTGTTTGGTCTCGAGACGCGTCCTCGCTGCGCTCGGGCGCTCCTCGACCAGCGGGGTGGTCGGGGGCCCCTCGACCAGCGGGGTGCTCGGGCGCTCCTCGACCAGCGGGGCCGTCGCCGACGGCTCCACCGCGCTCAGGACACCGCCTGGGCGAAGGCCTCCTCGTGTGCCGCGAGGTGCTCGAGGTGTGCCGGGATCGCGCGGCCCTTCGCGAGCATGGAGCGCGCCCAGAGCCGCCCGGCGCGGTAGCTCGACCGCACGAGCGGCCCGGCGAGCACGCCGAGGAAGCCGATGTCCTCCGCTTCCTCCTTGATCGCGACGAACTCCTCCGGGCGCAGCCAGCGCGCGACCGGCAGGTGCCGCGGCGTCGGCCGCAGGTACTGCGTGATCGTGATGATGTCGCATCCGCTCTCGTGCAGCGCCTCGAGCGCCTCGCTGATCTCCGCGCGCTCCTCGCCCATGCCGAGGATGAGGTTCGACTTCGTGATGAGACCGGCCTCGTGCGCGCGGGTGAGCACGCCGAGCGAGCGGTCGTACCGGAACGCCGGACGGATGCGCTTGAACAGCCGAGGGACCGTCTCGACGTTGTGCGCGAACACCTCCGGCCGCGACGCGAAGACGACGTCGAGCAGCTCCGGGTTGCCGCTGAAGTCCGTCGCGAGCAGCTCGACGCCCGTGCCGGGGTTGTCGGCGTGGATGCGGCGCACCGTCTCGGCGTGCAGCCACGCGCCCTCGTCGGGCAGGTCGTCGCGCGCGACGCCCGTGACGGTCGCGTAGCGCAGGCCCATCCGGCTCACGCTCTCGGCGACCCGGCGCGGCTCGTCCGTGTCGTAGTCGGCGGGCTTGCCGGTGTCGATCTGGCAGAAGTCGCACCGCCGGGTGCACTGGCTGCCGCCGATGAGGAAGGTGGCCTCGCGGTCCTCCCAGCACTCGAAGATGTTCGGGCAGCCGGCCTCCTGGCAGACCGTGTGCAGCTCCTCCGTCTTCACGAGCTGCTGCAGCTCGCGGTACTCGGGTCCCATCCGGGCCCGGGTCTTGATCCACTCCGGCTTGCGCTCGATGGGGGTCTCGGCGTTGCGCACCTCGAGGCGCAGCATCCGCCGCCCTCCCGTGTCGAGGCTCACGCGACCTCCCCCGCCGCGAGCGGGCGAACGGATGCCGTGGCCGGCTCGAACGCGGCGGAGAACGCGCGCGTGACGAGCGGCGCGATCTCGGCGGGCGGGATGGCGCGGCCGGTGACCCGCTCGATCGTGGTGACCCCGGCATCCGCGATGCCGCACGCGACGATGCGGTCGTAGGCGTCGAGGCTGTTCGTGCAGTTGAGCGCGAAGCCGTGCATCGTGACGCCCTCGGCGACCCGGATGCCGATCGCGGCGATCTTCGACATCGCAGCCGTGTCGTGGCCGGCGCCGTCCTCCGCCACCCAGACGCCGCTGCGTCCCTCGACGCGCACGCCGGTGACGCCGACCTCGGCGAGCACGTCGATGAGCACTCCCTCGAGGCGGCGCACGTAGGCGACGACGTCGATCGGGTCGGGCAGCCGCAGGATCGGGTAGCCGACGAGCTGCCCGGGGCCGTGCCAGGTGATCTTGCCTCCGCGGTCGACGTCGATGACGGGGGAGCCGTCGTCGGGGCGCTCGTGCGGTTCGGTCCTCTTGCCCGCGGTGTACACCGCGGGGTGCTCGAGGAGGATGACGGTATCGGGCGCCCGCCCTGCGACCACGTCAGCGTGCACGGCACGCTGCTGCTCCAGGGCGATCAGGTACGGCACGGAATTGGCGCTTAGTCCCGTGTCGACGTAGTCGATCACGGTGCGAGCCTAGCCGTCCGCTCCTCCCCGTGTCGGACGCGCGCACGTCGATCCACCGCGGCGTCGCGCGCGCCCGCTCAGCGTCCGGCCGAGGGGAGGATGGCGCGGTGTCGAGTTCCCCGCCGCCCGTCGCCGTCGCCGTCACCGCCCCCGCGGAGTGCGCGGGCTATCGCGTCGTGCGGCGTCTCGCGACCGGTTCGCTCGTCGACGTCGACCTCGGCTTCGACCCGGATGCCGGAGCGGTCGCGCTGCTGACGGTGCACCGGCGCACGGATGCCGCGGCCTTCCTCGCCGCGCACGCGGCGCTCGCGCGGGTGCGGCACCCGCACGTCGTGCGCCTGCTCGACGTCGGCGCGACGGACGACCGCCGTCCGGTCGCCGTGCTCGAGCGGCTCGAGCCGATGACGGCGGCCGCGTTCCTCGGCCGCCGCGGCACGATCGGCCTCGGTGAGGCGATCACGCTCCTCGCCCCGATCGGGCAGGCGCTCGACGCGTGCCACGACGCGGGGGTGGCGCACGGGGGCCTGGACGCGTCCGCGGTGCTGTTCCGCGCGGACGGGGCGCCCGTGCTCGCGTCGTTCGGCGCGGCGTCGGCCGCGGAGGCCGTGCCGCCGGCGGCCCGCGCGCTCGACGCGCGGTACGCGCGCGACCGCGCCGGGCTCGCGGCGCTCGCCCGCCTCACGCTGGGCCGCGTCGCCGAGCTCGACGCCGCCGCGGTCGACGGAGCGGTGGGCGCGGCCGAGGGCTCCGACCGGCCCGGCGCGGCGCTCGGCGACGCGCTGTTCGCGCTCGGCTCCGCGAGCGCGCTGCGCTTCGA
>NZ_JAUASV010000035.1 GCF_030345695.1 Galbitalea sp. SE-J8 | reverse complement strand
GCGCCGCCCGCGCCGCCCGCGCCGCCCGAGGCCGCGTCCGAGTCGCCGCCCGAGGCCGCGTCGTCGGAGGCCGCGCCCGCCGCGCCGCCGCCCGCCGCTGAGTCGCAGGAGGCCGCGCCGCCCGAGTCGTCGGAGCCCGTGCCCGAGGTCGCGCCGCCGGAGTCGTCGCCCGAGGCGCCGCCGCCTGAGCCCTCGCCCGAGGCAGCATCGCCGGAGTCGCTGCCGCGCGGCCCTCGCGGCCCGCTCGCCCGGGCCGATCCGCTGGCGCGGCTCGGTGCGGCGTTCGTGCTGTCGCTCTCGCTGGTCTGGTCGATCGACGTCGTGTCGGCGGGCATCGCGCTGGTCGCCGAGCTCGCGCTCGTGCCGCTCCTCGGCGTCGGCTGGCGCGCGTTCTGGCGGCGCACCGCCGTCGTGTGGGTCGCCGCGCCGCTCGCGGGCGTCACAATCCTGCTCTACGGCGCGCCCGGCGGCCGGCACTGGGTCGACTGGCTCGCGGTGCACATCACCGACGCGTCGATCGGCCTCGCCATCGCCACCGTGCCGCGCGTGCTCGCGATCGCGCTGCCCGCGGTCGTGCTGCTGGTCGGCCTCGACGCGACGGCTCTCGCCGACGCGCTCGCGCAGCGGCTCCGCATGCCGGCCCGGTTCGTCTACGGCGCCCTGGCCGCCGTGCGGCTAGCCGAGCTGTTCCGCGAGGACTACCGGATGCTCGAACTCGCGCGCCGTGCCCGCGGCGTCGCGGACCGCGGGCGCATCCGTCGCTTCCTCGGACTCGCGTTCGCGCTGCTCGTGCTGTCGGTGCGACGGGGGAGCGCGCTCGCGACCGCCATGGAGGCCCGCGGCTTCGGCGGCACGACGCCGCGCAGCTACGCCCGCCCGTCACGGATGCCGGCACGCGACTGGCGCTACCCGCTCGTCGCCGCGCTCGTCGCGGCGCTCGCGATCACGGCCGCGGTCGTGACGGGATCCTGGAGGTTCGTTGTCGGCGCGTGAGCCCTCTCGCCCCGCGCGCCGGTCGGGGCTGTCGGCGCGGGCGCGGGCGCGCGACCCATATCGCCCCGCGGGCCGGTCGACCCTGTCGGGGCCTGCCGGTCCGCTGGGCCGCCAACGTCGGTCGACGCTGTCGGCACCCGCGCCGCGCGGCCTCATCACGCTCATCGATGGCCGCTCGGGCGCCGGCAAGACGCTGTTCGCTGAGCGCCTGGCGCGGGCGACCCCCGGCGCACAACTCGTGCACCTCGACGAGCTCTACCCGGGGTGGAACGGACTCGCGGCGGGCAGCGCGAGCGTCGCAGCAATGCTGACGACCGGACGGTACCGCCGCTGGGACTGGGCGGAATCGTGCTGGCGCGAGGTCGTCGTGCTCGACCCGATCCGGGCGCTCATCGTCGAGGGCGTCGGTGCGTTGACCCGCGCGAGCGCCGCGCTCGCCGATCGGCGCATCTGGCTGGACGCGGACGCCGCGCTCCGCCGCGAGCGGGCGCTCGCCCGCGACGGCGACTCCTTCGCGCCGCACTGGGACGAGTGGGCCGCGCAAGAGGACGCTCTGCTGGCTCGCGAGCGCCCGCGCGCGCTCTCCGACCGTGTCATCCACACGTGACGGTTCAGAACTCCGGATCGACGAGGGCGCGAGCGCGATGCGTCCGCATGATTCCGGTCGTGCCTGCGGCGAGCAGCGTGATCGTCCAGGAGTTCTGAACGGCGGGTCTCGATCGGCGACGGGCGCTCGAGCCGTCGGGCGGGTGCTATACGTGACGGTTCAGAACTCCGGATCGACGAGGGCGCGAGCGCGATGCGTCCGCATGATTCCGGCCGTGCCTGCGGCGAGCAGTGTGATCGTCCAGGAGTTCTGAACGGCGGGTCTCGATCGGCGACGGGCGCTCGAGCCGTCGGGCGGGCGCTACGCCCAACCGAGCTCGTGCAGCCGCTCGTCGTCGATCCCGTAGTAGTGCGCGATCTCATGCACGAGCGTCACGTGGATCTCGTCCCGCAGCTCCTCGACCGATCCGACGAGGTCGAGCAGCGGCTCGCGGTACAGGATGATCCGGTCGGGCAGCTCGCCGAAGCCGTACCGGTCGCGTCGGGTCACGTCGACGCCGTCGTACAGGCCGAGCAGGTCGAGCGAGCCGTCGTCCGGGCGGTCCTCGGTGACGAACACGACGTTCTCCAGTCCCTCGACCATGTCGTCGGGCAGCGCGTCGAGCTCGTCGGAGTAGATCCGCTCGAACTCGTCCCGCGAGAGCGAGATCATCGGTCCACGGCTCGCACGAGCGAGTCCTGCGCCCAGCCGAGCCAGTCGTAGACCTCCGCGAGCGTCCGGGCCTCCTCGTCGTCGGCGATCGCGCTGCCCTCGTCCTCGATCCCGAGCCGCTCGGCGATCACGAGCCGCAGGTCGGTGAGGGCGTGCAGCCACGCCTGAGCCTCCGCTTCGGTGAGACGGATGTCGCCCGCCGTCGCCGTGGACATCACGACCGCGGCGTTCGCGGACTTCCGGCCCGCGAGTCCGCTCTCGGTCAGTCCGCGGTAGTCGCGGGCGGCCGCGCGCGACTCTTCGTCGTCGCCCAGGTACGCGTCCGGCAGCAGGCGGGCGAGCGCCGGATCAGTGGGAGCCGCATCCGAGCCGCCGATGACGAGCCCCGGCAGCGGTGCCGCGTCGTCGCCGGCGAGCGGCTCGAGCATGCCGATCAGCTGGGCTGAAAGCGACTGCAGCAGCTCGGCCTCGGCACGGTCGAGCGACGTGACGATGCCACCCTTGCGACGCGCGAACGCCTTCATGGTCGACTCTCCGATGCGCGAGCGGCACGACGCGCGAACGCCTTCATGGTCGACCCTCCGATGCGCACGCGCCGGCCGGACGCGCGAACGCCCTCACGCGTCGTCCTTCTGCACGGATGCGTTGAGGCCGTACTCGTGCATCGCCTCGACGTGCCGCTCCATCGCCTCGCGCGCGCCCGTCGCCACGACCGCCCGGCCCTCGGTGTGCACCCGGAGCATGAGCTCCTCGGCCTTCGCGCGACTGAACCCGAAGTAGCTGCGGAACACGTACGACACGTAGCTCATGAGGTTGACCGGGTCGTTCCAGACCACGGTCGACCACGGCCGGTCGGCGTTCGGCGCCCCGACGAGCTCGAGGTCGAGGTCGATCTCCTGCTGCTCGATGGTCTGCGTCATGCTCGCCTCCGATCCGATCCGGTCCGATCCGGTACGAACGCGAACGGCCGGACTCGAGAGTCCGGCCGTCGCCGCTGGCGAACACGCGATGCTGTCCGACCAGAACTGGGGTGATCGACGGGACTTGAACCCGCGACCTCCTGGACCACAACCAGGAGCTCTACCAACTGAGCTACGACCACCATGTGCGCACGCCGGGTGCGCAACCCGACGATTCTATTACAGATACCGCGCGTACTCGTTCACCGTGGAGCTGGAGACCGCCTGCAGCTCGTCGGTCGACGGCCCCGGCTCGGCCACGAACACCGCGCGCCGGTAGTAGGCGAGCTCGCGGATCGACTCGAGGATGTCGGCGAGCGCCCGGTGGCCGCCGTCCTTCGCGGGCGCGTTGAAGTACACCCGCGGGAACCAGCGGCGGGACAGCTCCTTGATGCTCGACACGTCGACGCTGCGGTAGTGCAGGTGCTTGTCGACCCGGGGCATGAACTTCGCGAGGAAGCCACGGTCGGTGCCGATCGTGTTGCCGGCGAGCGGCGCGGTGGCCTCGGTCGGCACGTGCTCGAGGATGTACTCGAGCACGGCGTACTCCGCGTCGGCGAGCGACACCCCGTTCGGGATCTCCTCGATCAGTCCGCTCTTCGTGTGCATCGCGGTGACGAAGTCGTTCATGTTGTCGAGCGCCGACTGGTCGGGCTTGATGACGACCGAGAACCCGGGGTGCACGGGCACGAGGTCGTAGTCGGTCACGACGACCGCGACCTCGACGAGCTCGTCGACGCTCAGATCGAGACCGGTCATCTCGCAGTCGATCCAGACAAGGCGATCGGCGGATGCGGGCATGCCGTCAGCCTATCGGCCCGCCCCGACGCGCCGCCTCAGGCGATCGCCTCGCCGCCGAGCGCGATGTTCTCGGCCTCCTCGACCGGCGACTCCTCCGCGCGGTCGACGCGGCGCAGCACGCGGCGGCCGAGCAGGATGACGACGGTCGAGACGAAGAACGCCGCGGCGCCGAACCAGAACGGCGCCGCCGACAGGTGGTCCTCGCCGGCCAGCGCGGCCGTGAGCGGGGGAGCGATCGCGCCGCCGAGGAACCGCACGCCCGAGTACGCGCTCGACGCGACGCTCCGGGGCAGGTCGGTCGCCTCCATGACGCACTCGGTGAGCACGGTGTTGTTGATGCCGAGCAGCAGCCCGCCGACGACGACGGATGCCACCAGCGCGACCGGCGACGAGGTCAGGAACGACGCCGCGAGCAGGTCGAGCCCGAGCAGCGGCAGCACGATCGCGAGCACCGTGGTGCGCGCGAGCCGGCGGGTGAGCAGCGGCGCGACCCAGACCGAGGTGATCGCGACGGCGACGCCCCAGCCGAAGAACGTGTACCCGGTGCTCATCGCGCCGAAGCCGTGCACGAACAGCGGGTACGGCGTCCAGGCGAGCAGGGTGAAGAAGCCGAGGTTGTAGAACAGCGCGGCGATCGCGAGCACGGCGAGGGTGGGTTTGCCGAGCGCCCGGAACGGGGCGGCGACCGAGAGCGGTTCGCGCACCTCGTTCGGATTGCGCGCCAGCAGCACGGCGATGAGCACGAACGCGATCGCCATGAGCACGGTGACGCCGAAGAACGGACCCTTCCAGCTGATGGTGCCGAGGCTGCCGCCGAGCAGCGGCCCGACCGCGATGCCGATGCCGAGCGCGGCCTCGTAGAGCACGATCGCGGTGCCGGTGCCACCGGATGCCGCACCCACGATGGTCGAGAGCGCGGTCGAGATGAACAGCGCGTTGCCGAGTCCCCAGCCGGCGCGGAAGCCGATGATGGCCCACACGTTCGAGCTGAGCGCGGCGAGCAGCGCGAACACGACGATGAGCGCGAGGCCGATCATGAGCGTGCGCTTGGCGCCGATGCGGCTCGACACCCAGCTCGTGAAGAACATCGCGACGCCCGTGACGAGCAGGTAGCTCGTGAACAGCAGCTCGGTCTGCGCCGGCGTCGCCCGCAGGTCCTGCGAGATGCTCGCGAGGATCGGGTCGACGAGGCCGATCCCCATGAACGCGATGACGCACGCGAAGGCGACCGCCCACACGGCGCGCGGCTGCCTCAGGATGCTGCCGCCCGATCCGCCGTGCGAGCTCACGCGACGGCCTGCGAACCGTCGGTGACCGTGGTCTCCGAGCGTGAGGCGAGGATGCGCACGGCATCCGCGAGGGTCGCCCACTCGGACTCGTCGAGGTCGGCGAAGGTGCCGGCCATCTGCTCGGTGAGGCGCGCGTGCCAGTCGGCGAGGGCGGCGCGGCCCTTGTCGGCGATCACGATGAGCCAGGCGCGGGAGTCGTCGGTGTCGGCGACGCGGCGCACCCACTCGTCGGCGACGAGGTTCTGCACGACCTTCGTCATGCCGGGCTGCGTGATGCGGGCGGCGCGAGCGAGGTCGCCGATGCGGTGCGGGCCCTCGTTCTGCAGCACGGAGAGCGCGGCCCAGGTCGCGGACGAGACGGTGCTGCCGGTGGCCCGGGCGGACTGACGGATGAGGCGGCTCGAGGCGACGAGGAGGTCGCCGATCACCGCGGACTGATCGATTGCCATGTGTCAATCATATACATAACCTGGTTATGGAATTCGGACGGTCGCCCGCGGTCGCTACCGTGGCATCCGTGGCCGTTCTCGTCATCGTCGTCCTGCTCGCCAACGCCGTGTTCAACGCCGTCGCCTGGCCGCAGTTCCTGCGCCGGGTCAGCCGCGATCCCCGGGCGCGGGACGAGAGCGGGCGTCCGACGCCGTTCCTCGTCGTGCACCGCGTGCTCGTCGGGATCGCGCTCTCGCTCGCTGTGATCTCGGCGGGCGTCGCCGTCTTCGTGCTCACAGTCGTCGTGGGTCTCGCGCGTCTCTGATAGACCAGGGGCATGAGCGACCAGATCAGTCTCGTCAGCGGCGACGAGTACATCGTCTTCTACATGGGCGGCCCCTACGACGCGCAGATCGACCGGCGGGTGAGCACCGACGGCGGCTGGGAGACCGAGATCACCCAGCTCGTGCTGCAGAACGGCAAGGAGACCCAGGTGGTCTACGCCTACCCCGAGGCGAAGCTCGTCGGCGACGAGGTGCACGTGAGCTATCGCTACGACCCGCGCGACAGCGAGCCGACCGCCGACGACCGGCAGAACGACCTCGAGATCGAGTAATGCCGACGCCGCGCTGCGGCGCAGCGTCGCGGAATAGCGGATGCCGCTCCCGCGGTTGGCACTGGCGTGCAGGTGACCTTCTACTCGTCAGCGTTCTGCGAGCCCTGCATGGCGACGCGGCTCGTGCTCGAGGAGGCCGCCCGCCTCGTGCCCGCGGCCGTGATCGAGGAGGTCGACGTGGCGCTCGCGCTCGACCGCGCCGAGGCCGCCCGCATCCGCTCGACCCCGACGGTCGTCATCGACGGGCCGGACGGCGAGGTGTTCCGCGCCGAGGGAGCGCCGACGCTGAGCCAGCTGCTCGTGGCCCTCGCGAAGGCGGTCTGAGCCCTCCGACGCCCGGTCGCTGCCCCGCCGCTATCCGGCGAACGGTCCCCGGAATCGCGCCCAGTAGAGCAGGGCCGTGGCCGGGCTCGTGCCGTGACCGGGGAGGGTCGCCTCGAGGCACGCACGGTCCGTGTCGGCGCGCGCGCCGCGCTTGCTGGCGAGCGCTGCGCGTGACGGCATACTGGATGCTGTCCTCCCCCCGTAGCTCAGCGGACAGAGCGAGTGGTTTCTACCCACCAGGTCGGGGGTTCGACTCCCTCCGGGGGGACGCCCGGCGCGAGGTCGCCCCGCGCGGATTCGTCGCCTGCGGGCGGAGGGTGACGTTTGGGACGAATGCTCCCAACGGCCGCCCGTCAGACGTCTCGAACGTCATCGGAAGGGGTGTGGTCCTCGTCGTGCGTGGGTGCGAGGTCGTCGTTCTCCGCCGGGGGAGCGGGCGTCTCCGCCGCGGGAGCGGATGCGGGCATCGCGTCAGTCGGACGGGTCCAGAACGGGTCGTACGCTGCGGTCGGCTGCTCTTCGATCGGCGTCGCGTCGGCCGCCGGCGCGGACTCCTCGGCCGGCTGTGCGTTGTCGGCCCGATGCGCGTCGCCGTCGTGCTCCGCGTTGGCCTGGGTGTGCTCGGGCTGGAGGTGCGGCGGGTGGACCGTCGGCGCGGGCGCCGCTGTCTCGGTCGCCTCGACGTGCTCGGGTTCGGTGTGCTCGGGTTCGGTGTGCTCGGGTTCGACGTGCTCGGTGTCGACGTGCTCGGGCTCGGCGTGCTCGGGTTCGGCGTGCTCGGGCTCGGTCTGGTCGGTCGCGGTGTGGTCGGTCGCGGTGTATGGAGCGAAGCTGCGCGGCGCGGGCCAGCCGCCGATCGGGGCGGGCCCGCCGACGGAGCCGATCGTGCTCGCGGCACTCGACTCCTCGACCGGCGGCTCGGCGGGCGTCGGCGGTGCGGTGAGTTCGCCGGCGGGCGCGGGCGCGGGCGCGGGCGTGCCGGCGCCGGCGGGGGCCGTGCCGGGGGCGCTCGGCCCGACGAGCGGCGGGCGGGCCGGGGCGCCCGGCTCGACGAGGGGCGGGATCAGCGCCGCGGAACCGCCCTGCTCGGGCGCGGCGTCGAGCACCGGCGGCGGGCCCGCGAGCCCGGATGCCGGACGATCGAGCACGCTCGGTCCCGGGAGGTCGGCGAGCTGGGCCGAGATCGGGGTCGTCGCCGGGAAGGTGGCGGGGGTCACGTTCGGGGTCGTGGCGATCGGCGTCTCGTGCACGTCCTCGACGCCGCCTTCGGCCGCCGCGAGCTCGCTCGCGGTGAGGCCCGTGGACGCCGCGGCCACCTCATCCGCCGCCCAGCGCTGCTGCTGCTCGACGACCTCGGCGTCGACCTGGGCGTCCTCGTACCGGAAGCGCTCCAGGTCGAGAGCGAACAGCTTGCGGGCGCGCCCGGGGTGCGCCTGCCACTCGAGCAGACGGTCGCGGAACTGCACGTAGGTCTGCTCGGCCTGGAAGCTGAATCCCGCGGAGTCGCGACGCATCGCCTTGAGCTCGTGGGCGGCCCAGTCCGCGGCCGCGGACGCACCGGTGACGGGCAGCAGGCGCAACCGGATGTCGCTCGCCGACGCCTGGCTCTCCGCGTGGTTGCGTGCCTCGGCCGAGAGCCCGCTCCAGACGGTCGCGGGACCGGCCGCCTCGATGATCGTGGCGACCGCCGCAGCCTGCAGCTGCCGGTTCTGGAACGCCACGACGCGGCGCACGGAGCCGCGCCCGAGGAGGGCGCCGATGAGAGCGGCCACGAGAATGGCGACGAAGGGGAGAATGGCCGTCGACACGATGCGCCAGCCGGCGTCCGAGGTCACCCAGGCGACGAAGTCGTTCCAGAACTGCATGGCGGGCACGATATCCCCCACACGGGGGAGGGGACTCCGCGGCGCGCGGTTCGGCCGACAATGTCCAGGTCAGGCGTCGATTCGCACGACACCTGTCGCCTGGCCCCGCCGGCTCCGCCCCGGCGAGCGGTCGCGCCCGGCCTCGCCGGCTGCGCCGGTCAGCCCGTTGCGAAGACGTCGAGCGCGTCGTCGAAGCGCCAGAACTCCCCGACGGCGACGAAACTGCGGCGGCTCGGCAGCATCCGCTTGGCGCGGAACCGCGCGTCGTCGGTGCGCTCGACGTATCCCGCGACCTCGCCGGAGGGCCGCGTCACGCGCCAGAGCGCGTCGTGCAGCTGCACCGCGATGATGCCGCGGCGCGGGTCGCGGCGGTGCGCGGGAGCATCCGCGGAAACGGATGAGCGGGTGCCGAAATCCAGGATCGTCATGGTCGTCCTCCGGGTCGGGCCGCAGCGGCGTGCTGCTCGTGCGGCATGGATCGCGGCCGGCCTCCGCGGGGTCGATGGCGACGTTACGGACGACCACCGACGTTCGTGCGCGCCCCGGGCGTCACGCTCAGCGCAGGCGCGTGCCGTCCACCGCGAGGGGCTCGATCGCGGCGATCTCGTCGTCGGTGAGCGGGCCGGCGTCGAGCGAGGCGACCGTGTCGCGCAGCTGCGCGGCGCTCGAGGCGCCGACGAGCGCGCTCGTGACCGTGTGGCGCAGCACCCACGAGATCGCGAGCTGGGCGAGGGTCTGGCCGCGTCCGGCGGCGATGTCGCGGAGCGCTCGCACGCGCTCGAGGTACACGTCGCTGATCGGACCCGGCTGCAGCCAGCGGCCCTCGGAGGCGCGGGAGCCGGCCGGGATGGTGCCGTCGATGTAGCGGTCGGTGAGCAGCCCCTGCTCGAGCGGCGAGAACACGATCGAGCCCACGCCGAGCTCCTCGAGCACCGGGAAGAGCGGCTCGTTGTGACGGTCGAACATGCTGTAGCGGGGCTGGTGGATGAGCAGCGGCACCCCGGCATCCGCGAGCGCCGCGTGGATCGCGCGAGTCTGCTCGGGGTCGTAGTTCGAGACGCCGGCGTAGAGCGCCTTGCCCTGCTGCACGGCCGACGCGAGCGCCCCGGCCGTCTCCTCGACGGGCGTCTCGGGGTCGGGACGGTGGTGGTAGAAGATGTCGAAGTACTCGAGCCCGGTGCGCTTCAGCGACCGGTCGAGCGACGACAGCAGGTACTTGCGGGAGCCGTGGTCCTGGTACGGGCCGACGACGCCCTCGGGGTCCGGCATGTCGAAGCCCGCCTTGGACGAGATGACGAGCTCGTCGCGGTAGGGCGCGAGGTCCTGGGCGAAGATCGTGCCGAAGTTCGACTCGGCCGATCCCGCCGGCGGACCGTAGTTGTTCGCGATGTCGATGTGGGTGACACCGAGGTCGAACGCGGTGTGCAGGATGTCGCGCTGCGTCGTGAGCGGACGGTCGTAGCCGAAGTTGTTCCAGAGTCCGAGCGAGATGCGCGGCAGCTTCAGACCGCTTCGGCCCACGCGGGCGTACTCGGTGCTCTCGTAGCGGGAGGCGTCGGGGGTGTAGGGCATGCGGTCAGGCTACTGACCGTGACGCTGCGGACGGTGAACACCGTCCGCTGTGGCGCGCCTGCTCGGCGCCTGAGCCGTTGCTCCGCGCGCCCGGAGCCGCTCGACCGCCGCGGGGCGCGGCGTTAGCGTTTTCCCGCGATGCCAATCGCGAGGAAGGGAGCTCGATGATGAGTGACACGCGAACGGCCCACACCTGGGTCGCGATGGGACCGGCCGGCGCTGTCGGAGCCGTGCTCAAGGAGGACGCGGGATTCCGCGTCCGGCTGATCAGGGAGGACTGGCGCCCGCACCTCTACCCGAGCGTCGAGGTCGCGAAGAACGCCCTCGTCGCCGCGCTGCCGACCGGGTCCGGCCGACCGGAGTTCATCGAGCACTGACCGTTCGGGCGGGGGCGTGATCCACTCCTCCACCGATCCGGCCGACGGCCGTCGTTCCCCCGATGGGGACGGCGGCCGTCGTCGTCGACGGGGGACCGGCGCACACTCGGCGCACCGGGTTCCGCGACGGCCGTCCGGCGCAAGTGCCGCCGCGGAGCCCGCCTCCCATCCCCACCGACCATCCCCTTCCGAACGGAGAGTGCTCCCGTGTCCGACACCATCACCGTCGTGGGCTTCATCGCCACCGAACCCCGCCACCTCGTCACGAACGAGGGTCTGCCGATCACCTCGTTCCGGCTCGCCTCGACCGCACGTCGCTTCGACCGCTCCAAGAACGAGTGGGTCGACGGCGACACCAACTGGTTCACCGTCACCGCGTTCCGTCAGCTCGCCCTCAACGCGAACGCGAGCCTGCAGAAGGGGCACCGCGTTGTCGTGGCCGGGCGCCTCCGCGTGCGCGGCTGGGAGGCCGGCGACAAGACCGGCACGACCGTCGAGATCGACGCCGACGCCATCGGCCACGACCTGCTGTGGGGCACGAGCAAGTTCGTGCGCAACCTCGGACCGGCACGCGGCGGAACGGATGCCGTCGTCGCCCCCGCCGTGGACGAGCAGTTCCCGCAGTCGTTCGACGACCTTCCCGCGCCGACGGAGGCCGAGGGCGTCGCGGAGTCCGACGGACCGGCGGCGCTCGCCGCGGCAGCCGGGCCGCTCGTGGCCGTCGGGGCCGACGACGACGCCGTCGCGACACCGTTCTGAGCGCGTCCCGGCGGGTCCGCGGGCCGGGTCCGCGGCCGCGTGACCCGGGCCGCCGGCGGCGGGACGGCATCCGTCGCTCCCTAGACTGAGAGCCATGGCCGAGTACATCTATTCCATGGTCCGCGCCCGCAAGGCGGTCGGCGACAAGCTCATCCTCGATGACGTCACGATGTCGTTCTTCCCCGGCGCGAAGATCGGAGTCGTCGGCCCCAACGGCGCGGGCAAGTCGACGATCCTCAAGATCATGGCGGGCCTCGACACCCCGTCGAACGGCGAGGCGCGGCTGACGCCCGGCTACACGGTCGGCATCCTCATGCAGGAGCCCGAGCTCGACGAGTCGAAGACCGTGCTCGAGAACGTGCAGGAGGGCGTCGCCGAGATCAAGGGCAAGGTCGACCGGTTCAACGAGATCAGCGCGGCCATGGCCGATCCCGATGCCGACTTCGACGCGCTGCTCGCCGAGATGGGCACGCTCCAGGAGGCCATCGACGCCGCCGACGCGTGGGACCTCGACTCGCAGCTCGAGCAGGCGATGGACGCGCTGCGCACCCCGCCGGGCGACGCGGCCGTCGCGAACCTCTCGGGCGGTGAGAAGCGCCGCGTCGCGCTCACGAAGCTCCTGCTGCAGAAGCCCGACCTGCTGCTGCTCGACGAGCCCACGAACCACCTCGACGCCGAGAGCGTGCTGTGGCTCGAGCAGTTCCTGCAGAAGTACCCGGGCGCTGTGCTCGCCGTCACCCACGATCGGTACTTCCTCGACCACGTCGCGGAGTGGATCGCCGAGGTCGACCGCGGGCACCTCTACCCGTACGAGGGCAACTACTCGACCTACCTCGAGAAGAAGGCCCAGCGCCTCGAGGTGCAGGGCAAGAAGGATGCCAAGCTCGCCAAGCGTCTCGCCGGCGAGCTCGAGTGGGTGCGCTCGAACGCGAAGGGCCGGCAGGCGAAGTCGAAGGCGCGTCTCGCGCGCTACGAGGAGATGGCGACGGAGGCCGAGAAGACCCGCGTGCTCGACTTCGAGGAGATCGTGATCCCGGCCGGCCCCCGGCTCGGCTCGCAGGTCATCGAGGCGTCGAAGCTGCACAAGGGCTTCGGCGACCGCATCCTCATCGACGGCCTCTCGTTCACGCTCCCGCGCAACGGCATCGTCGGCGTCATCGGCCCGAACGGCGTCGGCAAGACGACGCTGTTCAAGACGATCGTCGGCCTCGAGCCGCTCGACGGCGGCGACCTCAAGGTCGGCGAGACCGTCGACATCAGCTACGTCGACCAGACCCGCGGCGGCATCGACCCGAACAAGAACCTGTGGGAGGTCGTGAGCGACGGCCTCGACTTCATCCAGGTCGGCAGGCAGGAGATCCCGTCGCGGGCGTACGTGAGCCAGTTCGGGTTCAAAGGCCCCGACCAGCAGAAGAAGGCCGGCGTGCTCTCCGGCGGCGAGCGCAACCGGCTCAACCTCGCGCTCACCCTCAAGCAGGGCGGCAACCTGCTGCTGCTCGACGAGCCGACCAACGACCTCGACGTGGAGACCCTCGGCAGCCTCGAGAACGCGCTGCTCGAGTTCCCCGGCTGCGCCGTGGTGATCACCCACGACCGGTGGTTCCTCGACCGGATCGCGACCCACATCCTCGCCTACGAGGGAACGGCCGAGAACCCGGCCAACTGGCACTGGTTCGAGGGCAACTTCGAGGCGTACGAGGAGGACAAGATCCGCCGCCTCGGCCCCGACGCCGCGAAGCCGAGCCGCACCACGTACCGCAAGCTCACGCGCGACTGAGCACCACGGCGGACGCGGTGACGACGGACGGCACGATCGTCGCGGTGAGCCGCGACGGCGCGCATCGCTTCTCGAAGACCCCGGTGGAGTCGATCGAGCTGGTCGAGGGTCTCGGCGTGCGTGGCGACGCGCACTTCGGCGCGACGGTGCAGCACCGATCGCGGGTGCGCCGCGACCCGACGCAGCCGAACCTGCGGCAGGTGCACCTCATCCACGGCGAACTCCTCGACGACGTCGCCGCGGCCGGCTTCGCGGTCGAGCCCGGCGAGCTCGGGGAGAACATCACGACCCGCGGGATCGCGCTGCTCGACCTGCCCCGCGACACGGAGCTCGCCGTGGGCACGGCCCGCGTGCGCGTCACCGGACTGCGCAACCCGTGCCTGCAGATCGATGCCTTCTCCGACGGACTGCTGCGCGAGATCGTCGGTCGGGACGCGTCCGGGAACGTCGTGCGCAAGGGCGGCGTCATGGCCGTGGTGATCGCCTCGGGCGTCGTCCGTGCCGGTGACCCGGTGCGGGTGGTGTCGACGCCGGCGCAGTCCCTTCCCCTCGAGCCGGTCTGATCGGAGAACGCCATGACCCGCATCCACGTCGCGATCCCGCTGCGGTGGAGCGACTTCGACGCCTACGCGCACGTCAACAACGCCGAGATGCTGCGCCTGCTCGAAGAGGCCCGCATCCAGGCGTTCTGGCGGCCCGACGAGGGTCATGAGGGGCTGGAGACGGCACTGCTCGACTCGCGGCCGGGCGCGGACACGATCTCGCTCATCGCCCGCCAGGAGATCGAGTACCTCGCGCCGATCCCGTACATGCGGCAGCCGCTCGACATCGAGCTGTGGATCGGGCGCATCGGCGGGGCGAGTCTCGAGGTCTGCTACGAGCTGTACTCGCCGGTCGGGGTCGAGCCGCGTGCGCTCTACACCCGGGCGGCGACGACACTCGTCATGGTCACGGCCGCGACCGGCCGCCCGACGCGCATCCCGGACGAGCTGCGGGCGGCGTGGCTGCCCTACGTCGGGGCACCCGTCGCGTTCACCAAGCGCGGCTGACGCCGCCGCCGCGCGCCGCATCCGTCACGCCTGGGGCACCCGCACCATGCCCTCCTGGGCGACGCTCGCGACGAGGGCGCCGTCGCGCGCGTAGATTCGGCCGAGGGCGAGGCCGCGGCCGCCGCGCGCGTTCGGCGACTCCTGGGTGTAGAGCAGCCACTCGTCGGCGCGCGCGTAGCGGTGCCACCACATGGCGTGGTCGAGGCTCGCCATCTTGAGCCCGGGGTGCGCCCACGGCACGCCGAGCGCGCGCAGCACCGGCTCGAGGATGACGTAGTCGCTCGCGTAGGCGAGGGCGGCCCGGTGCAGGTCCGGGTCGTCGGGCAGCGCGTCGATCGCCCGGAACCACACCGCCTGGTGCGGCACGTGCTCGCCCTCGACGCTCAGGTAGACCGGGGACCCGATGTGGCGCACGTCGAACGGGCGCTCGCCCGCCCAGGAACGCGCCACCGGATGCTCGAGGTGCCCGATCAGCTCGGCGACCGTCGGCAGCGACTCCGGGTCCGGGAGTCCCGCGGGCATCGCCGCCTGGTAGTCGGTGCCGGGGTCCTCGCTCTGGAACGACGCGATCATCGACAGGATCGGCAGCCCGTGCTGGTAGGCCTGGGTGCGTCGGGTGGAGAACGAGCGGCCGTCGTGGATGCGATCCACGGAGAAGGTGATCGGCAGCGTGTCGTCGCCGGGGCGCAGGAAGTAGCCGTGCATCGAGTGCACGATGCGCTCCTCGTCCACGGTGCGCATCGCCGCGAGCAGGGACTGCGCGAGCACCTGCCCGCCGAACACGCGCTTCTGCGGCATCCCCTGGCTGGGCGCGGTGAAGATGTCCTCGCTCGTGCGCGCGCCCGTGTCGGTCAGGGTGAGCACCGTGAGCAGGCCGTCGATCGGGTCGCTCATGCCGGTAGTTTAGAGGTCACATGTCGAGCACGTTCACCCTCTCCGACGGCGCCGCGGCGGCCGACCTCGCGACCCTTCTGGGACGCGCGCAGCGCGTCGACGACGGGTCCGTGCGACTCATCGCGGGCGGCGGGGTGCTCGCCGTCTACGTCGCGGTGTTCTTCCCGCTCGGCCTCCTCGACGAGAGCCCCACGATCCTCGGCCTGCGCACCTTCCGCGTCGCGGAGACCGACGAGCTCGACGTGACCGTGCCGATCGCCTCGCTCATCGCCCGCCTCGAGTCGGCGCGCGACGACGCGCGAGGCGCCGGTGGCGCGGTCGGCGGTGCGAGCGGCGCGGGCGGTGGCGCGGGCGGTGCGGGCGGTGGCGCGGGCGGCGCTGGCGGTGGCGCGGATGGCGCGGGCGGC
>NZ_JAUASV010000034.1 GCF_030345695.1 Galbitalea sp. SE-J8 | reverse complement strand
CGTCCACGACGCCAACTCGTCCCTGTCACCATCACGAAGCAGCAACGCCGGAGCAGGAGAATTCGCCATGACCAATTGTCCCAAACCACCAACCATTTAGGAACTAACGACACGCGACACTAGAGCTCGGCCTGCCTCGGCACCATGACCTGGTTCACGATGAGCAGCACCGACGCCGCGACGGGGATCGCGATGAGCGCCCCGAGCACGCCGAGCAGCGTGCCGCCGACGAGCGCGGCGATGACGACGATGACGCCCGGCACCTTGACCGCGCGCGCCATGATGCGCGGGTTGAGCACGTACGACTCGATCTGCATGTAGACGAGGTACCAGATCGCGACCACGATCGTGTGCCAGTAGCCGTCGGTGCCGAGGTCGGTGAACAGGAACGTCGACAGGATGATGACGAGCGATGCGCTCAGCGTGCCGACGAGCGGGATGAGCGAGCCGAGGAACGCGATGAACGCGAGCAGCGCGCCGTAGGTGATCCCGAGCGACGACAGCAGGATGATCGAGATCACGCCGTTGATCAGCGCGAGCGACACCTGCCCCATGACGTAGCGGCCGACCGCCTGGCTGATCTGCTCGGAGAGGTCGATGAACGTCTCGCGCTTGGAGGCGGGCACGAGCTGGTAGATGCCGCGCTTCATCGTGGCGAGCGACGAGACGAAGTAGATCACCAGGATGAGCACGATGATGCCGCCGAACACCCCGTTCGCGGTCGCCACCCCCGCCGACAGCACCCCGTTCGTGAGCGCCGTGATGTTGTTGCCGTCGCTCACCCAGTCCGTGACGCCGTTGACGATGAACGACGTGACGTTCCGGTCGAGCCAGGGCGCCACCTTCTCGAGGAACTCGTTGAGGTCGGAGGTCGACTTCGCGGTCGGGATCACGGTGTCGGTGATGAACGTCGTGATGGTCTGCACCTGCTCGACGATCACCGGGATGAGGGCGAACACGAGGCCGGTGAACACGCCGAGCACGCCGACGAGGGTGATGAGGATGGCGAACGGCCGCCGCACGCGATGACGCTCGAGCCAGCTGACCAGCGGGTCGAGGCCGAGCGCCAGGAACAGCGCCGCGCCGACGTAGGTGATGATGGCCGCCAGGTTGCCGACCGCCGCGCCGATCAGCACGGCGACGAGCACGCCGAGCCCCGCGAGGAGCCCGGTACGGAACGGGTTCTGCAGTTTCACGCGGCCCCTGTCGGTCGTGGTCACTCGTCGGCGAGTGTCGCCGCCGTGTCGGCGTGCACCTTCTCGGCCTGCGTGAGGATGCCACGCAGATTCTCGAAGTAGCTCGCGACGGTCTCCCGCTCGATCCGGATCTGCGAGAGCCGGTCCTCGGCATCCGCGATGAGGCGCTGGGCCTCCTCCTGCGTCGACCCGAGCGACTCGGCGGCGTGCCGATCGGCCCGGCCGCGGACGTCGGCGGCGTAGGCGTCCGCCTCGTCACGGATGCGGCGCGCGGCCTCGTTCGCGTCGTCCTCGAGCTTCGCGGCCTCGGCCCGCTTCTCGGCGGCGCGGCGATTGGCGTCCTCGAGCTGGGCGCCCGCGTCGCGCAGGTACCGGTCCATCTCGAGCGACGCCTCCTGCTGCTTGGCGAGGTGCTCCTTCTCGGCCTCGTCGCGGCGAGCGGTGATCTCCACGTCGAGGTCGAGACGGGCCTGCTCGGCGTCGAGGGCGATGCGGGAGCGGGTCTCGTCAACGTCGTGGGCGAGCTGGGCGCGGGTGGTCGCGACCTCCTCGGCGAGCGCGGTGCGGCTCGCGGCGAGCTCGCTCGCAAGGGCCGCCCGCTGCTCGTCGATCTCGCCCGCGAGGGCGGCCCGCGCCTGGTCGGCCTCGGCGGCGAGGGCGGCGCGGGTCGCCTCGGCCTCGGCGTCGAGCTGTGCCGTCACGGCGGCCCGCTCGGCCTCGATCCGGGCTCGGACGGCGCCCGCCTCGTGCTCGGCCGCGGCGCGGGCGGCCGCGGCGTCCGCGTCCGCCTGCGCGCGCGTCGACGCGGCGTAGGACTCCGCGGCCTCGCGCTGCGCCTCGACGTCGCCGGCGAGCTGGGCCCGCGTGGTGGCGACCTCGGCCTCGAGCGCGGCGCGCGCCGTGGACAGCTCGTGCTCGAGCCCGGCGCGGGTCGCGGACAGCTCGGCGGCGAGCTGCTCGCGCGTCGCCGCGGCGTCGCGCTCCAGGGCGGACCGGGCGTCGGCGAGCTCGCGGGCCAGGTCCTCGCGCGAGCGGGCGCTCTCCGCCTCGAACTGGGCGCGGCCGTGCTCAGCGTCGCGCGCGAGCCGCGCGGCGGCCTCCCGGGCCTCCTCGCTCTCCCGGGCGACGATCGCCTTCAGCTCCGCGGCCTCCCGCTCGCCCTCGGCGCGCAGCGCGGCGGCCTCGCGGCGACTCGTGGCGCGGGCGTCAGCGGTCTCCGTGGCGACCGCCCCGCGCACCCCGGCGGCCTCGCGCAGGGCGTCGTCCACGACGACCTGCGCCTCCTGCCGGGAGCGCGCCACGAGGCTCTCCGACTCGGCGCGCGCGGCGTCGGCGGTCTGCTGGACGCGCGCGGCGGCATCCGTCAGCAGCGACTCGGCCTGCTCCTGCGCCTCGGCGAGCACCTGCTGCGCCTCGGCGCGAGCGGCGGCCCGCAGCTTCTCGGCATCGATGTCGGCCTGCGAGATGAGCCGGGTGGACTGCTCCTCGGCGACGCGCAGGGTGTTCTCCAGCTTGTGCCCGAGTCCGCTGTAGGTCGGCGTGCCGGTCTCGTCCAGCTCGGCCTGCAGGTCCTCCGCGACGGCCGCGAGGCGACGGGCCTCCTTCTGCGCCTCGGCGCGGTCGGCGTTCGCCTTGATGAGGTCGCGTCGCAGGTCCTGCACGGCCTTGTCGACGACATCCCTCTTGTATCCGCGCATCTCGGTGCCGAATTCGGCCTGATCTGCTGCCAAGACGTGCTCCTCGGGAAAGAGTGGTGGGTCGGTCCGAGTGTAGGCGGTCGGCGTTATCGGGCCCTACTCCACGTCGGCCGGCGAGTGGAGCCTCCCAGGTCGCGCCTGGGTGCGGGCACCCGGCGTCGGATATCGTGGACCGTCTGTGCCGCCGCCCGGCACGCCCGCGCACCGTCGCCCAACGGATGCGGTGCCCGACCGACGAGCGGGGTGAGAGGAGAACGTCCGTGCGATTCGTCGTCGCGATCGTCAGCATCGTCGTCGCCACCGTCCTGATCGGCATCGGCGTAGCACAGCAGACGATCCTCAAGCTGCCGGACCGGGTCACCGCATCCGTGCACCTCGACTCGACCGCGCCCGTCACGATCATCGACGCGTCGGTGCTCGGGACGTTCCCGAACACGCAGCGCGTGACCATCACGGGAGCGGCCGACGCCCCCGTGTTCGCCTCGATCGGCCGCACCTCCGACGTGCTCGCCTGGATCGGCGACGCCAGCTACACCTCGCTGAGCTACAACCTGGAGACCCGCGAGCTCGACGGGAAGCTGCACACCGGCACCGAGGCCACCGTGCCGAACCCGGCCGGATCGGACCTGTGGACGAGCGAGTACTCGAGCACCGGCACGATCCACCCCGACGTGCTGCTCAGCAACGCCAACAGCCCCAAGACGATGCTCATCGCCTCCGACGGCACGGCGCCCGCGCCCGCCGACGTGTCGATCAGCTGGCCGGTCGAGAACGACACCCCGTGGGCGGGCCCGCTGCTCATCGCGGGCGGCGCGCTGCTCGTCGTCGGCCTCGCGCTGCTGCTGTGGAGCATCATCCGGCTGCGCATCGTGCGCGGCCCGCGCCGCAGGTCGCCGCGGATGCCCAAGCTGCCGAAGCGACCGCGCTACAAGCCGTCGAAGCGCGCGAAGCCGCTGCCCTCGTCGCGCCGCGGGCGGCGCTCCACCCGTTTCGGGTTCGTCGTGCCGGTCGCGGTCGCGAGCGCCGTCGTGCTCGCCGGCTGCACGTTCGAGCCCGCCCCGGTGCCCGTCGAGACGCCGACCGCGACGGCGACGACGGATGCCGCGCCCACCCCGCCGCCCGTCGTGAGCGAGCGGCAGGCCCGGGTCATCCTCAGCCGCATCCGCTCGGTCGCCGACAAGGCCGACGCCGACCTCGACGGCGACCTCGCGGCCACGCGCTTCACCGGCCCGGCCCTGGAGCTCCGCCGCGCGAACTACACCATCCGCAAGGACGACAAGAAGGAGCCCGCGGTCGCCGCGATCCCCGACGGCGCGCCGCAGATCCTGCTGCCGCAGAAGAGCGAGTCGTGGCCGCGCACCGTGTTCGTCGTCGCGCCGTACAGCGACGCGACGAAGTCGCCGCTCGCGATGATGCTCGTGCAGCAGGACGCGCGCTCGAACTACACGGTGCAGTACGCGATGAGCCTCGAGCCGGGGGCCGTCATCCCCCAGGTGCCCGCGGCGGAGGTCGGCGCCGACCAGGTCGCCCCCGACCTCAAGACGTTCACGGTGCTGCCCTCGCAGCTCGCGGCCGCGTACGGCGACATCCTCATCAACGACAGCGACAGCCCGTGGTTCGCGTCGTTCGACGAGACCAGCGACTCGCTGCGCGACAGCGTCGGCAAGGCGGCCAAGGAGAAGCGCAGGAAGGCGCTGCCCGACACCGCGAAGCTCACGTTCTCGAACGCTCCCGGCACCGGTCCCGTCATCGTGCTCGCGACCGTCCAGCTCGGTGCGATCGTCGCCGTCGACCTCGACGAGACCGAGACGGTGAAGCCGGTCGAGACCGGGGCGACGGTGACCGCCCCGAACAACGTGCGCGCGCTCTCCGGCAAGTCGACGAGCTCGACCGGCCTGCGCGCCGAATACAGCGACCAACTGCTGTTCTACGTGCCCCCGATCACCCAGACCGGGGGACTGGTCAAGCTGCTCGGCTACGCGAGCGGCATGGTGTCGGCCTCGGAGGTCAAGAAATGACGAACGTCCCGCCGAGCGCCGCGAACCTGCGCGGCGCCATCGACCTGTCGCCCCTCGTCGCGAACGCGCGGCGAGCGGATGCGCCCGCGGCCCCCGGCGCGCCGGGTGCCGCGCCCGCCGGGGCCGCGGGAGCGGCATCCGTCGTCGTCGCGACGACCGACGCCGACTTCCAGGGCGTCGTCGAGCTGTCGACGCGCGTGCCCGTCATCGTCGAGTTCTACGGTGCCGGGGTGCAGGCCCAGCTCGCCGCCCTCGTCACGGCGTACGGCGGCCGCCTCGTGCTCGCGACGGTCGACGGCGCTGCGAACCCGCAGCTCGCGCAGGCCTTCCAGGTGGCCGAGGTGCCCGCGGTCGCGGCGCTCATCGGCGGGCGCCCGCTGCAGCTGTTCGTGGGGCTGCCCGACGACGCGCAGATCCGCCAGGTGTTCGACCAGGTGCTGCAGGTCGCGGCGCAGCAGGGCGTGACGGGCACCGTGCCGGTCGACGGCGCGCCGGCCGACGGCGGCGACGCCGAGCCGGTCGAGGAGCCGCTGCCGCCGCACCACCAGGCCGCGTACGACGCGATCGCCGCGGGCGACTTCGCGACCGCCATCCACGAGTACCAGACCGCGATCGCCCAGGACCCGCGCGACCAGCTCGCCGTCGCGGGCCTCGCGCAGGTGCAGCTGCTCGACCGGCTCGCGGGAGCGGATGCCGCCGCACTGCGCGAGGCGGCCGCTGCGGCGCCCGCGTCGGCCGCCGCTCAGCTCGCGGTCGCCGACCTCGACGTGTCCGGGGGGCACGTGGAGGACGCGTTCGCTCGCCTGCTCGACCTGTTCCCGACCCTGGACGCCGACGGCAAGGCGCTCGTGCGTGCCCGGCTCGTCGACTACTTCGAGCTCGTGGGCGCGGACGACCCGCGCGTGTCGGCCGCCCGCCGCCGCCTCACCTCCCTGCTCTACTGACCGTGTGAGGACGTTCTGCGCGTGTGAGGACGGCGCAATCCGTCCTCACCCGCGCAGAACGTCCTCACATCGGCAGAGGGGGGAGTCGTCCACAGGGTGATCGGCGCGCGGACTGTCCACCGCTGACACGATGGGCGGCCCCGCCGGTCTCCGGATGAGGCACCGTGAGCCGATGGACGAGCTGCCGACGACCGCGAACGACCTGATCCTGGCGCAGGATGCCCGCACCCTGGACCTCGCCCACCGATTGCGCTCGGCCGTGCGACGGGGCCAGGTCGAGCGGGTGCGTCCGGGCGCCTACCGCGCGCGGGAGACGGATGCGGCGGCCCGCACACCCTGGGAACGTGATCGCCTCCGATATCGCGCCCTGGTGGCCGCAGCAGCTGCCTCGATGCCCGGCGCGGTCTTCGCCGGACCATCCGCGGCGGTGCTGCTGGGTCTGCCCGTGCGGGGCCGCTGGCCCGACGAGGTGTACGTGATGTCCGGCAACCCGAACGGCCATCGGCGCGCCGGTGTGATCGCGATCGGGTCGACCGCCGGCGCGGGCGTCACGCACTCCGTCGACGGAATCGCGGTCACCTCCGTCGAGTTCACGATCATCCAGACCAACCGCAGACTCGGCATCGGCTCGGGCCTGTACGCCGCCAACGCCGCGCTGCACGTCGATCGGTTCACCCGCATCCCGCCGCTGACGACCCGCGAGCTCCTGATCGCGGAACACGAGCGGATGAAGCCGTATCAAGGAAGCCGTCGCAGCGAGCAGCTGTTCACCCGGATGACCGAGCTGTGCGACACGCCCCTGGAAACCGAGCAGCTCATCGCGATCGAGGAGCTGGGCTTCGAGCGGCCGGTGCTCCAGCGGGGGCTCTGGCTGCCGGAGCTGAGCGCCATGTCGTATCTGGACACCTACTGGCCGAGCGTCGACGCCGCCGGCGAGGCGGACGGTCGCGGGAAGTACCTCGGGACGGATGGTCGCGGGAGGCACCTCGGGACGGACGGCCGGGCGGATGACGCCGTTGCCCGGGTGCTCGCGGAGAAGAACCGCGAGAACGCCATCCGTCGTCAGGTCCGCGCGTTCGATCGCTGGGACTGGGATGACGTGATGCTGCGCCGGCCCCTGGAGCAACGACTCGAGGGACTGGGCGTCCCGCGCACGTCGAAGCGCATCCGCCTGGTCTGAGCCCCCGTGTGAGGACGTTCTGCGCGCGTGAGGATCGTCTGGGGCGTCCTCACGCGCGCAGAACGTCCTCACACGGGATTCGCGGCACGGGATTCGCGGCACGGGATTCGCGGCGCGGGATTCGCGGGGGAGGGGCGCGGGGGCGGGGCGCGGGTCAGACCGGGCGGTGGCGGAGGTAGAGGGCGCCGAGGGGCGGGATGGTGAGCTCGGCCGAGGCGGGACGGCCCGCCCAGGGCTCGTCCGCGGCCGTGACCGCGCCGTAGTTGCCGACGCCCGACCCGCCGTACTCCACGGCATCCGTGTTCACGATCTCGTCCCACACGCCCGCGAGCGGCAGGCCGACGCGGTACGGGCCGACCGGGTTGCCGCCGAAGTTGAACAGGCCGACAACGGGCGGCACGTCGTGACCCCAGCGCACGAACGCGACGACGTTGCGCTGCGGATCGTTCTCCAGCCACTCGAACCCGCCGGGCTCGTCGTCGCGCTGCCAGAGCGCGGGCTCCGAGCGGTAGGCGCGGTTGAGCGCGCCGACGAGGGTGAGCAGGCCGCGGTGCACGGGCTGGTCGAGGATCCACCAGTCCAGCCCGCGCTGCTCGCTCCACTCCGACGGCTGGCCGAACTCGCTGCCCATGAACAGCAGCTGCTTGCCCGGATGCGCCCACATGAACGCGAGGTACGCGCGTACGTTCGCGAGCTTCTGCCACTGGTCGCCGGGCATCTTGGCGAGCAGCGAGCCCTTGCCGTGCACGACCTCGTCGTGGCTGATCGGCAGCAGGAACTGCTCGGTGTACTGGTACACGAGCGAGAACGTGATCTCGCCGTGGTGGTACGACCGGTACATCGGGTCCTCCTCGATGTACGCGAGCGAGTCGTGCATCCAGCCCATGTTCCACTTGAGGCCGAAGCCGAGCCCGCCCGCATCCGTCGGCCTCGTCACGCCGGGGAACGCGGTCGACTCCTCCGCGATCATGACGATGCCCGGGTTGCGCTTGTACGCGGTCGCGTTGACCTCCTGCAGGAAGCTGATCGCCTCGAGGTTCTCCCGTCCGCCGAACACGTTCGGCACCCACTCGCCCTCCTTGCGGGAGTAGTCGAGGTAGAGCATCGAGGCGACCGCGTCGACCCGCAGGCCGTCGATGTGGAACTCCTCGAGCCAGTACAGCGCGTTGGCGACGAGGAAGTTGCGCACCTGGCTGCGGCCGTAGTCGAAGATCAGCGTGCCCCAGTCCTGGTGCTCGCCGCGGCGCGGGTCGGAGTGCTCGTAGAGCGGCTGCCCGTCGAACCGGGCGAGCGCCCACTCGTCCTTCGGGAAGTGCCCGGGCACCCAGTCCATGATCACGCCGTAGCCCGCCCGGTGCAGGCGGTCGATGAGGTACTTGAGGTCGTCCGGATGCCCGAACCGGCTCGTCGGCGCGTAGTAGCCGGTGACCTGGTATCCCCAGGACGGACCGTACGGATGCTCCGCGAGCGGCAGGAACTCGACGTGCGTGAACGCGGTCTCGTCGAGATACCCGATGAGCTCGTCGGCGAGCGAGCGGTAGTCGAGGCCGGGGCGCCAGGACCCGACGTGCACCTCGTAGGTGCTCATCGGCGCGCTCAGCGGGTCGCGGGTCGCGCGCGCCCGCAGCCAGTCGTCGTCGCTCCAGGTGAAGATCGAGTTGCCGACGCGGGAGCCGGTGGCCGGCGGCACCTCGGTGAAGCGCGCCATCGGGTCGGCGCGCGTGACCCACTGGCCGGCCGCGGTGAGGATCTCGAACTTGTACACCGTGCCGGGCTCGAGGCCGGGGACGAACAGCTCCCAGACGCCGTTGTCGTCGAGGCGCCGCATGGCGTGGCCGACGCCGTTCCAGCCGTTGAAGTCGCCGACGACGCGCACCGCGCGGGCGTGCGGCGCCCACACCGAGAACGAGGTGCCGGCGACGTCCTCGTGCGGCCGGTAGTGCGCCCCGAGCACGTGCCAGATCTGCTCGTGCCGCCCCTCGCCCCACAGGTGCAGGTCGATGTCGCCGACGCTCGGCACGAACCGGTACGGGTCGTCGGCGGTCCAGTCCGGCCCGTTGTCGTACGTCGTCTCGACGGTGTAGCCCTGCCCGGGGTCGGGGGCGACGCCGTGCCAGAGCCCGTCGGCCGCGTGCGCGAGCGGCACGCGCGTGCCGTCGGCGCGCACGATCGTGACGCTCGCGGCGAGCGGGCGGATGACCCGGATGACCCAGCCGCCGTCCACCGCGTGCTGGCCGAGCGCGTCGTGCGGGTGCGGATGCCGCCCCTCGACGAGCGCGCGGACGTGGTCGGGGTGGAGCTCCGGGACGACGGGTGCTGGGCGGGCCATCACATCCCCTTCGGATAGTCGATGGACAGGATGTGCACGGGCTCGACGAACGCGTCGAGGTGCACGAAGTTGCCCGACGCCTGCCAGCGCCAGCGCTGGCCGGTGACGAGCTCGGTGACGTCGATGGGGGCGTCCGAGGGCAGACCGAACCGGCGCGGGTCGAGGTGCACGCGCGTCTCGCGCACGGAGTGCGGGTCGAGGTTCGCGACGACGACGATCCCGTCGCTGCGACCGGATGCCGCGAACCGGGCCGGAAGGAACTTCGAGTAGACGAGCACCGCGTCGTCGTCGCTCCAGTGCACGTCGAGGTTGCGCAGCTGGTGCAGCGCGGGGTGCGCGCGGCGGATCTCGTTGAGACGCGTCAGGTACGGCGCGAGCGAGCGGCCCTCAGCCTCGTGGCGGGCCCAGTCGCGCGACTTGTACTCGTACTTCTCGTTGTCGAGGTTCTCCTCCGAGCCCGGCCGGGCGACGTTCTCGACGAGCTCGTAGCCCGCGTAGACGCCCCAGCTCGGGCTCGCGGTCGCGGCGATGGCCGCGCGCACCTTGTATGCGGGCACACCGCCGAACTGCAGGTACTCGGTGAGGATGTCGGGCGTGTTGACGAAGAAGTTGGGCCGGAACCATCCGCTCGTCTCGTGGCTCACCTCGGTGAGGTAGTCCTGCAGCTCCTCCTTGGTGTTGCGCCACGTGAAGTAGGTGTAGCTCTGCTGGAAGCCTGCGGCGGCGAGCGACTGCATCATCGCGGGCCGGGTGAACGCCTCGGCGAGGAAGACGACGTCGGGGGACACGGCGTTCACGGTGGCGATCAGCCACTCCCAGAACGCGAGCGGCTTGGTGTGCGGGTTGTCGACGCGGAAGATGCGCACGCCCTGCGCGATCCAGTGCCTCACGATGCGCAGCACCTCGGCGCGGAGCCCCACGGGGTCGCGGTCGAAGTTGATCGGGTAGATGTCCTGGTACTTCTTCGGCGGGTTCTCCGCGTAGGCGATCGACCCGTCGGGGCGCGCGGTGAAGAACTCCGGATGCGACCGCACCCAGGGGTGGTCGGGGGAGGCCTGCAGTGCGAGGTCGAGCGCGACCTCGAGGCCGACCTTGCCCGCCTCGCGCACGAAGAAGCGGAAGTCGGCGAGCGTGCCGAGGTCGGGGTGCACGGCGTCGTGGCCGCCCGCCGCGGAACCGATCGCCCACGGCGATCCGGGGTCGCCGGGGCGCGGGTCGAGCGTGTTGTTGCGGCCCTTGCGGAACGCCTCGCCGATGGGGTGGATGGGCGGCAGGTAGAGCACGTCGAAGCCCATCGCGGCGACCGCGGGCAGGCGTTTCGCGGCGGTGCGGAACGTGCCCGACTGCCACGAGCCGTCCCTGCGCTGCTTCGCTCCCTCGCTGCGCGGGAAGAACTCGTACCAGGCGCCGTAGCCCGCGCGCTGACGCTCGACGCGGATGCCGACGCTCTCGCTCTCCGTGACGAGGCTGCGCGCGGGGCGCTTGGCGAGCGCCTGCAGCACGCGCGGGTCGTCGGCGACCTGCAGCCGGGCGGACGACATGCGCGAGTCGTCCCGCAGCGCGGCCGCGGCATCCGTCAGCACCCTCGACCGCCCGCCGCGCGCGCTGCGCTCGAGCAGCTCCGCGCCCATCGCGAACGTCAGCTCGACGTCGAGGCCGGCGGGGATCTTCACCTCGGCGACGTGCAGCCAGGTCGCCCAGTCGTCCGAGTAGGCACGGATGCGGTAGCTCCAGTCGCCCTCGGAGGTCACCTGCACGAGCGCGCGCCAGCGGTCGGGCGCGTCGGGGACCGGCTCGAGCGGTGTCGCGGTCTCGCTGCCGTCGGGGGCGCGGAGCACGACCTCGCCGCCGACGAGATCGTGCCCCTCGCGGAACACCGTCGCCTCGACGGGGATCACCTCGCCGGCGTAGGCCTTCGTCGGCCAGCGGTCCTCGGACACGCGCGGGGACAGGTCGCGGATCGGGATGCGGCCGATCGCGGGGCGGAAGGCGGGAGAGACCGCGGCGTCGTTGCTGGCGGAACTGGTCACCATGCACCGAACGTACCGGTCGCGGGCGGCGGTCGAGCACCATTCACCCGCCGGACTCGGCGCGTCGTAGGCTCGGGTGCCGTGAAGGCCATCCGTCGTTTCACCGTCCGCACCGTGCTGCCCGAGCGGCTGTCCGCGCTCGAGGCGCTCGCCGCGAACCTGCGCTGGTCGTGGCACGAGCCCACGGCGCGCCTGTTCGCCTCGATCGCGCCGGAGGTGTGGGAGCAGAGCGGGCACGATCCGGTCGCGCTGCTCGGCGCCGTCGACCCGTCGCGCCTCGACGAGCTCGCCGCCGACGACGGGTTCGTGGCCCGGGCCGGCGACCTGCTCGGCGACCTGCATCGCTACCTCGACGAGCCGCGCTGGTACCAGGGGCTCGAGGACGCGCCCGAGGCGATCGGCTACTTCTCGCCGGAGTTCGGCATCGCCGCGGCGCTGCCGCAGTACTCGGGCGGCCTCGGCATCCTCGCGGGCGACCACCTCAAGAGCGCGTCGGACCTCGGCGTGCCGATCGTCGGCGTCGGGCTGTTCTACCGGTCCGGCTACTTCCGCCAGTCGATCTCCCGCGAGGGCTGGCAGCAGGAGTCGTACCCCGTGCTCGACCCCGACGGCCTGCCGCTCAGCGTGCTCCGTCACCCCGACGGGCGCGCCGCGCACGTCACCCTCGCGCTGCCCGGCGGAGGTGCGCTGCGGGCGCGGGTGTGGACGGCGGCCGTGGGCCGTATCCCGCTGCTGCTGCTCGACACCGACATCCCGGAGAACGACGAGTCGCTGCGCGGTGTCACGGATCGGCTCTACGGCGGCGGCGGCGAGCACCGGCTGCTGCAGGAGGTGCTGCTCGGCATCGGCGGCGTGCGCGCCCTGCGGCTGCACAGCGAGCTCACCGGGGCGCCGTCGCCGACCGTGTTCCACACCAACGAGGGGCACGCCGGGTTCCTCGGCCTCGAGCGGATCAGCGCCCTGATCGCGGGCGGCCTCGGCTTCGAGGAGGCCCTGCAGGTCGCGCGCGCCGGCACCGTGTTCACGACGCACACCCCGGTGCCGGCCGGCATCGACCGGTTCGACATCGGGCTCGTCGAGCGCTATTTCTCCACCGATCTGCTGCCCGGCGTCGACGTGGCCGACGTGCTCGACCTCGGCACGGAGGACTACGAGGGCGGTGACCCGACCCGGTTCAACATGGCCGTGATGGGCCTGCGGCTCGGCCAGCGCGCGAACGGCGTCTCGAAGCTGCACGGCGACGTCTCGCGCGGCATGTTCGGCGCCCTCTGGCCCGGCTTCGACCGCGACGACGTGCCGATCACGTCCGTCACGAACGGCGTGCACGCCCCGACCTGGACCGACCCGGCCGTGCAGGAGCTCGCGCTCGACGTGCTCGGATCGGCGAGCACGACGGATGCCGACTGGGCCTCCGGCGCGCTCAGCGACTCCCGGCTCTGGGAGCTCCGTGGCCGCCTGCGGGCGCAGCTCGTCGACGACGCCCGCGCGCGGGTGCGCGCCGCGTGGCAGGAGCAGAACCCGGGCAGCACCGACCCGGCCTGGGTGGACCGGATGCTCGACCCGAATGTGCTCACGATCGGGTTCGCCCGCCGCGTGCCCACCTACAAGCGCCTCACGCTGATGCTCGAGGATCCGGACCGGCTGCGCGCGCTGCTCACCGACCCGGAGCGCCCCATCCAGCTCGTCGTCGCCGGCAAATCGCATCCCGCGGACGAGGAGGGCAAGCGCCTCATCCAGAAGCTCGTCGAGTTCACGCAGGAGCCCGGCATCCGCGAGCGGATGGTGTTCCTGCCGAACTACGACATCGCGATGGCGCAGCGGCTCTACCCGGGCACCGATGTCTGGCTCAACAACCCGCTGCGACCGCTCGAGGCGTGCGGCACGTCGGGCATGAAGGCCGCGCTCAACGGCTCGCTCAACCTGTCGATCCTCGACGGATGGTGGGCCGAGTTCTACGACGGCGAGAACGGCTGGGCGATCCCCACCGCCGACTCCGCGGGGGACGCTGCCGAGCGCGACGCGCTCGAGGCGCAGTCGATGTACGACCTGATCGAGAACCAGATCGCCCCGCGCTTCTACGACCGCGACGGCGACGGCGTGCCGACCCGCTGGGTGCAGTCGATCCGTCACACGCTGCGGACGCTGTCGCCCGCGCTGTCCGCCGACCGGATGGTGCGCGAGTACGTCGAGCGGCTGTACATCCCCGCGTCCCACGCCGAGGACGCGATCTCGGCCGGGTCGTACGCCCCGGCGCGCGAGCTCTCGCAGTGGAAGGCGCGCGTCACGGCGGCCTGGCCCGGCGTGCACGTCCGGCACGTCGAGTCGGGCGGGGTCGACGTGCCGCAGGTCGGCGACGAGCTGCACGTGCGCGCGCTCATCGACCTCGGCGAGCTGTCGCCCGACGACGTCAAGGTCGAGGTCGTCTACGGGCGCGCCCGCGACGAGGACCGGCTCGTCGACATCCGCCGCCTGCCGCTCGCGCTCGACAGCCACGAGCTCGGGGCCCCCGCCGTGTTCACGGGCAGCGTCGCGCTCGAGCGCGCGGGCGCGTTCGGCTACACGGTTCGGGTGGTGCCGCGGCATCCGCTGCTCGCGACGCCGGCGGAGCTGGGACTGGTCGCGATCGCCGGGTAGCCTCGCGTCGCCCTGTGGCGACGCGACCGTGCTCGCCATGCGGTGCAAGACGGGCTGATCCATCACAGCGACGCGGGCAGCCAGGGCGGATTCACCTCGGTCGCCTTCGCCGAGACCCTCGCCCTGGAAGGCGTCGCGGCCTCGATCGGCTCGGTCGGCGACGCGTACCGACAACGCGCTGGCAGAGTCCACGATCGGCCTGGTCAAGAACGAGGCCATCCGCGACGGTTCCCCGTTCGGCAACGGGCCGCTGAAGGCCGTCGACGACGTCGAGTGGGTCACTGCCGGCTGGGTCGATTGGTTCAATGCCAGGCGACTGCAGTCCCGCCTCGGCGACATCCCGCCGTAGATCGGTCGGTCCCAGCGTGCTGACCGCGCTCGTGGTCGACCACCTCACCGTCGCGCGGGTCGCGGATCGGCGTCGGCTGGCACACCGCGAACACCGCGGTCCTTGCCGAGGGCCACCGTCGGCTGATTGATGACCCGACCCGGCTTGATGGCGTCAGGGTGATCGACGTCGATGAGCACGCCTGGCGGCACACCCGGCAAGGTGATCGGCTCGTGACCGTGGTCATCGACCTGGCCTGGATCGAGTCATGTTGGTGTGATTTTATTGTTTTGAGCGGGTAGTTCCGCGTGTTTCTGGGGTTTTTGGTGTCTGGGTGGGGCACTAGCCGGGGCTGTCTAGCCTGCCGCGGTGGGGTTCTACGTGCGGAAGGTGGCGACGTCCTCGGGAGCGACGGCGGTGCAGATCGCGTCGAAGACTCGCGGGGTGCGCACGATCGTGGAGCATCTTGGCTCCGCTCACGACGACGCCCAACTCGCGGTGTTGGTCACGATCGCGCGGAAGCGGATCGAGGAACTCGCGGGACAGGTCCCGTTTGATCTCGACGGGCTCGGCGCCCCGCAGCCGGCGACGATCGCGCCCACGGTGACGGGTTCGCGTTCGCGGCTGTTGTGGGAAGTCCTCGAGGACGCATACTCGCGCCTCGGTTTCGACGCGGTCGGCAACGACACGTTCAAGAAGCTCGTCCTGGCACGGGTCGTCGAGCCGACGTCGAAAGCGGACACGCTGCGGGTGTGGGACGAGCTCGGTGTTCCCGGCGCGCCGTCGTTGTCGACGGTGTGGCGCACCCTCGGCCGCAGCGTCACCGAGGACTGGCGGTCGAAGATCGCCGCGGCCGCGCAGGCCCACGCAACCCGAGCCGGGCCCCTCACGGTCGTGCTCTATGACGTGACGACGTTGACCCGCAGATCCTGGTCGGTCTGCTCGTGGATCGCGGCGGGTTCCCGTTGGAAGTGCACGAGTTCGAAGGCAACAAGGGCGAGACCCTGACCCTGCTGCCCGTTCTGGACGCGTTCCGGCAACGTCACCAAGCGACCGAGGTCGTCGTCGTGGCCGACGCGGGCATGCTGTCCGCGAGCAACGTGAACCGGCTCGAGGATGCCGGGTTCTCCCTCATCGTCGGCTCCCGAACGTCCTCGGCCCCGTACGACCTGGCCGAGCACTACGAGACGGTGGGCAATATCGTCATCGATGGTGAAACCGTCGAAACCACCCGGATCATGGGCGCCGGCAGCAACGCGCGCCGCTGACGAGTGGTGTGGCAGTACTCCCACAAGCGCAAGATCCGCGACAACATCACGCTGAACAAGCAGATCGAACGCGCCGAGCAGATCGCCGCCGGCACCCGAGCGCCCAAGAAAGACCGCTTCGTCACGCTCGGGCAGCGACCCGACGTGAACTGGGACCGGGTCGAGAAAGCCCGCCAATACATCGGGCTGAAGGGCTACGTCACCAACCTCGACGTCGCGACGGTGCCCGCCGCCGAGATCGTCGCGGCCTATCACGACCTGTTCCAGGTCGAGGCGTCGTTCCGGATGGCCAAGACCGACCTGCGCGCGAGGCCCATCTTCGCCTCGAGCGCCGACTCCATCCATGCGCACCTCAGCGTCGTGTTCTGCGCGCTCGCGATCAGCCGGCACCTCTACAAGACGACCGGGTACACGATTCGCCGGATCGTGCGCACACTACGGCCGCTGCGCGATGTGACGATCAGCATCGACGGGCATCAACTGACCGCGACCACACCGGCCGAGGGCGACGCCGCCAAGATCCTCGCCACGCTACACCCCACCGCGGGGCACTCGTGTCGCGTGTCGTTAGTTCCTAAATGGTTGGTGGTTTGGGACAATTGGTCATGGCGAATTCTCCTGCTCCGGCGTTGCTGCTTCGTGATGGTGACAGGGACGAGTTGGCGTCGTGGACGCGG
>NZ_JAUASV010000033.1 GCF_030345695.1 Galbitalea sp. SE-J8 | reverse complement strand
TCAACGCGCTCGGCCACGACCTCACCGCCACCACGCCGCCGACTCCCGAGGTCGCCGAGATCCTCGCCAGCCTCGAACGCCAAGAACGCCCGTCAGCGGGGCACCAACTTGATCGAAGTCAGGCCGGAACCAGGCGCTTACGCCACCGGATACGCACCGGCGTCGCGCCCATGGGCGCGTCGATCAGCGTGAGCTGCTTGCGTCCTCGCGATTGCGCCACCTATGCGCACGTCGGACACCCGGCAGGGCCGGGCGGGGACTCAACATCGATGACGAGCACTCGCTCATTGCGGCGCTCGACGGCGACGACGCGGAGGCCGCCGAGACCGACCAGCACGTCGCAGCGATCGCAGTAGACAGCAGAAGATAGGCACGCCGCGGCGCACCCCGCAGCATCGGGCACGAGTCGAGGTCTCCGAACGGACAGCAAGCTTGGTCGCTACCGATCCTCGGGACCTCGACCCACCCCACACCACTACGCCACACCCCAGCCCCCACCCGACGTCCGAAGCCGTCGCATATCCTGCGCTCGTCGATCCCGGTGCGCACCGCGATGGACGGCCTGCCGCCCGGGCCGAGGTTCTACGAACTGGACACCGTCGCGCACTGCGGCCACACCACGAAAGGCGAGTTCCTGCGCACGCTCACCGCAACGGACCCGGTGATCGGGTGGACGCTGATCCGCGCGATCCGCAACAACGCCCACGTCAACGTCAGAGCCGGGATGGACTGGATCCGGCGGGCCTCCCCGGTCCCGATGGTCGGGATGGACTTCGACAACGGGTCCGAGTTCCTGAACTGGTCGGTGATCGCCTGGTGCGACGAGCGCGAGATCCCCGTCACCCGGGGCCGGCCCTACCAGCACAACGACAACGCCCACGTCGAGCAACGCAACGCCGACTGGGTCCGCCGCCACACGTTCCGCTACCGCTACGAGACCGACCACGAACTGCGGCTGCTCAACGAGCTGCACTCCCTGGTGATGAAGCGGAAGAACCACCTGCTGCCCTGCGTGAAAGGCGACCGGCTGGACCCACACGACCTCCGGGCGGACGAAACGCATCTACGACAAGCCGAGAGCCCCGTACCAGCGACTCCTCGACGCCGGCGTGCTCGAGCAGCACGCCGCCGAACGACTGACCGACGAGCATGCGAAGCTGAACCCGGCCGCGATCACCCGCCGCATCATCCGCATCCAGCAGCAGCTCATCGAGCTCGCCGCCGCCCGCACCCAAGGCACCCGCCCCGCAGCCTGAGCCACACGGACCTTTCACGTGAGGCAAGCGCCAACCGCTCCCGGACCTATTGACATGAGGCAAGACGGGGCGGCACCGAGGCCGTGAACGGCCTCATCGAACGCGCCCGCCGCGTCGCCCGTGGCTTCCGCAACTACGACAACTACCGGCTCCGCATGCTCCTCATCGCCGGAGGCCTCGACCCCACCGACCCAACCTGAAGTCCGAGAGCCGAAAAATGATCTCGCGGTGGCGATAGCCTGGCGCTATCATCGCGCCGTGGGCACGGAGACGATCGGTGAAGAGCTGCGCCTACTCCGCCGCGCCGCCGGACTCACCCAGCGTGAGCTCGCCGCTCGGTCGAGGGTGCCGCAGCCCAACATCTCCGACTACGAACGGGGCCGACGCGTTCCGACGGCGTACAACATCGAGAAGCTCGGCGCCGTGCTTCGCGTGCCGTCGATATCGGGGCTCGCGCCGCTGCGCACACGCATTCTCGATCTCGCCGCGGCCCGCGGCCTGAGCGACGTGCGGGTGTTCGGATCGATCGCGCGGGGCACCGCTACAGCGCGCTCCGACCTCGACCTGCTCGTGCATCCCTCGGAGACATCGTCGATCTTCGACCTCGCCGGGTTCATGCAGGAGGTGAGGGACGTGACGGGGCTCGATGTCGACGTGGTCTCCGACCGCGGGACCGGCCCGACGATGGATCGAATCCGCGCCGAAGCGACGACCCTGTGAGCCACGCGGAAGCCGACCGCGTGCCGGCGATCATCGCCGACATCGAGCGCTTTGCTGTGAGCGCCCGCCGCGTCGTCGAACGGGGAGAAGAGCGATTCCACCATCCGAACGACGACGACCAGCGCCGCATCGCGCGCTCACTCGTCGCCGACCTGTCCGCGGCCGCCGATCGACTGCCCGAATCCTTCCGGGAGGCGCATCCGGATATCGACTGGCGCGGCATCCGGGCGGTGCGAAACTTCGTCGCGCACGACTACGACGGAACCGACGAGCAGATTCTCTGGCAGGCGGTGGCCGTGCAATTCCCCGCGATCGTGTCCGCGCTCCGTCACTGAGCTCCTTCCCGTGGCCGACGGATCGTAGACGAGCCCGACGAGAGTGCGACCGCCACGAGCGAGAACGCCAACACCTGCAGCGGTAATCACCACGACGTTGAGGAGCACGCCGACGATGGCGACACCGGCGGATTCTGCGACGACGCGCAGTGCTGCGGTCGGATCGACGCCGGCCACGCGCATGGACAGCCGAGGGCACTACATTTTTGTCATGTCCGTGACGTCGGGAGCTGACGAGCAGCGTGGTTCGCCGCCGAGCGTGAACACGAACCGGATGGACGGCACCGTGCTCGGCGGGCTGGTGCAGGCGGCCGTCATCCAGCGGCTGGAGTTCCACTACCCGCAACGCGCCCGCCCGATTCCGCGCGAGCTTCCGCCCCCGATGGGCGCGTTCGTGAATCGGGTGGCGGAGACCCGTGCGATCTCGGCTGCCCTCGATGCGCCGCGTCACGGCGTCGTTCCCGCCGTCGTGGTGCTCTCGGGTGCGCACGGCGTGGGGAAGTCGGCGACCAGCATCCAGTGGGCGCACCAGCACGCGGACGCGTTCGTCGACGGGCAGATCCACGTGACATTCGCGGACGTGCGCGACCGCGCCGGACTGACCCTGGAGGAGACGCTCGGGCGCGTGCTGCTGAGCCTCGGCGTGGAGCCGGACCGCATGCCCGCGTCGACAGCGGAACGGATGTCGCTCTACCGCTCGCTGAGCGCCGGGCGCCGGCTGCTGCTGGTCATCGACGACCCGACCGACGCGGCCCAGGTCGTTCCCCTCATCCCGAGCTCCGCCCACGCGCTCGTCCTGGTCGCCACGACCGCGAGGCTCACCGAGCTCGAGCTCGACGGCGCCCATCCCGTGCCGATCGAGCCACTCGATGAACCAGAGCTGCACACCCTCCTCACGTCGTATCTCGGTCAGGACCGCGTCGATGACGAGCCGATGGCGGTGCGCGACCTGCTGCGTCTCTGCGGTGGATTGCCGCTCGCCGCGCGCGTGTGCGCCATGGAGTTGCGCGCCCGTCCGCACCTGACCGTTGCCGAGCTCGTCGCGCGCATCGAAGCGCGGTCAGCCGACCAGCACGACGGTGAGCACGCGTTGTCCGCGATCGACGCCGTCTTCGAGAGCGCATACCGTGCGCTGCCCTCGCGACTCCGCGACGCATACCGACTCCTGGCGCTTCATCCGACGCCGCGCATGGCGGTCGACGCTGCGGCCGCGGTTCTCGATCAACCGATCGGGCACACAGTGCGCGTGCTCGACGACCTCGCGGGCCGGCATCTTCTCGACCGGATCGGGAACGGATACCAGTTCCCCTACCTCGCGTGGCGCCACGGACGGAGTCTGTGGCGTTCGGAGGGCGCCGCCGGCGAGAGGCGCGAGGTGACATCCCGGATCGCACGGCACTACGCCGAGCTCGCGAGCCGTCTCGATCACGCCCTCATCCACCGTCGCCTCCGCCTCACCCCGGTCGCGTGGCCCGCCGACGCCCTGCCGACGCGAGCCGCAGCGTTCGAGCTGTTCGCGCGTGAACGCCTCGCCATCGGCGCTGCACAGCACCAGGCGCTCGCCGAGGGCCACCTCGAGCCGGCGTGGCGGATCGGCGAGGCGCTGTGGCCGGTGCTCGACGCCATCCACGACACGCACACCGCGATCGAGGTGTACGGATGCGGTGCCGACGCGGCCGCATACGGCGGGTATCGCGACGCCGAGGCGCGCCTGCGCGCCCAGCTCGCCCATGCGCTCATGGACGATGCACAGCTCGACGCCGCCGACGACCAGCTCGCCCGAGCCGACCTCCTCGCGAACCACGCGCCGGAGCTGCTCCGCAGCTCCATCCTCGAGATGCGCGGCAAGCTCCGCGTGCGGCAGGGCGACGTCGCCGGTGCCCTCCACCTGTTCGACGACGCTCGCCTGCTCGCCGCCCGGGCCGGGTCCGTCAAGGGGGTCGCGATCCAGGACTACCTCGCCGGCTCGGCCCGGCTGACGGACCACGATCCCGCCGGCGCGCTGCCGTTGCTGCGCGCCGCTGCGGCCGCGGTCGATCGGGACGGGGATGCGATCCTGAGCTCGCGGGTGCTCCTGCGCCTCGGCGACGCGTCGCTCGCGACCTCGGACGCACTCGCGGCCGTGCGCTGCTGGGGGGAGGTCATCGACATCGCCCGAGCGCACACCCTTCCCGGTCTCGAAGCGGAGGCCCTGGAGCGGATCGCGCGCGTCGAGCACGCGCGGGGGGCGTCGACCGCCGCCCGCGTCATCCGCGACCGGGTGCGCGAACTCGAGCTCGTCGCGTCCCGGCCGCTGTGACCCTCCGGCCCGGTACGGCGATCACCCGTACGGCGTCGACGCGAACGCCGTCTCGCGGCCATCGATCGTGACCCGCATCCGCACGGCCCGCGGAACATCGCCCGTCATGAGATAGCGGGCGAACGCCGCCGCGGCCGCGCTGTCCGCCGCGGCGGGCGCCGTCACCACGATGCCTTCGCCGTCGCGCCACCACACCAGCACGCCGTCGGGAACGACGACGGCCGCGCACCGGGCGCCGGGATGCCGCTGAAGAAGGGTCCGGGCGCGAAGCTCGGCGGCCGCCGGCGACGCGGCCGGGCGACTCTCGATCAGCACGGCCGCCGCATCCGTGATGCGACGATCCGTCTCCGCCGACGTCGAGATCACGAAGCGCTCGCGATCTCCCCGCGGATGCGGCGCGACCGTCGCGGGAATCAGCCGGATGGCGACGCCGGCATCCGCGTCGACCGAGAGCTCGGCCACCATCGAGGCCGGCCGGGCGGCGGAGAGGGCGAGCGGCGCCGGCACGGCGCGCGCGACCTCGTCGTGCGGCACGGCGAGCCCGAGAAGGTCGTACGCCGCAGCTCGCAGCCGCGTCAACGCCTCGTCCTCGTGCGAGAACGCGGAGCGCGCCTCGCGGGCGACGGCATCCGTGCCGTCCGCGATGATCGCGTCGACGGCGGTCTTCAGCCCGCCGGAGGTGTCGAGGCGCCGAGCGGAGTCGACCAGTCGGCCGAGCGCGCTTCCGGGCACCAGCTCGTCGTTCTCGTGAACCGCCAGAGCGAACGGCACGCCGATCGCCGCGGCGTACAGGCCCACGCTGCCGTGATCTCCCACGACGAGGTCCGACGCGAGCACCGCCTGACGCCAGCCGGCATCCCACGGCACGAGCACGAGGCCGGCCGCCAGCTCGTCGCGCAGCCAGACCCGGAGCTGCCACTCGCCGTGGCCGACCCAGACGTTCGGATGCAGCACCAGCGCGACGCGATTCTCGCCGCTCGGCAACGCCGCCAGCAGCTCGCGCGCGAGTGTCGGTCGGCGAGCGAAGAGCGAGTGTCGGCCCCAGGTCGAGGTCACGGTGATGAGGCGCTGCCCGTCGTGCAGCCCGAGCGCGTGGCGGTAGCCGTCGCTCTCGGGGCGCGCCGCGAGCAGACCGTCGAAGCATGGGTCGCCGGTCACGACGACGCGCGCTGCCGGATGGACGACGCGCGCCGCCTCCTCGGAGGGCACGGCGGCGACCGTGACATCCGTGCGGCTCGCGGCCAGCGCCACGGCCGTACGGGGCAGACCGGAGGCCGTGAGATCCCGGGTGTACCCGGGGCCGTGGGGGAGCACGAGCATCGGGCCGCGCAGCGAGCCGAGCCGACCGCTCTCGTGCGCCGCGACGATGAGGTCGAAGCGCGTCCGCGAGGCGTGCGCCCAGGGCACCAGGAGTGCGCCCGTCGAGGTGATCAGGCCGGCCAGACCCTCACCGAACGCGGACGGATCGTCCTCGTCGACGGTGAACAGCAGCTGCACGCGCGAGTCGCCGAGCACCGCGGGGAGAAGCTCCAGCAGCCAGAACAGCGACGTGCGGGTGCGCGCCACGACGAGCACGTGGTGCGTGGTCCGGGCGGTTCGCCAGAGCGCCGCATCCGTGGACAGCGGAACCGGAACCGGCCCGCGATGTCCGGGGGGGGGGGGGGGGGGGGGCGGCGGTGGCGGTCACAGCTTGACGTCGTGGATCGTGTGCGCCTGCACGACGGATCCGGTCACCTGACCACTCACGCTGTTGATGTTCGATGACGACGGTGTGGCCTCGTGGAGCGCGCGCAGCCACTCCCTCCACTCGCGAGCGAGCTCGGCATCCGTGGCCGCCGCCTTCTCGATCGACGCGGCGACCAGCTCGGGAGCGAGAGTGGACACCGGGGCGGCGGAAGCCTCGGGCGCCCCGCGGCGGAACAGGCGCTGGAGGCCGCGCGTGAGGGCGTCGACCGTGCTTGCGGCGACGCCCTCCACGGCGCCCGACATGAGCGCGGAGAGGAGCGCGAGCGTCGTCGAGTCCATGGCAGCCTCCAAACGGATGAGGATCGCTAGTGTACCGGGGTCGCGGCGATCGCAGGAGCCGCCCGCAGGATCTCGTAGCCGAGGGCGGCGTTCTCACCGTGGCACTCCTCGACCGCCACCGCCCACGGGTCGCCTCCCGTGGCCACGCACTCCGCGGCATGCCACGTGCCCGCGGGGATGCGCACGACGTCCCCCGCGTGCGCGACGACACCGCGCAGCGAGGAGGGATCGGTGCCGATCGAGAAGCGCACGCTGCCCGAGACCACCATGATCGTCTCGGTGACGGCGTCGTGGCGGTGCACCGACGTGCGGCCCCCCGCCCAGTACTCGATGATCCGTACCACGGAGTGCGGCGTCGTGTGCACCTCGCGGTACCGCCCCCAGACATGCGACTCGTCCCACGGGGCGTGGTCGAGTTCATCCGCGGACGTCTGGGTCGCCATGCGAATCACCCTATTGTCTCGCGGCCGCGAGTCCGGGCGGAGGCGGCAGTGCGTAGCGGCCGGAAGTCGGGCCAAAGATCGGTGTTGCGCGGGCGGCCGCCTGTCAGGAGCCTCTCACCGCATACGAGGTCGAGAAGCGTCGTCTCGTCGGTGATGGTCACAAGCAGGCCGATGTCGCTCGCGCGAGTGTCCGTGCCGTGTGCTGGCGAGCCGAAAACGCGTACGCTCACCCCTTGACGACCTCGCCGCGTCGGTCGGCATCGATCTCTCGCAGCGGTGAGGCTGAATCTCGCCAAGCTCTGCAATCCGAGTGGGCAGGGCGGGTAGCATGTGCTGGTGGTCGATCAGACGCTCCTGTCCCAGGCAAAAGGCCTCGGCGTGGCCGAACGCGTCGAGCTGATCAATGAGCTTTGGGCCTCCATCGACGCCGACGCGTTGCCCGTCACGCCCGCTGAAGCAGCCCTGATCGACCAGCGGCTGGCCGAGGCCGACGCCGATCCCCTTGTGGGCCGGTCGTGGGAGGACGTCGAGGCGTCGCTGCGCAGCCGCATCCGGTGAGCTATTCCGTCCTGTTTCGCTACAACGCGGAACACGATGCCGAACGCACGCAAGACTGGTATGCCCTGCACGCCCCGGAGCAGGTCGACCGTTTCACCGACGACCTCGCGGCAACGGTCAGATCGATCCGGGAGTCGCCCTACGCCTTCCGCGTCCTCCGGCGGGATGCCCGCCGCGCTGCGCTGACGACCTTCCCGTACCTCGTCTGGTACCGCATACACGACGAAGGCCAGGTCATCGAGGTGCTCGCCGTCGTGCATGAGCGGCAGGACGACGAGCGGCTACAGAGCCGGTTGGAGTGACCTGGACGGGACGCTCGGGCGCGTTCTGCTGAGCTTCGGCGTGGAGCCGGACCGCATGCCCGCGTCGACAGCGGAACGGATGTCGCTCTGCCGCTCGCGGAGCGCCGGCTGCTGCTGGTCATCGACGATCCGACCGACGCGGCCCAGGGCTCGCGGAGTTCCGATCACCTCGCGGAGACCCGCAACATCCGTGCTCGCGGTGTTCGACGGCGCGATCCTCATCCGCGTGGTGCCGCTGGGATCGAGTCACCCCGAGCCGCTGTGCCGTCACGCTCCGTGTCGCGGGCCGCGGATACCCTGGGCTCGTGGGCACCCTCGCTGACGTCACTCAGGCTCTCGCGCGCCCCCTCGGGCCGCGAGGCTCGCGGGGTCTGGTCGGGTCCGCGGACCCCGCAGCGGAACTGACCCCGGTTGCCGCTGCGGTGCTGGCCGCGATTCCTGCGTGGTGGTCGGCCTGAGCGACACGGGCGGGTCTTGCCGACGAATGGACCGATGTTCACGTCGCCGTTGACGCGCTGCCTCCGCTCGTGCTGGGCGAGACGCCGCCGCTCGAGCCGGACTGGGCGCTCCTCGCGGCTGAGCAGGTCGGTGCCGCATACGTCGAGTCCCTCGCCTCGGAGACCCGAGCCCGACACGGTCGCCACTACACCCCGCCCGAACTCGCGGCCGAGCTCTGGTCCATGACGAAGACTGCTCTGGGCATGGAGCAACCCGTCATGCAGCTGCCGGGTCTCGTGCGGGACCCCGCGTGCGGCGCGGGCGCCCTGCTGCTGCCAGTGCTGAGGGAGCACCTCGCGGCAAGCGCCGAGATCGACCCGCGTCTGGTTCTGCACCGGCTCCCTTCCCTGATCGAAGGCATCGACTCCGATCCGGCCGCGGTATGGGTCGCGAACGTCGTGCTCGCCGCCGAGATGCTCCCGATGCTCGCCCGCACTCCCGAGGCGAATCGGCGGCAGCTTCCAGCTCTCGCGCGCGTTGGTGACGGACTGGCGCCGGGTCGAACACCGGCGCGTGCGGTGCTGATGAACCCGCCCTACGGGCGTGTGCGTCTGAGCGAAGCCGACCGGGCACGATTCGCGAACTCGCTGTACGGGCACGCAAATCTCTACGGGATGTTCATGGCCGTCGGCGCCGAGTCGCTCGACTCGAACGGGGTCCTCTCCGCGCTCGTGCCGACATCGTTCACAGCGGGACGCTACTTCGAACCGCTCAGAACCCACCGTACGTCTCGCCTCCGGCTGGAGAGCGCGACGTTCGTCGCCGACCGATCCGGAGTCTTCACGTCCGTCCTTCAGGAGCTCTGCCTGGCAACACTCACGCGCCGGAGCAGCAGCGGCGCCTCGTCGTCGCCGAACTCACCGAGGAGTACCTCTCGCGAGCTTCGGGCGGCGTCGTCGTCGAGAACCACGTCAACGTCATCCGGCCCGTCGGCGACACGCAGCTGTTGAGCCGAGGCCTGCTGACCAGACTCCTGTCGACGGGCACTCTCGACAAGTTGGTTCGATGCATCTCCGGTTCTGTCGCGCTGTCCGCCTACGAGCTCGAGTCGCTCACGCTTCCCGATGCCCACACCCTTGAGGCGTGGGAGACCCTGTCCGACGAAGAGCTCGAGCGGGAGGTCGCCCGAACATATGGTCTTTCGGAGCGGCCGGCGACATGAGGGCGCCAAGGCGCTTTCGGGCCTCCTCCAGGCCTGGGGCGTCCCCGACAGTCCGGGCTACGCGGACAACTCTCGCGAGACGCTCCGCGACGAGACCTTCCGCAAGTGGCGCGAGCACGGTGCGCTTCGTGAGCGTCAGGATCTGCCGAAGACCTCCGGCGCAGGGCGCTGGACGATGGAGTCGCATTTCGCCGACCTCTTCGACCCCACCTTGAGCGACTCGGAGGTGCGACTCGCTGCCGACGAGTGGCGCGAGGCGCACTTGTCTCCGGCCGCGAAGCTGCGCGTGCGCTTCGCGATCGAAGGCGAGCAGGCAAGTCACGCGGTCACGGTTGCGCTCCCGAACAATGCCGGCACCCGCATCCTCGAAGTCGGACGCGCATCGTTGATCCTCAAGGGCGTTATCGAGAGCTGGGCGCCCGCGCGCCTGCGCAATCCCTACGTGGTGTCCGTCAGCGAACCGGGCGACAAGCTGTTCACGGCGGATGCCACGCTCCTGTCCTACCTCGGCGTGACCATCAACGTGTCCAGCGTTCTTCCCGACGCGCTGATCGCCGACGTCGGGGAGAACGCGGTCGACTTCTGGTTCGTTGAAGCGGTCAACACGGACGGGGAGATCAACGAGGCTCGCAAACGGAGCTTCTTGAAATGGGCGCGCGAGCAAGGGATCGAGACCGAGCGGTGCCGGTTCCTCACCGCGTTCAGCTCGCGCAACGACCCTGCTGCGAGAAAACGCCTGAAGGATCTCGCGGACGGAAGCTACGCCTATTTCGCCGACGAGCCCGGTCACGAACTTGCCTGGTATGCGATCGCCAGCAACGTCGGCGGCTTCGCTCGTTTCGAGACCAGGGCGACGGCGATGAGGGTGACGATGTAGGGCAGCATGAGGAGGAACTCCGGCGGCACCGGCACGTTGAGCGCGACGAAGCAGCCGTGGACGACGCACTGGAGGAGCTCGAGAGCGTCGTCACGGAGGAGATCCCGCTCGACGGCGCCCACGAGCTGCTCCAGGAGCAGATTCTCGTGTTCGTCGGCAACCTCCGGCACGGAAGCCCTGCCGGCGCAAGACTGACCTGAGCGCGGAGCGTGTCGCGCGCGGCACCGTCGGATCGGGCGGGCGGATGGATGGGCGCGGCGACGCTCCGTCGAAATTCCGGTTGCACGTCAGGAGCCGACCGCGTGCCGGCGATCATCGCCGCGCTCCGCTGAGCGCCATCCGTGAATGATGGGGCGTAGACGAGTTCCTACGAGCGGGTGCGGCCGCCACGAGCGCCGCGTCAGAGGGCGACGACCTGCACGATGTCGTCCACGCCCCTGGGGTCGTCGGCCGGCCACTCCTCCGACCAGGTCGGGTGCGCTGGATGGCGGCCAGGTCGGGTGCGCTGGATGGCGGCGCAGCAGGTCGGCCAAGTCGCGAGGCGGACGTAGTGAGGCGCCTCAGGGTTGCACGTCGTCGTGCGCGACCACTCGGCTGAGCTCGATGCCGCCGCCGAGCAGCACCCAGTAGTGCAGCCGCCGCGCCGAGGGGGTCTTCTGCTCGATGTAGGCGCGCCAGCACTTGGCGCCGTCCGACGCGCGCACCGTGTCCGGGTCGCTCGGACCGTCGCCGGTGCGCAGCGGATGCGCCTCCCGCCCCGCGATCTCCCGGATGCGGCCCGTCACCACGTCGACCACGGCCTTCATCGCCTTGCGGAACTGGGTCTCGTCGAGCTTCTGCAGGGACGCGGCGAACTCGGGGCCGATGACGTAGTGGTGCAGCGCCCACTGCGTGCGGTCGGGCGCCGCGACGCGCTCGACCCAGGCGAGGTAGATCTCGTGCTCCAGCCACTCCTTGTCGCCGAGCCACAGCGCCCGGCGCTCGTCGCGAGTGTTCTCGACGGCAACGGATGCGGAAGCGGCGCGCGCCTTGCGCAGCTCGCGCGTGATCGAGCGCCGCTGCGCCTCGTCCTCTCGCACGCGGCGCTCGAGCTCGCCTCGCTCGGCCCGCTCCTGGCGCAGCCGCTCGTCCGTGCCGCGCGCGTGCGCGCGCAGCCGGGCGAGGGCGGCATCCGTCTCGTCCAGGCGCGCGAGGCGCGCCTCGAGCTCGGCGATGCGGGCCCGCGCGGTGTCGAGCTGCAGCTGCGTCGACAGCAGCGCGGATGACGCCTTGAGCGGGCGTGCGGGCGCAGGGGGCGCGGGAGGCGCCGGCGTCTCGGACCGCGGCGCTTCGCGCACCCGGGGTGCTGAGGTCGCGGGCCGCAGTCCCGGGCCGGGCAGCGCGCGCGGGTGCGCCGCCGCCGGGCGCTCCTTGCGCGCGTCGCCGGCGGGCGGGGAACTCGGCGTGCGCGGGTCGGCCGGCGTTGCGGCGGGCGCATCCTCGAATCCCGCGAGGTCGTCGTCCTCGTCCTCCTCCGGGGTCGTGAGCGGGCGGCCCTCACGGAGCCACGGCGGGCCGCCGGCCACGACGGCGAGCGGCGGCACCACCGGTTCGTCGTCGTCCACGTCGAGCAGCGTGAGCCGGATCGAGCCGTCGGGCAGGTGCAGCACGCGCACGCGCACGACGTCCCCCTCGGCGAGCAGCAGATCGAGCGTGTCGAGCGGGTTGCTCGACACATCCGTCGGCAGCACGGAGTGCTCGACCTCGGGATGCAGGTGCAGCGTGGCGCGCTGCGCCGACACCGACTTCACGAAGGCCAGCGTGGTGCTGCCGTGCGGGAACGCGCGGCGCAGGTCGGCGACGGCGACGCCCGGCCGGTCGAGCAGCAGGCGCCGGGTGCGCGGCTCGAGCGTGCCAGCGATCGGCTGGCCCTCGGTGAGCAGCCACTCGAGGGGGAACGGCGGATAGCTCAGCTCGCGGGCGAGCGTCACCGGCAGACCGTCGTCGACGCTCACGAGCGCGCGCTCGGGGCCGACGAAGCGGAGCACGGTGCCGGCGACCGGCCGGCTGCGCTCGCCGGTGGGCTGCAGGACGACGCCCGCGGCGTGTGCCTGGCCGAGTGCGTCGCGGATGAGCTGGTCCGTGGCGCGGGCGCCCGGAAAGCGCAGCGGGGACCGCTGCCAGCGCGGGTCGGCGCCGAAGTCGACCGGGTAGGAGCGCCCGGCTCCGCCGTAGACCTGCGTGCGGTCGGGCACGTGCGCGTCGAGAGTGCGGGTCAGGTCGCCGGTCGCGATGAGCACGACGTCGGCGAGGTCGCTCAACTCGTCGGCGAGGCGCTCCGCGTCGAGCACGAACTCGCCCGTGCGCGGGTCGGTCGAGAGCACGACGAGCGGGCGCGTCCGGGGGGCGAGGATGCGGCCGGCGAGCGCGACGGCATCCGCCTCGGTCGTCACCGTTTCGGTCATCTCATACCTCCGGGCGGATGCATCCGTGCCGCCCACGTTATCCGGCCGGCCGACGCGGATTGGACGGATCGTTTCCGTTCGGTCACAGTGGTCCCCGTGAAGGGCATCATTCTCGCCGGTGGTTCTGGTACGCGGCTTCATCCGATCACTCTGGGCATCAGCAAGCAGTTGGTGCCGATCTATGACAAGCCGATGGTGTACTACCCGTTGTCGACGCTGATCAGTGCGGGTATCAGCGAGGTGCTGATCATCACGACGCCGCACGATGCGGAGCAGTTCCAGCGGCTGCTGGGTGACGGCTCGCAGTTCGGCATCAGCATCCGCTGGGCGCAGCAGCCGTCTCCGGATGGGCTGGCTCAGGCGTTCACGATCGGTGCGGATTTCATCGGTGACGACAGCGTCGCGCTGGTGCTGGGGGACAACATCTTCTACGGCCCGGGCCTGGGGTCGACGCTGTCGCGGTTCGAGAACATCGACGGCGGTGCTGTGTTCGCGTACTGGGTCGCGGAGCCCGAGGCATACGGAGTCGTGGAGTTCGACGAGAGCGGCACGGCGATCTCTCTGGAGGAGAAGCCGACGAATCCGAAGTCGAACTATGCGGTGCCGGGCATCTATTTCTACGACAACGACGTGGTCGAGATCGCGCGCAACATCCAGCCGTCGGCGCGGGGCGAGTACGAGATCACCGACGTCAACAAGGCCTACCTCGAGAAGGGCAAGCTCAAGGTCGAGGTGCTGCCGCGTGGCACGGCGTGGCTCGACACGGGCACGTTCGACAACATGACGGATGCATCGGAGTTCGTGCGCACCATCGAGCGTCGGCAGGGACTGAAGATCGGTGCCCCGGAGGAGCTGGCCTGGCGCAAGGGCTTCCTGTCGGACGACGAGCTGCGCGAGCGCGCGCAGAAGCTCGTGAAGTCGGGCTACGGCACCTATCTGCTGCAGATCCTCGCCCGCGGCAAGTAGTCGCTCGGGTCTGGGCGGGCGGTTCACCGGGTCAGCGATGCGATGAGATCGGGAATCGACACGTCGAGAACGCGCCAGACCAGGCGATGGTCCGTTGCTCGATAGTTGTGCCCGAGGCGATTGCGCATCCCGCGAATGTCGTTCCAGGGCACCTCGGGGTGGGTCTCGCGGTACGTCTCAGGCAGACGGTCGCACAGCTCCTGCACGTTCATGACGATGCCGTCGGCGGCGTGCCGAAGGAGGCGTCCCCCGTCGCCGAGGAAGGCGTCGCGTCCGAGGGCGACGATCTCGCTCGCGTCCCTCGCGAGGTCGACCAGCTCGGCGACGATGTCGCGCTCGACATCCCACTTGGGCGGGGCGCTCGCCGGATCGGCGGACGGGCGGGCGCGGAAGCGACCCTCGTCGCTCACAGTGGCACGCTCTCCGCGATGATGCGTTCGATCACGCGATTGACAGGCGACGAGTCGACGACCACATCGACGGGATAGTCCGTCAGGGCGCTCACCTCGGCCTCGAAGCCGGCGAGATCGAGCAGGCTCGCCTCATCCGTCGCGTGCACGAGTAGATCGATGTCGCTCGCGATGGTGTCGGTACCGTAGACAGACGACCCGAAGACGCGTACGTGGTCGAGGTGGTGGCTCCGCGCGATGGCGCGGATGCTCTCCGCATGACGCTCGAGCATCTCCGAGGGCCGCGGTCGGGCCGCCTGCAGGATGCGCTGCAGCGTCTCATCCGAAGGGCGGAGCGACCCGCGCTCGTACGCGCTGAGCTTGGGTTGCGAGATGGCGCAGCGGCGTGCGAGCTCGAGCTGCGTCAGTGCGGCAGCGCGACGGGCTGCTCGGATCTCTGCGCCGGGGCTGTCGGTCATGCCCCCGACGATATACCTCCAGGTATATCGTCGGCGGGTTTCCCTGCGCGGCTGGATCGGCACCGCCGAGTGGGTCGCGTGCGCGGAAGTGGTCCTCCGCGCGCAGAAGCTCGTGAAGTCGGGCTACGGCACCTACCTGCTGCAGATCCTCGCCCGCGGCAAGTAGGCACGGGCGGGCGGGGGCACGGGCGGGCGGGCTTCGATACGCAGGCTCGCTTCGCTCGCGGGCTACTCAGCGACCGGGATGCTCGCTCGCCGGCGGGCTGCGCCGCTGACGGGATCCCGGCGGGAGCGGAGCGGGCGAACGAGGGGTGCGTACACATCAACGAAAAGATGTCCACAGAACTGCTTGCCCATTCGAATCTGTGTGCTATACTGATCACTGTACTCGCGCCGGAGTCCCGCTTTTCGTTCAAAGGATTCCCATGCCCGGCGCGCTCGTTCTGCCCGACCTGTCTCAGGTCGCACAGCTGACGGATGATGCGCTGCTCTCTGTGCAGCGCGAGCTCTCCGCCGCGCGTCGCGAGGTCGACGCGGCACTCGCGAGCGTCGCGGGCGAGGTCGCCCGGCGCTCCGCCCGCGAGCTCGGGCACGCGGGCCTCGCGCAGCGGTCCGGCGCTCGCACCCCGGAACGCCTCGTGCAGCGCGAGCTCGGCATCGGCGCCCGCGAGGCCTCCGAGCTCGTGCGTGCGGGTGAGCTGCTCCGGGGCTCGGCGCCGTGGCTCGCGCCGATCGTGCGGTCCGTCTCCGCGGGATCGATCTCCGTCGCGGGCGCTGCGGCCATCCGCGCAGGCCTCGGCGAGCCCGATGCCCACGTGGCGGGCGACGATCTGACGGATGCCGCGGCTCGCCTGCTCGAGACGGCGTCGACTGCGACGCCCGAAGAGCTCGCGGCCGCCGCCCGTGCGGAGCGCGATGGTCTGGATGCGGCAGGTGTCGCGCAGCGCGAGGCCGCCGCGCGCGACAAGCGCTTTCTGCGGCTCACCCCGCTACCCGACGGCATGACCCGGGTCAGCGGCCTGCTCGATCCCGAGTCGGCCGCGGTCGTGCGAGGTGCGCTCGATGCCGTCACGGCCCCGCGACGTGGGGGTCCGCGCTTCGTCGACCCGCACGACCGCGCCGCCGCACAGAAGACCGTCGATGACGCCCGCACCCTCGATCAGCTCACCGCCGACGCCCTTGTCGACACCGTCCTGCTCGCTACACGGGCGGACCGCACGCGGCTGTTCGGCGCCCGCCGACCGGGAGTGACCGTTCACGTGCAACTCGCCGATCTGCACAGCGGCACGGGCGCTTCGTGGCTCGAAGGCGAGACCGTCGCGGTGTCCGTGCAGACGGCGGAACGCATCGCCTGTTCCGAGGGTGCCCTTCCCGTGCTCTTCCAGGGCGGTCAGCCCCTTCGTCTGGGCCGCACCGCGCGCACCTTCAGTGCTGCACAGCGCGTCGCGCTCGCTGCACGCGACGGCGGATGCGTGATCGAGGGTTGCCAGCACCCGCCCGCGATGACCGAAGCCCACCACCTGGTCCACTACAGCCACGGCGGGCTCACCGACATCGAGAACGCGATTCTGTTGTGCCGGTTCCACCATCTCTGGCTGCACAACAACGGCTACCGCATCGAGCGCCGCGGCAACCGTTACGCACTCATCCCGCCACCGAACGTCGACCCCCAGCGCAGACCCATCGGTCTCCGCTCGAAGAACCAGGTCGCCCGGTGAGCCGCGCACGCGATGGGTGGCCGCACGACTCCTCCACCACGGGCACTCCCGGGGCGGGGCGAACAGAACCGGCCACCTCGGGTGCGTGCGGGCCGCGCCTGCCGCATCACAGTGTCGACATCGGGGCATTCCAAGGAGGCGTTTTCGGAGACCACCTCGGAGACCCCCCGGAGTCCCGCGCAGGGATCTCGGAGACCCGCTCGGAGACCCGCTCGGAGTCCCGCGCAGGGATCTCAGCGACCTGCGCAGGGATCTATTGCCCACTCAGAGATCTACTAGGAGGAGATCTACTGGGTGATGTGCGGTTCCTGAAGCAATCCCCCTCTCTTGGCAATCCGCCCCACTCGCGCATTGGGCGGATCCCGCGAAAGGGCCGGCCCCGACGGGCCGGCCCTTTCGATTCATCGGCTGATGCCGGAAGCGGTGTCGGGCATGAGGCACGATCCATCTGGTACGCGCGCAGAACGTGCGGACAACGTGCGGGCCGCAACCGGTCAGTGCAGCCGACGATCAGTGCAACCGATCAGTACCGGGACGCACCCGGTCAGTGGGCCGCGTTGTACTTCTCGATGACGTCGGCGCTGATGCGGCCGCGCTCGCTCACGGTGATGCCGTTGTCCTTCGCCCAGACGCGCACGGCGGTCGAGTCGATTCCGCTGCCGCTCGAGCGACGGGAGGTGCCCGCGCCGCGACCGCGGGAGCGTGAGATCACGCGACCCGCCTTCACGAAGTCGGCGAGCGCCCTGTGCAGGCTCTCGACATTCTCGTTCGAGAGGTCGATCTCGTATTCCGTGCCCTCGAGCGAGAAACGCACGGTCGCGCCCGTGCCGGGCTCGAGGGAGGTGCCGTCGAGGTCGTCGACGAGCTGGATGATGGTCTTCTGTGCCATGGCGATTCCTCTTATTCCGGGGGAAATGGATAGTAGCGATTATGGCGCGCAAATGGGGGGTGCCGTCAATTCGCCACACGGACGTGCCGAGACCGCACGGGTGGCGAGCGAAACACGAGCGATACATGATGGCTCTACAGTGGGCGCGGAAGAGCGAAGGGGAGACCATGAGACTGTCGGTCACGGGATGCGGGTATCTCGGCGCGGTGCACGCCGCGTCGATGGCGGAGCTGGGCCACGAGGTCGTCGGCATCGACGTCGACGAGCGCAAGATCGCCGACCTGTCAGCAGGGCGTGCGCCCTTCTTCGAGCCGGGCCTGCCCGAGATCCTCACCTCCGCGGGGGCGACGGGGCGTCTGTCGTTCACGACCGATCCGGCGGCGGCGAGCGGCGCATCCGTGCACTTCATCGCGGTCGGCACCCCGCAGAAGCCGGGGTCCAACGCTGCCGATCTGACCTACGTCGAGGCGGCGATCGACGGTCTGCTGCCGCACCTGCGGCCGGGCGACCTCGTCGCCGGCAAGTCGACCGTGCCGGTCGGAACGGCGGCGCGGCTCGCGGCGAAGGTCGAGTCCGTTGGCGCGATCCTGGCGTGGAATCCGGAGTTCCTGCGCGAGGGATTCGCCGTCAAGGACACGATCGAGCCCGATCGCCTGGTGTACGGCATCCCGGCGGGGGAGAACGGCGTGCGCGCGAAGGCGTTGCTCGACGAGGTCTACGCGACCGCGCTGTCGAAGGACACGCCCCTCGTCGTCACCGACTACGCGACGGCCGAGCTCGTCAAGGTCAGCGCGAACGCGTTCCTCGCGACGAAGATCTCGTTCATCAACGCGATGGCGGAGGTCGCCGAGGCGACCGGGGCGGATGTGACGCACCTGGCGGATGCGATCGGATACGACGGGCGCATCGGCCGCCGCTTCCTCAACGCGGGCGTCGGCTTCGGCGGCGGCTGCCTGCCGAAGGACATCCGCGCGTTCCGCGCCCGCGCCGAGGAGCTCGGCGTCGGCGACTCGGTCTCGTTCCTGCGCGACGTCGACGAGATCAACCTGCGCCGCCGCAAGCGCGTGCTCGACATCGCGCACGAGGAGCTCGGCGAGCTCAACGGCAAGCGCGTTGCCGTGCTGGGACTCGCGTTCAAGCCGGACTCCGACGACATCCGCGACTCGCCCGCCCTCGACGTGGCGGTGTCGCTCAACGGCCTCGGCGCCCACGTCGTGGCGACCGACCCGGAGGCGATCGCGAACTCGCGGGCGAAGCATCCGCAGCTCGTCTACGCCGAGTCGACAGCGGAAGCGCTCGAGGGCGCGGATGCCGTGATCATCGTCACGGAGTGGAAGGAGTACCGCGCGCTCGACCCGGTGGCCGTCGGCGAGGCCGTCGCGGGCAAGGTCGTCATCGACGGTCGCAACGTGCTCGACGCGGCCGCCTGGCGCGCTGCGGGCTGGACCTACCGGGGACTCGGGCGCCCGTAGGCGCTGCGGGGCGTCGCGGCGGGCGCGTCGCTGCCGGTCGTGGAGTGGCCGGTCGCGGTGGGGCTGTCGTGGTGGGGCCGGTCGTGGGAGTCGCGGGTCGCGGTGCCGCCGGTCGCGGTGGGGCTCTCGTGGCGTCGACCGTAGGCACGGTCGCGGCGGTCGCGACGCCACCCGCCGCCGGTCGCTGCGCGGCTGCCGCCGGCCACCGCGGCGTCGCTACGCGTCGCGTGGCGCGGGTTCTCCACTGTGCGGGTTCTCCTCAGGGCCGGGTTCTCGTCTGTGCGGGTTCTCCACAGGCTGGGTTCTTCGGGGTTCTCCACATTCTTCGCGTGGACTCGAACGGGTGTTCGAGTGTTGGGGAGGATGGGGTCATGACACCGAACCTCGTGATCCCGGATCCGGCGCGGCTGGTGAGCATGTCC
>NZ_JAUASV010000032.1 GCF_030345695.1 Galbitalea sp. SE-J8 | reverse complement strand
TTTCGGCGGCCATAGCGAGAGGGAAACGCCCGGTCACATTCCGAACCCGGAAGCTAAGACTCTCTGCGCCGATGGTACTGCAAGGGCGACCTTGTGGGAGAGTAGGACACCGCCGGACTTCTTCACCGAAATGGCCACCCAGCTGGGTGGCCATTTCGTGTTTAACCACTGGTGCGCGGCGCGCACCCGAACAGTTCTTTCGAGGAGACCACGTGAGCGACGACAGGCAGCGCGGCGATCGCGACCGGGACGACCGGGACCGACGCGACGATCGTCGCGACGCGCGACCGCCTCGCGGCGACCGCACTCCGGGACGGGGCGCAGCCGGAGGCGACCGGAACGATCGACCGACGGGTGACCGCCCCTATCGTGGCGAGCGGTCGGGTGGTGACCGGTCGTTCCGCGGCGAGCGGTCGGGTGGTGACCGGCCTTACCGCGACCAGCGTCCCGGGGGCGATCGGCCGGCGGGGTCGGATCGTTCTGGAAGCGAGCGCCCGAGTCGAGACGATCGCCCGTCTCGCGGTGGCCGGCCGAGTGCTGGCCGCCCGGAACGGAGCGAGCGCACCGGGGGCGAGCGTCCGTACCGGGGTGACCGGGGTGGGCGCGACCGTACGTCCGACGGCCGCCCGTATCGCCCGAGCGGTGCCGGTGATCGGCCGTTCCGCGGCGACCGACCGCGGACTGATCGGCCGGCCACTGACCGGCCGCGTACCGACCGGCCGGTGTCTGATCGTCCGCGCGCGTATCGTCCGGGATTCGACCGGCCGCGCACGGAGCGCCCGCGCACCGAGCGACCGTATCGCTCCGACGCCGGGGGCCGGGATGGCGGGGACCGCCGGCCGTCGGACCGGTTCGACGAGGGCGAGGACCGCATCCGTCACGACGATCCGCCGATCGCGACGGGCGTGAACGCCCGGCAGCTCGACCGCGAGGCGCGTCAGGAGCTGCGCAGCCTCTCCGAGGAGAACGCCGAGTGGGTCGGGCAGCACCTCGTGATGGCCGGACGTCTCATCGACTCCGACCCGGAGCTCGCGCACAAGCACGCGCAGTCCGCTGTGCGCAAGGGCGGCCGGGTCGGCGTCGTGCGCGAGACGCTCGGGATCACCGCGTATGCGACGGGCGACTTCGCTCTCGCGCTGCGCGAGCTGCGCACCTATCGCCGGATCACCGGCCGCGACGACGAGTTGCCGCTCATGGTGGACAGCGAGCGCGGCATCGGGAGACCGGAGAAGGCGCTGGAGCTCGGCCGGTCCGTCGACCGCGCCGGCCTCGACACCGGCGTTCGCGTCGAGCTCGCCGTGGCGATGTCGGGCGCGCGCCTCGACCTCGGGCAGGCGGAGCTCGCGCTGCGCGAGCTCGAGATCCCCGAGCTGACGCCGGACACGGCGTTCCCCTACAGCGCCGGGCTGTTCGCGGCCTACGCCACCGTGCTCGAGGAGCTCGGCCGCGAGACCGAGGCCGCGGACTGGTGGCGTCGCGCCGACCTCGCGGCCGATGCGTTCGCCGACGACGACGTCGTCGAGGTGGAAGAGGAAGAGATCAGCGTCACGGATGCCGACGCGGCGGCCGAGGACGACGACGCCGACACGGCAACGCACCACGCCGAGGGGGAGGACGAGGATGGCGCTCGGCCGACGCAGGACTGACCCGGCGCCGATCGACGGCGTCGACACTATCCTCGCCGACCTCGACGGGGTGGTGTACACGGGTCCGGGCGCGATCCCGCACGCCGTCGAGGCGCTCGAGCGGGCCCGGGCGAGCGCGCGCGTCGGGTACATCACGAACAACGCGTCGCGCACCGACGCGACGGTCGCCGAGCACCTCACGGGTCTCGGTCTCACCGTGGTCCCGAGCGACGTCGTGACGAGCCCGCAGGCCGCGGTCCGGCTGCTCGCGGACCTCGTGCCCGCGGCATCCGTCATCCTCGTCGTCGGCGGCGACGGTCTCGTCGCGGAGGTCGAGAAGGCCGGCTTCCGCGTGACGCGGTCGGCGGATGACGCCCCCGCGGCCGTCGTGCAGGGCTTCGCCCCGCACGTGGGCTGGGAGCAGCTCGCCGAGGCGGCGTTCGCGCTGCAGGGCGAGCACGCCGAGCGTCCGTGGGTCGCCACGAACACCGACTGGACGATCCCCGTCGCGCGCGGCATCGCCCCCGGCAACGGCACCCTCGTCTCCGCCGTGCACACCGCGGTCGGGCGACTGCCGCGGGTGGCCGGCAAACCGGAGACGCCGATGTTCACGCTCGCGGTCGAGCGGTTCGGCGCGACCCACGCGCTCGTCGTGGGCGACCGGCTCGACACCGACATCCTCGGCGCGAACCGGGCCGGGCTGGCATCCGCTCACGTGCTCACGGGCGTCGATCGCGTGAAGCAGCTGCTCGCGGCGGTGCCCGACCAGCGGCCGACGTTCGTCCTCGAGCACCTCGGTCAGCTGTTCGAGCCGTATCCCGCCGCCGAGACCGCCGAGAGGCGCGACGTCGTGACGACGCGCGTCGCCGGCGCGGAGATCGAGCGCCGCGGCGACACCCTGACCGTGACGCGGGCGGGGGACCGGCGCATCGACCTCGTGCGGGCCGGCGCCGCGGCGATCTGGGGCAGCGGCATCCCGATCTACGGGCTGCGCGTGCCCGCCGAACTATATTCGGACGCATGACCGACGAGCACACGCCCGCCGCCGAGCTCGGGGAAGACGGCACCGAGGCGGGCACCGAGGAGCTGCTCTCGCAGCTCGGTCTGATCGAGGACCAGCCGCTCGACGCGCGCGCGCCGGCCTACGCGCAGCTGCACGACCAGCTCTCGGCGGCGCTCGACGGCGGCGAGTCCCGTCGCTGACCGCGGGGGCGAGCGGATGCCGACGACGCGACTCGACGCGGCTCTCGTCGCGCGCGGCCTCGCGCCATCGCGCACCCGCGCCGCGCGGCTCATCGCGGACGGCGAGGTCGCGGTCGCGGGACTGATCCGCGTGAAGGCGTCGACGCCCGTGACGGACGCGCACGAGATCTCCGTCGCGTCGGCGAACGCGTGGGTCGGGCGCGCGGCCCGCAAGCTCGACGCGGCGCTCGGCGCGTTCGCGGTCGACCCGCGCGGACGGCTCGCCCTCGACGTCGGCGCCTCGACGGGCGGGTTCACCCAGGTGCTGCTCGAGCGCGGCGCGCGGCGCGTGATCGCGCTCGACGTGGGCCACGACCAGCTCGTGTCCGCGCTGCGCGCAGACCCGCGCGTCGTCGTCGTCGAGGGCTTCAACGCGCGCGAGCTCGACGCCGCGTCCCTCGCGCGGGCCAGCGGGCTCGACGAGGTGCCGAGCCTCGCCGTCGTCGACGTCTCGTTCATCCCGCTCCGGCTCGTGCTGCCCGCGCTGCGCATGGCGATCGCGGCCGACGCGGACGTCATCGCGCTCGTGAAGCCGCAGTTCGAGGTCGGCCGCGGCGGCATCCGCGAGGGCGTCGTTCGCGATGCGGCGCTGCGCGCGGATGCCGTGCGCGGCGTGCTCGCGACCGCCGCGGCGATCGGGCTGCGCACCGCGGGCGTCCTCTCCTCCCCGATCGAGGGATCGGCCGGGAATCGGGAGGTGCTCGTGCATCTCAGCGCGGTGCGCGGGTCCGATCCGACAGAATGGGAGGCGCGGGTCATCGACTCGACGAGATGATCCGACCGACGGGGGGCCGAGCGCGATGGCAGCCGAGCGGCACTTCCTCGTCGTGTCCCACACCGGGCGGCAGGACTCCGTGGACGCCGCCGTCGCGGTCTGCCGTCAGCTCATCGACGCGGGCGTCGCGTGCGTCGTGCCGGAGTCGGAGCATGAGGACCTGCGCGCGGCATCCGGCGACCTGGAGTCCGTGCGGCTGCTCGGCGACCACGTCGAGGCGGGCGACATCGAGGCCGTCATCGTGCTCGGTGGCGACGGCACGATCCTGCGCGCCGCGGAGCTCGTGCGCGGCTGGGCGGCGCCGATCGTCGGGGTGAACCTCGGCCACGTCGGCTTCCTCGCGGAGAGCGAGCGCGAGGAGATCACGGGCACGGTCGCGCGGGTGCTCGCCCGCGACTACCTCGTCGAGGAGCGCATGACGCTCGCCGTGCGGGTCAAGCTCGACGCCGAGGTGGTGTACGAGAGCTGGGCGCTCAACGAGGCGACGATCGAGAAGGCGGCGCGCGAGCGGATGCTCGAGGTCGTCATGGAGATCGACGGTCGACCGTTGTCGTCGTTCGGCTGCGACGGCGTGATCGTGTCGAGCCCGACCGGGGCGACGGCGTACGCGTTCAGCGCCGGCGGACCCGTGGTGTGGCCGAGCGTCGAGGCGCTGCTCGCCGTGCCGCTCAGCGCCCACGCCCTGTTCAGCCGTCCGCTCGTCGTCGGCCCGGACTCCGCGATCGCGGTCGAGCTGCTCGACCGCACCCCGGGCACGGGAGTGCTGTGGTGCGACGGGCGCCGCATGTTCGAGCTGCCGCACGGCGCCCGGGTCGTCGTGCGACGCTCGCCGATCCCGGTGCGCCTCGCCCGCCTGTCGACCGGACCGTTCACCGACCGGCTCGTGCGCAAGTTCGCCCTGCCGGTGTCGGGCTGGCGCGGGCCGCTCGGCGAGGAGGTCGCTGCGTCGTGATCGATGAGATCTCCATCCGCGATCTGGGGGTCATCGGCTCGGCCCGCCTGCCGCTCGGCGCGGGGTTCACCGCGATCACGGGCGAGACCGGCGCGGGCAAGACCATGGTCGTGACCGCGCTCGGTCTGCTGCTCGGCGCGCGGGCGGACGCCGCGAGCGTGCGCTCGGGCAGCGACCGCGCCGTCGTCGAGGGGCGCTGGATCGTCGACCCATCAGGTGTCGTGGCGGAGCGCGTGCGCGACGCGGGCGGCGAGCTCGACGACGACGAGCTCATCGTGGGGCGCTCGATCTCGGCCGAGGGCCGCGGACGCGCCGTCGTCGGCGGACGCTCGACCCCGGTCGGCGTGCTCACCGAGATCGGCGAGCAGCTCGTCGTCGTGCACGGCCAGTCCGACCAGGTGCGGCTGCGCTCGGCGACCGCTCAGCGCGAGGCGCTCGACCGTTTCGCGGGCGCCGAGCTCGCGAGCGTGCTCGGCGACTACCGCGAGAACTACGGCCGCTGGCAGGCCGGGCAGGGCGAGCTCGACGTGCTCGTCGCGGAGCGGGATCGCCGCGCCCGCGAGGCCGAGGAGCTGCGCGAGGCGCTGGCCGAGATCGAGGCCGTCGCGCCCCTGCCCGGTGAGGACGTCGAGCTCGGCGAGCGCGCCGATCGGCTCAGCAACCTCGAGGCCCTGCGCGAGGCGGCCGTCAGCGCGCACGGGGCGCTGTCCAGCGAGTCGACCGACGAGGAGCGCGACGCGGTCGCCCTGCTCGATGCGGCGCGGCGCTCGCTCGAGCGCGTGGCGGGCTTCGACACCGCGCTCGCGCCGATCGCCGAGTCGATCGCCGCCGTCTCGTACGCCGCGACGGATGCCGCAGTGCAGCTCGCCGGCTACCTCGCCGGGCTCGACGGCGACAGCGGGCGGGAGCTCGACGCCGTGCAGGAGCGGCGCGCCGAGCTCGCCGCACTGACGCGCAAGTACGGCCCGACCATCGACGACGTCATCGCACAGCTGGAGACCGGGAGCGCGCGGCTGCTCGAGCTCGACGGGGACTCCGAGCGCATCGAGGCGCTCGGCGAGCAGGTGGCCGCGGACCGCGACCGGCTCATCGAGCTCGCGGAGCGGATCAGCGGCATCCGCGGTGCGCGCGCCGCCGAGCTGTCCCGGCTCGTCACCGCCGAGCTCGCCGATCTCGCGATGGCGAGCGCGGAGGTCACGGTCGAGGTGTCGGACCGCGCGGAGTACTCGACGAGCGGCAAGGACCAGGTGCAGTTCCTGCTGCGGCCGCACGCGGGCGCCGAGCCGCGTCCGGTCTCGCGCGGGGCGTCGGGCGGCGAGCTCTCGCGCGTCATGCTCGCGATCGAGGTCGTCATCGCGGCCACCGACCCGGTGCCGACGTTCGTGTTCGACGAGGTCGACGCGGGGGTCGGCGGCGCCGCGGCGATCGAGATCGGGCGGCGGCTCGCGCGCCTGAGCCGGTCCGCCCAGGTCATCGTCGTCACCCACCTCGCGCAGGTGGCCGCGTTCGCGACCAATCACCTGCGGGTGCTCAAGGACGACAGCGGCGCGGTCACCGCGTCGAGCGTGCGGCGGCTCGACGGCGAGGAGCGCGTGTCGGAGATGGCGCGGCTGCTGTCCGGGCTGCCCGATTCGGAGAGCGGGCTGGCGCACGCGCGCGAGCTCATCGAGACCGCCGCGACGATCGTCGCTGGTTGAGGAGTCCGCGAGCGTAGCAAGCTGACGTCTCGAAACCAGCTGGGCGCATCCTCCTCTGTTTCGGTCTCGTGAACGCTCGCCACGCGGGTCACGCGCGCCGGCCGGCCACCGCATCCGTGGGATACGATGGAACCCCGTGGTGGACAACTCCGGTGAGCACGTGACCAAGCACATCTTCGTGACGGGGGGTGTCGTCTCGAGCCTCGGAAAGGGCCTCACGGCCGCGAGTCTCGGCAATCTGCTCACCGCCCGCGGGCTCCGCGTCGTCATGCAGAAGCTCGACCCGTACCTCAACGTCGACCCGGGCACGATGAACCCGTTCCAGCACGGCGAGGTGTTCGTCACCGACGACGGCGCCGAGACCGACCTCGACATCGGCCACTACGAGCGCTTCCTCGACATCAACCTGAGCCAGGCCGCCAACGTCACGACCGGCCAGATCTACTCGAACGTCATCGCCAAGGAGCGCCGTGGCGAGTACCTCGGCGACACCGTGCAGGTCATCCCGCACATCACCGACGAGATCAAGCGACGGATGCGGCTGCAGGCCCAGCCGTCCCCTTCCGGCGAGCCCGCCCCCGACGTCATCATCACCGAGATCGGCGGCACGGTCGGCGACATCGAGTCGCAGCCGTTCATCGAGTCGGCGCGCCAGGTGCGCCACGAGCTCGGCCGCCAGAACGTGTTCTTCGTGCACGTGAGCCTCGTGCCGTACATGAACGCCTCGGGCGAGCAGAAGACGAAGCCCACCCAGCACTCCGTCGCTGCGCTGCGCTCGATCGGCATCCAGCCCGACGCTCTCGTGCTGCGCAGCGACCGGCCGGTGTCGGAGAGCAACAAGCGCAAGATCGCGCTCATGTGCGACGTCGACGAGGGCGCCGTCGTGAACGCGGTCGACGTGCCATCGATCTACGACATCCCGAAGATGCTCAACGACCAGGGGCTCGACGCGTACATCATCCGTCAGCTCGGCCTCGGCGCAGGCGAGGTGCAGTGGGCGGCGTGGGACCGACTGCTCGAGATCGTGCACGACCCCAAGTTCGAGGTCACGATCGGCCTGGTCGGCAAGTACATCGACCTGCCCGACGCCTACCTGAGCGTCACCGAGGCGCTCAAGGCCGGCGGCTTCGCGAACGCCGCCAAGGTGACCGTGAAGTGGATCCCGTCGGACAGCTGCGAGACGCCGGAGGGCGCCGCGAAGGCGCTCGCGGAGGTCGACGGCATCTGCGTGCCCGGCGGGTTCGGGGTGCGCGGCATCGAGGGCAAGCTCGGCGCGCTCCGCTTCGCGCGCGAGAATGGCATCCCGGCCCTCGGTCTGTGCCTGGGCCTGCAGTGCATGGTGATCGAGTACGCGCGCGACGTGGCCGGCCTGCCCGGCGCGTCGAGCAGCGAGTTCGACCCGGACACCGAGTTCCCGGTGATCGCGACGATGGCCGAGCAGGTCGACATCCTCGCGGGCGGCGACCTCGGCGGCACGATGCGCCTCGGTCTCTACGAGGCGCAGCTCGCGCCCGGCTCGATCGTCGCGGAGGCCTACGGATCGGAGACGATCGAGGAGCGCCACCGGCACCGCTACGAGGTCAACAACCGCTACACCGAGCGGATCGGCGCGGCCGGCCTCGTGTTCTCGGGCACGAATCCCGAGCACGGCCTCGTCGAGTTCGTCGAGCTGCCGCGCGAGGTGCACCCGTTCTACGTCGGCACCCAGGCGCACCCGGAGCTGCGCTCGCGGCCGAACCGGGCGCATCCGCTGTTCCGCGGCCTCGTCGCCGCCGCCCTCGAGCGCCAGCGCGCGTCGCGCCTGTTCGAGGTGCCGGAGCACGAGCAGGGCGTGACCGAGGACCTCGCGGCCGAGGTCGTGGACGCCTGATGACCACGGATGCCGCGGCCGCCCCGAGCGCCGACCCTGCCTCCGACGCGCCGATCGCGGACGAGCGGGCCGAGCCGACGGTCGTCTCGAGCGAGATCGGCTTCCACGGCAAGGTCTGGGACATCCGCCGCGACGTGATCGACTACGCCGGCACCCCGATCACCCGCGAGTACGTCGATCACACCGGCGCCGTCGCGGTGCTCGCGATCGACGACGAGGGCCGGGTGCCGGTGATCCAGCAGTACCGTCACCCGATCCGCTCGCGCGACTGGGAACTGCCGGCGGGCCTGCTCGACATCGAGGGCGAGGACCCGCTCGTCGCCGCGCAGCGCGAGCTCGCCGAGGAGGCCGACCTGGTCGCCGCCGAGTGGCACCTGCTCACCGAGTTCTTCACGAGCGTCGGGGGCAGCAACGAGGCGCTGCGGGTGTATCTCGCGCGCGGCGTGTCGGCGGCGCCCGAGGCGTTCGACCGTTACGACGAGGAACGCGACATCGAGCTGCGCTGGGTGCACCTCGACGAGCTCGTCGACGCCGTGCTCGCGCACCGCGTGCAGAACTCGATCCTCGCGATCGGCGCGCTGACCGCGGCCGCGGCCCGCGATCGCGACTGGGCGCCGTTGCAGCCGGCGGACACCCCGTGGACACGCCACCCCCGGTTCCGCGGCTGACGCCCGGCGCGTCGGGGCCGGCCGCGCGGACGGCGGCCGCGCCGACCGCGATCGAGCGGGCCGTCGACCGGTACCTGCGGCATGTCGCGATCGAGCGCGGGCTGAGCGCCAACACCGTCGCCGCCTACCGGCGCGACCTGGCGATGTACACCGCGCACGTCGCCGCGACCGGGGTGACGGATGCCGCCGCGATCGTCCCCGCGGACGTCACGGCGTTCGCCGTGGCCCGCGCAGGCCTCGCGCCGACGTCGCGGGCCCGCATCCTGTCGTCGGTGCGGGGATTCCACCGGTTCCTGCTCGAGGAGGGGCTCGTCGCCGTCGACGCGACCGCCGACATCGCTCCGCCGAAGCAGCCGAAGCGCCTGCCGAAGGCGCTCACCCACGACCAGGTCGACCGGCTGCTCGCGGCGACCGAGGGCGACGACCCGGTGCGGTTGCGCGATCGGGCGCTGCTCGAGCTGCTCTACGCGACGGGCGCGCGCATCTCGGAGGCGACCGGCCTGAGCGTCGACGACGTGCTCGACGCGCACGCCGTGCGGCTCACCGGCAAGGGCAACAAGCAGCGCATCGTGCCGCTCGGCAGCTACGCGCGCGCCGCGATCGAGGCCTACCTGGTGCGCGCCCGGCCGCTGTTCGCGGTCGCCGGCCGGGGCAGCGCCGCGCTCTTCCTCGGCGTGCGCGGCGCGCCGCTGTCGCGGCAGAGCGCCTGGCTCGTGCTGCGGGACACGGCCGCGCGGGCCCAGCTGCGCATCGACCACCTGTCGCCGCACAGCCTGCGGCACACGTTCGCGACGCACCTGCTCGAGGGCGGGGCGGACGTCCGCGTCGTGCAGGAACTGCTCGGCCACGCATCCGTCGCCACGACGCAGATCTACACGCTCGTCACGGCAGACACGCTGCGCGACATGTACGTGTCGGCGCACCCGCGCGCCCGCTGATCGCCCGCTGGTCGAGGAGCGCGGCCTCCGCCCGCTGGCCCCGTTGGTCGAGGAGCGCGGTCTCCGCCCGCTGGCCCCGTTGGTCGAGGAGCGCGCGACGGAGTCGCTCGCGTCTCGAGACCACGACTGTTCTGTTCGCCGTGGGTGTGGTCTCGAGATGCCGGCTCGCTGCCTTCGCCCGCTGGTCGAGGAGCGCGGTCTCCGCCCGCTGGTCGAGGAGCGCGCGACGGAGTCGCTCGCGTCTCGAGACCACGACTGTTCTGTTCGGCGTGGGTGTTGGCCTCGTGACGCCGGCTCGCTGCGTCCGCCCGCTGGTCGAGGAGCGCGGTCTCCGCCCGCTGGTCGAGGAGCGCGCGACGGAGTCGCTCGCGTCTCGAGACCACGACTGTTCTGTTCGGCGTGGGTGTGGTCTCGAGACGCCGGCTCGCTGCGCTCGCGGGCTCCTCGACCAGCGGGGCGCGGCGTGGGTGTTGGCCTCGTGACGCCGGCTCGCTGCGTCCGCCCGCTGGTCGAGGAGCGCGGTCTCCGTCCGCTGGTCGAGGAGCGCGGTCTCCGTCCGCTGGTCGAGGAGCGCGGTCTCCGCCCGCTGGTCGAGGAGCGCGCGACGGAGTCGCTCGCGTCTCGAGACCACGACTGTTCTGTTCGCCGTGGGTGTTGGTCTCGAGATGCCGGCTCGCTGCGCTCGCGGGCTCCTCGACCAGCGGACGGGCGCGGGCTCCTCGACCAGCGGGTGCGCGGGCTCCTCGACCAGCGGGCTCCCGACCGGCGGCGAGGAGTTGAACCTCAGGTTGAGGGTGAGGCGAGCCGCGGCGCGGGCGCGTTGCGCGCGGGGGCTCGCCGGAGCCTCGCCCGTACACTGAGAGCCATGACGGTCGAGCGCACGGATGCCACGCTGAGCGGGGTCGACGAGCTGCTGCTGGGCCCGACGGGACGCCCGCTCACGGCGTTCCCGGTGCCGAAGCCGCTCGCGAGCCACGGGCCCGCGCGCATCATCGCGCTCTGCAACCAGAAGGGCGGCGTCGGCAAGACGACGACGACGATCAGCCTCGGCGCGGCCCTCGCGGAGTACGGCCGCCGCGTGCTCGCCGTCGACTTCGATCCGCAGGGCGCGCTCTCGGCGGGCCTCGGCGTCGCGACGCACGACGGTGCCACGATCTACGACCTGCTGCTCGGGCGCGAGAAGGACACCGCATCCGTGATCCGCTCGACCGCCGTTGAGAACCTCGACGTCATCCCGGCGAACATCGACCTCTCGGCCGCCGAGGTGCACCTGATCAACGAGGTCGCCCGCGAGTCGATCCTCGCGCGCGTGCTCGCGAAGGTCGCCGACGACTACGACGTCATCCTCATCGACTGCCAGCCCTCGCTCGGCCTGCTCACCGTCAACGCGCTGACCGCCGCGCACGGCGTGCTCATCCCGCTCGAGTGCGAGTTCTTCGCGCTGCGTGGTGTGGCCCTGCTCATCGAGACGATCGACAAGGTGCGTGACCGGCTCAATCCGGCGATCACGCTCGACGGCATCCTCGCCACGATGTACGACGCCCGCACGCTGCACTCGCGCGAGGTGCTCGAGCGCGTCGTCGAGCAGTTCGGCGACGGCGTGCTCGAAACCGTGATCGGCCGCACCGTGAAGTTCCCGGACGCGTCGGTCGCGGGCACGCCGATCACCTCGTTCGCGCCCGAGCACCAGGCCGCCGAGGCCTACCGGCAGCTCGCCCGCGAACTCGTGGCGCGCGGCGCCGCGGCGTGAGCCCGGTGGCCGAGGTCGCCGGCCCGCTCACGCACCCCGGCGCGGATGACGAGGGCGCGGCATCCGGATTCTCGGTCAGCCTCGCGAACTTCTCCGGTCCCTTCGACCTGCTGCTCTCGCTCATCGCGAAGCGCGAGATGGACGTCACGGAGATCGCCCTGTCGGCAGTCACCGACGAGTTCATCGCCTATCTGCGTGCCCTCGAGGCCTCCGCCGAGCTCGACCCGAAGCGGCTCGACGAGGCGAGCGAGTTCCTCGTCGTCGCCGCGACGCTGCTCGACCTCAAGGTCGCGGGACTGCTGCCGCAGGGCGAGCTCGTCGACGCCGAGGACGTCGCGCTGCTCGAGGCCCGCGACCTGCTGTTCGCGCGCCTGCTGCAGTACCGCGCGTTCAAGCAGGCCGCCGCGTGGTTCGCGGATCGGCTGGACGCGGAGGGCTCGCGGCACGCGCGCACGGTGCGGCTCGAGGAGAAGTACCATTCGCGTACGCCGGAGCTCGTCTGGACGCTCTCGCTCGACGACTTCGCCGCGCTCGCGGCGCTCGCCCTCGCGCCGCGCGAGATCCCCACCGTCGGCCTCGACCACCTGCACGCGCCGCTCGTCAGCATCCGCGAGCAGGCCGCGCACGTCGTGGCGCTGCTGCGCAGCGCGCCGTCGCTGACCTTCCGCGAGCTGGTCGCCGGGGCCGACGTGAAGGGCGTCGTCGTCGCGCGGTTCATCGCCGTGCTCGAGCTCTACCGGCACGCGGCGATCGCGTTCGAGCAGCTCGAGCCGCTCGGCGAGCTCACGCTGCGCTGGACCGCCGAGTCGTGGAGCGACGAGGCGCTGGCTAACCTGGGCGCTGACTATGACGGATGAGATGACCACCCCCCAGCCCGAGGTCGCGACGGTCGACATCGAGCGCGCGCTCGAGGCGATCCTCATGATCGCCGACGAGCCGCAGTCGCTCGTCTCCCTCGCGACCGCGCTGCACGCGCCCGTGCCGGCCGTGCGGCAGTCGATCGAGCGGCTCGTCGCGGACTACGACGGCGAGGCGTCCGGGGAGGGGCGCGGCGGCATCCGTCGCGGTTTCGAGCTGCGGGAGGTCGGCGGCGGCTGGCGCATCTACGTGCGCGCCGAGTACGACTCGGTCGTGCAGGACGTCGTGTCGACGCAGAACCCGAGCCGGCTGAGCCAGGCGGCGCTCGAGACGCTCGCCGTCATCGCCTACAAGCAGCCGATCTCGCGCGGGCAGATCGCGGCGATCCGCGCCGTCAACGTCGACTCGGTCGTGCGCACGCTACTCGGCCGCGGGCTCATCACGGAGGCGTTCAGCGACCCGGAGACGGGCGCGATTAACTACGAGACGACCGACCTCACGCTCACCCAGCTCGGCATCAACTCGATCGACGACCTGCCGAAGATCTCGCCCCTGCTCGACGACGGCTCGGCCGGGTTCGATGAGCAGCACTGACCCGGGCGCCGGCCGCACCGAGGGCGAGAGACTCCAGAAGGTGATGGCCGCCGCCGGCGTGGCGTCGCGGCGCGCGAGCGAGATCCTCATCGGGCAGGGCCGCGTCGCCGTCAACGGCGCGATCGTGACCGAGCCCGGCCGCCGCATCCTCCCCGACGACCGGGTGGCGGTGGACGGCGTGGCGGTGCAGACGGACACCTCGAAGCGCTACGTCATGCTCAACAAGCCCGTCGGCGTCGTGAGCACGATGAGCGACGAGAAGGGCCGGCCCGACCTGCGCGGCTACGTCGCCGACTACGAGGAGCGGCTGTACAACGTCGGCCGCCTGGATGCCGAGACGAGCGGGCTGCTCGTGCTCACGAACGACGGCGACCTCGCGCACGTGCTCGCGCATCCGTCGTTCGGGGTGTCGAAGACCTACATCGCGAAGGTGCGCGGCGAGGTCACGGCGCAGACCGTGCAGCGGCTCAAGCGGGGTGTCGAGCTCGACGACGGCCCGATCGCCGCCGACCGCGCACGCGTGCTCGGCGAGCCGTCGCGCGGCGCGACGATGGTCGAGATCACACTGCACTCGGGACGCAACCGCATCGTGCGGCGGATGCTCGACGCCGTCGGGCACCCCGTGCTCGAGCTCGTGCGGCGGCAGTTCGGTCCGCTCGCGCTCGGCACGCTCGCCTCGGGCGCGACGCGCGAGCTCACCCGGGAGGAGCGCGGCGCGCTGCTCACGATCGCACGGGAGGCGCACGATGGCCGATAGGCGACTGCCCGGCACGCAAGCACCCGGCACGCGAGCACCCGGCACGCCAGCGCCCGGCACGCGAGCGCCCGGCACGCGCGTGCGCGGGCCGGTGCGGATCGTCGGCGCGGGCCTGCTCGGCGCGAGCATCGGCCTGCGACTGACCGAGCTCGGCGTCGACGTCGCCCTCGACGACGCCTCGCCCACGACGCTGCGCCTCGCGATCGACTACGGCGCCGGGCGCGCCACCGCGCCCGGCGACCAGTACCAGCTCGTCGTCGTCGCCGTGCCGCCGGACGTCACGGCGGCGACCGTCGCGGCCGAGCTCGCGGCGCACCCCGAGGCGATGGTGACGGATGTCGCGAGTGTCAAGTCCCGCCCGCTCGCCGAGCTGCGCGCGCTCGGCGCCGACGTCGGCCGCTACCTCGGCTCGCACCCGATGGCCGGACGCGAGCGCGGGGGAGCGGTCTCGGCGCGGGCCGACCTGTTCGTCGGGCGCCCGTGGGTGCTCGCCGGGCACGACGGGGTCGACTACCGCGCCGCCGCCGCCGTCGAGCAGCTCGCCCTCGACCTCGGCGCCGTGCCGGTCGAGATGGACGTGGCATCGCACGACGCATCCGTCGCCCTCGTCTCGCACGTGCCGCAGGTCGTCGCATCGCTGCTCGCCGCCCGGCTCGAGGGGGCGAGCGACGCCGCGGTCGCCCTCGCCGGGCAGGGGCTGCGCGACACGACGCGCATCGCCGCGAGCGCGCCCGAGCTCTGGGTGCAGATCCTCGCCGCGAACGCGGAGCCGGTGGCATCCGTGCTCCGGGCGCTGCGGGACGATCTCGACGCGGTCATCACGGCGGTCGACGACCCGGAGGCGCGCGGCGCCCGCCGGGTGCTCGCGGAGGCGATCGCGCAGGGCAACGCGGGCGTCGCCCGCATCCCGGGCAAGCACGGCGGCACGAGCACGCGCTTCGCGAGCGTCATCGTGCTCGTCGACGACCGCCCGGGGGAGCTCGCCCGGCTGCTCACGCAGATCGGCGAGTTCGGCATCAACATGGAGGACCTCCGCCTCGAGCACGCCCCCGGGCGTCAGGTCGGCCTCGCGGAGATCGCGGTGCTGCCCGAGGTGGAGCGCGACCTCGTCGACCGGCTGGTCGAGCGGGGCTGGCGGATCGCAGGAGAATCACGATGACCCCTCGACAGGCTCAGGGAGCGACGGTGATCGTCGCCGTGGATGGACCCGCGGGCAGCGGCAAGTCGAGCGTGTCGAGGGCCGCGGCGCGCGCGCTCGGCTTCGGCTACCTGGACACGGGTGCGGCGTACCGCGCGCTGAGCTGGTCGGTGCTCGACCGCGGCATCGACCCGGAGGACGCGGATGCCGTCGTCGCCGGGCTCCCCGGCTTCGACTACGCGATCGGCACCGATCCGGACGATTACTTCGTGCGGGTCGGCCGGTCGGCCGGCGGCGCCGCGGATGTGACGGGAGCGATCCGCGAGCCGCGCGTCACGGCCGTGGTGAGCGCGATCGCGCGGGTTCCCGCCGTGCGCGCCCACCTCGTCGACCTGTTCCGCTCGATCGCCGCGGCGACCGATCGACCCGGCGTCGTCATCGAGGGGCGCGACATCACGACCGTCGTCGCGCCGGATGCGCCGGTGCGGATACTGCTCACCGCATCCGAAGCGGTTAGAATGGCCCGGCGCTCGGCGGAGGTGACCACCCAGTCCGCGCGGGACACGGCCGCGGCCCTCGCCAAGCGGGATGCGGCCGACGCGAAGGTCGTGGACTTCATGAACGCGGCCGAGGGCGTGACGACCCTCGACTCCACCGATCTGACCTTCGACGAGACCGTCGCGGCGGTCGTCGACCTGGTGCGCGCGGCCTCCTCCGCGGGTTGAGGAGCCCGCGAGCGAAGCGCCTCCGCGGGTTGAGGAGCCCGCGAGCGAAGCGCCTCCGCGGGTTGAGGAGCCCGCGAGCGAAGCGCCTCCGCGGGTTGAGGAGCCCGCGAGCGAAGCGCCTCCGCTGGTTGAGGAGCCCGCGAGCGGAGCGCCTCCGCGGGTTGAGGAGCCCGCGAGCGGAGCGCCTCCGCTGGTTGAGGAGCCCGCGAGCGGAGCGAGCAGGCGTCTCGAAACCGGCACCCGACGTCAGCGCTCGTCCTCGCTGCGCTCGGGCACTCCTCGACCAGCGAACCCGTCGAAACCATCCCCTACCCACCAGAATGAGACCCACCATGACTGACGAGCACGACGACTTCCCCGAGTACGACGCCGCGCTCGGCGAGCGGCTGAACACGCTCGACGAGGCGGAGGCCGACCAGCGCGCCGCGTCGCTGCGGGCGGGCCTCGGCGACTACGAGCTCGACGAGGAGGACCTCGGCCTGCTCGGCGCCGTCGGCGCCTACGGCGAGGGCGTCACGGTCGCACCCGCACTGCCCGTGCTCGCGATCGTCGGCCGGCCGAACGTCGGCAAGTCCGCGCTCGTCAACCGCATCCTGGGCCGCCGCGAGGCCGTCGTCGAGGACGTGCCGGGCGTCACGCGTGACCGCGTCAACTACCAGGCCGAGTGGGCCGGCCGCCGCTTCACGCTCGTCGACACCGGCGGCTGGGAGCCCGACGCGAAGGGCATCGACGCGTCCGTGGCGGCGCAGGCCGAGGTCGCGATCGACCTCGCCGACGCCGTGCTGTTCGTCGTCGACGCGACCGTCGGCGCGACGAGCACCGACGAGCGCGTCGTGCGCCTGCTGCGCGGTGCCGGCAAGCCGGTGCTGCTGCTCGCCAACAAGGTCGACAGCGAGCGTCAGGAGTCGGATGCCGCCGCGCTCTGGTCGCTCGGCCTCGGTCAACCCTGGCCCACGTCCGCCGTGCACGGCCGCGGTGTCGCCGACATGCTCGACGAGGCGATGCGCGTGCTGCCGACCGAGTCGGCCGTGGGCCGTGAGGAGGTCGGCGGACCGCGTCGTGTCGCGATCCTCGGCCGCCCGAACGTCGGCAAGTCGAGCCTGCTCAACAAGACGGCGGGGGAGGAGCGAGTCGTCGTCAACGAGCTCGCGGGCACCACGCGCGATCCGGTCGACGAGCTCGTGGAACTCAAGGGCGTGTGGTGGCGTCTCGTCGACACCGCCGGCATCCGTCGTCGCGTGCACATGTCGCAGGGCGCCGATTTCTACGCCTCGCTGCGTACGACCGCCGCGCTCGAGCGCGCCGAGGTCGCCGTCGTCGTGCTCGACGTGACCGAGCCGATCAGCGTGCAGGACATCAAGATCATCGAGCTCGTGCTCGAGTCGGGCCGCGCGCTCGTGCTCGCGTTCAACAAGTGGGATCTGCTCGACGACTACCGCCGCGAGATGCTCGAGCGCGAGATCGAGCGCGACCTGGCGCACGTCGCGTGGGCGCCGCGGGTCAACATCTCTGCGAAGACCGGCCGTCACCTCGAGAAGCTCGTGCCCGCGCTCGAGACCGCCCTCGAGTCGTGGGACACCCGCATCCCGACCGGCAAGTTCAACGCCCTCATCGCCGAGCTCGTCGCCGAGCACCCGCACCCGGTGCGCGGCGGCAAGCAGCCGCGCATCCTGTTCGGCACGCAGGCCTCGACCCGTCCGCCGACGTTCGTGCTGTTCACGAGCGCGTTCCTCGACCCGCAGTACCGGCGGTTCATCCAGCGCCGGCTGCGCGAGGTGTTCGGCTTCGAGGGCTCGCCGATCGTGATGAACATGCGCGTGCGGGAGCGCCGCAAGCGCGCGTAGCCTCGCCTCGCCTCGGCCCGCCTCGCCTCGGCCCCCGGTGTGAGGACGTTGTGCGCGCGTGAGGACGGTCCGGACCGTCCTCACACGCGCACGCCGTCCTCACGCGCGATTCGCGGGCGCGGGATAGCGTTGCGCCATGACGGGCGGATGGTACGCGGCGCTCGTCGCGCTGCAGTTCGTGCTCGCGGCGGCCACGCTCGTCGCCCTGCGCTGGATCGTCGCGCCCTACGGGCGGCACGCGCGTGGCGGATGGGGGCCGACCATCCCGGCGCGCGTGGGCTGGATCGTCATGGAGGCGCCGGCATCCGTGCTGTTCATCGTGTTCTTCCTGCTCGGCGACCATCGCGGACAGCCCGTGCCGATCGTGCTGCTCGCCCTGTGGCAACTGCACTACGTGAACCGCGCGTTCGTGACGCCGCTGCTCACGCGCAGCAGCGCGCGGATGCCGGTGCTCGTCGCGGCGCTCGCGATCACGTTCAACACGCTCAACGCCTGGATCAACGCCCGCTGGGTCTCGCAGCTGGGCGACTACCCGCTGCACTGGCTCGCGGACCCGCGCTTCGTCGTCGGCGTTGTCGTGATGCTCGCGGGCCTCGCGATCAACGTGCACTCGGATGCGGTGCTGCGCGCGCTGCGGCGCGAGCACGACGGCTACGCGGTGCCGCGGCGCGGCGCGTTCCGCTGGATCTCGAGCCCGAACTACGCGGGGGAGATCGTCGAGTGGTGCGGCTGGGCGCTGCTGACCTGGTCCCCGGCCGGCCTCGCCTTCGCGGTCTACACGATCGCGAACCTCGCCCCGCGGGCGATCGCGAACCACCGCTGGTACCGCGAGACGTTCCCCGACTACCCGCCGGAGCGCCGCGCCCTCATCCCGGGACTGCTGTAGGGGGCTCAGCGCAGGGCGTCGAGCAGCGCTCGCTTCGACATGCGCGTGTAGCCGGGGATCGCCTTCTCCCGCGCGAGCGCCCGCAGGCGCACCACGGTCCAGGATTCGTCGGGCTCGGCGGTGAGCGGCACGTCATCCGTGATCGCCGCGTCGGCGACGAGCGAGAAGGTCTCCGGCGCGACGGGCGAGAGCACCTCGCCGATCGGCGGCAGCTGCGCGTCGGGCCCGGTCTCCGGGACGACGGATGCCGCGGGCGGCATTGCCTCCGCGGTCTCGTCCTGCTTCGGGGCCGTCTCGGCGTTCGTCTCGCTCTTCCTGTCCGCGTGCTTCGCGGCCTTCTTGGCCCTCCCGCTCTTCTCGTCGTTCTTCTTCTCGCTCTTCTTCCGAGAGCCCTTCGCGGCGTCCTTCGCGGCGTCCTTCGCGGCGTCCTTCTCGGAAGCGTGCGCCCTCGCAGCGGCCTTGGCGTCGGCCTTCGCCGCGACGCGCTCGGCCAGGGCGCGCTCGGCATCCGTGGCGATCCGCTCGGCCCGCTCGGCCGCGGCACGGGCCGCATCGAGCGCCGCCTGCCGGGCGTCGGCGCGCTTGAGCGCCTTCCTCGCGTCGGCGCGCGCGTCCTTGAGCGCGGCCTTCGCCTTCGTGCGGGCGGCATCCGCCTTCGTCGCGGCCTTCCGCGCGCGCTCGGCGGTCTCGGTCAGCGCATCCGTCTTCTTCCCCATGCTGCGGAGGCTAGCCGGGAAAGGATAACGCGTGCGTCCGAGCCGCGGATCGCGCATCGAACCCCCACCTAGACTGGCGCCATGGCCTCCGTTCTCGCCGCCTGCATCGTCTCCTCACTGCGACCGGATGCGGGCACCGTCGGTGTCACCGCGATCGACAAGCGACCCGTCGAGGGCGAGATCAAGGTCGGCACGTACGGGCTGTACGCCGACGTGCAGGCGGACCGCAAGCACCACGGCGGCATCGACCAGGCCGTCTACGTCTACGGCCAGGACGACGCCGAGTTCTGGGCCGCCGAGCTCGGACGGCAGATCCCGCCCGGCTGGTTCGGCGAGAACCTGCGCGTCGAGGGCGTCGACCCGCAGGACGTGCGCGTCGGCGAGCGCTGGCGCGTCGGCACGGTCGAGCTCGAGGCGACCTACGCGCGGGAGCCCTGCCAGACCTTCGCCCGCTGGGTCGCCTCCTCGACGGACGCGGCGGATGAGCGGGGCTGGGTCAAGCGGTTCTGGGCCGCGGGCCGGTTCGGCGCCTACTTCCGCGTGCTCACCCCCGGCCGGCTCGCCGCCGGCGACGCGATCGAGGTGCTGCACCGGCCGAGCGACGGGACGGCGATCCGCGACACCCTGGCGAGCCCGGTGCGGCTCTCCGGCGTCTGAGGCGTCGCATGTCGTCGATGCCGGAGCCCGGCCCGCCTCCGCTGCCCCCGGGGCACGTGCGCGACCCCGGGGACGCCTGGGTCGAGGGTCCGGACGGGCAGCGCTTCTGGGGACGCTTCGGCGCTGCGGGCCTGCTCGTGCACATCGACGGAGCCGTGCTGCTGCAGCACCGCGTCAGCTGGAGCCACTTCGGCGGCACCTGGGGGCTGCCGGGCGGCGCGCGGCGTCAGGGCGAGACCGCGCGCGAGGGCGCGCTGCGCGAGGCGGCGGAGGAGGCGGGCGTGCCGGCATCCGTGCTCGAGGCGGAGTTCGAGCAGGTGCTCGACCTCGGCTTCTGGTCGTACACGACGGTCGTCGCGCGCGCTCGGTCGTGGTTCGAGCCGGTGGTCGGCGACGCGGAGAGCGTGGCGCTGCGCTGGGTGCCGTTCCCGGACGTCGCCGGCCTGCCGCTGCATCCGGGCTTCGGCGCCGCGTGGCCCGGACTGCGGGGGCGGATCGAGAGCTGAGCCGGACCGGCAGCCGAGGCGGGGTGAGACATCGCGGCGCAGGAGAAACGACGCCGTGGTCGACCGGCGCGCGGCGCGCGGTGCTGAACCCTCGCAGCTCAGTGCGCGTCGCCGAGCCAGAGGTGCACGGATGCGTCGGCCGATTCCGTCAGCAGCGCGAGCCGGTCGCCGATCACGGCGAGGGCGAGCGGATGCCCGGCCGGGCCGGCGGCGGTGGTGAACCGGTCGAGGTGGTCGGCATCCGCGAGCTCGAGCGCCGTCGCGTCGCCGTCGGGCGCGGCGATGGCGATCCGGTCGCCCCAGACGACCGGTGCGGGCACGGTCGCGTCGCCGACGTCGGCCGGCGGCAGGTCGAGCGGGTGCGCCGATCCGCCGGTGAGGGTCCAGCCGAGCAGGGCGCCGCCGCCGGTGCCGACGACGACGCACGTGCCGTCGGCGCACGTCGCCGCGTCGGCGATGGACCGCGCGCCGTCGGCCGGCAGGTCGACGCGCCGCCACGTGCCGCCGGGGGAGCCGACCCAGACCGCCGCACCGATGCGCACGGTGCCCCCGCCGAGGTGCTGCGCGTAGCCGGTGATGAGCAGCCGGTCGCCGTCGCCGGTCGCGCCGCTCGCGAACGGGAGCACCCCGGGCGTCGCGGCGAGCGCCGTGCCGGCGGAGGGCTGCTCGACCCACTCGTCGCCGTCGTGCAACCAGATCGCGAGGTCGAGTCCCGGACCATGGTTGTCGCGCCCGCCGACGATCACGGGACGCCCACCCGCGACCGCCATGCCCGCGACCCCGCCGTTGCGCCACCCGCCGAACACCTCGATGCCGGGGGCGGGCTGCTCGGTGATCCCATCGAGCCCGCCGGCCCAGGTGGTCCAGCGCGGATTCCCATGCCCGCCGCCGGACCGCCCGCCCAGCGCGTACAGCGTGGTGCCGTCGGCGACGAGCGTCGTCCAGAGGGAGATCGCGCCGTAGAAGCTGACCGGGTGGACCGGGATGGGGCGGAGGGTCTCGGCATTCGTGCTGGTGCTGGTGCTGGTGCTGGTGCCGTCTCGGTTGCTCCCGCCGCCCCGGTTGCTCTCGCCGTCTCGGTCGCTGTCCCCGCGGTCTGCGCTGGAACTCACGAGCAGCGCGGGACTCTCGCCGGTATTGCCGCCCACGACGAGACGCCCGCCCACAGCGACGAGCCGCGACGCAACGAAGCCCTCGGGAAGGGCCACCTCGTGCCAGGACACCCGCGGCGGAGTGCTCGGCGCGCATCCGCAGAGCGTCGCGAGCACGAGCAGCACGCTCGCCGCCGCCGTCCCGGCTAGCCTGATGCGCCTCACGGAATCAGGCTAGCGGCGGCGCCGATGATCCCCGACGGATGCGGTGCGTGCGCGACGCGGACGGGACCGCGGGCGGCGCGGCGTACGGTAGGCTGTAGCGGTTGCCCGAGAGGGCACGGTCGCGGGCTGTGGCGCAGCTTGGTAGCGCACTTCACTGGGGGTCAAGGGCACTAGCCATCGGCAACAACAAAAAATTGAACAACGGGATGTGGCGCAGCTTGGTAGCGCACTTGACTGGGGGTCAAGGGGCCGCAGGTTCAAATCCTGTCATCCCGACGAAAAGCCCAGGTGAGAAGCGGTTTTCTCGCCTGGGCTTCGTCTCTTCCGGGCCCCCGGCGTTCTGGTCCCCAAAAGTCATGGTTACTTGGATCGGCGCCCTGTCTCCCTGACCCTCTCGTCGCAAGGGGGACCAGACGTGGACCATTTCTCGCGGAAGTAGGGGGCCCAACCCGGGCATGCTCGTGCGCCGGCCCGCGATGAGCGGCCCGGCGGCACGTCGTCTCTGATCACATCCCGGGTGCCCGCGTTGGCTTGGTCTCCCTTCGCGCTGGCTTGGACAGGAAGGCGTTCGCCTGGCGTGCGGCATCGAGCAGGTGTCGCGTGTCCGGGTGGAGGTAGAGCCTGGTTGTCTCGATGGACCGGTGGCCCAGGATCTGCTGGAGTACATGCAGCGGCACGCCCGAGTCTGCGAGCCAGGTTGCTCCGGTGTGCCGGAGGCCGTGTCGCTTGAGGTTCGGCAAGCCGAGTTCGACGACCAGGCTGTCCCAGTGGGTCGCTCGCCGGATCGAGGCGGTCGTGAGGACGCCGCCCTTCGGGCCGCGCAGCAGGGGCTCCTCCGGCGCCCGTCGGTCGGTCAGGGTGAGTCAGTAGTGCCCCTTAACGTGGTGTAGTTCGCGGTGGCCGGTCTCGTCGTAGACGTGGGCGCGGTCACCGTGTAGTCCCTTCGAGGAATCTCCTACAACCCACTCGAAAGGCATCTTCACGATG
>NZ_JAUASV010000031.1 GCF_030345695.1 Galbitalea sp. SE-J8 | reverse complement strand
GCGAAGATCCGCCAATTCATCACCGGCTGGAACGACCGCAAACACGCCTTCGTCTGGGCCAAGACCGCCGACGAAATCCTCACCAAAGCGAACCGTCAACCAACTTCAGAAACGCGACACTAGACCGGGCGACAGTCCGCTTTCGATGGGGTGCCCGTCGCTGGTGATCCCAAGCACTGCCCGCGGCGGGCACCCGGCCTTCTCACGCGTGCTAGTCGCTCGGCGAGCCGAGTCCCAGGCGCGAGCACACGTCCGCGTTGGCTGAGGGGAAGTAGCCGAACCGGCCGTCCGCGAGCACGCACGGCACGAGCGGAGGCACGGTGAACTCGCGACCGGACCCGGCCGCATCCGGGTCCGGCTCGAACTGGCCGAGCCGCCATGCAGCAGCACACATGTCCAGTCCCTGCGCGATGCGCGCCCGATCGTCAACCAGTGCGGGTGCATTTTCGCCCACCGGCGCCCCCAGGACGGCCCCGGTGTGCTGCGCGTCGAGGCTCGCGGCCGCGTAGCACTCCGCGATATTGCGCTCGACGCCCGTCGCCTGTCGCACCACGAGAGCACCGGCGGTCGCGGCGAGGGCGATCGTGGCGACGCCCGCGAGGGCGACGACGCGGTGACGCCGGGTTCGCCGCCTGGCTCGCCCCTCGATGCTCGCCGTGATCCGGTCGAGCATCCGGTCCGTGGTCTGCTCGTCAAGGGGGGTCGTGGTCATCGGGCGTTGCCTCTCAGGATCGCGAGCTCCGTGCGGAGTCGCTGGCGGATGCGGAACAGCCGGTTGCGCACTACGGCGGCGGTGACGCCGAGCGCCTCGGCGGCGTCCGCGTAGCTGCCGCCGTCGACCAGGCAGATCTCGAACACGCTCTGATCGAGCGGGCTCAGCGAGCGGACGGCCGCGCCGAGCACCCGGTGGAACTCACCGGCCTCGGCGGCTTCCTCGGCGCCCGTGACCACGAGCCGGTGCCGCTCGACCGGCGCGGGAGACTCGTGCTTCGCGCGCCGCGTCCTGGCCCGGTTCCGATTGAACGCGCAGTACCGCGCCGTCGTGAGCAGCCACGGCAGCGCAGACTCTCCCACGATTGATTCCGACCCGAGTCGCTGCCACGCCACGACGAACGTCTCCTGAACGGTCTCCTCGACATCGCCACGATCGGCGAGCGTGATCGCCGCGTAGGCGTGCACGGCGCGCACGTGACGCCGGTAGAGGGTCGTGAACGCGTCGCGATCGCCGTGGCGCATCCGCACCAGCAGCGCGCGATCGGAGTCCGAACCCAGCACCACGGCATCCCCCGTGGTGCTCTCGCCGGTCTGGAGTGCGGTCATAACCCCATAAGTGTTGACCGCATCCGATTCGTCTCACTGCGCGTCAGCGGAAGATCGCGTCGACCTGCCGGTTCGCCTTCTCGAACGTGTCCGGATCGGCACCGGCCAGGAACGCGTCCATCGTCGGGCCCATGATCTCCTGCAGGCGGGTCCAGCCCAGCACGACCGGCGACGGCACGGCCGTGCCCTCCTGCTGCTGCACGGTGAACGCCGACACGTCGACGCCCTGATCGGCGAACGCGGCGGCCGCGAGCTCCGACGAGCCGCGCAGCGCAGGGAACACCCGGGCCTGCTTCGCCACGAGGTCCTGACACTCGGGCGTCGCGAGGAACGCGACGAGTCGCTTCGCCTCCTCGGGGTGCTTGGTGCCGGCCCACACGGAGTCGCCGAGCGCCGTGGTCACGGTCGCGCGCGACCCGGTCGGGCCGATCGGCGTCGGCGCGATCCCCACCGGGAAACCGCCGGCGGATGCGATGGCGCGCGCATTCCAGGAACCCTGCGTGATCATGGCGTACCGGCCGGCCGCGAACGCATCCGTGTCGTTCATGCCCGACGACGCGACCGTGAACGTGGGCATGTAGCCCTTGTCGATGAGCCCGCGCCACCACGTCACGGTCTCGAGGAACCGCTCGTCGTCGTAGCTGAACCGCGTGCCCCACGGGTTGCGGTCGGCGTAGCTCCAGCCGTCGGCGAGCGCGAGGAACGACCACTGCGTCTCGCCGAAGCCGCCGTTGTTGTTGCGGTTGAGCCCGAGGCCGTACACCTTCACGTGCGCGCGGTCGAAGCCCGCCTCGTCGCCGCGCACCCCGTTGTCGTCGACGGTCAGGTGGGCGATGAGCCGCTCGTACGAGCCGCCGTCCCGCGGGTTCCAGTCGAGGTCCTCGAGCGTGGCCGGGTCGACCCCGGCGTCCGCGAGCTGATCGGCGTTGTAGAACAGGCCGATCGCGCTCCAGTCCTTCGGCAGGCCGTAGCGGTGGCCGTCCTGGCCCACCCACATGTCGGCGAGCCCGGGCTGGTAGTCGGCGAGGTCGACGGGCCCCGCCGGGCCGACGAGGTCGTCGAGCGGCAGCAGCTGGTCGAGGTCGGCGTAGGTGCCGAACTGCTGCGGGTGGTTCACGAACACGTCGGGCGCGGTCTCGGCGACGAGTCCGGTGGTGAGCTTCGTCCAGTAGTCGTTCCAGCCGACCTGCTCGAGGTGCACTCCCACGGTCGGGTTCGCGTCCTCGAACGCATCGAGGCACTGCTGGTAGCCGTCCATCTGGTTGGCGTCCCACATCCAGTAGGTGAGCTCGACGGGACGGTCGGATGCGGCGCTCGCGCAGCCCGAGAGGGCGAGCGTCGCGGCGGTGACGACGACGGCGGCGAGGCCGATCCGGCGGCCCGCCCGCGTCATCCGGATCGATCGGGACATCTGGGTCATTCGGTGCTCCCTACTTGATGCCGGAGTGGCCGATGGAGTTGACGATGCGCTTGCCGAGCGCGAGGAAGACGATCAGGATCGGCACCGCCGCGAGCAGCGTGGCGCCCATCAGGCCCGCCCAGTCCGGGCTGCCCTGCGGCGTCTGCGAGCGGAACGTGGCGAGCGCGACGGTGAGCACGCGCACGCTGTCGTCCTGGCCGACGAGCAGCGGCCAGAAGTAGTCGTTCCATGACTGGATGAAGGTCAGCACCGCGAGCGTCGTGATGGGCGCGGCGCTGATCGGCAGGATGAGGCGGAAGAAGCTCCGGATGCGACCGGCGCCGTCGAGCAGCGCCGCCTCCTCGAGCTCGCGCGGCACGTTCATGAAGAACTGCCGGAGGAAGAAGATCGCGAACGGCGTCATGAAGAAGGTCGGCAGCGCGATGCCCGCGTAGGTGTTGAGCAGGCCGAGCTCGCGGATGAGCACGAAGTTCGGGATGGCCGTGAAGATCGTCGGCACCATGAGCGCCGAGAGGAACACCGCGAACAGCGCGTCGCGACCGCGGAAGCGCATCCGCGCGAACGCGTAGGCGGCCATCGCGCTGAAGAACACCTGGCCGGCCGTGACGAGCACGGCGACGATGAGCGTGTTGCGCAGGTAGCCCCAGAAGTCGATGCTCGCCCCCGAGCCGCCCTGCGCGATCGCGTCCTCGCGCGTCGCGAGTCCGAACACGCGCTCGAAGCCGCCGAGCGTGAAGTGGGTGGGCAGCAGGTTGCCGGCGTCGGCCGCGAGGTAGCGGTTGTCGCTGAACGCGGTGCGCAGCATCCAGTAGAACGGGAACAGCGTGACGACGATCATGATCGCGAGCGCGACCCGGGCGAGCACGCGTCCCGCGTCGACCGGGCGCCGCGGGCGGCGCCCGGCGACGGGGCGGGCAGCTGAGACAGACATCGGTGTCCTCCGGTTCGGTTCGTCAGTCGAGATCGGTCTGGTTGGAGCGCAGCAGCTTGATCTGCAGGAACGCGACGCCCGCGAGCAGCAGGAACAGCACGACGGAGATCGCGGACGCGTACCCGAAGTCGAGCTGCCCGAACGCGAGGTTGTAGATGTACAGGTAGATGACGCGCGTGGCGTTCACCGGCCCGCCGTTCGTCGTCACCGAGACCGTGTCGAACACCTGGAACGACCCGGTCACTGTGATGACGAGCACCATCGCGAGGATGGGGCGCAGCAGCGGCAGCGTGATGCGGAAGAACTTGGCGCGCTCGCCTGCTCCGTCGAGGTCGGCGGCCTCGTAGACGCTCGGGTTGATCGCCTGCAGTCCGGCGAACACGAGCAGCGCTGTGTAGCCCGCGTGCCGCCACACGTTGATCATCGCGATGGTCGGCACCGCGAGCTCGGGATCGCCGAAGAACGCGACCGGGTCGATGCCGAGCCAGGTGAGCATCTGGTTCACGATGCCCACCTGGTAGTCGAGCATGAAGTACCAGACCAGGGCGACGACGACGTTCGCGACGAAGTACGGCATGAGGGCGATGCCGCGCACGAGCGTGGAGCTCGTGGCCCGGTGCAGCAGCAGCGCGAGCAGCACCGCGACGATGGTCTGCACGCCGATGTTGATGACGACGTAGACCGCCGTCACGCCGAGCGAGTTCCAGAACAGGTCGTCGCCGAGCAGCCGCTGGTAGTTCGCGAGGCCGACCGGCGTCGGGTCGCTGAGCACGTTGTAGTCCGTGAAGCTCAGGTACGCGCCGCGGATCGCGGGCCACAGGTAGAACGCGACGAGCCCGATCGAGGCGGGCAGCAGGAAGAACAGCACGAGGTGCGCCTCACCGCTGCGGATGCGGCTCCACAGCGACCGGCGCTGTCCCGGTCTGGCGTTCGCGAGTGTCGTCATTGTCATCTCTCCTGGTCGGGCGTCGGATCAGATCCGGGTGACGCGCAGCAGCAGCAGCTGCTCGGGGAAGAGGGCCGGCGCCTCGACGCCGACCGTCGTGAGCACCGCGCCGGGCAGCACGGCCGGTCCCGGTGTGAGCCACGGCGGCATCCGGGTTCCCGCGGGCACGCCGGCGGGGCCGGCGATCTCGACGCGGTAGCGCGCGGCCGGGTCGAGCCCGGGCAGGAGCACGCGGCGCGGCGGCGCGGCCACGCCGGTCGTGACGGCGGTGAGCGCGAAGAGCGCATCCGATCCGTCCGGCGCGACGACGCCGTGCACGGTGAGCGCCGGGTCCGGGTGATCGCCGTGCACGACGGCGCCGGTGTGCAGCAGCGCCCGCACGCCGCGGTGGAACGCGATCCAGCCGGCGAGCTCCTCGCGCTGCCCGGCGGTCGCCTCGGTGAGGTCCCACTCGATGCCGAGGTGGCCGAACACGGCCGTGCCGGCCCGGAAGGCGAGGTCGTGGCGCCGCCCCGTGGTGTGGGCGCGCTCGGCTCCGATGTGGGCGCCCATCATCTCCGGCGGCACGAGCAGCGACGTGTAGCGCTGGATCTGCTGGCGCTCGAGCGCGTCGATGGTGTCCGAGGTCCAGACCCGGTCGGTGAGCTCGAGCACGCCCAGGTCGACCCGGCCGCCGCCCGACGCGCACGACTCGATCTCGAGCGCGGGATGCCGCTGCCGCAGCTCCGCGAGCAGCCGGTAGAACGCGAGGGTCTGCTCGTGCACGGCGGCCGCACCGGTCGCGCGCGTCGCGGCCTCGATGAGGTCGCGGTTGTGGTCCCACTTGACGTAGTCGATGGCGTACTCGGAGAGGATCGCGTCGATGCGCGCGAGCACGTGCTCGTACGCCGCCGGGATGCTCAGGTTGAGCACCTGCTGCGACCGGGACTCCACGGGCAGCCGGTCGCCGGGCGCCATGATCCATTCCGGGTGCTCCCGCGCGAGGTCGGAGTCGAGATTGATCATCTCCGGCTCGAACCACAGGCCGAACTGCATGCCGCGGGCGTGCACGTGGTCGATGAGCGGGCCGAGCCCGTCGGGCCAGACGCCCTCGTCGACGTACCAGTCGCCGAGCCCCGCGGTGTCGTCGCGGCGGTGGCGGAACCAGCCGTCGTCGAGCACGTAGCGCTCGACGCCCGCCTCGGCGGCGAGGTCGGCGAGGCGCTCGAGCGCGGCGAGGTCGTGGTCGAAGTACACGGCCTCCCACACGTTGAGCAGCACGGGACGCGGGGACGACGGATGCTGCGCCCGCCCGCGCAGGAACGCGTGGAACCGCGCCGCCACGGCGTCGAGTCCCGCGCCGTACGACCCGTAGAGCCAGGGCGTCTGGTAGCTCTCGCCGGCCGCGAGCCGCACCTCGCCGGGGAGCAGCGCCTCGCCGCCGGCGAGGATCGCGTCGCCGAACGGCACGCGCTCGGCGAGCGCCCGGTGGTTGCCCGACCATGCCACGTGCACGGCCCACACCTCGCCGCTGCGGAAGCCGAAGGCGGGGGTGCCCGCGGCGAGGATGGTGCTCGCGTCGTGGCCGGTGCGGCCGCGCAGGCTCTCGCGCAGGTGGGTGCCGAGGGTGAACGGCGACCGTTGCGGGCTGCGCTCGCGCAGGTGCCGGCCGGTGAGGTCGAGCAGCTCGGTGGCGCGCGCCGGCACGGCGAGCACGGGCGTGAGCTCGTCGACCGTGTAGGGCAGCTCGCCGGTGTTCGTGAGGCGCGCGCGCGTGCGCAGCAGCCCCTCGCGGGTCAGCTCGACGCGCAGCCGGAGGGCGAGCCCTGCGCCCTCGTCGATCGCGTCGTACTCGACCACGCTCTCCGACTCGTGCGCGACGTCGCGCACCGCGAACCGCGGCGTCGTCCAGCCCGTGTCGCGGTGACCGCGCAGGCCGCCGGAGCCGAGCCAGCCCTCGGCCTGGGTCGGCACGATCGACGGCTGCACGGGCACGTCCGGCGTGTTCGAGACCACGGGCGGAACGGTCACGCGCGCGAGCTCGTCGAGGTCGGCCGCGGAGAGCTCGCCGAGCACCGCACCCCAGTGCGCGATGCGCGGCAGGCCGGTGCCCGCGGCGACGAGCACGACGCTCACGTCGGCGGTTCGCAGGTGAAGTGCGCGCACGGTCGGTGACTCCTGTGTCAGTGAAGAGGAACGGCATTATGTGTACCACACAAATAATCCGGCGACAAAACCGGGCCATCTACCGGGGCGGTCGGCCCGGTGCGCGCTGGATGTCCGGATATGGGTTGCGCACGGCAACTAATAGTCGGCCATAATCGGAGCATGTCGACGATGCACCCGGACGCGTCGTGGGGCCCGCTCGCCGGGTCCGCTCGGGATGCCGCGCTCGCGGTGCTCCTGCACGGGCCGATCTCGCGCGGCGAGCTCGCGCAGCGCCTGGACCTCACGCCGGGCACGGTGACGCGGCTGACCCGCCCGCTCATCGACGGCGGTCTGCTCGTCGCCCGGGGCAAGCGCCGCACGCCCGCCGCGGGCCGGCCGTTCGAGCCGCTCGACATCGCGGCGGACAGCAGGCACTTCGCGGGGGTCAAGATCACGGCGACGGCCGTCTACGCCGTCGTCACCGATCTGCGCGCCCGACCGCTCGGCGCGGCGACGCGAGCGATGGGCTCGACCGCGCCCGAGAGCGTCGCGGAGCTCGTCGCGGCGACCGTGCGGGCCGCGGCCGAGGCGGCCGGCGGCCCCGAGCTCGCCGCCGCGGGCGTGGGTCTCGGCGGCAATGTCACGGGCGATCCGGGCCACGTCTACGCGACCTTCCTCGGCTGGGCGGATGTCGCGATCGCCCCGATGATCGCCGAGCTCCTCGGGGTGCCCACGGTCGCGACCAATGACGTCGCCGCGCTCGTGCGGGCGGCGCAGTGGTTCGGGATGGCACGCGATCTGGACAGCTTCGCCATGCTCACGGTCGGCGCGGGGGTCGGCTACGGCTGCGTCATCCACGGCGAGCCGGTCGAGCCCCGCGTGGAGCTCGCGCGGGTGTCGCACCTGCCGATCGATCCGCTGGGACCGCTGTGCGACGAGGGTCACCGCGGCTGCGCCACCGCCCTGCTCGCCGAGACGAGCATCCGCCGGCAGCTGAGCGGCGCGCTCGGCCGCGACGTGGGCTACGACGAGGCGCTCGACCTCGCGGCGGCGGGGCAGCCGGCCGCGCGCGCGGTGATCTCGGCCTCGGCGCGCGCCCTCGGCACGCTCGCCGGCTACGCGGCCGTGCTCACCGGGTGCGAGCACGTCATGCTGTCGGGCGAGGGGGTGCGGATCGCCGAGGTCGCCCCGGACGACGTCCACGCGGGCATCCGCTCCGTACTGCACGGCGACGCCGATGCCATCGATCTGCGCATCGAGCACGCGCCGTTCGAGGAGTGGGCCCGGGGCGCCGCGGTGCGCGCCATCCAGACCTACGTGCTCGGCGAGGGCGCTCACGCGCCGCTCGGCTGAGCCGGAGCCGCGGCGCTTAGCGTTCGAGCGCGCCCTGCGCCCGCGCGTTGTACACGGTGGCCTCGCCCGCGGCCGCGACCTCGCCGTACTCGCGGAACACGGCGATCGCCTCGTCGCGCAGCACGTCCTCGGTCACGGCGATGCCGCGCGTCTCGAACTGCTCGGCCCAGTCCTCGCGCATCGGACCCTCGTCGAACCCGGTCAGGTGCTCGAGCTCGGGCCCGTCGCCCGCGACGACGAGACGCGTGACGCCCGACCAGAGCACCGCGCCGTAGCACTGCACGCACGGTCGCCAGTTGACGATGATCTCGCGGGGCGTGGCGGCATCCGCCCCGAGATCCCAGCCGCCGACCGCGGCCTGCGCGAGCGAGAGCGCGACGACCTCCGCGTGCGCGGCGCTCAGCCCGGAGGCGAGCACGACGTTGACCCCGGCGCTCACGAGCTCGCCCGTCTCCGAGTCGACGACGATCGCCGCGAACGGACCGCCCGTGCCCTCCCGGTAGTTGCGGCGCGCGAGGCGGTTCACGAGCGCCATCTTCTGCTCGTCGGTCTGGTACGCGTCGGGTTCGTCGACGAGCTCTTCGAGCACCCACATCGGCAGGCTCGCGGAGTAGTCGAGGGCGAGGCGGTTGACGTCCATGCGTCATCCTCCCGCGAACGGTGGCAGCACGTCGACCCGGCCGGTCCCCGAGCCGGTCCCCCCGGCCCCGGAGCCTGTCGAAGGGCCGAGCGGGCGCGCGTCGTCGCGGCTCACGACGCCGTCGACGAGGAAGGATCCGGATGCCAGCACCCGCTCCATCCGGGCGCCGTGCGCGGCGATGATGGCGGCCTTGAGCTCCCCGACGGTCGCGACCGCGGACAGCGTCTCCTCGCGCGTGCCCGCGGCCTCGGCGGCGCCGGCGAAGTAGCGCACGGTCACGACCGACGGACTAGCCACCGATCGCTCCCATGCTGCGCCGCGGGCGCACGAAGCCCGGCAGCTCCATGCCGTGCCCGCGCTGCTTGCCCCACTGCGCGGCGCGCCAGCGGCCGGCGAGCTCGGCATCCGTCGCGCCGCCGCGCAGCAGCGCGCGCAGATCGGTCTCGTCGTCACCGAACAGGCACGAGCGCACGGTGCCCTCCGCGGTGAGCCGGGTGCGATCGCACGCCGCGCAGAAGCTGCGCGTGACGCTCGCGATGACGCCGACGACGCCGAGAGCGGCGCCGGTCGCCGGGTCGAGCACGTGCCAGTCCTCGGCGGGCGAGGAGGGGTCGTCGCGGTGCGGCCGCTCGAGGCGGAACCGCGGCGCCACGACCGCGACGAGCTCCTCGGCGCTCACCATGTTGTCGCGCGCCCAGGCCTCGTCGGCGTCGAGCGGCATCTGCTCGATGAAGCGCAGCCGGCATCCGTTGCCCAGCGCCCAGGCGATGAGGTCGGCCGCACCGCCCAGGGTGTCGCGCATGAGCACGGCATTGATCTTGAGCGGCGTGATGCCGGCCTCCTGCGCGGCGCGGATGCCGGCGAGCACCGCCGGCAGCCGGTCACGCCGGGTGAGCCGGGCGAAGTGGTCGCGGTCGACCGAGTCGAGCGAGACGTTGATCCGGTCGAGACCGGCGCCGACGAGCCCGCGGATGCGCTTGTCGAGCCCGATCGCGTTCGTCGTCATGCTCAGCACGGCGTCGCCGCCGGCCGACGCCCGCGAGAGTGCGACGATCTGCTCGAGGTCGGCGCGCATGAGCGGCTCGCCGCCCGTGAAGCGGATGTCGCGCACACCGAGGTCGCGCACGGCGACGCCGACGAGGCGGGCGATCTCCGCCGGAGTCAGCAGGTCGTCGCGGGCGATCGCGGGGAGCCCCTCGGCGGGCATGCAGTACGTGCAGCGCAGCGAGCACTTCTCCGTGATCGAGACGCGCAGGTCACGCGCGACGCGGCCGAACCGGTCGACGAGACGGTCGTCATCCGGTCGACCGGCCGTGCTCGGCGCGACGCGCGGGTCACGACGGATCGCCGGCACCCCGAGCGCGATCGTCGTCATGCACCGAGCCTAGGTGGCCCGGCGGCGACGGCGCCGACGCGGGCGACGCCCGGCACGACCGCGGACGATGCCGATGCCGATGCCGATGCCGATGCCGATGCTCGGACGACCCGTCGACAGGCCCGGCCCGGCGCGCAACCCTCATCGTTTTCGCTTACTGGAGTTCGCGCTCCTGGGTGCGCGAACTCCAGTAAGCGAAAAGGACTCGGCGTCTCGACGAGCGAGTGCGGGAGCCCGCGGGGGCCCGTGCGCCCGCAGGTCGCGCCGCAGCCCAACGAGGGCGCGGCGCAACCCACACAGGGCGCGGCGCTCCCCGCTCAGATCGCGGCGACGCGCGGCATGAGCTCGCCGACCGTCTCGACGAACTCCGGCGTGCGTCCGCCGCGACCCGGCAGCACGGCGAGCGTGATGCCGAGGCTCGCGAGCTCTTCCAGGTGCGCGAGGAACGCGTCCGGATCGGTGACCGGATCGACGGCGCGCGTGATGACCGTCTTCTCGATCGCGTCGTAGTCCGTGCCGAGGCGCGCGCAGTGCTCCCGCAGCACGTCGAGCTTGTGCGCGACCTCCTCGGGCACGGCCGTCGTGAGGTTGACGATCTGCGCGTACTGCGCCGCCAGCCGCAGCGTCTTCTTCTCCCCGCCGCCGCCGATCATGATCGGCGGGTGCGGCCGCGACACCGACCGCGGCGAGTTCAGCGTCTCCGCGAGCGTGTAGTGCTCGCCCTGGAACGGACCGACCTCGTCACCCCACATCTGCAGTGCGATGCGCAACGTCTCCTCGAGGCGCTCGAAGCGCTCCGCGATCGGCGGGTACGGCACGCCGAGCCCGAGGTGCTCGCGCTCGTACCAGGCGGCGCCGATGCCGAGCATGCCCCGTCCGTCGGAGAGCACGTCGAGGGTCGTCGCGGTCTTCACGAGGAGGCCCGGATGCCGGTAGGTGACCCCCGTGACGAGCGTGCCCAGCCGCATCCGTTCCGTGAGCGCCGCGACGTAGGCGAGCGCGCTGTACGCCTCGAGCATCGGCTCCTCGGCGGGTGCGGTCGCCTCCATCTGGAACCAGTGGTCCATGACGGTGAACTGGCGGAAACCGACCTGCTCGGCGAGCCGCACGGAGGCGGCGAGCGTCGACGCGGTGTCCGCCGGCGCAGCGGGGGTGGAGTAGCTCCAGTAGTGCAGTCCGAGTTCCATACCGTGAACGCTACGTCGCGAACGCTGTCTGGATGCTGACTGGAAATGCCCGGGGCGGGGCGACCCGGCAAGCCGGTCCCGTCAGGCTTGACCCAGCCCGCACCTCCGCGGGGTTTCGGATGGAACGGAGAACACCATGAACATCCTCCTCGCCGCGATCATCGTCATCGGCATCGTCCTGCTCATCGTGGGGGGCGTGAACCAAGCCCTCAGCTTCCTGATCTGGGTGGGCATCGTGCTCGCGGTCATCGCCGCGATCGTGTTCCTCATCCGGGTCATCAGCGGACGCAAGCCGGTCTGACGACCCGCTGCTTCACCGGCCTCGGGCCCCGCCGCATCCGCGACGGGGCCCGATCCGCTCTCGACCGGGACGCCGCGCGATGGCTAGGCTCGGCGCAACGGAGAAGGGGTCGGCGCATGGCGGTCATCTCACGCGGGTTCGGAGCGAGGCGACGCGAGTCGGATCCCGATCTGCCCCCCGGCCAGTTCCTCACCACGGACTTCCCCGTGCTCTCCGCGGGCCCGACGCCCGACATCGACACCGCCGACTGGTCGTTCACGATCCGGGACGAGACCGGCGAGACGCACGCCTGGGACTGGGACGAGCTGCACGCGCTCGGACTCGAGGACGTTCACACCGACATCCACTGCGTCACGCGCTGGTCGAAGCTCGGCACGCACTGGCGCGGCGTGAGCCTCGACCGGCTGTTCGAGAACGTCGAGTCGAGCTACGACTTCACCATGGTGCACTCCTACGGCGGCTACACGACGAACGTGCCGCTCGAGGACCTGCTCGACGGCAAGGCGTGGATCGCGACCGAGTTCGAGGGCGAGCCGCTCGACCCCGAGCACGGCGGTCCGGCGCGGCTGCTCGTGCCGCACCTCTACTTCTGGAAGAGCGCGAAGTGGGTGCGCGGCATCGTCATGCACGCGCGCGACGACCCGGGCTTCTGGGAGCAGAACGGCTACAACATGTACGGCGATCCGTGGAAGGAACAGCGGTACTGGTGATCGTCGCCGACTGGCAGGCCGGCACCGTGACGGATGCTGCGCGCGCGACGCCGAGCGGACGCGTGCTCACCCTCGACATCCCCAGCTGGCCGGGCAACGACCCGGGCCAGCACCTCGACCTCCGGCTCACGGCGGAGGACGGCTACCAGGCCGTGCGGTCGTACTCGATCGCCTCCTACGGCACCGGACCGCGCGTCGAGCTCGCCGTCGACGAGGTGCCGGACGGCGAGGTGTCGCCCTACCTCGTGGAGGACGTGCGCCCGGGCGACGAGCTCGAGGTGCGCGGGCCGCTCGGCGCGTTCTTCGTCTGGACGCCCGCGCAGTCGGAGCCCGTGCAGCTCATCGCGGGCGGCAGCGGCATCGTCCCCCTCATGGCGATGGCGCGCGCGCACCACGACAGCGGCAGCACCGCGGCGTTCCGGATGCTGTACAGCGTGCGCAGCGCGCCCGACGCCTACTACGCGGCCGAGCTCGCCGACCTCGTGGACGAGCACTTCGCCCTCCACTGGGCCTACACGCGGCAGGCGCCGGACGGCTGGGCCGAGCCCGCGGGCCGCATCTCGCGGGCGCTCCTCGAGCGCGTGACGGCGCCGGCATCCGCCGCCCCGCTCGTGTACATCTGCGGCCCGACCGGCTTCGTCGAGGCGGCGGCGCGCATCATGGTCGGCCTCGGCCACGACCCCGCGCGCGTCCGGACCGAGCGGTTCGGGGGCGCGTGATGGCGGATTCCGGTCGCCTCGACGGCGCTGTGCCGGTCGGTCGCCTCGACGGCGCTGTGCCGGTCGGTCGCCTTGACGGCAACGTGCTCGCGGGGCCGTTGAGCGAGATCTTCCGGGTCGACATGACCGTCGCGACGGGCGAGTGCCGGCACTGCGGGTCGCTCGCACTGCTCGCCGACGCCGTGGTCGAGATGGACGACGCGGGCTACATCGTGATCTGCGCCTCGTGCACGCACACGCTGTTCACGGTGGTGCGCTCGGCGGAACGCACCTGGGTCGACCTGCAGGGCCTCGCGGCGCTCTCGCTGCCCCGGCCCTGATCTCCGGCCCGCCGACCGGGCGGCGCTAACCGACGGGCACGGGCTGCCCAGGGCATCCGTCGAGGATGCGCGCGATCGCGTCGTGCTCGGCCGGAGTGACCCACAGCGCGTACTTCGCCTTCACCGCGACCTGCCGCGCGACGTACGCGCAGCGGATGCCACGGGCCGGCGGCAGCCAGGTGGCCGCATCGCCGTCGCCCTTCGACGAGTTCGATGAGCCGTCGACGGCGAGCAGGTTGAGCGGGTCGTTGGCGAGCGCCTCGCGCGCGTCGCGCGTGAGCTGCTGGGCCCCGGTCTGCCACGCGTCGCTCAGGCTCACGAGGTGGTCGATCTGCACCGCGCGGCTCGTCGTGTCGCCCCGCACGAACGCGATCGCCTCGCCCGTGTACGGGGAGACGAGGGTGCCGGAGAGCACGCGGCATCCGTTCGGGCGGTCGATCGCGGTCAGGTCCCGGGCGAGGATGTCGTTGCGCGTGTCGCACCCGTTGTGGTCGACGTCGAGCCACGCGGTGCCGAAATCGCCCACGCGGTCGTAGCCGCTCTTCGGCGCGCGTCCCTTCACGGGCAGCGTCGCGAGGAGAGCGGATGCGGTCCCCGGCGCTGCCGCGGAGGTCGAGTCCGGCCCGGGCGTCGCGGCGTCACCGGGCGCCGCGGCGCCCGGCACCGAATTGCTCGAGGCGGCGGCACTCGGAACCGCGCCGCCCGGAACCGCGCCGCCCGGAACCCCGGACGACCCGGCCACGCCCGACACCGCTCCCGCGATCGCGGCGACGAGGACGACCACGACGGCGAGCCACAGGCTGAGGCGCTTCACGCCTCGACGCTAGGGCACGCGGGGCTCGCCAGACCCTGAGCACGACCTGAGTGCAACCTGAAGGCCGCGTGTCCACTCGGCCCCGTGGGTTATGCGCGGCGACGCACAGGCGTTCGCTTGCTGAACCGACACCGCGGACACTCCGCCGAAAGGGAACAGCCATGAGCATCAACGCGCGCGAGGATCACGACCCGACCGAGCGGATCGGCAGTGTGCCCGAGGAGCCGGTGGCGACCACCGCGCTCCCGGTGACGGATGCCGACCCCACGATGGCCGCGCCGGCATCCGTCGACCTCGATCGCCACCGGGTGCTCGAGCGCGAGCGCGCCGAGTTCGGCGGCTTCAAGTGGGGCTCCGGGTTCTTCGGCTGGCTGAGCGCCGTCGGCCTCACGACGATCATCCTCGCCGTGGTGGCCGGCACGGGCCTCGCGCTCGGCCTGGGGGCGCCGGCGGACCTCACCGACGGGACGCTCCCCGAGCTGTCGGCGCCGATCGGCATCGGCGGACTCGTCGTGGTGCTCGTCGCGCTCTTCGTCAGCTACTTCGCCGGAGGCTACGTCGCTGGCCGGATGGCGCGCTTCTCGGGCGTCAAGCAGGGAATCGCCGTGTGGCTCTGGTCGATCGCGGCCGCCGTCGTCGCGGCGATCGTCGCGGCGATCGCGGGTGCCTCGTTCGACCCGCTCGGCACCACGAACGCGTTCCCGCGCATCCCGATCGCCGAGGGCGACCTGACGGCGATCGGGATCGCGACCGCGGTGCTCGCCGCGATCGTGCCGCTCGTCGCAGCGATCGCGGGCGGCGCATCCGGCATGCGCTACCACCGCCGCATCGATCGCGCCGGCCTGGGGGCGTGATGATCGCCGCGCTCGATGCGCCGATCGGCGCCGAGGTGGTCGACCCGGCGGGCGGGCACCTCGGCACCGTCGCGCACGTCTACGACTCGCCGCGCGACGGCCGTCCGCACTGGCTCGGCGTGCACCACTCGCCGGTCGGGCGGGACTGGATCGCACCGCTCGACGACGCCGTGCCGGATGTCGGCGGCCTGCGCCTGCCGTTCGACCGCGCCACGCTCAAGCACGCCCCGCACGTGCGGCCCGCCGAGCGCCTGAGCGCCATCGAGGACCGCGTGCTGAGCGACTACTACGCGCACCTCGCGCCCGCGTTCACCGGGAGCGCGACGGATGACGCGGCCGAGCCTCACGACGAGTCCGACCCGCCCGCGCCACCTCCGGCCTCATTTTCCAGAACGGGACCACCGACACGCGTCCGGTGCCGCCGATAGCATCGCGAGGCGAGCCGGCGCATCCGTGGGCGACCGTCCTGGCCTGCTAATCTGGCCAGGTGGATCCGATCAACATCCTCGACGCCAAGAACTCGCTGTCGCGCCTCGTCGCCGCGGCGAGCGCCGGCGACGATGTCGTGATCGCCAGACGCGGCACCCCGCTCGTGCGCCTGGTGCCCGTGGAGTCGGGCGAACTCACGGCCGGCGCGGCGGCCGTGAGGCTCACGCGCCACCCGGTCCCGACCCGCACGCCGCGCACGCCCGCCCAGCTCGACGCGCAGATCGTCGCCGAGCGCGAGGGCTGGGAGTGACGCGGATGCTGGACGCCGACCTCGCCGTTCACGAACGCGCCGCCGAGCTGCGAGCGCGCCACGGGCTGCGCACCCCGGACGCGATCCACCTCGCGGTCGCTCAGCGACACCGGTGCTCGAGTCTGTGGACCAACGACTCCCGCCTCGCGCCGGCGTCGCGCGACCTCGCGGTCGACCTCATGGGTACCACGTCGGCGCGCTGAGCCGAATCGGTCCAGGTTCAGCCCACTCCCCACGCCGCGAACCGCTGGTGGTTCGGCGACCCCGTGACCAAGATCCTGTTCACGGGCACCTTCGGCAAGATCGGCGTCAGGAACCTGCGCTGGCGCAACTATGCCAGCGTCACCGCCAAGACCGAGGCGCACTTCAGCGCCCTGGCCGCCCCTCGCTCCCGCTCGTGAGTATCGAGAGACGGAACACCCGGCGGCCTGACCACGGCCGAGATCATCGGCTGGACCGGCCATGTCGTGCGCGGCGAGCGTGCACAGCTCCCCGAATTCCTTCAGCGCGATGAGGCATCGCGCAACGGTGCCTACATCCTGCTCGGCGACGACGATACGGCGCCGAGCGGCACCCAGGCCCGCATCGGTCGCGCCAGCAACTGCCGTCGGGAGTGGATCGCCAGCGACGGCCGCACCTTCGGCGCATGGGAGGCCCGCGAGGCTTGACCCGTCGATTCCTCGAGAAAAGGTAGCCATTTCGTCTACCCTCGAGGCATGAAGACGATCTCGGTCACCGAGCTGCGGCAGAACCCCACCCAAGCGCTGGCCGCAGTCGAGGCGGGCGAGACGTACGTCATCACGAAGCACCGCCATCCGATCGCCCAGCTCATACCGATCCCGACCGAGCTGACGGTCGTGCCGTCCCGCCGCTCAGGACCGACGCGCCTCACCGAGCGCGTGCTCGACCGCGTCTACACGGATGCCGAGATCGACGCGTTGCTGGCCGACATGGCTGAGGACCGGTGACGCGCTACTTCCTCGACACCTCGGTCGCCGTCAACGCGCTCCTCGGGGGAGCGGCCGCCGCCTGGATCGACGGCGCGACGTCACGCCACGCTGACGGCCTCATCTCGTCGCGGCTACTGCAGACCGAGTTGACTCGCATACTGCGGAGAGAACGACCGCCGGTATTACCGGATCATACTCGGCGCGTGAAGACCGCCATCTCCATGCCCGACGACCTGTTCGCCCGGGTCGACGCGAAGGTCGCGGAACTGGGCATCAGTCGCTCCGAATTCCTCGCGGATGCCGCGCGCCAGCGCCTCGACGCCCTCGCTGCGTCGGAGATCACGGCTCGCATCGACGCCGCCCTCACGGTCGCGCGGCCCGAGGCTCTCCCCGGCCGGTCCGCGCTGGCCGCGCTCACCACTGACGACGAGTGGTGATACCCCGAGGCTCCGTGGCGTGGGTCGATCTCGGCTTGCCGATCGACAGCGCGCCGGCGAAGCGCCGACCCGTGCTCCTCATCTCGGCCGATCCGTTCAATCGCAGCGCGCTCTCCAAGGTGGTCGTCGCGGTCATCTCGTCCAACACCGCGCTGGCAGCGCACCCCGGGAACGTCTTCCTCCCGGCAGCGTCCACCGGTCTGCCGAAGGACTCGGTCGTGAACGTCACCCAGCGACCGGCCCGGCCGTCACGCTCTTCGAGCCCGGCGACCACGTCTACTGCGCGGGCGCGCTCGGACGCAGCGGCAGCGACGCCGACCTGCACGCCGTCGACGAGCGCATCGTCGGTCGCAAGCCTGCGAGCCCGAGCTTCGCGGACGCCGCGGCCCTCCCGCTCACGACCCTCACCGCGTGGGAGGCACTGTTCGACAAGCTGCGCCTCACCCCCACGAGCCGCGGCACCCTGCTCGTCGTCGGGGCCGCGGGCGGCGTCGGCTCGATCATGATCCAGCTCGCCAAGCAGCTCGTGCCGAACGCGCGCGTCATCGGCACCGCCTCACGACCGGAGAGCGCCGAGTGGGTGACGAGCCTCGGAGCGGATGCCGTGGTCGACCACCGCGGAGACCTCGCCGCGAACGTGCTCGCCGCCGAGCCCGCGGGCGCGGACTGGATCTTCACGGCCGCATCCGCTCGCTACCGAGGGACGCCCGTCGCTTGCCGGCGGCTACGACGTCGGCCCCGCCCCGTGAGCAAGATCCCCCACGAGCTCCTCGAGCACGTGCTCCTCCTCGAGGCGTCGTCCGCGACGCTCGAGCGCGGCACGGAGCTCCGGGTCCCAGCGCGCGTCGACGGCCTCGCCCGTGAGCGGTTCACCGGCCAGTCCCGCGTGTGCCTCGAGGTCCGCGGCGCGAAATCGCCAGGGCTCGATGCCGTAGCGCTCGTGCAGGCGGTTCGCGATGCGCAGTCCGCCCCAGTCGAAGTCCCCGTGATAGTGGATGCCAGCTCCGGCGACCGCCTGCAGCAGCACCTCGGCCGCGAGACTCGGCTGACCTTGCACGCAGATGAGCGGTGCGCTCGAGGAACCGAGCCCGCGTGCCGCCGCGTCGACCACCGACGGGTTCTCGCACGCGAAGACGACCCGCCGCGGGGTATCGATGCGCAGGGCGCGCACCTGGCGCAGCGTGATCACGACGGGCTCACCGGCCGCCGTCAGGTCCCCCAGTGGACCGGGCAGCTCCAGCGCGTGCACGAGCACGGTGCTCGAGAGCTCGTCGAGCACGACGCCGACGGATGCCCACAGCGTGCGTCGGTCCGTCCGTCCGGACGGCTCCTCGGCACGGACGGCGCCGACCGTAGCGACCCGCCGCGCGAGGGCTGCGAGCACGAGCGACGCCTCGGGCGTGCCCGCGTCGAGTGCGTGCGCGGAGCCGAGCACGCGCGCCGCGAACCGCGGGAGAGCCTCGCCGTCCGCCGGAAGCGCGGCGAGCACGGCGACGACCCGCGGCAGGACGACGGAGGCGACCTCGGGCGCACGCGTCACCCGGCGGATCGTGCCGCGTGCGATCGCAGCGGCCACCCACTCGGCGTGGTCGGTGCGCTGTTCGGCGAACGCGAGCAGTGTCGATGTCGCGGCGTCCCACGCCCGATGCTCCGCCGCGGCGCTGTCCCGGCGGGACTCGATGGGACCGCGCAGGCCCGCCACGGCATCCGCGAGCGACTCCGCTGCGCCGCTGTTCCGCACGATCGCGGAGAGGGCATCCAGGTCGACGCGCACGGTCGTCGAGCGCGCCGGCCGCCGTCCGAACAGTGCGGCGATGGCCTCGCGCTGTGCGGCCGACGCCTGCCGCACGTCGATCGAACCCGACAGCGGACGCCCGAGCGCGATCCGGCGCGCGAGCGCATCGACGAGCGGGACCAGGTCGGCACGGCCGAGTAGTCGGCCCAGGCGGTCGAGCTCCGTCACCGGCCCCGACCGTCCGCTGCTCCGGCGTCGAATTCCGGTCCGAGGTCGAACGCGTCGTCGCTCCACGCCGCCGCCGGCGCGCTCTCGATCGCGGACGTCCCCGGGTCGGGCACTCGTTCGCGGACCACCCCGTCCCAGGTCCAGTGCTCCACGTGCACGGCGCTCGCCCCCGGCAGCCGGAACAGGTGCGCGATCGCGATCCCGGGGATCTCCGGGTAGGTGGCCCACTCGCGCTCGCTCGTCATCACGACGTCGAGGTCGAACTCGGTGAGCAGCCCCAGGTAACTCGCACGCGACCGGTCGTCGACGCCGGCGAATGCCTCGTCGAGCAGGATGAGACGCGGTGCGTGCGGGTTGCCCGCGGACGCGTAGTGGCTCGCGGCGGCGGCGAAGAGCGGCACGCTCGCAGCGAGTACCCGCTCCCCGCCCGACGCGGGACCGGAGGCGGGACGCCATCCGCCGTTCTGATGCAGTTCGACAGAGAACCGGTTCCACGCACGGTAGTCGAACGCACGCGTGAGACGCTCGTGCCAGCTGCCGTCCGGGTCGTCGGCGCGAGCGGCCGAGATGCGCCCGCGCAGGTAGTCGCCGACCGCCTCGCGGTCCGCGGGCGACCACGCCGCCGCGCTCTGCTGCAGCAGTCGCGTTCCCTCGCGGTCGAGCTCGTCGTCCCCGGGGAGCCAGCGGATGCGCAGTCGGAGACCGCTGCGCGTCGGACGACGCTCGAGTTCGCTGTTCATCCGATCCACCTGACCGTGCGCGTCGCGCACGCGCTCGTGCAGCTGTGCGCCGACCTCGTCGATGAGGTGCGTCTCGAGGATGGCGCGCTCGCGCTGGGTGAGTAGTCGCTCCCGCTCGTCGCGCTCGGTCGCAAGATCGGCGGCGAGTCGTTCGGGCGCGACGTCCTCCGACCCGAGGCGTACGCTCACGACGATCACGTCGTGCCGGTGCTCCGACGCCGCGACGCGGCCCTGCGCGCTGAGCTCCACCTGCAGCCGGTCGAAGGCGAGACCCATCCGATCGCTCGCCCGGTCCCACTCCTCCGGCTCGACGTCCCGGACGCCCAGGTCCTCGGCGACGCGCCGCGCCAGCCGCACGGTCGGATCGGGAGCCCAGGTCGCGGCCGGGTCGGGCGTCTCGGCCTCCGGTGCGGCGAGGGCGAGCAGCCCCGTCGAGGCGAATCGGCGGAACTCCTCCGTCGCCTCCTCCCGGACGCGCGCCGCGGCGTCCACGTCCTCGCGCACCCGCTCGAGTGTCGCACCCGCGACGGCGGCCGCGTTGGACGCGGACTGCGTCTCGGCGGATGCCGTCTGCTCGCGCTCCTGCGCGGCGGTGAGACGCTGCGCGATGTCGCTCGCCAGCCGCTCGATCTCGCGCGCCTCGATGCCCGCGGTCGCGTCGAGCGTCTCGTAGCGGCGACGAGCGGATGCGGCGCGCCCCTCCGCGTCGATCGCCGCTCCGCCCGCAGCACCGAGCTCCTCGTCCGCGCGGGACGCGTCGTCGGCCGCCCGACGGAGTGCATCGTTCGCCGCGCTCCAGTCGACGGCCCGGTCGCCGACCTCGCGCGCGCTCCGGGGCAGATCGCGCACCGCCTCCGAGACTGCGGCGAGGTCGGCCGTGTCCACGGCGTAGTCGCGTGCGGACTCGGTCACGGCATCGCGGGCGCTCTCGAGCGCTGCGGCGGCCGCCTCGAACGCGGTCCGGGCCGCGGCGAGCACCGCCGCGGCATCCGTGCGTCGCTCGCTCTCGAGCACGATCCGCCGCACGCCGTCCCGCACCGGGGCATCCGGCGGGAGGGAGTCGACCTCCTCAGCGAGCCGGCGACCACGCTCAGCCAGATGCGCCGCGCGTTCCTCGAGCCGTCTCCGCTCGTCGGCGAGGGCGTCCCGCTCGGCGCGTGCGATCTCGAGCCGGGCGAGCCGAGCACGCTCGCGGGCCGGGGCGCCGAGGTACTCGGCGCCGTCCTTCGACCATTCCCCGACGAGGGGACCGAGTGCGAATCCTCCGCGCGTCGAGACGGCGATCGTCCCCGCGACGGGCCGTTCGACGACCGACACGCTGCGCAGCAGCGCATCGACGACGTCGCGCGGGAGATCCGAGGCGGTCGGCCGCATCAGGTCGACGAGCGTCGGCCCGTCGACCGGCGCGGGACGCAGCACGACATCGCCGTGAGCATCCGACGCGGTCCCGTCCGCGGCGACCCAGGCATCCAGGATCCCAGCGGCCTCGAGGGCGGCCTCGAACCCCGCCACGTCGTCGGGGGCGAGGTCCGGCAGCGGATCGACGCACTCCCAGAACGCGGCGCCCGGCGTGGCGCCGCGGTCCGAGGCGCGCGTGTGCGGCGCCGGCGGACGACGGATGCCGCCGCCCTCGAGGCCGGCGATCTCCGTCTCGAGATCGGTGGCGAGGGGCGCGATCCGGCGCAGCTCCGCGTGGGTCGCGGCCGCATCGAGGGCGAGCTCCGCATCCGCATCGCGACGCACCGCGCGCGCCCACTGGGCGACCGGATTGTCGCCGCTCGCAAGCGCCGTCCAGTCCGCGGACCGCTCCAGGATCACATCGACGACCGCGTCGGCCCCCACGGCGGCCGACCCGTCGGACGCGGTCGCCCCACTGCGCCGGTCGAGGTGCGCCCGCACCTCGACCGCACCGCCGAGATGCTCGCGCGTCGCCTCCAGCCACGCGCGGGCGGCCGTGGTCGCGTCGGCCTCCGCGCCCTGCACGCGTGCCTCGCAGCCCGCGAGACTCGCAGCCGCCGCGTCGACCGAGCCCTCCGCATCCGCGTGACGGCTCGCGGCCCGGACTTCGTCGGCGAGCAGCTCCCGGACGTGGTCGATCTGCCGCCGGCGGCGGTCCGCCTCCGCGGCGACGCGGGCGCGCAGGACGCCGGGCTCGGCGGCCGATCCGGGGTACTCCGCCACGGCGGCGAGCGAGATGCCCGCGATCCCCGCGACGCGCACGAGCTCGACTCGCGCGTCCGCGAGCCGCCGAGTCTCACGTTCCTCGCGCTCCGCCGCGAACGCGCGCGCCTGGTCCGCACGCTCGTGGCGCGACCGCGCCCGTTCCAGCGCCCGGGCCGCGTCCCCCGCGGATCGCGCTTCCATGTCGGAGAGCTCCCTCGATGCGGTGAGGTCGAGCTGCTCCTTCGATGCCTGACGCAGTGCGAGCGCCTCGCGCTCGCCCCGCAGCTCTGCGAGCGCGCGCACCGCCTCGTCACGCGCATCCGTCGCCGCGGCCAGTGCGCCGTCGGCCTCGCCGAGCGTGCGCTCCGCGTCGCGCAACCGCCGGTTGCGATCCTCATACTCGGACTGGGCACGGCGCGGCCCGGTCGTCGCCCGGCGCGCCGCCACTCGCGCATAGCGGGCGCGCTCCTCGGTGAACGCGGCGAGCGCGGCGGCCCCCTGACGCAATCGGGCGACGGCGCGCTCCTCGTCCTCGAGCGCCTGATACGACTCGGCGACCGTGTCGATGAGAGCGGACGGCACGGGCGCTAGCGCCTCGGTCAGTGCACGGTCGAGCACCTGCGCGTTCGGGCGCTTGGAGAGCTGGGGCTGGCGAAGCTGCACGAGCAGGTCGACGAGGGCGTCGTAGCGCGCGTGCAGGCCGAACAGTGCTTCGTCGACCGCGCGCCGGTAGCGCTCCTTGGTGTCGAACACCGCGCCGCGCTCGCCGATCGCCTCGGCAAGCCGCTCACGGGTTCGAACGGTACGTGTGCGGTCGACGAGGTGGAGGTCCTCGCCGATGCGCTGGTCGGTGATGAACCACCAGTGCTTCACGACTCCGCGCTGACGTACCGCCTTCATGCCGAGGCCGAGCGTCACGATGCGCTCGTCGCCCTGGTCATCGAGGCGTCCGAACTCGATCCAGCTGTAGCCCGTGCGTTCCTCGTGCTCGTCGCCGAGCAGCAGGTTCCACGCCATCCGCTTGCCGGCGTCGGCATCGGGCTCGACGCGGGCCGGGCTCAGGTCGGCATCGAACAGCAGCGGGAGCGTGAGGGCGAGCACCTTCGACTTGCCGCTGCCGTTGTCGCCGCGCAGCAGCAGCCGTCCGTCTCGGAACGGGAACTCCTGCGCCTCGTACAGGAACAGCTCGACGAGGCCGCCGCGCAGCGGCTTGAACCGACCGGGCGCTGGGACGGGCGCGCTCATCGATCACCCCCGACGATCCGCGGCTCGCCGAGCCGGAAGCGCGTGAGCGCAGGGCGTGAGCTCACCGCATCCGTCTCGACACGCACGAGCGCGAGCGCGCGCAGCCGGTCGATCGCCTCCACGGCGAGCTCGTCCCGCGGACGCGCGCGGATCGTCGCACCCCACAGGCCGGCGTGCACGCGGCACAGCTCGTCGACGTACGCGACGATGTCGTCCCACGCCATCCGCCGCTCCGCGGCGAGCCGCGTCGCGAGCAGCAGTGCGAGGTGGCCGGGGGCGCCGCCCTCGGGCATCCGCACGTCGGTGAGCGAATCGTCCGGGTCGAGCATCGCGATCCCCTCCGCGCGCACCTCGGGCACGAGCCCGGTCGCGTCGGTGATGCGGTCGGTGATGAATCGACGCTGTCCCGTGAGATACGCGCGCTCCTCGTCGTCGAGCGTGTCGTAGTACAGCACCGGGTCGTCGAGCAGTCGCCGGGTGAGCGCACGACGCCGCGCGCGGTTGCGGGCGTCATCCGTCTCGGCCTGCGCATCCTCGGTGATGCCCGCGAGGCGCTCGGCGAAGTCCTTCGCCTCGATCGTCGAGGGCGCCCGCGCGGTCTGCAGCGCGACGGCGACGATCGCGTGCTCGACGTCGTAGAGCACATCGGCGCCGGCCGCGACGAAGCGCTCCTCGTCCCCCTCGACGCGACGGAGCGCTCCGAGCTCGAGGAGGTGACGCACGACAGCGACGATGTCGGCCCGCTCATCGCGCCCGGTCAGCGAGAACTCCACGCCCGCGGCGTGCAGGCGGGGATCGTCGAGTTCACCGATGACGTCCTCTGCGAGCCGCCCGAGAGTCACCTGGCCGCCCGCGCGCTCGAGCACCGCGAGCGAGAGCGCGAGCAGCACGTAGCGTCGCCGCGTGAACGGACGGCGCTGCCGATCGACGACACCCCGCGTGTCATCGTCGCCCGGCACGCGCTTGTGCAGACGCGCGACCGCCGTGTCGACCGTGAGCCGCCACCCCGTGTTGACGTCGAGCCACTCGCGCAGCTCGGTCTCGAGGCGACGCACGAGCCGGTACTCCGACTCCGTCGCTCCGCGGGCGGCGAGCACCGGTCGGCGCAGGAGCGCACGCATCGCCCGGCGGCGATCGGCGAGCGCCGCGTCCTCGAGGGCCGAGGCGAGAGTGCTCATCGTGCGTGACCGATACGGATGCGGTGCGCCGGGCCGGTGAGCACACCGTCGGGCATCGCGAGGCTCGCCACAGCATCCGGATGCGGCTCGACCTCGACGCGGTACGCACCGTCCAGGCTCGCGACGGTGACGGTCTCCAGCGGGTCGCGCCGCTGGGCGAGCGCGTCGCCGAGCAGGTGCAGCAGCAGGGCGCGCGCGGCCGGATCGACCAGCTCGACGTCGGCGATCGTGCCGGGCTCGTCGGCGACCAGCTGTGCACTCAAACGATCGGCGGCGACGCGCTGGGCCTCGACGGCACGCGCTATCGCGCGTCGCTCGGCCGCACGATCGCGCACGCGGGAGGGTTGCCCGCGCCGCTCGTAGCTGCCGGTCGCGCGCAGCCGAGGACTGATCTCGACCGCGGGCGCGTCGGCCCACGCCGTGGTGGCGGACACCGGATGCCGCTCCCGCTCGTCGAGCTCATGCTCCTCGATGCCCAGGTGCCGGGCCGATGCGAGGCCGAACGCAACCGCCGCGAGCCGGTGTCGATGCGCGTCATCCGGAGCCTCGGCGAACCAGACCGCGAGCGAGCGGAAATCTGCGACGCGGTCGCTCCGGCCCGCGCGCTGCTCACCGAGCCGCTGAACCACGCCGAGCAGCGCGGGCACGGCGTTGATCGCCATGTGGCGCAGTCGTTGCGACTGGCTGACCGCGCCGGCAGATCCGACGAACCACTGCCGGAAACCGTCGAACCGATCGCGCCACTGCCCGAGGATCGGTTCGAGCACATCGGGCTCGGCATGTCGGGCGGCATCGTCCGCGGCCGGAGCGGCATCGCGCGCCTGTCGCACGGCGACCATGCGCAGCGCTCGTTCGGCATCCGTTGCCGGAATCCGTTCGAGCAGGCTCGCGATCTCGGCGGTGCGCGTGACCAGGTCCTGGATGAAGCGCTGCAGGTAGCCGATCAGTCGCTCCTTGTAGGCGATGAACGCCTCCGTGTCGACGCCCCGCAGGTCGATCGTGCGCTGCAGATCGCCGCTGAACGCCTGCGCGTTCGTCGCGAGGCCCGTGAACCGGTCGGACAGCGTCGTGAGTGCGAGCGCGACCTTGGCCTCGTCGGGCGTAGCCAGCGCGAGCTGCACGATGATCGCATTGAGCTGGTCGACGATGTCGTCGAGCGCCCAGGACTGCAACTCGCCCGCCGCCCCGAACGTGCGGTCGAACTCGCTCAGCGCGCGCTCGGCGGACTCGCCCGCGGCGGTGAGCTGGTAGACGAATCGGGCGCGGTTGAACTCCTCCACCGTGGCGACCCTGCTCGTGTCGGGATCGGCCTTGAGGTTGCCCCAGTCCACGAGCTGTTTGAGCAACGCTCCCGGATCGACTCCGCTCGCGACGCCCGAGAGCTCTTCCGGCCGCACGTGCACGATGAAGCGCTGCTTCGCCGCCGCGAACGCGCGCATTATTTCTCGATACGCCTCGGCATGCTCCGTCGCGCCGAGGTAGCGGAAGACGTCGTAACTCGCCTCGGGCATGTCGTCAGTCTACCGAGGGCGTCTTGTGTCCGTCCCTGGATCGAATCCGGCCGCCGACCGCCCGGATGGCCCAGACACGGCGACGTCGCGCACGACGGGCATCCACCGCGGGCACCCGACGCGCCTATGCGTCGGAGTCGCTCGCGCCCTCGCCGAACGCGGCACCGCCGTGCCCGGCACCCGCGTTCTCCACACCCGCGTTCTCCACCCCGGGGTCGTCGGCGCGAGGCAGCGGGACGTCGAACAGCCACTCCGGCAGCGGCCGGTATCGCAGCAGGTTCTCGAGCACGCCGAGCATGCCGTAGCCGGGGTCGATCGCGCGGAGGCGCTCGAGCATCTCGCCGGCGTACGAGCCGCGGCCGATCGACCAGGCGAGCCACGCGCTCATGCTCAGCAGCGGGCGCTGGGAGTCATCGGACGCGACCGCCCGCAGCAGGAGCAGCAGCCGCATCCCGCGGTCCACGCGAGCGCGGTCCGGACGCCGACCGGCGCCGCCCAACATCATCGACGCGGTTCCGTCGGCATCGACGTTCTCGCCGGCCTCGATCGCCGCGAGCATGACGTCATCCATCGATCCGCCGTGCTCGCGCCGACGCCGCTCCCACACGGCGTTGCTCGCGCGCACCGCGCGTCCCGCGTCCAGCCCGAACGCGATCTGCAGCATCGCCGCGTCCCGCTCGGCCGGCACCTGCAGCGTCTCCACGAACTGCGTGGCGATGCGCCCCTCGAGGCCCTCCGCTCCCGCGGCCAGGCGACGTTCGACTGCGGCCGCGCGATCCCAGGGCAGCAGCGCGTCGAGCGCTCGCCCCTCGCCGATGAGTCCCAGCAGCCGGTCGACCTCGGTGTCGTAGTCATCGATGAGGCGCGTGAGCCGCGCCCGCTCCGGCTCGGCGAGCTGCTCGGGATCGAGGTCGAACGGCACGGGGGCGAACACCGGCTCGGGCGCGAACACCGCCGCCTCGAGCGCCGCCGGGCTCGAGCCGATCTGCTCGAGCGGCCGCCCGCCGAGGGGGATGTCGTGGTCGAGATAGCTGCCCCATCCGTCGGGGGCGACGCACAGCACGTCGAGAACGACGAGCTGCTGGCGCCGGGCGGTCGCCGAGGCGGTTCGGCCGAGCTCGAGCCACGGGATGCCGCGTTCGGCCTCGAACGTCTCATCGCAGTAGACGACGAACGCGACGCCGTCGACGCCGGGCACCTTGCGCGCGCAATCCGTGATGGCCCGGCACAGCATCCGGATGTCGCTCGTGCGCCGTCGCGGCGGCAGGCCGATCCGCGCACCGCCGTACGTGCGCTTGCCGACGAAGAACATCGCGACGAGGCTGGCGCGCAGCGGTGCACCGGGTAGCAGGATCGGCACCATCGCGACGAGGTCGGCGGCGTCGTGGGCACGGAGGACGGTGGGGGCGCTCATGCGGAGAGGGTCGCCGAACGACGCGTCCCCGGCCCCCCTGCCGGCGCATCGGTGGAGAACTCCGCCTGTGGATGACGCCGCGATCCGACGGTTCCCGGTCGCCGACGACGCTCTCGCTCCGTGCGATCGCGCCCTGCCATCGCGCCCTGCCATCGCGCCATGCCATCGGCTCGTAGGCTCACGGGCATGACCCAGCCCGCGACGAGCGCGACCTTCACCACCGAGCTGTACGCCGTCGGCAACAACGTCGGCATCGTCGTGCCGCCGGAGGTCGTCGAGTCGTTCGGCCGGGGCAAGCGCGTGCCCGTCGTCGTGACGATCGACGGCGGCTACAGCTACGCCAACACGATCTCCTCGATGGGCGGCCGGTTCCTCATCAGCTTCAACTCCGAGACCCGCCGGGCCACCGGGCGGGTCGGCGGCGACACCGTCGAGGTGCGGCTCGACCTGGACGACGTCCCGCGCACCGCCGAGGCGCCGGCGGCGCTCGCGGGGCGGTTCACGGATGCGGATGCCGCGGCCTGGACGCGGCTCGCGCCCTCGAAGCAGCGGGCGCACGCCGCATCCGTCGCCGACGCGAAGACCGACGAGACCCGCGAGCGCCGCATCGAGAAGATCCTCGGCGAGCTGCGCGGCTGAGCGCGCGCCCGCGGCGTCCGGACCGCACGCGGCGCCCGCGGCATCCGGACCGCACGCGGCGCCCGCGGCATCCGGACCGCACGCCGCGCGACGTCCCGCCGCCGGGTCGGTCACACGTTCGCGAGCAGCGCCTCGAGGCGGGAGTAGCTCGTCTCCATGCCGTCGGTCATGCCGGTCGCGAGCACGGCATCCCGCATCTGCGCGTCGGCGTACGTGATGAGGAGCGACAGCAGCGTGCCGCCGTCGACCGCGGTGAGGGTGAGCTCGTTGAGCGTCGGGGGGAACGGCGCCCCGATCATCGCCTCCGTCGTCACCGCACGGAACGGCGGGATGGACTCGACGAGCTCTCCGGTGAAGCCGAAGCGGTCGCCGCCGCCGTCGCGCTCCCACTCGTAGCGGTAGCCCTGCCCGACCTCGGTCGCGACCTCGCACACCGGCATGCTCCAGCCGTCGGGTCCGAGCAGCCAGCGCTTCATGAGCTCGGCGTCGTGGTGCGCGCGCCAGACCTGCTCGACGGAGCCGCGGATGACGCGCGCGACGCGCACCTGCGTGTCGCTGAGGATCTGCGCCTCGGCCGCACGCCCAGCGGCGAAGCTCGCGAGGTCGGCGAGCACGTCGTCGATCTGGGCCATCGCCTCGCGCGTGCCCTCCTCGATGCCCATGTCGATGACGGTCTGCAGCGCCTCGATGCTGCCGAAGCGCGTGACGGTCGTGAGTCGCGTGCCCGCATCCGTGGGCTCGAACGCGAACTCCATCGTCGATTCGGGCAGCTCGGTGTTGGGCGTGCCGTCCGGGTTCGCGAAGCCGTCGCGCACGGCGAACGAACGCGGCGCGTCGACCGCGTCCCACACCCAGTACCCCGGGTAGTGCTCGCCCTCGGGCCCGGTCATGGCGTAGGCACTGCGCCCGCCGACGGCGGCGTCGTGCCGCGTGAACGTCGCCGGATACCCCGGCGGTCCCCAGAACCGCTCGAGCTGACGCGGATCGACGTACGCGTTCCAGACGCGCTCGATCGGCGCCGCGAACTCCGCGACGACGGTGAGGGTCAGCTGATCGGTGTCGCGCTCGACGGCGATGACGGGCATGGCGGGTCCTTCTCTCTGGTGGGCAGTGTTTTCTGGTGCGGGCAGTGCTTCTGGTGCGGGCAGCGTTTCTGTCCGGCGCTGCGTACGGATGCGGTGGTCGCGCGGTCAGTCGGCAGACGGAACGGCGGAGTCGTCCGGCGCGGCGAGCAGCGCATCGAGGCGTTCGATGCGACCGAGCTGCAGTCGCTCGAACGCGTCGAGCAGGCGCTGCGCCTGACGGATGCGGGCGGCGTTGCCCCGCACCATCCGCTCGCGACCGCGCGCGTGCTTCGTCACGAGCTGGGCCTCCTCGAGCACGGCCACGTGCTTCTGCACCGCGGCGAACGACATGTCGTACTTGGCCGCGAGCTCCGAGACCGACACCTCCGCGACGAGCGTGCGCCGCACGATGTCCCGACGGGTGCCGTCGGCCAGCGCACGGAACACGCGGTCCGTCTCGTCCTCGCTCAGTGCTTCTACAACCATTTGGTTGTACGTTAGACCTCGACCGGGCGGTGCACAAGCGCCCGCTGTCGGCGGAGGTCGAAGAAGAGCGGTTAAACACGAAAGGCCCACGCACGAATGCGTGGGCCCTCCATGAAAGAAGTCCGGCGGTGTCCTACTCTCCCACAAGGTCGCCCTTGCAGTACCATCGGCGCAGAGAGTCTTAGCTTCCGGGTTCGGAATGTGACCGGGCGTTTCCCTCTCGCTATGGCCGCCGAAA
>NZ_JAUASV010000030.1 GCF_030345695.1 Galbitalea sp. SE-J8 | reverse complement strand
GAGCGCCCCGGCCGCGCCGCCCGCGCCGCAGCCGCGCGCGCAGCCCGCGCCGCAGCCGGCCGCGCCACAGCCGCGCGCGCCACAGGCGCGCGCGCAGCCCGCGCGCTCGGATGCCGCCCCCGCGCCGCGCGCCCGGCCCGCATCCGCCCGGCCCGCATCCGCACGATCGGAGTCCGCGCGGGCCGAGCCTGCGCGGGCCGAGTCGGCACGGGCCGAGTCAGCACGGTCCGAGTCAGCACGGGCCGGGTCTGCGCGGCCGGGGCGCGCCTCGCCGACCGCCGCCCGCCCCGATCCGAGCGCGACCCTCGAGGAGAAGCGGGCACGGCTCGAGCTCAAGCGGGCCATCCGCGAGCGCCGGCGCTTCGAGCGCGGCGAGGTCAAGCGCTTCACGAAGCGCAGCCGGCGTCGGCGCGTCGCGCTCGTCACGGCGGCCGGCTTCGTGGTCGTGCTGCTCGTGATGCTCGCGGTCGCCGTGTTCTCGCCGATCCTGTCCCTGCGCACGGTCGACGTGCGCGGCACGGACCGCGTCGACCCGGCCACCGTCCGGGCGGCCGCGGCCGACCAGTTCGGCACCCCGCTCGCCCTGCTCGACGTGAACGCGATCGGTGCCCGGCTCGGCGACGATCCGCTCATCGAGAGCTTCACGACCGAGGTCGTGCCGCCCTCGACGCTCGTCATCTCGGTCGTCGAACGGCAGCCCGTCGCGGTCGTCGCGGTCGGCGCGCAGTGGCGGCTCGTCGACCCAGCGGGCGTCGTCGTGCAGTCGCTCGACACGCGCCCGGACGGCGCGCCCGTGCTGCGCCTGCCGGCCGGCGACGGCATCGGGTCGCGCGCGTTCACGGCCGAGATCGGCGTGCTGCTGAGCCTGCCCTCCGACCTGCGCGCGCGGGTCGGCTGGCTCGAGGCCACGACGAGCGACGATGTGCGATTCGGTCTGCCCGACGTGGGTCAGCGCGTGTTCTGGGGCAGCGCGGACGACGGCCCGCTCAAGGCGAAGGTGCTCGCGGCGCTCATCGCGGCGCAGAAGTCGGGCGACAAGGTCGAGTACAACGTCTCCGCGCCGACGAGCCCGTTCGTGGGTGCGATCGCGCCGGACACCACCGACGGCGGCGACTCGGGCGGTTGAGGGGTCGCATTCTGTTGGAATCGGGGAGCGCATACCGACCGGATGCGTCCCCTCAGCGAGAACGGATGCCGCTCCCGCGCGATCGAGGAGCGCCTGCTCGTCGGATGCGAGCTTCCGCGTGGCCGGGCGACGACATCCGTGAGTGCGAGGTCGAGCGCGGGGGCCATCGCGCTGATGATCTCGCTCGGCAGGGTCGCCGCGCGCGCGAGCAAGCGACGGTTGAGGGGTCGCATTCTGTTGGAATAGGGGAGCGCATACCGACCAGATACGTCCCCTCAGCGAGAACGGATGCCGCTCCCGCGCGATCGAGGAACGCCTGCTCGTCGGACGCGAGCTTCCGCGTGGCCGGGCGACGACATCCGTGAGTGCGAGGTCGAGCGCGGGGGCCATCGCGCTGATGATCTCGCTCGGCAGGGTCGCCGCGCGCGCGAGCAAGCGGCGGTTGAGGGGTCGCATTCTGTTGGAATAGGGGAGCGCATACCGACCAGATGCGTCCCCTCAGCGACGGCGCTGGGGCGCTGTGGCGCTATGGCCCTCGTGCGATCGCGCGACACGCGCAGAGCCTGCCGGGTCGGCGCCGCGCATCCGCCTACCCTCGAACACGACCCACCATGGTGAGCAAAACTTTTAATCTCAAGTTGAGGTTGAAGGTTGCCACAGAACCCTCCGGAAGGCGCAGGCTGTGACCTCGAACCAGAACTACCTCGCGGTGATCAAGGTCGTCGGCATCGGCGGCGGCGGTGTCAACGCCGTGAACCGCATGATCGACATGGGCCTGCGCGGCGTCGAGTTCATCGCGATCAACACCGACGCGCAGGCGCTGCTCATGAGCGACGCCGACGTCAAGCTCGACGTGGGCCGCGAGCTCACCCGCGGACTCGGCGCCGGCGCCGATCCCGAGGTCGGCCGACGCGCCGCCGAGGACCACGCCGAGGAGATCGAGGAGGCACTCGCGGGCGCCGACATGGTGTTCGTCACGGCGGGTGAGGGCGGTGGCACCGGCACGGGCGGTGCGCCCGTGGTGGCCCGCATCGCGAAGTCGATCGGCGCGCTCACCATCGGCGTCGTCACGAAGCCGTTCGGCTTCGAGGGCAAGCGCCGCCAGGCGCAGGCCGAGACGGGCGTCGCGAGCCTCAAGAGCGAGGTCGACACCCTCATCGTCGTGCCCAACGACCGCCTGCTCGAGATCAGCGATCGCGGCATCTCGATGCTCGAGGCGTTCTCCACGGCCGACCAGGTGCTCCTCGCCGGTGTGCAGGGCATCACCGACCTGATCACCACCCCCGGCCTCATCAACCTCGACTTCGCCGACGTCAAGAGCGTCATGCAGGGCGCGGGCAGCGCGCTCATGGGCATCGGCTCGGCGCGCGGCGCGGACCGAGCCATCAAGGCCGCCGAGCTCGCCGTCGCGAGCCCGCTGCTCGAGGCCTCGATCGACGGCGCGCACGGCGTGCTGCTCTCGATCCAGGGCGGCTCGAACCTCGGCATCTTCGAGATCAACGACGCGGCCCGGCTCGTGCAGGAGGCAGTGCACGCCGAGGCGAACATCATCTTCGGCGCGGTCATCGACGACACCCTCGGCGACGAGGTGCGCGTCACGGTCATCGCCGCGGGCTTCGACGGCGGCGAGCCGACCGCGAAGCCCGCCGAGCAGCGCCGCACGAACTTCCAGCAGACGGATGCCGACGCGCCGACGTTCCCGGCCGCACCGCCGGCCGCGGCCCCGGCCCAGTCCTCGCCCGCACCGGTCCCGGCCTGGGCCGCCGAGCCCGCGGCTCCCGCGGCGGCGCTGCCGGCGGACCGCACGTTCGACGACGACGACGACCTCGACGTGCCCGACTTCCTCAAGTGACGCGTGACCGCGCCTGACGGAGCGCTCGCCGAGCGGCTCGCCGCCGTGCGGCAGCGGGTGACGGATGCCGCGCGCGCCGCCGACCGCGATCCCGCGACGATCACGACGATCGTCGTCACCAAGTTCCACCCGGCCTCGCTCGTGCGCTCGCTCGCGGGGCTCGGCGTGCGCGACGTGGGGGAGAACCGCCACCAGGAGGCGAGCGCGAAGGCGGCGGAGCTCGCCGACCTGCCGCTCACCTGGCACTTCATCGGCCAGCTGCAGAGCAACAAGGCCCGCGCCGTGCGCCGCTACGCCGCGGTCGTGCACTCGGTCGACCGGGCATCCGTTCTCGATGCGCTCGCGGGCGACGAGCCGCTCGACGTGCTGCTGCAGGTGAACCTCACGGACGATCCGGGCCGGGGCGGCGTCGCGCCGGATGCCGTCGAGCGCCTCGCGGAGCGCGCGGTCGCGACGCGTGGCATCCGGCTGCGCGGGCTCATGGCCGTCGCGCCGCTCGGCGAGCCCGCACGGCCCGCGTTCGCGCGCGTGCGCGAGCTGGGCGAGCGGGTGCGCGCGATCGAACCGGAGGCCTCCGCGCTCTCGATGGGGATGTCCGGCGACTTCGCCGACGCGATCGCCGAGGGCGCGACACACCTGCGCATCGGCACGGCAATCACGGGAAACCGTCCACCTCAGCCTTAGGGTCGCACTGTCCCCGAACGCGCACACCCCCTCAGGAGCTCCGATGGCCAACCCCCTGCGCAAGACCATGGTCTACCTCGGCCTCGCCGACGAGGAGTACGACGACTACCAGCAGCCGGCGGCTCCGGTGGCGCCGACGCCCGTCGTGCACCAGCAGCAGCCAGCGCCTACCCGCGCCGCCGTGACACCCCTGCGTCGCTCGACGCCCGCACGTCAGGCGGGTCACCACGAGATGAACGAGATCCTCACGGTGCACCCGCGCCAGTACAAGGACGCCCGCGTCATCGCCGAGAACTTCCGCGAGGGCATCCCGGTGATCATGAACCTCTCGCAGATGACCGAGCCCGACGCGCGCCGGCTGATCGACTTCGCCAGCGGACTCGCCGAGGGTCTCTACGGCAAGATCGAGCGCGTCACGAACAAGGTGTTCCTGCTGTCCCCGCAGCACGTCGCGGTGAGCGGCGACGCCGCCGAGGACGAGGCGGACATCGACGCGGCCTTCTTCGGCCAGTAGCATCCCGGTCCGCGCTGCGGATCGGCCGATACCCCCGCTCCGGCCGGAGCGGATGCCCGAGCGGGATCCGCTCCGGCCGGTAGTGTTTCGGACGTGTCGCCGATCGTCTCCATCCCCGCCACGATCGTGTACATCGCCATCACGGTCTTCATCGTCGTGATGTGGGTGCGGCTCGTGCTCGACCTGGTGGCCGCGTTCGCACGCGGCTGGCGCCCGCGCGGCATCGGCCTTGTGCTCGCCGAGGCGACCTTCACCGTGACCGACCCGCCGATCAAGCTCGTGCGCCGGCTCGTGCCGCCGGTGCGCTTCGGCGGCATCGCGCTCGATCTGGCCTGGACGATCGTGCTCCTCGTGGCCATCCTGGTCAGCTCCCTCGTGGCCGTGCTCATCGGCTGACCGCCGGCGCGGCGACACGCCCGGGCTCGCGCGAACCGGCGCGGCACGCATGGTGGCCGTCCAGGCGCGCGTTGTACGCTGGACTGCGTCGCGCGCGGGCGGCGGGGGATCAGTCCCGTCCGTCCCGTGACGTACCGGGCGCCGCGATCGACGGCCCCCCGCGCAACCAGCAGATATCCGAGGTGACGCCCCCATGGCTCTGACGCCCGAAGACGTGGTCAACAAGCGATTCCAGCCCACCAAGTTCCGCGAGGGATACGACCAGGACGAGGTCGACGACTTCCTCGACGAGGTCGTGGTCGAGCTGCGCCGCCTCGGCCAGGAGAACGAGGAGCTGCGCCAGCGGCTCGTCGCGAGCGAGCAGCGGGTCGCCGAGGCTCAGCGACAGGCGTCCGCCGCCCCGGCGCCGGCGTTCGGTCAGACCGCGGACCCGTTCGGGGCGCCGCCCGCCGCGCCCGCGCCCGCGTACGTGGCCCCGCAGGTCGACGCGAACCCGCTCGACCCGAACAACACGAACAACCTGCTGCAGCTCGCCCGCCGCCTGCACGAGGAACACGTGCGCGAGGGCGTCGAGAAGCGTGACGCTCTCATCGCCGAGGGCCAGGCTCAGGCGCAGCGCGTGCTGCAGGAGGCCGAGCAGGCCGCGCAGGGCCGCGTGCAGGAGGCCGAGCAGGCCGCGCAGGCGCGCGTGCAGGAGGTCGAGCAGGCCGCCCAGACTCGCGTGCAGGAGGTCGAGCAGGCCGTGCAGGCGCGCGTGGCCGAGGCCGAGGCCGGCGTGCGTGCCCGGGTGCAGGAGCTCGAGCAGCAGCAGCGGGTCCACCTCGGCACGCTCGAGCAGGAGCGCGTCGAGCTGCAGGGCCGCGTCGACGGCCTGAAGGCGTTCGAGCGGGACTACCGCGCCAAGCTCAAGAGCTACATCGAGGGCCAGCTGCGCGACCTCGAGGGTGCGGCGACGACGACGGCATCCGTGCCGGTCGCCGCCCCGTCCGCGACGACCGCTGCGAGCCCGGTGGTCCCGGGCGCGCCCGCCGCGCCGCAGGGCTACCCGGCGCAGCCCGCGCAGGACTACCCCGCTCCGCGCGAGTACGCGGCCCCGGAGGAGTTCTCGGTGCCCGAGTTCTCGGCCGCCGAGGACTACCCGGCGCCGTCGTCGCAGCCGCAGAGCTTCCCCGGTTTTGGCCAGGGCTGACTCCGACGCCGACCCGAGCGTGAGTGCTCCCGCGCCCCGGCGCGGGAGCACTGCCGTGCTCAGCCTGTTCGTCGGCGTCGCCATCGTGGTCTACGGGCTCGACCAGCTCGCCAAGTTCGCCATCACCGAGAACCTCGCCGACGGGGAGCGGGTTCCCCTGGTCGGCGACCTGGTGTCCCTGCACCTCGTCAAGAACCCCGGGGCGGCGTTCTCGCTGCTGTCCGGAACGACCTGGGTGTTCGCGATCGTGGCGACGGCCGTCGCGGTGTTCATCGTCGTGTTCGCGCGCCGCATCCGCTCGCCCGGCTGGGCGGTGCTGTTCGGCCTGCTGCTCGGCGGCACGACCGGCAACCTCACCGACCGGCTCGTGCGCGAGCCCGGCTTCGGCGTGGGCCACGTCGTCGACTTTGTGCAGCTCTGGGGCTTCCCGGCGATCTTCAACGTCGCCGACATGTCCATCGTGGCGAGCATGGCGCTGTTCGTGCTGCTCACCCTGCGGGGCATCGGTCTCGACGGCCGTCGCCACGGCGGCGCGCACCGCGCGGTGAGCACCGACGCCCCGACGGATGCCGTGGACGCGAGCGGGGCCCCTCCCGCCGCGCCCGCCCCCGCGTCCGGAGCGCCCGACGCGTCCGGAGCGGATGCCGCGTCCGGCTCGGGCGAGCGGGCCTGATGCCCGAGTCCCGCAGCCTCCCGGTTCCCGACGGGCTCGCGGGCGAGCGGGTCGACACCGCGCTCGCGCGCCTTCTCGGCTTCTCGCGCACGTTCGCGGCCGAGGTCGCCGACGCCGGCGGCGTGACGGTCGACGGCCGCGCGGCCGGGCGCTCCGACCGGCTGACCGCGGGCACCTGGCTCGAGGTGGAGTGGACGCCGAAGAGCGAGCCGAGCGTCGTGCCGGTCGCGGTGCCCGAGCTCGGCATCGTGTACGACGACGACGACCTCGTGGTCGTCGACAAGCCGGTCGGCGTCGCCGCGCATCCGTCGATGGGCTGGGAGGGGCCGACCGTGCTCGGCGCCCTCGCGGCCGCCGGGTTCCGCGTCTCGGAGAGCGGCGCGGCCGAGCGCGCGGGCATCGTGCACCGCCTCGACGCCGGCACGAGCGGGCTCATGGTGGTCGCGAAGTCCGAGCGGGCGTACACCGAGCTCAAGCGGCAGTTCCACGATCGCGAGGTCGACAAGATCTACCACGCCGTCGTGCAGGGGCACCCCGATCCGTCGGCCGGAACGATCGACGCGCCGATCGGACGGCACCCGGGCGCCGGATGGCGTTTCGCGGTCACGGCGGACGGCAAGCCGAGCGTCACCCACTACGAGACCCTCGAGGCGTTCCGCGCGGCTTCGCTGCTCGAGGTGCATCTCGAGACCGGGCGCACGCACCAGATCCGCGTGCACATGTCGGCGCAGCGGCATCCGTGCGTCGGCGACGCCATGTACGGCGCCGATCCGGTGCTCAGCGAGCGCCTCGGGCTCACCCGGCAGTGGCTGCACGCGATGCGGCTCGCGATCACGCACCCGGCGACGGGGGAGCGCGTCGCGTTCGCCTCGCGCTACCCGGCCGACCTGCAGCACGCGCTCGACGTGCTCGCGGAGGTGTAGTGGCGCGTCCGCGGGTCGGACCGGCCGCCGCCGGTGCTCGCGCGTAGGCTGGACGCCCGAGCGAGACCCGAGAGGCAGGCACAGCGGAACAGTGGCGCCGAGCGACGATTCCTTCGTGCACCTGCACGTGCACAGCGAGTACTCGATGCTCGACGGAGCGGCCCGCATCGGGCCCCTGATCGACGCAGCGGTCGCGGCCGGGATGCCGGCCCTCGCGGTCACCGACCACGGCAACATGTTCGCCGCGTTCGAGTTCTGGCAGAAGGCGACCGCGGCCGGCATCAAGCCGATCATCGGCACCGAGGCGTACCTGACCCCCGGCACCGCGCGCACGGACAAGACCCGGGTGCGCTGGGGGCGTCAGGGCCAGGAGCAGGACGATGTCGGCGGCGGCGGCGCGTACACGCACATGACGCTGCTCGCCGAGTCGACCGAGGGCATGCACAACCTCTTTCTCGCGTCGAGCTTCGCCTCGAAGGAGGGCTACTACTTCAAGCCGCGGATGGACCGCGACCTGCTGCAGCGCTACGCCAAGGGCGTCATCGCGACCACCGGATGCGTCGGCGGCGAGGTGCAGACCAAGCTGCGGCTCGGCCTCGTCGACGAGGCCTACAGGGCGGCCGGCGAGTTCCAGGACATCTTCGGCAGGGAGAACTTCTTCGCCGAGGTCATGGACCACGGCATCGCTATCGAGAAGCGCACCATGCAGGAGCTCATCGCGCTCGCGAAGAAGCTCGGCATGCCGCTCGTCGCGACGAACGACCTGCACTACACGCACGCGCACGACGCGACCGCGCACGCCGCGCTGCTGTGCGTGCAGTCCGGCTCGACCCTCGACGACCCGAACCGGTTCAAGTTCGACGCCGACGAGTTCTACCTGAAGAGCCCGGCCGAGATGCGGCGGCTGTTCCGCGACTACCCGGAGGCGTGCGACAACACGCTGCTCATCGCCGAGCGCGCACACGTCGAGTTCGACACGAGCGCCAACTACATGCCGCGCTTCCCGGTGCCCGAGGGCGAGACCGAGGCGAGCTGGTTCGTCAAGGAGGTGCAGCGCGGCCTCGAGGCGCGCTACCCCGACGGCATCCCGCCCGAGTCGCAGGCGCAGGCCGACTACGAGATCGGCGTCATCACCCAGATGGGCTTCCCGGGGTACTTCCTCGTCGTCGCCGACTTCATCAACTGGTCGAAGGACCACGGCATCCGCGTCGGTCCCGGTCGCGGCTCCGGCGCCGGATCGATGGCGGCGTACGCGATGCGGATCACCGACCTCGACCCGCTGCGGCACGGCCTCATCTTCGAGCGCTTCCTCAACCCCGACCGGGTCTCGATGCCCGACTTCGACGTCGACTTCGACGACCGCCGCCGCGGCGAGACGATCAAGTACGTCACCGAGAAGTACGGCGACGAGCGCGTCGCCCAGATCGTCACCTACGGCACCATCAAGGCCAAGCAGGCGCTCAAGGATGCCTCGCGCGTGCTCGGCTTCCCGTTCGGCATGGGCGAGAAGCTCACCAAGGCGATGCCGCCCGCGATCATGGGCAAGGACATCCCGCTCACGGGCGTGATCGACAAGGACCACGCCCGCTACAAGGAGGCCGTCGACCTCCGCGCGATCATCGAGACGGATGCCGAGGCCAAGAAGGTCTTCGACACCGCCCTCGGCCTCGAGGGCCTCAAGCGCCAGTGGGGCGTGCACGCGGCCGGCGTCATCATGTCGAGCGAGCCCATCGACCGGGTCATCCCGGTGATGAAGCGTGAGCAGGACGGCCAGATCGTCACGCAGTTCGACTACCCGTCGGCCGAGGCGCTCGGCCTCATCAAGATGGATTTCCTCGGGCTGCGCAACCTGACGATCATCTCGGACGCGCTCGACAACATCCGGGCCAACCGGGGCGAGGACCTCGACCTCGAACGGCTCGAGCTCGAGGACCCCGCCGCCTACGACCTGTTGCAGCGCGGCGACACGCTCGGCGTGTTCCAGCTCGATGGCGGGCCGATGCGCTCCCTGCTGCGGCTCATGAAGCCCGACAACTTCGAGGACATCTCCGCCGTCATCGCGCTCTACCGGCCGGGCCCGATGGGCGCGAACTCGCACACGAACTACGCGCTGCGCAAGAACGGACAGCAGCCGATCACGCCGATCCACCCCGAGTTCCGCGAGTCGCTCGCCGACATCCTCGACACCACCTACGGCCTGATCATCTACCAGGAGCAGGTGATGGCGATCGCGCAGAAGGTCGCCGGGTTCAGCCTCGGCCAGGCCGACATCCTGCGCCGCGCGATGGGCAAGAAGAAGAAGAGCGAGCTCGACAAGCAGTACGCGGGCTTCTCGGCGGGCATGCACGACAACGGCTATTCGGATGCCGCGGTGAAGACGCTCTGGGACATCCTGCTGCCGTTCTCCGACTACGCGTTCAACAAGGCGCACTCCGCCGCGTACGGCGTCGTGAGCTACTGGACCGCCTATCTGAAGGCGCACTATCCGGCCGAGTACATGGCCGCGCTGCTCACGAGCGTCGGCGACTCCAAGGACAAGATGGCGCTCTACCTCAACGAGTGCCGACGGATGGGCATCCGGGTGCTGCCGCCCGACGTCAACGAGTCGATCGGCTTCTTCACGGCCGTCGGCAGCGACATCCGGTTCGGCCTCGGCGCGGTGCGCAACGTCGGGTTCGCGGTCGTCGACCAGATCGTCGCGGCGCGCGAGGAGAAGGGGCGCTTCGAGGGCTTCCACGACTTCCTGTCCAAGGTGCCCGTGCAGGTGACGAACAAGCGCACCGTCGAGTCGCTCATCAAGGCGGGCGCGTTCGACTCGTCGGGCGACTCCCGGCGCGCGCTCATCGAGATCCACGAGGAGACGATCGACGGCATCGTCACGCAGAAGCGCAACGAGGCGAACGGGCAGTTCGGCTTCGACTTCGACAGCCTGTGGGAGGCCGAGGAGACGGATGCCGGCTCGCACGCGAAGGTGCCGCAGCGCCCGGAGTGGGCCAAGCGCGACAAGCTCGCCTTCGAGCGCGAGATGCTCGGACTGTACGTCTCCGACCACCCGCTCGCGGGCCTCGAGACGGCGCTCGCGAAGCACTACACGCACGACATCGCCGCCCTGCTCGCGGGGGATGCGGCATCCGACGGCGAGACGGTCACGATCGCCGGCCTCGTGACGAGCGTGCAGCACCGCATCGCCCGCACCTCGGGCAACCAGTACGGCATCGTCACGATCGAGGACTTCGGCGGCGAGATGAGCGTGATGTTCCTCGGCAAGACCTACCAGGAGTTCGCGCCCGCGCTGGCCGCGGACTCGATCGTCGTGGTGCGCGGCCGGGTCGCGACGCGCGACGACGGCATGAACCTGCACGCCGTCTCGCTCATGACCCCCGACGTCGGCGCGAGCATCGGCTCGGGCCCGCTCGTGATCTCGATGCCGGAGCACCGCGCGACGACGGATGTGGTGCAGCGGCTGTCGGACGTGCTCATCCGGCACGTCGGGGCGAACGAGGTGCGCCTCAAGCTCGTCAAGGGGGATGCGGCCCGGGTGTTCGAGATCCCGTTCCCGGTGACCGTGTCGGCCGACCTGTACGGCGAGCTGAAGACCCTGCTCGGGCCGAACTGCCTGGTCTGACGGGTTCGCTGCGCGGTCGTCGCGCGCGTTCGTCCGAGCCGCGCAGAGGCACTAGCGTGGAGGGGCGACGACGCGGTCGCATCGCGAGGACACGGCCGGTTCCGGTCGCAGAGAAGCGAGTCATGAACACGAGCACGACCACGTCCACCGCGCCGTCCACCCGCCCCGCGTCGAACGCCCGCGTCATCGCGCTGGCCGTCGCGGGCGCGATCGGCGGCTTCCTGTTCGGCTTCGACTCCTCGGTCGTGAACGGCGCCGTCGACGCCCTGCAGGACCGGTTCGCGCTGTCGTCGACGCTCACCGGCCTCGCGGTCGCGTGCGCCCTGCTCGGCAGCGCGGTGGGTGCCTACCTCGCCGGGCGTCTCGCCGACTGGAAGGGCCGGGTGCCCGCGATGGTGGTGGGCGCGATCCTGTTCCTCGCGAGCGCCCTCGGCGCGGGGCTGGCGTTCGACGTGGCCGACCTCATCGTCTGGCGCGTGGTCGGCGGCGTCGGCATCGGCATCGCATCCGTCATCGCGCCCGCCTACATCGCCGAGATCAGCCCGAAGCAGCTGCGCGGGCGCCTCGGCTCGCTCCAGCAGCTCGCGATCACGATCGGCATCTTCGCCGCGCTGCTCAGCGACGCGCTGTTCGCGACCGCGGCCGGCTCGGCGTCCGAGACGCTCTGGTTCGGCCTCGAGGCCTGGCGCTGGATGTTCCTCGCCGGCGCCGTGCCCGCGATCGTCTACGGGCTGATCGCGCTGCGGCTGCCGGAGTCGCCGCGGTTCCTCGTGATGCGCGGCCGCGAGACGGAGGCCGCGGCCGAGTTCGCCCGGCTGTGGCCCGGTGAGGACGTCGACCGCGCCCTGCGCGAGATGCGCGAGGCCATCCAGATCGACGAGGAAGGCGCGCGCACGGGAGCACTGCGCGGACCGGCGCTCGGCCTCAAGCCGATCGTCTGGGTCGGCATCGCGCTGAGCGTGTTCCAGCAGTTCGTCGGCATCAACGTGATCTTCTACTACTCGACCACCCTGTGGCGGTCGGTCGGCTTCCAGGAGAGCGACTCGCTCACGATCTCGGTCATCACCTCGATCACGAACATCGTCGTCACCTTCGTCGCGATCGCGCTCGTCGACCGGATCGGCCGCAAGCCGATCCTGCTCGTCGGCTCGGCCGGCATGGCGCTGTCGCTCGCGGTGATGGCCCTCGCGTTCAGCCAGTCGGTCGGACCGGCGGATGCGCCGACCCTGCCCGGTGCGTGGGGTCCGATCGCGCTCGTCGCCGCGAACGTCTTCGTCGTGGCGTTCGGCGCGTCGTGGGGACCGGTGGTCTGGGTGCTGCTCGGCGAGATCTTCCCGGCCCGCATCCGCGCCCGCGCGCTCGGCGTCGCGGCGGCCGCGCAGTGGATCGCGAACTTCGTGATCACGATCTCGTTCCCGCCGCTGGCCTCGGCATCCCTCGTCGTCACCTACGGCCTGTACGCGCTCTTCGCGGCGCTGTCGTTCGCCTTCGTGCTGCGCGTGGTGCCCGAGACCCGCGGGCTCTCCCTCGAAGAGGCGCAGACGCTGTTCGTCGACAGGCGCTGAGGCGCGGTCGCACGGCGATAACGATCGAGTAACACACAGAAACGAATGGGCGCCGTGCGCTTGGCGTTGCGCCACGGGGGTGGGTACTGTGAGCACGTCGGCCGGTCCGCGTGACAGAATGTTTACGTAAACGTCGTCGGCCGACCAGGATGCAAGCGTGCTTCGATGGAGAAGAGAACGGTCTCAGTGACAGCGATAACCCAGGGCTCGGTGACCGTGGATCCGGCGAGCGCGGTCTCGGCCGGCGCGGCACCCCGCCGGCGCCGGCACCGGCACGACTGGCGGGGCTGGACGTTCGTCGGGCCGTTCATGATCGTGTTCCTGCTCGTCTTCATCGCGCCGCTCGTGTACGCGCTCGTCCTCAGCACGTTCACCGACCGGATGATCGGCGGCGTGCAGTTCGTCGGCTTCGCCAACTTCCTCACGCTGTTCCAGGACCCGCAGTTCTGGGCGAGTCTCGGACGGGTGACGCTCGTACTGCTCGTGCAGGTGCCGATCATGCTGCTGCTCTCGATGTTCCTCGCGCTCGCGATCGACTCCGGCCGACTGCACGGCACCAACTTCTTCCGTATCTCGATCTTCATCCCGTACCTCGTCCCGGCCGTCGTCTCGGCGCTCATGTGGGGGTTCATGTACGGCGCCCGATACGGGCTCGTCGGTCAGCTCAACCGCGCCCTCGGCACGGGCATCGACCTGTTCTCGCCGGACTGGATCCTCGGGGCGATCGGCAATGTGATCACCTGGGAGTACGTCGGCTACAACATGCTCATCTTCTATTCGGCACTGACCACCGTGCCCGGCTCGCTCTACGAGGCCGCCGTCATCGACGGGGCGAACGAGTGGCAGGTCATCCGGGCGATCAAGCTCCCGCAGTTGCGCGGCGCGCTCGCGATCGCCACGATCTTCTCGATCATCGGGACGTTCCAGCTCTTCAACGAGCCGAGCGTCATGCAGAAGATGGCCCCGAGCGTCATCAACGGCAGCTTCACCCCGAACCTGTACGCGTTCAACCTGTCGTTCGGGAGCCGGCAGCAGGGCTACGCGGCGGCGCTCGCGATCGTCATGGGCCTGATCACGGTCGCCATCGCGTACGTCGTGCAGCTTCGCGGCATGCGGGCGAACGACGAGGGACGCGGGAGGAGAGCGCGATGACCGTCTCGACCCTCGTGGCCCGCCGCCGGCGCCCGTCGCGCCCGGTGGGCGTGCCGCGGCGCGGCGCGTACCACCCCTCCCGGCCGCGCAAGAGCGTCGTCTTCACCCTGATCACGGGCGTCTTCCTGGTTTACGCGCTGTTCCCGCTGCTCTGGATGGTGATCAACGCCACGAAGGACCTGCCCGACTTCCTCGGCACCTTCGGCTTCGCGTTCGGCGGACGGTTCGCGCTGTGGGACAACATCGTGACGGTGTTCACGTATCAGAACGGCATCTTCGGGCGCTGGCTGCTCAACACCCTGATGTACGTGGCCTTCGGCGCGGGCGGGGCGGTGTTCCTCGCGGTGTTCGCCGGCTACGGCCTCGCCAAGTTCAGCTTCCCGGGCAAGCGCGGGGTGTTCGCCACGGTGATGGGCGCCATCGCCGTGCCGAGCGCGGCCCTCGCCGTGCCGACCTTCCTGATGTTCGCGAAGCTCGGTCTGACCAACACCCCGATCTCGGTCATCGTCCCGTCGCTCGTCGCGCCCTTCGGGCTCTACCTGATGTACGTCTTCGCCGCGGAGGCGATCCCGACCGAGATGCTCGAGGCCGCGCGCGTGGACGGCGCGAGCGAGCTCCGCACCTTCTTCCAGGTCGGCCTGCCGCTGCTCGCACCCGGCATCGTGACCGTCTCGCTGTTCACCATCACGGCGACCTGGAACAACTACTTCCTGCCGTTGATCATGTTGAAGGATTCGACCTGGTATCCGCTGACGATCGGATTGAATCAGTGGAACGCGCAGTCTTCGACCGTGGGAGCCGAGGCGGTTCAGAACCTCGTCATCACCGGGTCGTTGCTCACGATCATCCCTTTGATCGTGACCTTCCTCTTCCTGCAGAAGTACTGGCAGGCGGGGTTGGCGGCAGGGAGTGTAAAAGGTTAATACAGGAGATAACGCGCATCACGACTCGTGAGACGCACGAGGAATTTCTTATCGCAGTAGCACGCATGACAACAATGTTTGCGTGAACATGAAAGGTCCATAATGATCCGTCGCAAAGTCGGAAAGATCGCCGCGGGGGTGACCGCAGGGGCCCTGGCCCTCGCGCTCGGCGCCTGCTCGAACGGAGCGGCCCCGGAGTCGTCCGCCACGGCGCTCGATCCCGATCAGAACTACAACGTCACCGTGTGGGCATGGGAGCCGACCATCCAGCAGGACTCGGATGTGGTGACGTCGTTCGAGAAGGCCAACCCGAACATCAAGGTCACCGTGACCAACGTCGGCGGCAGCGCCGACGAGTACACGGCACTGTCGAACGCCATCCAGGCGGGCAAGGGCGTTCCGGATGTGGCCCAGATCGAGTACTACGCCCTGCCGCAGTACTCGGTGCAGGACGACCTGAGCGACCTCTCGTCGCTCGGCGCCTCGTCGCTCGACGGCCAGTACACCACGGGAACGTGGAGCGCGGTCAACCAGACGAACTCGTCGGGCCAGAAGGGCATCTTCGCCCTGCCGGTCGACTCGGGTCCCGTCGCGCTGTTCTACAACACGGCGACCTTCGAGAAGGCGGGCATCGACGCCCCTCCTGCGACGTGGCAGGACTTCTACGAGGACGCCAAGAAGATCCACGCGCTCGGCGACGACTACTACATCACGAACGACGCGGGCGACGCCGGCTTCATCACGTCACTGCTGTGGCAGCTCGACCCGACGGCCTTCACGGTCAGCGGCACGGATGTCACGGTCGACTTCTCGAGCGACAAGGTGCAGGAGTTCCTCGGCATCTGGCAGAAGCTGATCGACGAGAAGCTCATCGCGACGAGCGTGTCGAGCTGGTCGGACGACTGGAACCGCGGTCTCGGCGACGGCACGCTCGCATCCCTCGTGATCGGCGCGTGGATGCCGGCCAACCTGCTGAGCGGCGCTCCCGGCGCGACGGGCAACTTCAGTGTCGCGCTCGCGCCGACGCTCGACGGCTCGCCCGCCAACGCCGAGAACGGCGGAAGCTCGCTCGCCATCCCGGCGCTCGGGGAGAACAAGGCGGCCGCCTACAAGTTCCTCGAGTACGTCTCGGCCGGCGACGGGGCGACCCAGCGGGTGCAGGCCGGCAACTTCCCGTCGCTGCAGTCGACCCTGAAGGACGCCTCGTTCCTGTCGTCGACCGGCGACTACGACGCTCCCGACCTGCTCGCCTACTTCGGCGGCCAGGAGTACAACAGCGTGCTGGCGCAGGCCGCCGCGAACGTGAACCCGGGCTGGAGCTACCTGCCGTTCCAGGTCGCCGCCAACACCGACTTCTCGACCTACGTCGGCCCCGCCTACACGGGCGGCACGACGCTGGCCGACGGTCTCGACGCCTGGGCGGACGCGATCGTGAAGTACGGCAACAGCCAGGGCTACACGGTCACCAAGAAGTGATCGCGCGCTGAATCGGATGGCCCGGTGAGCCTCGGCTCGCCGGGCCATCCCTCACGCCCGGATCGGTGGCGCCGTCGACTGCCGCACCACGAGCTCGGTCGGCACGAGGTGGTGGGTGTTGGGCGTCGAGCCGTCCTCGATGCCCTCGGCGACGAGCTCGACGCAGATCCGGCCCAGCGTGTCGAAGTCCTGCGAGACGGTGGTCAGCGGTGGCCAGAAGCACGACGACTCGGGGGTGTTGTCGAAGCCGACGACGCTCAGGTCGTGCGGCACGCCGACGCCGAGCTCGTGCATCGCGCGCATCACGCCGAGCGCCATGGCGTCGTTGGCGGCGAACACCGCGGTCACCTCGCCCAGCTGCCGGGCGATCTCGGCTCCCGCCGCGTAACCGGATTCGGCGCTCCAGTCGCCGCGCAGGCTCGGGCGCACGGGGAGTCCGTGGCGGGCCATCGTGTCGGCCCACGCCGCCGTGCGCCGTTCGGCGGAGAACGATCCCTCGGGCCCGGCCAGGTGCAGGATGTCCCGGTGCCCGAGCGTGATGAGGTGCTCGGTCGCGAGAGCCGCGCCCTCGGCCTGGTCGGTGTCGAGCGTGGGGAAGCGTCGCGCCTCCTGCGAGTCGACCACCACGACCGGCAGGCCGGGCGGGAACTCGGCGTGCTCCTGGTCGATGAGCCGCGCCTCGAAGAGCACGATGACGGCATCCACGGCCTCGTCGGCGAGCCGGTTGTAGGCGCCCGAGATGCTGCCCATGGTGCGGTCGGGAACGTTGATGAGGGTGAGCGAGTAGCCGCGGTCGGCGAGCCGGGCGCTGATGGCCTCGACCGTGCGGATGTTGCCGTAGCTCGCGAGGGTGAAGGTGATGACGCCGACCGAGCCGTAGCTGCCGCGCTTCAGCGCGCGTGCCGCGCCGTTCGGCCGGTAGCCGATCTCGCGCATGGCCTGGATGACCCGGAGCCGCGTCGCCTCCTTCACATTGGTGGCGCCGTTGGCGACGCGGGAGACCGTCTGGGAGGAGACCCCGGCGAGTGCGGCGACATCCGCCATCGCCGCGGGCTTCGACGGGCGTGCCTCCATGCCGTGACCTTTCGCTCGGCGCCGTGAGCGGGGAGCTCGCCGGCGGGCACTCCATTCTGCGGCACTTTGCGGAGGAATTACGCAAGTGTTAGGGTAAACATAGTGAAACCGGAAGGCTGAACGGCCCGCCGCGATGCCCCCTCTTCGACGACGTCGCGGGGAGCGCACGATAACCGCCCACGGGGCTCGCAGGCCGAGGCGGACGGAGGAGTCGTCGCCGATTCCGTCGAATCCCGCGGTCAGCCCATGAGATCGGAAGCCCAGACCACATTGGCAGCTACACACTCCTTCGCGATCGGCGACGAGGACTTTCTGCTCGACGGCTCGCCGTTCCGCATTATCTCGGGCGCGATCCACTATTTCCGCGTGCACCCCGATCAGTGGGCCGACCGCATCCACAAGGCCCGGCTGATGGGCCTGAACACCGTCGAGACCTACGTCGCGTGGAACTTCCACTCGTCGCGGCCGGGGGAGTTCCGCACCGACGGCGCGCGAGACCTGGGCCGCTTCCTCGACCTCGTCGCGGCCGAGGGCCTGCACGCCATCGTGCGACCGGGCCCGTACATCTGCGCCGAGTGGACCAACGGCGGACTTCCCACCTGGCTCACGGCCGATCGGGACGTCCGCCTGCGCAGCAGCGATGCGCGTTTCGTCTCGGCGGTCGGCGACTACCTCGACGAGCTGGCGCCGATCCTCGCGCCCCGCCAGATCGATGCCGGTGGCCCGATCATCCTCATGCAGATCGAGAACGAGTACGGCGCGTACGGCGACGACAAGGCCTACCTCGCCCGGCTCGTCGAGCTGTACCGCGCGGCCGGGCTCACCGTGCCCCTGACGACGGTCGATCAGCCCTTCGAACGGATGCTCCAGAACGGTCGGCTGGAGGGCGTGCACGCGACGGCGTCGTTCGGATCGCGCTCGCGGGAGCGTCTCGCCACGCTGCGCGGGTTCCAGCCCGCCGGCCCGCTCATGTGCTCGGAGTTCTGGGACGGCTGGTTCGACTCGTGGGGCACCGCCCACCATGTGACGTCGGCGGCGGCCGCGGCGCGCGAGCTCGACGAGCTGCTCGCGGCGGGCGCATCCGTGAACATCTACATGTTCGTGGGCGGCACGAACTTCGGTCTCTCGAACGGCGCGAACCACAAGGGGCTGTATCAGCCGATCGTGACGAGCTACGACTACGACGCCGCCCTCGCCGAGGACGGCTCGCCCGCGGAGAAGTTCTGGGCGTTCCGCGAGGTGATCGCACGCTACGCGCCGGTTCCCGACGAGGTGCCGGCCGCGCGGGCGCCCGCCCCGGCGTTCTCGGGCGTGCTCGATCGCCGGGCCGACTGGCGCGCGGCGACCCTGGATTCCGCCGAGCCGCGCGAGAGGGGCACCGCCCCGACCTTCGACGACCTGCTCCACGACGGCTTCCTGCTCTACCGCCACGCGGTGTCGACGGCGGATCGGGCGGTGCTGCTGGCTCCCGAGGTGCGCGACCGCGGACAGGTGTTCCTCGACGGGGACCCGGTCGGCGTGATCCAGCGCGATCAGCGCGACGCGGTGCTTGCCCTGCCGGCCGTGGCCGACGGTGCTCTCGAGATCCTCGTCGAGGAGATGGGGCGCGTGAACTACGCCGACCGCATCGGCGAGTGGAAGGGGCTCGGGCCGGTGTCGCTCGACGGTCGCGCACTCGACGACTGGTCGGTGCACCGTGTCGATCTCGATCCGGACCGGATCGAGCGGGCGCTCTCGGACGGCGGCGGAGTCCGCGCGGCGCACGCCGTCGCGGGACCGGTCGTCCTGGGCGGCGGCTTCGTGCTCGACGAGCCGGCCGACCTCTTCCTGGCGACGGACGGCTGGGGCAAGGGGATCGCCTGGGTCAACGGGTTCGCCCTCGGCCGGTACTGGTCGCGGGGGCCGCAGGCGACCCTCTACGTGCCGGCGGGCGCGCTGCGCGCGGGGGAGAACCGGCTCGCGCTCTTCGAGCTCACCGGGGTGGCCGCCGCCACCTTCCGCTTCGTCGCGCAGCCCGCACTCGGGCCGACCGAGCTGTAGCGGCGCGCGGCGCACCGCGCGGGTCGCGGCCCTCGAAAGGGGCGCGAAACCCTTTTCGATTTTGATTGACACCGACGTTTCGGCGATGGGATACTCCGTGCGAGGGGTGGGCGCGAAAACATTTTCGGCGCCATGCGCGGGCTCGGTCAGAGACCCGTCCGGATCCCCTCACGCAATGACGCGAAGGGTGTACCGCACAGCCATGACGACGGTGTCGCGACGGTCCCGGCTGCTCCCTGCGTTCCCCACGGCGATCGGTGGCGGCGAGCTCGTCCGCCCCGCGTCGAGCAGCACCTCAGGAAGGACCCTGCAATGAGGCAGAATCGATTCCTCCGCCTACTGGCGGCGGTCACCGTGGGAGCCCTGGCGGTCGGCGGTCTCACGACGCTCGCGGTCACCCCCGCGTACGCGAGCGACACGATCACGCTCGGCACGTCCGACTCGGGCGTCTCGTACCAGCTGATCCCGGATGCGGACACCTACTCGCTCGCCGTCGTGCGCGACGGCGCCGTGCAGTGGGCCACCACGGCCGGGGCGGTGGGCGTGCGCTACCAGAGCACGAGCGCTCCGTCGTACTCGGCGTACCTGGACGTGGCCAAGGTCTCCGGCGCGTGGACCGCGTCGGCCGACGTCGTCGTGGGCAACAACACGGTCGTGCACGTCACGGACACCTTCCACTTCGCGCACGACACACTCGACATCGCGCGGCACTTCGAGGTGACCTCGCTCGGCGCGGGGGACTCGGGCAAGGGCATCTACGTGACGTTCCCGATCCGTACCGGCGCGAGCGCGAACCCGTCGTCATTCAAGTGGTTCTCACCGGGAACCTGGTACGGCAACGACGCTCTCACGTTCGCGGCGCGCAACAAGATGGCGTTCGACGGCACCGAGACCTCGTTGCCGACGGACGGCATGCCGGCGCCGCTCATCACGGCATACGACCCGGCGACCGGCTACGGCCTGACGCTGCTCGACCGCACCCCGGGGGACGGCGAGACGATCGCGGCCGACAAGGACCCCCAGACGAACAAGACCCTCGTGGACTCACGCTTCAACGTCGCCGGGCTCGGCCTTCGCCAGGTCACGGCCGACGGCGGCTTCCCCGAGCTGTTCCAGAGCTACCCGGGCTACAACCGCAACTACCGCAACATCTACAGCGGCAAGCCCTCGATCATGCGCTACCTCCCGCTGTCCGACACGCTCTCGCGCGACACCGGCATGGCCCTGCGCTACGACTCCTACGCCGACTTCAGCTCCGCCGTGGACGGCGTGTGGCGTGCGGCCTATGCGGACACCGCGGAGGTCGTCGATCGGGTGGACACGAAGATCCACTTCGACACTCTCGTCGACTACGTCGACAACTCGTACGGCACGTCGGGCGGCAAGCGCGTCTACAGCACCAACTACGCGCTGCTGCAGACCTCCAGCGGATTCCTCTGGCGTCAGGCCGACATGGCCTGGGTCGAGCTCGCCCAGGGCTGGGCGCGCGGCAACGAGGGCATGAAGACCCGCGCCCGGAACGTCATCAACGACCAGGTGAACATCGGCGGCATCGAGGCCAGCACCAACCCGCGCACGCGCGGCGAGGCGTACACCGCGCTCATGGAGGCCTACCGCGAGGACCTGAGCCACGGGGTCGACAACGTCGCCTGGCTGAACAAGGCGAAGGCGTACGCCGACGCGCTGTCGTCCACCGCATCCGGTCCCGACCACAGCCTGGGCGCGGGTGCCCTGACGATCTGGGCGGTGCCGGCGCTGCTGCTGCTCGCGGACACGACCGGCGACGCCGGCTACGCCGCCAAGGCGCGCGCGGCGGGCGACGCCGCCTGGGCCGTGCAGAGCCAGGACATGAACTACAGCAACTCGCTCGAGGACTACAACGGCCAGCCGGCCGAGCGCGACCGCGAGGCGGGCTACACCTCGCTCGAGGCGTACATGTACCTCTACCGTTCGGCGACCGACCCGGTGGAGAAGGCCAAGTGGCTCGACCACGCCAAGTACACGGCCGACTACGCCGAGACCTGGAACTTCATCCACTCGGTGCTCGCGTCGCCCGTCGACGGCACCGACGACCTGATCATGTACGACAACGAGCACGTGCCGAGCTACGGCCTGAGCGGCATCCACGCCGGCGCGGCCGGCGGCGACATCGCGCAGGCGCTCTACTCGTCCGACTTCTACGAGCTCGGCCAGGCGACGGGCGATCAGCACTACATCGACTTCGCGCGGTACATCGAGAAGAACTCGATGCTCTACACCAACATGGGCGACAAGGCCGGACAGATGTCGGACGTCGGGAAGGGCTCGGGCCTCGGCTTCACGAACGAGTACCTCGGCACCTCGGCCAACGACTACTGGAACAACGACCAGCGCGGCGACGGCAACGCGAGCAACATCGGCTGGGCCACCTTCGTGCTGCTCGGCATGACCCAGAAGACCCTCGACGCCACGGGCGACTACACCGTGGCCGCGCCGACGGTCTCGGACATCAACGGCCTGAACAACTACTACCGCATCGTCAACAAGGCGACCGGTGAGGCGCTCGACGTCGCGGGCCAGTCGCGGGCCAACGACGCGGCTCTCACCACGACGCCCGTGAACACCTCGCCCGTGCGCACGCAGCAGTGGCTGCTGCAGCCGATGACCGGCGGCGGCTTCAAGATCGTCGATCGCGCGACCGCGAAGGTGGTCAACGTCGCCGGCAAGGCCACCAACAACGGGGCGAACGTCGTGCAGTCGGTCTACTACAAGCGCCTCGCGTCGACCTTCGCGTTCGCCCAGGACGACGACGGCTACTTCACGATCACGAACACCAACTCGAACAAGGCGCTCGAGATCAACACGGGCTCGGGCACGACCGTCGGCGTGCAGCAGAACACGGCCAACGGCAGCGACTACCAGAAGTGGTCGCTCGTTCCGGTCGGCGACCTGCAGATCCTCGACCGGGCGACCTCGATCGCGCTCGCCTCGGGAACCCATTCGGCGACGACCGGCACGGTCGTGCGCACCGCGTTCGACGACGACGCCACGAAGGACCAGCGCTGGGTCGCCCGGCCGAGCCTCGACGGCTACGTCGGCCTCGTGTCGCACAGCGGCGGACTCGTGCTGACGCAGTCGGGCGACGGTGTCGCGCTCACGCCCGCGAGCAAGAAGTACACGACGGAGTTCGCGTCGAACCAGCAGTGGAAGCTCGTTCTGAGCCCGGACGGCTACTTCTCCCTCGTCTCGCGGAACGGAAAGGCGCTCGCGCGCTCGGGCTCGGGCTCCGTCTCGCTCGCGACGGCCGACGGCTCGGACGGCCAGCTGTTCCGCGTGCTGACCGCGGGACCGGCCACCGTCGCGAAGCCCGCGACGGTCGTCGCGGCCACGCCCGTGACCAGGTCCATCTCGGTCGGCCAGGAGCTGGCGCTCCCCGCGACCGTCTCGGTGACGCTGAGCGACGAGTCGACGGACACGCGCGCGGTGACGTGGGCGACGCCGAGCAGCGCGCAGCTCTCGACGCCCGGGACCTTCGATCTCGCCGGCACGATCGAGGGCACGACCGTTCCCGCGAAGGTGCGGGTGGCCGTGACCCCCGCGGATCCGGTGGTGTCGATCGACCCGGTCGACACGACGACCGTCGTCGGCGTCGCGCCGACGCTGCCCACGACGGTGTCGGCGACCGCCGAGTCGGGTCCGGTGACGCTGCCCGTCACGTGGGCCGCCATCGATCCGGAGAGCTACAGCGCGGAGGGCACCTTCACGGTCTCCGGCACGGTCCCGGGCACGGAGATCGCCGCCACCGCGACGGTGCATGTCACCGCGGTCACGATCACGGCCGTGGCGAACGCCCGGGTGATCACCCAGCGCCAGGTCGCACCGGCGCTCCCCCCGACGGTCGTCGCCACGCGCTCGGACGGCACGACGGCCGCCATGGCCGTGACCTGGAACGCGGTGAGCGCTGCGCAGTACCAGAACGCCGGCTACTTCCAGGTGCAGGGCGCGGTCGACGGCTGGGACAGCCCGGTCGTGGCCTACGTGACGGTGGCCTACGTCTATGACGACTTCGCGACGGATGCGACCTCGCGCTGGACCTCGGGCGGCAACAAGACCTGGGCGTACAGCAACAACTCGTGGACGATCCCGCAGAACGCCGGCGGCACGTCGTCGTACAGCTACGTCAAGGACCCGCTCAACCCGGCGAACCCGCTGAGCCTCAGCAACTTCGTCGTGGAGGCCGACGTCTCCGTGGCGGCCAGCACCGGCAACGCCGGACTCTGGTTCCGATCGGGCAGCGCGGCCAACGACCAGAACGCGTACTACCTCGGCATCGAGGGCAACACGACGTACTACGCCGCGGGCATCCAGAAGGCGAACGCCTGGACCGCGTGGAGCTACGCCAACGCGGACACGCCCGCGAACGGCACCTTCTACAAGCTGCGCGCGATCGCGGACGGCACCACCATCAGCTACTACGCGAAGGACATGGTCACGCCGAAGTGGACCCAGACCGACTCGAGCTTCGCGAGCGGTTACATCGGTGCCCGAACCTACGTCTCGGCGGCGGCGTTCAAGAACTTCGTCATCAAGGCAGTCCCCGCGACGATCGCCGTCACCGGCACGAACACGGTCCAGACGACGGCCGGGGTCGCCCCGGCGCTGCCCGCCCTGATCCCGGGCCAGGACGAGTCCGGCGAGCTCCGCAAGGTGCCGGTGACCTGGAACGCCGTCGACCCGTCGGCATACGCGAGCCCGGGAACCTTCACCGTGCACGGCACGGCGGGCTCCGTGCCCGCGTCGGTGACGGTGACCGTGCTGCCCGCGCTGCAGGTGACGAGATTCGCCACGTCGCTCGTGCTGACCAAGGTCGCCACGCAGCCGAGCCTTCCGGGGACGGTCTCCGCGACGCTGAGCGACGGCACGACCGTGTCGAAGCCGGTGGTGTGGGACACGATCACCCCGGCGCAGCTCGCGTCGAGCGGCTACTTCTCGGTGAGCGGCACGGTCACCGGAACGTCGCTGCATCCGTCGATCGCGGTCGGCGTGGCCGAGTACAGCGACTCGTTCGCGAGCACCGGCACGACGGGATGGGACGGCTACCCGTCGTCGGGCTGGTCGATCTCGAGCGGGCGCCTCGTCTCGGCCACCGCGAACAACGGCGCCGGGGAGAAGGCGGTCTCGCGCTACGTGCCGAGCTCAGGCGACGTGGTCTACCAGGCGACGGTGCGCACCACCTCCGGCTCGACGCAGCAGGCGGGTCTGATCCTGCGGGTCAGTTCACCGGCCAACGGAGCCGACAACTACACCGGCTACTACGTGGGCGTGAACACGACCGCGAAGACCGCGGTGCTCGGGCGTGCCAACGGCTCGTGGACCCAGCTGGTGCAGTCGGGAACGATCTCCTCGCTCGCCACGGGCACGGATGCCGCGATCCGGGTGATCGCCCGCGGTCAGCGCTTCCTGGTGTACGTGAATGACATGTCGACGCCCGTCATCGACTACACCGACACGTCGTCGACGGCGCCGGTGAGCGGGCAGTTCGGGTCGCGCGGCTACAACACCTCGTACCAGTACGGCAACGTGCTGCTGCTGGCCGCGCCGCCGGTCGACACGATCACGCCGATCACGGGGTCGGTGCCCGAGGGCGTCGCGCCCTCGCTGCCCGCGACCGTGGCGGTCAACTACCTCGGCGGCAGCACGGCGACGCGCCCGGTGACGTGGGACGTCGACGGAGCCGACCTGACGGCCGACCCGATCGTCATCACGGGAACGGTGGCGGGCACCACGGTGCCGGCGACGGCCACCTTCACGGTGATCCCGGCCGTGCTGTCGAGCACCGTCACGACCACGGTGACCACGGACGCCCGCACGGCGCCGGAGCTGCCCGAGAAGGTGACCGGCCGATACTCGAACGGCACGACGCAGCTCGTCGACGCCGTCTGGGACGCGGTCGACCCGGGTGACTACGCCACCGGCGGCAGCTTCATCGCCACTGGGCACGTGGACGGCGACGCGAGCGTCGCGACCCACGCCATCGTGTCGGTCACTCCGATCATCGACGCGTTCGACGCCGTGCCGATCGCGGTGCAGGTGGGCACGGCCCCCGTGCTGCCCGAGACGGTCGTCGCGCGCTACACCGACGACAGCTGGGCCGTGCTCCCCGTGACGTGGGACGCGGTCGATCCGGCGAGCTACGCGTCGACGGGCACCTTCGAGGTGCAGGGTCGCGTGGAGGGCACGTCGGTGCGGGCGATCGCGACGGTGACGGTGTCGGCGCTGCCCGTCGTGGCCGTGTCGGGATCGGTCTCGATCACCGGAACCCCGGTCGTCGGCAGCACGCTCGGCATCTCGGACGCGACCTGGACCCCGAGCTCGGCCGTGCGCAGCTACCAGTGGAACGCCAACGGGACGGCGATCCCCGGCGCCACCGCGGCGACCTACCTGGTCGACGACTCGGTCGCCGGCGAGTCGCTCACCGTCACGGTCACGGGCTCCGCGCCGGGCTACACGCCCAACTCGATCACCTCCGCGCCGTCCGCCGCGGTGCTGCGCACGATGTCCGGCACACCGGTGCCGACGGTGTCCGGCACCCTGGTCGTCGGCGCCACGGTGGCGGCCGATCCGGGGGAGTGGCTGCCGTCGGGTGTGACGCTCGGCTATCAGTGGCTGGCGGACGGTGCCGAGATCCCGGGCGCGACCGCGTCGAGCCTCGTGCTCCCCGCCACGGTCGCCGGCGCGCACCTCTCGGTGACGGTGACCGGGACGAAGGACGGCTACGTGCCCGTCTCGAGGACCTCGGCCCAGACGGATGCGGTGCAGAGCCCGACGGTCGACGTCGTGCTGAAGAAGCTCCAGTCGACGCCGAAGCCGAAGATCACGGGCGCGGCCCAGGTGGGGCGCAAGCTCACGGCGAAGGCCGGAGCGTGGGCTCCGTCGGGCGTGACGCTGACCTACCAGTGGCGGGTGAACGGGGCCGCGATCGCGAAGGCGACCGCTCCGACGCTCGTCATCCCGGCATCCGCGGCGGGCAAGCGCATCACCGTGACGGTGACCGGGACGAAGAGCGGCTATCTGCCGGTGTCGGTGACGTCGGCGAAGACCGGCCCGGTGCTGAAGAAGCTGCACTCGACGCCGAAGCCGAAGGTCACGGGCCAGGCCAGGGTGGGTCACAAGCTCGCCGCGAAGCCCGGGAAGTGGACTCCGGCGCGCGTGAAGCTGACGTACCGGTGGAAGGCGAACGGGGTGGCGATCGCGAGGGCGACCCGCTCGACGCTCGTGATCCCGGCATCCCTCGCGGGCAAGCGCATCACCGTGACGGTCACCGGATCGAAGGCGGGCTACGCCGCCGTCAGCGTCACGAGCACGACGAAGGTCGTCAAGAAGGGGCGCTAGGCGACGAACGACGGGCTTCGGGGGGCGCCGCGCGGTGACGCGACGGGCGCTCCCCGACCCGCCCGAGCCCTGCCTCGCCCCGGCCCGGGCGAGCCGCGCGCGACCATCGCCGACGGCGGATCGAAATCAGTCGAAATGCTTTTCTCGTTCTCATTGACACCGCCGGCCGGCACGTGGAATACTCCGAGCGAGACCAGAATGGTTACGTAATCATTTTGATCCCGGCCGCGGCCTCCGCCCCCGGGATCGACCATCTGCCTCACGCAACGATGCGAAAGGTGCACAGCACAACATGACAACGGTGTCGCGAATCGCTCGACGGTTTCTCGCAATTGCCACGGTGACATCCCTCGTCGGCGTCGCCCTCGCCGGGCTCTCGTCGTCCGTGCCGGCGCAGGCGGCCGGGTCGACGGCACCCGACCTCACGATCACGCCGGATCCGTCGTACCAGCAGCCCGCATTCGACGGCTGGGGCACGAGCCTCGCCTGGTTCGCGAACGTCACGGGCGGGTACTCCGACGAGGTCAAGAACAAGCTCGCCGACATGGTCTTCGGGCCCGACGGCCTCAACCTGAACATCGCGCGCTACAACATCGGCGGAGGCAACGCGACCGACGTCGCCGACTACCTGCGGCCCGGCGGCGCCGTGCCCGGCTGGTGGGCTCCGACGATCAAGGACGACCTGAACAACGACGTCCCGGCGACGTTCGCCAACAAGTCGAGCTACGCCGCGGCCTGGGACGGCAGCGACGACGACTTCAACTGGAACGCCGATCCGAACCAGCGCTGGTGGATCCAGGCGGCGAAGGCGCGCCAGGGCTCGAACATGCACTGGGAGGCGTTCAGCAACTCGCCGCCGTGGTTCATGACGACGAGCGGATACGTCTCGGGCGCCACCACCTCGACGACCGATCAGATGGTCTCGGGTCAGCGGGGCAACTTCACCACCTATCTCGCCAAGGTCGCGAAGAAGCTCGAGCAGACCGAGGGCATCACCTTCGACTCCGTCGAGCCGGTCAACGAGCCGTGGGCCGGATTCTGGACGACGACCCTGACCGGCGGCGTGCCGAAGGGACGCCAGGAGGGTGCCAACATCCCCGCGACCACGCAGGCGGACCTCTTCACGCGACTGCAGACGAAGCTCAGCGACAACGGACTCAGCGCCATCGTCGCGGGCAACGACGAGACGGTGCCGTCGAACCTCGTGACGGCGTGGAACAGCTGGACGCCCACCACCCGCGCAGCGCTCGGCCGCCTGAACACGCACACCTACGGCTCGGGCGGCTCGGTCGCGGTGCGCGACATCGCGAAGAGCGCGAACAAGCCGCTGTGGATGAGCGAGGTCGAGGGCTCGGGCCTCGACGGACAGAACTTCACCTCGATGGCCACCGGCACCTGGCTCGGCAACAAGATCATCGACGACGTCCGCAGCCTCGAGCCGAGCGCCTGGGTGTTCTGGCAGCCCGTCGAGGACTACACGAACATGTCGCCGGCCGGGGAGAACCTGAACTGGGGCGAGATCCAGCTCAAGTTCGACTGCGCGCCGACCGACACGCTCGCCCAGTGCCCGATCTACACGAACACGAAGTACTGGACCGCGCAGAACTTCACCCACTACATCGTGCAGGGCGACCACTTCATCCCGGTCGACAACGCGAACACGACCGCGGCCGTGAAGGCCGGCGGCGACGGGGTCAGCATCGTGCACGTCAACACCGGTGGCGCGCACACCGTGCGGGTCGACCTCGCGAAGTTCGGCACCATCGCGTCGAACGCGACCCTGACCCCGGTGAGCACCTCGGCATCCGGATACCTCGTGCCGGGCGCGCCGATCCCGGTGTCGTCGGCCACGAAGTACGTCGACGTGCCGGTCGAGGGCCAGTCGGTGACGACGTTCGTGGTGAACCACGTGAGCGGCGTCGCGGACGGCGCGCGCATCCTGAACGCCGGGCACAGCTATCAGCTGAAGGGCACCGGCAGCGGGCTCGCCCTGTCGACCGCCGGCAGCGCGAGCACCCTGCAGAGCCTCAACCTGCTCGACGGCAAGCAGCAGTGGAAGGCGGAGGTCGTCGATCCCGCCGACTACTCGACGAGCGCCGCGTACCGGCTGAAGAACGTGACGAGCGGGCAGTACCTGGCCGCCGGCACCGGGAACACCCTGACGACGCTCGGCGACGCATCGAACGCGAACACGCGCTGGATGGTCTCGACGCGGGGCGACGGCGCATTCACGCTCATCAACGTCGGGCAGCGCACGCTCGTCGACGTGTCGGGCAGCGCGACCGCGGTCGGCTCGCCCGTCGCGGCGTACATCCCGACGGGCGGCAGCAATCAGTCGTGGAGCGCGATCGACACGACGGTCGCGTCGTACGACGTGCCGACGCTGTACACGATCGTCGGAACGGTGCCGACCCTGCCGTCCACCATCACCGTGCACTACGCGGGCGGCACGAGCACGGCGCGCCCGGTGACCTGGACCGCGCCCGACCCGAGTCTGTGGGCGAGCGCCGGCACGGGCTCGATCTCGGGCACGGTCCCCGACCTCGACGGCACGACGCACGCGATCACGCTCCCGGTCGTCGTCTCGACGGTGGTGTCGACCATCCCCGGCGTGCTGAAGACGTACGTCGGCGCGACCCCGATCCTGCCGTCGACCACGCAGGCCGAGCTCGCCTCGGGCGACGTCGCCGACATCCCGGTCACCTGGGACGACGCGCCGACGCCGAGCCAGCTCGCGAGCGTCGGCACGTTCGACCTGCACGGGCACGTCGAGGGCGGCGTGGCCGCGACCCTGCACGTGCAGGTGACGAACCCGAGCGACCGCAACGTGTCCCTCGATCCCGGAGTCGCGGTGGCGGCCTCGTACACCGAGAGCGGGTACCCCGCGTCGCGCACCATCAACGGCGACCTGACCGAGAAGGGCTGGTCCGACTGGACCAGTCCGACGCGCTCGGGCGACTGGCTGCGGCAGAAGCTGGCGACGACGACCGACGTGTCGAGGGTGCGGATCTACTTCTGGAAGGACGGCTCGGCGCTGTCGTACGCCTCGTCGCTGCAGGTGCAGTACGTCGACGACGCGGGTGACTGGGTCGACGCGAGCGAGCCGGTGCTCGTCGACTCGATCGCGAGTCCGACACCGACGGGCATCGTGGTCGAGGTTCCGGTGAGCGTGCGCGCCCAGACCATCCGGGTGACCATGAACGCCCGCACGTCGACGCACATCATCGTCTCCGAGATGCAGGTCTACGGAAAGACCGCGGGGGTCAGCACCGACGCATCCGCCCGGGCGATCACGCTCGACGCGGCCCCGCTCGAGTCGTTCGACCCGGCGACGACCGAGTACTCCGAGATCCTGCCGCTGGCATCGACGCTGCCGACCGTGGCGGCGACGGCCAGCGACCCGCTCGCGAGCGTCTCGGTGACGCAGGCGACGAGCGAGGATGCCGAGGCCACCGTCACGGTGACCGCCGAGAGCGGCGCGACCCGCGCGTACACGATCGCGTTCAGCCGCGGTCCCGCCGCCGTCGATCCGGTCGCGGTGCACGGCGCGGCCGTCGTGGGCGGCACGCTGACCTCGAGTCCCGCGAACTGGGACCTTCCGGACGTCGACGTCGCGTATCAGTGGCTCCGCGACGGGTCGCCCATCGCTGGCGCGACCTCACCGTCGCTGGAGGTCACCGCCGCCGACCTCGGCACGGCGCTCTCCGTGCGCGCCACGGCGAGCAGGGCCGGGTATGCGGACGGCACGAGCACGTCGACCCCGGTGACGGTGTCGGCGGGTTCGTTCGCGGTGGCGGTGGTGCCGGTGGTGTCGGGTGCTGCGGTGGTGGGCGGGACGCTGTCGGTGTCGGATGGGGAGTATTCGGTCGCGGGTGTGTCGGTGTCTCGGCAGTGGCTCGCGGGTGGGGTGCCGGTCGCGGGTGCGACGGGTGCGTCGTTTGCGGTGACGCCGGATCTGGTTGGTGTGCCGGTGTCGGTGCGGGTGACGGCGTCGCGTGCGGGGTATGCGGATGTGGTGTCGGTGACGGATCCGGTGACGGTGTCGGCGGGTTCGTTCGCGGTGTCGGTGGTGCCGGTGGTGTCGGGTGCTGCGGTGGTGGGCGGGACGGTCTCGGTGACGGATGGGGAGTATTCGGTCGCGGGGGTGTCGGTGTCTCGGCAGTGGCTTGCGGGTGGGGTTCCGGTCG